>NZ_JBIUTQ010000001.1:0-1078798 GCF_044741965.1 Streptosporangium sp. NPDC087985
GCGGCTGACCCGCTGGGCGCCCGTGGCCGCCGTGCACGTGGAGCGGGTCTCCTTCGACACACACGCCCTGTCGGCGGGCCGGCCGCTCGAAGGGGTGGAATACCAGCAGGGCACCCTCGCCGGGTACGAGGTGCGCGAATACCTGCTGGCCAAGTGGGGCCGGGTGTGCGTGTACTGCGGCAAGCAGGACGTGCCGTTGAATATTGATCACATCCACCCGCGTTCCCGGGGCGGCTCGGACCGGATCAGCAACCTGACCGTGGCCTGCATCCGGTGCAACCAGACCAAGAACGCCACCCCGATCGAGGAATTCCTCAAGGACAGGCCCGCGCTGCTGGCGAAGATCCTCCGGCAGGCGAAGGCTCCGCTGCGCGACGCAGCCGCCGTCAACGCCACCCGGTGGGCGCTGTGGCGGGCACTGGAGGCCACCGGCCTGCCCGTTCACCCTGCCTCAGGTGGCCGCACGAAGTGGAACCGCTCCCGCACCCAAGCGCCGAAGTCGCACACCCTTGACGCGTTGCACGTCGGCCCCCTGGAGAACGTCACCGCCTGGCCGTCGACGGTCCTGGTGGTCACGGCGACCGGGCGCGGCACCTACTGCCGTACCCGCACCGACCGCTACGGTTTTCCCCGGCTGCGGCTGCCCCGGACCAAGCAGGTCAAGGGGTTCGCCACCGGCGACCTGGTCCGCGCCGTCGTACCCAGCGGCAAGAAGAGCGGTGTCCACCGCGGCCGCGTCGCGGTCCGCAGCACCGGCAGTTTCAACATCACCACCCGGCACGGCACGGTGCAGGGCATCCACCACCGCCACGTCCGGCTGCTGCAGCGAGCAGACGGCTACGGCTACACCACCCACCCGGAAGTGCGGCACCGAGCCGCGTTTCCTCCCGGCCCTGAAGGACCGGGTCTCCACGCTGGAGGTAATTGATGACGGACACGTCCCCACAGGCCCAGTCCTCGCCGTCGGCCCCGGCGGAGCAGTTCCAGGAGACGGTCCCGCTCACCGCCGAACACCTGCTCATCAACCGGCGCCACGAGCCCACCGGCGGGTGGCGGCGCCTTGTCTGGCAGTTCTCCGGCGGGAGGATCATCCCCGCGGAGTCGGCCGCGGAGGTCGAACGCCGCACGCTCATGGCCCAGGCCCAGACTCCCGTGGCGAGCGGGCACCACCGGATCGCGGTCATGAGTCTCAAGGGCGGGGTCGGCAAGACGACGACAACCGTGGCCCTGGGCAACACGCTGGCCTCCCTGCGGGGAGACCGGGTCATCGCGATCGATGCCAACCCCGACCGGGGGACCCTCGGTATCAAGGTCAAATCCGAGACGGCCGCGACGATCCGCACCCTGCTCGCCGAGGCTCCTCACATCGTCCGCTACGCGGACGCGCGTGCCTTCACCTCCCAGTCGTCCGCACGGCTGGAGGTCCTCGCCTCCGACACCGACCCCGCTGTGAGCGAGGCGTTCAACGCCGAGGACTACCGTACGGTCGCCGGACTCATCGAGCGCTACTACTCGATCTGCATCACCGACTGCGGGACCGGGCTGCTCCACGGGGCCATGAAGGCGACTCTGGAGCTGGCCGACCAGATCGTGCTGGTCAGCCTGGTCGCGGTGGACGGCGCGAGCTCGGCGTCCGCGACGTTGGACTGGCTCACCGCCCACGGATACGCCGATCTGGTCAAGAACGCCATCGTCGTGCTGAACGCCGTGGAGTCCAAGTCGGACGTTGATGTGGATCTGCTGGAACGCCATTTCAACTCCCGCTGCCGCGCGGTGATCCGCGTCCCCTATGACCCTCATCTCAAGGAGGGCGCGGAGGTGGATCTGGTCCGTCTCCGGCCCACCACCCGGGGTGCGTACCTGCGCCTGGCAGCCGCCGCCGGCCAGGCGTTCGGTCTGCGCCCCGATCGGAGTCACTAGTGCGGCCGGCCGCCGGCGAGCCGGCACTCGACTGGGATCTGGGCCCCCCGCACCGTAGTCCACGGCGGACGTTCATCGTCATCGTCTCGATCGTGGGGACGATTCTCCTGGGGGTCGGCGCATGGCAGATCCTGCGGCCCGAGACCACCCCCTCGACGGTCCAGACCATGGACACCACCACCGCTGCCGTCGTGCTCGCCCCGCCCTCCGGCTACATGGGTGAGGCCGGCTATCCCGTCGGGTTCCCCCACACCGAAATGGGAGCGGTCTCGGCAGCGGCCGCCACGCTGGAGGCGACATGGACGCTGGATTTCCAACAGGCCGAGCAGGCAGCGACCCTGTATGCCCTGCCGGAACAGCAGGAGGCGGCCCGAGCCGGCGCGCGAGCCGTCGTCGCCGAGTGGCGCGAGACCTTGGGCCTGCCCACAGGCGGAAAGCTGCCCAACGGGGCAGCCATGCGGACAAGGACGATCGGGGTTCAGTGGCAGGCCCGCGCCCAGGATCAGATCCAGGTCTCCGTCCTGGTCCAGGTGACCGCGACCAAAGGCAATGAGGACACCGACCCGATCTACTCCAGCCCCTGGGTCATGAATCTGCTCATGAGCTGGAACTCCAGCATGCGTGGTGTGGGCCACGGGGACTGGGTCAACATCCGCGATCCCCTTCCCTCCGCGCTACCTGAGGCCGCCCTGCCCGGCACCCCCGAATTCACCGCCGCGGGCTGGAAGCCAATCTCCGGCCCCGAGCCCATCTCCTAGACCAAGGAATCATCCATGCCCCCACGCAGCCCTTCCCGGCGCGGCACCCTGATCTCCAGTCTCCTCCTGGCGGGGGTGTCCGCGACGACCGGTGCGATCATTGCCCAGCCCTGGTCCGCCATGGCGGACCAGGGCTGGTCCGACACCTCGGCGAGGACCGCACCGGCGGTCGATCCTCCCGCGACAGCCGGCCAACCCCCGCTCCCGCGCGCGCAGACCCCGCCCGCAGGCGAGTCTCCCGATCCCGGGGAGAGCCTGCCGGACGGCGGGGGGGCTCCCTCACCGGACGAGACGTACCAGACGTACGGGGCTGGCGACGCCGCGACCCGCTCCTCCAGCAGGCCGAGCACCAGCGGGACATCCGATTACCGGACCAGACGCACGTCGGCGTCACCGGCCCCCAGAAGTTCCCCGGACATGAACACCTTGTCACAGTCGAGGGAGACCTCCCCGACCAGGAACACCTCATCGCGGTCGCAGGAAACCGGCACCAGAAACTCCCCGGACAAGAGCACCTCGTCACGGTCGAGGGAAGCCGGCCCCCAGCCGCTCCCGACAGGGCTCCCCAGAGCCGACGAGACAACGGCACCGGCACCGGCACCGGCACCGGCACCGGCCAAGAGCGACACACCCACCGTCGATCCCACGGCCACTCCTCCCAGCGCACCGGACCCGGCCCCCAGCGACAGCCCCGCCCCTCCGCCTACGACCCAGCCGGACGTGACCGCGAAGCCGGCCTCTCCGGAGGAGCCGCCCGGACCTGAGCCGGAGCCAACCTCCAGTACCCAGCCCACAACGTCCAAGCCGACCCCGCCGAAGGAGACGGCCAGACCCGCTCCGAACCCCACCACCAGCGCCCCTCCCACGGTTCAGGCGCCCGTACCTCCGGGACCGGTTCCGCCGGCGCAGACGGCCCAGCCCGCGGTCAGCCCGACCGGTCCCTCCGTTCCTGACGGCCCCGCCGAGAAGCCGGCGACGGAACCGGTGACCCTCCAGTCTCCTGAGGCGCTGCCGCTCTCGGCCCCACCGGTCCGGCTCGTCCTTCCGCTGCCACCGCTGACGCACCTCTCCTCCAACGACCTCTGCCAGGCCCAGGGTGCCTCGTGCTGGGGCCTCGCGCCCTGGCATGGCCGTACCTTGGAATCCCCGGCGAGCTCGCTGAACGCCAAGCAGCAGATGTCGCCTCCGTGGGTCTTCGCGTCACTGCCCGCCCGCCCCGTCCTCGCACCGGGTACGTCCGCCTCCTGGAATCCGGCCCCGGTCAGGGCCGGTTGCTGGGGCTTCAGCCCGTCGACGGTCTGCGCCAGATCCCGGGACCGTCAACCCTGATCTGTCGGCCGGGAGGGTGCGGGACCTCGGGTCCCGCACCCTCCTGGGTCTCTAGGTGCTCTGCAGCCCGGCGTAGAGGCCGTGCAGCCGCATCAGTTCCTCGTGGGTGCCGACCTCCTCGATCCTGCCGTCCCGCATGACCACGATCCGGTCGGCGCCGCGGATGGTCGACAGCCGGTGGGCGACGACGAAGACCGTCCGTCCGGCGACCAGGCGGGCCAGCGCCCCCTGGATGAGCTTCTCCGACCGGTTGTCCAGGGCGGAGGTGGCCTCGTCGAGGATCAGCACGCGCGGATCGCGGATCAGGGCACGGGCGATGGCCAGGCGCTGCTTCTGCCCGCCGGAGAGACGGGCGCCCCGCTCTCCCACGACCGTGTCGAGCCCGTCGGGCAGCCGGTCGATGAACTCCGTCGCGTTGGCGTCCTGGAGCGCCTGCCGTACCCGGTCGTCGGGGACGTCGGCCATGCCGTAGGTCACGTTCTCCCTGATGCTGCCCTCGAAGAGGATGGATTCCTGGGGCACGACCGACAGGAACCTGCGGTAGGTACGCATGTCCAGGGTCTCCATCTCGCGGCCGTCGAGCAGGATCTGGCCGGAGGTGGGCCGCAGGAAGCCGATGACGAGGTTGAGTACGGTCGACTTGCCCGCGCCCGACGGGCCGACCAGGGCGATCGTCTCGCCGGGGACCGCCGTGAGGCTGAAGCCGGTGACCGCGGGAGCGTCGCCGCCCCTACCGTCCTCACCGCTCTCCCCGTTCCCACCGTGCTCCCCGTACTCCCCGTAGGAGAACGCGACGTCGCGGAACTCCACCTCCCCGCGGACCGACGTGACCTCTTCCTTGCCCGCGTTGTGCTCCAGGTCGGGGGCCTGCAGCACCTCGCCGATCGACCGCACCGACGCCAGCCCCTTGCTGATCACCGGGGTCACGCTGAGCAGGGAGGTGACCGCGGAGGTGAGGGTGGCGAAGAAGGTGGTCAGCATGACCACGTCACCGGCGGTGATGGGGATGATCTGGTAGTAGGCGACGAGCGCGGAGCCCGTCAGGAAGACGACGCCGAGTGCGTTGAGCAGGATCCAGGCCAGCGCGCCGAAGCTGCCGTTGAGCAGGTCCAGCCGGAGCCCTTTGCGCAGCACCCGGGTCAGGGTGCCGTCGACCCGGTGCAGCGCGTCCTGTTCCAGACCGTGCGCGCGGGTGATCGGGATGAGGGTGGTCATCTCGCTGACGCGGGTGGAGAGCTTCTCGACCTCGCGGCGGAAGCTCTCGTTGTCCTCCCGCAGCCGGGTGCGCATCCGCATCACCAGGAACGCCGCGGCGGGCACGACCACCAGGAAGACCGGGATCGCGGTGGGCACCCGGATGGCGATCACCACCAGGCCGCCGGTCAGCGCGGTGAGCGCCGACAGGCCCATGTCCCCGGCCTGCTGGGCGGTCTGCTCAACGCTCTCGACGTCCCGGATGACCTTGGTCTGGAGTACGGCGGCGCTGACCCGGGAGTGGTAACCGATGGAGAGGTGCTGCATCCGGCGGCAGAGCGCGGAACGCAGGCCCATGCCCATCCGCCGGATCGCACCGTGCATGCAGCGGACGTAGAGCAGGTGGAAGGGATAGTTGAGGAGGAGCAGGGCCAGGAGCGCGGCCGTGTTGATCCACAGCTCCGCGATCGGGCGGTGACCGACCACGATGTCGATGACGTTGGCGGTGATCAGCGGCAGGACCCAGGTGGGGCTGTGCTTGACCAGGAAGGCGAAGACCGCGACGAGCAGCTTGAAGCGGTCTTCGTTGAAGAGGTAGGCGAGTGTGCGGATGGGGTGTTCGCCCCGGTAACGATGATCGAGAGCGCCGACCACAGATCCCCCAAGTCGCTATAAATATCCGCCCAATCCTCCCCTTTCGAGATTTCGTGCGTGTGAGGCTCTCCGGATCAGCCGGCGGACTCCGGTACACCGGAGGTCAGGCGGCTCCGGCCGGGAGGCGCATCTCCAGGATCTGGCCGGGCCACTCACCGACCTTGAAGGTCTCGGTCCTGGTGAAGCCCTGGCTCTCGTAGTACTTCACCAGCCGGCCGTCGTCACCGGCGTAGCAGTCGACCCTGACCAGCGAGACCCCCTGCTCGGCCGCCTCGGCGACGGCGCGCTCCAGCAGGACGGAGCCGACGCCGCGGCCGTGGAACCTCTGGTCGATGACCAGCACCTGGACGTACAGCTCCGGCTCGGGGGCCGGGGAGACGTAGGGCATCGCGGGGCCGAGGACCAGGCATCCGGCCGGCTCGCCGTCGATCTCGGCGATGCGCATCCCGCTCGCGGACGCCCAGGAGGTGGCCTGCTCGACGCGGGCAGGGTTGGTGGAGAACGGCTCACTGCCCCACTGGCCGGTACGGCCCTGCGCGGTCAGCCATGCCACCGCGCTGTCGAACATCCGCAGAACCGCCGGAACATCATCAAGTCTGCCATCGCGGATCATCATCGGCGGATCGTAACAGGGGCGAAGAAACCGGGTCACCGCACATCCCCGGGGAGCATAAACACCCATATTTAGGATGATCTACCACAAAAGGGATTATTGTAGATTCTTATCTACCCCTTATGGAGGATTAGTACACTCAGCGATGGCCGGAGCCCGGCCCCTCAGCCATGGGCGCACGCCCTGGCCCATTCCTCAGGAGTCACGTGAGCAGCGGGTTGATCGACGCACCCACCGAACCCGCGGAGCAGAGTCCACGCCCGCGGCGCCGCAGATGGCTGTGGTTGGTGGTGGCGGTGGCCACCGTCATCGTGGTCGCGGTGGCGGCGACGTTGGGCGGGGCCTACGTCAAGCTGACCGGGAACGTCAAGCACATCGACGTCTCGACGGAGGAGCTGGGGGTCCGTCCGGTCAAGGTCGCGACCAAGGCGATGAACATCCTGGTCGTCGGCTCGGACCTGCGCAGCGGCAAGAACGCCAAGTACGGCAGGTTCCCCGGTGAGCGGACCGACACGATCATGCTGGCGCACATCTCCCCGAAACGGGACAACGCGATGGTCGTCAGTTTCCCCCGGGACTCGATGGTCCAGCTCCCGGAGTGCCCGGCCAAGCAGGGGCTTCCCGGCCAGCGGGCGCACCTGGGAATGATCAACGAGTCGTTCAACTCCGGCGGCATCGGCTGCACCTGGAAGACCATCGAGTCGCTCACCGGCATCCACATCGACCACTTCGTGAAAGTCGACTTCACCGGGTTCAAGGGCATGGTCAACGCGATCGGCGGAGTCGAGATCTGCGTGCCCGAACCGATCAACGACAAGAAGGCCCTGCTCACCCTGCCCGCGGGCCGGCAGACGCTCAGGGGCGAGCAGGCCCTGGGCTACGTCCGGGCCCGCTACAGCCTGGGCGACGGCTCCGACATCGGACGTATCCAGCGTCAGCAGATGTTCATCGCGTCCATGGTCAAGAAGGTGATGAGCGGCGAGACGCTCACCGACCCCGCGAAGCTCTTCGGCTTCCTCGACGCGGCCACCAAGTCCGTCACCACCGATCCCGATCTCACCCCCCTCGTCATGAAGGACCTGGCGACCAGCGCCCAGGGCCTGTCCGCCGGGCAGATCCGCTTCATCACCACCCCCTGGCGCTACTCGATCACCTACCCCGGCCGGGTGGAGTGGGTCGAGCCGCAGAGCAAGAAGCTGTTCCAGATCGTCGCCCAGGACAGGACGGTCGCCGGATCCGGGGTCAAGGGCGGCCAGACCAAGGTGCCCCGATCGAAGATCCAGGTCGAGGTCCGCAACGGCACCAACCGCTCCGGCCTGGCCACGCTGGTGGCCGTCCAGCTGGAGGAGCGGGGCTACCACATCTTCAAGATCGGTGACGCGCCGCACAAGCCGTACCCGAAGACCACGATCATGTACTCGCCGAACGGCGCACCCAGCGCGCCCACCCTCACCCGCGACCTGCTCACCTCCACCGGCAGACCCGTCCCCAGGGCGACCACGCCGAGGCTGATCCTGACCGTCGGTGACGACTGGAAGGGACTCAAGCCCCTCAGAATCGACGACGCCGACAGCCTCAAGGGCTTCGACGCCACCCACGACTCCTGCGCCGGCGCCTGACCACCTCTTAGCTGCGACCCCTCGTAGGGGCGATGAGGACATCACCACCACTCCCCTCGCCCGTACGAGGCGTCGCGTTGCTATCCCCCGTAGGGGCGATGAGGGCCTGGGATGAAGGGCACATCTGGCCCGGAAAAGTCCTTGTCCCGACAGGGCTTCGGCGTAGCGGAGGTTCGTCCCGTTCGCTGATCATGCGAGGCCGAGGACGGTCAGCCCTCGGCTGGTGCCTCGCAAGATGCGACGGACGGTATGAGCGATGTTGTGGGTTCGGTCAAGCGCAGAACACTGATGGCCAGGTCGCAGAATCCTCGGAGTCAGCCGGGGAACAGGCTCGCGAAAAGGTAGAGCGCGAGGAACAGGGCGACAGGTATGACGCGCCACGGCCAGGAGAGGCGTGGCGCGGTGACCAGGGCAGCGAGCGGGTACGCGATTACGCCACTGAGCACGATGAAGGAGCCATCGGCGAATTGCCAGATCGCTACCAAGAAGAAGGCGGCCAGGATGGCGACGGGCCAGGCCGGACGTACTCGCAATAGGTACAACAGTGGCCAGGCGAGAACGATCGCAACCCAACGTCCTATCTCCCACACGTAACCAATAAAGCCGAAACATCCCCAATGCCCACATTGCGCGGAGTTGGCGAATAGAGCGGTCGCCAGGAGTGCCCCTACCAGGAGGCCGAAAGTGAGGATTATCCCGACCAGGCCCGCGAAGACCATCCGCTCGGGGATTCTCTCATCCGTCGAGGATGCGTTCACCTTCGATTGGATCACCTACAAATGGTGACACATAGAATGTTGTTCAGCTATAGCGAGAATGTCTGCTAAAGCAGGCCGATCCCGGATAGTTGCCCAGCCTTCTGAAGTGTTCGCCCAGGGGCCGGCAAAGATTACAGCGCTGGCGCTTCACCCTCCCCAAGTCTGCACCGGACATCACGGCCGTCAGCGACTTTGCCAGAGCCCTGGCCAATGAGGGCCTGACCAAAGAGCGGCTTCGACAACCAGAACACCTGTTGCCATTCCTCGTAGGGGCTATGAGGACTCTTCCGGGCCAAGAGTTTCTGAGCCAATTCCAACCCGATCTTGCAGGTCGTGGGTCAGCTGCGGCCGAGTCGTCTTGATTCACAAACAAAGAAGCCCCTGGTAGAAGGGTTGTCGACCAAGATCAACCATTACACCAAGGGCTCATATGTTGTTCTACCGCGCCGCGCTGCCGTTGTCACACCGAACTCTGACCTATCTGACCGGCGTCATCCGCCGTCACCGGGCAGCGATCGGCTCACCCTGGCGCCGGCTCTCCCCGGGCAAGCAGGCCCTCCTGGTCCTGGTCTACCTGCGTAAGGGCGAGACATTCGCGGAGATCGCTGCGGGATTCGGCATCGGCACGGCGACCGCCTGGCGCTACATCCACGAGACGATCGCGTTGCTCGCCAAGCACTCACCCACCCTGGCTCAAGCACTCCGCACCGCTAAATGCGCCGGACACGCGTTCGTCGTGCTGGACGGCACGCTCATCGCGATCGACCGGGTGGCCGCCGACCGGCCCTATTACTCCGGCAAGCACAAACACCACGGGATGAACATCCAGGTCCTCGCCGCCCCGGACGGTACCCCGCTGTGGACGTCGGGCTCGCTGCCGGAGTCGGTCCACGATCTGAAGGCCGCCCACATCTGGGGCATCATCCGCCGCCTGGAGGCCACTGAACTGATCGCCCTCGCGGATAAGGCGTACGTCGGAGCAGGTCACCATATGCTCGTGCCCTACAAAGACAAGGGCAAGCCACAGTCGCAAAAGACCGCCAACTCCGCCCACGCCAAGCTCCGCGGCCCAGGAGAACGCGCCAATGCCGTCCTGAAGACCTGGCGGATCCTACGAAAACTGCGCTGCTGTCCTCTTCGCGCAAGTCAACTCGTCAAAGCGATTCTCGTCCTCCAACTCCGCGAAGCCGGATGAAAAGGTTGCGCAGGTGTCATCCAATGAGGGGAAACCGGTTCGCCAACGGTCCAAGTTCTTTGCGTTCACTTTCGGCCAGCGGCAGGCGTCCGCTGCCCTTAAGGGCATAGGTGACATCGTCCCACCCGAGGTCGACGGCCGACCCGGCAAGACCGTCAAAGGTCCGCCGGACGACGGTAAGCGCCGAGGCCGCGGGCGCCACGACGTCACCGAGGTCAACGGTGACGTCGAGGTGGTGGATCGCGGCCTCCACCGCCCATTGGGCGAGGAAGTCTCCGACCGGCAAGACCTGGCCGCCCTGCTCAATGCGCGTGTCCTTCGGCACTGCCCCGGCTCGGCGGACCACAGCGCGCACAGTCGCCGACAGGTGCGCCACCAGTGCGGTCGGCTTTCGATACGCCGAGGCGACCAGGCGGACGAAGCGGACGTGCGCCAACGCGGTGTCTTCGTTGGCGTCGTTGCCACGCCACACGGACACGAAATCGCTGTCCGGCTCCGTGTCCGTCGGCAGGGCCAGAGCGACCAGCACGTCTTGGGCGCCGAGATGCAGGTGATACAGCACATCGCATACCGCCCAGCCCTGGCATCGGCTCGACCGCATCAACAGGGTGTCGTCGAGGGATGTCGCCAGTTCGTCCAGCGCAGTGAAGGCCTCGGTGAACGCGGTCAGTGCCACCTGGTGGGGGATCGGGCTCAGCATCGTCTTCACGATAAGCGATGATCGCATACAGACTTCGACGCGAACCATGGAATTTGAGCTGTGCTGCCCATGCATGCCCACGTGGCCGCCGAGACTGATCATTCAACTCCGCTTGCCCGACGAACAAGTCAATGCTCAGCTAAGACCCAGCGCATCCTGCATAAACTCCGCTTCCTTCTCTGCCGCAGTGATCGATTCATCATGGTCCGCGGCCTTTGACCCGCAAAACCGCATGAAAAAGACTCCCTGTACAAGGGCAAGAACAAACCCGAGTCCCAGAAGCGGGCCAACCGCTCCCACGCCAAGCTCCGAGGCCCCGGCGAACGAGCGAACGTCCAGCTGAAGTGCTGGAAAATCCTCCGCAAGCTACGCTGCAGCCCTTCCAAAGCCAGCCACCTCTGCAAGGCCATCGCCGTCCTTCAAAACCACCGCGTTGCCCAGGCCACCTGAGGACGGAACGGCTCACTGGTGCGCGTCGTCCCGGAACTTATACCAAGGCCCCTTCACGTGCCGGACATCGCCCGGCCGGCTCGCAGGGCTCCAGACATAGCCGTAGCCGTCCCCTCCCCAGCCCTTGCCTCGGTAGAAGTAGACCTGTTCGTTCTCCCGACGGACGAACTCGAACGAGAGGCTTCCGATGCTTTGATCCCTGAGTTCGACGCCCTCCCCCAGCGTGCGGGCGACCGCCTCCATATTCCCTGACGAATGGATGAAGCGCAGGTCCTCAGCCCAGATCAGGGCCACGATAAGGATGGCAGCCAGGAGCGCCGCCCCCAAGTACACGGCTCTGCGTAACGCAGGCCTTTCCACGCGGCTCGTCTCGATCATGTGATCATCTTCACCTGTGCCCGGGCAGAAGTACGAGGTCGCACGAGGATGAAAAAGGTTCTCTGTACTCGGATGGAGGTTGCTATCCCTCGTAGGGGCTATGAGGACCCCACGGTAAAGCCGCAGGCCAGCGTATGCAACAAGGTGCTCCGAAATCGCTGTTTTGCAGTGAACCTCCGGTAGTGCAGAAAACCCCGGAGGTCTGTTGCAAAAACATGATCCAATTTCCAGGTCTGGCCAGCCCTTGCGTTCGCTGTCCTGGTTCAGTCTGGGACTGCGAAGGTGTAGGACCAGACGAACCGGCTCGCGGCATGCACACCACGGGCGTATTCAACTACCTGGCCATCGGCCGTACGAGTTGTACGGCGGAGCTCAACGACGGGTTCGCCGGGCGGGAGGTCGAGGAGCAGCGTCTCCTCAGCGGTCGGCATCCGGGCGTACAGATCTTCTGTGATCTCCTGCGGCGAGAGCCCTCGATCGCTCAGCACCTGAAATCCGCCGCTCGGTCCGGCAATTCCCGGTGAGGGGTCGAGCAAGGGCGTGCCCTCGACATCAGAAGGACGGTAATACGAGGTCATCGTGTGGGTCGGGGTGCCCTCACGAGTCATGACACGAGCCCGTTCGTAAACCAATGACTCGACTTCAACACCGAGCGCGGTGGCTACAGCCTCGTCAGCAGGGACCAGGGAGACGTCTTGCGTCTGGTGTCCCTGCTGCTCAGTGGCTTCGCCCTCCGAGATCTCGGAACTGAACGCTTGGACCGTGGTCTGTTGCCAGCGATGACGCGCGTAGCGATCGGGGCCCAGCCGCCGGATCGGGTGCGACTCACGCACATAGGCGCCCGATCCATGCCGGGTGGTCACCAATCCTTCGGTCTTGAGCTGGACCAGTACCTTGCTCGCCGTGGTACGGGACACGTTGTAACGCTCAGCGAGATCTCGGACGGAAGGCAGTTTCGCGCCTGGGGGCAGGTGGCCGGTCCCGATGTCAGTCCGCAGGTCGGCCGCGATGCGCCGTGCGGGCGAATGCGAATCCATATGCACGAACATCACCATACCAAAGTGTCGTAGGCCATTTCCTTGACGGTAAGTCGTCCCACCCTCTAGCGTCTAGTGTCGTACGACACTTTAAAGCGGGCTCGCCCGGCGCTTGCGACGACCGGACGAGCCCTTGATCAGGAAGTGACTCCTGACCCATGACCAACCCTAGTGCCGCGGTCCTCGACCGGCAGGCGGCAAGCGGCTGTGGCTGCTTCGCCGATCGACCCCCGATGCCCATGGGCTGCGCCGCCTGCGGACATCCGCCCTACGCCCACGGCTGCGACCAGGCCACACCCGGTCACGACTACGCGCAGCCGTCCGGCGCGCTGATCGCCGAGCGGCTGCGGGTACGCCACCGGCTCGGCCTGGGGCGGGTCCTGCCCGTCTACGGGCCGCCTGCCGTCGTGGCCCCCGACGAGGTGATCCCCCTGGTGCCCGCCCAGCGCCGCCCCGCGCCCCCTGCGGTCACCGCACCCGCGCCCGCCCCGGCGGCCGTCCCCCTGCCCGCCCCTGCCCCTGCTCCGGTCGTGCCGCCCGCGCCCCCACCTGTCCCGCCTGCTGCTCCCGCCCTTCCGGTGCCGGTGCCGGTGCCCAGGACGACGCCCCGTCCTGTCCGGCACCCGGAACCCGCGCTCCGGCCCGCCGCCACCGCACCGCCCCGGCGCCACGACAGGCGACGACCAGCGCCACGCCGTACCCGGGTGACCGTTCGCAGCCCCCGCCCCAAGAGAACCTCGGCGCCTCCGTGCCGAGCGCCCGTCCTCTGCGGTGCGCCCCAGATGCCTTCTGCCCCTCACCTGAGCCGGGTCCGGCCGGACGTCACCAGCGCCGGCCGGACCCCTGACCGGACATCGGAGGTCCGATCCATGCACCACCCTAAAACCGCCACCCCGGCCCCGGCGATCCCCGGCTGGCGCGTGATCCGCAGCGACGCCGGACGCTACTGGGCCAGCCGCGAGGAGCCCTTCCCCGACGACACCGCCTGGAACAGCCCGCCCTTCCGCACCGTGGACGCCGACACCTTCGACGACCTGCAGGCCGAAGTCACCCGGCAGGAGGAAGCCGCCCAGGAGAGCACAACCCCGGAAACGGCCGGGGAGGGAACATGGTGACGCCGCCCTCCCGTGCCCGCACCGCCGGACGGCACCGCCCCGGCTCCGGCCACGCCGCCGTACCTCAGCGCTCCTGGGACCGCGAAGCCCGCGCCGAGGCCGCCCGGCTGGACGATGTCTGGCCGGGCTGGGCCGTGCTGTACGGCACCGGCAGCCGCCTCTTCTACGCCCTGGCCACCTGGCCCGTCCCCGAGCCACTGATCATCTCCGACCACCACCCGGAAGGGCTGCAGGAGCAGATGCGCGAGGCGGAGACGGCCGCCCTCACCGGGAACGGGCACCCGGCAGGGGCGGGGCAGAGGGGGAAGCGTTTGCCGTTGGGATTTTCATCTCTGGAGATGCACAATCCCAACGGATCATGAAAAGGGCCTGCTCATCGGCCCGTCAACGGGAGGTGGGCGTGCGATATATCCTGTCCGTCCGCACCCCGTCGACGACCGGACAGCGCTCCGGACGTCCTCCCCGGCCACGACCATGCCACCGCAACAGGTCAAGATCGCTCATAACGTATGAACACCACGGGGCGCGACTCGTCACCATCGCTCTCGCCGGAGCGTCCCTCGGGATCTCGGGTGTCGCCCATGCGAGCAACCAGGTCGGTTCAGGTGACGCCGCAGGATCCGTAACGGACCAGTCGGCCAGATGAAGGGAAAGGGGAGTACCCACTCCTTTCCACTCTCAACGTATAGCGCACCGGGGGGCTTGCGGCAAGACCCGGGTCGTGCCTCAGAATCGTCGGCCGAGGCCAGAACCTGCGGAAATGGGGGACGCGAAGTGCGTGTGTTGTTGTCGACGTATGGGTCGCGCGGGGACGTCGAACCGCTGGTGGGACTCGCGGTGCGGTTGCGGGAACTCGGTGCGGAGGTGCGGGTGTGCGCGCCGCCGGACTTCGCGGAGCTGCTGGCCGGTGTCGGCGTGCCGCTGGTGCCGTTCGGCCCGTCGGTGCGCACGCTGGTGACCGGCGTGACGCCGCCGTCCGCGGCGGACGCGTTCCGGCTCGCGGCCGAGTTGGTCGCCGCGCGGTTCGACACGCTCGCCGCGGCGGCCGAGGGATGTGACGCGCTGGTGGCGACCGGCTTGATGCCAGCCGGCGCACGGTCGGTGGCCGAGAAACGGGGCATCCGCTACGTGTACGCGTGCTTCCATCCGTTCGAACTGCCGTCGCCGCACTACTCTCCGCCGCGGCGGCCGGGCCGGCCGTTCCCACAGGAGGTGACCGACAACCGGGTGCTGTGGGAGCTGGACGCCCAGAGCGTGAACGCGTTGTACGGCGAGGCACACAACAGCCACCGGGCGTCGATCGGCCTGCCACCGGTGGACAACGTCCGTGACCACGTCTTCACCGACCAGCCGTGGCTGGCGGCAGACCCGACCCTGGGCCCGTGGCAGGAGCTGACGGATCTCGACGTCGTGCAGACCGGGGCGTGGATCCTGCCGGACGGACGCCCGCTCCCGGCCGAGTTGGTGGCGTTCCTGGACGCCGGCGCACCGCCGGTGTACGTGGGCTTCGGCAGCATGCCCATGCGCGCCTCGACGGACGTCGCCCGGGTGGCCATCGAGGCGATCCGCGCGCAGGGCCACCGCGTACTGGTCTCCCGCGGCTGGGCCGACCTGGCCCTGATCGACGACCGGGACGACTGCTCCGTCGTCGGCGAGGTCAACCAGCAGGCACTGTTCGGCCGGGTGGCCGCCGTCGTCCACCACGGCGGCGCGGGCACCACGACGACCGCTGCCCGGGCCGGCGCGCCTCAGGTGGTGGTACCTCAGATCGTGGACCAGCCGTACTGGGCCAGCCGGGTGGCCGACCTGGGCATCGGCGCGGCACACGACGGTCCGATTCCGACCACCGAGTCCCTGTCGGCCGCGCTCAGGACGGCCCTGGCCCCCGAGACCCGCGCACGAGCGACCGCCGTGGCCGGCACGATCCGCACCGACGGGGCGACGGTGGCCGCGAGGCTGCTGCTCGACGCGGTCAGTCGGGAAAGGCCGCCCGTGTCCGCGTGAACCACGCGGGATCGTCGAGCCAGGACCCGGAACACGAGAACTACAGACCCTGAACCGACAACGGCCATGGGGTCCGCGTCAGGCGGAGCGTTGCCCGTCATGGCCACCAGGTCCGTCACGCCTGTCCAGACGCCTTACCGCGCGCAATGGCGCAAGCAACCCCAGATCGGAGCTGATGACTTGAACCCCCTGACTACCAGCGCGTTTGACCTTCCCGACCACCTCTCCCCCAAGGCCGACCCGACGCTGATCGCCGGCGATGAGCAGCACTTCGCGGCCATCGCGGAGAGCCTCGAACAGTCGATCGCCGACCTGTCCGACCGCCTCGATGCCGAGCGCAAGGCGCCCGGCGGCAAAGGCCGGCAGGCGATGGACCGGGACCTGGAGGTCCACCGGCTGACCGGTCGCCTGCGAGCCCTGCGTCGCTTCGGTCTGGATCTGTGCCTCGGACACATGGTCAGCGCGGACAACCCCGAGCCCGTGTACGTCGGACGGCTTGGCCTTACGGACAGCGCGGGTCGTCGGCTGCTGCTCGACTGGCGCTCCCCCGCGGCTGAGCCGTTCTTCGGCGCCACCCACGCCAACCCGATGGGTCTGGCAAGCCGCCGCAGGTATCGCTGGACCCGCGGCCGGATCAGCGACTACTGGGACGAGGTGTTCACCTCGGACGGGTTCGAAGGGCACGCCGCGCTCGACGACCAGTCCGCCTTCATCGCCAGCCTGGGCGGCAACCGGTCGGCCCGGATGCGAGACGTGCTCGGCACCATCCAGGCCGACCAGGACGCCATCATCCGCGCGGGATCCCGCGGCGCTCTCGTCGTCGACGGCGGTCCGGGTACGGGGAAGACCGTCGTCGCTCTGCACCGCTCCGCCTACCTCCTCTACTCCGACCCTCGCCTCGGTCACCACCGGGGCGGCGTGCTGTTCGTCGGTCCGCACCAGCCGTACCTGGCCTACGTCGCCGACGTCCTCCCCAGCCTCGGAGAGGAGGGCGTGCAGACCTGCACGCTGCGGGACCTCGTCGCCGAGGGAGCCGTAGCAGCGATCGAGGCCGACCCGGACGTGGCCCGCCTGAAGTCGTCCGCGGACCTGGTGAAGGCGATCGAGCCGGCCGTCAGGTTCTACGAGAATCCGCCCACCAAGGGGATGACGGTCACCACCCACTGGTCGGACATCTGGCTGAGCGCCGACGATTGGGCCGAGGCGTTCGAAGCACCAGACCCCGGCACTCCGCACAACGAGGCCCGCGACCAGATCTGGGAGGAGCTGCTCACGATCCTGATGGACAAGCACGACGACGAGGCCCCGGCTCACCTGCTCCGCAGGTCGCTGCTGCAGGACAGGGAACTGCTCACGACCTTCAACCGCGCGTGGCCGCTGCTCGAAGCGGCTGACCTCGTCGGAGACCTGTGGTCGGTACCCGCCTACCTGCGGATGTGCGCTCCCTGGCTCAGCCCCGATGACGTTCGGAAGCTGCAGCGCGAGGACGCCCAGGCCTGGACGGTGTCCGACCTGCCGCTCCTGGACGCGGCACGACAGCGGCTCGGCGACCCGGAGGCGTCACGACGCAAGCGCCGGCATGAAGCCGCTCTCGCCGCCCAACGCGAGCGCATGGCCCAGGTCGTCGACAACCTGATCGAGGCCGATGACGACGGCGAAGGCCTCGTGACACAGCTGCGCAGAGAGGACCTCCAGCGAAATCTGGTTGACGAGTCCGAGCTGCCCACCCTCGACCCGGACCTGCTCGCCGGCCCGTTCGCGCACATCGTCGTGGACGAGGCTCAGGAACTCACCGACGCGGAGTGGCAGATGCTGCTGCTCCGGTGCCCGTCCCGGAGCTTCACCATCGTCGGGGACCGTGCCCAGGCCAGGCACGGGTTCACGGAGTCGTGGCAGGAACGGCTCGAGCGGATCGGGCTCGACCGGATCAACCTGGCCTCCCTGAGCATCAACTACCGGACGCCGGAAGAGGTCATGGCGGAAGCCGAGCCGGTCATCCGGGCCGCGCTCCCGGACGCCAACGTGCCGACCTCCATCCGCAGCAGCGACGTCCCCGTCGTACACGGATCTGCTTCGGATCTGGGCTCGATCCTCGACACCTGGCTCGCCGCGCATGCCGACGGGATCGCCTGCGTCATCGGTGATCCCACGTTCCGGGCGACGTCCCGCGTCCGGTCGCTGACCCCGGAGCTGTCGAAGGGGCTCGAGTTCGACCTGGTCGTCCTCATCGACCCGGAGGCGTTCGGCGAGGGCATCAAAGGAGCGGTCGACCGCTATGTCGCGATGACCCGAGCGACCCAGCGACTCGTCATCCTCACGAGCTCCTGACGCCGGCCGGACGCCCACTCCCGGCCGAGTCGGTGGCGTTCCTGGACGCCGGCACACCACCGATGTCCGTGGCCGTCTCTCCGCAGCCACGTCTCAGTGCGGCTACGTCTTGGAATCGATCATCTCGGTCCCGAACCGGACGTGGACCGGTTCGCCCACGGCGACCGCGCGGTAGAGCCACTCGGCGATGTGCGCCGGGACCCGGACGCACCCCGAGGTCGGGCGCTGCGACGGAGGCTCGGGGAGCAGGGGGGCCATCGGGGCCCTGGGCCGGTCGATGCCCAGGAGCCCACCTATGAGGCCGCTCATGAAGTCGCCCCCGGGGTCCCTTTCGAAGGAGAACGTTTCGTACGTCGTCACCAGCGGGTCGAACGTCGAACGCCGGATGCGCTTGACGGTACGGAAGTCTCCCGTCGGGGTGAGAGTGCTGGAGCTGTAGCCGTAACGGCAGAAATAGGGCCCGCCGCCCGTGGAGACATGGGAGATGAGCACCGGGCGGTCACGGCGGTAGGCGGTGAGGAGCTGGCTGTTCAGGTCGATCTCGACCCGCCGGGGCTGCCCCGCGGGGACGAGCGGCGGCACCTGCCGCGGGGCGGCCAGTGCCTTCCAGGTCTCCACTCCGACCTTGTTCTCCGCCGCCAGTCCCTGCGACTTCTGGAAGGCCCAGACCGCGGTCTGGGTCTCCGGGCCGTAGTAGCCGTTCACCAGGCCCGGGAAGAACTTCAGCTCCTGTAACCGTTCCTGCAGCCGTTCCACGCTCTTCGCGTAGTCACCGGGGTGCAGGACCGGCGACTTGGCCGACACCGGTGCCGGGAGTCCCAGCACGCCCAGGATCACAACCACCGTTCCCGCCAGATATTTGATCACATGGCGATGAATACCCCTGCTGATCAGGGAGGTCATTGCCGCTAACGCAAAAAATCGATCTGGGCGTTCCGGCGCGGATCTTCGGTGGGACGGAGGGGCCGCTCCACGAGATGGTCACCTGAGCCGGTGGCGTGGGTCAGCCGTGCCGGAGGTGCTCGCGACTGAGGTCGAGGAGCAGCCGTACGTGGACGTCGGCGAGACGGTAGTAGATCATCCGTCCGGCCCGGCGGCTGGCCACGATGCCCGCGGTCCGCAGCAGCCTGAGCGCGTGCGACACGGCGGTGTCGCTGACCTCCACCGTCTCGGTGAGATCGCAGACGCAGAGCTCACCGGCTTCGAGCAGCGCGTACAGCAGGCGGGCCCGCGTCGGGTCGCCCAGCAGCCGGAACAGATCGGCGAGCTGGGTCGCCTCCTCCGCGGTGACGAGCCGGTCCCGTGTCGCCGCCACCCTGTCCTCATCCGGCTCCATGCTGGCGCAGGCGTCCAGACCGGCGAGGACATTCATCGGCAAACTCCTGAACAGATGCTCAAATGATAATGACTATCGTATCAAGTCCTCCGATCTCGGTGCGGATCTCGCAGGCCGTACCGCACCGCGTCCCCTCGGGTCGGCGTGGCGCTGAGCGGCTCGGCGATGTCCTCCAGGCTCTTCCGCTCGGCCCTGACCCCGAGGAACACCTCGACCAGCCCAGCCGCGATCATGAGGGTGGCGCCGATGGAGAAGGCCAGCGCGGTGTCGCCCGGTCTGCCGCTCTTCACCAGGTTGGCGAAGATCAGCGGGCCGGCGATGCCGCCGACGGAGGTGCCGGTCGCGTAGAAGAACGCGATGGCCATGGCCCGGGTCTCCATCGGGAAGATCTCGCTGACGGTCAGGTAGGCCGCGCTCGCCCCCGCCGAGGCGAAGAAGAGCACGACGCACCAGCAGGCGGTCAGCGTGAACGCGGTCAGCACGCCCTGGTCGAACAGCCAGGCCGTGCCGTACAGCAGCAGCCCGGACCCGATGTAGGTGCCGGAGATCATGGGCACCCGGCCGACGCTGTCGAACAGCGGGCCGAGCAGCAGAGGGCCGAGGAAGTTGCCGGCGGCGAGGACGGCGAAGAAGTAGCCCGTATTAGTATCGATCTTGAAGAAGGTCGACAGGATCTGGGCGTACCCGAAGGTGATGGCGCTGTAGAGGAAAGCCTGCCCGACGAAGAGCGAGAAGCCGAGGACCGTGCGCTTGGGGTAGCGGGCGACCATGGTGTGCGCGATCCGGCCGAAGCCGATGGACTTGCGCTGATGGATGGTCATGGACTGCGAGGGCTCCTTCAGCCGGACACCCTTCTCGTGCTCGACCCGCTCCTCGATCCCGTCGACCACACTCTCCGCCTCCCGGTCCCGGCCGTGGATGAACAGCCAGCGCGGGCTCTCCGGAACGTTCCGCCGGACAAGCAGGATGCCCAGGCCGAGGACCACGCCCATGCCGAAGGCGATGCGCCAGCCCACGTTCACCGCGAAGTTGTTCAGCAGCGGGACGGTCAGCAGCGCGCCACCGGCGGCGCCGAGCCAGTAGCTGCCGTTGATGATGATGTCGATCCGGCCGCGGTGGCGGCTCGGGATCAGCTCGTCGATGGCGGAGTTGATCGCGGCGTACTCTCCGCCGATGCCGAACCCGGTCAGGAACCGGAACAGGAAGAACCACCACGCGGAGAACGACAGCGCGGTCGCCGCGGTGGCGATCAGGTAGACGACCATCGTGATGATGAAGAGCCTCTTGCGGCCGAATCTGTCGGTGAGCCAGCCGAAGAACAGCGCCCCGGAGCACGCCCCGGCCGCGTAGAGGGCCGCCGCCGTACCGGCCACCTGGGTCTGGGTGATCGCCAGACCGCTGCCTTCCTTGGCCAGCTGGGCGGAGAGGTTGCCGACGATCGTCACTTCGAGACCGTCGAGGATCCAGACGGTCCCGAGGCCGATAATGATCATCCAGTGCCACCGTGACCAGGGCAGCCGGTCCAACCTCGCGGGGACCTTCGTGGTCACCGTCTTCGTCTGAACATCACTCATGACCGCAGCGGTTACCTGTTGTGGACCCGCTCATGCCAAGCGGCCCGGCACCCCCGGTGGCACCGCCCTTTTCCCGGCGGGACAGGAGGAAGACCACCCCGGCCACGGCCAGGCCTGCCGTGAAGAGAGCGCGTAGACCGATCTTCAGCGGCCCGATCAGCGCGTCGAAGACGGTGGTTCCCGCCTCGACCGTCATCGCATTCTCCACGTAGTCGGGCAGGTAGACGTTGCGGACCACGGCCAGGGCCCCGGCCAGCGCCACCATGCTCGCCGCCAGGCCGAGCCCCGCGCCCATCAGCGTCTTCCTGCGGTTCTGGGCCAGGAGCACCCCGGTCAGGAGGAAGGCCGGGGACAGGATCGGCGCCACCCACTTCAGCGTGATCAGCCAGGTGTAGACGGTCCGGGCCCTGTCCAGGTCGGCCGGGGAGAACAGGTCGATGGTGGGGCGCAGGACGGGAGCACTCTCTCCCAGCTCCTGCCTGATCACGTCGTCTACCGGAGCCTTGGTCCGCTCGTACACCGGCGTGAGGTCGAGGCCGACGCTGTCCCCCCGCGCGGATGGCACCCGGCTGCCCTCGCCGGCCAGGATCGTCATGAGCCGCCGGTGCGCCGCCCGGTTGATGTCGTTCCAGACGGCGGGGAAGTCGTCGGCTTCGACGGCCGCTCTCACCATTCTGCGGACGAGGTCCTCGGCAGGTGAGAGCGCGTGTCTCCGCAGCGGCTTCGCGACCTCGGAGGTGACGCGCTCCACGACGGCGTCCTGAACGTCCGGCTTGGTGGCCAGCGGAGCCATGGTCGCGACGTAGCGATCGGGGTCGGAGATCTCGTCCGCCACCCAGAGGCTGACGAGCGCGATCGGAGCGAGGAGGCAGCCCATCGCGACCAGGATCGCGGCCATCGCCACGCGCACCGGCTCCCCTTTCTCCTACCTGGGTCTCTTACGGGAACCCCCTGCCCTGCCCGGAAGGGAAGTATGTCCTTTTTGACCACAATTTGAGGGTCGGTGATCGCCGGAACAACGGACTGTGCGCACAGAAGCTTGACCTGCGCCTCTCAGCGCGTCGCGCGACCACATAGCCCATTCATCCGACAACCGTTACTAACCTGTGACACGCGAGAGCGATGAACAGGAGATGTTAGAAAGATGGCAGCTAAACAGGCTGGTCAGAGCGTCGCAACGAGCTTGGCGCTGACGCTGGGGTCGGCCGTGCTGTGGGGTCTGGCCCACCTGTGGGTGGGCCGGCGCGTGACAGGCGCCCTCCTGATGGGGATCTACGTGATCCTCGTCGCGGCCACCGTGACCGCCCTGTTCAAGGCCCAGCCGGAGCTGCTCTCCCTGGCCGTGCAGCCAGGCTGGCTGTGGACCCTCGCACTGTGCGCGCTCCTGTTCGCCGCCGCCACCGTCACCGTGGCCATCCGGTCCTACCAGCTGGTCCGGCCCGAGGCCCTGTCCCGTCCGGCCCGCTACCTCTCCGCCCTCGCGGTCGGCCTGCTGTGCGCGCTGATAATCGCCCCGATGGCCTACGTGGCCCGTCTGGCGCTCGTCTCCAAGCACGTGGTCACCTCCGTGTTCGCCAGGGAGACCATCCCGATCCCGGTGGATCCGTGGCGGGGCCGCGAACGGGTGAACATCCTGCTGCTCGGCGCCGACGCGGCACCCGCCAGGCCCGGCGTGCGCACCGACAGCATGACCGTCGCCAGCATCGACACCAGGACGGGCGACACCGTCCTGTTCGGCCTGCCCAGGAACCTGGAACACGTCCCGATGCCCGTCGGCCCGGCCCGCGACCGCTTCCCCTACGGTTTCGGAGGCGAGCCGCCCTACACCCCGGGCCTCCTCAACGAGGTCTTCCAGTACGCCGAGGACTACCCCGACATGGTCCCGGGCGTCCCCACGGGTCACCGCGGCCCGACCCTGCTCAAGAGGACGGTCAGCGACATCACCGGACTCAACATCACCAACTACGTGATGCTCGACATGGGCGGCTTCGCCAACATCATCGATGCGATGGGCGGGGTGAAGGTCACCGTCAAGGAGCCCATCGTGTACGGCAGGCAGAACGAGGGCCTGATCAGTGCGGGCACCCGCAGGCTGTCCGGCTCGGAGGCGCTCTGGTTCGGCAGGTCCCGTACCGACAGCGACGACTACGTCCGCATGGGCCGGCAGAAGTGCCTGCTGAACGCCGTCGCCAAGCAGGCCGATCCGGTGACGGTGCTGAGGAGCTTCGAGAAGCTGGCCGACGCCACGATGCGCGCGGTCTCCACCGACATCCCGCAGGCGCTGCTGCCGAACCTGATCGACCTGTCCGACAAGGTGAAGAACGCCGAGATCAGGAGCTTCCAGTTCATCCCCCCGCTGATCAACACCGCCAACCCCGACTACAGCCTGATCAGACGTAAGATCAGCACCATCCTGGCGGCCCCGGCCGCCACCCCCTCCACACTTGCCGGGCCCAGCCTCGCCAAGGGCGTCCGCAGGCACCCGGGGCACGGCGCCGTCATCCTCGACTCCGTCTGCAGATAACGCCTGTCTGGGTTCACCCCGATTCTCGGCTCCGCCTGCGGCTGACCCGCCGTCCCGGGCCCACCACGATTCCCGCGGGCGCCTGCCCGCGGGCTCGGCGGCGCCGGGCTGCGACCGGTGCCGGACCCCGCACGTAAGAACACGGAGCGGTAACGATGAGCCTTTACCCCTAATCCCTACTTGACCGGTAGGCAAGCTTGGTTCTTATATACACATAGCCGACTTATTAAGTAGGGATTAGGGAGTGGCTATGAACGCTCGCGGGGTTCGCGGGGTGGTGGCCGCACTGGCCGCACTGGCGCTCACGACCTTGGCGACCGCCTGCGGGGGCACGGAGCCGGCGGGAGCCGCGGCCTCCGCCGGCGGTGGGGGCAGGCTCGCGGAGGTCCGGCTCGGATACTTCCCCAACATCACGCACTCCACCGCGCTGGTCGGCATCGAGAAGGGCCTGTTCGCCAAGCACCTCGGCAGCACCAAGCTCACGACCAGCTCCTTCAACGCCGGCCCCGCCGCGATCGAGGCGATCTTCTCCGGCGCGATCGACGCCACCTACATCGGCCCCAACCCGGCCATCAACGCCTGGGCCAAGTCCAAGGGCAAGGCGATCAAGATCATTGCCGGCTCGGCCTCCGGGGGCGTCTACCTGGTCGTCAAGCCCGGGATCAACGGCCCCGAGGACCTCAGGGGCAAGAAGATCGCCACGCCGCAGCTCGGCAACACCCAGGACGTGGCCCTGCGCTACTGGCTGCAGGAGAAGGGCCTGAAGGCCGACACCAAGGGCGGCGGCGACGTCAACATCATCCCGCAGGAGAACTCCCAGACCCTGCAGACCTTCGCCACCGGCGACATCGACGGCGCCTGGGTGCCCGAGCCGTTCGCCAGCCGCCTGGTCCAGGAGAGCGGGGGCAAGATCCTCGTCGACGAGCGCGACCTCTGGCCGGACAGGCAGTTCGTGATCACTCACCTGATCGTCCGCCAGGAGTTCGCCGCCCAGCATCCCGAGACGGTCAGGCAGCTCCTCGAAGGACACGTCGAGGCCAACGCCGCGATCAACAACGACCCGGCCGACGCCGCCACGACCGTCAACAGCGCGCTGGAGAAGCTGACCGGCAAGCCGCTCAAGCAGGAAGTCCTGGACAGCGTCTTCAAGAACATCACCTTCACCAACGACCCGATCGCCTCCTCCCTGACCGGCAGCGCGGACCACGCGATCAAGGTCGGTCTGCTGCAGCCCGTCGACCTGAACGGCATCTACGACCTCGTCCCCCTCAACGAGATCCTCAAGGCCAGGGGCGAGACCGCGGTCGCCGACAGATAACCCCACCGCTCCGTCTCCGGTTGGAGGACAAGTGACAGCTCCGCTCAGGGAGCGGACGGCCGGCCGGACCGAGGGTGGCGAGCCCGCGGTCCGGCTGGACGGCGTCTCCAAGATCTACGGCCAGGGTGGGCACAGCCTCCTGGCACTCGACAACGTTTCGCTCTCCGTCGAGCCGGGCGAGTTCGTCTGCCTCCTCGGCGCCTCCGGCTGCGGCAAGAGCACGCTGCTCTCCCTGGTCGCCGGACTCGACAACCCCACGGCCGGCCGGATCGGCGCCGAGGGCCGCAAGATCGCCATGATGTTCCAGGAGCCCGCGCTGTTCCCCTGGCTCACCGTCTCGGCCAACGTCGAGATGGCGCTGCGGGTCCAGGGCGTGGCCAGGCGCGAACGCCAGGCCCGGGCCAGGGAGTTCCTGGACATCGTCCACCTGGGCGGCTTCGGCGACAGACGCCCGCACGAGCTGTCCGGCGGCATGCGCCAGCGGGTCTCCCTGGCCCGCGCGCTCGCCCAGGACGCGGACGTGCTGCTGATGGACGAGCCGTTCGGCGCGCTGGACGCGATGACCCGCGACCTGCTCCACGACGAGCTGGAGCGGATCTGGCGGGAGCGCGGGCTCAGCGTGCTGTTCGTCACCCACAACGTCCGCGAGGCCGTACGGCTGGGCGACCGGGTGGTCCTGCTCAGCAGCCGCCCCGGCCGGGTCGTCGAGGACTTCGCGGTCGCCCTCGACCGGCCCCGCCGTACCGACTCGGCGGAGGTCGCCGAGCTCGCCGGCGCCATCACCACCCGGCTGCGCGAGGAGGTCATGCGCCATGGCCGCTGACCAGGTGACCACGGACACCCACGCCCGGCAGCTCGCCGGGCTCGACGCGCTGGAGCTGGGCGGCGGCACGCGCCGCGGAATCGCCCCCCGGATCTGGGGCCGTATCTGGCCGATGGCCCTGGCGGTCGGCATGGTGCTGGCGATCTGGCAGGGCGTGGTGTGGGCCGGTTTCTGGCCGGACTACGTCTTCGCCGGGCCTGCCGACGTCGTCCCGGTCCTCGCCGGACGTCTGACCAGCGGCGAGTACTGGGAGGCCATCGGTGTGACGATGCGCCGCGCGGTCACCGGCTTCGCCGTCTCGGTGCTGCTCGGGCTGGTCCTCGGCGCCGTGGTGTCCCGGATCCGGGTACTGCGGGCCGCCTTCGGCTCACTGATCACGGGCCTGCAGACCATGCCGTCGATCGCCTGGTTCCCACTGGCCATCCTGCTGTTCGGGCTGACGGAGAGTGCGATCACCTTCGTGGTCATCCTCGGCGCCGCGCCCTCCATCGCGAACGGCCTGATCGCCGGGGTGGACTACACGCCGCCGATCCTGCTGCGCGCCGGACACGTGCTCGGCTTCCGCCGCCTCCAGCTCTACCGTCACGTGATCCTGCCGGCGTCGCTCCCGTCGTTCCTCGCCGGGCTCAAGCAGGGGTGGGCCTTCGCCTGGCGCTCACTGATGGCGGGCGAGCTGGTGGTCATCATCGCCCACCAGTCCTCGCTGGGCGAGCGGCTGTTCTTCGACCGGGAGCTCGCGGACTCGGCCGGCCTGCTCTCCACCATGATCGTGATTCTCATCATCGGCATCGGGGTGGACCTGCTGTTCGAGACGGCCGACAACTCCCTGCGCCGCCGCTGGGGCCTCCGGCAGGTGCGCGACTGACAGTGACGATGCAGGTGAGTGCCCCCGGCGGGGCCTGACCCGGCTGCCGACCGACCGTGAGCCGGCATGCGGATCTCCGCCAGAACCCGGTACCGTGCTGCGGGCCGTCACCGAACGTGACATGATAATCACCTTCAGATGTTGCAATGGTTTTCATAACCAGATTGGATCGTCGTTGTGAGGGTGGCATTCGTCGGTAAGGGCGGCAGCGGGAAGACGACCCTGTCGGCGCTGTTCGCGAGATACACCGCACACCGGGGCGGGCCGGTGGTCGCGATTGACGCCGACATCAACCAGCACCTGGGCATGGCCCTGGGCGTGGAAGAGGACGCGCTGCCCCGGCCGATGGGCGCGCACCTGACCGAGATCAAGGAATACCTGCGGGGCGACAACCCGCGCATCTCCTCGGCCGCGGCGATGGTCAAGACCACCCCGCCGGGCCGCGGCTCGCGGCTGCTGCACCTGGAGGAGCCCGACGACCCCATCCACACCGGGTTCGCCACCACCACGCCGGACGGGCCGAAGCTGATGGTCACCGGCCCGTTCAGCGAGGACGACCTGGGGGTGGCCTGCTACCACTCCAAGGTCGGCGCGGTGGAGCTGTATCTCAACCACCTGGTCGACCGGGCGGGGGAGTACGTGGTGGTGGACATGACCGCCGGAGCCGACTCCTTCGCCTCGGGGCTGTTCACCCGGTTCGATCTGACGTTCCTGGTGGCCGAGCCGACCCGGCAGGGGGTCGGGGTCTACCGGCAGTACCGCGACTACGCGGCCGACTACGACGTGCCGGTGGCGGTGGTCGGCAACAAGGTGCACGGCCCGGAGGATGTGGACTTCCTGCGCGAGCACGTCGGCGACGACCTGCTGGTGTGCCTGGAGCACTCGGCGGCGATCCGGGCGATGGAGCAGGGGCGCCGGTTCAGCCTGCGGGATCTGGAACCGGTCAACTCCGAGGCTCTGGGCATGCTCCTGAAGCACCTGGACGCCCAGGAGAAGGACTGGTCGCGGTCCGGCCGCCAGGCCGTGCAGTTCCACCTCAAGAACGCCAAGGCCTGGGCGAACAGGGCCACCGGCGAGGATCTCGCCGCCCAGATCGACCCCGAGTTCGTCTTCGGGCCCACACGAGTGTCGCTCCCCGGCTAGATGGAGCGGCCACCGGACCCGACCTAGTGTCTGAACGATCCCCTTCTGAGAGGAGAACGCAGCATGTCGCTGACCGTTTCGAAAGATCTTCTCGATCAGGCGAGAGCCGGTGAGGTGGATGACGCGGCATTCGTCACCTGCGTCCGTGAATCCCTGCCGTATGCCTGGTCGGTGATCACCGAGCTGGTCGAGCAGCGTGACCGCACCGGCGCCGAGTTCGCCGACAACACCGTTCCCCCGCCGGATGAGGCCGCCCGCGGCCAGCTCCTGCGCTGCCTCGCCAGCGACTCCATGCGTGGCGCCCTGGAGCGCCACTTCGGAGTGAGACTCGCCTTCCAGAACTGCCACCGGGTCGCGGTCTTCGACCCCTCCGCCACCAAGGCCCACGCCGAGTTCGTCACGGCCCGATCCCAGATCCTCAACCAGACGCCCGAGCTCGTCGACTGCTAGAACCGGACCCGGGGTAGCACCTCCGCCCCGAGCCGCCTGATGTTCGCGAGGGTGCGGGCCTGGTCGCCCGCGCCCTCGACCATGAGGATCAGGTGCCGCAGCCCGGTGACCTGCGCGGTCCGCACGATCTTCTCGACGCAGTGGCCGGGCGAGCCGACCGGGTGTGTGTCACAGAGAAAATCCACATATCCGGAAATATCGCGCTGCGGCCGGGCCCGACCGTCCACCGGCAGATATCCCGCGAGCCCCGGCTCCAGCCACCGCGGCATGGACTCCCGGAGCTCCCGTACGGCCTGCGCCGTCGAGTCGGCCACGTGTCCCACGACCGCCGCCACATGCCCGGGACGGTCTCCTCCGGCCGCCTCCCGGTGGTCCCGGCCCTCCCGCTCACCGGCCGGCGCCTGCCGTTCGGCCGCCTCCCGGTAGTCCCGGAGCAGGGCGGCCTTCTCCTCGTCCCCGATGTGCATGCCCAGTAGCATCGGCAGGCCCCGCTCGGCGGCGAGGGTGACGGTCTGCGGCGAGGTGCACGCCACGACCGGCCGGAGCCTGGCGGCCGGGACCATCGGCACCTCCCTGAACCGGAAGAACTCCCCGTCCGCCGCGACCGTGTCCCCCGCCAGCGCGGCGCACAGCAGATCCAGCGACTCGGGGAAACCACGCTCGAACCTCGGCAGCCCCGTCCCGAACACCTCCAGGTCCACCCACGGGCCGCCCCTGCCCACTCCGAGCGTGAACCGCCCGCCTGAGACCTGGTCGAGGATCGCCGCCTGCTCCGCCAGATCGACCGGATGCCGGGTGGACAGCACGCTCACCGCCGTCCCGACCCGGATCCTGGAGGTACGGCCCAGCGCCACCCCGGCCAGCGTCACCGCCGACGGGCACACGCCGTACGACATGAAGTGGTGCTCGGCGATCCAGGCGTCGTCGAACCCCGCCTCCTCGGCGGCCACGACCGCCTCCACCGTGTCCCGCAGCACCTCCCCCGCACTCCGCCCCGGAAATCCCGCCGCAACCAGAAAGACACCGATACGCATAGTCAGTACTTTGAAACGGCGCGCGTGAGCGGGATAGGTCAGATCACCGTTCCAGCCGGACGGCGCTTCATCCGAATAGTCCGAGCTGGCCTTCGCCCGCGAGGGGGTTGCGGTGTCTCTTGAGGTGGCGCCAGCGGGGCAGGTCGTCCAGGTAGGACCAGGACAGGCGGTGGTGCTCGGTCGGTCCGAGGGAGGCCAGGGCCGCCTGGTGGACCGGGGAGGGGTAGCCCGCGTTGTCAGCGAAGCCGTACTCCTCGAAGCCGAGTGAGGCCATGTAGGCGTCCCGGCGGACCTTGGCGATCACCGAGGCCGCGGCCACGGAGACACAGGACAGGTCGCCCTTGATCTCGCACCGGACCGGCCACGGCGTGCCCAGGTAGTCGTGCTTGCCGTCGAGGATGACCGCGTCGGGCCGGATCGGGAGGTCCGCGAGCGCCCGGCGGGCCGCCCGGCGCAGGGCCTCGGTCATGCCGAGCGCGTCGATCTCCTCGTGCGACGCCTCGCCGTACCCGATCCCGGCCGCCCAGCCGGTGATCTCGGCCACCATGCCGGTACGGCGGGCGGGGCTGAGCATCTTGGAGTCGGTCAGCCCGGCGGGCGGCTCCGACAGGTCCGTGACGACCGCGCAGACCGCCACCGGCCCGGCCCAGGCGCCCCGGCCGACCTCGTCGACCCCGGCCACCAACTTCGTCCCGCCGGCCGACAGCAGTCGCTCAAGCGCATAGGAGGGAGGCACGCCCCGACGTTACCGGGCAGCGAGCTCGACCGCCGCCAGGTCGGCGGCGAGGAGGCGGGCGGCCACGTGGATGGCGCGCAGGGTGACGGACACGGCGGGGCGGTGGACGCTGGAGGCGCGGGCGACCGCGTGGACCTCGCGGCCGACCGGGGCGCCGGGAAACTCGCGGACGGCGATGCCGCGGACCCCGGAGGCCAGGGCCAGGGCGGGGACGACCGCGATGCCGATGCCCTTGGCGACCAGGCCGATTATGGTGCTCAGCCCCTCGAACTCCCACGGCACCGGCTGGACACCGCCGACGTCGGCCAGCAGGCGGTCCATGGCCAGCCGGGAGGGCTCACCGTCCGGGGTGGCCATCCACGGCTCGTCACGGAGCTCACGCAGGTCCACGGGCTCGTCCGGGGAGGCGAGCCGGTGCTTGCGCGGCACCACGAGCACCAGCCGGTCGTGCAGCAACGGGAAGATCCGCAGCGTGTCGGACGGGTGGGCCCGGCCGTACCAGTCGTCCACCAGGGCGATGTCCACCTCGCCCGACTGGACCTCACGCATCCCGCGCCCGGAACGCCCCTGCCCCATCCGCAGGGTCAGCGCGGTGTGGCGGCGCAGCGTCCGGGCCAGCGCGGGCGCGAAGGCCACCGCGGCGGTCGGGAAGGCGGTGACGGTGACCCGGCCCGAGGGGGTCGCCGCCTGCGCGGACAGGTCGGACTCGGCGGTCTCGACCATGGCCAGGATGCGCTCGGCGTGCTCGACCAGGCGGCGACCGGCGTCGGTCAGCTCGGCGCTGCGGGCGGTCCGGTCGAGCAGTACGGCCCCGGCTTCCCGCTCCAGTGCCGCCAGCTGCTGGGAGACCGCCGAAGGGCTGTAGCCGAGGGAGAGGGCGGTGGCCGCGATGCTCCCCCGGCGGGCGAATTCGCAGATCAGCATCAAACGCCGCAAATCGAGCATCGGATTTCCTTACGCCTACCCACAACAACCGAAGCTTGTCCTGATGCCTGCATAACAGCACGATGGGGAACGTTCCGCAACAAGCGATAGGACTTCCCCATGAACGTGATGCTCTCCGCCACCCTGGCGACCAACGAGGAGATCGAGCGAAGACGGCGCGCCGGTGAGCGCGTGCTGCACCTGGCCTTCGGGGAGGCCGGTCTGCCCGTTCATCCGGCGCTGCGCGAACGGCTGGTCGCCGCGTCCGGACACAACGGGTACGGGCCGGTCGCCGGGGCGGCCGTGCTGCGGGAGGCGGCGGCCGGGTACTGGCACCGGCGGGGCCTGCCCACCGACCCCGAGCTCGTGGTCTGCGGCCCCGGAAGCAAGTCCCTGCTCTACGGCCTGCTGCTCGCGATCGGCGGCGACATCGTGCTGCCGATGCCGAGCTGGGTCAGCTACGCCGCCCAGGCCGAGCTGGTCGGGGCGCGCCCCCTGCTCATCCCGGCGCCCCCCGGCGAGGGAGGGGTGCCGGACCCCGATCGGGTCGTCTCCGCGGTCCTGTCCGCGCGCGCCCAGGGACGCGAGGTGCGCTCCCTGCTGGTCACGCTGCCCGACAACCCCACCGGCACGCTGGCCTCGGCGGACACGGTCAGGCGGATCACCGAGGTCGCCCGCGAGCTGGACCTCATGATCATCTCCGATGAGATCTACCGCGATCTCGTCCACGACACCACCGCGGACTTCCTCAGCCCGGCCGACCTGGCCCCCGAGCGCACCGTGATCACCAGCGGACTCAGCAAGAGCCTCGCGCTCGGCGGCTGGCGGATCGGCGTCGCCCGGCTCCCGTCCGTGGAGCTGCGCGACCGGCTGCTCGCCGTGGCCAGCGAGATCTGGTCCAGCCCGGCGGCGCCGGTCCAGCAGGCGGCTGCCTACGCCTACACCGAGCCCGCCGAGCTCGTCGAGCGGATCGACGAGAGCCGGCGGCTGCACGGCACGGTGGCGCGGGCCGTACACGAGAGGTTCGTCCGGGCGGGCGTGCGGGTGGACGCGCCGCAGGGCGGCTTCTACCTCTACCCCGATTTCACCGGACTGGCTTTCGCGACCTCCACCGAACTGACCGCGGCCCTGCTCGACCGGCACGGTGTCGGCGTGCTTCCCGGCCACGCCTTCGGCGACGATCCCCGGGCCCTCCGGGTGCGGGTGGCGACCAGCCTCCTGTACGGCGAGACCGCCGAGCGACGGCTGGCCGCGCTGTGCGCTCCCGACCCTCTCGAACTACCCTGGATCGCCGCCTCGCTGGACCACCTGAGTGAGGCTCTGACCAGCCTCGGAACGGCGCGGCGGGCACCCGGCCGGCGCATGGACTTCCCCCTCGTCCCGGCCCCGACGGGAGGGTGATCTCGGGCGGATACCACTTGGGGGAAAATTTACCTTGAGGCCGACACCGCCTCAGACAGCGTCTACCTGTCTGACCTGGCCTTTTACCCTCCATAGATCGAAGTGGCAGGTATTTTCCCGGATGCTCACCAAGATGTCCCGTGTCATTTGGCACTCGGCATCCTGGTGAGCCCTCATCATGTGCTCATGCCCGCTTTTGTCACCCTGTCCGGGCGCTCCGTGCGCCTGGAACCGCTCAGCCTCGCGGCCGTCGACGACCTCGTCGCCGCGGCGAGTGAAGACCGTTCTACATACGCCTTCACTCGCGTTCCCCAAGGCCGGGGCGAGATGGTCTCCTACGTGGAGGCCACTCTGGCTGAGCAGGCGGAGGGCCGCACGATGCCCTTCGCCATCCGGTGGCTGCACACCGACCGTGTCGTCGGTGCCACCCGTCTCATGAACCTGGAGTACTGGCAGGGCCCCATGCCCTGGCCTCCGGGTGCACGTAGTGCGGTGGGCGAGGTCCCGTCCGTGGCGGACATCGGTTACACCTGGCTGGCCGCTTCGGCCCAGGGCACAGGTGTCAACCGCGAGAGCAAGTATCTGATGCTCTCCCACGCCTTCGAGACCTGGCAGGTCCACCGCATAACGCTCAAGGCCGACGTACGGAACGTACGATCCCGGGCCGCCATCGAGGCCCTCGGCGCACACCTCGACGGTGTGCGACGGGCTGAGACCCGAGGCGCCGACGACACGGTCCGAGATACCGCCTACTACTCGATCCTGAGTTCCGAGTGGCCGCTGGTCCGAGAACGGATACACGCGCGGCTCGGTCTGTTCGAGGCCGCGTAGAAGCACCCCTGTCACTTCAACGACTTCATGGGAAGAAGGAACGTCAGGCCCGCCCGGAGCTCCGGGCGGGCCTGACGTTCATCCGGCGACCGTCTTATCCGTGTCACCCGTCCTGCTCGTCGCCGTCGTCGGCCTCGTAGATGTAGTCCCACGTGCCGCACAGCACTTACAGCGCCTTTATCAGTGCCTGCAATCTGCTGACATGTCGGGCATGACAGCCCCCGTATGGCGCCATGCCCGACCTCCCAAGCATCCCGCTTCCGGCTCAACGCCCGATTGATGACCAATCAACGCTTCGGTCAACGAGCCGGTGACCATCTATGGAGTGAGCAACGGAGGAACTATTATTTGGTCATAAAACTTTCCATTAAGGTGGAGATCAGAGAAATGGCTGTTCAGGGCAGCGAAAACGGGCTGCGCTTTGCCGTGCTCGGCCCTGTCCAGGCCTGGCGTGACGGTGCGGAAATCGATCTGGGCACCCCGCTGCAACGTTCCATTCTGGCGATGCTGCTCCTGCGCGAAGGCCGGGCGGTGACTCCGGCCGAGATGATCGACGCCATCTGGGGGGAGGACGCCCCACCCCGTGCGCTCGGTGCGCTGCGCACCTATGTCTCCCGGCTGCGGACCGTGCTGGAGCCCAGCAGATCCCCTCGCACCCGGCCCGAGCTGCTCACCTCGGTGGGCCGCGGCTACGCGCTGCGCCTGAACGGCGGCACCCTCGACCTGGCCCTCTTCGATCGGGGTGTCCAGGAGGCCGAGGTCGCCCGCCGCGCCGGGAACCTCGCCGAGGCGGCGGAGAGCCTGCGCGCGAGCCTGACGCTGTGCACCGGCGAGCCGCTGGCCGGTGCCGTCGGTCCCTACGCCGAGCATCAGCGCGACCGGCTCGTCGAGCGCCGTGTGAGCGTGCTCGAAACCCTGATGGACCTGGACCTGGAGCTGGGGCGGCACGCCGACGTCGTCTCCGAACTGATCGTGCTGACCGCCGACCACCCGCTCCGCGAACGGCTCCGCGCCCAGCTGATGCTGGCCTACTACCGGTGCGGACGGCAGGCGGACGCGCTGGCGGCCTTCGCCGACACCCGCACCGTGCTGATCGAAGAGCTCGGCATCGAGCCGGGCCCCGGCCTGACCACCCTGCACCAGCGCATCCTCGCCGGCGATCCCGGCCTCACCCTCGCCCCCGTCTCCGGTGTCGATCCGGTACGGCTCGCATCCGCCGACGCTCCCGACCCCCCGGCCCGGGAGACGGAGCCCACCGAACCCGCCGCCTCCGAACTGCCGCGCCCGGCGCAACTCCCCGCCGCCGTGAACGATTTCACCGGTCGCCGCCAGCTCACCGCCCGCCTGTGCACCCTGCTGACCGCCCAGGGCGGCGCCGACGGCGTGCCGGTGGCCGCCATCTCGGGCATAGGCGGTGTCGGCAAGACAGCGCTCGCGGTGCACGTCGCCCACACCTTGCATGGCCTGTTCCCCGATGGCCAGCTCTACGCCGACCTGCGCGGATACGGCGAGGAGCCGACCGCGCCCGAGTCCGTGCTGGCGGCGTTCCTCCGCGCACTCGGCCTCCCCCCGGACGTCATCCCGGACGGCCTGGCCGAGCGGTCGGCGCTGTTCCGCTCGCTGCTGGCCGACCGGCGGATGCTCGTGCTGCTCGACAACGCCAGGGACGCCGCACAGGTCGGCCAGCTGCTGCCCGGCTCAACCGGCTGCGCGGCGATCGTTACCAGCCGCGGCAAGCTCGCCGACCTGGCCGCGGCACGGCTGGTCGACCTGGACGTCATGGAGCCGGACGAGGCGCTGACCCTGTTCGGCACGGTCGCCGGTGCCGAGCGGGTGGCCGCGGAACGCGCCGCCGCCATGGACGCCGTCGCCGCCTGCGGCTTCCTGCCGCTCGCGGTGCGGATCGTGGCCGCGCGACTGGCCGCCCGGCCCTCCTGGACGGTCGCCTCGCTGGTGCCCCGGCTGGCCGACGAGCGCCGCCGCCTGGACGAGATGCGGGTGGGCAACCTCGCGGTGGAGGCGACCTTCGCCCTCGGTTACGGCCAGCTCAGCCCCGCACAGGCCCGGGCGTTCCGGCTGCTCTCCCTGCCCGGCGGCCCGAGCATCTCGACCGGGGCCGCCTCCGCGCTGCTCGCGCTGGACCCGATGGACACCGAGGACATTCTGGAGTCCCTCGTGGACGCCAGCCTGCTGGAGGCTCCCGCCCCCGGCCGCTACCGCTTCCACGACCTGCTCAAGCTCTTCGCCCGCCGTACCGCGGAACGGGCCGAGGAGGACACGCGGCGGCGGACCGGGAGCGGAGGCGCGGACACCGCCGGGGAGGGGACTCTCGCGCTGCGCCGGCTGCTCGACTTCTACCTGGCCTCGGCGCGGTCGGCGCACCGGCTTGCCTACGAGGGCAGCACGGTCGCCGACCAGCTCGTGGTGACCGCACCGGGTCGCTCCTTCATCTCCGCCGACGAGGCCGTGACCTGGCTGTCGGCCGAGGCCGAGTCGCTGTTCGCGTCGATCGTCCAGGCCACCGGCGCCGAGGACGCCGAGAGTCTGCTGCCCGGCGCCAATCTGCTGCTCGCCATGGAACCGCTGCTGGAGTCGGGTAGCCACGCCCGCGAGTTCGACCAGCGGAGCCGGGAGGTGCTGGCCGCCGCCCGGCGAGCCGGCGCCACCTCCAGCGAGCTGCGCTGCCGCTATGTGCTCGGCCGGGTGCTGTTCGGCGCCAACCGGCTGGCCGAGGCGGAGGAAGAGTTCCGGGCGTCGCTGGATCTGGCAGCCGGAGGCGACCGGATCGTCGTCGGCGAGGCGATGAACGCGCTGGCCGTCGTCGCCGGGCGCCGCCGCCGCCACGCGGAGGCGCTGGCCTGGTTCGACTCGGCACGCAAGGAGTTCAGGGAGGTCGGCGCGCGGGGCGGCGAGGCGCTGACGCTCAGCTACTCCGCCCGTGACCACCTGTTCCTGGGCCAGCCGGAGCAGGCGACCGCCGCCGCCGAGCAGGGGCTGGCCATCTTCATCGAGATCGGCTCCAGCGCGGGCACCGCCCGGGCCCGCTACCACCTGGGCATGATCCTTTCGCGGGTCGGGCGGCTCAACGAGGCGGTCCACCACCACGCGGAGTGCCTGGCCTTCTTCCGGGCCAGCAGGCAGCGGGTGTGGGAGCAGCGGGTCTGTTCCCGGCTGGCCGAGACGTTCATCACCGCCGGCCGGTTCTCCGACGCGACCCGCCACGCGGAGCAGGCCCTGACGGTCAGCCGGGAGATCGGCCATCCGTACGGCGAGGCACTGTCCCTGTGGGTGCTAGGCAGGGCTCTCATCGGCCTCGGCGACACCGGTCGCAGTCACGACTGTTTTGAGCGCGCCCATGACATCTTCGTCAGGCTCGGCGCGCCCGAGGCCGCTGACCTGCGCGCCCTGCTCGACCGTGACCACGTCGGCAACTGACCCGAGCCCGTCGTACAGGTCATCGTCGAGGCGTGTCATCCAGAAGTGGTTGATCACTGGGATTCCCATCGGTCTGAGCCTGGAAGTCGGACGTGGAGTGCCCGGCCGGCCGTCGGGCCATCGGGGGACGCGTAGGGGGCCCGGTTATCCGGTGCGTCACCCGATGGCCGACCGCCTCACGTTGACGGCCGGCCGGACTCGACACGGTCCCTTTCCCCGGGTCCCGTGCCCACAGTCAGAGCCTGCCCCTCCACGCTCAACGTCCGATCAACAACCGATCGGCGGAGATATCCACAGCCTGTGGACAATCACCCTGTGGATATGTGGAAAAACCCTTCGGCGATCAGCGGCCGGAGCCCTTCGAGGGCCTTTATCCGCAGGTCATCGGGGTCTTCTCCGGTAAGCTCCGCGACCGCGGCGAGCAGCGGGTCCAGTGGATAGTCGCCGTCGCAGACTCCCGCGAGAGCCGCCTCCACGGTCCCCACCTGTGCACTGCGGCGCAGCCCTCTGGTCTGCCTGAGCACGATCCTCGCCGGGTCCTCGGCACCGGGCGGCCCGATCCGCTCCTCCAGCACGCCGTCCGCCAGCGCGAGCCGGGCGCCCAGCAGCTCCGCGTCGGTCAGCCGGTGTGCCTCGGCGATCGAGCCGAGCACCTCGTCCACATATCCGCCGACCGGGAGCTCCACTCGCTGGCCGAACTCCTCCACCCGGACGACGGGGTCGAGACTGCCTGAGTCGTGCAGGGTGATCCAGCCGAAGCCGACCCCGGTGACGTTCATGGACGCGAACCAGCCGAGCCAGTCGTCGTAGAGCTCGCGATACCTGGGGGTGCCCTGTTCCGCGGCGTCCCTCAGCCACAGCTCCACGTACTCGGCCGGGTCCTGCACGTCCCGCTGCACCACCCAGCCGTCACAGCCGGTCCCGGTCAGCCATCCGCCCACCCGGTCCCGCCAGTCCTCGCCGCCGACGTGCAGCCAGTTGGCCAGGAGCTGGCAGGTGCCTCCGGGGGCGAGAGAGCGCGGAGCCAGCCGTACCAGGTCACGGCAGAAGCCGTCGGCCTCGAATCCGGACTCCCGGTAGGTGAACCGGCCGCCGGGAGAGATCACGAACGGCGGGTTGGAGACGATCAGGTCGAAGCGGTCGCCGGCGACGGGGTCGAACAGGGAGCCCTGCCGGGCGTCCACCCCATGAATGCCGGACAGCGCCCAGCTCAACCGGGCCAGTTCCAGCGCGCGGGGATTGACATCGGTGGCGACGATCTCGCGGGCCCGGCCGGCCAGGTGCAGCACCTGGACCCCGCACCCGGTACCGAGGTCGAGAGCGCGCTCCACCGGGCGGCGGGACACCAGCTGGGCCAGGTTCGCCGAGGCCCCGCCGGCACCGACGACGTGGTCCTCGCGGAGGGCGGGGTCGCCCGGCCTGACCTTGCGGTCGGAGACGACGTAGCCGCCCGTCTCCCAGGGCTGCAGGTGGACCGTGGAGGTGATCTGGCCGCCCTCGACGGTCACCAGACCGGCGGCGGCCAGATCGGCCGCCGGGAGACCGGCGGGCGCGGTCACCGGAACGCCGAGCCACCACAGCCGGATGAGCGTGGCGAGGAGGTCTCCGTCGCGGGTGGCACGCAGGGCGGGCACCGTTTCCTCGCGCGAGAGAGCGGTGGCGGCGACCTCGCCGAGGCGCTCGCGGACACCGTCGATGGTGTAGCCGGCGTCGAGCAGCAGTTCTCTGAGCCGGTCAGGCAGATCGTTCACCGGCCCATCCTCGCATCAGAGGCCCCACACCCTCTTGACACAGAGGGTGACGAGGCTGCCACAGAGCGGAGCAAGCGTTCTGCAAGTGGACCTCAAGCGCGGCACGGTATCTGTGGGGAGCCGTCCCATCCGCTCCAAAGGATCTGCGATGTTGATCCCCTGCTTTGGCTGTGAGTCCCGTTTCTGCCCTGACGAGTATTTCTGTGCCTGTCATGACTACAACCGGGGGACGGATCTGGTGGCCTGGACCTGTCCCCAGTGCGGCAACCGGGACGAGCTCCGGGTTTTCCCCGGAGAGCTGGGGTTCGGCTACTCCCGGCACGGCAGGCTGGACATCTGTGACCGGGTGCGCGTGCCCGGCCTGCGGCGCCGCCGTCAGGACCTGCGGCTGGACATCTCCCTGGACGAGAAGGTCTGGCGGGTCCTCACCCGGTTGCCGGGACTGGCGGGCACGCGCTGAGACCGCTCCGGCCCGGAAGCCCCCGCGACCCGGGCCGGAGCCCTCAGAGATCTTCCCGGCGGCCGTGCGTGCGCACCACCGGGATCAGGCGGGCTGCTGGCGCAGGCTCTGCCAGGCGGCCTCGCGGAGGGCCGCTATCTCCTCCTCGGTGGGCTGATGTGCCCCCGCGAACCACAGGCGGCACATCTCGGTGGCCGGGCCCAGCCAGAGCACGTAACACATGGTCGGGTGGACGGGCTGGAGCAGGCCGTCCTTCATGTGGGGCCGCCACCAGTCGGAGACCTGCCTGAAGAACGCCCGGCGCGCCTCCGACACCTCGGCGCCGCCTGGCTCGTCGCGCTTGGGCGGCCGTTCGCTGATCAGCAGGTGGGCCCGCTCGCGGTTCTCCCCACTCCACGCCATGTGCAGCGCGACGATGGCCTCGATGCCCTCTCTCGCACCCTCGTGACGCCGCAGCTCGGCGAGGAAGGCGTCCTGGTACATCTGGAGGGTTTCGGCATAGAGAACGCCGAAGACATGTTCCTTGCTGGCGAAGTGGTGGTAGAAACTACCGACGCTGACATCGCTCTCTTCGCGGAGACTGGCCAGCGTGGTGGCCGAGACACCGTCCTGGCTGAAACGGCGCAGGGCGCCCTCGACGATCCGGGTACGGCCGTCGCGTCCGTTCTTGGCACTCTTCACAGGCCAATGGTGAGGCAACAGAACCTTGTTCCGCAAATAGTATGGCGGCAGGTCGGGGCGGTCTCGACGCCGTCGCCGGGCAGGCCGGGCGCTGCGGTGCGCGAGGGCGGCGCCGGAAGCCGGGCCCGGGGCACCCCCTACTCCGGCGGACGTCACGGCCGGAGGACAGGGCGGTGCTCCCGGTGCCTACCCTTAAGGCGTGTACCGGTTTCTTCTGACTCGCCGATGGATGGCGCTCCACGTCGTGGTGCTGCTGGTCATCCCCGCCTTCGTGTTCCTTGGCCGATGGCAGTTCGGACGGTTCGACGAGCGGTCCACCAGCAGCCATCAGACCACCGCCAACCTGGAAGCCGCCCCGGTGCCCGTGGAGAGCCTGACCACGCCCGGCGGCGGCGTGCGCACGCAGGACAAATACCGCTCCGTGACGGCGACGGGGACGTTCGACACGGCCCACCAGCTCCTGGTCCGCCGCCGTACCCAGCAGAGCGCGCTCGGCTTCTACGTGCTCACCCCGCTGAACACCGGCGACGGCAAGGGGGTGCTGGTGAACCGGGGGTGGGTCAAGGCGGGCGCCACGGCCGACACCCTCCCCGAGGTCCCCGCGCCGAGCACGGGTGAGGTGACCGTCACCGGCCGGATACGTCCCAGCGAGACCGAGGAGTCCTCGGGCATCCAGAACCGGGCCGGCCTTCCCCCGGGCCAGGTCCTGCTGATCAACACCGAGGCGATCGGGCAGGGCCTGCCGTACCCGCTCCTCGGCGGATACGTGGAGCTGACCTCGCAGTCGCCCGAGGCCGCCGCCGCGCCCGCGCCGGTGCCCGAGCCGGACGTCGGCGCGGGCGGCGGGCTCAACCTGGCGTACGGCGTGCAGTGGTGGCTGTTCATCGGGATCGCGATCGGCGGCTGGGTGCTGCTGATCCGCAGGGAGGCCGCCGACCTCAGGGCCGCGGAGGCCGGGAAGAAGGACACCCAGCCGGCCGACGTCTGAGCTGAGACGCGACCGCCGGTCGGCGGTGGTCCGTCATGCGGCCTCGCCGGAGAACCCGTCTCGGCAGGAGCGGTGCCGGGGCAACGGGGGAAGGCGACCCTAGCCCAGGACCTGGCTCGCGAGCCAGCCGACGCCCGCTGCGGCGAACGCGGCGAGAAACGCCAGGCCGATCGACATCAGGCAGCCCTGCCCGCCGGTCAGCCTCTCCCGTGGCACGGGCCGTCTGTCGGTCCTGTGCCAGAGCGGACGGGGTTCGAGCAGCAGGAACACGAGCGCGCCGACCTGCCCCACGGTGAACAGCCAGAACCACGCCCACCGGTTGCCCAGCCGGGGCACCGAACCGAGCATGATCAGAAAGGCGAGCCACCAGGCGATGCCGACCACCGGGACACCACCGAGGTTGTACGTCTCGAACGGCCAGTCGGGGAAGATTCCCCTGCTGGCCCTACCGTCGTCCATCCAGTTCACCCGGTCCGGGGGGATCCCGGAGATCTCCCTCCGCAACTCCTCGACGGTGTAGGGCCGCATCCCGTCACTGGTCGACACTGTCCGGATCTCATGCCAGGCCAGCGGGCCCTCGGACCAGCACAGGTAGTGGAGCTCCTCGCCCTGCGCGCGGTACTCGACGCTGGAGACCCGGTCGGCGGCCACGGCGGCATGGAACTCGGCCATCGTCCGCGTGGAGGGGGTGGATCTCAGCGCGACGATCAGGGCGCCCGAGAGCAGGATCAGCAGCAGCACGGCGCGGACGACGAGCCCGGCGATCCGCCAGCCGTCACGCACCTCGACCGGGTTGAAGGTCACCCTCTCTTTACTACCTCTTTATCCTCCCTCGCGGGGGAACGTCCGCCATGGCCGTGGCGGGCCTGATCGTCACCGCGGACACAGATCCTCCCTGTCCCGTCCGGCCCGACCCGCGCGGGTGCCGGGACCGGGCGGGGAGATCATCGCCGCCACTAGGATTATTTTCGGAAAAAATCCCGATATTTGAACATTTTTTGGGTAGAAGCACGGACCGGGGCCCGCCAGGAGCAGCACCCCTCGGGCGGGTCCGCCCCTCGGGGTCGCCGCATCTCCCCCCGTGGCGGCCCCGAGGTCACCGGGTACGGCTGACAGAGATACCAAGCGGAGACCCTCGCGGCTTGATGAGTGTTATGCCAGCCACGTACGGTTTACCGCGTGACTACGCCGCTGCTTCCTGACCCCGAGCCCAGGCGGCGGGACTATGTGATCATTTCCGCCGATGATCACCTGATCGAACCGCCCGACATGTTCGAGGGACGACTCCCCGAAAAATACGCCGATCTCGCCCCCAAGGTGGTGGAGACCGACTCGGGCCACCAGGTCTGGCGGTACGGCGGAGCCACCTACCCGTGCGCCGGGCTCGACGTGGGCGCCGGCCTGCCGCGTGAGCAGTGGACGCTCGACCCGGTGCGGTTCGAGCACATGCGGCCGGGCTGCCACGACATCGAGGCCCGGATCGAGGACATGGACCGGGCCGGCGTCTGGGCGGCGCTGTGCTTCCCCGGCATGCTGGCCGGACAGTCCGGGATGGTCTTCGCCAAGACCCGTGACCAGGAGCTGGGCCTGTCGGTCCTGCGGGCGTGGAACGACTGGCACGTCGACGTCTGGGCGGGCACCTACCCGGAGCGGATCATCGCCCTGCAGCTCCCCTGGCTGACCGACCCCGAGATCGCTGCCAAGGAGATCCGGGACAACGCGGCCCGCGGCTTCAAGGCCGTGCTCTTCCCCGAGTTCCCCACGCGCCTGCGCCTGCCCTCCATCCACAGCGATCACTGGGACCCGTTCTTCCAGGCCTGCGAGGAGACGGGTACCGTCGTCTGCCTGCACGCGGGGGCGGGCTCCTGGACCCCGGTGCCGTCTCCGGACACCCCCATCGAGGCGATCACCACGCTGATGCCGGCGAGCGCCATGTTCGCCTGTGCCGACTGGCTCTGGTCGGGCGTTCCGCTGCGCTTTCCCGCCCTGCGGATCCTGATCCTGGAGGGCGGCGTGGGCTGGCTGCCGATGCTGGCCGAACGGGCCGACTACGCCCTGGACCACCCGGTCGCGGGTGAGGCGGCCTGGGAGGGCGGCCTCAAGCCCAGCGAGGTCCTGCGCCGTAACTTCTTCTTCGGCACGCTCAACGACCACGCGCTGTCGGGGGTGCGCCTGGCCGTGGGGCTGGAGCACGTGCTGCTGGAGAGCGGCTACCCGCACTCCGTCTCCAGCTGGCCCGACACCCAGCAGGCCGTCGCGACGAACCTGGGCAGCCTGCCGGCCGCCGACATCGCCCGGGTGGCCTACGGCAACGCCGCCCGCCTTTTCGGCCACCCGCTACCCTCCCGCGCCTGGCTCAGGATGGAGAAGCTCTGACCTGTCCGCGCTCCCAGTCGACGTAGCGGCCGCTCTCACCGAGCAGCGAGCCCATCAGCCACAGGAAGACCCCGAAGTCGTCGACCACCCCGATGAGCACCAGGAAGTCGGGGATGGCGTCGATCGGCGAGATGATGTAGAGCACGCCGAACCCCATCGTGGCGAGCTTGCTCCTGCTCATGCCGGGATACCGCCCGCGCATCACCGCGCCGATCAGCTTCGGGATGGCCCTCAGACGGGTGCCGAGACCGGGGGACCCCGGCTCCGTCACGTTCCTGTACGCCCGCCAGGCCTGTGCCGCACGCGCCGCCTTCGCCATGGGGAACCTCCTTGGGAGCACGTCCGTCCAGCGGCCCCCTACCCCGCCGCCTCACGATATAACGCGTGATCTCCAACCGGCGTTCCCACTGTGCACCACGTCACCGTGCGTAAAATGTTAGAACCTTTAAGTGATGAAAAGACAATGGCGTGGACTGCTCGGCGCGGCGGTCCTGGTGACCTGGATGGCCGCGCCCGCGCTGGCCGGATCCGCCGGAACCGCGGTGTTCGCCCACGGCCGAGCCGCTCTCCCCGCTCCGTGCCGGGAGGTGGAGCGCGACGGGTCGCTGCTCCGCATCTCCGTGTTGGGGTGCGAGCCCCCGTTCCTGCTGCAGGTGACCCTCGGAATCGGGTCGGGGGCGGCGGAACCGGAGCATCCCGAGGCCGAGCCCTGGCGTCCGGCGGAGCCCGCACCGGCGGAGCCGGGACATCCCGCACCCGAGCCTCCGGATCCGACCGCGCCCCCACTGCCCCCGCCTCCCCCGCCGTCTCCGCCGTCTCCGCCGCCCGTGTCCCCGGAACCACCGCCGTCCCGGTCGCCCCTGCCCCCGCCCGCGGAGCCGTCCCCCCCGCCCCGCAGAGCCGCCCTCCCGCGGATCCTCCCCGCGCCGAGCCCGTCCCCGTCTCCGTCCCCATCTCCCACGCCCCGGCCGGCCGTCAAGCCACCCGACTCCCCCCACCCCCTGGAGCGGCAGATGATGCTGGACCGCTTCGCCGACCGGCGTCAGGGCACCGATCGCAAGCTGGTCATCCTGGTGATCTTCACCGGCGTCATCTCGGTCACCGCGATCGCCGCACTGAAGGGCCGGGGCCGGGTCCGCCGGTGACGGCCGCGGGGGAGAGCCCACCGGCGGGCTCTCCCCCGCGTGACGGGTCACTCCGACGCGAATCCCACCGGGAAACGGGAGTCGATCTGGTCGTACTGCTGCTGCGCCGCCTCGAAGGCGTCGGGCCCGACCGCGCTCAGCCCGCTGAACGGATGGCTGATCAGCATGATGAAGCCGATCCCGATGACGACCACGGCCACTCTGACGGCGTCACCGATGACCGACTGCGGTGTCGGTCTCGCCCCGAGCGTCCAGGGCAACACGATCACCAGCAGCCCGGAGATGATCATTGAGATCACGAAGATGGCCTCCAGACCCGTCTCGGCGTCGTCCGCGCGGAGAGCACGCGCGTGGGCGACCTCGGAGACACGGCTGAGCGCGTCCTTCTGGAGGCTCTTGCTCTGATCGCCGACCGGCCGCAGCCGGATCGTCGCGGCACGCATGTCCTTGAGGGTCGCCGTGGGGACCGACGACATCTCGCCCCTGGCCATCAGCGGCCAGTCGAGGTCGGCGCTCTGCGCGGAGTACTGGCGGATCTGCGCCCGGATGGGAGCCGCCTCCGGGATCGGCGCCACCGACCAGTACATCTCGGTCAGCGTCTCGGCCTCGGCCTGGACGTCGGTCTGCGACGTCGCGAGCGCGTCACGGCAGAGCACCGCGGCGTAGGCCAGCACGAGCAGGTAGACGGCGAGAGCGAGGTTGGCGGCGAAGTCCACCGACGCGGCGCCGCTGCCCTCGTCCGCCCTGCCCCTCCGCCTGAGCACGAGAAGCGCGATCAGCATGATCGCAACAGCCGCCACGACCAGCACGGTTACCCAGCCCATGAGACTCCCTCGAAATCGTCACCAAAACAACTACCGAGGGTAATGTCTTCATTACTGAAATTCTCGTGGTTCGTTCCAGTCGTCACGCACGAAGTTCGTGAACCCCCGCGATGAAGTCACGGGCGACACCGCGCAGGCCCGGCAGATGGGAGAGTCCGACCAGCCGATCCACCAGCGGCACGCTGAGTTCGATGAACCGATAGGTCCGCCGGCACCCCTCCGAGGCGTCGTGCACCCAGAACATCACGACCCCCATCGACATCAGCCAGAGCAGCTCGGGCAGCTCGGCCCTGAGCTCCGCGTCCATCCGGTCCGCCGACCCCTCCACCACCCTGCGGTAGATCTCGATCGCCGCATCCCGGGCGGGTGCCGACGCCGCGCTGAACGGGCTGAGGGGGTTGCTCGGCTCTGCCGCGTGCTTGAAGAACTTCACCGCGAACTCGTGATACGGCTCCGAGACGCGCACCCACTCCCGGAGAACACCGCCCAGCCGCAGGGCGAAGGAGCGCTCGGTCGCCAGCAACTCCTCGCACGCGGCTTCGTGCTCGGCCTGCGCCCGGTCGTAGTACGCCTGGACCAGGGCTTCCTTGGAGTCGAAGTAGTAGTAGGCGTTGCCCACCGAGACCCCCGCCTCGGCGGCGATGGCCCGCATCGTGGTGGCTTCGTATCCGCGCTCGCGGAACAGCCTCAGGGCCGTCTCCACGATGACTTCGCGGGTCTTGTCTGATCCACGGCTTCTCTGGGTCGGCTCGGACACATTCGTCACTGTACGACCCGTGGCCTCGTTAGGTCATCGAGCCGCACGATGATCACCATCACAGGACAAAATCCCCCCGCACAGAGGGGTCATACCGGTTGGAATGTGGGATTGATCCTTCTGGTGGGAGGGCTCCTGTCACAAGGGATAAAACGATGGGAACACCTCCCTGTAAACAGAGGGCTGCGCGGCTGGCGGTCGGAGCGCTGCTGACTCTGCAGATATCGCTCATAACGATGGCATCGCCCGGCACCGCCTCTGCGGACCCCCCATCCTCGTCGACCGTCGTCATGGCTGTGGCCCCATCCACGGCGAGCCATCCCGCCAAGGCCCTGGACAGGACCGCCGAGACCTCCAGCCCCGGCGTTCCGGCCAGCTCCGGGCGCCTCTCCCGGAGCCCGTACCGGCAGGCGTCCGCGCTCCAGGAAGGGACGGCGAAGGTAAGGTCAAGGCCCGATCAGCCGATACGGCTCGACCAGGCGCAGGCCTTCCAACGGCTCAAGGCCGCCGGCCTGCGCTGGAAATCGTCCGGAGGGTGCACCAACCGCAGAGTGGGATCCTGCACCTCGCTGGAGGCGGTGCGGGCCGCCACCGTGGCCAACGTGATCGATCTGAAGCGCGACAGCAAGTGCCCGATCGTCGTCACCGGCGGCACCGAGGTCGGCCACGCACCCGGCCGCTACAGCCACCACCGGGGCTACAAGCTGGATATCAAGCCCAACCCCTGCATCAACGACTACATCACGCGCAACCACGCCTTCGCCGGCATCCGCAGCGACGGAGCCCCCCTCTACCGGAACGCGGGAACCGTCTACGCCCGCGAGCCCAGCCACTGGGACATCCTCTTCCGCTGACATCGGCGGTCTCCGAAACGTACGGCTTCCGCCGGCCGCGCAGAGCCGTACGACCGCGCAGAACCGTACGGCGGCGTCCGGCGCCGCCGTACGGCGAGAAGGTGGCCTCCGCCCTACGGCGGAGAGGCGACTACGCGAACTCGGCCGCGACCAGCTCGGCGATCTCCGCCGCGTTCAGGGCCGCGCCCTTGCGGAGGTTGTCCCCGCAGACGAACAGGTCCAGAGTGTTCGGGAAGTCGAGCGCCTGACGGATGCGACCCACATAGGTGGGGTCGGTGCCGACGACGTCGGCCGGGGTCGGGAAGACGCCGTTGGCCGGATCGTCCATGACGACGACGGTCGGGGCGGCCTCCAGGATCCGGTGCGCGTCGGCGACGGTGATCTCGCGTTCGAAGGTCGCGTGCACGGCCAGCGAGTGGGTCGTGATCACCGGGACCCGGACACAGGTCGCCGAGACCTTCAGGTCGTCGATCCCGAGGATCTTCCGGGACTCGTTGCGGAGCTTGATCTCCTCGGAGGCCCAGCCACCGTCCTTGAGCGACCCCGCCCACGGCACGACGTTGAACGCCACCGGCGCGGGGAACGGCGACTCGTCGTCGCCCAGCTTGTTCTGCAGCATCTTGCGCACGTCACCGGCGGTCTGCCCGACCGTACGGTCGCCCGCGAGAGCCTCGATCTCGTCATAGAGACGGGCCGAGCCGGCCACGCCCGCACCGGAGACCGCCTGGTAGGAGGCGACCACCAGCTCGCGCAGGCCGTACTGCTCATGGAGCGCGCCCATCGCGGCCATCATCGACAGCGTGGTGCAGTTGGGAGTGGAGATGATGCCCAGCGGACGGTTGCGCGCGGCCTCCGGGTTGACCTCCGGCACGACCAGCGGGACCTCGGGGTTCATCCGGAAGGTGCCCGACTTGTCGACGGCGATCGCACCGCGCGCGGCGGCGACCGGCACCCAGACCTCGGAGACCTCGTCCGGCACGTCGAAGATGGCGATGTCGACGCCGTCGAAGACCTCGGGGGTCAGCTCCTGGACGACCACGTCCTCCCCGCGGACCCGCAGGATCTTACCGGCCGACCGGGCGGACGCGACGAGCCTGATCTCGCCGTAGATGTCCTCCCGGCTGGAGATGATGTCGCGCATGACGGTGCCCACGGCACCGGTCGCGCCGATCAGGGCGAGAGTGGGCTTGCGGCTCATCGGCCGGTACCTCCGTAGATCACAGCTTCAACCTGGTCGGCGTCGAGATTGAACGCGTGATGCGCGGCGGTGACCGCCGCGTCCACCTCGTCCTGTCCGACGATCACCGAGATGCGGATCTCCGAAGTGGAGATCATCTCGATGTTCACCCCCGCGTCGGCGATGGCGGCGAAGAACGTCGCGGTGACGCCGGGGTGTGAGCGCATGCCCGCACCGATCAGCGAGACCTTTCCGATCTGGTCGTCGAAGAGCAGCGACTCGAAGCCGATGCGCTCCTGGATCTTCTTCAGTGCGGTGAGCGCCGTGGAGCCATCGGCCGTGGGCAGCGTGAAGGAGATGTCCGTCCGGCCGGTCGCCGCCGCCGACACGTTCTGCACGATCATGTCGATGTTGACCTCGGCGTCGGCCAGCGTTTTGAAGATCGTCGCAGCCTCGCCGACCTTGTCGGGCACTCCGACAACGGTGATCTTGGCCTCGCTCCGGTCGTGCGCGACGCCGGAGATGATCGGCTGCTCCATCTCTGTTCCTTCGCTCTCGGGGTCGGAGACGACCCACGTGCCTTCCCTGGTGCTGAACGAGCTTCTGACGTGGATCGGCACGTTGAAACGGCGAGCGTACTCCACGCAGCGCAGATGCAAGATCTTCGCGCCGCAGGCCGCCATCTCCATCATCTCGTCGTAGGAGATTCTGGGGATCTTGCGGGCGACCGGGACGATCCGGGGATCGGCGGTGAAGATGCCGTCCACGTCGGTGTAGATCTCACACACGTCGGCGTTCAGGGCGGCGGCCAGCGCGACGGCGGTCGTGTCCGAACCGCCCCGGCCGAGTGTGGTGATGTCCTTGGTGTCCTGGGAAACGCCCTGGAACCCGGCCACGATCGCGACCTGACCGTTGTCGAGCGCACCCTGTATCCGGCCGGGCGTCACGTCGATGATGCGTGCGCGGCCGTGGGACGAGTCGGTGATGACGCCGGCCTGGGAGCCGGTGAACGAGCGCGCCTCCTGGCCCAGATTGGCGATCGCCATCGCCAGCAGCGCCATCGAGATGCGCTCACCGGAGGTGAGCAGCATGTCGAGCTCGCGGACCGGCGGCAGCGGCGAGACCTGCTGAGCGAGATCCAGCAGCTCATCGGTGGTGTCACCCATCGCTGAGACGATCACTACGACGTCGTTGCCGGCTTTTTTCGTCGTGACGATCCGCTGGGCGACCCGCTTGATGCAGGACGCGTCGGCGACGGACGAACCACCGTATTTCTGAACAACGAGCGCCACGAGATGTCTCCGAAGCAATCTAGGGCTGTGGAGTTCACAGTCTACTGGCGCTGTAGTAAGTCACCCGGGTCTGGCCAGCATGTGGACGATCACACTGTTGTGCGTTCTTCCGCCACGTCAAGACGGGTGTGCGCGACGAGCGCCTGGAGGGCACGCATCGCCGCTCCGGCGTGGTTTCCCCACGTGTTGAAGTAGGAGTACTGCCACCACCACAGCGCCTCCAGCGGGCGGCCCGCCTGGTAGTGCCGGAGACCGTGGATGAGATCGGCGGCCACGGCGGTCAGGTCGTCCGACAGGCGGTACGGCGTGACCACGGTGTCCTTGTAGGGGTCGAAGACCTCGGCGTAGTCGTCCACCGGGCCCAGCCGCTCGGCGAGGGCCGTACGGACGACGTCGGCGTCCGGGTCCTCACTCAGATGCGGCTCCCAGTTGCCGGACAGGATCACGTCCTGGCTGGCACCGAGCTGCGCGCCCGCCGAACTGACCTGGGCCACCTCGACCAGCAACAACGGCAGTATGGCGTCTCCGCCCTCGCCACCGGCCAGCCTGGTCAGGCCGTCGATGTAGTTCTCCGCGTGCTCGGCGATCCGTTCCGCCAGGGCACTCCATGCGTCAGACATCCAGCAGCCTCCTTCCTTCGAACGCGCGGCCCAAGGTGACCTCGTCGGCATATTCGAGGTCACCGCCTACCGGCAGGCCACTGGCCAGTCGTGTGACTTTCAGACCCATCGGCTTGACCAGACGGGCGAGATAGGTCGCCGTCGCCTCGCCCTCAAGGTTGGGGTCGGTGGCGAGGATCAGCTCGGTCACCTGGCCGTCTGCCAGGCGCGTCATAAGATCGCGGATGCGGAGGTCGTCGGGACCGACTCCGTCGATCGGGCTGATCGCCCCGCCGAGCACGTGGTATCGGCCACGGAACTCGCGGGTCTTCTCGATCGCCACCACGTCCTTGGACTCCTCGACGACACAGATCACGTGGGGGTCGCGCCGGACATCACGGCAGATCCGGCACTCCTCCTCGGCCGCGACGTTTCCGCAGACCCGGCAGAAACGGACCTTCTCCTTGACCTCCAGCAGCGCGTGGGCGAGCCGCTTGACGTCGGCCGGCTCCGCGGCCAGCAGGTGGAACGCGATCCGCTGCGCGCTCTTGGGACCGACGCCGGGCAGCATCCCCAGCTCGTCGATCAGGCTCTGGACAACCCCTTCGTACATGGCTCAGAATCCGGGCAGCTGGCCGAGCCCGCTCCCGCCGCCCAGCCCCTGTGCGAGTGGTCCGAGTTTCTCCTGCTGGAGGTCGGCGGCCGCGCGCACGGCATCCCTGATCGCCGCGATGACCAGGTCGGCGATGGTGTCGGCCGTCTCCTGGGGATCATCCGGGTCAACGGCCTCCGGACTGATCTTCAGTTCCAGCAGTTCGCCCCCGCCGTTGACCGTGGCCACGACAAGTCCGCCGCCCGCCGAGCCCTCGACCTCCGCCTCGTTCAACTCCTGCTGGGCGCTCACAAGCTGCTGCTGCATGAGCTGTGCCTGCTCCAGCAGCTGCTGCAGGTTGACATCCCCTGGGTTCACCGTCGTTGTGCTCCTCGTCCGTGACATCAGTCGTCACGAGCCTACGGGGTTCGGGCCAGGTGTTGTACTGGCATGCGCACGTGTTCCTCCCAGAGAGGCGTCAAACCTCCGATCGGGTCCCGGCCCCCCTCCAGACGTCCGGGACCCGACCTGACACGCGCCGGAGCGGCCGCACACGGCGACGTGCGCCTCTGAACTTAGCCGAATCCGGGCCGCACACAGGGTGCGTTTTCTCAATCACCCTCCGCGCATCTCGTGGGGCCGGACAGCCGTGGGCAGGGGTCTCCGTCACAACCGCTCCGGCATCGAACCCCGTTCCCGCACGTCAGGATCGCGGAGAGCCCGGGTGCCTGGGGCCGTACGGCCGTCAGGTGTGGTCGATCTCGCCGATGATCTGACCGCCGAGCTCGCGCTGGATGAGGGCCATGCCGGTGAGCTCGTCGACATCGGCGTCCGCGTCGTTCAGCGGGTCGACATCGTCGGTCTCGACAGCGGGCTTACGGGCCGGCACAGCGTCCGGCCAGGCCGCCTTGGCGCCCCCGGCGGCCCTGGGACCCGACTGTGCGGCGGCCTTGGCCGCCGAGCGGGCGGCGGCCAGACCCGGGCTGGGAGTGGGCGGCGAACCGGGATCGTCGGGGAGCGGGGCGTCCGGCCAGGACTCGTCGGTGGCGGGCGGGACCTGCCGGGCCGGGGCGGCCGGAGCCTCTCGGACAGCCGGAGCCGTCTGAGCCACCGGAGCCGGTGCGGGGTCCGGCCTGGGGGGAACGTCCTGACGTGACGGAGGCGGGCTCTGCGGGGGCGCCGCCGGAGGGCGGGCACCCCCGGAGGGGCCGCCGCCACCGGCCACGACGGCCTCGACCTTCCAGGTGCCGCCCAGCACGTCCTGGAGCGCCGCCGCGACCACCGTGTCCTTGCCGCCGCCGGTGAAGTTCCTCATCGCGCCGACCTGGGTGAACCCGAGGGTGACGATCTTGTCCTCGACCCCGACGACCTGGGCGTTGGTGTTCACGTTCGCCCAGACGACGATGCTGCGCTGCTTGAGCACCCCGAGCACCTGCGGCCATGCCTGCTGGACGGCACCGGCCCCCGCCCCGGAGACCGGTGCGGCTGCTGGCTGGGACTGGGATTGAGGCTGAGGTTGAGGTTGAGGAGCGGGGGCGCCGGGCCTGACCGCGGTGGGCCAGTCCCCGCCGTTCTGGACGTGGGACTGATCGGCGGCAGCGGTGGGAGCCACGGTGGCGACCGGCGGCACCGCGGGCGGCGGCTGGGGCGCAGGCACCGCGTAGACCACCGGAGCGGGCACGCCGGAGGCCACCGCGCCACCGCCCCGCTCCAGCCGCTCCAACCTGGCCAGCAGTGCGGCCTCGCCCTGCGCCACCCCGGGGAGCAGCGTTCTGGCGCACATCAACTCAAGCAGCAACCGGGGTGAGGCGGCACCACGCATCTCGGTCAGGCCCGCGTTGAATATCTCGGCGGCGCGGGTCAGCTCTGCCGGACCCATCGAGGCGGCCTGTTCCTGAAGCCGCTCCAGCTCGTCTGCGGGCCTGTCGAGCAGCCCGCTGGTGGCCGCCTCCGGCACGTTGGCCAGGATCACCAGGTCACGGAAGCGCTCCAGCAGGTCCATGGCGAACCGGCGGGGGTCGTGTCCCCCTTCGATCACCCGGTTCACGGCCTGGAACACCCGCGCGCCGTCGCGGGCCGCGAAGGCGGCGATCACGTCGTCGAGCAGATCGCCGTCGGTGTAGCCCAGCAGGGAGACCGCGCGGGCATAGGTGATGCCCGCCTCGTCCGACCCGGCGAACAACTGGTCGAGGATCGACAGCGAGTCACGCGCCGACCCGGCACCCGCCCGGACCACCAGAGGGAGCGCGGCCGGCTCGAACGGGACCTTCTCCGAGGTGAGGATCTCCTCCATGAGCGCGCGCAGCGCCGCTGGCGGGATCAGCCGGAACGGGTAGTGATGGGTCCGGGACTTGATCGTCCCGATGACCTTCTCGGGCTCGGTGGTCGCGAAGACGAACTTCAGATGCGGAGGAGGTTCTTCGACGAGCTTGAGCAGCGCGTTGAAACCCTCCCGGGTCACCATGTGCGCCTCGTCGATGATGTAGATCTTGAAGCGCGCCGACACGGGCGCGAAGAAAGCTCGCTCACGCAGATCGCGGGCGTCGTCCACGCCACCGTGCGAGGCCGCGTCGATCTCGATGACGTCGAGGTGACCGGGACCGGTGGGGGCCAGCGCCACGCAGGAATCGCACTCCCCGCACGGGTCGGGGGTCGGGCCCTTCTCGCAGTTCAGCGAGCGGGCCAGGATCCGGGCGCTGGAGGTCTTGCCGCAGCCGCGTGGTCCGCTGAACAGGTAGGCGTGGTTGATGCGGCCGCTCCGCAACGCCTGTCGCAGCGGCTCGGTGACGTGCTCCTGTCCCTTGACCTCGGCAAAGGTCCCGGGCCGGTACTTGCGGTAGAGCGCAAGACTCATGCGACGCTCCCACCTGCGAGGGGCCTGAAACGAAGAGACCCCTCGCACACCCGCCAGAGCCTGTTTATCCTTGCTGCCTTCCGGCCCTGGGGAGGTTCACAGGGTGACGCCGCGCGAGGGGTCCTGGCACAGTCTAGCCTCTGAACGGAGTCCTCGGGGTCCCGAACACCGGAGTGATCGGAGTCCTGAATATGTGGTCCACGCAGTCCTGAAAGTTCGGTAAGCTTCTCCACGGAGGATTCGCCTAGTTGGCCTAGGGCGCACGCTTGGAAAGCGTGTTGGGGGCAACCCCTCAGGAGTTCGAATCTCCTATCCTCCGCTCTGCCTGAACAGGCGAACGGAGGCCCGGATCACGATGTGGTCCGGGCCTCCGTCGTTTCCCGCCGAGCCGCTGCCCGGTAATGGGAGTGGCACCGCAGGCATAGAGTCCGAATCTCTCCTAAACTACATAGTGTGATCTTCAAGCTGATCGGTGATGGACGGCCCTACCCCGAGCACGGCCTTTCGCATCGCGAATGGGCGCAGATACCGCCGCGACAGGTCCGGCTCGACACGCTGATCACCACGAAAGCGGTGCTCGACCTGCACTCTCTGCTCGCGAAGGACTCCACGTTCTACGGCGACCTGTTCCCGCACGTGGTGCAGTGGCGCGGCGAGCTCTACCTTGAGGACGGCCTGCACCGCGCGCTGCGCTCGGCCCTGCACCAGCGTTCGGTCCTGCACGCCCGCGTCCTTGAGCTTCCGGACAGCTGAGAACGCCGGAGGAACGCCCCCCAAGCGATCGAAGGGACATCGGCGATGGACTTCAGGGACGACGCCGAGCTGGACAGCTCGCAGGTTGAGAGCCGTGGCGGGGGAGGAGTGTCCGGGGGTGGCCTCGCGATCGGCGGCGGCGCGGCCGGAGTCATCGTGCTCGTCCTGGCCCTGGTGTTCGGGGTCGATCTCGATGACGTCGTCGGCGACGATCCCGTTCCGGCGAAACCCGGCTCCGATCTCAGCGCGAAGTGCAGGACCGGGCGGGATGCCGACCGGAATGAGGAGTGCCGGGTGGTCGGCGTGGTCAACAGCATCCAGCGCTACTGGCCCACGGCCATGAAGGGCTACAAGCCGGCCAAGACCGTCACGTTCTCCGGCAAGGTGAGGACCGCCTGCGGCGCGGCCGACACCTCGGACGGCCCGTTCTACTGTCCCGCCGACCACAAGGTCTACCTGGACCTGTCCTTCTTCAAGGAGCTCCAGCGCGACTACGGGGCCAAGGGCGGGCCGTTCGCCCAGGCGTACGTCATCGGGCACGAGTACGGTCACCATGTGCAGAACCTGCTCGGCACCGTCGAGAAGGCCGAGAAGGGCCCCCAGAAGGGGCCGAAGAGCGCTTCCGTCCGGCTGGAGCTGCAGGCCGACTGCTACTCCGGGGCCTGGGCCAAGAACGCCTACGAGACCGGCCTGTTCGAAAAGCCGTTCACCGACAAGGACATCAAGGAGGCGCTCAGTGCTGCCTCGGCGGTGGGCGACGACAACATCCAGAGGCGTTCCCAGGGCCGGGTGACCCCGGAGGGCTTCACCCACGGAACGTCGGCGCAGCGCGTCACGTGGTTCACCACCGGTTACAAGAGCGGCGACCCCGGCAAGTGCGACACGTTCGCCGGAAAAATCTGAAGGAATCCCCCCACGCCCGCGTCCTGGAGATCTCCTCGGAAGGCTGGGAACGTCGCAGGAGCTCCCGGCATGCGAAAGGCCTCTGTCCCGTCTGAACGGGCCGGAGGCCTTTGCGGTGGCGGTGGAGGTGGGATTTGAACCCACGGATAGGTTGCCCCATCACACGCTTTCGAGGCGTGCGCCCTCGGCCACTAGGCGACTCCACCGCGGAGCAGCTTACCGGATAACCGCTATTGCTCGCGCATCCGCCGGACAGCGAAGAATTCGGTGAGTACGGCGGCGCACTCGTCGTCCAGCACTCCTCTGACGACCTCGGGCCGGTGGTTGAGACGGCGGTCCCGGACCACGTCCCACAGCGAACCGGTGGCCCCGCCCTTGGCATCCGCGGCGCCGTAGACGATGCGATCGACCCTCGCCAGCACCGAGGCCCCCGCGCACATCGTGCAGGGCTCCAGCGTGACCACCAGGGTGCAGCCGGTCAGCCGCCACTCCCCACGGACGCGGGCGGCCTCTCGCAGGGCGAGCATCTCGGCGTGCGCGGTGGGGTCGGCCAGGGACTCCCGGTCGTTTCCGGCCTCCGCCAGCACCGACCCGTCCGAGTCGAGAACGACCGCGCCGACCGGCACCTCACCGCGGGCGCCGGCCCGTACGGCCTGCGCCAGGGCGAGCCGCATCTCAGGGATGTAGTCCGTCACCGCAACCGATCGAGCTCGTCCGCGAAGGCCAGCCTCTCGGCGATCACCGAGAGGGTGTCCGCCGGAAGCACGCCCTCCTCCATGCTGAGTTCGATGAGTTCGTCGGGACTCACGCCGAGGTCGCTCAGGAGCTCGAAGTCACCTGCCGGCCGTACGCCCAGATCGGGTGTCTCCCTGTCCGGCGCGACCCCGGCCAGCTCGGCGAAGAGCCTTCCGAGCCCGTCGGAGACCCCGGCCTGGGCATCGGACAGGAAGGTGCGGGGTTCCTGGTCACCCTGGTAGCGGACGATCGCGAACCACTCGTCCTCCACCTCCACGCAGAGCAGGGCCAGTTCGTCGCCGTCGAGCGCGAGATGCTCCTGGACGGCCTCATCCAGGTCGTCGGCTATCTCGGCGGCGCTGAGATCGACCTCCGTGCCGTTCCATCCGCCCGGGGTGCGGACGAAGGCTGCCGAGAACACACTGTTGCCGGATGGTTTGGAGAACATGGCCGATCTCCCAAGGTCAGCCGAACACCGAGTCGATGGCGCGTTCGAACGGCTCGGAGAATCCCAGCCGCGCCGCGATGCTGGACAGAACGTCCTCAGGGAGCAGGTCGATGTCGCCGGAGAGGATGCCGAGCTCCATCTCGTCGAGTCCCAGGTCGGCGAAGATCGACAGATCTCCCGCGGGGAGCACCGTCTCCTCGTCCTGGAGGATCGCCTCCAGATCGTCCTCGTCCGGGACCGGCACGTCGAGGTATTCCAGCACCTGCTGCGCGAGCGGGAAGTCCCAGGACGCGGCGATGTCGGAGAGGAAGACCTCCACCCGCTCACCGAACACCCGTAGCGCCACGAAGAACTCATCCCCCACGGCGACCAGGCCAATCGTGCCGTTCATGCTCGGCTGCTGGCGCAGAGCGTGAATCAGGCCGTCGAGATCCGAGGTAAGGGCCACCGGAAGCATCTCCGCTTCCCAGCCGTCGTCCTCGCGGTAGACCACGATGGCAAAGTCCAACGGGTCTTCGTCTGACATGGTCATCCCCACCGATGTGTTCTCTACGGATGCCAATACTTTCAGAACCGGCCCGCCACCGTACGTCTCCCCGACCAAATTGTGATTAAATCCGCGTGCGGACGCCCCGCGCGCTGTCCGTTATCTCCTGAGCAGTCATACCGGATACCGTTGGCATCCATGGAAACCCTGGTCGTCGACCACCCGCTGGTAGCCCACAAGCTGACCGTGCTGCGGGATATGAACACGGATTCGCCCACCTTCCGGCGCCTCGCCGACGAGTTGGTGACGTTGCTCGCCTACGAGGCAACCCGCCATGTCCGCACGACCGAGGTGACGGTGCGGACCCCTGTCGCCGCCGCGCAGGGCGTGCGACTGGCCCAGCCGTACCCGCTGGTCGTGCCCATCCTCCGCGCCGGCCTGGGCATGCTGGACGGCATGACCCGGCTGCTGCCGACGGCCGAGGTCGGTTTTCTCGGGATGATCCGCAACGAGTCCACGCTGAAGGCCGAGACCTACGCCACCCGGCTCCCCGACGACCTGTCGGGCCGGCAGGTCTATGTGGTGGACCCGATGCTGGCCACCGGCGGCACCCTGGCCGCGGCGATCGAGTTCCTCTTCGAGCGCGGCGCCGACGATGTGACCGCGCTGTGCCTGCTGGCCGCCCCCGAGGGCATCGCCCACATGGACAAGGTCTTCGCGGGCAGCGGCAAGCCGATCCGCCTGGTGACGGCGGCTCTGGACGAGCAGCTGAACGAGCAGGGCTACATCATTCCGGGACTCGGCGACGCCGGGGACCGCCTTTACGGCGTCGTCTGAGGAAACTTCCTCCCAAAGGGAGAAGCGTTTCGCCGTTTCTTCGTTACAGATTGTGCTTGCCTGGGTACTGATAGTAGCGAAGGCATCTCTTCTGTGTCCCCGGCCCGCAGAGGCCGCGGGCGCACACCAGGGAGAACAATGAGCGAGCGAATCATCCGGGACGCGGAGCCCGATCCCTACGAGGACGTCAGCACCGTGTTACGGAACGAGTTTTCCGAAGTCCACCCGGCTACCACGGTGACCCGCTGCATAGAGGCGGCGCACTACGGCGCGCTGGAGGTCACCGGCCACGCCCATCCCGGGCTGGTCGAGCGGATCGCCCGCAAACACCTTGAGGTCCTCGCGCTGGTCGCGAGCGAGCGAGGGTGATGGAGATCACATCAATCGGAGCAGGCCCTCGGCACGGATCGAGACCGTAATCGGTTGATGCGCTTTACCTCGCCTATGGCGTGGGTAATGTATACGGCGGGTGCAGTGGGTCAGTGGTAGTAGGAGGCCGCAGTGCAGGTCAAGAAGGTTCTCACGTATGGCGGTGCCGCCTTCGTAGCGTTTTTCCTGTTCACACGACCAGGTGACGCCGCGAACGCAGTGAAGGGTGCCATGGATACGGTGTACACAGCGGCCAATTCCCTGGCCTCATTCGTTTCCCATCTGTCATGAGGCTGGTGACCCACGGGGACTCAGCTCCCTCGTCGGTCAACCGCTACCTACTCCCCCACGAACACCAGGTCATCATGGTGCGGCGCCACCCAGCCGTGCTGCTCCGTCCGGTCGCCGAAGTGCTGGGCGGACTGATCCTTGCCGGGTTGCTCAGCAAGTGGTTCGGCGAAAAGGGCGGCAGTGGCGCGCTCGTCGTCGTCTGGTGGGCATGGCTCCTGCTGCTGATCCGCTTCGTGTGGAAGGTGGCGGAGTGGTCGGTCGACTACTTCGTCGTCACCTCGAAGCGGATGCTGCTCACCACGGGGCTGATCACCCGCAAGGTCGACATGATGCCCCTCGGCAAAGTGACCGACATGAGCTTCCAGCGCTCGCTGCTCGGCCGCATGCTTGGATATGGCGAATTCGTCCTGGAGTCGGCCGGTCAAGATCAAGCTCTGTCGAGGGTCAACTACATCCCCTATCCGGAGACCCTTTACCTCGAGGTCTGCCAGATGCTGTTCCCTGGAGGAAACGACTCGGATGATTAGTTCCGCTATGTCCTTTATGGCGGAGCAGTAAGGAAGAGTCCGTCTATGGATTTTTCACGTGGGGTTACCCGATTCGACTGCTTCATGCAATCATGGCGGGAACGTTGACCATCCCCCGCCCTGAGAGATCAGATGCCGAGTCAGGGAACCATTGGTGACCGCGTCCGCGGACTGCGGCTGAGTAGGCGCATGTCTCAGGCCCAGCTGGCTGGGCCTGACCTCTCCGACAGTTACGTCTCCCTCATCGAGTCGGGTAAGCGCACGCCGACTCTCGTGGTCGCCCGCCTTCTCGCCGAACGGCTGGGGTGCACCACCGAGTTTCTGCTGCACGGTATCGAGCCGCGTCAGCGCATCGACACCGAGCTGGGCCTGCGCTACGCGGAGCTTGAACTGCAGCACGGTGACCCGTACACCGCCGGCGAGAGATTCAGCGAGATCGCCAAGATCGCCGGCGAGGAGAACGCCATCCTCTCCGCGCACGCGCGGCTTGGCCGGGCCCGTGCCCTGGAGTCCCAGGGCAGGATCGGCCCGGCGGTGGAGGCGTTCGAACGGCTCCGTCGTGAGGCGGCCACCCACCCCGAGCGACTCGCCGATCTGCCCCTGACCGTGGCCCTGAGCCGCTGCTACCAGCATGCCGGAGACGCCCTGCGGGCACATGATCTGGCGACCCAGGCCCTCACCCAGGTGAACCGGCTGGCTCTGAACGAGGGCACGGTCGCCGTGGACCTGGCCGCCTCCCTGATGGAGTCCGAGACTGCCCGGGTACCGGACTCTCCCGGCCTGGCCTACGTCCGGCATGTTCTGTCGGTCAATGGCGTCCCGGCGGCGGTCAACCGCATCATCGAGATCCGCACCCTCTGGGAGGCGAGCATCACCGCCGCCGAGGGCGAGGATTCGGCACTGGCCGTCCACCTGGCCGACGACGCGATCGCGGCCGGGCGTCCAGCCCAGATGGCCCTCCGGCTCGCCCGCGTCGCGACGGACTGGTCACGGCTCACCGCCTCTCTCGGCACAGAGTCGCTCGACGAGGCGAACAAGCTTACGACCGCAGCGAGCAGGGTCTTCGGAACGTTCCCCGACAGGGTGCACGACTACGCCAAGAGCCTGGTGGTGCTCGCCTCCGTCCAGCTCGGAAGCGGCAATCCCGATGGCGCGGCCGGCCTGGCCGGGTCTGCCCTCGCAGCACTGGACGGCCGGAGCGGCGTCACGGCCGCCACCGCACGGCTGGTCCTCGCCCGGGTCACGCTCGCCCTGGGTGAAGGCGATGTCATGGCCATCCTGCGGGGTGTCCGCGAGCTACTCGACAGCTCGATGCCCGTGATCTCCGGCCTCGACCGGGAGTCCGCGCGGGTCTGGCGTGAGCTCGGTGATCTGTACGGCCGGATCGGCGCCGGGAAGGAGCAGGTGAGCGCATACCGTAAGGCGCTTGAGGCCGCCGGAGTGCGTGGTGCGATGGTGGGTATGACGGTCGATTCAGTATTGGTTCGGTAAAGCTCCTGCCCTTCCACGGCTTCTGATTTGTTTTTCTGCCTCCGGAATAATTAGGGTCGACCAGTCATTGACTCATAGGATGATTGGTTTCCCCGGAGGAGGCGGACTGTGAGTCTGCGTACGGCGCAGCGAGCGTCCCTCGTCGACCAGGTGATCGATCAGCTCAAAGAGCAGATCACTTCGAACTCCTGGCAGATGCACGCGAAGATTCCCACCGAGACCGTGCTGGCCGAACAGCTCGGAGTCGGACGTAACACCGTACGTGAGGCGGTACGGGCGCTTACCCACGCCGGCCTCCTGGAGTGCCGCCAAGGTGACGGCACCTACGTCCGTGCCACCAGCGAGCTGTCGGGAGCCATGCTGCGGCGGCTGCGCACCGCCGAACAGCTGGAGATCCTGGAAGTACGGCGCGCCCTGGAGGTGGAGGCTGCCCGGCTGGCCGCGACGAGGCGCAGTGACGCCGACGTCGTCCGGATCGAGGCCGCCCTCGCCGAACGGGAACGGGCCTGGGAGATCGGCGAGCCCAACGCGTTCGTCGAAGCCGACCTCGCCTTCCACATCGCGGTCGTCCAGGCCACCCACAACATGGTGCTGATCGACCTCTACGAGGACTTCTCCGTCGCCCTGCGGGCCAGCATCACCGCCGCTGGCACCTCGATCAACAGCACCTACATTCCCCACGAGGCCATCGCCCGTGCCATCGCGGCCGGCGACGTGTCCGCCGCCGAACGTGCCGGCCACGCGTGCATGGAGCACATCCTGATCTCCTTGACCGAGGCTCAGGAACTCCCCTCCTGACTCCGCTCTCTCCGCATGGGAGGAGGGCTCCACTCCCTGCGGCAGGGGGTGGAGCCCTTCTCCCGCGCGGCTTCTCAGCTGAGTCGCAGGGACATCACGAGATAGCGGAAGGCGGGATCGGCGTCGCCGGGGACCTCGGTGATGAGAGCCGGGCGGCTCGGAGACTGCATGTGGAGCCGGACGTAATCGGTATCGATCCCGGTAAGGCCGTCCAGCAGGAACTGGTACTGGAAGGCGATCTGGATGCCGTCACCGGACAGCTCGGCTTCCAGCGACTCGGCACCGCGGCCGATGTCGCCGCCCCCCGCCTGGATGAGCACCTGGCCCTGGCTGAACGACAGCCGGACCGCGGTGTTGCTCTCGGCGACCAGCGCCACCCGCTTGATCGCTTCGATGAACGGCGCCACCCTCAGGTCGGCCCGGATCGGCCAGTCGTCGGTCAGCCGTGAGCGGTAGTCGATGAACTGCTCGTCGAGCAGGCGGACCGTGGTGCTCCGGCCGACGCTCTCGAAGCCCGCGACACCGTCGCCCAGCGCCATCGACACCTCGCCGCCGCGCAGCGACCTGGCCACCTCCACGAGCACGCGGGCGGGCACCATCGCCGCGGCCGTGACGTCGGGCTGCTCGGGACGCCAACCGAACTCCCTGGCGGCGATGCGGTAACGGTCGGTGGCGGCCAGGGTCACGGCCTCGCCGGAGATGTCGACCCGGACACCGGTCAGCATGGGGAGAGTCTCGTCGCGGCTGGCCGCGGGCGCCACCTGACCGACCGCGCTCGCGAAGACCACGCCGCCGATCGCACCGATCTTCGGCGGCATGACGGGGAGGGTCGGGAAGTCTTCCACGGGCATGGTGAGCAGCCCGAACTCCGCGCTGCCGCAGGTCAGCACCGCCTCGGAGCCACTGGTGACGATGTCCACCGGCTCGGCGGGCAGGCTCCGGCTGATCTCGGCGAGGAGCCTGCCAGGAATCAGCACCCGGCCCGGCTCCGCCACGTCGGCCTCGACCGAGGCGCGGGCGGAGACGTCGTAGTCGAAGGCCGACAGCACGAGGTCGTCTCCGGCCTCCAGAAGCAGGCCGGAGAGCACGGGAATGGCCGGGCGGTTGGGCAGCAGCCGGGCGGCCCAGGCCACGGCGTCGGCCAGGACATCACGGTTAACCCGGAACTTCACCTGATCATCCCTCCGTCCTGAACGGCACCACAATGTGCGGGGCCGTACTCCAGCAGAACGGTATCCGGTGCGACCGACAGAACCTCCCGGCGGCCGGGGGGGCGCCCGCCGGCGCCCTTCATGTGACGCGTCGCGGACGTCGTCCGGGAATCGCGGGCACGGGTGGGACCTTCAGCCTCCACGGGCGGCGTTGAGGTAGGCGAGAACGGCCAGGACCCGGCGGTTGTCGTCGTCCGAAGGGCCGAGGCCGAGCTTGCCGAAGATACCGGCCGTGTGCTTGCCGACCGCGCTCTCGCTGAGGAACAGACGCTGGGAGATGGCGACGTTGGAACGCCCCTCCGCCATCAGCTCCAGCACCTCGCGCTCGCGCGGGGTCAGCGTGCCGAGCGGCTCGTGCCGGGCGGTGCTGGCCAGGAGCTTGGCGATCACCTCGGGGTCCATCGCGGTGCCTCCGGCGGCGACGCGGCGGACCGCGTCGACGAACTGCTCGGCGTTGAACACCCGGTCCTTGAGGAGGTAGCCGATCGCCCCGGAGCCGTCGGCCAGCAGTTCGCGGGCGTAGAGCTGCTCGACGTGCTGGGAGAGCACGAGCACCGGCAGTCCGGGGACGGCCCTGCGGGCGGCCAGCGCCGCCTGGAGCCCCTCGTCGGTGAACGTGGGCGGGAGCCGTACGTCCACCACGGCGACGTCGGGCCGCTCCTCGATCAGCGCCCTCAGCAGTTCGGGACCGGACTCCACCGCCGCGACGACCTCGAAGCCGTGCGCCTGGAGCAGGTGGACCAGACCGTCTCTCAGCAGGTAGAGATCCTCGGCTATGACGACTCGTTGGCTCATCGGTCCAACTCTAGAGAGGCCGGCCCGGCCTCCGCCATCAACCGCCGGCGTGAGTGTGCGATGGGGATCGTCAGGGCCACACCGTACATGGCGAGGCCCAGGACGATGTTGAAGACGATCATCGGCCACTGCCACGGCTCAGGCAGATGGAGGGCGAGGAACCAGCTCTTCTCGCCGGAGCCGACGATCTTGAGGACCATCGCGACCAACCCCTGCGGGAACAGGGGGAGCCAGCCCAGACCCCAGCCGAGTACGACGACGGCGATCTCCCACCTGGACAGCGGGTCATCCTCCGGGAGAGCACCCCAGGCCGGCGCGTGCGGCAGGTCGATCGTGGCCGTGGTCGGGCCGCCGGGCGGGCTGTCGAGCGCGAGCACCCCGTCGAAGGCCGCCAGCCGCCGCTCGATGCCGCGCAGGCCACTGCCCCGCGAGGGGTCGGCGCCACCCGAGCCGTCGTCGGTGACGGTCACGCGCAGCGCCCTGCCCTGGGTGCTGATGTCGATCCACACGTGGTCCGCGCCGCCGTGGCGGACCGCGTTGGTGAGCAGCTCGCTGATCGAGAAGTACGCCGCCGACTCGACGGGCGGATCCGGGCGGTCCTTCAGGTCGACGGTGACCGTGACCTTCAGCGGGCTGTCCAGCGCCAGCGCGCGTACGGCGTCGCCCAGGCCGCGTTCGGCCAGGACCGGCGGGTGGATGCCCCTGACCAGGTCGCGCAGCTCGGTGAGCGCCGCGGACGAGGCTTCGCGCACCTTGGCCAGCAGAGCCTTGGCCGCGACCGGGTCGGAGTCCATCAGCTCCTCGACCGCGCCGAGCGTCATACCCATGGCGACGAGCCGGGCCTGGGCGCCGTCGTGCAGGTCGCGCTCGATCCGCCGCAGCTCGGCCGCCTGGGAGTCGGCCGCCTCCAGCCTGACCTGGTCGAGCCGCTGGACCCGGCCGGCCAGTATGGACCTGGCGGTGGGCGAGAGCCACAGGTGGTTCCACCACCCGTAGAACCGCAGCAGCCAGGGCGTCGAGGCCACTCCGGCGACGGCGACGGCCACCCCCAGCGGCGCGGCCTGCGGGACCCAGTACCACGGCATGGCCAGGCCGTACCCGGCCATGGTCAGGGGCAGCAGCACCAGGCTCCCGCCGACAAGAGGGTTCAGCGTCAGCCAGGACACGTCCCGCCAGGTGGCCGGATCGGTGTACATCCACTTCCAGCGGTTGTTCCACGCGGGCCACCGAGGCGTCTTGTAGAGCTGGCGCTCATGCCGGTACCAGCCGTCCGGCTGCGGCCGGGGCGGAGGCGGAGGCGGCAGGTAGGACGGCGCCGTCTCGATGCCCAGCCATCGGCCGTTCAACCTCCGGGCGGCCGTCGCACGGAGCCTGACCAGCCTGACCATGGGGGGAAAGAAGAAGACCATCCCCAGTCCGGTCAGGACGGCGGTGACCAGGCCCAGCCCGATCAGGAGAACGTCGGCCAGGGCCAGCGCCCCGAGAGCCAGGGCCCGGCCGACCATCACCACACGTCGCCTCATGACCACCAGTGTCGGCGATCGGTCTCCGTCTCGCCCAGTGGCGCTGGACGCCATCCGGAGGTGGAGGTAACCACACCCCTGCCGGGGGCCCAGACGGATTCTGTACGGCCCGCGACATTCCTAATGTCGTCGGTATGAAGGTCATCGAGGTCAGTAACCTCCGCAAGCGATACCGCGACCAGCTCGCGGTGGACGACGTGTCGTTCACCGTCGAGGAGGGCGAGATCTTCGGCGTTCTCGGCCCCAACGGCGCGGGCAAGACGACCACCGTCGAGTGCGTCGCCGGCCTGCGCACCCCCGACTCCGGAACCGTGAGCGTACTCGGCGGTCTGCGCGGCATCGAGCTCAGAGAGCAGCTCGGCGTCCAGCTGCAGAGCTCCGCGATGCCCGCGAAGATCAGGGTCTGGGAGGCGCTGGACCTGTACGCCTCCTTCTACCGGGCACCCGCGGACTGGGAAACGCTGCTGGAACGGGTCGGACTCGCCGGCAAGCGGGACACCCCCTACGGCAAGCTCTCCGGCGGCCAGCAGCAGCGGCTGTCCATCGCGCTGGCGCTGATCGGCAACCCCCGGGTGGCGATCCTGGACGAGCTGACCACCGGCCTGGACCCGCAGGCCCGTCGCGACACCTGGGAGCTCATCGAACAGGTCCGCGCGGACGGGGTGACGGTCGTGCTGGTCACCCACTTCATGGAGGAGGCCGAGCGGCTCTGCGACCGGCTCGCGGTGATCGACTCTGGCCGGGTGGTGGCCGTCGACAGCCCGTCCGGCCTGATCTCCCAGGTGGACCACCGGCAGCGCGTCAGGTTCCGGCCGTCGGCCGCGTTCGACGACGCCGCGCTCAGCGCCCTGCCCGAGGTGGAAGGGGTGAGCCGTGACGGCGGCCGGGTCGAGGTCACCGGCACCGGGAACCTGCTGCTCGCGGTCACCACCGCGCTGGCCGAGGCCGGGGTCGTCCCCGCCGACCTCCGGGTGGAGCAGGCCACCCTCGACGACGCCTTCCTCGCCCTCACCGGAAAGAAGATCTCCGCTTGACCTCCTCCCCAGAGCCAAAGCCCGGGGCCTCAACGCTGGAAGGACTGAAATGAACAAGATGATCCTGACCGAGGCGAAGCTCTTCCTGCGGGAGCCGGGCGGCCCGATCTTCGCGATCCTGCTCCCCCTGGCCCTCCTGCTGGGGCTCGGCAGCATCCCCGGCTTCCAGGAGGCGAACCCCGAACTGGGCGGGCAGCGGGTGATCGACACCCAGCTCCCCGGCATGATGGTGATCCTGTCCGTGGTCACGATGGCGCTGACCGGGCTGCCGGCCGTCCTGGTGGGCTACCGGGAGAGCGGCGTGCTGCGCCGGATGTCCACCACCCCGGTCGGCCCGGTCCGGCTGCTGGTCGCCCAGGTCGTGAACAACGTCGCGGTGGCGGTCGTCGCGACCGCCCTGCTGGTCGGACTGGGCAACCTCGTCCTCGGCGTCGCCGTACCCGGGAACCTCCTGGCGTTCGTGGGCGTGTTCGTGCTCGGCAGCGCCTCGATGTTCGGCCTCGGCCTGCTGATCGCCGCCGTGGCGCCCAACGCCAAGGCCGCGCCCGGCATCGGCTCGCTCCTGATGTTCCCGCTGCTCTTCCTGGCGGGCATGTGGATCCCCCGGGAGCTCCTGCCGGACCTGGCACGGCAGATCGGCGACTTCCTGCCGATGGCGCCCTTCGCCCAGGCGCTCCGCGACACATGGGCGGGTCACGCGCCCCAGCCGCTGCATCTGGTGGTCATGGCGGTGACCGTGCTCGTCACCGGGGTACTGGCCGCGCGGCTGTTCCGGTGGGAGTAGGCCATCGGTCCGGTACGGCCCGCGCCCGAGGGTGCGGGCCGTACCGGACCGTGGTCGTACTGGAGACGTTCTTCGAACGCCCGCTCGATCCCCGGGGCGCTAGGCGTGCTGTCGGGGAGGGAAGATCCGTGCCACTCTGGGACCATGCTGACACTGGCGCATGTGAGTGACATCCACATCGACGGCTCCCCCCGCAGCATCGAGCGGACACGGGCCGTCATGCGACACCTGGAGAACCTGCCCGGCCCGCTGGACGCCGTCATCGTGACCGGGGACATCGCCGACCACGGTTCGATCGAGGAGTACGAGATCGCGCGCGAGCTGCTGGCCTCGCGTTACCCGACGGTGCTGTGCCCGGGCAACCACGACGCCCGCCCGGCCTTCCGCAAGGTCCTCCTCGGCCAGGACGGCGACGGCCCGGTCAACCAGGTGCTGCGGCTCGACGGCCTGACCGTGGCCCTGTGCGACTCCAGCATCCCCGGACGGCCGGAGGGCGTTCTGGAGGACGAGACGGTCGCCTGGCTGGAGACCGTGCTCGCCGAATCGCCTGGCACCCCGGCCATCGTGGGCATGCACCACCCCGCGGTGGCGCTGGGCATCCCGTACGTGGACACGATCGGGCTGCGCGCCCCGGAACGGCTGGAGGAGGTGCTGCGGCGGCATCCCCAGGTGATGGCCGTGCTCGCCGGCCACGCCCACACCCCGGCGAGCACCACTTTCGCGGGCCTGCCGCTGATCGTCGCCCCAGGGGTCATCTCCACCGCGCTGCTCCCCCAGGAGTTCGCCTCACCGGATCCCCGTAACTTCGACCTCCCACCTCAGATCGCCGTCCACGTCTTCGAGGACGGCCGCCTCACCACCCACATGCGCCCGGTGATCTGAGCCCGTACGGCGGGGCGCTCCCGCGGCTCTCCCGGACCCGCATGGCACGACGCTCCCGCGGCTCACACGGTACGACGTCCTGAGAGACGGCGGTTCACCCGGCACGGTACTCCTGCGGGCTGACGCCGAACACACGTTTGAAGGCGGCGCTCAGCGCGAAGGGGCTGCCGTAACCGACCTGCCGGGCCACCGCGCCGACGGTGGCGTCGGTCTCGCGCAGCAGATCGGCGGCCATGGCCAGCCGCCAGCCGGTGAGGAACGTCATGGGCGGCTCACCGACCAGCTCGGTGAAGCGACGCGCCAGCGACGCCCGGGAGACGCCGCTGCCTGCGGCCAGCGCGGCCACGGTCCAGGGGTGGGCCGGGTTGTTGTGGAGCATCCGCAGGGCCCGGCCCACCACGGGGTCGCTCTGCGCGCGGTACCAGGCGGGGGCCTCCGCCTCCGGGCGGGAGAACCAGGCCCGGAGCACGGCGATGAGCAGCAGGTCGAGCAGCCGGTCGAGAACGGCCTCCTGGCCCGGCTCGTCCTTGACGATCTCGTCGCCGAGCAGCGGGATGAGGGGACAGTCCCAGGCGTCGCCGGGGAGGACCAGCAGGGCGGGCAGCGCCGCGAGCAGCCGCCGGCTGATCTCGCCGCGCATCTGGTAGGTGCCGGTGATCATCATCGTCGAGCCGTCCGGGCTGTTGCCCCAGGTGCGGACACCCAGATCCATCGCCTGGGCCAGTGGCTCGCCCCGCGGGGTGGTGCAGTGCTGCCCGGGCTGGATCACGACCTGGGGCGGGGTGGCCGGATCGTCGGCCACCGTGTAGGGATCGGGACCGCGCATGATCGCGACGTCCCCGGGGCGGAGCCGTACCGCCTCACCCCTGTCGGGAACCACCCATGCCTGGCCTCGCACCATGGCCACCAGGGTGAGCGGTGCCTGATCCTGGATCCGCAGGGACCAGGGCGGCGTCAGGAGCGACCGCAGCAGGAAGGCCCCCCGGGCTCTCGGTCCGTCCAGAAGCCCCGCGAGTGCATCCACACGACGGATTTTAGACGTAGGAACATGGAACTGCGCTTCTCAACCATGGTCCGTCTCACCGCAGGAGGCTTCACTCATGCCATGACGGAGAACACGGAGGAGGCGCACGGCCCTGCGTCCGCCCAGGTCTCTTCACGGAGGATGTGATGTTCGAATTGTTCAGGAGCGCCACACTGGTCGCGTCCACGCTGACCACCGGGCTCATGGCGGGCCTGTTCTACGCGTACGCCTGCTCGGTCATGCTCGGCCTGGCCCGTACGGACGACCGGACCTTCGTCGGCGCGATGCAGTGGATCAACGTGAGGATCCTCAACGGCTGGTTCCTCCTTCCCTTCCTGGGCGCGCTGCTCCTGATCGCCCTGGCCGGTGCGCTCCATCTCCGCGGAGACGGGCGGTCCGTGCTGCCGTGGATCGTGGCCGCCCTCGTGCTGTACGGCATGACACTCGCCATCACCTTCGCCGTCAGCGTGCCGCTCAACGACCGGCTCGCCGCGGCCGGATCACCCGACGGCGTCGCCGATCTCGCGGCGGTGCGCGCGGCCTTCGAGGCGGCGTGGAACCGCTGGAACATCGCCCGCGCGGTGACCTCCACGGCCGCGTCCGGCTGTCTCGTCTGGGCTCTGGTGCTCCACGGGCGCAGCGGGCTCTAGTGGGGGGCCATGTCGACGAAGCGGCTGTAGTGGCCCTGGAAGGCCACGGTGACCGTGGCGGTGGGGCCGTTACGGTGCTTGGCGACGATCAGGTCGGCCTCACCCGCCCGGGGCGATTCGCGCTCATACGCGTCTTCCCGGTGGAGGAGGATGACCATGTCCGCATCTTGCTCGATGCTGCCCGATTCGCGGAGGTCGCTGACCATGGGGCGCTTGTCGGTCCGCTGCTCGGGGCCACGGTTGAGCTGGGAGATCGCGATGACCGGGACCTCCAGCTCCTTGGCGAGCAGCTTGATGGCACGGGAGATCTCGGAGACCTCGTTCTGGCGGCTCTCGGTCTTCTTCGGCGAGGACATCAGCTGCAGGTAGTCGATGATGACGAAGCGCAGGTCGTTACGCTGCTTGAGACGGCGGCACTTGGCCCGGATCTCCATCATCGACATGTTGGGCGAGTCGTCGATGAACAGCGGCGCCTCGGCCACCTCACCCATCCGCCGGGCCAGCTTGGCCCAGTCCTCGTCGGTCATCGTGCCCGAACGCATCGCGTGCAGCGCCACCCGCGCCTCGGCCGACAGCAGACGCATCGTGATCTCATTTCTGGACATTTCCAGCGAGAACACGACAGTCGTCATACCGTGCTTGATAGCGGCAGATCTGGCGAAATCTAGTCCCAAAGTCGACTTGCCGATGGCCGGGCGGGCGGCCACAACGATCATCTGGCCCGGGTGGAGGCCGTTGGTGAGGTCGTCGAGGTCCTTGAAACCCGTGGGGACGCCGACCATCTGGCCGCCCCGGCCACCGATGGCCTCCAGCTCGTCGAGGGCACCCGGCATGATGTCGGCCAGGGGGATGTAGTCCTCCGAGGTGCGGCGCTCGGTGACCTTGTAGATCTCGGCCTGGGCACGGTCGACGAGCTCGTCGACCTCCTCGTCCTGCCCGCCGTACCCGAAGGAGACGATGCGGGTGCCGGCCTCGATCAGCCGCCGGAGGATGGCCTGTTCGCGAACGATCCTCGCGTAGTAGCCGGCGTTCGCCGCGGTGGGCACGACGGCGGTCAGCGTGTGGAGGTAGGCGCCGCCGCCGACCCGGGCGACCTCACCGCGCTTCTGCAGCTCGTCGAAGACGGTGACCGCGTCGGCGGGGTCACCGCGGCCGTAGAGGTCGGTGACGATGTCGTAGATGATCTGGTGGGCCGGGCGGTAGAAGTCGTCGGACCGCACGATCTCGACCACGTCGGCGATGGCGTCCTTGGACAGCAACATGCCGCCCAGGACGGACTGCTCGGCCTCGATGTTGTTCGGCGGGGTGCGCTCGAATCCCGGCTCGAACACCGGTGGCTCCGCGATGCTCACCGCCCGCCCCTTCTTTCGAACACAGTTACGCCATCCCCAATTTTTAGCCGCCCGGTCTGACAGTTTCGCCGGTCCCCGGACCACTGGCAACGTGACCTGTCGACAGGGGTGTGGATAACGTGGGCAGTTCTTCCCCAGATGCGGGTACACCCTGTGGACAGTCCTGTGGACAACTCTTTTCCACGATCCGAAAAGGCTCCCTGGCCAGCAAAAACGTCACCCACTGCCTGTGGAGAAAAGAAAGTTGGGACGACACGCCGAGACTCTCCTCACATGGCGCGTCCTGTCCTCTTGATCCTCTTGGAAGCCGCGCTGAGGGTAAGAGGCACAATAGACACGTGCCTCTTACCCTCAGCGCGGGCCGTGACCACGACAGGCAGATCCTCCGGCTGGCCGTACCGGCCTTCGGAGCGCTGGTCGCCGAGCCGCTCTTCCTGTTGACGGACACCGTCATCGTCAGCCGTCTGCCGGCGCCCGCACTCGGCGCGCTGGGGGTGGCGAGCACCGTGCTGAGCGTCCTGGTGGGACTGTGCGTGTTCCTGGCCTACGGTACGACGGCGGCGGTGGCCCGGCAGATCGGCGCGGGCAACCCCCGGCAGGCGGTCCAGCAGGGGGTGGACGGCCTCTGGCTGGCCGTCGGGGTCGGCTTGGCCGTCATCGCCGTGGTGTGGCCGCTCGCGCCCTCCCTCGTCCACCTGATCGGCGCCGAGGGCGAGCTCGCCCGGCAGGCGGTGACCTACCTGAGAATCAGCCTGCTGGGCGTCCCGGCCATGCTGCTCGTCCTGGCCGGAACCGGCGTGCTGCGCGGCATGCAGGACACCACGACCCCGCTGCTGGTCTCCGTCGGGTCCTTCGCACTCAACGCGCTGCTCAACGTCGTTTTCGTGCTGGTCCTGGGCTGGGGTGTCGCGGGCTCCGCGTGGGGCACGGTGCTGGCCCAGTCGCTCGCCGCCGCGGTATATCTCGCCCTGGTGTTCGGACGGCACGGAGCCCGGTTCCGGCCCGATCCGGCGGGCATCCGGGCCGCGGGCTCGGCCGGGGTCGCCCTGATCATCCGTACGGCATGCCTGCAGGTGGTGCTGACCATCGCCGCGACCGTGGCCACCCGGATGGGTGGCGACCAGATCGAGGCGCACACGGTGGCCCTCAGGATCTGGACCCTGCTGGCCTTCGCGCTGGACGCGATCGCCATCGCCGGGCAGGCCATCACCGGCCGTACCCTGGGCGCCGGGGACGCGGCGGGGACCCGGGCGGCGACCCTGCGGATGGTCCTGTGGGGGATCGGTTCAGGCGTGGTGCTCGGGCTCGCCGTGGTCGCGGCCAGACCGTTCGTACCTGCCCTGTTCGACGCCGGCCCGGTGGTGGCCGGGCGGCTGCTCGATCTGCTCTGGGTGATAGCGGTCCTGCAGCCGATCGCCGGGGTGGTGTTCGTGCTGGACGGGGTGCTGATCGGCGCCGGCGACCAGCGCTATCTCGCCTGGGCGGGACTGTGGACGACGCTCGCCTACCTGCCCGTCGCACTGCTGGTGATCGTCACCGGGAGCGGACTGGTGGCGTTGTGGCTGGCGCTCGGGGTGTGGATGGCGGCCCGGCTGATCACCTTGGGACTGCGCGCGTCCGGCGGGGCATGGTTGGTGATCGGTGCGTGATCTGGCGGTGTCCACCACGTAACCGGCTGCCTCTTGTACGACGGAACCCCCTGCGTCACTGTGAACAAGTCCGACAACAAGGGTGTTCACCCCCTCCATGATTGGGGCGCGCCGTGCCCGAAGGTACATCTTTGTCGATCGTGCGCCGCCTGCCACCGGGTGAGGCCACAGAGCGATGGACCGGTGCGCGCCACGGTCTGCCCAAGGCCTACGGCCGCGCGGACCTCATCGTGCTGGGCATCGGCGTCATGATCGGTGCGGGCATTTTCAGCGTCGCCGGCCGTCAGGCGGCCACCATGGCCGGCCCCGGAGTGATCCTCTCCTTCATGATCGCCGGAATCACCAGCCTGCTCGTGGCCTTCTGCTTCGCCGAACTGTCGTCGGCCATGCCGACCTCGGGCAGCGCGTACACCTTCACCTACGTCATCTTCGGCGAGGTGTGGGCCTGGATCGTCGGCTGGGCGCTGGTGCTGGAACTCCTGCTCGCCGCCGCGGTGGTGGCCCGAGCCTGGTCCCTCTACGCCGCCCAGATGCTGGCCGACTTCGGCGTCCGTCTTCCCGGCCCGCTGGCCGGCGTCACCGGTCAGGCCGAAGGGTTCGACCTGTTCGCACTGTTCATCCTGGTGGTGCTGACGGCCGTGATGGCGCTGGGCGCCCGGGTCGGCCTGCGCACACTGTGGATCATCGTGGTCGCCAAGCTGCTGGCCATCGGCGCGGTCATCGTGGTGGGCGCCACCCACTTCGACCAGCGGAACCTCTCGGCCATCCCGGTCCCGGCGGCTCCCGCCGAGAAGGCCGCGGACACCCTGCACTCGCCGCTGCTCGGCATCCTCTTCGGCCAGACGGGCGCGTTCGGCTGGTTCGGCATCTTCGCCGCCTCGGCAGTCATCGCCTTCGCCTACATCGGGTTCGACGTGGTGGCCACCGCGGCCGAGGAGGCCGAGGACGCCCCCCGGTCGATCCCGCGGGGCATCATCCGGAGCCTGGTGATCACCACCGTCATCTACATCGCGGTCGCGGTGGTGATGGTCGGCATGACCTCCTACAACAGGATCGACCCCAAGGCCCCGCTCGCCAACGCCTTCCGCCAGGCGGGTGAGGGCTTCATGGTGCACATCATCAACATCGGCGCGGTTCTCGGCCTCACCACGGTCATCCTGGTGATGCTCGTCGGCCTGACCCGTGTGGTGTTCTCCATGGCCCGCGACGGGCTGGTCCCCCGCCCGCTGGCCAGGCTCAACCGGAGCTATCACAGCCCGACCCGGGTCACCCTGCTCATCGGCGTCCTGGCGATCCTGCTGGCCGAGTCCGTGCCGGTGCTCACCCTCGAACCGCTGGTCGTGATCGGCGCCCTGACCGTGTTCATCGCCGTGGCCGCCGGGGTGATCAGGATGCGGCAGACCATGCCCGACCTGCCTCGGGGTTTCCGCGTCCCGCTCTCCCCCGGCGTGCCGATCGCCTCGATCGCCGCCTGCCTCTGGCTGCTGGTGAACCTCCAGGTCATCACCTGGCTCTACTTCGCCGCCTGGATGGCCTTCGGCGTGCTGATCTACCTGGTGTACGGCAGGCGCAACAGCGTGCTCGCCGGAGTCCGGTCGTCGGCCGACCCTCTCAAGGGCGAGGTCCGCGGCCGGCACCGCCGCTGAGCCCCCTACAGCCGCCGGGCGTCCAGCACGCTCCGCAGGAACTCCTGGGTCCGGGGCTGCCGGGGAGCGGTGAAGATCTGCTCGGGAGTGCCGCGTTCCAGGAGCACTCCACCGTCCAGGAAGCAGACGGTGTCCGCGATCTCCCGGCAGAAGCCCATCTCGTGCGTGGTCAGGATCATGGTCATCCCGCCCTCCTTCAGCTCCCGGATGATCCCGAGCACCTCCGTGACCAGCGCCGGGTCCAGCGCGGAGGTGACCTCGTCCAGCAGCATCAGGCGGGGCCGGGTGGCCAGGGCCCGGATGATGGCGACGCGCTGTTGCTGGCCACCGGAGAGCCGGTCGGGGTAGGCGTCCGCCTTGTCCGCCAGGCCGAATCTGGCCAGCAGCTCGCGGGCCTGCTCCTCGGCCTGCCTCCGGCCGGCTCCGTGCACCTTGCGCGGGGCCAGCGTGATGTTGTCCAGCACGGTCATGTGCGGGAAGAGGTTGAAGGCCTGGAAGACGATGCCCATGCGCTTGCGCACTCCATCGGCGTCGGCCCGGGCATCGGTGATCTCCTCGCCGTCCAGGTGGATCGCACCGTCGTCGACGGTCTCCAGCAGGTTCACGCAGCGCAGCAACGTCGACTTGCCCGAGCCGGAGGCACCGATCAGGCAGACCACCTCGTGCGCCTCGACCGACAGGTCGACTCCGCGCAGCACGCTGTTGCCGTGATAGTTCTTCCAGACGCCCTCGATGGACAGCAGGCTCATGGGTTCTCCTCACCTGGCTGCCCGTCGGGCCATGAGCCGGGACCGCCGCGCCCGCGGAGCCGCCCGCCGTAAGCGCTCACTGGCCTCGCCGCCGCTGCGACCGGGCCGCCAGATAGTCGGTGAAGCGGGCCATGGGGATGGTGAGCAGGATGAACAGCAGCGCGGCCACCAGGTAGGGCGTGTAGTTGAAGGTGCTGGCGGCGTGGATCTGCGCCTGGCGCAGGGCCTCCAGCGGACCGATCGTGGCGACCAGCGCGGTGTCCTTCTGCAGCGAGACGAAGTCGTTGAGCAGTGGCGGAACGACCCGGCGCACGGCCTGTGGCACCACCACGTAGCGCATGGTCCTGCCATGGCTCAGCCCGAGGGACCTGGCCGCGGCCCACTGACTCGGGTGCACCGAGTCGATGCCCGCCCGGAACACCTCCGCCACGTAGGCGCCGTAGGAGAGGGTGAGCGCGATGATGCCCAGCGTCGCCAGATCCGTCGGCATACCCTGCAGGCCGAGCGCGGGCAGGCCGAAGCCGACAAGGTAGATGATCAGGATCGTGGGCACGCCTCGGAAGAGGTCGGTGTAGGCCACCGCGAGAGCGCGCAGCGGGAAGAACACCGGGGCCCGGAGGTTGCGGGCCAGCGCGACCAGCAGACCCACGACCAGGATCAGCGGCTCGGCGATCAGGAAGATCTTGACGTTGAGCAGGAACCCGCTCAGCACGTCGGGCAGCGCCTTGACGAACTGCTCGGGACTGAAGAACGTCTCCTGGACCCGGGGCCAGCCAGGCGAGTTGGTGAAGACCCAGACAAGCAGGACGATCACCAGGACCGTCGAGCCGGTCGCGATCGAGCTCGACCGGATCGACCTGTTCCTGCGGAGTCGCTCCCGCTCCGCCTGCCGTTCGCTCTTCACCCAGCCGGTCTGGGCTGTCACGCCGTCACCGCTCTCCGTCGGGTGACGGCGTCTCGCGCGTGGCGCGGACCCCGCATCGGCGGGATACCTGCGCTCCGGTCACTTCAGCTCCGGAGCACCCGCTGCCGAGCCGAGCCACTCGGTCTCGATCTTGGCGAGCTCGCCGGAGGAGGTCAGCGTGTCGATCGCCCCGCTCACGCAGTCCACCAGCGGGCTGCCCTTCTCGAAGACGGCGCCGAAGACCTCGGGCGTGCCGGAGGGGGCACCGAACTGCCCGACGATCTTGGAGTTCTCGACCTGGGCGGCGGTCACGTAGAACGCGGTGGGCAGGTCCACCACGACGGCGTCGACCTGCTTGTTCTTCAGCGCGTTCACCGCGTCGATCTGCTCGTTGTAGACGTTCGGCTCGGCCGTCGGCTTGATGACGTCCTTGACCGCCTGCAGGGAGGTGGTACCGACCTGCACGCCGATCTTGGCGTCCTGGAGGGCGGCCAGGTCCGTCGCCGCGGCGGCCTTGGAGCCGTCCAGCGCGACCACAGCCTGCTTGACCGTGTAGTAGCCCTTGCTGAAGTCGACGACCTTGGCCCGGTCAGGGGTCACGGAGACCTGGTTGAGGTCGAAGTCGAACTGCTTGGCACCCGGGGCGAACGCGGAGTCGAACTTCACCGTGGCCCAGGTCACCTCGCTGCTTTCGAAGCCGAGCTGCTTGGCGACGGCGTAGGCCACCGCGCTCTCGAAACCCTTGCCGTTGGCCGGGTCGTCTTCCTTGAACCACGGCTCGTATGCGGGCTTGTCGGTGCCGATGGTCAGCTTGCCCGCGGTCTTCAGCGTGAGCTGGTCCTTGGCACAGGTGGCCGGTGCGGAGGGTGCAGCCTGAGGAGTCGTCTCCGAGGCCGGCGCACATGCTACGGCGGCCACCGCGATGGCACCGAGCGCCAGCAGAACCGAAGGACGACCCATGGCAAACCTCCTATATGAGCAAAGACTCACGAATTCTACGCATTCGTTGTGACTCTGGATGACACAGTCTCGCCCTATGGATAGGGCCCCTTCCCGCAGGCGGGAAAGGGCCCTGGTCACGCGTGAGCGGTCAGACCGCGACGACCTCGACGTCGAGGGCGGCGGAGACCTCCGGGTGCAGCTTGACGCTGACCTGGTGGGAGCCGAGGCTCTTGATCGCGGGAGCGATCTCGATGCGACGGCGGTCGAGCAGGGGGCCACCGGCGGCCTTGACGGCCTCGGCGACGTCGCCCGTGGTGATGGAGCCGAAGAGACGGCCGGACTCGCCGGCCTTCGTCTTCAGGACCACCTTGAGGGCCTTGAGCTGGCCGGCGACTTCCTTGGCGGTGCCGAGGTCGCGGATCTCGCGGGCGTCACGGGCCTTCTTGATCGAGGTGATCTGCTTCTCGCCGCCGCGCGTCCACAGGATCGCGAAGCCGCGGGGGAGCAGGTAGTTGCGGCCGTAGCCGCTCTTGACCTCGACGATGTCGCCGGGGGCGCCGAGGCCGGTGACCTCACTGGTGAGAATGAGCTTCATCTGTCCGGACCTCCTTAGCGCGCGGTGCTCATGTACGGCAGGAGCGCCATCTCACGAGCGTTCTTGATAGCGGTCGCCACGTCACGCTGGTGCTGGGTGCAGTTGCCCGTCACCCGGCGAGCACGGATCTTGCCGCGGTCGGAGATGAACTTCCGAAGCAGCGCCGTGTCCTTGTAGTCGACGTAGGAGATCTTGTCATGGCAGAACAGGCAAACCTTCTTCTTAGGCTTGCGCAGTGCCGGCTTGGCCATCGTGGTGCTCCTTTCAGAGCCCCGCCGCGAGGCGGGAATGGTCGCTGCGGATATGGACTGGGTGTGAAGATGCGGTCCACGGCCGTCCCGGAGGGCGACCGCCCGGACCTAGAAGGGCGGTTCGTCGCTGAAGTCGCCGCCGCCGAAGTTGCCGCCACCCTGCGGCTGGCCGCCGCTGAAGTTGCCGCCGCCACCGTAGTTGTTGCCACCGCCGCCGTATCCGCCACCCTGGGGGGCGGCAGGCGCTGCGGAGGCCCACGGGTCGTTGGCAGGGCCGCCACCGAAGCCGCCACCGCCACCACCCTGACGGGTGGTCTTGTTGACCTTGGCGGTCGCGTTCCTCAGGGAGGGGCCGACCTCGTCGACCTCAACCTCGTAAACCGTGCGCTTCTCGCCTTCCTTGGTCTCGTAAGACCGCTGGCGCAGCCGTCCCTGAACGATGACCCGCATGCCGCGCTGGAGGCTCTCCGCGACGTTCTCCGCCGCCTGCCGCCACACGTTGCAGGTCAGGAACAGGCCTTCGCCGTCCTTCCACTCGTTGGTCGTCTTGTCCAGAAACCGCGGAGTGGACGCGATGCGGAACCGGGCCACAGCTTGCCCCGTAGGGGTGAACCGCAGCTCCGGGTCGTCGACGAGGTTGCCGACGATGGTGATCGTGGTGTCGCCTGCTGCCATGGCTAGCGCTGCCCTTCCTGCGGCCTTAGCTGGTTATCAGCTCAGAGTACGGCTGACGTCCGACAAAAGCCGGGACTTAGTGCACGTCCGGACGGAGGACCTTGGTCCGCAGGATGCCCTCGTTGAGGTTCATCTGCCGGTCCAGCTCCTTGACCGTGGCGGGCTCGGCGGTCAGGTCGATGACGGCGTAGATGCCCTCGGGCTTCTTGGCGATGTCATAGGACAGCCGGCGACGACCCCACACGTCGACCTTCTCCACGGTGCCGCCGTCATTGCGGACCACCGTGAGGAACTGGTCGAGGGAAGGGGCCACCGTGCGCTCATCGAGCGAAGGGTCGAGAATGACCATCATTTCGTAACGACGCATGCTGGCTTCCAACCTCCTCTGGACTCTTGCGGTCACGACACCGTGCCGTGACAGGAGGACGCTGACGTTTTCACCCTGGACGCCCATTTCGGCGACCGTGGCGGAGGGCGGGCAATAACACGCCCATGTAACGTAGCCGGGCCATCCTACCAGCCTGTCAAGGGTTGGGCCGTCACCTCGCCGGGCACCTCCCTACCAAGGAAGAGGGGGGTGGTGGGGCATGACGCGCGCGTCCCGTTCCACCGGGGGCCGGCCGTTCCGGCTGAGGCTGAACAGCGACGGGCGGAGGCATCCCGTTGAGAACGTCCTGAGCATCGTCACGCTCGCCTGCGGGCTGGTGGCCCTCGTATGCGCGGTCATCCCGGGTGCGCACGCGCTCGCCGCCTGGCTCGGGGTGGTGGGGTTCGTCGGAGGTTTCTACTCACAGTACGTCTCGGCCACGACGGCGGAGCGCTCACTGAACATCGTGGGCATCGTGGCCTCGTTCGTGGGCGTGGCCCTCGGCATCTATCACGGTGGTTTCTTCCCGTGAACCCAGCGGCCGGAAGACCACGCCGGGAAGCCCAGGACTCCTTGCGGTCAGCCCGCGGGGAAGCGGGCGTGGGGGGCGCGCCGTGCGACTGCCCAGGAAAAGTGGTCCGAAACGGCTAGGCTCGAACACATGCCGCGTATCGGAGCCCATGTCGACCAGGACGACCCGCTGGCCCACGCCAGGGCGCGTGACGCCGAGGTCGCGCAGTTCTTCCTCGGCGACCCCCAGGGCTGGAAGGGCCCGGTCATCAGCGAGAAGGCACGGGAGATCAGGGATTCCGGGGTGGACGTCTACGTCCACGCGCCCTACGTGATCAACGTTGCCACGGCCAACAACCGGATCCGCATCCCCAGCCGCAAGTTGCTGGGCGCGAACCTCGCGGCGGCGGCCGAGCTGGGCGCCAAGGGCCTGATCGTCCACGGCGGACATGTGAGCGCGGGTGACGACCCGCAGAAGGGCTTCGACAACTGGCGCAAGGTGTTCGAGCGCCTGGAGGAGCACGGCGTCCCGGTGCTCATCGAGAACACCGCGGGCGGCGGCAACGCGATGGCCCGCAGGCTGGAGCGCATCGCCCGGCTGTGGGACGCCCTTGACGGCTTCGACGTGGGCTTCTGCCTGGACACCTGCCACGCGCACGCGGCCGGCGAGGAGCTGGCCGACGTGGTCGAGCGGATCATGGCCGTCACCGGCCGGATCGACCTGATCCACTGCAACGACTCGCGCGACGCCGCGGGATCCGGCGCGGACCGGCACGCCAATCTCGGCGCGGGCCAGATCGGCACCGAGCTCATTCTCGCGGTGTGCCGGAGCGCGGACGCGCCGATCGTGGTGGAGACACCGTCCGCCGGTCAGGCCGAGGACATCGCCTTCCTCAGAAAGAACCTTTGATCCACAGCCTGTGGATAACTTCCCTGGATTACTCCGCGCCGCGGGTGGGTAAGGATATTCAGCCCACCCAGGCACCATTCATGAAAATCAGCGTGTTGAGCACCATCAGCGGACCGACCACCAGCGCATAGGCGAGGATCACCCACTGCCTCCAGCGCGCACCCGGGGTGCTCGCCCGCGCGATGAACAGGAAGAGGGGCCACCACAGCAGCGCCGAGCGCGGGATCGACAGGTAGTAGGCGGAACAGACCAGGGCGCCCACCTGGAGCCCCACGTAGACGGACTCGCTCCACCGCCGCAGGTAGAGCAGGACCAGCACGAGCCCGATACCGACGACCGCCCCGGCGATCTCCAGCCGGAACGCCCAGGCGAACTGTCCCTCTCCCATGGCCGAGTTCCACGTCGTGATCAGCGACTCCCACGGCCACACCAGGTGCCGCCCCCACCCGGCCTCCTGCGCGTGCTTCCACGCCAGCCAGTCACCGCTGAGGCTGTAGTGGTAGGCGGAGTAGAGCACCAGCGGCACGGGCGGCAGGGCCAGCCACCCGGCCTGCCGTACGGGCTGCCGCCTGGTGAAGAACTCCACGATCAGCGCGAGCGCCAGGAACAGACCGGTGATCCGCATGCAGGAGGCGCCCGCCGCCAGGCCGGCGGCCAGTGACCACCGCCCCTGACGTGCCGCCAGCCAGGCGGGGATCGCGAAGGCCAGGAACAGTGCCTCGCTGTACCCGGCGAACAGGAACACCGACATCGGCCAGAGCAGCAACGCCAGCACCGCGCGCCCTCCGGTTCCCCGCGGGCCCTCGAACTCGGCGAGCCTGGCCAGCGCCACCATCGCCACAGCGCCCGCCACGAAGGAGATCAGCAGCCCGGCGAGCGTCCAGTCGTCCACGAGCAGGTGCACCGCGCGGAGCGTCAACGGCATCCCAGGAAAGAACGCAGGCAGTCCTCTGTCCGGCTCCGCGGTGGGATCGCCCCCGTAGCCGTACTCGGCGATGGTGATGAGGAGACTGGCGTCCCAGTGCTTCCAGCGCTCCAGGAACGGCGCGACGGCCCCTCCGTCGGTCATGACTCCGGCCCCCACGACCGCGAGGACGACGATTCCCAGCCGGGAACTCAGCCAGAGCGTCAACGCCTCCGTCGCGGTGCCGCGGGAAGGTCCGAGGGGGGTGATCATACGGTGAAATTGTGGCGGATCAGCCCGCGTTCCGGCCAGCCGGGAATGCCATCACCTTGACGGTTACCGGTAGACCACTGCCTCCGCGTGACCATGGTCCTGCCCGGCGCCGGTAAGCACGCCGGAACGGAGCCGCCGGAGCCGGGGCCGGATCCAGGAGGGCGTGAGGAGGAACCGGTCGGGGGCTCCGTCGAAGACACCACCGGCCTGGTCGTCGCTCCCGTCCCGCCGGATCACGTCCCTGTCCGGCCTGAGGATGTCCCGCACGACGAGGCCCATCATGATCATGATGGTGATCGCGCGGCCCCACACGGCGGTGAAGTAGGTGTCACCGGTGATGCCCAGGGCCTCGTTGCCGGGCTGGAGTCCGACCAGGTAGAGCCAGATCGCGAAGAAGTACCAGCACTCGGCGACCTGCCAGAGCGCGATCGCCCGCCAGTTGGGCCGGGCCAGCACCGCGAAGGGGACAAGCCAGAGCACGTACTGCGGCGACCACACCTTGTTGGTCAGCATGAACGCGGCCAGGGCGAGGAAGCAGAGCTGCATCAGCCGGGGCCGGGTCCGGGCGGTCAGCGTGAGCACGGCGATCGCCAGGCAGAGCGCGCCCAGCGACAGGACGCCCAGCAGATCGAGCCGGTCGGCGTCACCGAGGAACGGCCACTGCTTCTGGCCGAAGAAATACCAGATCGAGCCCCAGTCAGCCCGGCGCTCCTGGCTGAAGACGTAGAACCGCTTCCATCCGTCGAAGGCGAAAACCATGACCGGCGCATTGACGAGAAGCCAGCTCCCTGCCGCGCCGCCGACGGTCCTGAGGAACGGCACCCACCTGCCGGTGCGCAGCGTCAGCAGGAACAGCGGGCCCAGGAACATCAGCGGGTAGAACTTGGTGGCGATCGCCAGGCCCAGCAGGATGCCCGCCAGCCACTGCCGCTGCCTGGACCAGGCGAGCAGCGCGCCCAGCGCCAGGGCGTTGGCGGCCAGGTCCCAGTTGATGTAGGCGGTGAGGATCAGCGCGGGGGCCAGGGCGTACCAGAGCGCGTCCCAGCGCCGGGCGGGACCGGCCAGCGCGGCCATCAGCAGGACGCCGACGATCAGGCAGACGGCCATCAGGATCACGGTCAGGTCGTAGAACGCCGTCGCGGGTTCCTGCGTCGGCGCGACGACGCGGCGGAAGAACTCCATGATCCCGCCGATGCCGACGGGGTACTCCACCGGATGGTCGAGGTAGGGGACCTTGCCATCGCTCAGCTTCTCGCCCCACCACAGCGGATAGATGTCGGTGTAGCAGAAGTTCGTGAACTGCAGGGTTCCGCTGTTCCAAGCCCCGCCGAAGCGGCAGGGCCACTTCCACAGGTAGGCGAGCACCGCCCCCAGCCCCGCGAACAGGGCCAGGGGGATGTACGGGATCGCCCGCGCGCCGAGGTCCGGCAGCGTGTTCGGCGTCGGCTGGAGGTCCTTCATCAGGGGCGCTGTCCGGACGGCCGGGGCCGGGGTCGGGGATCCGGCACGAACCCCGCGGGAGCGCCGCCGGTACCACCGATGTCGACTCCGCTACCGTCGCCGGTGTCGGGGAAACCGCCGTCTCCCGAGGAGTCACAGGTGATGTCCCCCGGCAGGCAGCCCTGGTCGTCGTGCGGGGCCGCCTGGTCGTCGGGAGACCAGCCGTTGTCGTCGGGGTTGGACTGGTCGTCCGCCATCGTCGGGCTGGGCGTCGGCTTGGGCGTGGCCAGGTTCTCCTGGGTGCCGCTGTTCGCCCTCGGCGGGAACTGCTCGATCGGGTCGTTGGCGGTCGCCAGGGCCATGTAGTCGTGCCAGATCTGGGTCGGGGTGCCGCCACCGCCGATGAAGGAGGGCATCGGCTCCTCGGCCCAGGACACCTGCTTGACCTTCGAGCTCGGCTGGCCGTACTTGTCGACCTTGAGCGGACGCCTTCCCGGTTGGCCGACCGGCTTGTTGTAGGGCACGTCCTTGGACATGCCGACCGCGGTGACGAGCTGCGGGGTGAAGCCGACGAACCAGGCGTCCTTGTAGGAGTTGTTCGTGCCGGTCTTACCGGCCACCGGGCGCGCACCGAGGTTGGCGGCGGTGCCGGTGCCGGACTTGACCACGGCCTGGAGCGCGACGATCGCGTCTGCCGCCGACTCGGGGGTGATGACCTGACGCTCGACGGCCTGCTCCTTCAGCAGGACCAGCCCGTTGGTGTCGACCACCTTGATGACGGTGTGCCAGTCGACGTGCTTGCCCTCGTTGGCGAAGATCGAGTAACCGGCGGCCTGCTCGACCGCGGTGACCGAGGCGACACCGATGGTGGTCAGGTACTTCTGCTCCTGGACCGCGTAGTCCACCGCGTTCAGGCCGTGGTAGTAGGGGTTCTTCTTGGCCTCCTCGCCGACGCCCGCGTCCTTTGCGATCTTGGCCACGGCGTCGAGACCGACATGCTCTCCCATCTTGGCGAAGACGGTGTTCACCGAGTCGGCCATGGCCTTCACCATGTCGATCGGCCCGTACGGCGCGGCATGGGAGTTCCCGATCTCGGTGGTGCCCTCCAGCTTGATCTTCGAGACGCCGTCGATATAGCTGTTCAGCGAGTAGCCCGCCTCCAGCCAGGCGGCGAGCACGTAGGGCTTGAACGCGGACGCGGCCTGCTTGGGCGACTCGAACGCGCGGTTGTTGAAACCGTGCAGGAAGTCGTCACCGCTGTAGAAGGCGACCACCCGGCCGTTCTTGGGGTTCACCGAGGCGATGCTGGCGTGGATGGTGGACTCCAGGTTGGCGGTGCGGGCCTTCACCACCTTCTGGGCGTCCTCCATCTTCTTCTTGTCGAAGGTCGTGTAGACCTTCAGGCCCTTGGTCTCCAGCGCCGCCTTGTCGATGCCGCGCTTCTCGAGCTCCTTGAACACGATGTTGAGCATGTAGCCCCGGAGGCCCGCGTAGGTCTGAACGGTCTTGATCTTCGTGAACTTGAGCTTCTCGAAGGGGGTGTCGGCGTACTTGCCGTACGCGCCGGGGTTCATCTCCGCCATGTACCGCAGCGCGGCGTCGTAGCGCTCCTTGGTGGCGGCGTACTTGCCGTTCGACTCAAGGACGTCGAAGTTGCTCGGGTTCTGGATCCGGCCCGCGAGATAGGCGGCCTCGGGCGGGGTGAGCTGCATGACGTTCTTACCGAAGAACGCCTTCGCGGCGGCCTGGATGCCGTACGCGCCGCGGCCGAAGTAGATGGTGTTCAGGTAGCGCTCGAGGATCTCGTCCTTGGGCAGCGTCTTGCTGATCTTGATCGCGACGAAGATCTCCTTGATCTTCCGCTTGATCGACACCTCCTGGCTGAGGCCCTCGTAGTAGCCACGGGCCATCTGCTGGGTGATGGTCGAGGCGCCCTGAAGCTGCGCGCCGCTCGCGGTGCTCCAGATCGACCGCGCGATGCCCGCGAAGTCGATCCCGCTGTCCTCGCGGAAGGACCTGTTCTCCAGCGCGATCACCGCGTCCTGGACGTGGGCGGGGATCTGCTTGATCGTCACCGGAGTGCGCTTGACGCCGAGGCGCGCGATCGGCGTCTTGCCGTCGGCGTAGTAGATGACGCTGCCCCGGTCGTCCACGCTCGCCTGGGTGGTCAAGGGGACGGGCGTGTTGGCGTAGGCGACCGCGATCATGCCGAAGACGCCCGCGGTGAGCACCGTGAAGCTCGCCACCACGATCTTCCAGCTCGGCACGTACCGCTTCCATCCCCGGCTGTCCGGCCCGTCCTCGTCGTCGTCGCCGGGTCCGCGCCCGCCGGGGCCTCCCGGCCCGCCGGAGCCCGCGTGTCCTTCGGAGCCGGGACCACCCGCGCCACGCCCGACCCGAGCCCGCCTACGTCCGCCCGGACCGGAGCCCGGGGAGCGGTCGGCCCTCGCCTGGGCGGCGAGCATGGCCTGGGTGTCCTCGAAGGCGGCCTCGGGGCGCCTGCCTCCGGTCGGGTCGGTGTCGTGCCGGCGGATCCCGGTCTCCCGAGGGTCACGCCCCCCGCCCTGGGGAGGACGCCCGGCACCCTGCGGCGGTCGCCCGCCGTCCACAGGGGCGGGCCCCATGCCCTGCGGCGGCCGTCCGGCCTCCCGGGGATCACGCCCGGCGCCATGAGGGGGACGCCCTCCGTTACGGGGATCGGGTCCGGCGCCCTGGGGGGGACGCCCGGCACCCTGCGGCGCACGTCCGAAGTCCCGAGGATCGGGCCCCATGCCCTGCGACCGTCCCTGCGGGTGCGCCTGGGGCGATCCCCAGCTCATGTCGCCGGTCCGGGAGGGCTGGGGCGGGGGCACCGCGCGGGGATCGGCACCTGGGTCCGAGTGACGGCGCCGTCCCTGGCGGGCCGACGCGTCCGGGCCCTGCGGGCGTCCGTCCGGCTCCGGGTCATGGCTGTGGCTGTAACTCACGCGTCCTCGTTCGGTCATCGGGGTCTACGACGGCGTGCTGGCGGGTGAGATTACCCCCGGCCCGCGGAAGATCTCGTCGCCTTGGCTGACTGGTAGCCGACTTCTTCGGGTGGATCTCCATTTCCGAGGACGGACGAGACCGGCGTGTGGTTTCGAGAACAACCTTGGCAGACCTCTCCCACCAGAGCGTGGGATTCCCCGTATTGGAAGGCGGTCCCGACCGTGCGGGGGCGATGACCCACCACCGTTCGCTGTGACCACATGGGCGTCACACTACGGCTTTTTACCGTTTGCTCCCAACCTCTTGGGAAATTCGTTAATTGCAGGGATATGTTGGTTCGACGTATCCTCAAGATGTATCGGCTCGATACATCGGCACGAGAGGTGGTGGTTTCCGGTGGCCAGCGGACGTGGCGGCGTGCTGGAGCTCGCCGTGCTCGGGTCGCTGCACGAGACCCCGTTACACGGCTATGAGCTGCGCAAACGGCTCAACGCTCTCCTCGGCATGTTCCGGGCGTTCTCCTACGGTTCCCTCTATCCCTGCCTCCGCCAGCTGCTGACCGACGGGCTCATCGTGGAGGACGGCGCGTCCACCACGGACCCTGCCCTCACCGAGAGCCCTATAACGCTCACCGGCCGTCGGTCAAAGATCGTTTACAAGCTGACCGCGGAGGGCAAGGAGCGGCTTCACGAGCTGCTCACCCAGGCGGGTCCGTCCGCCTGGGAGGACGAGAGCTTCGGAGTCCACTTCGCCTTCTTCAGGCATACCGAGGCCGAGGTGCGCCTGCGCATCCTCGAAGGACGCCGCAGCCGGTTGGAAGAGCGACTCGACGGCGTGCGTACGGCTCTCGCCCGCACCAGGGAACGGCTGGACAGCTACACCCTCGAGTTGCAGCGTCACGGTCTGGAGTCGGTTGAACGCGAAGTGCGCTGGTTGAATGAGCTGATCGCCACCGAGCGGCGCGGCTCCTCGGCCGACGAAGATCGACATTCCACACATGAAGGAATATCCCGGGCGCCCGCGCCTGGAGCAGAGAACTCGGGCCGGCATACCGGCCCGCAAGACAATAACTGATCACTTCAGAACAAGGGGAGCGAGTGCCATGGGTTCGGTGCGCGTAGCCATTGTCGGTGTAGGCAACTGTGCCACGTCGCTCGTGCAGGGCGTGCACTACTACAGGGACGCCGACCCCGGCACCCGGGTGCCGGGCCTGATGCACGTCAAGTTCGGCGACTACCACGTCGGCGACGTCGAGTTCGTCGCGGCGTTCGACGTCGACGCCAAGAAGGTCGGACGTGACCTGTCCGAGGCGATCGTGGCCTCGGAGAACAACACCATCAAGATCTGCGACGTGCCGCCGCTGGGCGTGACCGTGCAGCGTGGCCACACCTTCGACGGCCTTGGCGAGTTCTACCGTGACATGATCGAGGAGTCCGACGAGACTCCGGTGGACGTCGTCCAGGTCCTCAAGGACAACAAGGTCGACGTGCTCGTCTCCTACCTGCCCGTGGGGTCGGAGGAGGCCGACCGCTTCTACGCCCAGTGCGCCATCGACGCCAAGGTCGCCTTCGTCAACGCGCTGCCGGTGTTCATCGCCTCCGACCCGGAGTGGGCCCAGAAGTTCACCGACGCCGGTGTCCCGATCATCGGTGACGACATCAAGTCCCAGGTCGGCGCGACCATCACGCACCGGGTGATGGCCAAGCTGTTCGAGGATCGCGGTGTTGAGCTGCTCCGCACCTACCAGCTCAACTTCGGCGGCAACATGGACTTCATGAACATGCTGGAGCGCAAGCGCCTGCAGTCCAAGAAGATCTCCAAGACCCAGTCGGTCACCTCCCAGATCCCCCACGAGATGGGCAAGGCCGACGTGCACATCGGCCCGTCGGACCACGTGCCGTGGCTCGACGACCGCAAGTGGGCCTACGTCCGCCTGGAGGGCAGGTCCTTCGGCGACACCCCGCTGAACCTGGAGTACAAGCTGGAGGTCTGGGACTCCCCCAACTCCGCCGGCATCATCATCGACGCGGTCCGCGCCGCGAAGATCGCCCTGGACCGGGGCATCGCCGGACCGATCCTGTCGGCCTCCGCCTACTTCATGAAGTCCCCGCCGGAGCAGTACTCCGACGACGAGGCCCGCGAGTATGTGGAGAAGTACATCCGCGGCGAGGTCGAGCGCTGATCCCTCGCCGGTGAGCCGCGAGACCTCTGAGCCATGAGAAAAGCCCCCGCCCAGGCGGGGGCTTCTCCGTGTGGCGGCCCGGGTTCAGCGGACGGCGGGAGGGAGCTCCGCGGGGTCGGCGACCGGCCAGCCGAAGGGGTCGGCACCGAGCTCGACCAGCTGGGGAACCTGTTCGCGGCACCACGGGGAGATCTCCAGACTGCCGCCGAGCACCCCCTCGGTGAACTCCTTCCACGGCATCCAGCGCACGTCCTCGACCTCGTCGGGGTTGGGCACGGCGTCGGATCCGGCGACCACCCGGTAGACCGGGCAGAGCTCGTGCTCGACGATCCCGTTGTCCATGACCGCCCGGTAGGAGAAGCGCGGCAGCAGCAGGTCGACCTTGCCGGCCTCCAGCCCCAGCTCGTGGGCGAGGCGCCGGGTCACCGCCGCCGGCATGGACTCGCCGGGCAGGGGGTGGCCGCAGCAGCTGTTGGTCCACACACCGGGCCAGGTGAGCTTGTGTGACGCCCTGCGGGTGAGGAGCACCCGTCCCTGGTCGTCGAACACGTAGCTGGAGAAGGCGAGATGCAGGGGGGTGTCCGGACCGTGCACGACGGCCTTGGAGGCCGTGCCGATCGGGTTTCCCTCGGGGTCGACAAGCACAACGTGTTCATGAGGCGTCACCCGACCGAGGGTACGTGATCATGCCGGTCCGTCACACCCGATCGGCGCTAGATCATGAAAGGCAAGCAAATGTCCGCCCACGTGTTTCCGGGATGTTCCCGATGTATTCTCCGGGGCCGTCGAGCGTAGGCTGAGCGCGTGTCATTCGTATCCGATCTACGCGTGGTCCTTGAGGGACGCGACTTCCGGCGGCTGTACAGCACCCGCCTGGTCTCACAGTTCTCCGACGGGATCTTCCAGTTCGCCGTAGCCGGATTCGCCTTCTTCAGTCCGGAGAAGAGCACCAGCGCCGTCGAGATCGCGGCCGGGCTGGCCGTGCTGCTCCTGCCGTACTCGATCCTGGGGCCCTTCGCGGGCGTGTTCATCGACCGCTGGTCCCGGCGGCAGATCCTGGTGATCGCACCGCTGGTCCGCGGGACGCTGCTGCTGGTGACCGCCGCGCTCATCGTCACCGACGCCCCCGATGCGATCTTCTACGCCGCCGCGCTCGCCGTCCTCGGGGTGAACCGCTTCTTCCTCACCGCGCTGGGAGCCGCGCTCCCGCACGTCGTCCCGGCCGACCGGCTGATGGTGGCCAACGCGGTCACCCCCACTTCCGGCACCGTGCTCACCTTCGTGGGTGCGGGCGCGGGCTACCTGCTCCGAACGATCTTCGGAGCGGACCACCGGGGTACGGCGGTGCTGCTGGTCGCCTCCGGCCTCGTCTTCGGGCTCAGCGCGCTCATCGCCAGGACCATGGGCGCGCAGCTGCTGGGGCCGGCCTACGACCCGGACCGGCCGCAGGCCCGCGAGGCCGTACGCCACGTGCTGGGCGGCCTCGCCGACGGCGCCCGGCACATCGTCCACCGCCGGAGCGCCGCCGCCGCGATCGGGGCGATGGCCACCCACCGGTTCATGTACGGCATGTGCACGGCGATGCTGGTGATGCTCTCGCGCTACTACTTCGCCGACAGCGCCGAGGACGCGTTGAACGCGGTCTCCATCGTGGTCGCCACCTCCGGGGTCGGCTACTTCCTGGCCATCCTGGTCACGCCGTGGGCCACCGAGCGCTTCGGCCTCGAGAGGTGGGTGGCGGCCATGCTCGCCGCCTCCGGAGTGCTGACGTTCGCGCTCTGCGCCCCGTTCCAGCAGTGGGGCTTCGCCGCCGCCGGCTTCATCCTCGGCGTCGCCGGGCAGAGCATCAAGATCTGCGCGGACACGAGTGTCCAGCGGGACGTCGAGGACGCCTACCTCGGCCGGGCCTTCTCGATCTACGACATGCTCTTCAACGGCACCTACGTGCTGGCCGCGGCCCTGGCCGCGGCGCTGCTCCCGGCGGACGGCAGGTCGATGGCGGTCCTGGGCCTCGTCACCGCCGGTTACCTGGGCGGCGCGGTGCTCTACCGGGTGATCACGCCGGCCCGAGCGACCGAGCCGCTGCCGTCATCGCCGTCGTGATCTTCTCCAGGTCGTCGCCGATCGAGTAGGGCGGCATCGTGTAGATCAGCCGGTTGAACGGGCGGAGCCAGACGCCATGCCGCATCACGATGTCCTGAATTTTTATTACATCGACGGGCCGGTGGGTCTCGATGACCCCGATCGCGCCGAGCACCCGCACGTCCTTCACCCCGGGAGCGTCCACGGCCTCCACCAGGCCCCGCACGAGCCCGGCCTCGATCCGCCCGACCTCCTCGCGCCACGGGCGCTCCCGCAGCAGCTCCAGGGAGGCGCCCGCGACGGCGGTGGCCAGCGGATTGCCCATGAAGGTCGGCCCGTGCATCAGCACCCCGATGCCCTCCGCCACCCGCTCGGTGCACAACGTCGCGGCCAGCGACAGGTAACCCCCGGTCAGCGCCTTGCCCAGGCACATGATGTCCGGCCGCACGCCGGCGTGGTCGCACCCGAACAGCTCCCCGGTCCGGCCGAACCCGGTGGCGATCTCGTCGGCGATCAGCAGGACACCGTGCTCGTCGGCCAGCTCACGGAGCCTGCGCAGGTAGGCCGGATGGTAGAAGTGCATGCCGCCCGCCCCCTGGACGACCGGTTCCACGATGATCGCAGCCAGCTCGTGGGCATGCCCGGCGACCAGCTCGTCCAGCCGGGTCACGTAGTCCCGGTCGAACCCGGCCGGCGGCCGCTCGGCGAACACGTGTCCGGGCAGCGCGCCGGAGAAAAGGTGGTGCATGCCGTTGACCGGATCGCAGACGGCCATCGCCCCGAAGGTGTCGCCGTGGTAGCCGCCCCTCACCGTCAGCAGGCGGCTCTTCCCGGTGAACTGGAACGCCATCTTGATCGCGACCTCGACGGCCACCGAGCCCGAGTCGGCGAAGAACACCTTCGGCAGCCCGGTCATGGTCGCCAGCGTGTGCGCCAGCCGTACGGCGGGCTCGTGGGTGAGGCCGCCGAACATGACGTGCGCCATGTCCTCGACCTGGTCCCTGATCGCCCGGTCGAGCCGGGGGTGACGGTAGCCGTGGATCGCCGCCCACCAGGACGACATGCCGTCGACCAGCTCCCGCCCGTCCGTGAGCGTCAGCCGCACTCCCTCGGCCCTGGAGACCACGTGCACCGGCCCCCGCGGCGGCATCGGCGCGTACGGGTGCCAGACGTGCTCGCGGTCCAGGTCCGCGACCCTATCCAGGGAGCAGCCCGTTCTCGTGAGCCCACCCGCGCAGGGCTTCGGCGGCGACCTCCTTGCCGAGGACGCCCTTGTCCAGGCGCATGTCCAGGAGGAACTTGTAGGCGCGGCCGACAACGGGGCCCGGGGAGACGCCGAGAAGCTCCTGGATCTCATTGCCGTCGAGCTCAGGACGGATCTTGCCGAGCTCCTCCTCGTCGGCCAGCCGCGCGATGCGCTCCTCAAGCTGGTCGTAGGTCCGGGACAGGAGCTGGGCCTTGCGCCTGTTACGCGTGGTGCAGTCGGCACGGGTCAGCTTGTGCAGGCGTTCGAGCAGGTGTGCACCGTCACGGACGTAGCGGCGGACGGCCGAGTCGGTCCACTCGCCGTCGCCGTACCCGTGGAAGCGCAGGTGCAGCTCCACCAGGCGGGACACGTCGGCCACGACGTCCTTGGGGAACTTCAGCTCCGACATGCGCTTCTTGGCGAGCTGTGCGCCGACCACCTCGTGGTGGTGGAAGGAGACGCGCCCGCCGGGCTCGTGGCGGCGGGTCTTGGGCTTGCCCACGTCATGCAGGAGCGCGGCCCAGCGCAGAATGCGGTCGGGACCGTTCTCCTCCAGGTCGATCGCCTGCTCCAGCACGATCAGCGTGTGCTCGTAGACGTCCTTGTGCCGGTGGTGCTCATCGATCTCAAGGCGGAGCCTGGGCAGTTCGGGAAGGACGTGGGCGGCGAGCCCGGATCCGACGAGGAGCCTGAGCCCCTCGCGGGGGTTCTCGCCGCAGATCAGCTTGTCCAGTTCCTCGCGGATCCGCTCGGCGGAGACGATCTCGATCCGCTCGGCCATCGCGCTCATCGCGGCGAGTGCCGCCGGGTCCACGGTGAAACCGAGCTGGCTGGCGAACCTGGCGGCGCGGAGCATCCGCAACGGGTCGTCGTCGAAGGACCGCTCGGCGGGGCCGGGGGTGCGCAGCACCTTGGCGTGCAGGTCGTCGAGGCCGCCGTGTGGGTCGACGAACTCGCGGGACGGCAGGCGCAGCGCCATCGCGTTGACCGCGAAGTCACGCCGGGCGAGGTCGCCCTCCAGCGTGTCGCCGTAGACCACGTCGGGCTTGCGCGACCTGACGTCGTAGGCCTCACTGCGGTAGGTGGTGATCTCCAGCAGCCAGTTGTCCTTGCGCACGCCGACCGTGCCGAAGTCGATGCCGATCGTCCAGACGGAGTCGGCCCAGTCGCGGATGAGCTCCAGGACCGTCTCCGGACGGGCGTCCGTGGTCAGGTCAAGATCATTGCCGATCCTGCCAAGGAAGACGTCTCGGACGGAACCGCCCACGAGGGCGATCTGGTAGCCCCGTGCGGCGAACAGTTCACCGAGTTCGTCGGCCACAGGAGCGATCTTTCGGAACAGCTCGCTCATGCCGTGCCGCTGACTCTCAGACAGATTTGAAAGGGACAAGCCGGGTAGGTCCTTCGGTTACGGAACATGTTCCCCTCGGGGGATACACCTGAAGCGATCACCAGGTTACGGTCAGTCAAGAGACCATCGGGGGCCGTGCGTCGAGGCAAGGAGCACATACATGAAGGACGCCCTCGCGATCCACCGCTGGCTCCTCGCACACCAGGTCCACCATGAGATCGTACGCCTTCCGCGCGCGATGACGTGCGTCGGCGAGCTGCCGGAGTTGCTGTGCGCGAGACCGGCGACCTGTGTGGAGGTCACCGTATTCGAGGTCACGACCCGGATCGGCCGGGAACCCGTCGCCGTCGTCGGTTCCGTCGGCGCCCCTCCCCAGCCCGGCGTGATCGGCGGCACCCTGGGCGCCCGCCGAGTCCGTCTCGCCTCGGCCTTCACTGTGAATTCCGTCACCGACTACGCCGCAGGGCTGATCTGCCCGCTACTGCTGCCCGACGGGCTGACCGTGCTGGTCGACGAGCGCCTCACCGGACTCACCGAACTTGTTCACACCCCCACCGGAGAACGTCACACGGCACTGCGGATACGTGCCGCCCACCTGCTCACACTTGTCTCAGGGAAGCCCATTGACCTAGTCCATTCCCGGTCACGGAGGGAGCCGACGACCTTTCCCCTCGCTGGATAGGCCATAGCATTACGGGCGTGCGCCGTACTCCACCCATGGCCGGCACGTGATCAACAAGGCCGCCCCACTCGCCCTGCTCACCACCATGCTGCTCCTTCTCGCGGCCGTGGTCCTTCCGGCGACGGTGAACGCCCGGACGATCACGGGGAGCCGCCAGGGTCCCCAGCTCGTGGTGGAGGCGATCAGTCCGGACGTGCCCCGTGAGCCGACCTCCGAGATCACCCTCTCCGGCTCCTTCACCAACACCGGCACCGAGGCCCTCGCCAACCTGCAGATCCGGATGCGCTACTCGTCCCAGCCGTTCACTCAGCGCGCCGACATGCAGACCTACCAGAACGGCGAGGCGCCGCAGCCCACGGCCTGGCGCGACCAGAGCTACCTCCAGCCGCCGGTCATCGCGCCCTCGGGGAAGGCGCCGTGGAAGTTCACCTTCACCCCGCAGGAGCTCGGGATATCCCGGTTCGGCGTCTACCCGGTGGCGATCGAGGTGCGCGACCCGCGCGACCCGGCGGGCCAGCCGCTCGCCGTCCAGCGCACCTTCGTGTCCTACATGCCCAGGGACGTCAGGGTGCCGCGCACCAGGCTCGCCATGGTCCTGCCGATCATCGACCAGCCCCGCCGGGCCGACGACCGCACCTTCCTCAGCGACAGCCTGCCCGCGTCCCTGGCCACCGGGAAGCGGCTCGGCAACCTGCTGAAGATCGCCCAGGACACCACCTCTTCCAGGGGCCTCACCTGGGTGGTCGACCCGGCTCTGCTCGACGACGTCCAGGCGCTGGGCAAGGCGCACATGATCGAGACCAAGGAGAAGAGCGAGAACCGCCCGGCGAACGCGGTGGCCACCACGTGGCTCGGCAACCTCAGTACGGCTCTGGCCAAACCCCCGGTCGTGGCCACCCCGTACGGCGACCCCGACGTGACCGCCCTCGCCCACAACGGCGTCGACGACATCGTGGGCACCGGCATCGCGGCGGCCAGGATCGTCACGATGGAGACCCTCGGCCGCGACGTCCCCACCGACGTGAACTGGCCGGTGAACGGGCTGATCGACTACGACGGGCTGGACCTGCTGGCCACCGGCGGCGTCCGTACCGTGTTGCTGGACACCCTGAACCTGCCACCGGCGGGCCCGACAGCCACCACCCCGGACGCCTCGGCGACCGTGGAGAGCGTGAACGGCCCGGTCACCGCGCTGGTCACCGACACGGTGCTGAGCGAGATCCTCGGTGCGGAGACCTCGGTACCCGGCGCGGCCCTGCTGAACCGTCAGCGGTTCATCGCGGAGACCGCGATGATCAGTTCCGAGCCCGTCACCACCGCACGGACCGTGATCGCCGCCCCACCGCGGCGCTGGGACCCGGATCCGGCCTATGTGACCGGCCTGGTGAAGACGGCCGCGTCCCTGCCGTGGCTCAGCCCGACCACGCTCGGCGCCATCAAGCCGGGCAGGGGCGTCCCCACCCCCCGGGCCGACATCACCTACACCGACCAGGACTGGCGCAAGGAGCTCAGCAAGCCGTACGTGACCAGCGTCAAGCGGGTCGGCGCCCGCGCCGACCTGACCGCCGCGGTGACCACGGACCAGGACATCGACGTGTTCGACCTGGCACTGCTCCGGCTCACCTCGTCCGCCTGGCGGGGCAGGGACGACACCGCGAAGCCGTACGTCAAACGGGTCGGGAGCGCGGTCGACGAGCGGATCGGGAAGATCTCCATCACCGGCACCGAGCAGTCCCAGATCCGCACGCTGGCCGGCAAGAACGGAGAGGTGCCGATCACCGTCCACAACGGGCTGGGCCAGGACGTCGACGCCAACCAGGTCACGGTCCGGCTCAAGGTGACCTCCGACCAGCCCGGCATGCTGAGGATCGAGGACTACGAGGCCCAGAACGAGTCGATCACGATCAGGGGCGGCCAGAACCGGACCATCCGGGTCCCGATGACCGCGACGACGACGTCCGGCGGCCAGACCACCGTGGCGGTCCAGCTCACCACCGAGGACGGCCGGAAGTACGGCAAGCCCGTCGAGCTGACCGTGCGGACCACCGGATACACCGGGATCGCGCTGGTAATCGTCGGGGGTGCCCTCCTGGTGATGCTCGCGGCCGTCATCATGCGCGTCCTGCGCCGCCGGGGAACCCGCCGGACCGCGGTGGCCCCCGTACCGCCGGTGCGCCAGAGCGCGTCGGCGAGCACCGAGTCCTGAACCCCCATCGACCCAGCGGAGGAAGCGCATGAGCAGGGTTCTGCGTGCGAGCGCGATCATGGCTGCGGGGACGATGGCCTCCCGCGTCACGGGTTTCGTCAAGGCGGCGGTGCTCGTGGCCGCGCTCGGCAGCGCGCAGATGGGCGACGCCTACACCGTCGCCAACGCGATCCCGTTCATCCTGTTCGACTTCCTCATCGGCGGGGTCCTGAGCAGCGTCGTGGTGCCGATGGTCGTCCGGCGGCAGAAGAGCGACCCCGACGGCGGACGGGCCTACGAACAGCAGCTGGTGACGGTCGGGACGATCGCGCTGACGCTGCTCACCGTGGTGGCCGTGCTGCTCGCCCGGCCGCTGATCCTCCTCTACACCGACGGCTGGAGCCCCCGGCGGATCGAGGTCGCGGTCATGCTGGCCCGGTTCGTCCTGCCGCAGATCGCCTTCTTCGGGATCGGAGCGCTCGCCGGGGCGATCCTCAACACCCGCGACCGGTTCGCCGCCCCGATGTGGGCGCCGGTGCTGAACAACGTCGTGATGATCGGCGTTCTGGCGATCTACTACCTGACGGCCGGCCAGGCGGGCGCCGACGTGAACAACGTGAGCGACGCCGACCTCACCCTGCTCGGGCTGGGCACCACCGCCGGGATCGTGGCCCAGTGTGTGGTGCTGATGGTCTCGCTGCACCGGGTCGGCTTCCGTCTCCGCCCCCGGTTCGACCTGCGCGGCGCCGGGCTGGGCGAGATGGGCCGGACCGCCTCCTGGACCCTCGCCTACGTGAGCATCACCCAGATCGGCTTCCTGGTCACCACCAACATCGCCTCCGGGGCGGGCAACGCGGTCCCGGGCGCGGGCAACACGGCCTACGCCCAGCCCTTCCAGCTCTTCCAGCTCCCCTACGGGATCATCGCGGTCTCGGTGATCACCGCGATGCTGCCCCGGATGAGCCGGTCGGTCGCCGAGGGGCGGCTCGACTCGGTCAGGGAGGAGTTCTCCTCGGGTGTACGGCTGGTGTCGGCGCTGCTGGTTCCGGCCGGACTGCTGCTGCTGGTGCTGGGGCCGGCCGTCACCGTGCTGATCTACTCGTGGGGCAACAACACCCTGGACGCCGCGATCTACATGGGCAACGTGCTCCAGATCTTCGGCCTGGCGCTGGTGCCGTTCTCGCTCTTCCAGCTCCTGCTGCGGGTCTTCTACTCCTTCGGCGACACCCGCACCCCGGTCTTCATCGGGGCGGGCAACACGGCGGCGAGTATCGCGCTCAGCGTTCTCGCCGCCTACGCCCTCCCGGCGAAATACGTGGTGATGGGCCTGGCCTTCGCGTTCACGATCACCTATGTGGTGGGCACCGGGGTCGCCTGGGCTCTGGCCAGCCGCCGCGTACAAGGGCTGAACGGGCGGGAGGTGGCCGCCGGGCTGTCACGGATGTACATCGCCGCCCTGCCGGCCGCGCTGGCCGCGCTGGCCGTATTGTGGATCACTCGGGAGACGACCGACCTGAACGCGCTCAGCGCGGCCATCATGCTCGTCGGGGGCGGCGGCCTCGGTATGGTGCTCTACTTGGTCATCGCACACCGGATGCGTATCCCGGAAGTGAGTTCGGTCGTTGGAATGGTCGCGGGCCGGGTAGGCCGGTAACCCAAAGACTTGTCCCAAGCGTCTGACAAGCAGAACACGGGCAGAACCGGCGCGGGACTACCATGGTGCGACGCGTGTGACGACATGCGGCTAATGGAAGCAGGAGGGCGTGGGCGGATCGACCCGGCATCACGTGATGTGTCCTGATGTGTCAACCCGGCATGGCGCTGTCGTGTTCTCAGTTGCGGAGAGTTCATGAGTTCCCCGGCCGTCGAGCCAGGCACGAAGCTGGCAGAGCGTTTCCGGCTTGAGGATCGTGTCCACGAGTCCGGCGGGGCCACTCTGTGGAAGGCCATCGACGAGGTGCTCGCCCGGCCGGTCGCCGTGCACACCTTCGACCCCGACTTCCCCCGCCTCAACGAGGTCGTCACAGCCGCCCGCGCGGCCAGCAGGCTGACCGACCCGCGGCTGACCCAGGTCTTCGACGCCACCGAGGACGACGGTCACTCCTACGTCGTCAGCGAATGGGTCAGCGGGGAGACCCTCACCGACATGATCACCTCTGGGCCGCTGGATCCCGAGCGGGCCGCCGCACTGGTCGCGGAGGCCGCCGAGGCGCTCGCCCACGCGCACGAGGCGGACCAGGCCCACCTGTGCCTGACCCCCGAGCACCTGGTGTGGACGGCGGGCGGCACGGTCAAGCTGCTCGGCGTGGGAGTCGACGCCGTCCTGGCCGACGTGACGAGCGAGGACGCGGCCCGGGCCGACGCCGAGGGTCTCGGCCGCCTGCTGTACGCCGGGCTGACGGGCCACTGGCCGGGCGATGAGCAGGAGGGCGGCCTGCCCGCCGCCCCCATGGACGACGGTCACTTCTGTACGCCGCGCCAGGTCACCGCGGGCGTTCCCGGCTACCTCGACACCATCACCTGCCGGGCGCTGCTGCCGGAGAGCAGGCGCGGGCTCGAACCGCTGACGACACCGGTGGAGGTCGCCGAAGCCCTCGCCTCGGTGCCCCGGCCCATGCCGACGCCCACGCCCATGCCCGCGGCGTCGTCGCCCCTGCCCCCTGTGACGGCCTCGCGCTCGGATGGCCTGAACACCGCGGCACCCCAGCGCCCCAGCACGCCGCCCCCCATGCAGTACCACCACCAGCCGCGCCCGGCGGGCGGCGGGATGCTCGGCAAGGTGGCCATGACCCTGGTCGTGCTGCTGGTGATGGTGGCCGTCGGCCTGGGGGCCTGGACGCTCGGCCGCAGCATCGGCAATGCCGGGACCCCGACCGCGGAGCAGACCGTCACACCCACCGTGACCACCTCCACCGCCACCCGCGAGGTGAAGCCCGCCTCCGTCACCGGTTTCGACCCGCTGGGCGACCACGAGGAGCGGGGCGAGCTCGCCCTCTACGCGGTGGACGGCAAGCCCTCCACCGACTGGCACTCCGAGTCGTACGACTCGGAGGACTTCGGCCGGCTGAAGGACGGCGTCGGCCTCATACTCGACATGGGGCAGAGCGTGCCGGTGAAACAGGTCTCGGTCGACTTCGGCGCCGCCTCCGGCGGCGCCGCGGAGCTGCGGGTCGGCGACTCGCAGGATCTGGGCAGTATGGCGGTGGTCCAGAAGTTCACCGACGCGGCGGGCAAGAAGACCTTCACCACCGATTCTCCGCAGAAGGGCCGCTACGTCCTGATCTGGTTCACCAAAATGCCGACCTACCAGGGCAAGTTCCGTGGAACCGTGGTCGACGTCAAGATCTTCGCCACGAAGTGATATTGGGGCGATTTGATCGGTTTTACCCGTCCTGTTGACGATCATGGGAGATTTCGTGGCACCATCTATCACGTAGTGGTGTTCTCCCCGGACCGGCAGCAGGACTCTCCTTGTGAATTCCCCACCCGAGACCCCGCCAGCGGCGGAACAGCAGATGGCGCGGGCCGCAGTGTCCGACGCCGATCTGCTGACCCGGCACATCGCCGGGGATCCGCACGCCTTCAGTGAAATAGTCAAGCGACATCGAGACCGCATGTGGGCGGTCGCCCTGCGCACGCTGGGCGATCCCGACGAGGCGGCCGACGCCGTACAGGACGCCTTTGTGTCCGCCTATCGCAAGGCCGACAGCTTCCGTGGCGAGGCAGCCGTCACCACGTGGCTGCACCGCATCGTGGTCAACGCCTGCCTGGACCGCATGCGCAGGAAGGCCATCCGCCCGGTCGCCGACGACGAGCTCGTCGAGGCCGCCGAACGCGACGCCCCCGTGCTCGACCAGACGGCCGAGCGCGAGGTCTCCATGGAGGTCTCGGCCGCGCTCAAGCTGCTGCCCGCAGACCAGCGTGCCGCGCTGGTCCTTGTGGACATGATGGGTTACTCCGTCGAAGACGCCGCCCAGGTCCTGGAGGTGCCGAGCGGCACCGTCAAGAGCAGGTGCGCGCGTGGACGCGCGAAACTGGCCCCGATTCTTTCCCATCTACGGAACCGATCCGATCTGTCTCGCGTCTCATCCGCGAAGGGAGCAGAACTTCGTGACGGGTGATACGCACTACGACCTGGAGATCTTGGCCGAACTGGCCGAAGGTCTTCTCGACGCCGCCACGGCCCTGCAGGTACGCGAACATCTCGCGGTCTGCGATCCCTGTGGCGAGAACCTTGCCGACCTGGCAGCGGTCCGTGAGGTGCTTTCGGCGACGCCCACCCCGGCGATGCCGATGGGAGTCGCGCTCAGGATCGACCGCGCGCTGGCTGCTGAGGCCGAAAGCTTCCGTGGAGGTGGAGTGGGCCTGGTGGAAGCACCGGCCTGGGACGACATAATGCGCGACGCGCCATGGGAGACGACGCCTCTCCCCGAGCCGGAGCCGGAGCCGGTGACACGGCTCGGGGTCGTCGGCGACGACGGCACCATCACTCCGGTCAGGCGGCGCAGGGCCACCCGGCCACGCCGATGGGCCATGCCCGTCGCGGCGGCGGGAGTGGTCGCGGCGGTGATCGGCGGGGCCGTGGTGACGAGCGACGTGCTCTCCGCACCCGGCCCGAGCCAGAGTTCTCCGATCGCCCTTCCTGCGCCTTCCGCAGGAAGGGGTTACCAGCTGACCGACAGCAACTGGAACTACAGCGAGCAGGAGCTCAAGGGCTCGCTGCTGGCCTACATCGGCCCGGCGCAGATCGTGGACGCCCAGGACATGAGCGGGGGCTCCAGGCTCCGGCAGTGCGTCCAGCAGGTCTCCGGCAAGGTCGGGAAGTCTCCGTTCGCCGTGGACCAGGGCTTCTACAACGGTCAGGAGGCCAACATCATGGTCTTCTGGCAGAACCAGGCCAAGAACTCGGTGCGCGTCCACGTCGTGGGCCTGCAGTGCGAGGACCTGCGCAAGCCGGCTCTCGCGAGCTGGAATTAGCCCGCTGGTATTACCCCATCCAAGAAGAGGCCCGGCATGGTTTCGTCCATGCCGGGCCTTCTCGTCTCAACGGGGAATCAGCGACGCCTAGGATCTGTTGACGCCACTGGCAATGACAAAGGAGAGGCGCAGCAGTGATGGACGTCCGGAATGTGATCATCATCGGATCGGGTCCCGCCGGTTACACCTCGGCTGTGTACTCCGCACGTGCCGACCTCAAGCCACTGGTCTTCGAGGGCTCGGTCACCGCCGGCGGCGCGCTGATGAACACCACCGAGGTGGAGAACTTCCCCGGCTTCCCCGACGGCATCATGGGCCCCGACCTCATGGACAACCTGCGCAAGCAGGCCGAGCGGTTCGGCGCCGAGCTGGTCACCGACGACGTGGTCGAGGTCGACCTCACCTCCAGCCCCAAGGTCGTCAAGACCGCCACCGACACCTACTACGCCAAGGCCGTCATCCTGGCCATGGGCTCCGGCTACCGCGAGCTGGGTGTGCCCAACGAGAAGCGCCTGTCCGGGCACGGAGTCTCCTGGTGCGCCACGTGTGACGGCTTCTTCTTCCGCGGGCAGGACATCGTGGTCGTCGGCGGCGGCGACACGGCCATGGAGGAGGCCACCTTCCTCACCCGGTTCGCCAGCTCGGTAACCGTGGTGCACCGCCGCGACGAGCTGCGCGCCAGCAAGATCATGCAGGACCGCGCGTTCGCGAACGAGAAGATCCGTTTCGTGTGGGACAGCGAGGTCGTCGACGTCCTCGGTGAGCCCAAGGTCAGCGGGGTGCGTCTGCGCAACCTCAAGACCGGTGAGGAGAGCGAGCTCCCGGCCACCGGCCTGTTCGTCGCGATCGGCCACGACCCCCGCACCGAACTCGTCAAGGGCCAGGTGGAGCTCGACGACGAGGGCTACATCAAGGTCGCCTCCCCCTCCACCCGGACCAACCTGGACGGTGTCTTCGCCGCCGGCGACGTCGTCGACCACACCTACCGCCAGGCGATCACCGCCGCCGGCACCGGCACTGCGGCCTCGCTGGACGCCGAGCGCTGGCTGAGCGACCACGACGAGAACTGATACCAACCGGCACATCGGATAGGGAGAGCAGGAACCTTGGGCGCCATCAAGAACGTGACCGACGCCAGCTTCGACGCGGACGTCCTCAAGAGTGACAAGCCCGTCATCGTCGACTTCTGGGCGGAGTGGTGCGGCCCCTGCCGCCAGGTCGCGCCGATCCTGGAAGAGATCGCGAACGAGCAGGCCGAGAAGCTGACCATCGTCAAGCTGAACGTCGACGAGAACCCGTCGACCGCCGGCAACTACGGCGTACTCCAGATTCCGACCCTGAACGTCTACAAGAACGGAGAGGTCGTGAAGCAGATCATCGGCGCCAAGCCGAAGGCCATGCTGCTCCGCGAGCTCGAGGGCATCATCTAGGCCCTGTCCCGCGGCTTAGGTAGGATCCGCGGGGCCGGCCCTGGTGCCCCCTGCGGCTGGTCGCACCCCACAGCGCATGCCGTACCACCCGCTTCCGAGCGGCCCACCCGGTGAAAGGCACCCCGCCTGCCAGGCGGGGTGCCTTTCACACGCCGGGGAACGGTCCGGCCCCTCCCGGGTGCGTGAGGACCGTCAGAAGCATCCGTGGCGCCGGAAGGGCACCCACGGGTCGGGCAAGGCCCTCAGACGGGCCGTAGCGCCCGCTCAGGGCTCATGGAGCCCAGCAGCCTCTCCAACGCCACCTCGACGTCCTCACGCCACGACACGGCGGTCTTGAGCTCAAGGCGGAGCCGGGGGAAGCGCAGATGCGGCCGGACCGTCTTGAATCCCACCGAGAGCAGGTAGTCGGCGGGCATCAGGCACGCCCCCGGCTGCTCCCACTTCAGATCGCCGAACGCCTCGATCGCCCGCACCCCGCGCCGGGTCAGGTCCTTGGCGACGCCCTGGACCAGCATCCGGCCCAGGCCGCCACCGGAGAACTCGGGAATGATGTGCGCGGTCATCAGCAGCACCGCGTCGGCGCTGACCGGTGAGGTCGGGAAGGCCACCGAACGGGGCACGTAGTGCGGCGGCGCGTAGAGCACGAAGCCGGCCGCCACACCGTCCACGTAGGCGATCTTGCCGCAGCTCCCCCACTCCAGCAGGGTGGAGGAGATCCAGGCCTCCTTCTCCAGCCCCGGGTCACCCACCTCGACCGCCCGGTTCCCGCTCACGGGATCGAGCTCCCAGAAGACGCACCGGCGGCAACGGCGCGGCAGGTCGTCGAGATTGTCGAGTGTGACGTTTGCCAGCCGACGCGACACCTGTTGGCCCCAATCCTGGCGAGACGAGTGCAAGCCATGGCGAAAAACGCGCGAAAACGGCGTCTCCAGCTGGCATCGTAGCTCAGTGAGGGCTCTGGTTTCAGGGTGTCCCGTCCCCCCACGCAGACGACAACCACCACTGACGTACCCTGGTTTCTCTAGCATGAGCACACGTGCTCCGCATAATCGAGGAGGTGGACCGTGCCCCAAGAGTCAGATCACGGTCAGACCGTCGCGGCCCAGGGCTCGCGGATCGACGCCTACATCGATCGGTACGCCGCACGAGCTACCGGGATGGTCGCCTCCGAGGTTCGCGCCCTTTTCGCCGTCGCGTCGCGGCCCGAAGTGGTCTCGCTGGCCGGCGGCATGCCGTATGTCACCGCGCTCCCCCTCGACATCGTGGGAGAGCTCGTCGCCGACCTGGTGGCCCGCCGCGGCCCGGTCGCGCTCCAGTACGGCTCCGGCCAGGGGGACCCGCACCTGCGCGAGCAGATCTGCGACGTCATGCGCCTGGAGGGGATCGAGGCCAACTCCAACGACGTCGTCGTGACCGTCGGCTCACAGCAGGCCCTCGACCTGATCACCCGCATCTTCATCGATCCCGGCGACGTCATCCTCGCCGAGGGCCCCTCCTACGTGGGCGCGCTGGGCACCTTCTCCGCCTACCAGGCCAAGGTGATCCACATCGCCATGGACGACGAGGGGATCATCCCCGAGTCGCTCGCCCAGACCATCTACGCGCTGAAGACCGCGGGCAGCCCGATCAAGTTCCTGTACACGATCCCCACCTTCCAGAACCCCGCCGGGGTGACGCTCAACGCGGCGCGCAGACAACAGGTGCTGGACATCTGCCAGCGGGCGGACGTGCTGATCGTCGAGGACAACCCGTACGGCCTGCTCGGCTTCGACGGCGAGCCCATGCGGGCGCTGCGCGCCGACAACGCCGACGGCGTCGTCTATCTCGGCTCGTTCTCCAAGACCCTGGCCCCCGGCTTCCGGGTCGGCTGGGCCCTCGCCCCGCACGCCATCCGCGACAAGCTGGTGCTGGCGATGGAGTCCGCGGTCCTGTCCCACTCCTCCTTCACCCAGCTCGCCGTCGGGCAGTATCTCGCCACCCAGCCGTGGCGTGAGCAGATCAAGACCTTCCGGGAGCTCTACCGCGAGCGCCGGGACACCATGCTCAGCTCGCTTGAGGCCCTGATGCCCGCCGGCATGACCTGGACCCGCCCCAGTGGCGGCTTCTTCGTCTGGGCCACCCTCCCCGAAGGGCTCGACTCCAAGGCACTCCTGCCACGGGCGGTCTCCGATCGGGTGGCCTTCGTCCCCGGCACGGGCTTCTACGCCGACGGCGGCGGCGCCCGGCACATGCGGCTGTCCTACTGCTATCCGGAGCCCGACCGCATCCGCGAGGGCGTCCGCCGCCTGGCCGGGGTGATCGAGCAGGAGCTCCGGCTGCGCGACACGTTCGGCACCGGCGCGTCTCCCGACCACATCGGAGTGGACACCCCGGGACCCGATCTCGCCTGATCTCCGTCGGCGGGCGCCTCCCGGCCTTCCGGCAGGCGCCCGCCGACATGGGGCCTCTCGGGTGCACGCCGACGCGGCGAGTTGCCGTACGGTGATTTCCGGCGCCACGGTGTTTCCCGGCGCCGCCGTGCGGTGATCACCCCGGTCATGGTGAGAACCGCCCCACTGGCTCTGCGCGGGCCGCGAAGAGAGGTATTTCGGGTGAGTGATCTGGGCTACGTGCTCGTCCTGGCAGGAGGCCTGTCCTACGAGCGGGAGGTGTCCCTCCGCTCGGGGCGCCGGGTGAGCGAGGTGCTGCGCGCGGCCGGAATCTCGGTGGAGACCCGTGACACCGACGCCTCGCTGGTGCCCTCCATCCTCGCCGATCCACCGGACGCGGTCTTCGTCACCCTCCACGGCGGGGCCGGTGAGGACGGCGCCATCCGCTCGGTCCTTGAGCTTCTCTCGGTCCCCTATGTCGGTGCCGGCCCCGACGCCTGCCGGGTGGCCTTCGACAAGCCCACCGCCAAGACCGTCATCCGCTCCGTCGGCCTGCGCACCCCCGAATCGGTGACGCTTCCCAAGGAGACCTTCCACGATCTCGGTGCCGCGACGGTGCTGAGCCGCATCGTGGAACGGCTTGGTCTCCCCCTGTTCGTCAAGCCCTCTCGTGGGGGCTCCGCGCTCGGTGCGTCGATCGTCCGTACCGCCGAGGACCTCCCTGCCGCCATGGTCGGCTGCTTCGCCTACGGCGACACCGCACTGATCGAGCGCTGCATCGAGGGCGTCGAGATCGCCGTCTCCGTGGTCGATCTCGGCGAGGGACCGGTGGCCCTGCCCGCCGTGGAGATCGTTCCCGACAATGGCGTCTACGACTACGCAGCCCGTTACACCGCCGGCCACACCGAGTTCTTCGCTCCGGCTCGCCTGTCCCCGGAGACCGCCGCGGCCTGCGCCGAGATGGCCGTGACCGCCCACACCGCTCTCGGCCTCCGTGACATCTCCCGCACCGACCTCATCGTCGACACCGACGGCCTCCCTTACTTCCTCGAAGTCAACGTCGCCCCCGGCATGACCGAGACCTCACTCTTCCCCATGGCCGTCGAAGCGGCCGGCGACGACCTCGGCACCCTCTGCCAGGTCCTCCTGGAGCAAGCCGTCATCCGTGGCACCCCCTGACTTTCAGGCCGCTCCACGGCACCCAGGTCGGACTCGCCCGGCTCCCGGAGCCGCTCGCCTAGGCTTGGCCGTGTGCTGACTCCACCTCCCTTCCCCAAGAGCTTCGCCAGCGACAACCACGCGGGCGTCCACCCCGCGGTGCTGGCCGCCATCGTCGAGGCCAACACCGGAGACGCCCCCGCCTACGGCGGAGACGCCTGGACCCACACGATGGAGAACGCCTTCCGCGCCGAGTTCGGCGCCCAGGCGACCGTCTACCCCATGTTCAACGGGACCGGCGCCAACGTCGTGGGGCTGGGCCTCGCGCTGCGGGCCTACGACGCCGTACTCTGCCCGGCCACCGCCCACATCAACGGCAGCGAATGCGGCGCCGCGGAACGCGTGCTCGGCACCAAGCTGATCCCTCTCCCCACGGACGACGGCAAACTCACGGTGGGCGAGATCCAGGGTCAGCTCTCCGCGCTCGGCAACGTGCAGCACTCCCAGCCCCGTGTCATCTCCATCTCCCAAGTGACCGAGTGCGGCACCTGCTACACCGCCGACGAGATCTCCGAGCTCGCGGAGTTCGCTCACGCCCGCGGCCTCTTCCTCCACATGGACGGCGCCCGTCTGGCCAACGCGGCAGCCGAACTCGGCTGCTCGATGCGCGCCCTCACCACGGACGCCGGGGTGGACCTGTTCAGCTTCGGCGGCACCAAGAACGGCGCCATGGGTGCGGAGGCACTCGTCATCCTCAATCCCGAGCTGGACGCTCCGGCGCTGTTCCTACGCAAGCAGGGCATGCAACTCGCCTCCAAGATGCGCTACGTCTCCGCCCAGTTGACGGCGCTCCTCACCGGTGGCCTCTGGCGCGAGAACGCCGCTCACGCCAACGCGATGGCCCACCGGCTGGCCGACGGTGTCGCCGGCCTTCCAGGCGTCTCGCTCCGCTATCCCGTCCAGTCCAACGCCGTCTTCCCGGTCCTCCCCGAGAAGGTGATCGCGGAGCTCCAGCAGCGCTACCTTTTCCACATCTGGGACGCGGACGAGAACGTGGCCCGGTGGGTGACATCGTTCGACACCACCGTCGAGCACGTCGACACATTCGTCTCCGACATCCGTCTCGCCGTCTGCGGAGCGATCGACGCCTAGTACTCCAGCCGTAGTTCGTGATCTCGATGGTGAGGGGTGCCGAGGAGACAGGTGGCCAGCGTCGATCGTCTGGACGAGATCGGCCACGCCATCGGGGGCGTCGGTTCCTTCTCCGCCTACCCGAGGCCGCCGAGACGGAGGGCATCCTCAATCTCGCTGAGCTTCGCGGAGGACAGGACGCCCGCCCGCTCAATCAGGTCGTCCCGGGACACGGTGGTCAGCCACGTGCAAGGGGTAAAGCCTGGACGCGGAAACGCGAACCGCAGCACGCCTTCAAAGGGCAGTCCTTCCATGGCGCCAACTCGCACTTCGACACCCAGACCGCTGATGTCGACGCCCGCCGGAGCGACGACCTGCATCGCTCGGATCCCGGACGCGTCGTCTATCGACAGCAGTACGACCAGACGCCGCTCGTCGAACTCGACCCACCAGACTTCGCCGCGTTGCACATGTCCTCCTGACACAGGACGGCAGGCGAACGCTGCGCGACCCTGACACGCTGTGGAGACGGGTGCGGCCACCGTTGATCATCGGTGTGTGAAGACAAACGATCACGCGGTGGCCGCAGGTCACAGCGTAGACCCTGCCCGCTGGCAGGAGGCGTTCGAGGGCCTGATGGGCCGGATCGCAGGCCGGTTCGCGCGGGTCGAACCCCGGCGTCGGGTCCGGCAGTTGGTACTCGGCCTGCTGTCGGACCTGCCGCGCAAGAACTGCTGGACCATCGCCGAGTGGGCCGGAGAGAGAACCCCAGACGGCATGCAGCACCTGCTCGGGCGGGCCAAGTGGGACGCCGGCCAGGTCCGCGACGACGTGCGTGGCTACGTGGTGGAGCACCTGCACGACGACCAGGCGGTTCTGGTAGTCGACGAGACCGGCGACGTGAAGAAGGGCACCGGCACAGTCGGCGTGCAGCGCCAGTACACCGGCACCGCGGGCAGGATCGAGAACGCCCAGGTTGCCGTCTACCTGGTCTACGCGGGGCGGCGCGGGCACGCTGCAGTGGACCGGGAACTGTACGTTCCGCGCTCCTGGACTTCCGACTCCGACCGCTGCCGGGCCGCCGGGCTCGGCGAGGAGACAGGGTTCGCGACCAAGCCGGAGTTGGCCGCTCGCATGGTCGCCCGGTTCCTGGACGCCGGCCACCGGGCGGCATGGGTTGCGGGTGACGAGGTCTACGGAGGCAACCCGACGCTGCGAACCGCGCTGGAGGAACGCGGCACCGGCTACGTCCTCGCGGTGGCCTGCTCACACGAAGTCACCACCGGCGCTGGGCGGTTCCGCGCGGATGCCTTGGCCAAGAAGGTGCCCAAGCGGGCATGGCAGAAGCTGTCCGCAGGGGATGGAGCCAAGGGCCACCGCTTCTACGACTGGGCCGCCATCGACCTCGTTGATCCCCGGCCCGGGAGTCGCCAGTTGCTCATCCGCCACAACCACAGCACCGGCGAACTCGCCTACTACCGCTGCTACTCGCCCGCACCGGTGCCGCTGACCACCCTGGTGCGAATTGCTGGATCAAGGTGGCGGGTTGAGGAGTTCTTTCAATCCGGCAAGGGCCTGGCCGCCCTGGACGAACACCAGGTCCGCCGCTACCCGTCCTGGTCCCGCTGGGTCACCCTCGCCATGCTCGCCCACGCCTTCCTCGCCGTCGTCCGAGCCGACGAACACGCCCGCCACCCCGCACCCGACGCCCTCATACCGCTCACCTGCAACGAGATCCAACGACTGTTCATCACGCTCGTCGTCCAACCCGTCCACGACGCCATCCACCGGCTCGGCTGGTCCGACTGGCGACGCCGCCACCAGGCCCGATCCCAGACCAGCCACTACCGACGACAAGCCACTCAGGCATGAAGATCACGAACTACGGCTGGAGTACTAGCTCCTCCACGGGAGAGCCCGGCATGGCGCGTTTCACGTGAAACAGTCGCCGCTCCCCCGCCACCCGCCCTCTCCCGAGGCGTAGGCCCGTCACCCCCGGCCGGGCGGAACACACCGGGCACAGACGGCGACGGTCCCCCTGTTTCACGTGAAACAGGGGGACCGTCGCGAAGTCGGCCCGCGGGCGCGGAGGCTACTCCTCCGCTATCTGCATGGACCCCGGAGCCATCGTTCCGATGATGCGCTCCAGATCGTCAATGGTCGCGAACTCCACCACGATGCGGCCCTTACGGCGGCCGAAGTCCACCTTCACCCGGGTCTCGAAGTGGTCGGAGAGACGGTCGGCCAGCTGACGCAGGACGGGCTCCTCGGCAGCCTTCGCCTTCGGTGCCTTCGAGGTGGGTGCAGGGGCGGCTTTGACGTCTCCCGCTGCCACGATCTCCTCGACCGCGCGGACCGACAGCAACTCGGCCACGATCCGGTCGGCGAGGCGCTCCTGCGCGCCGGGGTCGTCCAGCGTCAGCAGGGCCCGGGCGTGTCCGGCACTGATCAATCCCGCCGAGACGCGACGCTGGACCTTGGGCGGCAGATTGAGGAGACGCAGGGTGTTCGTCACATGGGAGCGGGAACGGCCGACGCGGGCGGCGAGCTGCTCGTGGGTCGCACCGAAGTCGTCGAGCAGCTGCCGGTAGGCCGCGGCCTCCTCCAGGGCGTTGAGCTGTTCGCGCTGGAGGTTCTCGATGAGAGCGTCCAGGAGGAGCTTGTCCTCCTGGGTGCTCCGTACGATCGCGGGAATCTCCGAGAGTCCCGCGAGCTTGGAGGCGCGCCAGCGGCGCTCTCCCATGATGAGCTCATAGCCGTCCTTGCCCACAGCACGGACGACGATGGGTTGGAGCAGGCCGACCTCAGTGATCGAGGTGGCGAGTTCCTGCAGGGTCTCATCGTCGAAGATGTCTCTGGGCTGACGCGGATTGGGCTCGATCTTCTCGATCGGGATCTCAAGGAAATACGCACCCGCCACCGGCTTCAGAGCCGGCTGGCGCTGCTCCACCACGGACTCCGGCGCGACCAGGGTCGCGGTTGCCGCCGGTGCGGGACTCTGCGCCACGGGCGGACCCGTTGGGATGAGCGCCGCCAGTCCCCTGCCGCCCATCCCTCTCGGCTGCTTACTCACTGCCCCTCCTGCGGCTCAAGTTTCCACCCTCGGCGGTTCCCGCGACGATGACGGCCACGGATCTTTCGGCGTTCACACGGCCGCGCCACGATAAGCCATCTCACGAGCGGCGTCCATGTAGGCCATCGCACCGCTGGAGCCCGGGTCGTAGGTCATCACCGACTGACCGTAACTCGGGGCCTCGGAGACGCGCACGCTACGGGGGATCAGGGTGGTCAGCACCGTGTCACCGAAGTGGGACCGGACCTCCTCGGCGACCTGGGAGGCCAGCCGGGTCCGCCCGTCGTACATCGTCAGCAGGATCGTGGACATATCAAGCGCCGGATTCAGATGGGCACGGACGAGGTCCACGTTCCGGAGCAACTGGCCGAGACCTTCCAGCGCGTAGTACTCGCACTGGATGGGGACCAGCAGCTCGTTCGCGGCCATCAGCGCGTTGACGGTCAGCAGGCCGAGCGACGGGGGGCAGTCGATGAAAACGTAGTCAAGATCGATCGCCTTGTACGCGGTCAGCGCGCGCTGCAACCGAGCCTCGCGCGCGACCATGGAGACCAGTTCGATCTCGGCGCCGGCAAGGTCGATCGTGGCGGGGGCACAGTAGAGTCCGGGCATCTCCGGAACTTCCTTCACGACCTCCTCAAGAGGCAGGTCCTCCACCAGGACCTTGTACATGTCCGGCACGTCGCCACGGTGCTCGATGGACAGCGCCGTCGAGGCATTGCCCTGCGGGTCGAGGTCGACCACGAGCACCCGCTGGCCATGCATGGAGAGCGCGGCCGCCAGGTTCACGGAGGTCGTGGTCTTGCCCACGCCCCCCTTCTGGTTGGCGACCGTGAAGATGCGGGTCTTCGGAGGGCGAGGCCAACCCCCTTCCCGGGTCCCCCCGATACCTCCGGGAGCGGCTGTAGTCGTCTGGGCCGGTGTTTCACGTGAAACCACTGAACTGAGTGCCTCTCGTACCAGCGGCGAGTCGCCGGGATTAAGGGGGGTCTGGGTCACGATCGTCGTCCTTTCAACCGGCCGGGCTACGGGAGCGGGAGCCGATGCCGGCCAACCCAGGCCGGAGGAACGTCCGTGGGATATGGCGACAGGATTCTCTGGCCAGCCGAGACCGTCCGCTGCTCTGACGATCGCACCTTCACGGTCATTCACTGGCCTCGTACTCGCTTTACTCGGTCTGTCATTGGCGTCGTGGCCGCTTCGAACGCGGTTCACGATCCCTCCGGCGAGAGACCTGCCGTACTCCTTCGGGAGCCCGGCCGACGACCACTCGGATGAGAGTTGCAGGCGGCTCGACCTTACCGTGCCCGACCGATACAAGCTCGGCGGTCTGCACCCCGCTGGAGCGCAACTGCTCCTCGGCCTCCGCCAGCTCCTCCGCTGCCCGCTCACCCTTCATCGCGAGAAGTTCGCCCCCTTCGCGCAGCAGCGGCAGCGACCACTTCAGCAACCGGTCGAGCGGCGCCACCGCGCGTGCGGAGGCCACGTCGAACTCACGCTTTCCCACGAACTCCTCGGCCCGGCCACGCAGCACCTCGACGTTGTCGAGTTTCAACGCCTCCACGCACTCCTGAAGGAACACTGTCCGGCGGAGGAGCGGCTCCAGGAGCGTGACCTTGATGTCCGGCCGTACGATCGCCAGGACCAGACCCGGAAGACCGGCTCCCGAGCCGATGTCCACCAGCCGCACATCGGCGGGAACGGCCTCGGCCACCACGGCACAGTTGAGCAGGTGGCGGTCCCAGATACGGGGCACCTCCCGGGGTCCGAGCAGCCCGCGTACCACCCCCGGGCCGGCCAGCAGCTCTGCGAACGCCTCCGCTCTGAACCAGGCCTCGCCGGTGAACACCTCGCGCGCAACCTCGGGCGGCTCGGGAATCTGCTCGCTCACTCGACGCTCACTCTTCCTCGGAACTGTCTGTATCAGGGTTTTCTAAGGCTAACGGCCCGCTTCCGTACGGCGCACAAGGGCAGGCCGTTAAAAAAGCCGCCGTCCCCGGAAGACCGGAGACGACGGCCGTTGTCCGTCCGTCATGCCGTTATGCGGGCAGGACCACCACGAAACGCCGGGGCTCCTCGCCCTCGGACTCGCTCCGCAGACCCGCAGCCGCGACCGCATCGTGCACGATCTTGCGCTCGAACGGGGTCATCGGCTGCAACGACGTGGGCTCGCCGTTGCGCTTGACGTCCGCAGCGATCTTGGTGCCGAGCTCACGCAGCTCCGCCCGGCGACGCTCACGGTATCCGCCGATGTCGAGCATGAGCCGCGAACGCTCCCCCGTCTGACGGTGGACCGCGAGCCGGGTCAGTTCCTGGATCGCCTCCAGCACCTCACCGTTGGGGCCGACGAGGTCACCGCCCTTGATGTCCACAACCGACACCACGGCACGATCACCCTCGACGTCCATGTCGATGTCACCGTCGATGTCGGCGATGTCGAGCAGACCCTCAACGTAGTCCGCCGCGATCTCGCCTTCCTGCTCCAGCGCAGCGAGATCCGGAGCCGCTTTCACGGTCTCCTTTTCGGCCTCGGCCTCGGTCACGTCCAGCCACTCCTTCGTGCTGTCGGGGATGTCGTCAGGACTTCTTGCTACCCGTCCGCTTGCTGCGGGGCTGACGGGTCGGCTGCTGGCGGACCGGCTTGGGCTCCGGCGCCGCGGGGGGCGCCTCGGGCTCGGCAGCGGATTTCCTCACCTTGCTCAGCAGGCTCGGCTTGGGCTCGGGGGTCACCATGTTGCCCTTGGCGTCGGCCACCGGGGAGGGGTTACGGCTGTAGAACCAGTGCTGCTGGCTCAGGGTCCACAGGTTGGTGGTGACCCAGTAGAGGATCAGACCGAGGGGGAAGTTCAGCGAGAAGATCGCAAACAGCGGCGAGACGTACATCAGGATCTTCTGCTGCTGCGCCATCGGGTTGTCCGGCATCTGAGCCATGGAACGGCCCACGCTCTGCCGGACGGTGAGGAACGTGGTCAGCGAGCTGATCGCCACGAAGACCGCAAGGACGACCTTGGTCTGGATCTCGTCGGCGCCCCAGAACGTCGCCGGAAGAGGGGCACCGAGAATGTGCGCGGCCCGGGCGCTGTCGACGAGGTGCTGCGACATGCCGAACTTGAGCTGACCGTGGGCCATCGCGTTCAGCACGGTGAACATCGAGATGAAGATCGGGAACTGGGCCACGACCGGCAGGCAGCCGCCGAGCGGGTTGGCCCCCTGCCCCTGGTACAGCGCCATGACCTCCTGGTTCATGCGCTGCTTGTCGTTCTTGTAACGCTTCCGCAGTTCCTGGACCTTGGGTGCCAGCTCCTGCATCTTCTTCGACGAGCGCATCTGCTTGAGGAAGAGAGGGAAGATGAGCAGTCGCATCAGCACGGTCAGGGTGATGATGGTCAGCGCCCAGGTGAGCCCGCTGTTGGGGTCGAGGAAGCTGCTATAAGCCTGGTGAATCCAGGTGATGACTTGGGCGACGGCTGTATAGAGCCAATTCAGCCAGGACAGCTCCACCGAGCTAGCTCCCTTGCGTTTCGTCGGACCGGCCCGGGCGTGGGGGCACCGGGTCAAAACCTCCGGGATGGAATGGGTGGCAACGCCCGATTCTCCGGATCGTCAGCCACGTGCCGCGCAGCGCACCGTGGACGGTCATCGCCTCAAGGCCGTAGGCACTGCACGAAGGATGGAAACGGCAACGAGGACCCAGCAGAGGGCTCACAAAGGTCCGGTAGAACCGGATAGGAGCCATCAGGACCCTGGCAGCCGGAGAAACTCCGGCGATCTGCTGCGCCGTCATCATCGCCCATCCATGTGAGCCGTGGAAGGCTCTCGCCGCCTGAGTAAACGATCCAGCGCGACGTCGAGTTCGGCGGCAAGGCGCTCGCTTCGCGCGGACGCGGCCGGTGGGTTGGCGCGTACAACAAGCAGGCTACCTCTCGGGAGGCGATGCAGACGGTCCCGGATGAGGTGTCTCAACTGACGTTTGACTCGGTTTCGGACAACCGCACCGCCTACGGCGCGGCTCACCACGAAACCCACCAGGGGCAGAGCATCGGTCTCCGCGCGCACGCTCAAGTGCGCGACCAGGGTGGGGCGGCCTGCACGGCTTCCCTTTCTGACCGCGTCGGCGAACTCCTCGCCCCGGCGCATGCGGGACACGGACGGCAACACGAGAGGACCTTGATTGACCCTGGGCAGGTACGGCTATCGCCCGCCGACATCACGGCCGGCGGGCGACGTAACGCTGCCTTGTGCCCGGCGACCGGGCACAGCGGATGCGTCAGGCGGAGAGCTCGGCGCGGCCCTTGCGGCGACGGGCTGCCAGGATGGCGCGGCCGGCGCGGGTGCGCATGCGCAGCCGGAAGCCGTGGGTCTTCGCGCGGCGACGGTTGTTCGGCTGGAAAGTACGCTTGCTCACGAGTGGGCTCCAGGCTTGAATCGCATCCCCAGCACATGGGGACACTTGACAGTGGCTGGCTTACCGGAAGCGGGGCATGCGAAATAGCCGTCCCGTGGAAAGCCGACCGTCGTACGTTACGGGTAACACGTGTCCCAGGTCAAACCAGAGAGCACGCGGATATAGGTTATCCACGGATCCACAGCCCCGTTATCCACCGCCGCCCCGCCGTCCACAGGATGTGCACTCAGCCTCCCCCGCGCTGCCACTAGGCTGTGGACAACGTCTTGAACACGCCTGTGGACAGGGCTACTGTCGGCCCTTTCAGACCCTCTCTCCGCTGCCAGGATGCGGCCCGGCGGCAGATGCGGCCCTGTGGACACCGTGTGGATTCGATGTGGATTCCAGACAGCGACCCTACGGGTCCAGGGGCAGGCCGGCATATGAGAAACGTGGGAATCCGGTGTGCCCGGCGGCCATCGGTATGGATGAACGGATCGCGGTGAGCTCAGACGGGGGCCGCGTCGGAGGAGGTGGGCCGGGCAGTGGATGAAATGGACCTGGGCGCGGTATGGGCGCGGGCACTGGAGAACTCCCTCAACGAGAGCGTCCCCTCCCAGCAGCGTGTCTGGCTCAGCATGACCCGGCCCTTCGGCCTCATGAACGACACCGTGGTGCTCGCAGCCCCCACTGATTTCGCCAGGGATGTCCTGGAGAACAAGCTCCGTCCCCTGATCAGCCACGCGCTCTCCCAGGAGTTCGGCCGCCCGATGCGGGTCGCGGTGATGGTGGACCCCAGCGCCGTGGGTTCCGAACCCGGTGTCGCCTCCCGTCCGGAGAGTTATCCCCAGGCACCCCCGCAGGGTTATCCCCAGGGTGTCGGCCCGCAACAGGGTTATACACAGCTGGGAAATTCCCAGCACAGCGGCGTTTCCGGCCCTCAACAGCCCTACCCGGCTCCCGGACCGCCCGCTCCTCCGTCCACCGAATATCCACAGCACCAGCCACCGGGCCAGTCGTTTCCCTACCCCTACCAGCAGATGGAGGAGCCGGCTCAGCCGTACCTCCCGGCGGAGCCCTCCGCTGCTCCGCCGCCGGCCGAGCAGAGCGGTGGATACGGGCGTGGCGGATACACCCCGCAGGGCTCTCCCCCCTCAGGTCCGGAGCAGGACGCCTTCGACCGCTCCGCGCAGAGCCCGGCCCCCGGTGGGGTGCACAACAGGTGGGACAGCCGCGGCGGCCGCCCCCAGGGGGAGCCCGCCCGGCTGAATCCGAAGTACACCTTCGAGACCTTCGTCATCGGCTCCAGCAACCGGTTCGCCCACGCGGCCGCCGTCGCGGTGGCCGAGGCTCCGGCCAAGGCCTACAACCCGCTGTTCATCTACGGCGACTCCGGCCTGGGGAAAACTCACCTGCTGCACGCGATCGGCCACTACGCCCAGAGCCTCTACGACGGCGCGCGGGTGAGATACGTGAGCTCCGAGGAGTTCACCAACGACTTCATCAACTCCATCCGCGACCACAAGGCCGACAACTTCAGGGGTCGCTACCGGGCCGTGGACATCCTGCTCGTGGACGACATCCAGTTCCTGGAGGGCAAGGAGCAGACGCAGGAAGAGTTCTTCCACACCTTCAACACCCTGCACAACGCCAACAAGCAGATCGTCATCTCCAGCGACCGGGCGCCCAAGCAGCTCGTCACCCTGGAGGACCGGCTCCGCAACCGGTTCGAGTGGGGCCTGATCACCGACGTCCAGCCACCCGAGCTGGAGACCCGCATCGCGATCCTGCGCAAGAAGGCGATACAGGAGGGCCTGGCCGCGCCGCCCGAGGTGCTGGAGTACATCGCCAGCCGCATCTCCACCAACATCCGCGAACTGGAGGGCGCCCTGATACGGGTCACCGCGTTCGCCAGCCTCAACCGGCAGTCGGTCGACCTGCAGCTCACCGAGGTCGTGCTCAAGGACCTGATCACCGAGGACGCCGCGTCCGAGATAACGGTCGCCACGATCATGGCGTCCACCGCCGCCTACTTCGGCCTGTCGATCGACGACCTGTGCGGCGGCTCGCGCTCGCGCGTCCTGGTCACCGCCCGGCAGATCGCCATGTATCTGTGCCGGGAACTCACCGACATGTCGCTACCGAAGATCGGCCAGCAGTTCGGCGGCCGGGACCACACCACCGTCATGCACGCTGACCGGAAGATCCGTTCCCTCATGGCGGAGCGCCGTTCGATCTACAACCAGGTCAACGAACTCACCACGAGGATCAAGCAGCAGTCGCGCAATGGGTGAGACTCGCCGGCGCGTGATGCACAGCCTGTGGAAAACCTTGTGGATCAATGGCGTGGACGCGCGGAGGACGATCAGGGCGTCCGACCATGATCAATGCAGGACCGAGGGATCACGGGCACGGTCACGACCTGGGGACAACTCTGGGGATAACCTGGGGAGAACTTGGGGACAACTCGTGGATAACCTGGGGACGCCCTGTGAAGAGAGTTTTCCACAGGGACAAAACGACCTCTTACCCCGTGGATAACCTGGGGAAACCTTGGGGATAACCGGTGGACGGACGGTCCATGATCTGGGGACGGCCTGTGGGTATACCTCGGTTCTCCACAGTCCCTCGAGTTCTCCACATCCTCCACCCACAGCCCCGGTGGATGAAAAAACTACAGCTGACCTGCGGAAACAACGATCTTCCACAGTTTCCACAGCCCCTAATACGATGACCCCTTGTATCTCTAACTAAGAAACTCAAGAGCCATAAGAGGGATCCCGGGAGCGCACGTGCGGGACAGTGAAGACCCGAACCCCAGGCACCGAGCGAAGAGCGCTCGACACACAGGAGGCAGATCCACGTGATGTTCCGGATCGAGCGAGACGTGCTCGCTGAGGCGGTCGCATGGACGGCACGCAGCCTTCCGGCGCGTCCTTCCGTGCCGGTGCTGGCCGGCATGCGTCTTGAGGTCACCGACAAGGGGCAGCTCAAGCTCTCCGGCTTCGACTACGAGGTCTCCGCCGAGGTGACCCTCGAACCGCAGAGCGGCGAGGCGGGCGTGGTGCTCGTCTCGGGCAGGCTCCTCGCCGAGATCACCAGGGCGCTTCCCGCACAGCCTGTGGACTTCGTCGTGGATGGCGCGAAGGCGGTCGTCACCTGTGGCAGCGCCCGGTTCACCCTTCTCACCATGCCTGTGGAGGACTATCCCTCGCTGCCGACGATGCCCCCGGCCGCCGGACGTGTGGGCAGCGACGTGTTCGCCTCGGCCGTCGGCCAGGTCGCCGTCGCCGCGGGCAAGGACGACACCCTGCCGATGCTGACCGGCGTGCGTATGGAGATCGAGGGCGACACGGTCACCCTCGCCGCCACCGACCGCTACCGCCTCGCCGTACGAGAGCTGAAGTGGCAGCCGGATCAGCCCGACTTCTCGGCGATCGCCATGATCCCCGGCAGAACGCTCGCCGACGCAGCCAAGGCGCTGGGCAGCAGCGGTGCGGAGGTCGAGATCGCGATGAGCTCCGCCGGGGGCACCGGAGAGGGCATGATCGGCTTCTCCAGCTCCGGTGGCCGGCGCACCACCACCCGGCTGCTCGACCCGGAGTTCCCCAAGTACCGCTCGCTGCTGCCGACCGAGTTCTCCGCCCGGGCGGACCTGTCCACAAGCGCGTTCGTCGAGGCCGTCAAGCGCGTGGCCCTGGTCGCCGAGCGCAACACCCCGGTCCGGCTGGCGTTCCGCGGCGGCGAGGTCGTGCTGGAGGCGGGCAGTGGTGACGAGGCCCAGGCGGTCGAGGTGCTCCCCGTGGACTTCGACGGCGACGACATCAACATCGCCTTCAACCACCAGTTCCTGCTGGAGGGGCTCGGTGCGATCGACTCCGACGTGGCCCGGCTGCAGATGACCACCTCCACCAAGCCCGCCATCCTCACCGGCGGCAAGCCTGTGGACGACGGGGGGGTCCCCGACTACCGCTACCTGATCATGCCTATCCGCCTGTCCAGCTGACGGCTGTCCCCGGGCGGCCGGGGACAATCCGGGCCGGAGAGGGAGGCGGAGCGGGCCGGGAGACTCCGGCCCGCGGGCGACGCGGGACCGGAGAAGGGACATGGACCGGCATGACCATGATCAAGGCGTGTCTCAACGTGAGCAGGAAGCCGGGCGAGCACCCGGTCCTTCCCCTGACGCCTCTGGAGCTCGCTGAGGCGGCCGGTGAGGCCCGTGGGGCCGGTGCGGCGGCAAGTTCATGTGCATCCGCGTGACGAGGCGGGCAGCGAGTCTCTCAGCGCCGCTCACATAGGCGCCGCCGTCCCCGGCCCGCGGCTCCTCCACGGGGAGGAAGGACCGGCCTGGATACTTGTGGACGAGGCGGGGCGGTTGGGCCTGGCCACGCGCACCGGCCTGGAGGACGTCCTGCACAGCCCCGCAGGCGATCCCGTTGACGGAAACGCCGATCTGGTACGGCTTGCGCTGGCGCGCCGGGTGTAGATGGATGATGAAACCCTGAAGGGGGTGCTCGTATGCAGATCGGCATGATCGGGTTGGGCAAGATGGGCGGCAACATGGCCGAGCGGCTGCGCCGCGGCGGCCACGACGTCGTTGGTTACGACCGCGATCCCGCGGTCAGCGATGTCTCCAGCCTGAAGGACCTGGTGGACCGGCTCCAGGCCCCGCGCACCGTGTGGGTCATGGTGCCCGCCGGAGCGCCGACGCAGGCGACGATCGAGGAGCTCGGCGGCCTGCTGTCGGCCGGGGACATCGTGATCGACGGTGGGAACTCCCACTATCTCGACGACCAGAGACACGCCACCGAGCTCGAAGCAGGCGGGATCGGCTTCGTCGACTGCGGCGTCAGCGGCGGAGTCTGGGGTCTGCAGAACGGCTACGCGCTGATGGTCGGTGGTTCCAAGGCCGGCATCGAGCGGTTGATGCCGATCTTCGAAACGCTCAAGCCCGAGGAGGGCGGTTTCGTCCACGCGGGTGAGGTCGGCGCCGGCCACTTCGCCAAGATGGTGCACAACGGCATCGAGTACGGCATGATGCAGGCCTTTGCCGAGGGCTGGGAGCTGCTGGAGGCCTCCGACGTCGTGACCGACGTGGCCGGAGCCTTCAAGAGCTGGCGGCACGGCACGGTCATCCGCTCGTGGCTGCTGGACCTGCTGGTCCGCGCGCTCGACGAGGACCCGGCGCTGGAGGAGCTGAGGGGCTACGCGCAGGACTCCGGGGAGGGCCGCTGGACGGTGCAGGCGGCCGTGGACCACGCGGTGCCGCTGCCGGTCATCACCGCCGCGCTGTACGCCAGGTTCGCCTCCCGGCAGGACGACTCGCCGGCCATGAAGGTCGTCGCGGCCCTGCGCAACCAGTTCGGCGGGCACGCCATCACCGCGAAGGAGGGCCAGGTCGCCAAGGGCGCCGACGCCCCCGGCGCCGACGTCGTCCCGCCGAGGGAGGCCGACAGATAGACCGGAGCCCGTACGGCCCGCGTCCGCGTTCTCCACACGGGGCGCGGGCCGTGTGGACGCGGCGGCGCCCCAGCGGCGGGTGTGGCCGACTACTCTTCCTGAGGTGTATGTCGCCCACCTCTCCCTGACCGACTTCCGGTCCTACGACACCGCCGACCTCGGCCTGGAGCCCGGTGTCACGGCCTTCGTCGGGCCCAACGGGCAGGGCAAGACCAACCTGGTCGAGGCGCTGGGTTACGTGGCGACGCAGTCGAGCCACCGGGTCGCCAACGACGGGCCGCTGGTGCGGCAGGGGGCGGCGCGAGCGATCGTCCGGTCCGTGGTCGTGCGGGAGGACCGGCGGGCGCTGATCGAACTGGAGATCAACCCGGGCAGGGCCAACCGGGCGAGGCTGAACCGCTCACCGGTCTCACGCCCCCGCGACGTCGCCGGGCTGCTGCGCACGGTCCTTTTCGCCCCCGAGGATCTGGCCATGGTCAAGGGTGACCCCTCGGAGCGGCGCCGCTACCTCGACGATCTGCTGGTGGCCAGGGCCCCCCGTTTCGCGGGGGTCCGCGCCGACTACGACCGGGTGCTCAAGCAGCGTGGCGCCCTGCTCCGTACGGCGGCGCGGTCGCGGCGGAGCGGCCGGAGCGGCAGGCGGGCCGAGAACGACGCGGCGTTCGCCGAGGCCGGGGCCGGAGACCCGCTGAGCACCCTGGAGGTGTGGGACGCCCACCTGGCCCGGCACGGCGCGGAGCTGCTGGCGGCACGGCTGGAGCTGGTCGAGGCGCTGCGGCCGCTGGTCGCCGCCTCCTACGCGGCGCTCGCGCCCGGGTCCGCACCCGCCGGTCTGGAATACCGGGGCACACTGCCCACCGAGGCGGGAGCCGACCGCGTGACCCTGGAGGAGCGGCTCCGGGCCGGCCTGCTGGAGGTCAGGGACTCCGAGCTCGAACGTGGCGTCACCCTCGTCGGCCCGCACCGGGACGACCTGTTCCTCGGCCTGGGAGAGCTGCCCGCGCGCGGCTACGCCAGCCACGGCGAGTCCTGGTCGTTCGCGCTGGCGCTCCGGCTGGCCGCCTACGACCTGCTCAGGGCGGACGGCGGTGATCCGGTGCTGATCCTCGACGACGTCTTCGCCGAGCTGGACAGCCAGCGCCGCCGCCGGCTGGCCGAGATCGTCGCCCCGGCCGAGCAGGTGCTGATCACCGCCGCGGTCGCCGACGACGTGCCCGCGGAGCTGGCCGGAAGCCGGTTCGACGTCGCCGAGGGGAGCGTGAACCGTGTCCGATGAGAGACAGCCGGAATCCGGTCCGACGCCCTCCGAGCCCGGATCGGCGAAGAGCGCGGCTGCCAAGGGCGCCGCGCTCGCCAGGGAGAAGCTCGCCCAGGCCAAGGCGGACGCGGCCAGAAGGGGCCAACTGCCGCGCCGGGAGCCCCGCCGCAGGGCGGCCGGCCCGCGCAGGAATTTCAGTGATCCCCAGCTTTTCGGCCGGGCCATCGCCGATCTCCTGGCCGACCGGGGCTGGGAGCAGCCCGTCGCCGTGGGCGGGGTGTTCGGCCGCTGGCACGAGATCGTCGGCTCTGATCTGGCCGCGCACACCAGGCCGGAGACCTTCGCCGACGGGGAGGTCCTGGTGGTCGCCGATTCCACCGCCTGGGCGACCCAGGTGCGACTGCTGGCAAGGACGCTGGTCAGGCGGCTGAATGAGGAGCTCGGAGACGGAACGGTGCAGCGGGTGAAGGTGCGGGGCCCGCAGAACGGCCCGCGTCCCAGCGGTGGCCTGCGGGTCACGGGGAGCCGCGGCCCGGGTGACACCTACGGCTGATCGACCACCCGGAAAACGGATCAGCAGCCCTTCTGGCGCGACGACCCCCCTCCCCGTAGGGGGATGCTTAAGCGGAGGGTTGACGCGCGACAGGGCATTCTAGAGCCCGTCAATGCCACATCATGCGCTCGGAGCCGCTAGAATGAAACCGAATTCCGGACACGTCCGTTTGCGTGTCACCCCTGGCGTGTAAGCCGATTCCCCTGGGTGCGCGCATCGGGGCATTCACGACGGTGACGGGCACCGCGGGGGCTGTTCTCGCCCCCGCTGCATGTCCGCGGCAGGAGGATTCCGCACTTGTCCTACGACGCTAGCTCAATCACCGTTCTCGAAGGACTTGAGGCGGTCCGTAAGCGCCCGGGTATGTACATCGGCTCGACCGGAGAGCGTGGTCTCCACCACCTCGTCTACGAGGTCGTGGACAACTCCGTCGACGAGGCCCTGGCCGGTTACGCCGACAGGATCGAGGTCACCCTGCTCGCCGACAACGGCGTGCGGGTCGTGGACAACGGCCGCGGCATCCCCGTGGGCATCGTCGAGGCGGAGGGCCGCCCGGCCGTCGAAGTCGTCCTCACGGTGCTGCACGCGGGCGGAAAGTTCGACAGCAAGTCCTACGCCGTCTCCGGCGGTCTGCACGGCGTGGGTGTCTCGGTGGTGAACGCGCTCTCCAGCAGGCTGGAGGTCGAGATCCGCCGTGACGGGCACCACTGGCGGCAGAGCTATGCCGAGACCCGGCCGGCCCACCCTCTGCGCAAGGGCGAGGCGACCGACGAGACCGGCACCTCGATCACCTTCTGGGCCGATGAGACGATCTTCGAGACCACGACCTGGAGCTTCGAGACGCTCTCGCGCCGCTTCCAGGAGATGGCCTTCCTCAACAAGGGCCTGACGATCTCCCTGCGGGACGAGCGGCCCGATCACATCACCGATGAGCCGGAAGAGGTGGTCTACCACTACGAAGGCGGCCTGTCCGACTTCGTCAAGCACCTCAACTCCAAGAAGGAGGCCGCGCACCTCTCGGTGATCGACTTCGAGGAGAACGGCGACGGGATCTCGGTCGAGATCGCCATGCAGTGGAACAACTCCTACAGCGAGTCGGTCTACACCTTCGCCAACACGATCAACACGGCCGAGGGGGGCACCCACGAGGAGGGGTTCCGCGCCGCGCTCACGTCGATAGTGAACCGTTACGCGCGCGAGCAGAAGTTCCTCAAGGAGGGCAAGGACGACAACCTGGCCGGTGAGGACATCCGCGAGGGTCTCACCGCGATCATCTCGGTGAAGCTGGCCGACCCGCAGTTCGAGGGCCAGACCAAGACCAAGCTGGGCAACACCGAGGCCAAGTCGTTCGTCCAGAAGGCCTGCAACGACCACCTGCGCGACTGGTTCGAGCGCAACCCCGGCGAGGCCAAGGACATCATCAACAAGTCCCTGCAGGCCTCACGGGCCCGTCTCGCGGCGCGCCAGGCCCGTGACCTGACCCGGCGCAAGTCGCTGCTGGAGTCCGGGTCGGGCCTGCCCGGCAAGCTGGCCGACTGCCAGTGGAGTGACCCCGAGAAGTGCGAGCTGTTCATCGTCGAGGGTGACTCGGCGGGCGGCTCGGCCAAGGGCGGCCGCGACTCCAAGTTCCAGGCGATCCTGCCCATCCGCGGCAAGATCCTGAACGTGGAGAAGGCGCGCATCGACAAGGTGCTGAAGAACAACGAGGTCCAGGCGCTGATCACCGCCATGGGCACCGGCGTCCACGACGAGTTCGACATCGCCAAGCTCCGCTACCACAAGCTCATCCTGATGGCCGACGCCGACGTCGACGGACAGCACATCAACACGCTGCTGCTGACATTGCTGTTCCGCTTCATGCGGCCGCTGATCGAGGCCGGGCACGTCTACCTCTCCCAGCCGCCGCTCTACAAGATCAAGTGGGACCGCCGGGGCGAGGACGCCTCCTACGCCTACTCCGACCAGGAGCGCGACGCGATCATCGCCGACGGCCTGGCCCGGGGCAAGCGCGACCCGCGCCTGCACGACGGTATCCAGCGGTTCAAGGGTCTGGGCGAGATGAACGCCGCCCAGCTCTGGGACACCACGATGAACCCGGAGACCCGCGTCCTGCTCCAGGTCACCCTCGACGACGCCGCCCAGGCCGACGATCTGTTCAGCGTTCTCATGGGTGAGGACGTCGAGGCTCGACGCTCCTTCATCATCAGGAACGCGCGAGACGTCCGTTTCCTCGATGTGTAGCGGTAGCCGTACAGCCTCCGCTCCGACTCTGAAAAGGATCCATCACCCGTGACGGATGTGAACACTTCGCCCGTAGAGCGCATCGAACCGGTCGACATCCAGTCGGAGATGCAGCGCAGCTACATGGACTACGCGATGTCCGTCATCGTGGCCCGCGCGCTGCCCGACGTCCGCGACGGACTCAAACCGGTGCACCGCCGCGTGCTCTACGCCATGTACGACGGCGGCTACCGTCCCGACCGCGGTTACTTCAAGTGCTCCCGCGTCGTCGGCGACGTCATGGGCTCCTACCACCCGCACGGCGACTCCTCGATCTACGGCACCGTCGTACGGCTGGCCCAGCCGTGGGCACTGCGCTACACCCTGGTCGACGGCCAGGGCAACTTCGGGTCGCCGGGCAACGACATGCCGGCCGCCATGCGATACACCGAGTGCAAGCTCGCGCCGATCGCCATGGAGATGATCCGTGACATCGACAAGGACACCGTCGACTTCCAGCCCAACTACGACGGGCGTTCCCAGGAGCCGCTGGTCCTTCCGTCGCGGTTCCCGAACCTGCTGGTCAACGGGTCGGCCGGCATCGCGGTCGGCATGGCCACGAACATCCCGCCGCACAACCTGCGCGAGGTGTCCGAGGGCATCAAGTGGGCCCTACAGAACCCCGAGGCGGATGACGAGGAGCTGCTCGAGGCGTTGATCGCCCGGGTCAAGGGCCCTGACTTCCCGACCGGCGCGCTGATCGTCGGCCGCCGGGGCATCGACGACGCCTACCGGACCGGCCGGGGTTCGATCACGATGCGGGCGATCGTGGAGGTCGAGGAAGACGCCAAGGGACGCCAGTGCCTGGTCGTCACCGAGCTCCCCTACCAGGTCAACCCGGACAACCTCGCGCTGTCGATCGCCGAGTCGGTGAAGGAGGGCCGGATCACCGGTATCGCCGACGTCCGCGACGAGAGCTCGTCCCGGGTCGGCCAGCGTCTGGTGATCGTGCTCAAGCGCGACGCGGTCGCCAAGGTCGTGCTGAACAACCTCTACAAGCACACCCAGCTCCAGACCACCTTCGGCGCCAACATGCTGGCCCTGGTCGACGGCGTACCGCGGACCCTGAGGCTGGACCAGTTCGTCCGCCACTACGTGGCGCACCAGATCGAGGTCGTGGTCCGCCGGACCCGCTACCTGCTCCGCAAGGCGGAGGAGCGGGCCCACATCCTGCGCGCGCTGCTCAAGGCGCTCGAGCGGATGGACGAGGTCATCGCCCTCATCCGGCGCTCCCCGTCGGCGTCCGCCGCGCAGGGCGGCCTGATGACGCTGCTGGAGATCGACGAGATCCAGGCGCAGGCCATCCTCGACATGCAGCTGCGCAAGCTGGCCGCCCTGGAGCGGCAGCAGATCACCGACGAGTACGACACGCTGATGGCGCACATCACCGACTACCAGGAGATCCTGGCCTCGCCCGAGCGGCAGCGGTCGATCGTCCTCGACGAGCTCTCGGAGATCGTGTCGAAGTACGGTGACGAGCGCAAGACGGAGATCATCGCCTACGAGGGCGACATGTCGATCGAGGACCTCCTCGCCGAGGAGGACATGGTCGTCACGATCACCCGCGGCGGCTACGCCAAGCGCACCAACACCGACCTCTACCGGGCACAGAAGCGCGGCGGCAAGGGGGTGCGCGGCGCGCAGCTGCGGCAGGACGACATCGTCGACCACTTCTTCGTCACGACGACCCACCACTGGCTGCTGTTCTTCACGAACAAGGGCAGGGTCTACCGGGTCAAGGCCTACGAACTGCCCGACTCCGGCAGGGACGCACGAGGCCAGCACCTGGCGAACCTGCTGGCCATGCAGCCGGACGAGGTCGTCATGGAGGTGCTGGACCTGCGTGACTACGAGGTCGCGCCGTACCTCGTGCTGGCCACCCGTAGCGGCCTGGTGAAGAAGACGCGCCTGTCCGAATACGACTCGCCGCGCTCGGGTGGTCTGATCGCCATCAACCTGAGAGAGGATGACGAGGTGATCGCTGCCAGGCTGGTGTCCGAGGAGGACGACCTCCTTCTGGTCTCGCGCGGCGCCCAGTCCATCCGCTTCACGGCCTCCGACGAGGCTCTGCGCCCGATGGGCCGGGCGACCAGCGGTGTGATCGGCATGCGTTTCCTTGAGGGAGACGAGCTGCTGGCGATGAACCGCATCGGCGACGGCGATGACGTGTTGATCGCGACCGAGGGCGGTTACGCCAAGCGCACGCCGGCGGATCAGTACCCTGTGCAGGGAAGAGGCGGCAAGGGTGTCCTGACTGCCAAGATCGTCAGTGCCCGTGGCAAGCTGGTGGGTGCTGTCATGGTCAGCCCAGAGGACGAGGTTTTCGCGATCACGTCCGTCGGTGGGGTTATCCGGACCAGCGCAGGGGAGATCAAGCAGTCCGGTCGCCAGACCATGGGGGTACGTCTGATGAATCTCGCGGAGGGGGACTCCGTCGTGGCTCTCGCCCGCAATGCTGAGGCCTTGGAGACGGAGCAGAACGCGGAAGGGGAAGGGGAGTAGTCTATGTGCGCTCAGGCCAGACCAGACCGTCCACTTCCGGCCTCCTCGTCGACACGCGATCAAGTGACGGAGAAGATGGACGAGGCTGCTGAAGCGGATCCAGCGAAGGCGGCCGAGTCGCCGGCTGACGGTAGCAAGCCCATGCCGGAGACCGATGATGGTTCGGTAACCGACGACTATAGGGGCAGGCAGAACGTGACGGCGATCGAGGACGGCAGGCCAAGCGACCCCACGGTGCGGACCCATCCGCAGGGCGGGGAGACCGACAGTTCCTCCTGGGCTCCCGGGGGTCTGTCGTCCTCGCCGCCGGAGAGACCAGGCAAGAAGGCATCAGGCGCCTCCTCTTCGAGATCGCCTCGCAAAGCCCACCTGGTGCTCCGCCGGATCGAGCCGTGGTCGGCCATGAAGTTCAGCTTCGTGGTGTCCCTGGTCTGCTTCGTGGTGCTGTTCGTCGCGGTCGCAGTGCTCTACATGGTGCTGTCCGGCATGGGGGTGTTCGACAGCATCGTCCAGACGGTGAACCAGCTGACGACGGCTGACGGTAAGACCACCAGCAGTGTGAACATCTCCTCCTGGTTCGAACCGGTCCCCATCCTTGGCTACACCGCCCTGATCGGCGCGGTGAACGTGGTGCTGATCACAGCCCTGTCCACCCTCGGCTCAGTGATCTACAACATCGCCTCCGAGCTGGTCGGCGGTGTGGAGGTCACCTTCAGCGAGGCCGAGTAACCACGTCCGCCATGTCCCCGGCCGCTGTGCCGGGGGCATGGCGCAAGTGGGTGCCGGAACAGGGTAAGCTTTTCCCTGTTCGACCGAGCGGGTTCGCCTCCGGCAAACGGATGCGATACCGTTCTTTCGTGTAACAAGGGGCTATAGCTCAGACGGTTAGAGCGCTTCCCTGATAAGGAAGAGGTCCCAGGTTCAAGTCCTGGTAGCCCCACCCAGCTCAGAGGCCATTTCCCATCGAGGGAAGTGGCCTTTTTGGTCTTCTGAGTGACTATCGTTCCGGCCTCCGCCTCAGTGAAGTTGCCCCTTCGGTCCGCCCGTACCTGTCCGCAATGCGGCGGGACGCTCAAACTGCTCATGCGACTGCTCATGCGTGGGAAGGTGGAGTACGAGGAGAAGTCCCATGACAGATCACGTGGACACCCGGCACGGCACCGGCAAGGAGCGCAGCACCGCGGTCCTCGACGTCAGCGGACTGTACTGGGCTTCGGAGCAGAACGTCCTCATGGCCCGCCTCGGCCGCCGCCCCGGAGTGCTGGAGGTGGAGATCAACCCGGTCGCCCAGACGGCGACCGTGGTGTTCGACCCGGCCCGCACCTCGCTGGCCGAGCTGCGCACCTGGGTGATCGAATGCGGCTACCACTGCGCCGGCCAGTCGGTGCCCTCTCACATCTGCGATCCGATGACCGAGCCGGACCCGCCGCCCTCCGGGCACGGAGCCCACGTGATACCGGCCGAGCACGCGGATCATGGTGAGGCCAAGGGGGTGGTCTCCCCGCACGAGATGATGGGGGACGACGGCCACGCCGGAATGTCGATGGCCGCGATGGTGGCCGACATGCGCAACCGGTTCCTGGTGGCGCTGATGTTCTCGATCCCGATCGTGGTGTGGTCCCCGATCGGCACCGAGGTGCTCGGCCTGGACGTGCCGGCCCCGTTCGGGCTGCGCCAGGATGTCTGGGCGTTGCTGCTCAGCCTGCCGGTGATCTTCTACTCGTGCTGGATCTTCTTCGACGGCGCGGTACGGGCGCTGCGGGCGCGCACGCTGGACATGATGGTGCTGGTCGCGGTGGCGGTCGGCGCGGGCTGGCTGTACTCCCTGACCGTGACCCTCACCGGTGGCGGTGAGGTGTTCTACGAGGCCGCCACCGTGCTGGCCGCCTTCGTGCTGCTCGGGCACTGGTTCGAGATGCGCGCCCGCGGCGGCGCCAACGACGCCATCCGCACCCTGCTCGACCTGGCTCCTCCCCGAGCGGTGGTCATCCGCGACGGCGAACCGGTCGAGGTGCCGACCGCCGAGGTTCTCGAAGGCGAGCTGTTGCTGGTCCGCCCGGGGGCGAAGATCCCGGTCGACGGGGTGGTCGAGGACGGCGAGAGCGAGGTGGACGAGTCCATGGTCACCGGCGAGAGCCTGCCGGTGCACAAGCAGCCGGGCTCCACGGTCATCGGCGCGACCATCAACCGCAACGGCACGCTGCGGGTGCACGCCACCAGGGTGGGCGCGGACACCGCCCTGGCGCAGATCGTCAAGCTTGTCCAGCAGGCCCAGAACTCCAAGGCCCCCGGGCAGCGGCTGGCCGACCGGGCAGCCTTCTGGCTGGTCCTCGTCGCGCTGATCGGTGGCGCGCTCACCTTCGCCGCCTGGTTCCTCCTCGCCGATGAGCCGTTCAGCGTCGCGATCCTCTTCGCCATCACCGTTGTGGTCATCACCTGCCCCGACGCGCTCGGTCTCGCCACTCCCACGGCGATCATGGTCGGCACCGGGCTCGGCGCCAGGCGCGGCGTGCTGTTCAAGAACGCGATCGCCCTGGAGACCTCCGCCTGCATCCAGATCATGGTGATGGACAAGACCGGCACCCTGACCAAGGGCGAACCGGAGGTCACCGACGTCATCGTCAAAGGTGTCGCGGAGGACGAGCTGCTGCGGCTGGTGGCCGCGGTGGAGCGGGAGTCCGAGCACCCGCTGGCCGAGGCGATCGTCGGCTACGCCGACGCGCGCGGCCTGGAGACGTTGCGAGCCGGGCGGTTCGAGAACGTACCCGGTCACGGCGCTGTGGCCGACGTGTCCGGACACCGGGTGGCGGTGGGCAACCGGCGCCTGCTGGAGCGCGAGGGCGTGGATCCCGGCAGGCTGGCGGCTCGCCGGGACGAGGTGACCGCCGACGGCCGTACCGCGGTCATGGTCGCGATCGACGGCACGGCCGCCGCGGTGATCGGCATCGCCGACGCGCCTCGGGAGACCTCGGCGGCGGCAGTGGCCGCCCTGCACGGGCTCGGCGTCGAGGTGGTCATGCTCACCGGTGACAACACCGTCACCGCCGGGCGGATCGCACGGCAGCTGGGGATCGACACCGTCATCGCCGAGGTGTCGCCCGGCGACAAGGCGGCCAAGGTCGCCGAGCTGCAGGCCGGGGGCCGTAAGGTCGCGATGGTCGGTGACGGCGTCAACGACGCCCCCGCGCTGGCCCAGGCAGACCTGGGCATCGCCATCGGTGCCGGCACCGACGTCGCCATCGAGACCGCCGATGTCGTTCTCATGCGCTCCGACCCGCTCGACGTACCCACCGCGCTGCACATCAGCCGCGGCACCCTGCGCAAGATGCGGCAAAATCTCGGGTGGGCGGTCGGCTACAACGCGATCGCCCTGCCCATCGCCGCGGGCGTGTTCGAGCCCGCCTTCGGCCTGATGCTGCGCCCCGAGATCGCCGCGCTGTCCATGTCCGGTTCCAGCGTCATCGTCGCCGTCAACGCCCTGGCTCTCAAACGGCTGCGGCTGTCCTCACCCTCCGGCACGCGCCAGGGAGTGGAAGGACCGCATAGTGGCCCTCGTTGTGGCGGGAATCAAGGCAGGGGTCCCAGGTTCAAGCCCTGGTAGCCTCCACGGCCGCGCCAGCTCAGAGGCCAGATCCGTGATGTGGCGGTCGGCGAGGAGTCAGCCGAGAGGGGTGCCGCCCATTTCGGCGAGGAGCTGTTGCATGCGGTCGATCTCGATGCGCTGGTCCGCGTCGACGTGGGTGGCGAACTGGTAGGTCTCGGGTTCCTGGCCGCCGTTGTCGGCGAAGAGCTTCTCCACCATGCCCAGCGCGCCCGTGTGGTGGTAGATCATGAACTGGACGAAGAGCTTGTCGAACTCGGCGCCGTTGGCCTTCTCCAATTCGGCGAGCTGTCCGTCGGTGAGCATCCCGGGCATGAGCCCACCGCCGTGTATGTGGCCCGAATATCCGTTCGGCACCTGCTTGAGGCGTTCCTGGAGCCAGCGCTGCATCAACTTGATCTCGTCCTGCTGTGACACCTTGATCCGTTCGGCGAGCAGCGTCAGGTCCTTGCGCGCGGTGCGGGTGGGCACGAGTCCGGCCATCACCAGGGCTTGGGCGTGGTGCGGGATCATCCCTTGCATGAAGCGCACGTCGGCCTCGGTGTACAGCCGCTCCTCAGGTTGAGGCAGCTTGTCGCCGGTGAGCATCACGCCTTGCTCTCCGGGGGCGCCCGGCTGTACGACCGCGGGCGCGCGCTCGCCGACCTGCTCGGAGCCCCCGGCCGTGCATGCGGTGAGGGCAGTGACGAGAAGTGCGAGCGGGAAGACACGCCGTAACAGGGGGGACGAGAACATGAGGCGGACCCGCTTTCGACTCGCTGGGTTAGAAGTCCGGAATGAATAGATATCGCAGGGTATAGCACATATCTCGCCATTCCCTTACAGTTTCCATATCGATGTGTGGATCTTGTTTGCTTGTGTAGATATGGGCTTTCGAGGTCCTATATCGCGCTGCGTTGGGTCACGTCAATGGAGACACCAGAAAAAGGAGTTGCGACCGATGAGTAATGGTCGTGCTGCACGTTGGGGACGTGCTGGATTAAGCAAGTTAGGCGTAATGATCGCTACGGGGGCGATCGTGGTCGGGCTGCTGCCCGCCACGGCCGTGGCGGCCGACGTCGATCCGCGGGTCGAGCTCGGTGCCGGTTGGCTGAACGCGCAGGAGGCCAGCAGTGGGCTGCAGCTTCTGGCGCACCGGGACAAGCCGGAAGGGTTCTTCCAGTCCTCAAACCTCGGAAACCTCTCGTACGCCAACGCGGACATGGCGTTCAGTGGCAACTACGCGTTCGTGGGTAGCTTCCACGGCTTCAACATCTATGACATCTCCACGCCCGCGAATCCGGTCCTGACCACCTCGGTGGTATGCCCGGGCGGACAGGGCGACATGTCGGTGCACGGCAACCTGCTGTTCATGGCTGTCGAGGAGACGCGCGGCCGGATCGACTGCGGCACGCAGGGCGCCAGCGGTACGGTCAACCCCGAACGGTTCCGGGGCGTCCGGGTCTTCGACATCAGCGACATCCGGCACCCGGTGCAGGTGGCGGCCGTCCAGACCTGCCGCGGATCGCACACCCAGACGCTCGTGACCAGCAAGGACGACCCGGACAACGTCTACGTCTACGTCTCGGGCACGTCCAGCATCCGGTCGGGCAGCGAGCTGGCCGGCTGCGCCAACACCGGTGCGACCGACCCGAACACCGCGCAGTGGCGGATCGACATCATCAAGGTGCCGCTGGCCGCGCCGCAGAACGCCGCGATCGTGAGCCGGCCTCGCCTGTTCACCGACCGGGAGACCGGCGCGATCAACGGCCTGCAGAACAGCCCGCTCACGCCCCGGCACCCGTCCGGCTCGACCTGGTCGCCGTCGCCGGTCACGAACCACTGCCACGACATCACCGCCTACCCGGCGCTCGGCCTGGCCGCGGCGGCCTGCGCGGGTAACGGTCTCCTTCTCGACATCTCCGACCCCGCCAACCCGGTCCGGCTCGACGAGGTCTCCGACCCGAACTTCGCCTACTGGCACTCGGCGACCCTGAACAACGACGGGACGAAGGTCGTCTTCACCGACGAGTGGGGCGGCGGTACCGCGGCGCGCTGCCGGACGACCGACGAGCCCTCGTGGGGCGCCAACGCCATCTTCGACATCGTCGACGGCAAGATGCAGTTCCGCAGCTACTACAAGCTCCCGGTCCCGCAGACCAACCAGGAGAACTGTGTGGCGCACAACGGTTCTCTCGTCCCCGTGCCCGGACGCGACATCATGGTCCAGGCCTGGTACCAGGGCGGCATCTCGGCCTACGACTTCACCGACTCGGCCAACCCGCGTGAGATCGCGTTCTTCGACCGCGGTCCGGTCAACGCGAACTCGCTGGTCACCGGTGGGTTCTGGTCCGGTTACTACTACAACGGTCACGTCTACGGCAGCGAGATCGCCCGTGGGTTCGACGCGTTCGCGCTGACGCCGAGCAAGGACCTGGACAAGGCCGAGATCGACGCCGCGGCCCTGCTGAACTTCGACAACTTCAACCCGCAGACCCAGCCGCAGGTGACGTGGCCGGCGAGCTTCGAGGTCGTGCGGGCGTACTACGTGCAGGCGTTGCGTACCGGCACCATGAAGAAGGACACCGCCGACAACGTGCAGAAGTTCGTCAACCGGGCCGAGCGTTTCAAGGACGGTCCGCAGAAGCACGCCGCTGTGGCGCAGCTGCGGGCTGTCACCAACCAGCTCAACCCCGCGGACAAGGCGCAGGCGGCTCTGACCAAGGCTCTTCTCGATCTTTCCGACGCGCTCAGCTGACCTGAGCCGCGACATCCAGCGATGAACCGCTGAGAGGGGGCGTCCGCCGGGCGCCCCCTCTTCCATGCCGGCGTGTTCACGGGCCGGCCCGCACCCGCGGTGCGGGAGCGCGGCTCAGTGCCGGCTTGCGGGTTTGCGGGCTTCGATGAGAAAACGCGTCGTGTGCGCGAGGAAGGGGCCGTCGGCCTGGATGCGGTCGTGGAGGGCTTTGAGCTCGGTGCGGTACCGGTCGACCGTGAACCCCGGGACGATCCAGATCACCTTCCGCAGGAAATAGATCACGGCGCCGATGTCGTGAAAGACGGTGCGCAGCGACTCCAACCGGAGGTCGAGCACCCCCAGCCCGACGGCCTCGGCCGCCGCCCTGGCCAGCTCGGGGTCGCGTCCCGAACCCGCCGGCTGCGGACCCATGAAGAACTCCGTCAGCTCCACGACGCTCCGGGGGCCCACCTGCTGGGAGAGGTACGTCCCTCCCGGCTGGAGCACGCGGGAGATCTCCTCCCACCAGGTGGTCACCGGATGACGGCTGACCACCAGATCGAAGACCCCGTCCCCGAACGGGAGCCGCGTCCCGTCACCGGGGCTGACCACCGCGACCCCGCGCGGGTGCAGCCTCTGGCTCGCCCGTGCGATGTTCGGAGGCCAGGACTCCGTGGCGACCGTCAGGGGGGCAAGCCGCGACACGCCCGCCAGCACCTCCCCGCCACCGGTTTCGACGTCCAGCGCGGCGGACGCCTGCGCCATCCGCTCGCCGACAAGCCGCGCGTATCCCCATGAGGGACGCTCCTCCGTTGCCCGGCCATCCAGCCAGGAGAAGTCCCAGCCGTCAACGGATACGGCTCCGGCCTCGGCGACCAGTTCCTCGAATGTCCGTGTCATTCCTCCGAAGCTGCCACGCGCCTCGGCGGTTGTACAACGAATTTCCTCGTATCCGGCGCCGCCGCCTGACGACGGACGCGGCATCGAGATCACCCTCATCGGGTATCGCGAGGCCCGGATATTGACGCGACATCACCGTCGAAGAGCGGCAGGATGGTGCCCCTTTGGTGTTCCGTGAGGAGTCAGCAGGTGCACAGTTACCGTCGCGATCTCGACATGCTCCGGGATCGGCGCTTCACCCTGCTGCTCGCCGCCCGGACCATCTCGGTGCTGGGCAGTTCCTTCGCACCCGTGGCCCTCGCCTTCGGCATCCTCGAACTGCCGGGTGCGACGGCCACGACGCTGTCGGTGGTCCTCACCGCCGAGGCGCTGCCGATGGTGGCGTTCATGCTCGTGGGCGGGGTGATCGCGGATCGGCTGCCCCGGCACCGGGTGATGATGGCCGGTGAGACGCTCAACGCGGCGGCGTTCTCCTGTCTCGCCGCGATGCTGCTCACCGGATGGACCCCGCTTCCCGCTCTGGTGGTGGCGGCAGCGGCCAGCGGCATCGCGATGGCGATCCTCTTCCCCGCCCTGACCGGGATCGTGCCTGACGTCGTCCCCACCGACCGGCTGCAGACCGCCAACGCCATGCTGGGGTTGGGGGCCAACAGCGCACGCGTCGCCGGGCTCGTCCTGAGCGGTGCCGCGGTGGTCCTGCTCGGCGGGGGCTGGGCGCTGGCCGTCAGCGCCACCATGTTCGCCGTGGCGGCCGTGCTCATCGCCACACTGCGCCTCGCCCCGGCGGAGCGCGGCGCGTCCGGGAACCATTCGGTCCTGGCCGACCTGCGCGGCGGCTGGCGCGAGTTCATTTCCCGGCAGTGGCTGTGGGTGGTCGTCGCGCAGTTCTCGGTGCTGGTGATGGCCGTACAGGCAGCGCACGGCGTGCTCGGACCGCTGGTGGCCAAGGAGAGCCTGGGCGGGGCGCCGGCCTGGTCGGCGATCCTGGCGGGCGAGGCGGTCGGCATGCTCGGCGGCGTTTTCGTCGCGCTACGGCTGCGCCCCCGCCGTCCCATCCTGGTGGCCACGGTCCTCACCGTGCCCACGGCCCTGCCCTACCTGCTGCTCGGCCTGGGGACCCCGCTGTGGACGATCGTCGCCGGGGCGGTCGTCATGGGTGTCTGCTTCGACATCTTCGGCGTGCTGTGGAACACCACGATGCAGCGGGAGGTGCCTCCCGAGTCCCTGTCGCGGGTCAGCTCCTACGACGCCCTCGGATCCCTGATGTTCGGCCCGGTGGGTCTGCTGGTGGCGGGACCGCTGGCGATCCTGATCGGCCCGAGGCCCGCGCTGCTCGGATGTGCGGCGGTCGTCGTCCTGTCCTCCCTGGCCGCGCTGCTCTCCCCGGGAGTGCGCGGACTCCGGGCCCCGGCGCCCGCCGAGAACGCCCTGTCCCGCTGACGTCCTACCGGCACCGGGGCGGCAGGCGGGGGACCGGCTCTCGGCGTGTCTCCTACAGCAGGTAGCGCAGCCACATGTACGGCGTGGCGACCGCCACGGTGACGAGGGTGACGACCAGGCCGTACTTGGTGAACTGCCAGAAGCTGATCGGGGTGCGGTTGCGCGCGGCGATGCCGATGATGACCACGTTGGCCGCCGCGCCGACGGCGGTGGCGTTGCCGCCCAGGTCGGCGCCGAGGGCCAGCGCCCACCACAGCACCTGGGCATGGTCGTTTCCGCCGTTCGCCTGCACCAGGTCGGAGACGATGGGGCTCATGGTCGCCACGTAGGGGATGTTGTCCACGATGGCCGAGATGCCGGTCGACGCCCACAGCAGACCTATCGTGGTCAGCCCGAGCCGTCCCTCGGTCGCGTTCACCGCCGCCTGGGAGACCTGCCCGATGACGCCGGTCTCGACCAGGGCGCCGACCATGACGAACAGTCCGACGAAGAAGACCAGGGTGGGCCACTCCACCTCGCGGATCGCGTCCTCGGTGGTGACCTTGGTGGCCGCCACCAGGATTCCGGCGCCCAGGATCGCCACGACCGAGGGTTCGTAGTGCAGCACCGGATGGAGCACGAAGGCGGCCATGACGAGGACGAGTACGGCCAGGCTCTGCCAGAGCAGCGTCCGGTCGGCGATCGCCTCCCGCTCGTCGAGCTGCATGATCTCCGCGGCCCGCTCGGGGTCGTAGCGGAAGGATTTCCGGAAAAGGACGCGGCACAGCCCGACGAAGACCACCATCAGCACCACCACCAGGGGCGCCAGGTGGACCAGGAAGTCATTGAAACTCAGGCCGCCCCGGCTGGCGATGATGATGTTGGGCGGGTCGCCGACCAGGGTGGAGGTGCCACCGATGTTGGAGGCCATCGCCTCGGCGATGAGAAAGGGCGCGACCGGCAGTGCGAGCCGTTCACACACCAGGAACGTCACCGGCGCGATCAGCAGCACGGTGGTGACGTTGTCCAGCAGCGCGGAGGCGGACGCGGTGATCACGATGAGCAGGACCATCAGCCGGAACGGCCGCCCCCTGGCCCGTTTGGCCGCCCAGATCGCCAGATATTCGAAGACGCCGGTCTGCTTGAGCACACCGACGATGATCATCATGCCGAGCAGCAGGAAGATGACGTTCCAGTCGATTCCGGTGTGCTCGGAGAAGAACGCGGCCTTGCCGTCGGTGGCGTGGATCAGCAGCATGATGCCGGCCCCGCCCAGCGCCGCGGCGACCCGGTGGATCCACTCGGTCGCGATCAGCACGTACGCGCCGACGAACACCACGACCGACAGCCATGCGAGGGCCGTCACGAGTCAAGCATCCGGTCCAGCAGCGTCTGCAGCGTGACCGCTCCCTGTAAGCGGCCGCCGTCCATGATCGCGACGAGCGGGCTGTGGGTGCGCGCCATGAGTGCGGCGATCTCCAGCACGGTGGCGTCCGGATCGGTGATCGGCAGCTCCCTCGGCGTTTTCAGCAGGCACTCACGGACCGTCCGCCCGGCCAGCGACCGCAGGAAGACGTCTGCGTGCGCCTCGTCCACCACCCGGGCCAGCGCGGGATCGTCCTGGCAGTAACCCGGTACGGCCAGGCGCAGCACCTGGGTGCCGGGCAGGATGCTGCGGGGCGAGCCGTTCTCGTCGACCAGGATCAGGCCGGGCAGATCCTGGTCGGCCAGGAGGCGGGCGGCATCGAGCACGGGGGAGTCCAGGGAGACGGTCGGGAATTCGGTGACCAGATCGCGGGCACGCATGACACCTCGGCACTTTCAGGATCGCCAGTAGAAGTGCCGACCAGACTTCCCGGCTCACCCGAGGGTCAACCTACCAACCGTCACGCCACCGTGAGAAGGTCGCCCCTCGGCCACGCTCACCGGATCAGTAGGCGAGGACGCGGTCGGTGTAGCGCTTGAGCACGAACGGTGTCTTGAACTTCGGGAAGGCGACCGTCTTCACATCGCCGTCCGAGGTGTAGCGCTCGTCGCTGTTCGCCTTCAGCCAGTCGAGCCAGGCAGTGGAGCAGAACTTCACGCAGTCACCGATCTTGTCCATCGAGCGGATCCGCGGGATGCCGAGCGGGTCGAACTTCTTGTTGAACGGCGACAGCGCGGGGGTGTATCCGGCGAGGAACACCCCGCCGTAGTTGTAGGAGACACCACCGGAGGCACCCTTGAGAGCCCAGTCACTGTGGTTCGGCTGGTTGCCGTACGGCAGCGCCAGCGTGACCGGATTGGTGTTGATCAGCTTGGTGATGAGCTCGTGTCCCGCCACGATCTCGGCGTTCACCTCCTTCTCCGGCTTGCCTCGCAGGTTCTTGTGGTCACGGGTGTGGTTGCCGATGTCGAAGCCGTTGTCGCGGAGCCACGCCAGCATCTGGGTCTGCTCCTCCGGGGTCGCCTTCCCGAACATGTCGCGCGTCACGTAGAACGTGGCCACCGGGCGGAACCCCGGATGACTCCGGGCGACGTTCTGGAGAATGGCGACGGCCGTCCCCGGCTTGGGCACGCCCATCCCGTCCAGGTCGAACTGCGACGGGGACGAGTCATCGAAGGTGAGGACGACCGGGTGCCGCCCCGCGGGGATGTCGATCCGTCCGCTTACATACTCGGCCGCCGTGATCGGGACGTAGTCCTCCTTGGCCAGCCGCTCCAGCTCCGCGCGGAACTGCTGGGGGGTGCGGTCGTCCTGGGTGGTCGGCTTCTCCACCACCCGGTGGTACATGAGCACGGGAATCTCACCCAGCTCGTTGGCGCGGACCTTCGCAGCCGCCGCCATTTTCGCCTTGAGAAGGGCTGCCTTCCCGGCCGCGGCCGCGGACGCCTTGGCCGCGGCGACTTTGGCGTCCAGCTTGCTCTGTGATTCCTCACCCTGTCCCGGCATGCACCCGGCGAGCACGGTGCTCGCCGCCACGACCACCACGCCGACCCGGCTCACCCTCAGTAGGCCCATCGAATCCCCCCACCGCACAGACGATGGAATCCTTATCCCCCGCTGACCTGCGGATTGATCTCCGCCTTAGGCAAAGGCTCCGTACCTGGGGTGCCGGAGCCGTGAGCCCGACGACGTTCAGCACCATCCGACGGACGGATTCCCCTAGAGTCGAAATCATGAATGAGCCAGGGGTTCCGTCCGTGGCACGGGCCCGGGCAGCCGCGGGTGCCCTCTTCTTCGACGAGGACGGCCGCGTCATGATCGTCCAGCCGTCCTACAAGACACAGCGGGATATCCCCGGCGGGATCGTGGAGCCGGGAGAGACCCCCTATCAGGCCTGTGTCCGCGAAGTCGGTGAGGAACTCGGCATCCAGCCGCCGATAGGCCGTCTTCTCGTGGTGGACTGGGCGCCCAGCCCGAAGTACGGCGACCTGATCCTCTTCGTCTTCGACGGTGGCGTGCTCGGTGCGGACGTGCTTGAGCGGATCGTCTTCTCCGACAACGAGCTGACGAGCTTCGGGTTCCATCCGGTTGAGGACATGGACGATCTGCTGACCGAGCGTCTGGCCCTGCGGGTGAAGACGGCGGTCGCCGCCCGCGAGCTCGGTGGATCGGTGTATCTGGAGTACGGCAGGGCCGTACCCGGCTGAACGCTCCGTGCCGCAGCCTGCTCCCCGGGGCGGAGTGCCTCAGCCGTGGAGGGCGGAGCGGTGCAGGCGGGTCATACCGGGGACGCGGAGCATGCCGAAGCGCTCGTAGTAGGGCTGGAGCGGTGCTTCGCAGAGGAGGTCGACGGAGTAGAGATGCTCGGTGTCGACGAGGATCCGCCGCATCAGCTCGGACCCGATCCCCCGGCCCTGGTATTCGGGGAGAACCTCCAGCCAGGGAACGAAGGCGGTCAGGACACCGTCGCTGATCATGTTGACGAAACCGACGACGCGCTCCGTCTCCTCGTCGATCGCGATGACCGCGCGGTGACTTCCTCGCAGAACCGCCAGGTGCTGCTCCGGAGAGGCGGGAGTCGGCCACCCCACGAAGAAGCCCACGAGCCGGTCGGCATCGATCGTGTCGACGGCGTCGGTGTAGCGGATCACGGGCGTACTCCTCGCATCGATCTTGTGAACGGTGGAGAGAGTAGTCGTGGACGACCGGCAGAGACCATCCATATATTGGCCGGATCCGCCTCTGTGCGCGGGCGGACCGCCCCTCTACAGGGCGGGGGCGGCGTGCAGGTTCATCCGCAGGCGGACGCGCGACTCTCCCGGGTTCTGGTGGATGGTCAGCTCATCGCACAGCTGGCTCATCAGCCACAGGCCGAAACCCCGCACCGTGCCCGCGGGACGTTCCGGGGGGATGTGCCGGGGGGCCAGGTTCCCCGCGGTGTCGATGACATCCACGGTGATGCAGCTGTCGTTGTGCCAGATACTCAGCGTGCCTTTGCCACCGCCGTGTTCCAGGACGTTGATGACGGCCTCGTTGACGGCGAGCAGCAGGTCGTCCAGCCGTTCACCGCGCATACCCGCCTGGGCCGCGTGCTGGAGGAGACGTTGCCGCAGAGCGGTGAGATCGTCGTCGATCGGCCAGTGCCGGCCGCGGTCACCAGTCACGACACCCCCTTGACGTCGCCTTGTCTGGCAGTCACCGGGGGGCGAGCCGACTGGCTCCAGAACCAGGGCGTTGCTGACGAGTTACATGATGCTAAACACCTGCCCGGTCGATGCCAACTTACGACCGCATCGGCGAAGAGATATCCGCCGATGGCTGCCCGTCGTCGGCACGGGGTACCACCGGCCAGTGCGTGAGCCGGGTTGGCGGGGTGTGCGGACCGGGGAACGGTCAGGCGGTGGGGCACCGCGGGGCTCCTCTACTTCCTCCATCAGGACTAAAGTCCGGGGTCTCCACGCTGGAAGTATTCAGACGGATGCCGTGTGAGATCGGCTGATCGAGGTGCCGTCGTCCGGCGGCCCAGGTGAAGGAGGCACTCTATGCAGGTCGATGTCAAGCTCTCGCCCGGTGGCGGTTTCTTCGAGGCGGAGGTCGACGGCAAGCACGCGGGACAGCTGGAGTTCATCCGGCGTAACGGCGTTGTCGTCTACACCCACACCGAGGTCGACGCCGAGTTCGAGGGAAACGGGGTGGGTGGCACGCTCGCCCGCGCGGCGCTGGACGCGGCCCGTGCCGAAGGTGTGAAGGTCGTGCCCCGCTGCCCGTTCGTGAAGGCATGGATCGAGCGCCACCCCGACTACGCGGATCTCGTCGAAGGCGGCTGACGGAGCCCGGTCCGCCTCCGCACGCAGAGGGGAGGACCACCGGGCCGGACGGGGACGTGACCTGCCTGCCGACCTGGCCGGTGGCGGTCACCGATGGCAGTATGGGCGGTCATGTTGCATCACATCGAACTCTGGGTGCCCGATCTCGACCGCGCCGTGAGGGCGTGGGGATGGCTGCTCGGGGAGCTGGGATACCAGCCCTTCCAGGAATGGGCAGATGGCCGGAGCTGGGCACTGGACGGTGTGTATGTCGTCGTCGAGCAGTCACCCGCTCTGACGGCTCCCTCCCATGATCGATGCCGGCCGGGTCTGAATCATTTGGCGTTCCGCGTCAGCGGAGCGGAGCGGGTAGACGCGCTGGTCGCGGCGGCGGTGGAGCACGGATGGATGTTGATGTTCACCGATCGGCACCCTCACGCGGGCGGAACCGACCATTACGCGGGTTATCTTGAGAACGAGGACGGCTTCGAGGTCGAACTCGTCGCGGATCGCAATCATTTGAGCGCGAGCCGTACGACATGATGATTAAAATCACCCGGTCGGCGCAGATTTGCCACCTGGGCTTATGGTGCAAACCAGATCAGGGCCCGATCCCTTGCTAGGCTGCAGGGAACCGTTGGAACCGGGCGTTGTCTCACCCCGGCAGGTGAGACCGTCAAGAAGTGGGGTCACACCGTGAAGAAGCTGGTCGTTCTGGCACTTGTCGCGCTTGGGGGACTGCTGGTCTGGCGCAAGGTGCAGGCGGACCGCGCCGAGCTGGATCTGTGGACTGAGGCCACCGGCAGCGAGAACTGAAAACGCGGCTACCGATTTGGGTGCTTTCATGATCCTTGCCCAAGATGGGGAAGTAATGCCCATCAGGCTTGCCTGCCTGGATCTGGCGGGCACCACGATCGGTGATGTCGCCATGGTCGAACGGGCGTTCGCCGAGGCGATCGCCACGCAGGGCATCGTCCCCGGGACCGGTGCGTACGCACGTGCCATGGTGCATGTGCATCGGTCTCGGGGCTGCCCGACCATCGACGTCTTCCGGGGCATCTTCCCCGCCAACGAAGCCCAGGCTCAGGCGGCCAGCCTGACCTTCGAGCGCTCCTACGAGGGCGTTATCGGACGCGCGGGTCTGGTCCCGCCGCCCGGCACCGTCGAGGCGCTGGAGAAGCTCCGCGCCGCCGGGGTCAAGATCTGCCTCACCACCGGTTTCAGCCGGACCACGCTCGACAGCGTGCTGGCGGCTCTGAGCTGGTCCGACAAGGTTGATCTCGCGCTCTGCCCGCAAGACGCCGGGCGCGGTCGTCCCATGCCGGACATGGTCCTCGCCGCGGTTCTGCGCCTCGGCATTGAGGACGTCCGTCAGGTGGCGGTGGCCGGCGACTCCGAGAGCGACATGCTCTCCGGCCGTCGCTCCGGCGCGTCGGTGGTCGCCGGTGTCCTGACCGGAGTACACAGCAAGGAACGTCTTCTCAAGGGGGGCGCCACGCACATCCTGGACTCCATCGCCGACCTTCCCTGCCTGGTGCTCGGCAGGGACCTGGCGGAGACACCGGTGGGTGCCTCCGCCTGCTGAGGGCTCTCGCGATCACTGGTTCTTCCGGCGGAGCTTTCATGCGACCGGCTGTCGACATCTCTCACTTCAACGCGAAATTGAGTGATGTAAAAGAAATGCACTAAATCGCAGTAACGGGTGGGAGATGCCATGGAATGCGGACCGGCCCGTGGGCTGCCTCGGCCGCCAGGAGAGCGGGTGCGGAGGTCAAGTGGCGCGGAACCGGCTCCTGTTGCTACGGTGTACGACTGAAGCAAGTCGTCAGCGGAGCAGGTGCGTACGTCAACGACTTGGATCTCGGGGCCTTAGCTCAGTTGGCAGAGCGCCTGCTTTGCAAGCAGGATGTCAGGAGTTCGAATCTCCTAGGCTCCACCCCACGTCAAAGGCCACCTCCCATGATCGGGAAGTGGTCTTTTTGATCTTGTATAGCAGCAAAGTACAGCAACGGCTACGAATGCAGTCGGTCACCGTTCACTTACGAGAGTCCACTGATCCCCGATCACCCGAAGATCAGTACAAGGATTCCAACCCCCGCAAGAGCGAGCCCGCCGAGGTTCATCAGTGACACCAATTTCGGGACTTCGCCTGGTCGGTAAGGTCCGTTCTCAGGGATCTCCCCTCGGGATCGCTTGAGGAATTCTCCCGTGAGCGGTCCCGACAGGATGAACAGCACCGCCCCAACAATCAGCAGCACCCAGCCCATTACTCATCATGGTACCGTGCGATAATTCCACAGTCAGGCTGTTTTGCCTTTCCCCCGGGCTAGTGACGGAAGGGGCAGGCATGGACATCACGCCACAGGCGGTCGTCATCCCCAAGGAGACCGACCATCTCGAGCAGGGGAAATACGGTCCCGTCTTTCCGAGGACCCCGGCGTGCTACGGGTTCACCGTCATCGCGAAGGTCAAGCCCGGCCGGGCCGAGGCGATCCGCAACTACGGCTACACGCTGGCCAAGGCGCTGGAAGGCGATCCGTATCTTCTCGCGCCGCTCAAGCTGCACTACCTGCGCTGGGTGCTCTTCGATGACGACACGCGTTTCATGTACCAGGGCATCTTCGACACCGACTTCGACAAGTACACCGAAGACGCCATCGCGCTGTTCACCAAGTCCGGGGTGAGCACCGCCTTCGAGAACCTCGAGGGGTTCCCCGAGGACTGGAGGACGAACCCCGAGGCGTTCATCAGGTTCGTCCGTGAGCACCAGTGCCCAAGCTTCATCGAGTACGGAGAGTATCCGTACGTCACCGCCGATGAGATCAAGAAAGCGCTGCGGATCAAGAGCGCCCTGTCGGAGATGCTCGACCAACTGCAGTGAGGGTGGGCTGCCGCTCGCGTGCCGCATCGTCGATCGGAGACGAGATGAACGAGTTCAGGACTGCACGCACGTACAACCAGAACCATGTGCTGCGCGAGTACACCCCTGGTCGGCGACGGGTAAGCGTCTACGTCGCGTGGAGCTATCCAGCCGAGGCCGGCCGGAACCCAGCCGAACTCGACAACCGGTTCTCCACGATGACCGAGGTCCGGCGCGTGGCCTGGCCCGCCTACGAGGAACCGCAGTGGTCCGATCCGATGCGGTTCCAGCAGGGCATCGCGGGAACGCTGGAGTTGTTCTTCTGGGCCTGGGTGCCGTTCCAGCAGTTCGTCGAGGAGACCACCGGACACCCCGTACCCGTGTATCAACGCGTCGATCAGGCCGGTTTCCAGGCTCCGCTCGACGAGCGGGTGCTGGCGGACACCGACACCTTGTTCGTGTTCGGGCTGGACCACATGATCACCGGGCAGGAGGCCGCGCCTGAGGAGATCGAGGCGGTGCGGCAGTTCGTCAACCGGGAGGGAACCTGCCTGGTCCTCGGACCGCACCACGACGTCGGGGCATCGGACGACCTGGCCGTGCGCGATATGGAGTACCACCATCACGGCGATCCCCTGGTTCCCCGCCAGCAACGGTTCGGCCGGTACACCCGCTCCTTGATGCACGGGCTCGGAGTGCCCGTGGAGAACCGCTACGGGCTGCGACCCGCAGTGGTGGAAGCGAACAAGATCGCCCCGCTGTCCATCGCCAGGGATCTGGACACCAAGGGATGGCTGGAAGGGGTGACCAGCCTCAACTTCCACATGCACCTCCCGCACTACGCCGTGACGACCGACGACCCGAACACCATTCAGGTGCTGGGCCGGCAGCCGATCGACATGTCCAGGCCGCCGCACCCCTTCACCGAGGCCGGCAACACCGAGTTCAACATGCTCCTGTGGATGCCCCCGGCCGGTGAGCGGGCCGGCGATGTGCTTCTGGCCGATTCCACGATCTTCAGCTCGTTGTTCGGCGGAGACGAGAGCCTGCGCAACTTCTGGAGAAACGTCGTCTCGCCGAAGTAGCGCCACAAGGAGGCGGGTATCCGTGACCGGGCAAACACATGTCACGCTCGAACTCGACGACATCCAACGTGGGGTTCTCAGCCCTCGGCCGACCCCGTACGCGGCGACGTACATCCTGTTCCGTATCGACGACCGCGTGCACGGGCGGGAGTTGATGCGGCGCGCGAGCACGGTGGTGACCTCGGCCGCCGACTCGATGAGCCCCCTGGGCGAGACCTGGGTGAGCGTCGCGGTCACTTATCACGGCCTCAAGGCGTTGGGTGTGCCACAGGAATCGCTGGACACGTTCGCCTGGGAGTTCCGGCAGGGGATGGCCGCGCGGGCGAAAGTGCTGGGCGATATCGACGAAAGCAGCCCCGAGAACTGGGAACCGCCGCTTGGCACGCCCGATGTCCACGTGGTGCTGGTGGCGCTCGCGCCTGACAGTGCGCAGTTGGAGGCCGCCATCGATCGCGTCCGCCCGGCATATGACGCCCTCCCTGGTGTGACGGCGATCTGGCGGCAGAATTGCCACGCGCTGCCTACCGAGACCGAACCCTTCGGTTATCGCGACGGCATCAGTCACCCTGCTGTCGAGGGCAGTGGCATTGCCGGGTCGAACCAGTTGGAAGTGCCGCTCAAGGCCGGTGAGTTCGTGCTCGGCTACCGCGACGAGATCGGCGGCCTCCAGACCACGGAGCCCGAGGTGCTGGGACGCAACGGCACCTATGTGGTCTTCCGCAAACTTCACCAGCGTGTCGCCCTGTTCCGGCAGTACCTGAAGGACAACTCCACCTGCCCCGAGGATGAGGAACTGCTGGCGGCGAAGATCATGGGACGCTGGCGCAGCGGCGCGCCGCTGGCGCTCAGCCCGCTGCACGACGACCCCGACCTTGGCGCCGACCGACGCCGCAATAACAACTTCCTGTACGCGCAGGACGATCCGGCGGGTTTCACAACTCCCGGCGGCTGCCACGTCCGCCGGGGCAATCCCCGCGACGCGTCGGTGGCCGGAGCACCGAGGCTTCACCGCATGATCAGACGTGGTACCGCGTACGGCCCGCCGCTGCCCAAGGGAGTCCTGGTAGACGACGGGACCGATCGGGGGCTGATGTTCGCGTTCGTCGGAGCGCACCTCGGGCGGCAGTTCGAGTTCGTCCAGTCCGAATGGATGAACGACGGCGTCTTCTTCGGCGCAGGCAAGGCAAGGGATCCCGTCATCGGGTCCAACGACGGCTCCGGTGACTTCATCATCCCCCGGCGGCCGGTACGGCGGCGCCTGCAGGCGCTTCCGCGGTTCGTCGTCACTCGCGGCGGCGAGTACTGCTTCATGCCCGGACTGAGCGCCCTGCGCTGGCTCGGCGATCTCCAGGACTGAAGTACGGCGACGCTGCCGCCCTGGCACGGCGATCGGGGGAGGTTACATGGACTCACTGCATCTGCTGTTCAACGCGGTCACCGTGATCTTCATCGCGACCACCATGTTCGCCGCCGGACTTGGAACCGCGCTGTCGGCATTGCGTGCTGTCTTCGCCGACCTCCCGCTGCTCCTGCTGGTGCTGCTGGCCAACCTGTTGATCATCCCGCTGCTGGGCTGGGGCATCGCCGCGCTGTTCAGCCTGCCCGCAGCGTCATTCATAGCGCTGGTCCTGGTCGCGTCGTCGCCAGGCGGACCGCTCGGGGCGAAACTCGGCATGGTGCAAAACGGCGACGTGGTCGCGGGCGCGGCGATGCAGGTACTGCTTGCCGCCGTCGGCAGCATCACCTTCGGCCCGACTGCCAACGTCCTCCTTACAGCGGCTAAGGCCGGCGCTGGAGTCTCCCTCGACGTCGCCGCGCTGGTACTGACGGTTGCCGTCCTACAGCTCGTACCGTTCGCCGTCGGGCTGACACTGCGCCACTTCACGCCGCCGACAGCGCAAGCGTGGCATCCCGCGGTCACCAAGGTGTCGAACGTGACGTTCCTGATCGTGCTGGCGGGCATGCTCTTGGGCAACTGGCGTGATGTCGTCGCGCTGGTCGGCTCACTCTCCCTGCTAGCGGGATTCGTCTTCGCCATTGCTGCATTCGCCCTCGGCACGGTGCTGGCCACTGGATCGCGGGTGCGCCGCACCACCATGGGAGGCGTCGCATCGGTGCGCAACGCGGGGCCCGCGCTGGCCGCCATCGGCATCGCCTTCGGCAACCAGCCGGCCATCCTGGGAGCAATTGCCGCAGTACTGTTCAGCGGCCTGGCGGCGGCCCTACCCATCGCCGCGCTGCTTAGCCGCCGACGGGTAGTAGCACCGCCTGAATGAAGGACACGAGGTTGTCTGGGTGGCGCGGCCGGGGTGCTGTATACAGCAGCGGGATACAGCAACGTCGCCATACACGATCACACGCCACCAGATCGCATCTGCCGCGTGACCAGGGCGAGGAGCCCTCTGCATCGTGACTGGCTCCCGTTTGCAAGCAGGATGTCAGGAGTTCGAATCTCCTAGGCTCCACCAGCCAAAACGCCGCTTTCCGGATCAAGGAAAGTGGCGTTCGTGTTCTTGGCTTGTGGGGAGCGCACCGGCCGGGCCGCCGTTTCCCATGTCCTGCGCACTTCCATGACCCGCATGTCGAGGGCGTCAGCGATCTTCTGGTCAGCGTGGCGGGTCGCGTGCTGACAGGTCAGTGCCGCTCAGTCGCTGTCGTGGCCCGTCCGCGCCTTGAGATCGGCGAGACCCGTCCGTCCGACCGCGCGATGGAGCTCGTTCACGACAACAACATGTCCAAGATCGAACCCGAGGTCGGCAGCCCCCTGATCCACCCTGCAAAGTGTCCCAAACGTGAAATTTGATCATTAATGTGATCATCGTGCGGAAATCGATCATAGCGGCCCTTGCCGCAGCAACGCTGTTGTTCACCCCCGGCGCCCTCGCCTTCGCGGCCACCGATACTCATTCGCACACAACCTCGGCGGGCTGGTGCGGACAGAAGCAACCCTCAGGCAGGTACTACTACTGGCACAAGAAGCACTGGGACTGCATCTCACCCGGCGCCTACTGCGCGAAATCCCAGTACAACGATTACGGATACTCCATGCGGGTCGCCGCCCACACCAAGCGCTACAAGTGCGTCCGGTACCCCAGTAACACCTGGCACTGGAAGCCTGTCGGCGCCTGACAACTCGCCGATATAACTGAACAGAACCCAGACGGTACCGTCGAATCAGACGTCAACTGCGCGACTGATCGGCGGTACCGCTTCTTTTCCACTTCCCGACTGGACCTGCCTCTCAGGTGGCCCCGGCGTTCTGCCGCGCGGCGAAGAAGCCGTCGAGTTCGGTCTGTTGCTCGCTGTCGAAGGCGCGTCTGGGGAGGAAGCCCGTGCACTGCTTGTTCACGAAGAACAACCAGAACTCGGGGGTGGTCACGACCCGTCCGAACAGGGACCACCGCACCGTGGTGGTGGATTGGTCGGTTCGATACTCGTACCCGTCGCTGGTCACCCGGAGCGTGGTGGGTACGCAGAGATACGTGAGCTGTCGCTTGGCGGTCCGGCGGATCGACCGGGTCAGCACGAGGGGGAACACGACCGCTCCGACGAGCATGCCGATACCCATGCCGACAGCGTCAACCAGGATGCAGATGAGTCCTGACGCGATCAGGACGGACGGCAGCGCCAGATAGGTGACTTTGAGTTGCCGCTTGAAGCCTTGTTGGAGTGCTCGCGTCACTTCGTCGGGAGTGGGTTCGTATCTGACTGTGAAGTCCACCATGCCGCCTTCGTCTGATGTGGTGACCATCATCGGTGGGATAGAAGCGCGAGAAGCCCAGGACGGGCACCGATGGATTGCGGCGAGTTCACGCGGTCTTGCGGAGACCGGCGAACTGCAGGCCGGTGAAGCCGGCGACCGCTACCGCCTGTGCGATCACCAGTGCGGTGCCGAGGCCGGTCAGCGGGAACCAGCCGGCGATGAGCAGCTCCGCGCTCGCGGCCACCCAGACGATGTTGACAGCCATTACGACGCCCACGGCGGCCTTGCTCATTGCCGGCCGCGAGGCGAGGAAGAACAGGGCGGCTGCCCAGGCGACCAGGAACGCACCGATCGGGTAGAGGAAGGCGGCGGGGAGGCCGAACATCTCGCCGAAGATCGCCGCAGCGGCGACGTAGACGACTCCATTGGCGCCTGAGCCGATCGCATCCTGCTTGAGGGCGAAGCGGAGCAGCTTGGCGTCGGCGGCGGTGGTGACGGTGCTGGTGACGGTGGCCATTTCGGAGATCCCTTCGTGGTGCTGACGTGCGTGTGACCACGAAGCTACGCAGGTCCGCACCAACCCGAATCAGTCATCGTGACGGTAGGTTCCTGACCGTGCTGTACGGGCGATCCAGGGAACAAGCGGACATCGAACGGCTCCTGGCGGAGGCCAGGGCCGGCCAGAGCGGGACCCTCGTCATTCGAGGCCAGGCGGGGATCGGCAAGTCGGCGCTCCTGCACTACGCCGCCGGGCAGGCGGAGGGCATGCGAGTGCTGCGCGGCGTCGGCATCGAATCCGAGGCCGAGCTGCCCTTCGCCGCGCTTCATCTGCTCCTCCGCGCCGGGCTCGACCGGATCCACGCACTGCCCGACGCACAGGCCACCGCGCTCAGCGGGGCCTTGGGCCTGGGCGACATCGCTCCGGAAAACCGGTTCCTGGTCGGGCTGGCCACGCTGAGTCTTCTCTCCGAGCTCGCAGGGGACGGCGCGCTGCTCTGCCTCATTGACGACGCACAGTGGTTCGACCAGGCGTCCATCGACGCGCTGGTGTTCGCCACCCGACGTCTCGAGGCCGAAGGCGTCGCCATGATCTTCGCCGCCCGTGCGGGTTTCCATGCCGCAGGGCTGCCCGAGCTCCGGCTGGGCGGGTTGGACAGCGAGGCCGCCGCCGCCCTGCTCCCCGCCGACCTCCCACCGCAGGTGCGAGAACGTCTCATTGAGGAGTCGGGCGGCAACCCGCTGGCGCTCATCGAACTGCCCGCCGCGCTCACCGCCGAACAGCGGGCGGGACGGCTGTCGCCGGTGGGTGCGATGCCCGTCGCCGATCGAGTTCAGGAGGCGTTCCAAACACAGATAGCCGCGCTTCCCGAGCCGGCGCGGACCGCGCTGCTGGTCGCGGCGGCGGACGGCTCCGGTGAGCTTGAGACGGTGGTCGGCGCGGGTGCCTCCCTCTATGGCCTTGAAGCAGCCGAGCGGAGCCGCCTGATCGAGGTCAGGGGGACGACCATCGGTTTCCGCCATCCCCTGATCAGGGCCGCCGCCTACCAGAGTGCGACGGTCACCCGGCGCCTTGCCGTACATCGGGCCCTTGCCGACGCCCTCACCGGCTCGGCCGCCATGGATGCGGCCGACCGGCGGGCGTGGCATCTGGCCGCCGCCGTGCTCGGCCCCGACGAGGGGGTTGCCCGGGAGTTGGAGGAAGCGGCGGAACGGGCACGTAACCGCAGTGGCCACGCCACGATCGCGGCCGCTTACGAGCGAGCCGCCGAGCTCACCGCCGATCCGGTAAGACGGTCCGGACGGCTGGCCGCTGCCGCGCTGGCAGCGAGCGACGCCGGGCTGATGGGCCGTGCCGCCGCGCTCGCGGACAGTGCCACGCCCGACGTGGACGACCCTGACGTGACCGCCGCGCTGATCCAGGTGCGTGCCCATCGCGAATTCGAGCTGGGCACACCGCTCGCGGCGGGCCGGATCATCCTGGACGGTGTTCCCCGGGTGGTGGCCCGCTCCTCCGAGTGGGCCACCTGGCTGCTGGTGGAGGCCATCCGCTGCGCCTGGTTCGCCGGTGATGCCCGGCTGGCCGAGGAGGCGGCCGCGAGCCTCCGCGTGCTCCCCGAGATCGGCTCGCCGCTGGTCAGTGGGGCGTTCGGGCTGACCCGCCTGCTGAGCGGTGACCTTGGAGGCGGGACCGAGCTCATGGGCGAGGCGGTCGACGGACACGCGCTCGCTGGGCTGGGGGTGCCTGGGCTGACCTTCACCGCCTCTCTCTGCTTCCCGCTGGGCCGTGCCGTCCTCTATGAGGAGATCACCGGACAGGTCGTGGCGGAGTGCCAGAAGAGCGGAATGATCGGCTGGCTCGCCTTCGCGCTCGCCGATCACGGTCTCGCGCAGGGGTGGCTCTGCCGGTACGGCGAGGCGAGGGCGGCCCTGAACGCGGGGCTGCGGTTGGCGGCGGATCTGGGTCACGAGCAGCGGGTCAGTCATCTCATGTGCTCCCTCGCCTGGGTGCTCGCTCACCAGGGGAACGTGGAGGAGTGTCGCGCGAACGCAGAGGAAGGTGTCGCGAGAGCTGACGACCAAGGGCTGGTCCTCGCGGCGGCCATCGGGCGCTGGGCACTCGGCCTGCTCGAACTCGGCTTGGGCCGCCCGGACGCCGCCCTCCGGCAGCTGGAGGCCATCCCGCTGACGGGCATCGCCTTCCTCTCCGCCGCCGACCAGGTCGAGGCGGCCATCCGCGCCGGTCGGCCGGAGCAGGCGGAGGAGCCGCTTGCCCGATACCTGGCCTGGGCGCGGCACGTCCGTCAGCCGTCGCCGGACGCGATCGCCCTGCGCTGCCGTGCTCTAGTCGAGGAGGACGAGACGCACTTCGCGCATGCCGTACGGTGCCATGAGGAAGACGATCAGCCGTACGAGCGGGCGAGGACGCAGCTCGCCTATGGCGAGTGGCTGCGCCGGGCACGGCGGCGAGCAGATGCCCGTACGCAACTGCGCGGCGCACTGGAGATCTTCGACCGGCTCGGTGTGGAGCTGTGGGCCGAGCGCGCCCGGGCGGAGCTGCGCGCGACCGGAGACGTACCGGCTGCGCCGCGTAAGGCCGACGACCCGCTCAGCGTGCTCACTCCCAGGGAACGCCAGATCGTACGGCTGGCGGCCAACGGCGCCTCCAACCGCGACATCGCCGCCCAGCTTTTCCTCAGCCCGCGGACCGTTGGCTATCACCTCTACAAGGCTTTCCCCAAGCTGGGTATCACCTCTCGATCTCAGTTGGCAGCCGTCGCCCGATCTCCATCGGTGCCCGACTGACAGGATGGAGACGGCCGCGACCAGGACGATCGGCCGCCGCGACAGGCGTGGGCGGGGGCGCGTGTGCCTGCCCAGGCTCCGATCAGCAGCAGGAGCGCGGGCGTGAACGTCCAGGCCACCTGCTCCGGCGAGATGGTGTTGAGTGTCGAGGGGTTCACCGGGCAGTTGGCGTCCTCGGGCATCGGATTCACCAGGACCCGCGCCGGCTGGAGCAGGGTGGGGCGGCGGGAGTCCGTATTGCACCGAAATACTGCAACCGCCGCTCACAACTGCTCACCTCCACGGACCGAGGGCTGCGGCGTGCCGCTCCATCACCCGGTCCTGCGGTTCTTGTTGAACTCCTCGACCAGCTTGAAGAACTCGGATTCGGAGTCGGTGAATTTCGTGATGCCCTTCTTCGAGTCGGTCTCCACGAAGAACAGCCAGGGGCCGGTGGCCGGCTTCAGCGCAGCCTTGATGGCGTCGTCACCCGGGTTGCCGATGGGACCGGGCGGCAGGCCGAGGCGCGCGTAGGTGTTGTACGGCGACCGGCTCGTGAGATCTTCGTACGAAGCCCTGCTGCCGAACTTGTTCAGGCCGTACAGGACCGTGCTGTCCATCTGCAGACTCATCTCGGGCGTGCGGTTCAGCCGGTTGTAGACAACCCGCGCAACCTTGGGCATGTCGCGCTTGTCGTGCGACTCGGCCTGCACGATGCTGGCGATGGTCATGATCTCCAGTGGCGTACGGCCGACACGCTTGGCGCCTTCCACCAGGTTGGTGTCCTCGGCGACGCTCCTGAAGCGCGTCACCATCGCGGCGAGGATCTCCTCCGGGCTCGACGTGGGCGAGACCTCATAGGTCGCGGGGGAGGCGAATCCTTCCAGCGCGCCCTTGGCGTAGGCGGGAAGGCCGAGCGCCTCACCGTCCTTGGCGGCCCGCTCGAACTCCTTCAGCGGCTTGCCGGTGGCGGTCGACAGATCCTTCAAGACACTGGAGAGCCGCAGTCCTTCGTTCACCGTCACGGTGATCCGGGTCTCCGCACGCGTCTCGCCGGAGCCCTGCCCGGCGAGAACCCCGGGGGCCGCCGTCCGCGAGGACAGGCCCTGGACCACGAGCGTGGATCCGACCGTCAGCACGGCGACGGCTGCCGCCGCCGCCAGGGCGAGGCCGCGGTGACGGGATCGGCCCCTGTTGACCTGGAGGAACCGGCCCGGCTGGGGTGGCCGCTCCTCACTGGCCATGTCGGAAAGGGCCTCGCGCAGTAGATCCTCGATGTTCATCCGAACTCCCTCACGGCGCTCAGTTCAGGCGCGGCCTTCTTCAGACGTTCCAACGACCGGTAGATCTGGCTGCGCACCGATCCCACCCGGACACCGAGCAGCCGCGCGATCTCGGTCTCGGACAGGTCTTCGAAGTAGCGCAGCACGAGCATGGTCCGCTGCCGGGGCGTCAGCCGGGCAAGAGCCGTGCGCATCACCAGGCGAAGGTCCACGATCTCGGCGTGCCCGTCGCCGACCTGGTCGGGCAGCCATCCGGTGGACACTTCCGCGATGTGGGAACGGCGCCGCCACCAGCTCACCTGCTCGTGGTACATGACGCGGCGGACGTAGCCCTCGATGGCCGCGGGGTCACGAAGGCCGCGCCACTTCGCGGCCGTCTTCGCCAGCGCCGACTGCACCAGGTCCTCAGCGGCGTGCCGGTCACCGGTCAGCAAGTACGCGGTACGGAACAGCGCCCCTGATCGATCGATGACGAACTCCCGGAAGTCCGCCTCAAATCCTGGATCCACCTGTCCTCCTCGCGATGTCACCAAGCAAGGACGCAGGTGGGACGTCAATCTATGCCGACATGGCCGAACCGATCCGCGTCCAGCGGCTCCGATGTGGCGGCGTCGGCGGGCAGGAACGCCTCCGGCTTCAGCTCCGCGCGTCCACGACGGTCGCGGGGTGCGGACGGGAGAACGGTCCGTCCCATTGTGGAATGGGAGGGGAGAGGGAGATACGTGCCAGTCCAGGCTGGATCCGTGCCGGCTTAGGAAGGATGATCCGAAGTGACGGGTGATGATCAGCCCTGCACGGGACAGCCCCTACACCGCTCAACGCAACCGGGAGGAAATATGCGTGAACTGCTCCGCACCACCGATCTGGCAAGAGGCAGGTGATCCGGCAGGGCTCGCGCCCCCGTGGTGCGAGCCCTGCCGGATCATGAGAAGAGGTCAGCTGACGGCGGTCAGGACGCGTTCCCGGGGAAGTACGTCGGAATCCTCGTCGTCGCCGTGCGAGAGCTGGGGCAGCCAGTTCAGCCAGCGCGGCAGGTACCAGTTCCAGTCGCCGAGCAGCTTCATCGAGGCGGGCAGCAGAACCGCCCGGACGATCGTGGCGTCGATCAGGATCGCCGCCGCAAGGCCGATCCCCAGCTGCATGAAGGTCAGCAGCGACAGGGTCGAGAAGACCGCGAACACCGCGACCATGATGAGCGCCGCGCTGGTCACCACCCCGGCGGTCGAGCGGATGCCGGTCGCGATGGCGTCGTCGGTGCGCATGCCCCGGTCGTAGGCCTCGCGGATCCGGCTCAGGATGAACACGTGGTAGTCCATCGACAGGCCGAACAGGATCACGAACAGGAACAACGGCAGCCAGTTCGTGATGAAACCGGTGGACTCGAAGCCGAGAAGTTCCTCGCCCCAGCCCTTCTGGAAGACCAGCACGAGCAGACCGTACGCCGCCGCGACCGACAGCAGGTTGAGCAGGATCGCCTTGACCGCGATGACCAGCGATCGGAATGACGCCAGCAGCAGCACGAAGGCGAGCAGCAGGACGAAGACGAACACCAGGGGGACGGTGCGGTCGAGCTGGTCGTTGAAGTCCATGGCTCCGGCCACGTGGCCGTAGACGTACGCCTCGACACCGGAGACCGCGCCGATCGTGGCCGGGACGACGCTGTCGCGCAGGGTGCGGACCGCGTGTTCGGACACCTCGTCGGCGGTGCCGGCGCCCTTGATGCCGATGGAGACGACGGCCACCGTCCTGTCCGGATTCACCGAGACGTTGAAGGGCTCGTTCGCCTCGCCGGTCGCGAGGGCCTCCGTCTTGAAGTCGTCGAACGCCCTGGTGAGCTCGGGCGCGGTGACGTCCGCGGCCTTGACGACCACCTGGGCGGGCTCGTTGCCACCGGGGAAGGCCGCGTCGACGCGCTTGAACGTCTCCGCGATCGGATAGTCGCCCTGCAGGTCGTTGATGCCCGGCTCGCCGGTCTTCAGGTCGAACGCGGGGACCGCGAGGGCGACCAGCAGGCCGCCGGCGAGCACGATCGAGACCACCGGCCGGCGCAGGACGGCCGACAGGACCGTGTTCCAGAACCGGCCGCCGCCGGCACGCCCGCCGAGCCTGCGCCGCCAGGTCACCCGGCCGCCCGTGGCCAGGCGGACCGTACCGTGGATCGCCCGGCCTTCGATCCTGTCGCCGAGCAGCGACAGGACGGCGGGGAGCGCGGTCAGCGAGCCGATCACCGCGGTGAGGACCACCAGGATCGTGCCTTCGGCGAAGCCCATGAAGACGCCGTTGCCGGTGAGGAACATGCCGGCCATGGCCACGATGACGGTGATGCCGGAGATCAGTACGGCCCGGCCGGACGTGGCAGCCGCGATCTTCAGGGCGCGCTCCCTGCTGCGCCCCTTGGCCCGCTCCTCGCGCTCACGCCGGATGTAGAACAGCGAGTAGTCCACGCCGACCGCCAGGCCGATCAGCAGCATGAGGTTGGTGGTGGCGCTGTCGACGTGCAGCAGCTGGCTCGTGAACGCGAGCAGGCCGCCCGCGGCGAAGAAGGCCGTCATCGCGAGTGCCACCGGGACGACAGCGGCCAGCAGCGCGCCGAACGCCGCGAGCAGGATGCCGAGCGTCAGCGGAATCGAGATCAGCTCGGCCCGGACGAAGTCCTCGTCGATGGCCTCACCGATCAACCTGTTCGAGCTGGCCGAACCCGCCTGCTCGATGCGCAGCCCGGGGTGGTCCTCGGCGACCTTCGCCACGGCGTCGAGCACCGGCTGCACCCGCTCGCCGGCGGTCTTGCCCTCGCCCTTCATATCGAACAGCACCAGTGCGGTCCGCCTGTCCTCGCTGATCGGTGCCGGGCTCTCGGAGTCGTACGGTGTGCGTACGTTCTCCACCTGGCCGGTGGCGAGGATCGCCTTCCTGACGTCCTCGGCGGCGCTGCGGAAGTCAGCCGGGCTCTGGGCCTGGATCAGGACGGTTTCGCCGGCCACGTCAGGAAAATCTGCGCCGTCAAGGATCTGGGCGGCTCTCCGTGAATCGCCGTTGTTGCTCTCGTACCCCTTCATCGACGCCGTGCCCACGGCATTGCCCACCAGTGTCGCGGTGACCACGAATCCGATCCAGATCAGCAGTGCCGCCCAGCGGTGCCGGGCGCTCCATCCACCGATCGAAGCGGCCAGATTCCGCTGGCGTCTCATTGCATGACCTTTCCTTGACCGTTTTCTCAAATGGTAGAAATCGATCAAGAACGGGACATCGGGTGAGAGCCCTGAGGGGTCCCTGAGAGGGACCCTGCCCCGCATCCGGGAACACCCCGCCTACGGTGGATCCGTCTCCGCCACGCCCGCGGTGGTCGACGCGTCTTCGAGGCGCCTGCCGTAATGGATCCGCACGCCGTGCCGTGCCGGTGCACGGAGGTACGGCCCGCGCCTTCCGGTGCGGGCCGTACTTCCGGCAGATGCCGTACCCAGATGGATCAAGACGACTTCTTGGAGACCTGATCTGCCTGGGCGTCGGCCCTGCCGCTGATTTTCTCCGCCGTGGAAGCGGTGGAATCGGTCTTCGACGTGACACTGTGCGCCACCTCGGAGACCTTGTCCTTCGTGGACTGCGCCTTCTCTCCCATCCAGCGGGACGCGTCGGCGGTGCTGTCCTTCATCACCTCGGTCCACTGCTCGGCGCTCCTGCGGTACATCGCGAAACCGATGACTCCGACCACGACACCGCTGAACAGCAGGAACATCGGCCATTTACGGGACTTCACAGCCGGTGCCGGATCCATCCTGGTAGCCGCCTGTGACAGCATCGCACTGATCTTCGGTGCCAGCTGTTCCTCGAAGGAGTGCGCGGCGGCGTCCAGCCGGGGTGCCGCCCACTCCCTGGCCACGAAGACCTTGTCGTTGGCCCTGTCACGGGCCTGAGTGGCCACGTCACGGGCCTGAGCGGCCATGTCACGGGCCTGGGTGGCCATGTCGCGGGCCTGAGCGGCCATGTCGCGGGCCTGGGTGGCCATCGGGCCCACCCGGTCGGCGGCGCGTGTGACCTGAGCCTTGACCTGACCCAGCCGCGTCCCCGGTGTCACTCTCTTGATTCGGCGCTTTCCATATTGTGCTAGAGGCACGTCAACCTCCCCAGTCGTTGGGGCCCCGTTGCCACCCCTGCCCGCTCGAAGGCGGCTCAATCATGACTGGTCGTGGGAGGATGCTAGATGGACCGGCTACGGCCGTAATCACCAAAACACCACAAGAACAGCATGTTGCACAGGCTTTAGCCAAGACCAGAAGGGGGCAATCCGATCGTGGCTGAGAAGTTGATCGCGAACCTGAAGACCAACCGGGGCACCGTGAAGATCCAGCTTTTCCCGGATCACGCGCCCAAGACCGTGCGTAACTTCGTTGAGCTGGCCGAGGGCACCCGCGAGTGGGTGGACCCGAGGACCGGTCAGAAGACCACCGGCAAGCTCTACGACGGAACAATCTTCCACCGGGTCATCGAGGGCTTCATGCTTCAGGGCGGTGACCCGCTCGGGCAGGGCACCGGTGGCCCGGGCTACAAGTTCGACGATGAGATCCACCCGGATCTCTACTTCAACCGTCCCTACCTGCTCGCCATGGCCAACGCCGGCATCCAGGGCGGCCGCGGCACCAACGGCTCGCAGTTCTTCATCACGGTGGTGCCCACGCCGCACCTGAACGGCAAGCACTCCATCTTCGGTGAGGTCATTGAGGGCCAGGACGTCGTCGACGCCATCGCCAAGACCGACACCGACGCCCGGGACCGGCCCAAGGACCCCGTCGTCCTGGAGTCGGTCACCATCGACCGCGTCCAGGGCTGATCGCTCGGAGAGGCGGCCTCCGCGCGGAGGCCGCCTTTTCCTGTGTACGGGCGCTCGGGATCCTGCATAGGCTGGCAGTCTGTGAATAACAGCACGGTCGAAGGGGCCAGCGACACGCCATGACCACCCAGCCACCCAGCGAGCCTGACACGGCCGCCGCTCCCACGTGTTACCGGCACCCAGGCCGTGAGACCTACGTGCGCTGTCAGCGCTGCGAGCGGTCCATCTGCCCTGACTGCATGCGCGACGCCTCGGTCGGCTTCCAGTGCCCCGAATGCGTCGCCCAGGGCAACAAGACGGTACGGCAGGCGCAGTCGGTCTTCGGAGGGCGGGCGGTCACCACACCCCGGGTCACCTGGGCGCTGCTGATCGTCAACGTCCTGGCCTACGTCGTGGAGACCCTGAGCCCCGGGGTGATCGGCACCTTCGAGATGTACTCCGGGGCCGTTCACTACAGCGGCGAGTGGTGGCGCCTGATCACCGGCGCCTTCCTGCACGCGCCGCTGGGCGGCGGCTTCTCGATCACCCACATCCTGTTCAACATGTGGGCTCTCTACGTCATCGGCCCCGAGCTGGAGCGACGTCTCGGCTCTGCCAGGTTCCTGGCGCTGTACCTGCTGGCCGCGCTCGGCGGGTCCGTCGCGATCTACCTGTTCGGCATCGGAGCGGTGGGCGCCTCAGGCGCGATCTACGGCATGTTCGGCGCGCTGTTCGTGGTCGCCAGGAGGCTTGGCTACAACGCCCGCAACATGCTCTGGCTGATCGGCATCAACGCGGCGATCACTTTCATGATCCCCCACATCAGCTGGCAGGGCCACCTCGGCGGTCTGATCACCGGTGCCCTGGTGGGCGGGATCTTCGCCTACGCTCCGCCGAAGAGCCGGAACGCCGTCCAGTGGGGAGGCTGCGTGGCGGTGCTTCTGGTGCTCGTCGCGCTGGTTCTGCTGCTCCCGCCGTTCGCCTACCAGGCCGAGTTCAGCATCCCTGGTTGATCCACACCCTGATGCATCCCCAGGGTGTGGATAAATTCTGTGGAAAAAACTATCGCCAGCGGGTGGACAACACCACACCGAAGATGATGAAAGCGAACCCGATCAGCAGGTTCCAGTTGGCGAGGGCACCGATGAGAGGGGCCGTGGGCGCCACGTAGTAGATGGCGATCCACAGGATTCCGATGATCCAGGAGATCACCATGACCGGTGCCAGCCAGGGCGGGCTCACCGTGAGCTGCTTGGTCGTCTGCGGCGGGGTGTAGACCGCCTTCTTGCGAGTCTTGGGCTTGGGCACTGGATTTTCTCCTGCGTCGACCCTGCGCGATCCGGACCGCGCGCAGGTTATTTCAGCTAGCGTAATCGCTGGCGGGCGAATACCCGAGTAAGAATAGTCGGCGCACACGGGACATGGCGATCCCAGAACCGATCATCACAGCGCAAACCTTGGATCAACCGCGTGATCCACGCCCGATCATGGCGATCAGCGGTCATTAGCCTCAGCTCATGAGAGCCGCTCTGAGAGCTTTCGGGGAGCTGGGCATCACCGCAGGGTTGATCATTCTTCTCTTCTGCGCCTACCTCCTCTGGGGGACCGGTGCCTACACCGTGCAGCAGCAGACGGTACTGCGCAGGCAGCTCATCCAGGAGTTCAGAGAGAAGAGGCCCGCACCGCTCGGCGGCATCCGGCTGGGCGGGGCGATGGCGCTGCTGAGGATCCCGCGGCTCGGGCATGACTACCGGTACGCCATCGTGGAGGGTGTCGGCCCGGAGCAGTTGCGGATGGGCCCGGGGCACTACCCCGGCTCCGCCATGCCGGGAAAGATTGGAAATTTCGTGCTTTCTGGACACCGGACCACCTACGCCGCGCCCTTCAACCGGATCGGCGAACTCCGCCGTGGCGACGCCATCGTGGTCGACGCCCCCGAGGCCCGCTACACCTACCGGGTCACCGGCACGCGTGTGGTCATGCCCACCGAGATCGGAGTCATCGCCCCGGTTCCCGACATGCCGGGCCGTAAGCCCACCGATGCCCTCATCACCCTGTCCACCTGCCATCCGGAGTACTCCGCCGCCCAGCGGCTCATCGTCTTCGGAGAGCTCGACAGCAGCCGGAAGCGCCGCCGATGAGGAGTCCCATGTACGGCTGGATCTGGCGGCTGCTCCCCGGCAGCCTCGCGACCAGGGTCTTCTTCGCGGTGGTGCTGGCGGGGCTGGCGGCGGCCGTACTCTGGTATTTCGTGTTCCCCTGGCTCGAACCCCGCGTCCCTCTCGACCACGTCCTGGTGGGGGACTGATGACCCGCATCCTCGTGGTGGACAACCATGACAGCTTCGTCCACACCATCGTCCAGTATCTCCGCGAGCTCGGCGCCACCTGCGACGTGCGCCCGCGTGACCACGTCGTGGTCGAGGACGCGGCCGGCTTCGACGGTGTGCTGGTCAGCCCCGGGCCCGGTACCCCCGAGGACGCCGGGGTGAGCGTCCCCCTCGTCGGTTACTGCGAGGCCCGCGACCTTCCGCTGCTCGGCGTCTGCCTCGGTCACCAGGCCATCGCGGTCGCCTATGGCGCCACCGTGGCACGGGCTCCGGAGCTGATGCACGGCCGCACCAGCGCGATCACGCACGACGGCCGCGGCGTCTTCGCCGGTCTGCCGTCCCCGGTGACCATGACGCGCTACCACTCGCTGGCGGTCGTTCCGGAGACGGTCCCGGAGATCCTCCAGGTCACCGCGGTCACCGATGACGGCCTGGTGATGGGCCTGCGCCACCGCACCGCGCCCATCGAAGGCGTGCAGTTCCATCCCGAATCGGTGATCTCCGAACACGGCCACCGGCTGCTCGGAAACTGGCTCGCGGGGATCGTGTAACGCCGGAACCGCCTTGAACGACTAACCAGTGAGCCCTTCCGCCATCGCCCCCGAGTGGCGGAAGGGCTCCTGTCCGTTCAGGGGGAAGACCGGCTCCCCGTTCCCCGGGAACCCCTTCCGGGAGATCCAGGAGAGGCCGCTCCCGGCAGCGAGACGGCCCCCACCCAAGGGGCGGGGGCCGTCTCCGCGGAGCCGGCGATCAGCCGCCCAGGTCGCTGGGCGGGTCGTCGACGAACGGGTCGTCGTTCTCCGTCTGATCCGGCTGCGGATCATCGGGGACGTTCGGGTCCTGGGTCGGAAGCGTCGGCTGCGCCGTCGGCTGCGGGGGCCGCCCGCTGGAGACGACCAGCGTGATCGTGGTGTCCGGCTGGAGCCTGGTGCCGGCCTCGGGAGCCTGGCTGAGCACGGTGCCTTCCGGCAGGTCACTCGCCTGGTCGACGATCTTGTACTTGAAGCCCGCCTCCCTGAGCATCCTCTTCGCGTCGTTGACCGTGAGGTTGACCACGCCGGGGACCTCGATGGCCTCCCTGGGGATGTAGATCCGGACCGAGCTGCCCTCGGGCGCCTTCTTCCCCGCGGGGGGGTCGCTCTTGAGCACCTTGTCCTGCGGGCCGCCGGAGCTTATGGGCTGCACGCTCGGCTTGAAGCCGGCACTTTCGAGGGCGGCCTTGGCCTCGTCCGTGGTCATGTTGACCACGTCGGGCACCGCGATCCTCTTCACGCCCTTGGAGACCGTGAGGGTGACCTCGGAGTCCTTGTCGACCTCGGTGCCGGCCACCGGATCGGTCTCGATCACGGTGTCCTTCCGGACCTCCTCGTCGAACTGCTCGACGGTCTTGACCTGCAGCCCGAGGTCCTGCAGCGCTTTGGTCGCCGCGGCCACGGTCTGCGAGGCCAGGGGCGGGATCTTGACTTTGGCGTCCTTTCCGGGGTCGCCGGGGGAGCTGAAGACGATGTACCCCACCCCGATGAAGGCACCGATGACCAGGAGCGGGACCAGGATCCACGCGGCGGTCTTGACCGCGGCGCTGCCGCTGCCGCTGCTCTGCTGGCGGCGGCGGCCGCGCTCACCACGCCCGCCATCCTCCGGGTCGTACTCGTACGCCGGGACGGCGCTGGTGCGCTGGGTGGCCGGCCCGCCGGGGCCGGGGGCCTGCATCGTCCGGGTGGCCGAGCCGTAGTTGTTGGCCAGCGCCATCGTCTGGGCGTCCATCGGGATGCCGGACATCGCCCGCTGGATGTCGGCCCGCATCTCCCCGGCGTTCTGGTAACGGTGCGCCGGGTCCTTGGCCATCGCCTTGAGCACGATGGCATCGGCCCACTTGGGGATCTCCGGGTCGATCTGCGACGGCGGGATCGGGTCCTCGCGCACGTGCTGGTAGGCGATCGCGACGGGGGAGTCACCGGTGAACGGCGGCTGCCCGGTCAGCAGTTCGTACAGCACGCAGCCGGTGGAGTAGATGTCACTGCGGGCGTCGACCCGCTCACCCCTGGCCTGCTCCGGCGACAGATACTGCGCGGTGCCGATGACCTGGGCGGTCTGCGTCATGGTCGCGGCCGAGTCGGCCATCGCGCGGGCGATGCCGAAGTCCATCACCTTCACGTCACCATTGTTGGTGATCATGATGTTCGCCGGCTTGATGTCCCGGTGGACGATGCCGCCGCGGTGGCTGTAGTCCAGCGCCCGCAGGATCCCGTCGACCAGCTCGGCGGCCCGCTCGGGCATCAGCCGCCGGTCGGACCGGAGCAGGTCACGCAGCGTGCGGCCGTCGACGAACTCCATCACGATGTACGGCACCGGCGCGCCGCCCGCCACGTCTTCGCCGGTGTCGTAGACCGCGACGATGGACGGGTGGTTCAGCGACGCGGCAGACTGCGCCTCCCGGCGGAAACGGGCCTGGAAGATGTGGTCCCTTGCCAGATCCGCTCGGAGTGTCTTGATGGCGACGATCCGATCCAGCCGGATGTCTCGGGCGCGATATACCTCGGCCATGCCGCCACGCCCGACGACGCCGTCAAGCTCGTAGCGATCGCCGAGGCGTCGGGGCTGAGTCATTTCCTGCACTGTCCCTTACCGTTCATCTTGGGTGCCGGTGAGCTCTCGGGCCACCGGTGTCCATCATCGACCCATTGCCGCATCATGTCTCCCCGTTCGGCGGCTCTGTGTCGCCGGTGCCGGGAGTGGCGCTCGGTGTAGGGCTCGATGTCGCCGTCGGGGTGGTGGGCGTCGGAGTCGAAGGAGTCGAGCTGGGGCTGGGCGGTGGCGGCTTGGTCGGCTGGGGGCTGGGTGTGACCGATGTGCTTACCGTAGCCGACGGCGTGGGTGAAGGACGGAACGGCTCCGTCGGCGAGACCGGCGTTCTGGTCGTCATCGGCTTGGTTCTGCTCGGCTGTACCTTCGTGGGCGTGGCGACCGGGCTCTCCGGGGCGACCGGGCTCTCCGGGGCGAACGGCTCCTCCGACCGGCTGTCGCCGTTGTGGTCCGTCAGCCCATGGGCCATCAGCGTGCCCAGCCCGACGGCGGCGGCACACCCCGCCGCGGCGGCGACGATCATGGTCTTCCGCCGCAGGCCGCGACGGCCCGGGGCGATCAGTGCGGCACCCGTCGGAGCCGGAGCCCTGCCGGTGGTCAGGGCAGGGGCGATCTCCTGGGGCCACTCGCCCGCGGGTTCCACCCGCCATCCCGCCGGGTCGGTGAGCATGGCCAGATCGGCCGTACCCGCGGTGGTGAGCGAGTCGCGCAGCGCGCGTGCCCGTCCGGCCAGCTCCCTGACGTCGGCCGGACGCCGGTCGGGGGTCTTCGACAGGCAGGCCATGACCAGTGCGCGCACCGCCTGGGGCACGCTTGCGGGCAGCGGTGGCGGGGTCTCGCCGAGATGCATGAGCGCGATCGCCACCTGCGTGTCGGCGATGAACGGCGGACGGCCCGCCAGGCACTCGTAGGCGACCACACCGAGCGAGTAGATGTCGGTCGCGAAGGTCAGGGGCTCTCCCGAGGCCTGCTCGGGGCTGACGTACTGCGCGGTGCCGAGCACGGTGCCGGCCTGGGTCATCGGCAAGGCCTCCAGCGCCCTGGCGATGCCGAAATCTGTGATCTTTATCACACCGGCCGCGGTGACCAGAAGGTTGCCCGGCTTGATGTCCCGGTGAATGATCCCCGAGCCGTGCGCGGCCTGCAGGGCCTTGGCGGTCTGGTAGACCACGTCCAGGGTGACCTCGGCGCTCAGCCTGCTGTCACGCGCCAGGATGCCCGCCAGGGACTCGCCGGGGACCAGCTCCATCACGAGGTAGGCGACACCGTCGGCCTCGCCGTAGTCGAAGACCTGGGCGATGCCGGGATCGGCCAGGGCCGCCGCGATCTGTGCCTCCCTACGGAACCGCTCACGGAAGGCCGGGTCGGCGGCCACGTGCCGACGGAGCAGCTTCACCGCCACCTCGCGGCCGAGGAGCTCGTCCCTGGCCCGCCAGACCTCGCCCATGCCGCCCGTAGCGATCCGCCCCAGCGGGCGGTATCGGCCCCCGAGCAACGCGGTCATCTACCCAGCACCGCTTCCATCACACTCTTGGCGATGGGCGCGGCGGTGTGACCACCCGAGGCGTCGCTTCCGGCGCTGCCGGACTCGACGATGAGCGCGATGGCGACCTTGGGGTCCTCGGCGGGGGCGAAGGAGATGAACCACGCGTGCGGGTCGCGACCCTTGGCGGTCTCGGCGGTTCCGGTCTTGCCCGCGACGGTCACACCCGGGATCTGCGCGGCGCCGGCGGTGCCCCTGCTGACGACGTTGACCATCATCTCCTGCAGCTTGTGCGCGCTGTCCTCGCTCATCGCGGTGGAGAGTTCCTCAGGGCTGGCGCTCTCGACCTCGCCGCCCTCCGCGTCCGCGATCTTGTTCACCAGGTACGGCTTCATGACCACGCCGTTGTTGGCGATACCCGCGGCGACCATGGCCATCTGCAGCGGGGTCATCTGGTTGCTGCGCTGGCCGATCGAGGCCTGGGCGAGCGCGGCCTGGTCCTCATGGGGGCCGAAGTCGCTGGCCGCGACCGACATCGGGATCGCCAGCGGCTCACCGCCGATGCCGAACTTCTTGGCCTGGTCGTTCACGGCCTCGTAGCCCAGCTCCATGCCGATCTTGCCGAACGGCGTGTTGCAGGACTTCTCCAGCGCGTACGACAGCGTCACGCGACCGGAACCACACGCCGCGCCGCCGTAGTTGGGCAGGCCGACGGTGGTGCCGGGCAGGGCGAGCCGCTGAGGGGCGTCCACCTCCGTCTGCGGGCCGAGGGTGTCGTCGCTCTCCAGATACGCCGCCATGGTCACCACCTTGAAGGTCGAGCCCGGCGGGTAGGTGCGCTCGATCGCCCGGTTCAGCAGCGGCTGGTCCTTGTCATCGGCCAGCTTTTTGTAGGCCTTGTTGACCGAGTCCTTGTCCGGCTTGGACAGCAGGTTGGGATCGTAGGTGGGGATCGACACCATGGCGAGGATCGCCCCGGTCTTCGGCTCGATCGCGACCAGCGCGCCCTTCTTGCCGCTGGCGCCCAGTGCCCTGTAGGCCGCCTCCTGCGCCTTGGGGTTGATCGTCAGGTCGACGTTGGCGCCCTTGGACCTCTTGGCGGTGAACAGGTCGATGCTGCGCCGGATCAGCAGGTCGGCGCTCGTCCCGTCCAGCAGGCGGTTCTCCGCCCGCTCGATGTCGCGCTCGCTCTCCGGCGCGAAGAAGCCGGTGACGGGGGCGTAGATCTTGCCCTCGGGGTAACGCCGCTCGAAGCGGAAGTCGTTGGTGCCGGTGTCCACGGACTCGGCGAGCACCTTGTCGCCCGCGGTGATCCGGCCGCGCTCGATGTCGTAGCGGGCGTAGAGGTTGCGGCGGTTGAGAGGGTTGGAGCTCAGGTCCTCCGCACGCACGACCTGCAGGTAGTTCACGTTGAGCATGAGAAGGCCGAACATGAGCAGGCAGGCCAGGGCGGCGCGCTTGAGGGGGCCGTTCATCGCTGGAACACCTGCGTCATTCCTTCGTCCTGGATGGCCTGGGGCGGCGGTTTTCTCGCCGCGTCCGACATACGTACCAGCAGCGCGACAAGGATCCAGTTGGCCAGAAGTGCCGAACCGCCCTGGGACATGAACGGGGTGACCAGGCCGGTCAGCGGGATCAGGTTGGTGACGCCGCCGACGATGATGAAGACCTGCCAGGCCATGATGAACGACAGGCCACCCGCCAGCAGCTTGGAGAACGGGTCGCGGGCCGCGATGGAGGTGCGCAGGCCCCGCTCCACCAGCAGGGCGTAGACCATCAGCAGGGCCATCAGCCCGGTCAGGCCGAGCTCCTCGCCGGTGGCGGGGAAGATGAAGTCGGAGATGGCCAGGGGGATGAGCTGGGGGTGACCCTGGCCGAGCCCGGTGCCCAGGACCCCGCCGGTGGCCATGCTGAACAGGCCCTCCATGAGCTGCGCGCTGCCGCCGGCCTTGTAGAAGAGTGCCGGGTCCTCCGGGTTGAGGTAGACGGTAAAACGGTCCTGCACGTGGCTGAAGAGCATCCCGGCCAGGATCGCGCCGCCGACAAAGAGCAGGACGCCGATCAGCACCCAGGAGGTGCGCTGGGTGGCGATGTAGAGCATCGCGATGAACGTGCCGAAGATCAACAGGGAGGAGCCGAGGTCCTTCTGCAGGACCAGCACGCCGATGCTCAGGCCCCAGACGATGAGGATCGGGCCGAGGTCGCGGGCTCGGGGCAGGTCGATGAAGAGCAGCCGCCGACCGGCCAGTGCCAGCACGTCGCGCTTGGCGACCAGGTAGCCGGCGAAGAAGACGATCAGGGCGATTTTGGCGAACTCGGAGGGCTGGAGCTGGCCCAGGCCGGGGATGCCGATCCAGATGCGCGCGCCGTTCGTCTCGATGCCGACGAACGGCAGCAGCGGCGAGATCAGCAGGAGGAGTCCGGCGGCTCCCGCGGTGTAGGTCAGCCGCTGCAGCGCGCGGTGGTCACGCAGCACGATCAGCGTCACGCTGAACATGACGACGCCGACGGCCGTCCACAGCAGCTGGGTGGTGGCCGACGCGCCGAACGCCTTGGCCTGTTCGAGGCGGTAGATCATCACTAGGCCGAGGCCGTTGATCAGCGTCACCAGGGGCAGGATCAGCGGGTCCGCCCAGGGGGCGAACTTCGCCAGCATCAGGTAGGCGGCCAGCATGAACCCGCCCAGGCTGAGGCCGTAGGTGAGCATCCCCGTGGGGATCTGCTTGTCGATCGCCATCCCCACGTTGGCGTAGGCGAGCATCACGATCACGACCGCGAAGGCGAGCATCGCCAACTGGGCCATCCGCCGTTTGGCGGGTAGGGGGACGGGCTCGACGCTTGGGGTGCTCATGTGTCTACTGCGACCTTGTGGGTTCCGGGGTTGCGGTGCCGCTCGGCTGGGGGGTCTGCTTGCCCTTCCCGTCAGCCTTGGTCTCGGGCTTGGTCTCGGGTTTCGCCTCCGGCTTGGCTCCGGACGACTTGAGCTCCTGGATCTTCTGCAGGCCCGCGTCGACGCTGGGGACGGGGATGCCGTCGCGGACCTGCCCCTGCTGGAACGCGCCAAGGACCGTGATCGACTCGGTGGTGCTCCGTGCGACGTTGAAGAGCTCGATGGGGCCGAGATTGGTCTTCACGCCCTGGAAAACCACTATCTCATCCCCTTTCGCCCCTACGAAGTACTGATCATCGAGCCACTGGTTGCCGAAGTACCAGCCTAGGCCGCCCCCGACGAGGGCGACGCCTCCCACCGAGGCCAGAAGCGGCCACAGACGGCGGCGTCTGACCGGCCGCCTTGACCTGGCGACCGGCTCCTCGAGATCGTCGTCCGTGATGACGGGCTGGGGCATGGTGATGGCACTGGCACGGCCGGCCGGGGTGTCAGGCTCTTCCAGCCGAGGCAGGGTGAATCCGGCGGCGCCCACTACGGCGGCCTCGGTGGGAGGGACGGACTCCTCGTCCACCTCCAGGACGTCGGCGAGCACGCAGGTGATGTTGTCGGGACCACCGCCCCGGTTGGCCAGGTCGATAAGCGTGCGGACCACCGTCTCGGGGTCCTCGATCGTGGAGAGCGTGTGGTGCAACGTCTCCGCGCTCACCACGCCGGAAAGCCCGTCGGAGCAGAGCAGGTAACGGTCGCCGACCTGGGCCTCGCGCAGGGAGAGGTCGGGGTCGACCTCGCCGCTGCCGTCGAGCGCGCGGAGCAGTATCGACCGCTGGGGGTGGGTGGCCGCCTCCTCCAGGGTGATCCGGCCGTCGTCCACGAGCGACTGCACCAGGGTGTGGTCGTGCGTGATCTGGTAGAGCTCCCCGGCGCGCAGCAGGTAGGCGCGGGAGTCGCCGACGTGGACCAGGGCGACCCTCGTGCCGGACCACAGCATGGCGGTCAGGGTGGTGCCCATGCCCTTGAGGCTCGGGTCTCGCCCCACCATCTCGTGCAGCCTGCGGTTGGCCTCTCGGACCGCCGCCTCGATGGCGCTGAGCAGGTCACCCCCCTGCGGGTCCTCGTCGAGAGAGGACATCGCGGCGATGGCGACCGAGCTGGCCACCTCACCGTGTGCGTGGCCGCCCATGCCGTCGGCGACGGCGAGCAGGCGGCCGCTGGCGTACGCCGAGTCCTCGTTACCTTCGCGGAGGAGGCCGACGTCAGAGCGGGCGGCGTAACGGAGTGCGATGGTCATTTGCGCAATTCGATGACGGTCTTACCGATGCGGATCGGAACACCGAGCGGCACCGGAGTCGGACGGGTGACTTTTGAGCGGTCGAGGTATGTGCCGTTGGTCGAACCGAGATCTTCCACGATCCACTGACCGTCCTGGGGGAAGAGCCGGGCATGCCGGCTGGAAGCGTAGTCGTCGCTGACTACCAGCGTGGCGTCGTTCGCCCGGCCGATGGTGATTGGCGTCTCCGAGAGGGTAATGGTGGTGCCTTGCAGGGGACCACCGATGACGACCATCTGCCGTGGCTCCCCCTTCTTGGGTCTGGCCGCGGGCTTGATCGGCTTGGCAGCCTTGCGCGCGGCGGTGGTGGCCGTCTGTGATCCGAACAAGTCTGTCCGGATCACGCCGACCGCGGCAATCACGAAGAACCACAGCACCGCGAGGAACGCGAGCCGGATCAGCAGCAGCGTGAGCTCGGACATGGACCGTCTGTTTACCTTTAATCGCGCCGGAAAACCAGAGTCGTCCGCCCCAGTGTCACGCGAGTGCCGTTCTGGAGCTCGACCCGGCGGACCGGCTGGCCGTTGACGAAGGTGCCGTTCGTGGAGCCGAGGTCGACGAGCACGACCTGGGGACCCTCCACACGCAGCTCGGCGTGGTGCCGGGACACACCCGGATCGACCAGCCGGAGATCACAGTCGGTGCCCCTGCCGAGCAGGGTCACCGGGGTGGTCAGGTCGTAGGAACGCTGGCCCTGCGGGTCGTCCTGGGTCGAGACGAGCAGGCGGGGACGGCCGCCGAAGGCATGCGGCTTGGCCGCGGGCACGTCGCTCACCGGCTGGCGGATCTCGTCCTGCTCGACCGTCGCGCCGCGGATCACTCCGGAGCGGATCCGGAACAGGCCGACCGCCAGATCGTCGGCCGTCTCGAAACGCACCCGGACCGGCCCCACGAAGGAGTAGCCCTGTTCCTTGGCGTACTCCCTGGCGAGGTTGGCCAGTTCATGGCTGATGCTGTCCGCATAGACCTCCAGTCGCTCGCTGTCCGTCGTGGACAGCTCAACCACGAAGTCGTTCGGCACGAGCGTGCGCCCTTGTGCGACGATCGCCGCACGCTCGTCCATCTCGCGCTGAACCGCGCTGGCAACCTCGACCGGCTGAAGGTCAGATTTGAACGCCCGCGCAAAGGCCCCCTCAACCAAGCCTTCGAGCCTCCGCTCGAAGCGCTGAAGGACTCCCACCGGGTACCTCCCTTCCTCCGTCTAACTAGGTCGCGGTCACTTGGGGGCTTGTTCCTCGCTCTCTCGCACCCAGTTGTTCCGCTCCGCGTCTAGGAGGATCGTATCCGGGTTCGTGGGTACCGGCTGATCCGTGCTAATGTTTCCACCGCACCCAAAAGGGCGGGTGGCGGAACGGCAGACGCGCACGGTTCAGGTCCGTGTGTCCGAAAGGACGTGAGGGTTCAAATCCCTCCTCGCCCACTCAGGCAGAGCCTCGGAAGCGCTGGCAGCGCACCGGGGCTTTCTCGTTTTTCCGTGAATCCGCGCGTTCATCGGGGCCGTCCGTGGAGTCTTGTCCGGTCAGGTCGATCGTCGATCAAAGTAGCCGTTCGCTCTGTTATAGAGAAGACCCGGCCGTTATGTAGGACTCTTCTGGTTTTTGGGCCGGTACGGCATGCCGCCGTTCTAGCTCGCCACGCTTGCCGATCACTTTCGAGCCGCTTGCAAGAGGTTCGATGATCAAGGGTTAGATTACGCCGACAGAGGAATCGGGCCGGGGAAGACTCTTCCCCGGCCCCTCCGCGTGCTACCGGGTGGCGAAGACCCGGACGTCCAGAAGCTCGCCGAGCAGATCGGTGAGGCTCACCATGCCGGCCACCTCGCCGCCATCTGTGACAAGGCCCACGTGGGCGTGGGCGTCCTGAAGGATGGAGACCGCCTCGGGGATGGTCGTGCCCCTCTCCAGCCGGGGGACCGGGCGGGCGAGCTCCGCGGAGCTGGCTCCGGGCCGGATCAGGACGTCCCTGACGTGCAGGACGCCCAAGACGTCGCCCGGCCTGCCCGAGTTGACCAGCAGGCGCAGGTGCCCGCTTTCGACGGCCGTCCGGCGTACCTGGGCCTCCGTGGCGTCCCCGGTCACGCTGGTGGCTTTCTCGATGGGCAGCATCAGGCGCTCGACCGGCTGCTGGTGGACCCGCAGGGCCCGCGTGAGCAGGTCGTGCTCGTCCCGGTCGAGCAGGCCCATCCGGCCTGACTCGCCGACCAGCATGGCGAGCTGGACCGGAGTCCTGGTGGTGGCCAGTTCGTCCCTGGCGTGCACCCCGACCAGCCTCAGCAGCGTGTTGGTCAGGGCGTTGAGCGCGGCCAGCACCGGCCGGACCACCCAGGTGAAGCCGCGGAACGGCAGGGCCAGGCTCATCGCCGCGGTCTCCGGGTGGGTCAGCGCCCATGATTTGGGAGCCATCTCTCCCACCACCATGTGCAGGAAGGTGACCAGCGCCAGCGCGATCACCAGCGAGACGGGGATCCACAACGCCTCGGGCGCACCGACCGCCGCGAAGATCGGCTGCAGCAGGTGCTCGATGGCCGGTTCGGTCACCATGCCGAGGCCGAGCGAGCACAGTGTGATGCCGAGCTGGGCGCCGGCCAGCATCAGGGAGAGCTCCCTGCCGCCGCGCACGGCCGCACGGGCGGCGAACCGGGTCAACCGGCCGCCCCTGCCCGCGAGCTCCTCCATGCGGTGCCTGCGGGCCGAGATGACCGCGAACTCGGCGGCGACGAAGAAGGCGTTGCCGATCAGCAGGGCCACGCCGAGTAGCAGGGCTCCGATGGCGCTCATCGTCCGTTCACCGCGTTCCGCCCGATCTTGGGTGTGTCGCTCCGGCGCTCGGCCGTCCGTGGCACGGCCATCGCGGGCTCGTCGTCCCTGGTGCTCTCCGCCGGTGCGGGTGCCAGCCGTACCCACTCGGGAACTCTACGGTGTACCGACAGCACGGTGAGCTCCGCCTCCGGCCGGTCCGCGCTGTCGTTCTCGAAGAGGTCGGTCTCCCTGGTCAGCGTGACGGTGACCCGGTCGCCGGGCTCGGCCATCCGGCTGAGGGTGGCGAGCACCAGGCCGGCGACGGTGTCGTAGTCGTCGCTCTCGGGGAGCGCCAGCTTGGTCGCCCGCTCGACCTCGTCGAGCCGGAGCGTGCCCGGCAGATTCCAGGTGCCGTCGTCGTTGGCGACGACTCCCGCGGGCTCGGGGTCGTTCTCGTCGACCAGTTCGCCGACGAGCTCTTCGGCGAGATCCTCGACGGTGACCACGCCGGCGAGCCCGCCGTACTCGTCGATGACGCAGGCCATGTCGTCGTGCGCGGTCCGCATGCGTTCCAGCACGACCGGCAGCGGCAGCGAGTCCGGGACCAGCAGCGCGGAGCGGGTGATCGACTCCAGCACGCCTTCGGTCAGTCCGGACCTGAGAAACTCCCGCACGCCGGTGACACCGACCACGTCCTCACCGTTCTCCTTGATCAGCACCGGATAGCGGGAGTGGCCGTGTTCACGGACGGCGTCGAGCAGGTCCGATATCGGGCGCTCGGCCCGGAGCAGCACCACGCGGGGGCGCGGCACCATGACGTCCTCGGCGGTACGGTCTCCGAACTCCAGCGCCCGCTCCAGCAGCTCCGACAGCCGCGGCGGAAGGTCACCTGCCGTGGCCGACTCGGAGATGATCCGGGACAGCTCCTCGGGGCTGGCGCCGTGCGCCATCTCCTCAACGGGCTCCACGCCCACCCGGCGCAGCAGGCCGGTGGCGGCGGAGTCGAACAGCCGGATGACGGGCCCGGCGATTTTGAGGTAGACGATGGTCGAGCCGGCGAGGAACTTGGCCACCGGTTCGGGCCGGGCGATGCCGAGGTTCTTGGGGGCGAGCTCGCCGAGCACCATCTGGATGACGGCGGCGATCGTGATGGCCATCGCCACCGCGACGCCCCCCACTGCGGCCACGGGCACACCCGCGGACTCCAGCCAGGGGCTGATCACGGTGGCGATGGCGGGTTCGGAGATGAAACCGACCAGCAGGGCGGTGACGGTGATGCCGAGCTGCGCGCCCGACAACATGAACGACAGGCGTCCCGCCACCTCCAGCGCGCGCTTGGCCGCCGCGTCACCGGCGTCGGCCTGTTCGCGCAGCACGCTGCGGTCGGCGGCCACGAAGGCGAACTCCTGGGCGACGAAATAGCCGGTGGCGAGGGTAAGGAGAAGTATGGCCAGCAGGCCGAGAGCCGTGTTCACCGGGTGGCTCTCCCGGTCTGATCAGCTGTTCCCGTGCGTGCGCACGGGCAGGTACTCCATGAGTCCGGAGTGGACACGATCATCCTTTCGAGCAGAAGTCGTCCACTACCGTAACGATCCATGTGGTGATCGATGTTTCCAGATCAGCTGACAATTGCCTGGGTGGTTCCTCATCGCCCTTCCGCGTACTTTTACGTGGGAAAACCTTGGAAGGCATCGACGCGTGACGGGGGACACGACGTAGCGTCGATAATGACGTTCTCATCGTGGGTTCAAGAAGTGGCGGGGATACGACGTGGGTGACAGGCCGGAAGACGACGACCGCACACGTGCGCTGCGATCGCCCCAGCCTGCGACGCCGCGAGCGGCGGGGCAGCCCGCCTACCCGGTGCAGGGGGCCGCTCGCCCGGCCGCCGAGCCCACCGGGGATGCGCACCCCCGCTCGACCTCACGGGTCTACGGCAAGGCCAGGGCCGGCTCCGGCCCGGTCCGGCCTCTTCCGGGGCAGGCCGGTCCCTCCGCCGGATCCCCCGGAGGGCCTTCCGGCGGTTCCTCCGGAGGGAAGGGAGGCGGGCGGACGCCCGGCATGAGCCGGCGCCCGAAACGGCCGGGCAGGCTGATCGCGCGGATCCTCATCGGCCTGCTCGTCGTGCTCCTGGTGTTCACCGTCGGCGGATACTTCACGATCAATTCGCGGCTCACCAAGATAGACGCGCTCTCCGATTACAACGGCCGCCCCGCCGCCACCGCCGGAACGAACTGGCTGCTGGTCGGTTCCGACAGCCGCGAAGGTCTCACCAAGGCTCAGCGGAAGAAGTTCGCCACCGGCAACGCGGTCGGCAAACGGACCGACACGATGATGCTGCTGCACATCCCCGGCAACGGTGACCGCCCGACCCTGGTCAGCCTCCCGCGCGACTCCTACGTGCCGATCGACGGTCATGGCAGTGGCAAGCTCAACGCCGCCTACGCCTACACCGACGGTGGGCCCAAGCTCCTGGCCAAGACCGTCGAGCAGGTGACCGGGCTCCGGATCGACCACTACATGGAGATCGGCTTCGGCGGTTTCGTGGGCATCGTGGACGCCATCGGCGGGGTCGAGATCAACGTCAAGCAGGCCATCAAGGACCCCAAGGCGGGCATCAACCTGAAGAAGGGCCTGCAGACGATGGACGGCGGCACGGCCCTCGGCTATGTCCGCACCCGTGCCACCGGCGCCATCCCCGACTTCGAACGGACCCAGCGTCAGCGCCAGTTCTTCTCCGCGGTGGTGAAGAAGGCGGCCAGCCCCGGAGTCCTGATCAACCCCTTCCGGTCCGTCCCGCTCGCCCTGAGCGCCACCGACTCCGTCGCCGTCGGAGAGGAGACCGGGGCCTTCAACCTGCTCTCCCTCGGCCTGGCGATGGGTGACAACCCGGTGACCACGGTCGTGCCGATCGGCTCCCTGCCGACCATCAACGGCCAGGCCGTCGTCAAGTGGGACACGGCCAAGGCGCTGCGCATGTTCAGGGCCCTGGCCCAGGACAGGCCGGTCCCCAAGGACGCCCTGGGCAACTAGTGTCCGGCCTCCGGGTTCCTCACCGCGGCTAAGGTTCGAGGTCCCCACGTTGGAAGGATTGAGATGACCATCTCCGCGGAACTTCATGTCCTCGGCCGCCCGTTCGTCGAGGCACAGCTCGCCCACCCGACGGTGGTGGGGATCGCGAAGGGGGACCTTCCGGAGCCGGTGTTCCGTTCGTGGCTGGAGCAGGACTACCTCTTCCTTCTCGACTACGTGCGGGTGTTCTCCCGGCTGGCCTGGCAGGCCCCCGACGGGCACCTGGGTGAGCTGGTGGATCTGGCCTATGTCACCTTCCACGAGGAGCTGGACCTGCACCGGTCCCTGTCGGCTGAGTTCGGCGCCGACCTGGGAGGCGTCAGGAAGGGGGCGCCCTGTGCGGCCTACACCTCGTTCCTGCTCGACTCCGCGGCGAACTACGCCGACGGCCTGGCCGCGCTCTACCCGTGCATGTGGGGCTACTCCACCCTCGGCCGCACCCTCGCCGAGAATCCTCCGGCCGAACCGCGCTACCGCGCCTGGGTCGACACCTACGCGCATCCCGGTTTCGCCGAGCTGACCGGCCGTATCGCCGTGATGATCGACGAGGCCACGACCGATCCCGGCAGGGCCAGGGAGCTGTTCACCGAGGGGATGGCCCACGAGCTCGCCTTCTGGGACGTGCCCTGAGCTCCTGAGGAACGCCACCGGGACATACGCGCATATGTTTGGTGAGTTCGTGGACGATCGAGCCGCTCCGCGCCCTCTCCGGTGACGGATTTGAAAGAATGGATGTCATGAGTTTTTCCGAGGTCGAGGTGCGGGACGTGCCGGTCGGCGCCTTCCTGCTTGATGTGAGAGAGAACGACGAGTGGCGGGCCGGCCACGCGCCCACGGCCGTCCATATCCCACTCGGCGAGCTGCAGGCCCGGGTGGACGAGGTGCCCAGGGACGCACCCGTCTACGTGGTCTGCCGGGCCGGCGGCCGTTCCGCGCACGCCGCCGCGTGGCTCGGCAACGTCGGCTGGGACGCGATCAACGTCGGTGGCGGCATGCAGTCCTGGGAGTCCGCCGGCCGTCCCATGGTCAGCGAGAGCGGTCAGGACCCGTTCGTCGCCTGACCCGGTCCCTGTGAGGGGTCGGCCGGCTCCGGCCCTCGCAGAGATCCGATATTTGCGCGATCAGGAATGAATGACATAATTCGGGGCGAATTATCTATCGCGGGAGCTCGGGCGGGACCGGGCTGAGAGGGCGGAACCAGGCAGAGGGTCGATCGAACCCTCCGACGCGCCGCCGACCGCATGAACCTGTCCGGGTAATGCCGGCGTAGGGAGCGTTTCATGGCGTCCGACGTCATCGGTTCCAAGCATGCCGAGGCCCCCCTCACCCTTGACCAGGCTCCGCCGAAGACCCTCGGCGCACTCGACCAGGGCGCCTTCTGGGCCAATCTGGCCGTCAGCCTGCTCGGATTCTCCTTCGCGCTCTTCCTGATCAACCCTCTGCTCGACGACAACCCGCTCACCTTCACCGCGGCGCTGCTCGCATGCCTGGTCGGCAGCCTTGTCGGCACCGCGATGGTCGGTCTCGCCGCGGTGCCCGGGGCGCAGACCGGTCAGCCCGCGATGGTGCTACTGCGCGGGCTGTTCGGCGCGAGGCTCTCCTCCGTCCCGACCGTACTCAACATCATCCAGATGATCGGCTGGGGTGCCTTCGAGCTCTGGGTCATCGCGATGGGCGCGCAGGCGATCTTCGGGCCGTCCATCCCCTACGCGGTCTGGGCGATCGGGGCCGGGGTCCTGACGACGGCGCTGACCATCTACCCGCTGGGCGTCATCCGGCTGATCCGACGTTTCGTCACGGTCGGTGTGATCATCTCGATGATCTGGTTCGCGGTGGTCTTCATCCGTGACACGCCCGCCCAGGTCGGGGGATCCTGGGACGCCTTCATGCCGGCCATGGACTTCGTGATCGCCCTCTCCGTTTCGTGGGTGCCGGTCGCGGCGGACTACGCCAGGCACTCGCGGTCCAGCCGCGCGGCCTTCACCGGCGTCGTCGGCGGCTACACCATCGCGCAGGTGGCATGCCTGGCCGTCGGTGTTTACGCGGTGGCGCTCGCGGGCCACGACGCGGTGCTGGGCGACCCGACCACGGTGTTCGCGCCGTTCGTGGCGGCCCCGCTTGGTGCGCTGTTCTTCGGCATGCTCGTGCTGCGCGAGACCGACCAGTCGTTCGCGAACGTCTACTCCACGGCGATGTCGCTGCAGAACCTGATGCCGCGGGTGGACCGCCGGATCTTCTCCGTGGCCGTCGGTGCGCTGACCACGGCCGTCGCCCTCGTCGTCGACGTCAACTCCTACGGGGCGTTCCTCGGCATCATCGGCGCGGTGTTCGTGCCGATGCTCGGCGTGCTGGCGGTCGACTACTTCCTGCTCGGCCACGGCAAGGACTGGGACACCTCCGAGAACGCGCCCTCCCGCTGGCTCATGGTGGCCCCGTGGCTGCTCGGCTTCGCCACTTGGTGGCTGCTCGCCGCGCCCTCGGAGGTGTCCTGGTGGGCGCGCATCTGGAACGGCGTCAGGGAAGTCATCGGGTTCACCCCGCAGCCGTGGATGAGCGCGGCCGTCGGCGCGTTCCTCGTCGCCGGTCTCGTCACCCTCGGCCTCGGCGCGCTCCGCCGACGCAGGTGAGTATCCGTCTGTGAGCCGCCACCCGTGAGTCCTCGCCCGTGAGCGGGCGGGGGCTTCCCGGAGGCGGCTTCCCGGACGCGGCTTACGGGCTGCCGGGCGGATGGCTCCTGCCGGCTCCCTCGACACGGAGCAGCCGCTCCTTGGCGGTGGCGCCCCCCGCGTAACCGCCGAGGACGGCCTCGCTCTCGACCACCCGGTGGCAGGGCACGATCACGCAGACCGGATTGCTCCCCAGGGCGTTGCCGACCGCGCGCAGCGCCCGCGGCCTGCCGATCCGTTCGGCGATCTCCCGGTAGGTGGTCGCCGTTCCGTACGGCACGGCCATCATCATCTGCAGCACGGTCCTGGCGAACGAGGTCGCCAGCCGCAGGTCCGCCGTGGTGGTGAAGGCGCGCAGCCGGCCGGAGAAGTAGGCGTCCAGCTCCCGGCGGACCGGGTCGAGCCGTCGCGCGTCCGGCCCGATGAACGAGCCGACCTCCCTGCTGACGCGCTCGAACACGACATTCTCGTCCTCGTAGCTGCATGCCACCACACCCCGGTTCGTCACCGCCAGGGTAAGGCGCCCCACCGGGCCGTCCAGGGTGCCGAATGCGATGTCGGGGTGGGTTTTTCCTATGTAGTCGGGCGAGGTCACCCGTAGCAGTGCGTCGATGTCACCGGATGACACGGCCCCACCCTCTCGTATCCAGGCGTGTGGTGATCGCAGCGTATCGGACGGATCACCGCAACGGGTGTCAGCACATGCGGACGAAGTGCCAAGATCAGGCTGGTTGAAGCGGCACTATGGGTGGGTGGGTGACAACAGGTCCGGCGGCGACGACGATATCGGCCGTGCGATCGTCGCCGGCGCGCCCAACGCGATCATCGCCCTGGACCGGGATCAGACGGTCCTGACATGGAACCCCGCCGCCGAGCGTCTGTTCGGCTGGTCCACCGCCGAGATGCTCGGCCGCCGCGCCCCGGTGGTCCCCGAAGAGCTGACAGCCGAGCACAACGCGGTTCTGGAACGGGTCCGCACCGGGGGTCAGGTCTCGCTGCGGACCAAGCGGTTCCGCCAGGACGGCAGCCTGATCGACGTGCGGGTGGACACGAGCGCGCTGCGGTCCGAGGCGGGAGTCCTGCTCGGCTACGTCAGCGTCTACCATCCGGCCCAGGACGATGAGACCGCCCATGACCGGGCCGTCCACCGGGCACAGCTTGTCCGCAGGCTCACCGATGTGGTCGCCGACATCAACGCCGAGCGGGAGTTGCCCGCCGTTCTCGACCGGATCGCGGCCAGCCTCGCCGAGCTGACGGGGGCCGACGCGGGCGGGTTCGTGCTGATCGAGGACGACCGGCTCCGTCTCGTGGCCAGCCACCGCCTCCCCGACTCCCTGCGCGGCTCCACCGCCGACCTGCGTACGAGCCTGGTCGGCAAGCTCCTGCGGACCGGCAGGACCGTGATGCTGGAGACCGGCGACCAGGCCCGGCTGGACGAGCTGATCTGGTCGCAGCTCCCCGGCCTGCACACCATCGCCCTCGGCGTCGCGGCGGTGGCCGGCCGGCCGTACGGCGCGCTTTACGCCCTGTTCGCCAGGCACCGGGCCAGTCACGTGGAGCTGGAGCTGCTCGAACTGCTCGCCGGGCACGCCGGGATCGCCGTCGGCAACGCCATGGCCTACCAGGAGGCCGTACGGCAGCGCGCCCACGAGCGGGCCGTGTTCGACGCCAGTGCCGACGGCATCGCGGTCCTCGACAGCCTCGGCAGGGTCGTCCAGTGGAATCCGGCCGCTGCCGAGCTGACGGGTCTCCCCGCGGCCGAGATGATAGGCGGTCCGCCACCGTTCCAGCTGCCCGAACCCGGTGACAAGCTCACACTCCAGCTCCCCTCGGGCATGTGGTTGGACGTGCTCTGCGCGGAGATCGTGGAGACGGGCGAGACCGTGGTCGACTTCCACGACGTCACCCGGGCCAAGGAGCTGGAGGAGGCCAAGGATCTCTTTCTCGCCACCACCAGCCATGAGCTGCGCACCCCCATCACGGTGGTCCGCGGTTTCGCCGGCACGCTCGACTCGCGCTGGGACAGCATGACCGATGCCGAGCGCCGTGCCGCCGTGCACACCATCGCCGAGCGGGCGTGCTCCCTTGGCCAGCTCATGGACCATCTGCTGCTCGGCTCCCGCGCCGGAGCGGGCGAGCTCATGCTCAGGATCGAGGGCTTCGACCTCGGTGAGCGGCTACGGGCCGCCACGCTGGGTCTGCCGGTCCTGTCGGACCTGCACCGGGTCGAGGTGAGTGTTCCCGAGGGCCTGCCCCCGGTCTCCGGCGACGCGCTCGCCACCGACATCATGCTCGGCCAGCTCCTGGAGAACGCCTTCAAGTATTCGCCGGACGGCGGTCTCATCAGGGTTGAGGCATGGGCGGCGGGCGATCGGGTGGTGGTGGTCGTGGACGACGAGGGCGTGGGCATTCCCCCGGCGAGCAGGGGAAGCGTCTTCGAACGCTTCGTCCAGGGAGACAGCAGTGACCGCCGCCGGTTCGGCGGGGTCGGCCTCGGCCTCTACATCGTGCGCAGCCTGGCCCATGCCCAGGGCGCCGAGGTGTCGGCGCATCCCCGCCCCGGCGGTGGCACCCGCATGCGGCTGGCCCTGCGTATTGCCGACACGCCCGGCGCCCTTACCTAGGTGACACGCCGGTGTGGTAACGGGTCAGTAACAGATGAGGTGATCTATTGTCGAATGTGCACAACCTGTAATTGACGCTCGGTTTCTAAGACCATCTAACGGGGCATTTCGGTCGTACTGGGGGTGCGTTCCTCAGGGGGAACAGGGATACGGGGAGGTGAGTGCGTCGAACGTCGTGTTGCTGCCTTATGCGCCGTCCAGCGTTGCCGTCGCACGCCAACGCCTCTGCTCTGACCTGCAGGAATGGGGGGTCTACGAGCCCGCGATCGATGATGCGGTCCTCGTGGTCAGCGAGCTGCTGAGCAACGCGCTCCGGCATGCACATCCTTTACCGTCCGGTCAGATCAGGGTGGCATGGCATTGGGCTGACGACCACGTCGAGGTTGCGGTGAGTGACGGAGGAGCCGCCACAGAGCCGCGCGCCGGGCCTCCCACACTTTCCTCGCTGGGGGGCAGGGGCCTCGGTATCGTCGAGTATCTGGCCGCCAAGTGGGGGGTCAGACATGACGACGAGATGACCACGGTCTGGGCGATGGTCACCACCGTCAGCACTGTGAGTAACGGTAAAAGTAAAAGTAACGGCAACCATCAGATCTCTCTCCCCGGACCCGCCCTGCGGGAATGCGGATAGATCGTGTCCCGCCTCACATCCGGTGAGGCGGGACACGGACCGGATCAGCCTCAGGCGGGCACAGCCCGATACAGCACCGCCCTCTCACCGGCCGCCCAGGCCGTGGTGACCAGGAGATAGATCCCGGCGGTGAGGGGAAGCACGGCGGCCAGCAGCAGGAACACGCCCAACCCGACCACGGCGGTCGCCGTCAGGGCCCGCCGCCGTCGAACATCCAGACCGACAGCGTCTGGAGGAAGAGCAGCAGGTTCACTTGGAGAACTTGCCCGCGACCATCACAGCGGCGACGACCACGAAGGCCACCAGCGCCAGCACGACCAGAAGCTTGAACAGCCCGAACAGCGCGGGCAGCACGAGCCCGAACACGACGTAGAGAGCGAGGATGACGCCCAGGACTGTCATGACGGTACGACTCATGAGCACACCGTACGTCCGCGATCGGCACCGGGGGAGCCGGAATCATAACGATCCAGTGCTTACGGAGCGGTGACACGGCGTATGGCCGGCCACCCGCGGGCCTACCGTGGGGACTATGAGCGCGCGGATTCTGGTGGTCGACGACGACCCGGCGGTGGCCGAGGTGGTGGCCCGCTACCTGGAGCGCGACGGCCACCGGGTCGAGTGCGTCGGAGACGGCGCCGAAGCGCTCAGGCGCGCGCTGTCCAACCCGCCGGACCTGCTGGTGCTCGGCCTCATGCTGCCGAAGATGGACGGGCTCCAGGTCTGCAGGAAGCTCAGGGAGCGCTGGCCGGTACCGGTGATCATGCTGACCGCGCTGGGCGAGGAGATCGACCGGGTCGTCGGCCTGGAGACCGGTGCCGATGACTACATCGCCAAACCGTTCAGCCCCCGGGAGCTGGCTCTGCGCGTCCAGTCCGTACTGCGCCGGGCGCGCGGAGCCTCCGTGCCGGCCGGGACCGGCGTGCTCAGGGACGGTGCCCTGGTGGTCGACGTCGGCGCCCACGAGGTACGGCTCGGCGGCGAGCAGATCATGCTGACCGCCCGCGAGTTCGACCTCCTGGCCCACCTCATGCGCAACCCCCGCCAGGTCTTCAGCCGTTCCACGCTGCTCAACCAGGTCTGGGGCTGGTCCTTCGGCGACTCCTCGACGGTGACCGTCCACGTCCGCCGTCTCCGGGAGAAGATCGAGCCGGACCCCACAGCCCCCCGGCGCATCGTCACGGTGTGGGGCGTCGGCTACCGCTACGAGCCTCTGGCGCCGCCATGATCCTGCTGATCGTCGCGGTCACGGCGGGGCGGGATCAGAGGGGCCTGTCTCCCACGACCATGTGGGGAGTCGTCAGAGCCGGAGCCTCCCCCTCGGGCCGGGCGGGCACGACGAGGGTCGCCGGGGTGTCCTCGCCGGCCTCGCCGCCGTCGGGCTCGACGTGCTGGCACGAGGTCGGATTCCTGGGGCTGCCGAAGGATTCGGCCATGGCGCGGAAGGTCGGGCACGGCCACCGCCACATGCAGCTACGGCAGCGCAGGATCGGGTGTGCCGCGTCGCTGGTGATGCCGCCCGCGTCGCGGGGCTGGTGCAGGTCCAGGAGCCTGACTCCGAGCTCGGCGAAGTCGATCAGCTCCTCGCGTGCCCCTTGAAGAAAGTCGAGATCCTCACTGGCCAGGCGGGTTCTGATCGGCACGTATCCCTCGGGGTTCAGCAGATCACGCAGGGAGTTGGCCGCGTCGTGCCACGAGGTGGCCTTCTCGGTGCGGGTGATTATGGACTCCAGGTGCTCCCGGAGCAGTTGCCGTTGGGGATCCTCAGGAAGGTCGGTGTTCATGTTGCGTTCGAGCCCGTTTCTAATCAACGGCCGCTACCGACGTGGCGCAGCGGCGGTCGGGAGATTCCGGGTCTCCCCCCTTTCCGGCCAAGCCGGTGTTGCACAGTGTCAAGTTTCGCGCACTCAAGGTTTCCGTGAGGCCGAAACGGGGGACAAAGGGCTGACGACTCGGGTTGGCCGAGAGAACGTGACCAGCGCCCTCCGCGCCGCTAGTGTGCCCGCTGTGGAGCTAAAAGTCTCAACTCGATCTCATGCCGGGCACACCGTCATGACCATTGTCGGCGAAATCGACCTATATACCGCGCCTGGTCTGCAGTCCGAGTTCACTCGGCTGCTCCTGGAGACACCGACCACCTACGTGGTCATCGACATGTCCAAGGTGGAGTTCTGTGACTCCACCGGAATGAACGTTCTGCTCGCTGCCCTTAAGCGGCTGAAAGAACGGGGCGGCACCCTGGAGTTGGCGGCACCGCGGCCCGCCGTCCGTAAAATCCTCCAGGTCACCGGCCTCGACTCGGTGTTCACCGTGCACGAGGCGATGCCCGGGAAGCTACTGACAGCCGACCCCAAAGGATGACCGGCACAGCAGTGATCATCCCGGCCAAGAACGAGGCCGACCGGATCGGTGCCACCGTGACCGCGGCACTGGCGCTCTCCGGTGTCGACCTCGTCGTGGTCGTGGACGACGGCTCGGCGGATCAGACGGGCCGGGTGGCCAAGGCCGCCGGCGCCCGTGTCGTACGGCACAGCCGTAACCGGGGCAAGGCCACCGCCATGGAGAGCGGGGCGGAGGCCGTACGCCTGCTGGACGGGGAGGAGCCTCGGCACCTGCTGTTTCTCGACGCCGATCTGGGGGAGAGCGCGCACGCGGCCGCGGCTCTGATCAGACCGGTCATGGCGGGTGAGGTGGACATGACCATCGCCGTGTTCGTCACCCGGGTGAAGCTGGGCGGGCACGGGTTCGTGGTGAAACTCGCACGCGAGGGCATCGCGCGCGCCACCGGATGGACGCCCGCCCAGCCGCTCAACGGTCAGCGCTGCCTGACCAGGGCCGCGTTCGAGGCCGCCCGGCCCCTGGCGCACGGCTTCGGCGTGGAGACCGGCCTCACCATCGACCTGCTCCGCAGGGGGTTCCGGGTGCGGGAGGTCGAGGTGGAGATGAGCCACCGGGCCACCGGCACCGACTGGAAGGCTCAGCTCCACCGGGCCAGGCAGTTCCGTGACGTCGCCCGCGCCCTGCTGGCCCGCAGGTAGGTCCGCCGGCACGGCCGGGCCGCCCCGCTGCGGGGCCGGGGCCGGTCCGTATGACGCCGCCGCGCCGGGCACTGTTCCGGATGTGCTGGAATTTGCGGGTGACTCGGGTTCCGTCGGCTGTCGATGAGGGGCGGGTTCCCGGGTCCGGTGTGCCGCGGGGACTCGGCGCCGTCGCGTTCACGGCCGTCGGGCTGTCCGTCGCACTGACGATAATGATCGGGCTACTGGGCCCCTCGGCCATGGTTCCCGGACTTCCCGGCCCCTCCTGGCAGCCTCCGTACTCGCTGGGCCTGCGTCCCGACGGCCACCTGGTGATCGCCATGGCCGCGGCGGCGATCGTGCTGGGCGGGCTCGGGCTCGCCGCCGCCCTCCGGTCCCGGTGGAGGCCGGATCCCCGGTGGCTGCTCGCGGCCGGCTGCGTGACGGCGGCCCTGCTGGCCTTCCTGCCGCCGTCGGGCTCGGCCGACCACCTGAACTACGCCGCCTACGGCCGCCTGGTCACTCTCGGCCGGGACCCCTACGCCGTCACCCCCGCCGAACTCCCCGGTGATCCCGTCACCGGCGCGGTGGAGGAGTGGACCGGCGTGACGAGCGTCTACGGCCCGGTGGCGACCGCCCTGCAAGCGCTGGCGAGTCTCGCCGGAGGTGACTCGGTCAGGCTGACGGTCTCCGTGATGGCGGTGTTCAACGCGGCCGCGTTCGTCGTGACCGCCCTGCTGCTGCACCGGTTCACCCGGGGTGACACGGACCTGCAGCGGCGGGCGGCGCTCCTGTGGACGGTCAACCCGCTGATGATCTACCACCTGGCCGCCGGGATGCACGTGGACACCCTGGCGATCGCCTGCATGGTCGCGGCGCTCACGGCACGCGGGGCCGGGTCGGGGCTGCTGCTCGGCGTGGGGATCGGGGTCAAGCTCAACGCCGGGCTGGTCGCGCTCGGCCCGGCGTGGGAGCTGCGCCGCTCGCCCGGCCGGCTCGCCGTCGTGGCGGGCACCGCGGTGGCCACCGTGCTGGTGATCTACGGTGCCGCCGGGCCGCACGTCCTCGACCAGGTCGGCACGGCCAGCAAGAAGGTCTCGCTCGGCACGCCGTGGCAGCTCGTCAAGGTCGGGCTCCAGGGGCTGTCCGGGCCCGGCGCCTACTCGGCCTGGATCCAGTCCGGCTCCCTGCTCCTGCTGGCGGTCCTGGCCTGGCTGATACTGCGGGCGGCGCCGTGGGACACGGCTCCGGGGGTCGCCGCGGTGATGGTGGTCGCCTGGCTGTTCGCCGCGCCGTACGCGCTGCCCTGGTACGACGGGCTGGCCTTCGCGCTCCTGGCCATGGCCTCCTGGCCCGCGCTGGAGAGGTTCATGGTGGCCAGGGTGACGATCCTCTCCCTGGGTTACCTCCCGGCCCGGGAGGCCCTGCGCCCCGCGGACCTGCTCTGGCTGAAGACCGTCGTCAGGGAGCGGGTGGTGCCGTGGTCCCTGCTGGTTCTGACGCTCGCTCTGGTGTGGTGGGCGGCGAGAGCTGGAGCGCGCGCACGCAGGCGGCCAGCGTCAGCGGCACCAGGACCGTGAGGGCCATCGCCGGGATCGCGATGCCCGAGTCGTTCATCAGGAACCCGATCAGTGCGCACGTCAGCGAGCCGATCAGCCCGGCGCGCAGCGCCGGCGCGAGCAGGTAGGCCCGGCCCAGCGCGGAGGCGCTCCACCGGGAGGGGCGGTCCAGCACCAGGAAGAGGAACGCCAGCGCGACCAGCGAGAGCAGGGTCAGCGACCAGTTCCCGACCGTGACCCCGATCATCGCGCCGAACTTGCGGCCGATCACGGTCCAGGCCTCGCCGTCCAGCACCTGCTGGACGAAGGCGCCCAGGTGGGTGCGCTGGTCGGGTGGCTTGAGCCAGTCGGCCACCGCGATCGCCCCGATGAGCAGGATGCCCGCCAGGCCGACCAGCCCGAGTTTGATCGGGGAGACCCGGCTGCCGGACAGCAGGATCAGGAGGACGGTCACCCCGACCAGGAACGCCGCGACCCCGCCGAAGTCGGCACCCCAGGCCGGCCAGCCGTCGACGAACACCGCGAACAGGCCGTAGACCGCGCAGAACGCGAGCGCGAGTGTGCGGCGTCCCCGGGAGATCAACCAGTGGGCGATCCCGGCCAGGGCCAGGATCGTCCCGGCGGAGTAGACGGCGAAGGCGATGTTGCCGAAACCGTAGAAACGCCCGCCGGTGACGGGCTCGTAGCCGGTGACCGCGTTCACCTGGAGTCTGGAGCCGGTCATCACGTCGACCAGCAGGGCCACCGAGGTGATCCCGGCGACCACGGTCAGCGGGCCGAGCACGTGCGCCCGCCACGGCCCGGCGAAGGCCAGCCCGGCGATCACGCAGGCGATGCCGGTGATGGTCAGGATAACCCCGGCCATCGGGACGGGCAGGTTCCACCAGGGCACGAGCTGGGCCAGGAAGGTCGCGATCGCGATCGCGCCGCTGACCACCGCGACGGCCTGCGTGGCCGTCAGCGCCCGCGAACCGCCCCAGCCCCGCCGGATCGCGACGGCGGCCAGCAGGTAGAACAGGATCTGCACGGCCACGAACACCGTGAAGAACGGTCCCCGCACGTCGCGCAGGACCTGACTGGCCAGGTCCTCGCCGGCCAGGTTCCGGACGATGCCCGCGGTCGGCTCTCCGTCCGGCCCCGCGCTCTGCCAGGCGTGGCCCACGACGCCGTTCGGGGCCCTCAGGCCGAGCAGCGCGATCGCGGTGGAGGTCAGGTCGGTGTTGGTGACCAGGCCGTCCTGGCGGGTGGAGGTGGTGGTCAGGTAGCCGTGCGGGTACGGCTCGCCGCCGGGCGACGGGCCGTGGGCGATCGCCACGTGCAGGTGGGCCGTGGCCTCGGTGTCGGACAGGCCGCCGAGCAGGATCGTGGTCTCCGGCGGGAGCCGGTCGAGGACCGCGCCCACCTGGCGGTCGGCACCCGCCACCGCCGCCTGCCTGACCTGCCCGGTCATCGAGGCCGGGCCGCCGGCCGCCCCGGTCCGGGCCCGTACGAGGTCGGCGATCTCCACCATGACCAGCCGGTACGGTGCCAGGTCGCCGAGCTCGTCGACAGTCGCCGCGTATTTCCCGACTTTTCCAGATCTGTCGGCGGCGCCGAGCGCGGCTCCCGGCCCGGCCGCGGCCACCTTCCCGCCGGCGTCCACCACGAGCTGGCCGAGCTGTCCCAGCGTCGGATTGTAGGAGGTCTCGACGGCGTTGAAGGTCACCAGCTCGGACCAGCCGGGCACGCTCGCCCCGCCGTCCGGTGCCGTAAGCGGCGCCGCCGGCACCGCGCAGTCCGTCTCGGGGGCGCCCGCCCGCTGTCCCGCCGAGACGGTCAGCCAGCCCGCGGCCGGGCAGGTGATGCCCTGCCCGGGCAGCGGAACCGCCCGGGTGGACATCGACGCGGCCCCGCCCTGGTCCACCAGTTTCCACAGGTTCGGCGTCCGCGCCTGGTCCAGGTCGTCCCACTGCAGGCCCGGCACTCCGATCACCGCGACCCCGGCGGGCACCGATCCGGCCGAGGCGGTGGCCGTACCGGCTCCGGAGAGGACTGTTGCGGAGAGGGTCAGGAGCAGGACGGCCAGCAGCAGGCCGGCCGCACGGCGGGAAGCACGCGCCCGGCCGCCGAGCCCGGAGGGGGTGGACACGCCAGACGATCCGGCGGATCGTGACCTGTCCTCGCGTGCTGAGCCCATCCGGTTTCCCCCGTATACGTACTCGTTGGCGGCTGTCTCCCCCAGGCCCACGGTAACCTGCCTGGTCGTGACGACTGGCAAGGTGACCACGACCAGGCGGCCACCGTGGATGTGGCCGCTCGCGCTGTTGCTCATCGCGGTGGCTGTGGCACCGCTGGTGCTCCAGTGGCTGGGCAACGCCGACGACCAGCGCCTGGTCGACCTGGATGTTTACCGTACCGGTGGCCAGGCGATCCTTGCGGGGCGGCCGGTCTACGACTTCGTGACCCCCGCGCCGCAGCTGCTGCCGTTCACCTACCCGCCGATCGCGGCGCTGCTGGCCACGCCGCTGGCGATGATGTCCTGGCCCGCCGCGCAGTGGGTATGGACGGCCCTCGTCTTCGTGATGCTGGCGGTCAGCATCGGATACGGCTTCCGCGCCGTGCTGGGCCGGGCCGCGTCGCAGCGGGACACGGACGGCCGTGCTGTCCCGGAGTGGGCGCGCGGCCTCGGCCTCCCTGCGCTGTCCGCGGTCCTGATGATCGCCTGCACCTACCTGATGCCGGTCAGGGACCAGATCCGCTTCGGCCAGGTGGACGTCCTGCTCGTCGCGCTCTGCCTGGCCGACTGCGTGGCCCGGCGCCCCGCCTGGCCGCGCGGCATGCTGATCGGCCTGGCCACCGCGGTCAAGCTCACCCCCGGCGTCTTCCTGATCTACCTGCTCATCACCGGCTTCGGCCCGGGCGCGCGGCAGGAGCAGCGCAGGACTTTCTTCATGGCGACCTTCACCGCGGGGCTGCTCACCCTGCTGCCCTTCCTGGTGATCCCGGCCGACGCCGCCGACTTCTGGTTCCACGCGCTGCTCGACCCCGAAAGGCTCGGCGCCAACGCGGCGACCACCAACCAGTCGATGCGCGGCATGCTCATCCGGCTCTACCTGCCCGACCAGCTGACCAGCCTGCTCTGGCTGGCACTGGTCGCGGTGGTCGCCTGGTACGGCTTCCGCCACGCGCGCCGGGCGCTGCTCGACGGGCACGCGGTGACCGGGGTCGCACTGGTCGGCCTGATGGCCGTGCTGCTGTCGCCGGTGGCCTGGATCCACCATCTGGCCTGGGTGGTCGTGGTGCTCGGCGCGCTGGCCGGTGACGGGCGTGACCCGGTCCGGGTCCGGGTGGCCGCCTGCGTCTGGCTCTTCTACGTGATACCGATCCCCTGGTGGGGAGTGACGATCAAGGCGGCGGAGATCCCGGTGCTCAGCCCGGTACTGGGAAAGATCGTCCAGAACGGATTCGGCCTGGGTGCGCTGGCCCTGGTCTGGCTGCTCGGGGTATGGCTGCCGAGACGCCGGGAGGTCTTCCGGAAGTCCGGCTTTACCCGCGCTTTCGGATAGACGCCGGATAGCCTGTTGTCATGCCGAAACTCGCCTACCTGGGACCGAAAGGCACCTTCACCGAGGAGGCTCTGCGGCTCCTGGCCCCGCAGGCCGACCGGCTGCCGGCCGCGAACGTCAGCGCGGCGCTGGACGCGGCGCGGCGCGGCGCGGCCGACGGTGCCGTCGTCCCACTGGAGAACTCGCTCGAAGGCGCCATCACCACGACCCTGGACGAACTCGCCTGGGGCGAGCCGCTGCTCATCACCGCCGAGCTGCTGCTCCCCGTCGAGTTCTCGCTCCTGACGCGGCAGGGCACCCGCCTCGGTGACATCAAGCGGATCTTCACCCACCCGGCCGCCATCACCCAGTGCCGTAACTTCACCGCCCGCGAGCTGCCCGACGCCACGGTGGTCGCGGCCCCGTCGACCGCGGCGGCGGCCCAGGAGGTCGCCCTGCCCGGATCGCCGTACGACGCGGCCATCGCCGCGCGCATCGCCGGGGAGCACTACGGCCTGGTCGAGCTCGCCGCCAACGTCGGTGACCGGTCCGACACCGTGACCCGGTTCGTCCAGGTGTCCCGCCCCGGCCCGCTGCCTCAGCCGACCGGCTCCGACCGCACCTCCCTGGTCGCCTTCCTCACCGACGACCATCCGGGCGCGCTGCTGGAGATGCTCACCGAGTTCGCCGTGCGCGGCGTCAACCTGACCCGCATCGAGTCGCGGCCCACCGGTGACGGAATCGGCCACTACTTCTTCCACTTCGACCTGGAGGGCCACGTGGCCGACGCCAGGGTCGGTGAGGCGATCTCCGGCCTCCACCGGATCTGCGCCGACGTGCGCTTCCTCGGCAGTTACCCGCGTGCCGACGGTCTGTCGCCGCAGATCAAGCGCGCGACCACCAACGGCGACTTCACCGAGGCGGCGGACTGGCTGGCCAGGATCCGCACCGGTCAGGCCTGATACGTGTGCGAGCTTGAGCTACAGATCGGTAGCCTTGATCTGTGATTGACCTGCGTACCCTTCGTGAGGATCCCGACCGGCTACGGGCGTCGCAGCGTGCCCGCGGCGAGGACGACTCCGTCGTCGAAACGCTGCTCGACCTCGATGAGCGCCGGCGCGGTGCGCTGAGTCGCTTCGAGACGCTGCGCGCCGAGCAGAAGAGCATCGGCAAGTCGGTGTCCCGTGCCTCCGGGGAGGAGAAAACCGCCCTCCTCGACCGGGCCAAGGACCTCGCGGCACAGGTCAAGTCGGCCGAGGCCGAGGCCGAGAAACTGGCCAAGGAGCTGGAGGCCCTGCTCTACACGGTGCCCAACCTCGTGGAGGAGGGCGCGCCGGCGGGCGGCGAGGACGACTACGTCGTGCTGGAGGAGATCGGCGAGAAGCGGTCCTTCGACTTCGAGCCGAGGGATCACCTGGCGCTCGGCGAACTGCTCGGCGCGATCGACATGGAGCGCGGTGCGAAGGTCTCCGGCTCGCGGTTCTTCTTCCTCAAGGGCGTCGGTGCCCGGCTCCAGCTCGGCCTGCTCAACATGGCCATGCAGCAGGCGATCGAGGCGGGCTTCATCCCGATGATCCCGCCGGTGCTGGTCAAGCCGGAGACGATGCGGGGCACCGGCTTCCTCGGTGCCCACGCCAGCGAGGTCTACCACCTGCCCGAGGACGACCTGTTCCTGGTCGGCACCAGCGAGGTGCCCATGGCCGCCTACCACGCCGACGAGATCCTCGACGGTGGCTCGCTCCCGTACCGCTACGCGGGATGGTCGACGTGCTTCCGCCGCGAGGCGGGCTCGTACGGTAAGGACACCCGGGGCATCATCCGCGTCCACCAGTTCGACAAGATCGAGATGTTCTCCTATGTCCGTCCCGAGGACGCACAGGAGGAGCACCAGCGGCTGCTCGCCTGGGAGAAGGAGATGCTCGCCAAGATCGAGGTGCCCTACCGGGTCATCGACACCGCGGCGGGCGACCTCGGCACGAGCGCGGCGCGGAAGTTCGACTGCGAGGCGTGGATCCCCACCCAGGGCCGCTATCGCGAGCTCACCTCGACCTCCAACTGCACCGACTTCCAGGCCCGCCGCCTGGCCGTGCGCTATCGCGACAAGGACGGCAAGCCCCAGCACGCGGCCACGCTGAACGGCACCCTGGCCACCACCCGCTGGATCGTCGCCATCCTGGAGAACCACCAGCAGGCCGACGGCTCCGTCGTGATCCCCAAGGCCCTGCGCCCCTACGTGGGTCTCGACGTCCTCGAACCCGTCAAGTAGCCGTCCTCCGGAGGCCCTCGCCGTACGTCGGCGGGGGCCTCCGCCGTTCATGCCACCGGCCCCTGGCCCGTCCTCCGCGCGGCCGTCCAGCCGACCAGGACGGAGACGGCGACTCCGGCGAGGCACGCGAGGAGCACCGCCGTCGAGTAGTCGTCCGGAGTGCCCCACTCCCAGCCGGAGAAGATCCCCCAGATCGCGAACGACTCGCAGGAGGCGAGGGCGGCCAGTACGAGCGAGGTCCGGGCGGATACGCGCGCCCGGACCGCCGCCGTCACTCAGCTTGCCGGTGACCAGGCCGGGCCAGAGGGCCTTGAGCACATGGTCGTTGACCAGCAGCACGATGATGGCGATCACGGTCACGGGGTGACCGAGCCAGGCCAGGGCAGGGCCGTACGGATGCCTCATGTCACGGTAGATGTGCTGTGGCCCGGCATTGTTCGCGCAGCGTGGCTTTTCGTGATCAGGCCGTGTCGTGGGCGGTGCCGGTCATCCCGCGAGGTAGCGCTGGAGGGTGGGCCTGGACGGTCCGCGATCTTTCCTGGACATCCCGAACGCCCCCACAGTCCCGTAGGAGGTCGGGAACCTTCTATCCGCCCCCACTTGGCCGTGAGGCCCTCGTCGGCGCTCTGAGAGGCCGTAGCGGGACGGGGCGTGTGGGCGGAGGCGGCCGGGGAGGTGGAGAAACGGAGAAGGCGGGATTCGCTTTAAGCGAACCCCGCCTCCCTCGCTACCAGAGGTCTATGTCAGACGGCGCGGACCTGTGAGGCCTGCGGGCCCTTCTGGCCCTGCGTGATCTCGAATTCGACCCGCTGGCCGTCTTCGAGGCTACGGTAGCCGTTGCCCTGGATCTCGGAGAAGTGCACGAACACGTCCGGTGCACCGCCGTCCGGTGCGATGAAGCCGAAGCCCTTTTCAGCGTTGAACCACTTGACGGTTCCCTGAGCCATTAAAGCTCTCCCTCAGGATTTGAAACTTTGGGATTCACACCTCGTGAACCCCATGTGTCGTACAGCAAGCCCCGGGGTGGTTCAGTCAAACTGGTTTTCACAACGGGATTCAGCTAATACAACGCCATCACATCTAACACTATCCGGTGGACCCGTGTTCCCGCCATGCGGAAGATTCCTCGGAGATGGATCCCGCGGCTCGCGCCTCGGAGGGCACAGGGCAGACTGGGACCTGTTATGGAAAGCCCCCGGCTTGTCGCCACAGACCTCGACGGCACCGCTCTGCGCTCGGACGGGACCGTCTCACCCCGTACCACGGCCGCTTTCGCCCGGGTGGAGAACGCCGGGGCCACGCTGGTCTTCGTGACCGGCCGACCGCCCCGATGGATGCACGCGGTCGCGGGAGCGGTACGCCATAGGGGTTTGGCCATATGCGCCAATGGTGCCCTTGTCTACGACCTGCACACCGAGCGGATCGTCAAATCACACCTCATCCCCCCAGATGTACTCAAAGAGGTTGTGGCGCGTCTCCGTGAAAAGGTTCCCGAGCTGGCCTTCTCGGTCGAATACGAGGGCGGATTCGCTCACGAATCGGACTTTCGTCTCGACCATTGGGATGGCAAGGGAGGCGCCGGGTTCCGTGTCGGGACAGCCGCTCTCACCTCGCGACCGGGTGCCAAGCTTCTGGCCCTGCACCCCCGGATGGACCCCGACGTCCTCCAGGAGGAGGTCTGTGAGCTGGTCGGCGACCTTGTCACCCCCACCCACTCCAGCGGCCGGGCCCTGATCGAGATGAGCGCCCACGGTGTGACAAAGGCCTCCACGCTGGCCGTGCTCGCCGAGAAGCGGGAGATCAGGGCCGCCGAAGTGATCGCGTTCGGTGACATGCCCAACGACCTGCCGATGCTGCGATGGGCGGGCATCTCCTACGCCGTCGCCAACGCCCACACCACGGTGTTGGCCGCGGTCGATCATGTGACCACGACCAACGACGAGGACGGAGTCGCCAGGGTGCTTGAGGACCTCTACAGGTAGGGGCCCGAGCTGCCCTGATGGCTCTCATGCGGGAGGGAAACGCCGCTGGGGAGTGCCTTGCGCATGTTCTCCAGCTGAGCGCGGGCCGCCATCTGTTGGGCGAAAAGCGTGGTCTGTATCCCGTGGAACAGGCCCTCAAGCCAGCCGACCAGCTGCGCGTGCGCGACCCGGAGCTCGGCATCGCTGGGCGGGGCGCCGTTGTCGTTCTCGGTGAACGGAAGCGACAGGCGCTCCAGCTCCTCCACCAGCTCGGGCGCCAGACCGTCTTCGAGCTCCTTGATCGAGCTCTGGTGGATCTCCTTGAGCCGCTTGCGGCTGGCCTCGTCCAGCGGAGCCGCACGGACCTCCTCGAGGAGCTGGCGGATCATGCTGCCGATCCGCATCACCTTGGCGGGCTGCTCGACCAGCTCGGTGATCGACCGTCCCTCGCCATCCTCATCGGCCTGGCCGTCCTGGGGGCCCATGACCACTATGTGCGGAATGCTCTCCTCAGCGTTCATAGCCCTCAACCTACTAGCAGGATTTTCCCGATGTGGTCGCCAGACTCCATGATCTTGTGAGCCTCCGCGGCATCGCTCATCGGCACCCGGGCATGGATGACCGGCCGGATCGCTCCCGCCTCGACAAGGGGCCAGACGTTGTCCACGACACCGCGCACGATGACCCCCTTCTCGTCGACCGGACGCGCGCGTAGCGTGGTGCCGTGCACGGAGGCCCGTTTGGCGAGGAGCATCCCCAGGTTCAGCTCGCCCGTCGAGCCACCTTGCAGTCCGATCACGACCAGCCGTCCGCCGGTCTTGAGCGCCTTCACGTTGCCCGGCAGGTATTTGCCGCCGATGATGTCGAGGATCACATCGGCCCGGACCTTCTCCGCGAAGTCCTCCCGGTGATAGTTGATCCCCTCGTCCGCGCCGAGCTCCAGGCAGCGGGCGATCTTCTCGGCCGATCCGGCGGTGACGACCACGTGCGAGCCGAACGCCTTGGCCAGCTGTACGGCCAGCGTGCCGATACCGCTGCCGCCACCGTGGACGAGAAGCGTCTCGCCCTTCCTCAGACGCGCGGTCATGAACACGTTGGACCAGACCGTGCACGCCACCTCGGGCAGGGCCGCGGCCTCGGCCAGGTCCACACCGTCGGGCACCCGCAAGACCTGCTGCCAGGGCACCGCGACCCGCTGCGCGTAGCCGCCTCCGGCCAGCAGCGCGCACACCCGGTCGCCCGGTTTGAAATCCTCGACGTCCGAGCCCACCTCGGTGACCACGCCGGAGCATTCCAGTCCCGGGTACGCCGGGGCACCCGGAGGCGGGTCGTAGAATCCCTGTCTCTGCAGAATGTCGGCCCGGTTGACCGCCGAGGCGGTCACATCGATAAGGACATCGCCCCGTCCGGGGCGGGGATCGGGGACCTCCCGCCAGGTCAGCACTCCGGGTCCACCAGGTTTATCGATCACGATGGCGCGCATATGACCAAGTTATCCGGTGGGCTCAACTTGGTGGTTGCCCGCATTGACGAGAACACAGGGCGTTACCCTGCTATGTGTTTGCTGCCCTTTTATGCCCATCCCGAGGGGGAACCCGGTGGCGAGACACGATCGTGAGGAATCTCTCGAGGAACAGCTCGCCTGGCTCGACGCGATCAAGGAGCAGGAGGAGATGCCTCCCGGCGCGGTGACGAGCACCACGGCGGATGAAGCCGTTATCTCGCCGTACCCGAAGGACCCGTGGGGTTCGGTGCCGTCCGACCCCGACGCGGCCTCGTCGCCGCTGTTCCGTACGGCCGTCGACTCGGCCTACGACCCCGCGGGCGCATCGGTGGCCCTGACGACCTCACCGGCCGAAGCCGCCGACGCGGTCGGCTGGATCGAGGCGGCCGACACGGTGAGCGCCTTCACCCTTCCTTCGCTCCCGGTCCCCTCCGCCCAGGACGACGACGGCTTCCTGGCACCGCTCAAGCCGTTGCCCCGCCAGGAACAGGGTGACCCCGGCGGCCACATCTCGGGCGAGTTCCCCGAGCAGGAGGCCCGTAGCTCGTACGCGGGATCCGATCCTGAGACCCTTAGCTCGTACGCGGGATCCGAGCCTGAGGCCCGTAGCTCGTATACGGGACCCGAGCAGGAGCCCTCCCGCGGGCTGTTCGAGCAACCTCAGCGCCCGGAGAAGCCGGCGGAGTCCTCCAGCCCCGTTCTCGAACCTTTCAAGCCCTCGACCCCCGGGGTTGAAGGACTCATGTTCGGTGATGCGGATCCCGGCCGGGGCAGGTCCGCGCTCCCGGGTACCGGTTCCGACCGTGACCGCTCCGCTTTCGACGGCGCGGACTCCGCGCTTCCAAGCGGTTCCGACCGTGACCGCTCCGCTTTCGACGGCGCGGACTCCGCGCTCCCGGGCACCGGTTCCGACCGTGACCGCTCCGCTCCCGGCGCCGCTGAGCAGGAGGATGACGGGTCCGGCTCCCGTGATGCCGGACAGGACCGCGACCTACCTGTCCTCAGAACCGTCGAACCGTTCATCGTCAGCGAGTCACTCCGACCGGCCGCTGCGGGCCCCGAGCCTTCCAGGCCCGAGGCCGCCGAGCCGTTCCGGGTCCCCGAGTCCTTCGGCGTGGATCGCCCGGCTTCGACCCTGCCGGCAGAGCGTTCCCCAGGCTCGTTCGGCTCGGACTCCTCCGGTCCGCCGAGCTCCGTCCGGGACTGGGACACGACCCCTACCCCGGATCGGGACACGGTTTTCATCTCCGAGCAGGACAGGCTTTTCGCGCAGGACCGGCAGGCACCCGCGGTCCCCAGCCGGGACACGACCCCTACCCCGGATCGGGACACGTCTCCGGCTCCCAGCCGGGACGCGGCTCCTACCTCCGAACAGGTCACGCCCTTCGTGCCGGGCGGAGAACCGGCCGAGCCGTACCAGGCGCGCCGCCGCCAGTCGACCCCGTCGCCCACCTTCAGTGCCCCCTCTCGGCAGCAGATACCGGGTGTGCCCAGGCCGTCGGCTGACAGCCTGGATCCCGAATCGCTGCTCAGGGGACGCCGCAACGGGCCCGCCGGGGGCTGGCGCAAGCTGATCTACAAGGCGTCGGCAGGTCTTATCAAGCCCGGTGAGTCCCCTGAGGTCCGCCGCCGCCGCGAGCTGGTCGGCCGTGCGCGCACCCCCGTCGCCACGGGTCACCACCGGGTCGCCGTGCTCAGCCTGAAGGGCGGCGTCGGAAAGACCACCACCACGGTCGGTCTCGGCGCCACTCTCGCCCAGGTCCGCGGTGACCGGGTCATCGCGGTCGACGCCAACCCCGACCGCGGCACCCTGTCGGACAAGCTCGAGCTGGAAACCTCCGCCACCGTCCGCGACCTGCTCAACGAGCGCCAGCAGATCCGGCGCTACGTCGACATCCGGGCCTTCACCTCGCAGGCCCCGTCCCGGCTGGAGATCCTCGCCTCCGACCGCGATCCGTCGGTGTCCGAGGCCTTCAGCGCGTCCGACTACCAGTCAGTGGCCCAGGTTCTGGAGAACTTCTACTCGATCTGCATCACCGACTGCGGCACGGGCCTGCTCCACTCGGCCATGTCGGGTGTCCTCGGTCTGGCCGACCAGCTTGTCCTGGTCAGCTCCCCGTCCGTGGACGGCGCCCGAGCGGCCTCGGCGACCCTCGACTGGCTGGAAGCCCACCACTACGAAGAGCTGGTCCGTTCAGCCACGGTGGTGCTGTGCAGCGTCCGTCCTCGCTCGAAGTCCACCGTGGACCTCGACCGCCTGGAGGCCCACTTCGCGGCCCGCTGTCGCGCCGTGATCCGCGTCCCGTACGACCCCCACCTTGAAGAAGGCGCGGAGATCGACCTGGAAAGACTGCAGCCCGGCACTCGGGAGTCCTACCTCCGTCTGGCGGCCTCGGTGGGTGACGGCTTCGCAGGCATGCAGCCCTGAACCCGGTACGGCGAGCGCCCCGTCTCCGAGCTTTCGGGCGGAGACGGGCGGCCCCCGTATCCCGTGCGCATCTGGAGCGGTGAGAGGCTAAGGTGCAATCTGACACGTTCTTCAGAGCGTGTCGCCAGGAGAGCTCGCCTAGTGGACGATGGCGGCGGTCTTGAAAACCGCTAGGCCGGGTGACCGGTCTCGTGGGTTCGAATCCCACGCTCTCCGCTCACCACCTGAAACGGCGTCTGACCAGGGGATTCCCTCGGATCAGGCGCCGTTGATCGTTTCCAGGATGCGCAGCCGCATGCCACCGTGAGGGGTCTTCTATCTCCTCCCGCGCGAGGTAATCGGCGGCCAGGTGCGGCAGATCGTGGAGGCTGAACGGCGTGACGCTCACGGCCTCGGCTGTTACCGCGATCCTTACTCCAGCGCCGGTACATGATGTCGATCTCCCCCTCGAGGGGGAGGACTCGGTTGCGGGATTCTTGTTGACTGGCGACATGTCCTCCACCGCTGCTTCCGCAACCGATCGTCCCCAAGCACCCGCACGACCCGGCACCGGTGTCACCGTGACAGGCCGACTGGTGGCCCTGTGCTGCATCGGGTTCGCGGTCGTCAACATCGTCTTCGAGATGACCGACCATTTCGCTGACGGTCCCTATGCCGCGTACGCTTCCGGGATCGCCGTGATGAATTGGCTCGTCGTCGGGCTGAAGACGATGGGGGCGGCTGTGGCGCTGTTGTCGCTCGCCAAACGCCCGAGGTTTCTTCCTCCGGCGCTCCTGGGCGTGCTGTTGTGGGGAGCGTTTGCGATGCTCGGCGTGTACTCCCTGGGCAGCGTGGTGCAAGCGGTCGGCATGGCCACGGGCCTGTCGGGAACCGCCGACCAGATCGACTTGGCCGGCGTCGGCTACGTGCTCTTTTTCCTGTTGCTTGCCACCGGCTACGGTGTCTTGGCGATCTCCCACTCACGACGCTTCGGACTCCGAAAAGGCGTCGCCGTCCTCGGCGTGCTCGGCGCACCTGTGATGCTGGGCCTGATCCTGCTGGCCGCCCCGTTGCTGCTGGCCGCCCTCGGCCTCATACCTGCGCCCTGACGACCCGTCACCGACCAGGGACGGCTGCCTCGGACGCAGAAGCCCGCCACCCCGCGTGGGTCGACGGCAGACAGGGCGGTGCGACACGGTGTCGCGCCCGCCTGACCTTAGGCGAGCCGCCAGGCGAGGAGCCCTTCGGGCGCGTCGGTCTGGACGAAACCCGCCCTGACCAGCTCCCCTTCGATCGTCTCCCACACGGGACGGTAGGCGTGGCCGACGATCTCCTCCTCGCTGATCACCTTGTCGTCCTCGGTGATCCGATAGAGGTAGCGGGCCTTGCACGCCTCCTCGTCCGACTCGAGAATCTCCGACAGGACCGTGTAGGTGTGCCGGCCCACCTGACGCGAGTCCAGCTCCTGGAGAGGACGCGGCGCCGGGGGACCGCCATCGCGCCAGGTGAAAACCAACAGACCGCCAGGTTCCAGCTGGGCCGCCAGCACCGGCCAGAGCCGCTTGCGGTAATCCGGCTCAAGGGCGTACATCACGTTGATCATCACCATGGCCTCAACCGGCTCGTCCAGGTCCACGCTCAGCGCGTCACAGGGAAACACGGTCACGCGCTTCAGCAGTTCCGGGCGCGCGCTCAGCCGGGACAGCAACACCCCGCGCATACCGGCCGAGGGCTCCAGCGCGAAGATCTCGGCCGGTGTCCAGTCGGCCAGCGACGTGGTGATCAGGCCGGTTCCCGCACCGATCTCCAGGATGCTCCGCCGTACCCCGGCGAGAAGCGGGGGCAACTTCTCTCGGATCCCCGGCACGTGCCCGTTTTCGTGGAGCAGGTCATAGAAGGGGAGGGAGACGAAGTCAGTCATGGCCGGCAACGCTACTCGATCCGCGTGTGTACGGTCCCAGGCCGCAGCGCCGTCCGGTCACCTACCTACTGCGCCTCGTCAGCAGCCGATGATCGCTCGGTCATTCCGCGGGGCATCAGCAAGAACACCTTGGGCGACAGACGATCCATGTCCCCACCCCTGCCGAACACCAGGCCGGCGGCGAAGTCCACGAACTGCTTGGCCTCGCTGTCCGGCAGCTTGGTGAGGTCCATCACCACGGGATTACCCGTACGGAAGAAATGTCCCACGTAGAGTGCCTCGTTATAGTCCCGAGGACACAGCGTCTTGATCATTGCATCAGCCTCCACCACCCGCGATGACCGTCAAGCCATCTTCCACCGGACTCTCCCTCGGCGCTTCCCATTGGTGCCGTGGGTCGGCGTGTATTCGCCTGTAGCATGCCGCTGGCCTGGTTGATCAAGCACCACTCCCAGACAAGGAGCGTCTCGTGCGAGACATCACCGTGTTCAGCGGTAGTGCCCACCCCGAGCTGGCAACCGAGATCTGCTCCCATCTCGGGACTCCGCTGCATCCGGTCCGGGTCAGGCGTTTCGCCAACGACTGCGTGGAAGTGCAGTTGCAGGCCAACTGCCGGGAACGGGACGTTTTCCTCATCCAGCCTCTCGTCCCTCCGGTCCAGGAGAACCTCGTCGAACTGCTCCTCATGCTGGACGCCGCCAGGGGAGCCTCAGCGGCCCGGACAACCGTGGTGATGCCCCACTACGCCTACGCCCGATCGGACAAGAAGGACACGCCGCGCATCTCCATCGGGGCGCGCCTGGTCGCCGATCTTCTGGTGGCCGCAGGAGCCAGCCGAGTGCTCACCATGACGCTGCACTCACCTCAGGTCCACGGTTTCTTCAGCGTTCCGGTTGATCACCTGCATGCTCTGCGCGAACTGGCCGCTCATTTCCGCCAGTATGACCTCTCCAACACCGTCATCGTCTCGCCTGACCTGGGCGGTGCCAAGGAAGCCGCGACCTTCGCCCGTCTCCTGGGAGTCGAGGTCGCGATGGGAGTCAAACAGCGGTTCAGCGACGACCGCGTCACCATCAGCTCAGTGATCGGTGATGTCGTGGGCAAGGACGTCATCGTCCTGGACGATGAGATCGCCAGAGGCACAACGGTGATCGAACTGCTCGACCGTCTCCGTGAACGTAAGGTCAACTCGGTACGCGTCGCCTGCACGCACGGTCTTTTCGCCGACGGGGCCATCGACCGCCTCGGTGATCAGGCCGATGTCGAGGAGATCGTCTGTACCAACACGGTGCCCGTCACCGGCACCAAGCCCGGCTCGAAACTCCGCGTCCTGTCGATCGCTCCCGCGATCGCCGAAGCCATGCGCCGCATCCACGACGGTGAATCGGTCAGCGCTCTGTTCGACGCCCCCTGATCCATCCCGCGAAACATCTCTGTGTCCCCGGCGGAAGCACTCCGGTTCCAGGGTGATCAGCGTTTCAGAGTCGGAGCCGTAGGCGGTGCGGGCCGGGAAGATCCGGTGGGAGGGGCGTCACCCGAGGTGCTTCCACGGATCAGGCCCGGCTCGGTGATCTTGCGGCTCAGTACGACGGTTCCGAGATCGACTGGGCGCGGAAGACCTCCATCGCCTCGTCGCCGCTCTCGTCGACCCCCACCCTCTGCAGCGCCAGCGTCCGGCTGCCGATCTTCAGCGAGCGCCGGCCGTTGACCTCGGTGGACTCGAACACCGTCACCGTATGCCCGTGCATATCGCGTACCTGGTCGTATTCTGGACCGTCAGGAATGTCGAGCTTGATGCGTTTCGCCTGGTCCGTCATGTCCATAGTGTGAACGGCCCGGGCCCGTCGGGCATCTCGAATGTACATATTATCGATTACCATTTTGTTGCCGCGGCTTCAGCCGGAATCGATGCCTCAGGGCAATGGGTCGATCACGATGTGCTGGTCGTACTGGGAGAGCTCTCCGCCACGGTCTGTCAGGATGGGCCACTTGGTGTTTCTGGCACACCAGAGGACGTGCCCCGCGGTGACGTCGCGCGATCCGTCGAGGATCTCCGCGATGTCCCCAACCTTGCCGTAGGTGAAGTCGTCGATCATCACGCCGGGTGTTGTGACGAGCTCGAACAGCTCTACCTGGGTGGACATCGGGGAGATGGACATGACGGCTGCCAGACAGGTCGCCGGAACACATATTCCGCCGCCGCGGAAAAGGCACATGGCGGCGATGCTCCGTGAGTATTCGGTCTTCGCCACCGCGATGTCGATCAGCGCGCTGACGTCGAGCACTCGACCGGGAAGCATACGTCAGGACCTCCGGAACCGGCGGGTGCCGACCTGGCCCCATTCCGCATCGGACAGCTGATCGACCCCTAGGGCGTCGGCTGCCACGTCGAGGTCTTCACGGTGCAGGTTCCAGCGGTGGATCAGCGTGATGACGTGCGGCTTGGCGCCGATCTCTCGCTGGACGGCGGCATGGATCACGTCAGCGATCTTACTCCCTGTTGATCGCGCCTTGCGGGAAAGCGCCTCGAAGTCTGCTTTATCCAGCTCCACGGTTACGGAGACATCGGGGATCGACGTGTTAGTCCCCTCCTTTCCTTCTCGGGGCTGGAGGTGCGCGAGCCACAGGGGAACATGAGCCGGCTCCTGTATAGCGGCATCCTGATCATTCGATTTCGGTGCGTCCGAATCTGTGCCGTCTCGCCAGGCCGGCTGGGGATGGGACATACATCTGACAGTAGCTGTGAATCCCGGGGTTGACAGCACCCTTCTGCGACTTTGGCGATCAATCAGTATGGCGACGGAAGATAACAAGAGTTCGGTCGGGAACCGCCGAATGTTTTTCACTTTCCGTGTCCGGGTCTTCCGTCATATGGACGGATCAGTCCGATGGTGTGGCGGGAGTGAACGAGTCGGGCATGGATATGGTGACCCCGCAGGTCCCCGAGGTCCGTCGCTGCTCTGCCAGCTGGTCGACACCTTTGGTCCGGTATTCCTGCAGCTCCTCCGGCGGCGGTACGTACCGCCACGCGTCGCTTTCGAAGAGGAAGTCGAAGTCGGCCATGTCGTTGGGCCGCTCGGCCTGGACCTTCGCGGTGTCGCCGCTGACCGTGATGGTGGTGATGGTGAACCGGATGTTCAGCACGGGCTCGGGGCACAGCTGGAACAGTCTGATGTACTCCTCGCGCGCGATCGCCGTCTGGGCCTGTGCGCTCCACAGGCTCCAGAAGTCGCCGTAGGATCCGCTGGAATAGGAGTCGAGTCCCGCTTGGGCGGTCTGCCGGAGTGCGGCCTCCGAATGCTCGGGGCCTCGGGTCGCCGTTGGACTTTCGGTTGTGACGACCGGCCCGAGTGTCGCAGCTACGGCGATCGCCGCTCCGATGAGCACGCCGATGACCATGATCACGATTACCGCCAGCCCCCGGCCCGTCTCGCCTCGCGGCGGCCGGCCGTACTGCGGCGGATAGCCCACGCGAGGCCTCCAGGGCGGTTGGGAGTAGATGGATGTGATCGTAACGCCCGATGATCACGGTTGGCCATGACGGTCGCAGTCTGAGCCATGAAAGCGACTTTTAGGTAAATATGAGCTATTAATCCGAATTCGGATTGCCCCAAATGGGGATTTACTTCTCATGCGTGAACATTTTAGGTTCTACCGACATCGGTGGTTTAAAGTGTGGATCGCCATGGCGGCACTGTCAGCCGCACTCATCGCCATGACGGAGACCGTCGGCAACCGCGCGGTCATGCCGGCGGCCTTCTTCTACGGGGCGGCGGCCGGCCCCGTCGGGCTCCTGGTCGCCATCCATGACCGGACAGGGATCGGCGTCAGCGTCCCGGGCGTCACCCTGGTGGGGATGTTCCTTTTCGGTGGGGGTGTTGCCCTTCTATTCGGCGGATACTTCGACGCTCTGTTCATCTCCGACAAGCACGGCCCCTCGATCCTGCAGGTCGGGTGGATCGAGGAATCGGCCAAGGCCCTTCCCCTTCTCCTGGTCGCACTGACCGGCCGCTACCTCACGAAGGCCGCCGGCGTGGCATTGGGCCTGTCCTGCGCGACCGGGTTCGCGATTATGGAATCGATGTCCTATGCCTGGAAGAACGTCGACCATGACGGTGCCGTCAACGCGGGTATGGTGCTGTTCATGCGCGGGCTCGCCACCCCGTTCAGCCACCTCGCCTGGACCGGCCTCATCTGCGCGGTCGCCTTCGGGACCTGGCAGGTCAGGGGGAAGATCGTGATCACGTTCTCCGTCGCCGGAGCCTTCGTGGCGGCAGCAGTGCTGCACTCCCTCAACGACGGCCTCCTCACGCTCGACATCCCCGCCCCCGCCCGCCTGTTCTTCCTCGCCGTCGCGGCGGTGAGCTACTGGCTGTTCTACCGGGCTACCCGCGACCTGGTCCCGGCCTTGCCCCCGGACCCGGACCCGGACCCGGCACCGCCCCGCGCCTGACCTTCGACAGCCCGTGCCCACGCCGCGTGACCCGCACCCCGAGGAGACCCCGTCGCACCATCTCATGCCGGGGCACAGCGAGGCCGTGCCCGCCGGAACTGGCTGCAACGATCCAGGGACATGTGGATCGGGTCGGACCTGGCCCGTACCGTCCCAGACCCGTGTGATGTTCCACGTGGAACATTTATATCCGGGACAGCAGCCACCTGGGGCCGGTGACCAGGGCTCCCAGGGCCGTGACCCGCTCGCGCAGGCCCCGGTCGGCGGTGACGACCAGAACGCGCTCCCAGGATGGGACATCCTGTACGGCCTGCACGATGGCGTCGTCGCCGCTCCCGGGGGCGGCGATCACGGAGACGCCCGGGAGCGGTGGGACGCCGCGGGCGGCGCCCTCGACGACCATGGTGAAGCGCGGGAACCACCGGTCCAGAGCCGGAAGACCGTCGGGCACGGTACGCAGGCCGCTGCCGGAAAGGACGCCCACTTCCGCGACCAGCTTGGCGGCGGCTCCGGCGCGGTCCCTCCACCACCCATGCTCGGCGCGGGCGCCCACGATGTTGGCGACGTCGAGGACTACCACCAGAGGGTCGAGTGCCCGGCTGATCACGGGCCAGGTCTCGGCGAAGCCGGGGTGCAGGTTCTTGGCGGCGATCTGCCCGGGGGTGAGCCAGCGCAGGTCGGCACTCTCGCTGCTGGCGGGAGCCGCGTCCAGCAGGTCGCCGGCCTCGGCGATCACAGTGGTGAACGACCAGCCGTCGTGGTCGTCGAGATAGACACCCTGGACCCGGAGGCCGTCGCCGGTCAGCGCCGCCTCCTCCCCGGCCTCACGGAGCGCACCGGTGATGGCGTCCTCGTGGCTGTCGAGGGCACCGCCGGGCAGGCTCCAGGTGCCGCCGTGATGGCTCCAGACGGCGCGTTCCTGCGCCAGGATGCGGGGTGTCCCGGCCGTGTCGTGGTGGACGGCGAGCAGGCCCGCCGCGCCGTACACACCCCAGTGCCGATGCCCGCGACCGCAGTAGGCCCATCCGTCGCCGTCTCTGGCAGCCATGAGTCAATGATGCAGCAAGAGATCCCTGCCCCGCGGGGCAGGCCGGTGCCGGCCCGGTCTCACACGGCACCGGTTCCGGGTGCCGGTTCCGTGTGTCGGTTCGGTGTGCCGGTTCTGTGCGGGCACCGTGGTTCGGTGTGCCGGTTCTGTGCGGGCACCGCGGTTCCGCGGAGGCGGGGTACGGCGAAGCCCCCGCTCAGCCGCCGCCCTTGCTGAAGTGCTGGTAGTCCTTGATGCCCGACCAGTAGCCGCCCCACTCCCAGCCGAGTCGCTCGAACGCCCGGACCACCCGGTCGCCGGGGTTGATCACGCCGGGGGCGTTCACGGGGCGCCTGGCGAACGCGCGGGCGTTCTTGTGTGCCACCGAGCCGTCCGCGGACACGTAGGGGTTCTCGCGGGTGTTGATGTCGACGGCCCTGCCGTACGCGTGCTGTGACCAGTTACTCGAACCGGTCGCGGGGCGGCAGTTGAAGGCCGAGGTGTTGCCGGCCTCGATCGAGGCGAAGTCGTCGCCCTTGTAGACGTCGACGGGCTCCATCTTGTAGATCGGCCACCGCCAGCCGTACAGGCGCCCGAAGACCGTGACGATGTCGTCGGTCACATCCTTGTTCACGACGAGCCTGCCGGTGTGCGGCCTGTGGTCGAAGCCCCAGTAGGTCATCGTGACCATCCGCAGGCCGTCGACCGGGACCGGGCATCCGGGGCGCCAGGAGTACGGGAGCTGGGCACGGGTGACCTTGGACACCTGGGCGGAGAACTTCGGGGGGCCGGTGGGGGTCGGGCTCGGGCTCGTGTTGACGCGTTCGGGGGTGGGAGACGACGGTGCGGGTGTCAGGGTGGTCGGTGAGCCGGTCGGCGGGGACTGTGGCGTGTTCACAGCGCCGCACGCGGTCGCCGCGAGGAAGCCGGCGGCCACCGTGAGGGTCGCCCGGATGCGTACAGCGAACTGGGAGCTTCTCAACTGTTGCCCCCCCACAACACCGGAGAGATGGACAGACTTCATTGTAGTTGTCCGGATACCCGAGGTGAGAGGCGGACACGGTGGCCATCCCGTCGGGGGCGAGCATGGGCTCCGTATGGCTTTCGACCGGTTTCAGGCACATTGGCCAGCGCGTTCAGGTTTTTAGCCGAGCTTTTCTATGAAACTCTCGCTCCCGTGTTCGAACTCGCGCTACAGTCAGCGACATCGGCTCGAACACGGGTTCGGACGGCGTCTGCTCGGGGGAGAGGTGTGTCATGGCGATGCTCGCGATGCCGCCGGTGACGCGCACACCGGCCCGGCGGCCTTCCGTGCGGCGTCACGCGACACGCCGTAGCGCTTTCTACGGAAATCTACGCCGGCCGCTATATCCCGTCATAAAGTCCGAGAGCGTGGACCCCGTGCGCAATCCCTACGCCCCCGGTGCGGGGCAGCGTCCCCCGGAGCTCGCCGGGCGCGACCGTGAGCTGCAGCAGTTCGAGATCGTCCTGGAGCGGGTGGCCCGCGGGCGCCCGGAGCGCAGCATGGTCGTCACCGGCCTGCGCGGCGTCGGCAAGACCGTCCTCCTCAACACCTTCAAGTCGATGGCCATGCAACGGCTGTGGGGCACCGGGAAGATCGAGGCCCGGCCCGACCAGTCGATCCGGCGTCCGGTGGCCGCTGCCCTGCACCTGGCGATCCGCGAGCTGGCGCCCCGGCACCGGGCGCCCGAGCGCATCGAGGAGTTCCTCGGCGTGCTCAAAGCCTTCGCGATGCGTGATCCCGGCGCGGTCAAGGGCACCTCGCACTGGTCGCCCGGGATCGACGTGCCGGCCAGCCGGGGCCGCGCCGACTCCGGTGACCTGGAGATCGACCTCACCGAGCTGTTCGTTGACGCGGCCGGGGTGGCCACCGATCTCGGCGTCGGCATCGCCCTGTTCATCGACGAGATGCAGGACGTGCAGACCCCCGACGTCTCCGCGCTCTGCGCGGCCTGTCATGAGCTCTCGCAGAGCGGCGGCCCGCTGATCGTGGTCGGCGCCGGCCTGCCGCACCTGCCCAGTGTCCTGTCGGCCAGCAAGAGCTACTCCGAGCGGCTCTTCCGCTACGCCAGGATCGACAGGCTCGACCGTGAGGCGGCCGATCTGGCGCTCATCGCCCCGGCCGAGGGTGAGGGCGTGGAGTTCACTCAGGAGGCTCTCGACGCGCTCTATGAGGCAGCCGACGGCTACCCCTACTTCGTGCAGGCCTACGGCAAGGTCGCCTGGGACCTCGCACTGCGCAGCCCGATCACCGTCGATGACATCAAGGTCTCCGCGCCGGAGGCCGAGGCGGAGCTCGCGGTCGGATTCTTCGGCAGCCGTTACGAGCGAGCCACCCCGGCCGAGCGCGACTACATGCACGCGATGGCCTCCATCGGGGACGAGCCCGTGGCCACCGCCGACGTTGCCACGGGCCTCGGCCGCAAGCCGTCCAGTCTGTCCCCGGCCCGTGACAGCCTCATCAAGAAGGGCCTGATCTACAGCGCCGAACGCGGGCTGATCGCGTTCACCGTGCCGCACTTTGGAAAGTTTCTGCGTTCCCAGCCCATATGAACAGACGTTCGATACGGTGAAGAAGTCTCCTAGATCTCTATATTGCTATCTAGTAGGAAAGCTAGATAGCAATATAGAGCTGAATCCAGCTGCCCTAGAAAAATCTATGGATCTCTACCGTCCAGCCGATACGCCGATAGATTCCGGAAGAGGTTCGATCTCGATCGGTCGCCCGTCGACGCCGACCATCGCCACCCGCACCGCCGGGTGCCGCCCGCTCAGATAGATCGCAAAGACCACGTCCGCCGGATGGCCCGCGTGGCTACGCCCCGGATAGACGAAGAACCGCCAGCAGAGCTCTCGCCAACTGTCGGCCGGATCCGTGCTGGACAGGAATTTCTCGTGCGCCCGCCAGGCCGCGCTCGACCGCAGGCGGCTGAGCGCGATCGCCGGATCCAGCGGTCGCTGCTCGCAGGGGGCGCGATGCCGGAGCCGGGCAGCGGCCTCCTCGACCTCCGGGGAGAGCGCGACGAGCACCAGCAGCCCACCGGCCATGGCCAGTGTCTGTGGCCACGTGAAAGCGGTCACTACCGACCAGCCGGAGAGCGGCGGGGCCCAGACCGTCCCCAGAGCCATGGTGGTCAGGACCATGGTGCGACCCAGCGAGCGCAGTCCCACCGGGATGGCGCTGACTTCGCCGAAGCAACCGCAGCCCACGTCCGGGCGGCGGCGGCGCAGTTCCCAGAGGACATAGGTGGCCACCGCGAAGAACGCGGCCGTGCCCCACCGGAAGAAAGGATGACCGGTCGCCATCAGGCCGATCAGCAGGAACGTCTCCCCTGCCGCGCAGCCGAACATGGCAGCCGCCTGCCAGCGGCTGGCCACCAGCACCGCCGGTCCCAGCCTGCTCAGCGCGCCCGGTTCCGAGTCGCTCATGGCCGTCCGGACCTTGGCGAATGCGCCCGCGGCCAGCAGCGCGCCCAGCAGGGGTATCTGCGCTACGGCGATCGTCGTCAACATCTCTTTCACCCCAATCCGACCCTGGCGTTGAAACATCCCTTGGTCAGGTCCCCACCCAGCTCCACGAAGGCGGTCGCCGACAGCTCCACGATCCGGCCCCGGGGGGAGGTGCCGCACTCCAGGCATCGGTCGCAGAACCGGCCGGCCAGGCAGCCGCATGCCACGATCGGCAGGATCGAGGTGCGCCCGGCACACACGTTGCGCACGTTGAGCATCGAACCCAAGGCGAGATAGGGCAAGCCGGTGCAGGACACCCCGGTCTCCTCGCAGTCGGCATCGGAACGCTCCAACATGGGGTATGCCGCCCCCTGCTCGTCGCAGTCCAGGGCATCCGACCAGGTGGCCGTGCCCGAGATCCGCGACTGAACGCTGTTGTAACCGGCGGGTGGTCTGGGCACGGCCGTCCACCGGTAGGGCGGTTGCGATGTCGCCGGCAACCGGGCGTAGGCCGTACCGCTCTCGCGGACCCCGATGGCGTCGAACAGGTAGCCGGGTTCGAACTGCGGATGCCGGACCCGTAGCCGCCCCGAGGCGCGATAGGGGATGACGATTGCGCGCCGTCCCCGGTGGGGCCCGCAGTACAGCTCCACGGTCCGGTCCTTTGGGCCGGAGTCGACAGACTGGATCACTCCTGTGATCCGCGTGATATCCGCCCAGATCCGGTCCACCACCCGGCCGGACCGGAGCGCCCTGATGATCACATGGGCACCTACGGGCAGGTCGGCCGGGGCGATGGCCTCGCCGCGCCAGGCCGTCGCCCATGGCGCGATGACGAGCCGTTCCTCCCGGCCTTCGGGGGTGTCGACGACGATCAGGTGCGGGCTGACGTCCAGGATCTCGCCGGTGATCGCCTGGAGGAGTTCACCGCTGTCGGCGATCGCTCCCGGCTCGTCGAGAGCCCAGCCAAGCGCGGCCGCCGTCAGCACGCGGCGGCGGTCAACGCTGTGGTACGGCATGGTCACTCCCCATGTTTCACCGAGGTTTCCCCGCTAGCGTCACATGCCTACAGGGGTCTCGCTCTTCGCTTGTGCCAATAAATCAGGCAGGTGTCCGACCGGGTATCAGAATTCCCATCCCCGGTACAACGCCTTGTCATCCGTCCTGTGGCGAACCCGTAGCTCAGACTTCTCAGGCCTGTGATCACAAGCCTGAGCCCGTTTTTGCCATTGACAGGATGAAATATAGGTTCCGGTTCAGCCGAATTAGGGGCTATGGCTGCGATTCTGGCCACGAGACACACCCTGACCACAGGCTGGTGATCGAGGTGACCGGCGGAACCAATGAGGAGTTCCGCGAGTACGTCGTTGCTCGCGGTCCTGCCCTGCTGCGCGCCGCCCACCAGCTCACCGGCCACCCCAGCGATGCCGAGGACCTGCTCCAGACGGCGCTGGTCAAGACCTACCTGGCCTGGGACCGTATTCAGGACCGCAGAGCCCTGGACGCCTACGTGCGCCGGGCGATGGTCAATATCAACATCTCCTGGTGGCGGCGGCGCAAACTTGAGGAGTATCCCTCGGAAGAACTCCCCGAGCCGGTTTTCACCGGCGGTAACGGCTATCTGCCCGAGCAGGTGGAGCAGGCGCTCGACCGGCTCCCCACCCGTATGCGTGCCGCCGTCATGCTGCGTTACTACGAGGACATGACCGAACCGGAGATCGCCAATGCTCTGGGGATCAGCGTCGGCACGGTGAAGAGCACCGTCTCGCGGGCGATGGCCAAGCTCCGCGGTGATCTCACCATTCCGGAGCAGCGGCAGCTGGAGTCGCAGACGAGCGCCTGACCGGCAGCCGGTCCGGTGTCGGCCGGCGCGGGGCGAGATCAGCCGGAAGCCGCGGGCTCGGCCTCTGTCGCCCCTGCCGTGGCGCATGGCCGTACGGCGTCGCGGATGATCCTGAGCGTGTCCAGGAAGGCGCTGAGCTGCTCGGGAGAGAGCATGCCGGTGAACCAGGTCTCGATGTCCGTCAGGTGCTGGGGGAGCACGGCGCTGAGCCGTTCCGCACCCGCGTCGGTGATGGCCGCGTAGGAGGCCCGGCGATCGCTGGCACACGCCTGCCGCACGACCAGCCCCTCGCGTTCCAGCCGATCCACGACCCTGGTCACCCCGCTGGTGGACAGGCTGGTCTGCGCGGCCAGATCGCTCATGCGCAGGCGCCGGTCTGGCGAGCGCGCCAGCCGGATCAAGGTCTCGAAGTCGATGTCAGAGAGTCGTCCCACGGAGAGGGACGGATGCATCTTCGCCATCAGACCGCTGTAGGTCTCGGCCAGAAGACCCATCGCCGTCAGTCGGGAGTCTTCAAAAAGGGTCACGTTCACACTGTAGCCGACGATAGTTGACGCGAGGAATATTCCTCATGTAGAAATCTGTTGTAGCAAACATCCGCACAGCAAGCATCTCTATCGGGAGTAGACATGAGCACTCGGACCTGGGAAGACCTTCAGCTCCCCGCACCCGGCGCCTTCGCCCTCGACGTCGCCCACACCCGGATCGGCTTCGTGGTCAAGCACATGATGGTGAGCAAGGTCCGCGGTAGCTTCACAGATTTCTCTGGGACCGTCGCGATCGCCGAGAACCCCCTCGACTCCTCCGCCGAGCTCACGATCAAGACGGAGAGCATCACCACCGGCTCTCCCGACCGTGATGGTCACCTGCGCAGCGAGGACTTCCTCGCCGTGGAGAAGTTCCCGCAGATCACCTTCCGCACCACCCGCGTGGTCGGTTACTCCAGTGGCGAGTTCACCGTCCTGGGCGACCTCGCCATCCGCGACGTCACCAAGCAGGTCGAGCTCACCGTCGAGTACGGCGGCGCCGGTACCAACCCGTGGGGCCAGCAGGTCTGGGGCTTCTCCATCACGGCCGAGATCGACCGCGAGGAGTTCGGCCTGACCTGGAACCAGGCCCTGGAGACCGGCGGCGTCCTGGTCGGCAAGAAGATCAAGATCGAGATCGAGGGCGAAGCCAACCCCGCCTGATCTCCATGATCTACTCGGACTCCTTCCTCGTATCGCCCGCGAGACGGGGAAGGAGTCCTTGCGCATTCACTGACCGAGATTCCTCGTCTCGCACTGCGAGAATCCACAGGGCCTCCACCGCTCCCACCTGGTGGACCTTGATTCTTTCCACAGGGTGGGGCCAAGTTGTCCACAGGCAGTGGACAACTTTTCCACCCCTGTTCTCGGCGGCGCGGCCGGTAACCGCTTTGCTGCCTCGCCGGATGGCCGGTACTCTGTGCTGAGCCACAAGGCAACCAGGAGGCTTCGCCTAGTCAGGTCTATGGCGCCGCACTGCTAATGCGGTTTGGGTCTACAGCCCATCCGGGGTTCAAATCCCCGAGCCTCCGCAGGTCAGAGGCCCTCTCCCAGAATCTTGGGAGAGGGCCTTTCTGATCTTCAAGGGCGCCATAGTTGCAGTCTTAGTTGCAACACTCAGAGTTTTCCCCAGAGTGCCGAGGCCAGTCGCTCCCCGGCGTCGCGCATGAGCGGTGTGGACACATGTGTGTACCGCTCGGTAGTGGTCACCCTCGTGTGGCCGAGAACCTCCTGAACCACGCGGATGTTCACACCCTGCTCGATGAGGAGCGTCGCGGCCGTGTGGCGAGCATCGTGCACCCGGACGTCCCGCACTCCCGCTTGCTTGAGGATCACCTTCCACACCTTCCAGTCCTCGGTGCGCTCGATCGGGCCACCGTGTCGGGTGGCGAACACGAGGTCGTGATCCTCCCAGCGGTCCCCCGCCTTGAGGCGTTCCGCGGCCTGGACCTTGCGATGTGTCTTGAGTAGCGCGAGGAGCTCGGGAGGGCACTGAAGGGTGAGCTTGCTCTTGCCCTTACGCTGCCGAAAGACGACGCCCCCGCCCGTGCGTTTCGGGCACCTGTCGGCGTGGCTCGTGCAGTCTTTGAGACAGGTCCGCTTGTAGCAGGTATGCCCCTGCTTCCTGCAGTCCGCTTTGCAGCCGGGGTTGTGTCCGTGATCTTTGCACTTCTTCTTGCAGGGCCAGCGGTGCCACCTCTCACCGCACTTGTGAGGGTCGGCGCAGCCGTGCCGCCACTCGGTGCGCTGGATCTGGAACCATGCCTTGATCACGCCGGTCTCCAGGTCGACGTACTGCCAGCGGAGCCCGAGCGCCTCGCCTTGACGGATGCCGAGAGCGAGAGCGACTGACCAGCGTGCCCCGTTCCGCCGGGTATTGGCCATGTCGAGGATGCTGCGGGCTTCCTCGCGGCTCAACGGTTCTATCTCGGTGGACGCGGCCGAAGGGGCATCGACGAGGGTCGCGACGTTTCGCGTGAGCTTGTTGCGGCGTACGGCGACGGTCAGCGCCCGCGACAGGATGCGGTGAACCTTGAGGACGGTGCTCGTCGAGAGGTTCTTCTCAAGCATCGCGGTATAGGCGGTGTCGAGGTGCTCGGGAGAGAGCCGGTTGAGCCGGTGCCGGCCGAGCAAGGGAACAATCCAGTGGCGTGTCTTGGATCGGTAGTCCGTCAGGGTGCGCGGCGCCATCTTGCCGGAGGCCACCAGTCGCTCACAGATCACGTCGAGATACTCGGTCATCCACTCGGCGACGGTGGGTGTACGGCCGGGCTTGGTGATCTGTCCGGATTCCCGGTTGTTCTCCAGCTCACTGACCTTGCGGGTCACCTCGGCCTCGGTCTTGGCCATCCGGTGGCGGCGGTCAGGGGAGCCGTCCGGCTTGATCCCCATGGTTACCCAGCCGTGCCAGTACCCGTCATTGCCGAAGTAGATCGAGGACCGGCCGTCCGGCTTCTTCGCCATCACGCCGCCTCTTCCTGAGATAGCCCCGCCTTGGCTTCCAGCGCACGGGCGAACTCGTTCAGCGCCCACCGAGGAACCAGCCGGTATCCCTCATCCTTGATCGACTTGAGCTCGCCGGTCTTGATCAGCCGGAAGACAGCCGTACGGCTCATGCCGAGCATCACGGCGGCATCCTTGGGCCGGTAGAACAGTGGTTCCATGTCAGGCCGCCTCTCCGATTGCCGAAAGAGCTTGGGTGGGTTGTCCGGTGGCTTTGGCTTCCAGGGCCAGGAGGGTTGCTCGCCAGCGTTGGCGTTCGGCGACCATTCGCAGCAGCCGCAGGGCCAGGGAGGGGATGTCGCCGTCGCCGGCCGGGACGGGTTTCCAGACGTAGCGGTGCGGGTCGACGGGCTCGTCGGTGAGGCCGAGGGCTTCCATGACCCAGGTGCGGCGGTCGCGCTTGTGTTCGGACAGGGTCTTGTTGGACCACTTGCGGGAGACCAGGACGCGGCGGCCCGCGTAGCCGAGGTGTTCGGGCTTGTGCGCCTTGCCCCGGCACCGGCCCGGACTCATGCCCGCTTTCGCGTTCTTGGGCTGGACTCCGTAGCGGAGCCAGTTCGGGCAGGACGGAGAGCAGGGTTCGTAGCGCAGCGCCTCGATCATCCGGGCGGCGTGTGCGCGCTGGGCGGGGTTGTCGGCGTCGAGGGTGTCGCCGAGGCTCTTGGTCAGGTACTTGGACAGGTAGCGGATGCACTGGTCAGCGTCCGGGGTCCCGGCGAGGACGCCTTGCACGTCGACCTGAGTGCCGAAGCGGACCACGTGCAGCGGTTCGGCCTCGTCGTCATTGTCGAGCTGGTCGAGTGCCTCGTGCCAGGTGGGCAGGAGTTCCCCGGTGGCCGGGTCGAGGTAGTCGCCATCTTGGCCGTCGGGGTAGGTCTGTCCGTCGGGAAGGTCGGCCCGCGGCGTCCACACCGGCAGGTGATCGCCGTCGAAGCGCACCTCATCGACCGATGGCCACCACACCTGGTGATAGGTCGCCGCCGCAATGGCCTTGATCTCAGCCCGTGGCAGGGTGCCCCGCACGGCCATGTGTAGGTGCGGGGCGAGGCGTTTCTGTGGTTCGACGGAGGAGAAGTACTGCACGTCATAGCCCGCCACCCGGCGCAGGTTCTGTACGAACCGGTCCACCAGCTTGGAGAAGTTCAGCGCGTCCCGAGCCGCCCGAGGGTAGTCGTAGGTGTCCGGATCGACCGGCACGCCTTGCCCTGCTCGGATCTTTCCGTAGGAGGGCAGGGTGAGGGTGATGAACAGCGACGGCCGGTAGGCCTTGCCGTCCGAGCCGGTGAAGGTCCGCCCGAGTGTGGTGTTCTGCCGGACCCGCTTGGGCAGGTCGGGAGCATCCTGCCGCCGCCGGGTCGAGCGGTTGCGCTTGGCGGAGGTACGGCCGAGCAGGTCGCCGCGCATCCCGGCGGCGTTGATCTCCACGTCGAGTCCTTGGAGGATCTCGTCCAGGTCGCCGGTGTCGTCGCCGGCCTGCTCGGCGGCATCACGCTGGGCTTGCATATCGGCGCGGAACTCCACCAGCCAGCGCTGTTCCTCGGTCGGCTCATCCGGCGTGGTCGACGGTTCGGCGTCCAGGTGCCAGCCTTCCCGGCACTGGGCCATGCGCAGGTAGCGGTTGCGCTTGGCGCACGGCGGACACTTGGCCTCCATCGTGGCCCCACACGGCACGTTGACGTCCTCGGTGAGCCCGGTACGGGTATCGAGCCGTCGCAGGATGACCGGCCGGATGCACACCCCGTTGTGTTTGGCGATCTCCACCGCCACGTCCAGCGCTACCGGCATGGCCTGGCGTTCGGCCCGGGAGAGGCCGCGGTCGGCAGGGTTGGTCATGCGTCCTCCACTTCGGTCAGGTCAGCCGCCAGCCGGAACAGTGAGCCGTAGGGGTCGGTGGTGACGCGGACGTTGAACAGCTCGAAAGCGAGCACGGGCTGAGAGCGGCGCGGCCCCAGCAGGGCGAGCACGGGCCGTTCACAGAGCCGGGTGATCTCTTCGTCGGTGCCGTAGAAGCAGACCCTCATGCCGCCACCCCCGCAGTCATCGCGCGGATGTCGGCATCGGAGACGTAGGCCGCGCGGACCCGGATCGGCTCGGGTGAGCATTCCAGTCGGACGTAGGCGATGCCCGCGCCCTGGGCGGGGATCGGGGAGATGTGGTCGGCCAGCGCGCCCCGGTCGCGTGCGCCGTCGCCGAGGACCATGTCGACCTGTTCGGACTCATCGAGCCGTAGGGCGATCTTGTCGGGGAACAGGTTGCGGATGTTCAGCACGTCTTTTCGGGGGTCCTGGAGTGCGGCCAGGACGCCGACGCCGACCGCCCGGCCCTGCGTGGTGAGGGTGGCCAGCGCGGCGGAGATGCGGAGCTTGAGGCCCTTGTCGGACTGGTAGGCGGTCAGGAACGCCACCTCGTCGACCACGACCAGGACGAACGGGTCATCGACGGTGGGCGTGTGGGAGCGCTGGAGTCCGGCGAACCGGTCGGCCCGTTCCTGCATTACCGCCACCGCGGCTTCCAGCAGCTCGGCGCAGTCGACCGGGGTGGCGGCGTAGCGGTCGCCGAACAGGTCCCGGCCGAAGGACAGTTCCATCCGCTTGGGATCCAGCGCCCAGATGTCAACCAGGCCCGCGCGGACGGCGGGCAGCAGGCCGCGGATCGTGGACCAGATGACCGACCCCTTGCCCGCCCCGGTGGCCCCGGCGATCAGGACGTGAGTGCCGTGCACCTTCAGCCGCCACGGGGCGCCGTCCTCCCGTTTGCCGATCTCGACCGGCCCGACCGACGCCACCGCGGGGACAGGCAGGGCGGATAAGGGGACGGCCAGCGGGTCACGCCGGGGGAAGACCAGCAGCAGCCGGCCTGCCCGGGCGATGGAGACGCGGCAAGAGCGCGCCCCGAACCCATGGGCGAGGTGGTCGGTGCGCTCGGACCAGTCCTTGACGGCCTGTCCGGTGAGCATCTTGACCGTGACCAGGTCGGCCCACGAGGTGCAGCGGAGGCCGACGAGGCGGGGTAAGTAGTCCCGGCCGCGTACGTGCCGCCCTAATCCGGAAATGATCATTACCGGTTGCCAGTGGCGACGGTAGACCCACACCAGCCGCCACCAGGCCAGCAGCCGCCGGCCCATCAGCCGCAGGAACGAGGCCCGGTCGGCGACGCGCCAGCCGGTGAGGCCGATGAGCACCAGGGCGACGAGACCGAGGCCCCATTGCCAGCCGTACAGCCAGGCCAGCACGGTAGGAGCGGCGACGACGGCCGCGGCGATCGGGTGGCGCCAGACCAGCCGGACCAGGCCGGCCAGCAGCCGCCAGACGAAGATGACGAGGGTCACGATCGCCGGGGTGCGGAGCACGGCCGGGCGGAACACCACGGCGGTGTCGGGGGTGGTGGAGACGAGATGGTGCGCTTCGTCTCCGGGCAGTTTCTTGAACATTAGACTGGGGGCCTTCCTTGATTCGCGTTGGGGGAGAACCGAGGGGCCGCCGGAATGCCAGTTCCAGCGGCCCCGCTTACGTGTCAGCCCGGGATCTCGTCCAGGCCCGGCAGGGTGGGACCGTTGGCCTGTTCGGCGTGCAGGCGTTCGCAGTCGGCCAGGTAGAGCGCGGCGGCGTCTGCGAGGTCGCGGGCGAAGGTCAGGTCTTGTGCGGTGACCGGTCCGGCGCCGGTGGTGGAGATGGAGACCTGGGCCTCGGGGGTGGCCAGGTCCAAAAACGGCCGCCGGTTGTCGGTCACCGCGGCCAGCACCGCGACTTCGGGGGTGTTGAAGGCGACGTCGAGGCGGAGCTCCCCGTTGCGCAGCACGGCCGTGATGTAGGTGTAGGGCTTGCGCGCGCTCATGCCGCCACCTCCTTACCGGCCGCAGCGGCGGTGTGCTTGGCCGGAGTTGGAGGGGGGACCGCGGCGGTGCGGGGAGCGCGCATCGCCCGCGCCCGGATGGACCAGGCCAGCCGGCCGGTGTTCTGGCCGACGTAGGGGGTGACGGTCATGGCGTCGAACTCGACCGGGACGAACGGCAGGCCCGGCAGCGAGGCCGGGGGAACCGGCTGCACCGCGGACAGGATCTTGACCGACACCGTCTTCTGTCCGGCCTTGACGGTCGGGTCGGCGTCCATGACCGCGACCTGCCAGACCGGCTCGCCGGTGGTCTTGTCCTTGGCGTAGACGGTTCGGCCGTTGGTGGAGGCGTCGAAGTCCTTGACCTGCTCGACCTCGCCGACGATGTAGCAGCCGTGCGGGAAGACCTGATCGAAGCTGATGGGGATGGGGCCTTGGATGGCCATGATGCAACTCCTCTCTGTCTTGACTGATCAGTCTGCTTGACTGACCAAGTTGCATCTCTATTAAGCACGAAGCCCGCTTGGTTAGTCAAGTGCACCAAGCGGGCTTCGTGAGGAAAGTTGGATTACCGGATCGGGTAGGCGTCTTCCAGCTCGTGACGATCGCCGGGGAGAACGGTCTCCACCACGACCCACGGCTTGCCGGTCGCGTCACAAGCGACGGCGTAGACGGTCAACAGCGCGGCCGAACTCTTCACGTCCAGCAGCTTGCGCTCTTCGCCCGTGGGGTTGCGCGCCGTGATGTGCTCGATGATGTGATCCAGAGAGACGCCGGCCGCGCTCTCCACATAGCGTCGGATTCCCTGCCGGAGATCGGCCTCCTCGGCCAGGGCCGTACCTTCGCCGACCCCGGCCGGAACCCAGGTCGCAGAGATCTCGGTCGGCTCGCCGTCGCGTTCCACCAGGATCTTGCGCAGGATGACGGGGGATTTCGGTTCGATGCCCAGATAGGCCGCGATGCGGTTGGGGGCCTCCACCGGCCCGGCCGTGAGCAGCCTGCTCGCGGTCTGGGTCTCTGTCCGGTCGAGGAGTTCGCGGCCCGTCCGGGCCTGTTGACTTGTGGGCATCGCCGGGCGACCACGCACGAAACGGCCCTTGCCCTGCTGGGTGACGATCCAGCCTTGATCGCGAAGTACGCTGAGCGCTTTGACCACCGTGGGCCGCGCCATGCCGAACTCCGCCATGAGCGTGTGTTCGCTGGGCAGCAGCGAGCCCGCAGCGTACTCGCCGGAATCGATGCGCCGTTCAAGCTCGGCGATCAACTGCGCGTACTTGGGAGGCGTGTACTCAAACGACATTAAAGCCTCACATTCAACATGCTTGCCTAGCCAAGCAGGCTATCAGTGCATGTTGAAGATGCGAAGACCTTCGTCCGACAGGAAGTCATCACCCCGCGACGCGGCGGCATGGGCACGGGGGTGAACCATGCCGCCGCGCCCGCCTATCGGGCCTCGCCAGAGAGCAACGCCCTCCATACATCGTTGGCCTCACGGATCGACCAGCGATAGGTCTCATGAACTTGCGTGGCGCCTTTGTGCCGGAGCGTACGACGGATGAATGCCTGCCCCCCGGCCTGGCACAGCTCATACAGCGTGCTGCGGCAATCGCACGTCCAGGTGATCACCCGCAGACGCATCACCCCCTTGTACGGTGCACGCCAGACCAGCCGCATGTGATCACGCAGAGGCATCGCCGCATGCGGACTCAGGCACCCGCTTTGCCCGATCACTGCGGAGCCCAGGTGTTCGGCTCCGGACGAGGGTGTTTCTTCAGCAGCTCGGCGTAGCAGCCGGCCACGCGGCGAGCAGCCGTCACCGGGTCATCGGCAGGAACGAAGGCATGCCATCCGGGACGACCACGCCACGGCCTTTGGCCCGATCCCCAGCGGAAGACGAGGCCATCGGTCCAGACGACCAACTCGTACCAGACCGAAACCAGAGCGAGCCCGTATCCGTCGTGAACGTCAGAATCGATCTCAAGGGCGGCCAACTCGTCTCGTAACCGCTGCGCCGCACCCACAGGGGTGATGACCTCGGCTCGGCCGATGGCCGCCAGCTGGGGTATCTCCATCACGCCGCCACCTCGCCGACGCCCGCACAGTCGAAGCACTCGACCCGGACCGGCTTGACCACCTGACCGTCGATGCGGCATTCAACGTCCGCGCGGCTCCTGCGGATCCAACGCCAGCCACTACCACGGCAGGCCTGGCACCCCTCATTCGTCGGTTCGCCCTCGGTAATCATGGGTCAAGGGTGGTCACCTGGGATTACCCAACCCATCCCGAGCCGGAATCCTTGCGCCGAATAGTCGATATCCCTTGACGGGATAACTCCCAGCGACAAGCGTTGGATATTCGGAAGCCGAGGCAGTAAGGGGAGATACCACGTATGCCCGCAGATGCGACTAAACCAGTCGTTATCCTGCCGGAACTGTGGCAGCGCTCTGAAATGCTAACGGCTCTCCGAAATCGCAATATCGGCCAGGTATTTCAACTAATCCGCCAGTACGCCGGGGTCAGCCAAACCCGTATCGGCACCGCCGTGAATCTCAGCCAAGGCAAGATCAGCGAGATCATGAGGGGAACGGTCAAGGTCACCTCGTTCGAGGTGTTCGAGCGCGTAGCCGACGGCCTGGACATGCCCGATCCCGCCAGGCTGGCTCTCGGCTTGGCACCGCGACGACTTCCCGCCATCAGTCCGCATCCCCAGCGCACACCACCATCTGATGAAGCGGTGCCGTCACCAGGTACGGGTCTGTTGACCCCGTACCTGGCCAGTTTGACCGGAGCGTCCAGCCGCCCCGTCATCTCCGGACTCCGGCACGTTCTCACCGGCCACATCCAGGCCGAGGCCATCATGGGACCGCTCCTGTTGATCAACGCCGTTCAGGACCAGGTGCCCGTGATCGGGCAGGTCTGCCAGGTGACCCGGGGAGCCGACCGTGCCGAAGCCTTGAGTTTCGCCAGCGAGCTACTGGAATTCTGCGGATGGCTGCACCAGGACCTGGGTGATTTCACCCGCGCCACCACGTGGACCAACAAGGCCCTGGACTACGCGATGGAACTGGGCGACCAACGCGTCATTTCCTACATCCTCATGCGCAAAAGCATCATCGCCACCGAGGCCGGCGACTACGGCCACGGCCTTGGAATGGCGAACGCAGCATTGGCCAATCCCGATGCCCTCACGCCTCGGCTCAGAGCGGTCATCTTGAGAACCCGCGCGACAGCGAACGCCTACATCGGAGAGGCCGCGGACTCCGCTCGTGATTCAGAGATGGCCCTCGTCGAAGCCACCGCAGGGATGACCCAGAGCGAGACCGACCGTGCCCCGTACTGCACTCCCGCTTACATCGCCATGGAGACCGGCGCGACCCGCGTACTGCTGGGCGAGGCCACCGCGGCTATCCCGATATTCGAAGCCAGCAGATCCCAATGGCCCGAATCCAGCCAGGCGCGCGACCACGTCCTGTTCCTGACCCGCATGGCCACCGCCTACGCCATAGCGGGCGAGCGCGAACAAGCCTGCACAGTGACCGAAGACGCTCTGTCTCGCATGCAGGCCCTTCGGTCCAGCCGGGTCGCCGGCCAGCTCACAGCGCTACGCGCTCACCTGGCCCGATGGTCGGCAGATCCGTACATGGCAGACTTGCTCACCAGGGTCGAGATCCTCTCGGAGTCCTTCTCCCTGCCAGCATCCCAGCCACAAGGAGACCGGTGACCCCCTTGCTGCCCACCGCGACCACCACCGAGGAACGACAGCGCAACGCCCAGGTCGCGATCCTGCCCGTCGGCAGCTTCGAACAGCACGGCGACTACCTCCCCCTTAGCACCGACACCATCGTTGCGACCCTGATAGCCCGCCAGATCGCCGGCGCTTACCCCGTCCTGCTGCTCCCGCCAGTGACGATCTCCTGCTCCCATGAGCACAGCGCCTGGCCGGGAACCGTCAGCATCTCCGCGCGGACCCTGCACGCGATCGTCACCGACGTTTACGACTCCGTCACCCGCTCCGGCCCCGCGGCACTGGTCGTCGTCAACGGACACGGCGGTAACTACGTGCTGAGCAACGTCGTCCAGGAAGGCAACGCCGAAGGCCGCAGCATGGCCCTGTTCCCCTCCCGCGAAGACTGGAACGAAGCCCGAGCCGCCGCCCAGCTCACCAGCTCCATGCACGAGGACATGCACGCCGGAGAACTGGAGACCTCCCTCCTGCTCCACGCCTGCCCCGAGGTAATCCGCCCCGGCTACCACTCCGCCGACTGGACCGCTAACGACCGCCGCCACCTGCTGACCAAGGGCATGCAGGCATACACAACCAGCGGAGTCATCGGCCGCCCCTCTCTGGCAACTGCCGAAAAGGGCAAGGCCCTGCTCGACAGCCTCGCCAGCAGCTTCGGCGACGTGCTGGATCTCTTCACGAAGTCCTGAGCGACGGCACACCAGCCGATCACGATCTGAGTCACTGCCGAATTGTTCTCATGGGTTATCAAGCGGCGGCGCGCCGCGCCGCCGCACCCGGCCCTCCACCGCCCGCCGACCGGGCGTGCGGCGTGGGCGCCGGTCCCAGCCGGCGGCGACCCGGGCCGTAGCCGCACTGCGCACCCGCCGCAACCGATGCACTCACCGACCCGAGCGACGCACCGCCGCCTCCTGATCATTGGGACCGTTGGCCCCATCATTGGCAGTTGGTCGGGTCTTGTCCCTCGCGGTCAAACTTCTCCTGGGAGATCACCGTGTCTATCGAGATGAACTCTGTGTCGACCCCGTCGATTGGGGTCTTCAGGGGAATCTCCTTCACTCCCTGAACAAGGACTTGGCCCGGCTTGAGTCTTGCCACGCTCTCGGCCGTGAAGCTGACCCAGGAGGTGTTGACCCTACTGTTGCCTCTCCCCTTGCCGCCGAATGCGTTATAGGTGACCCCCGGTTTTAGGACAAGCGGTTTCGGTTCCGCTGTCCAACCGCCGGCCGGAGCGTCAAGGCGTACCGATGCACTCTGTCCGTCCAGCTCTGGCGCACTGAACTCCGCGTCCTCGACCGAGTGAGTGGATGCGGTGATGCTCGGAAGATTCGGATGATCGCCCAGGGTGTCGGCCCCCAGTACACCGGAGTACGGTTCGTCGTGGGAAACGATCACATCCTCTGGTGTGGCGCCATCGCACCACGCCAAAACGATGATCGGATGGCCTTCCGCATCGACACTGACCCCGGTTGATCCTGCTATGGGCGGCGTGCAGGCCGTGGTGCCCATGATGACTATGACCGCCAGTGTGATCTTCAGCCATCGCCGCATATTCGTAGAGTAAGAAGCATCGGCTTCACACCATAGGTCCGTGATCTTATCGGAGCCCGACTGTTACGGCTCGCGTTGATGCCTACGAACACCAGGTGCGACCTACGTGTTCTCCCCGGACCTGCAGCCGCGATCCATGCGCTTCCCGAACTGACAACCTACGTTCGTCCCCGGATCCCTGACGATCGCCTTGCTGTGGTTAATCTCCGTACGTGGTTGGGGGCGATCGACGGGCCGGGGTTTCGTACCTCAACCCCGGCCCACCGAACACCGGGGCGACGAAGGTACAGATGTTCCCCGTGCCCGTTGCGTGCCCGTCAGGAGGGTGATCAAGGGGGACTCACGGGGAATCACGGGCACTCGAAGCGCTCCCCCGCAGGTCAGCGTCTCTCCTGCTCAGCGACCAGGTGCGTTAGAGACTTCCCAAGCTGACAGCGCGGGTTCGATTCCCGTCACCCGCTCGACGTACGAAGGCCCAGGTCAGGGACACATTCCCAACCCGGGCCTTGATCTTTTTCGGCGCTATTTCGATCTTCCGTGCCCGCTAGTGCCGTGCCAGGCGTCGGTGAGGCCTGCGAGTTATCTCAGTCCAGCGCTGCCACGACCTCGGCCGTCGTGCAGACGGTAGCGATACGCGGGAAGATGTAGTCGAAGGCGAACTCATGGGCGCGCGCGTCCAGTGCCGTGACCGCGTCCTCGGGCAGGATCACCTTGAAGCCGAACTCGTCGGCGAAACGCGCGGTCTGCTCGACGCCGAAGTTCGTGGCGATCCCGGTGATGATCAGGGTGTCGATGGCGTGCTTACGCAGCGCCTCCTCCAGTCCGGTGTTATGGAATGGACCCCAGGTGCGCTTCACGATCTCCAGGTCGCCGAATACCCCGTCCACCAACTCGCTGCCCGGTGGCTGCTCCGCAACGCCTGGCCGCTCGACCCGCACGGAGACCACGAGACCGCCCGCCTTTCGCACTGCGTCGGCCAGAGCGAGGGAGCGGGCGACCACGGCAGGTCCGGAATGTGGTGCCGTGGGCTGCTCAACGATGCGCGTCATCAGGTCGATAAGGAGCAATGCGGTGCGGCGGGGATCCAGTCTTTCCATGATCGGCATCGTAGCGATCCAAGTCGGCCTTCGACCCTGTGGACCTAGACCTGGACCACGATCGCCATCGGCGAGGCGGCAGCGTCGGGCTGAACGCGGCAGGCCGACGACTCGTGGGTGAGTCCAACTGGGTGACTTCCGGGATACCTAGTCTCGCCCTCCCCAGTTCCATTCCAGTTCCGTCCGAGGCCGTAAACGTCGGAAGTAGACGGGAGACATTGAGAGCTGTATTGCCTGGTCAGAGCACCACTCGGTGTCATCGGCGCAGGTGGGGAAGTAGCAGGTGAGAGTTCGGGCTCTACTGCGGCAGTCGAGACGCCGGCGTGCCCGCTGCGTGCCCGTACGGTCGGCAAGCAGCGGGGAATCACGGGGACTCACGGTCACTCGACCGGCATACGCCCAGGTCAGTGTTTCCGCAGCTCAGACCGCATGATGTTGAATGACTTCCCAAGCTGACAGCGCGGGTTCGATTCCCGTCACCCGCTCCAACGGTACTGAAGTTCACCTCAGCTCTTTCTGGATATCGGTCTCCTCCTCGTCCTCATCAAGAGGGTCGAGGAGACCACAGGCTCCTTCAATACCTCCCGAGGAGATCAGTTCGCGGATCGCCGCCACCATGCTTTCGAGCCCGACATCCCTAACGATGATCAAGTCTGAGCACCAGAAGTACCGGCCGCCGAGAGACTCACCCGTGCGCGCATCCTTATCCATGATCCGTCTGACTACGTCCAGGGTCATGAAAGTCGCATATCGCCGGGAGCCGTCGAGGAAGGTGATCGTCGCATCGGCCTCCTCGGCAGTCTCAGGTTCATGCCCTTCCCATCGAGGGATCAGCATCTCGAAACCGGACTCGCTCACACGGTAAAAAGGACCGTCGATCTCGATCATGCAGTTCACTCTGTCCCTAGCCTCCAGGTACTGCAAGCTTTTGGTCGCGCTTGGCGTGATCACGGTAGAGAAGCGGCCAAGACCTTGATCGCGTGCCAGATCCGTGCCAGAACAGGCGGGGAACCACGGTCACTCACGGGGACTCACGGACGACACTTCACCAAGGCGGCTGTGACACGATGCTTTCTGTGTATGGCTGGCCGTACGATGCAGGACAGTTGATTCCGTCTCCGCAGTTGGTCGCTGCCTGGTATGAACTGGAAATCTTGCCTACCGATCGAGTCCCCGTGTGGGCCGCTCATTGGCTCGTCCAGAACATGGATGGTGAGACGTTGCGCATTCTCGCGGGGCTTGACGGACGCGATCCGCACGAGGTGCGCGATGTGCTGGTCGAGGCTCTCGCGGATACGGACACCGCGATACCTTCCAGGTCCGACGCCGTGAAGACTGTTTATGTCGACATGGCGCGGTTGTGCCTCGCAGGCGACGGTGGTGAACGTTGGCTGGTCTCGATGATCGAACGACTCATGATCACTTGGAATTATCCCGATGAGATGCTCACACCACCACTTGGCGCTCTATACGGTCTGGATGACGAATGGGGAGCAGGCTGGGGGCGCACTGAACCGCAGCTGATCGCCGCCGTCCGAGCCGCTTGCGCCGAGCAGGTAGCCCTCGTCGGATCCTGATCAAGAGGGCTCCTCCCTTCGGTTCCCAGTTGCAGTTCTAGTTGCAATCCAACGTCATTCACTCCCGTTCCAGACGGACCACCAAGTCGTGTTGGTCCAGGTTGAACTGATCGGGACGGGCAAGATCAGAGCTGCTAATGCGGTTTGGGTCTACAGCCCATCCGGGGTTCAAATCCCCGAGCCTCCGCAGGTCAGAGGCCCTCTCCCGAGTTTCGGGAGAGGGCCTTTCTGCTGTCTGAAAACTGCCGGGGTTGCAGTTTGGGTTGCAGTTGTCACCCGTCGCCCCAGAGAGCGGCCCCCATGCGCGTGCTCGCGTCCTGCATCAGAGCGCCGGCCACGTGGGTGTAACGCTCTGTCGTGGTCACCCGCGCGTGGCCGAGGATCTCCTGAACCACACGGATATGCACACCCTGCTCCACAAGGAGCGTGCCAGCGGTGTGCCGGGCGTCGTGGAGTCGGGCGTCACGGACACCGGCCCGCTTGAGCAGCGCCTTCCATGCCTTGTAGTCCTCGCTGCGCTCCATCGGCTTGCCGTGCTGGGTGGCGAAGACGAGATCATGGTCCTCCCACAGCTCTCCGGCCTTCTCCCTCTCGGCCGCCTGTACGTCGCGATGAGCTCGCAGAAGAGGCAACAGCTCGGGAGGGCACTGAAGAGTGAGCTTGCTTCGGCCCTTGCGCTGCCGAAAGATCATGCCGCCGCCCGTGCGCTTGGGACAACGGTCCGCGTGGCCGGTGCATCCCTTCGGACACATCCGCTTCGGGCAGACGTGACCGTGCCGCTTGCAGGCCTTCAGGCAGTCCGGCCGGTGCTTGTGCTCGGTACACCGCTTCTTGCACGGCCAGCGATGCCACTCCGTTCCGCATTCGTGAGGATCGTCGCAACCGTGCTGCCACGGCTTGCGCTGCACCTGATACCACGCCTTGATCACGCCGGTCCCCAGGTCGACGAAGGACCATCGCAGGCCGAGCGCCTCCCCTTGGCGGATACCCAGGGAGAGAGCGACCGACCATCGCGCGGCGTTCCTCCTGGACTTGGCGGCTTCCAGGATCTTCCGTGCCTCGTTGCGGGTCAGCGGCTCAAGGTCGGGATCATTGGCCACGGGCGCGTCGATCAGCGTCGCGACGTTCTTAGTGATCTTGTTCCGGCGGATTGCGACCTTGAGCGCTCGGGACAGGATGCGATGGATCTTGAGCACCGTGCTGGACGATAGTCCGCGTTCAAGCATGGTCGAATACGCCTGGTCGAGGTGCTCGGGAGTCAGCTTGTCGAGCCGGTGACGGCCGAGCAGCGGTTTGATCAAGCGGCGGCGCGCCGCGCCGCCGTACGCCCCGCGCCGACGTCCCCGCGCCGCGCTGCGGCCTGGGGGCCGGTCACAGCGCGAGCGTCACGCGGGGCATCGCCGCAGGCACGCCACGCCGTACCAGACCAACGCGCCGACCACCGGCACACCGCCGCCAAGTTCTCGCCGTAGCCCTGCACCCGCCGCCCGATTGTCCGGGGCAGACGGAACCTGTCAAGGATGGCTGTGCAGGCAGGACAACCGCCCAAGGTGGAAGGTCACCGGCTCAGGGACACGCCATGCCATCCTTGACAGAACCCGCCTGGCAGTCCCGGAGGAGGCAGCTAGCGGGGGCAGGGGGAGAGTGGCGCATGGAAAAGCGCGGGTCCGAAGAGTCACATCCCGTCCCTCACATCATGAAGCGGGCGGGAAGGTCCAATACAGGGTGAGGACGGTATAGCCATTCACGATCAAGGCTAATCCCGCTCTCCCACTCGACAACCGCCAGACACAACGCCCTGATGTAGATGGCGCCGTACTCGTCGTCATCAAGGTTGTATCGCTGGAAGAGGTCGGCGTACTTCACCAGTGGCCCGAGGGCCGCAGTCACCGTTTCCGATGAGTGCTCCTCGAAGTATTCGATGTCCCAGCCTCCACCGCCTCCGTCGCCTTGGTAGTAGCTGAGCCCGAGGTTGTAGGAGTCCCATTGGACGCACCAATGGCGGGCATTCGGGGTGAGAGCGTCGTGGATCTGGCGGGAGAATCGCCCGTACCCACCCATGTCGTATGTGACGATGCCGGAACCTGCCTGCTCGATGAGGAAGTAGCCCTCCTCTATCGGGTTGTCCTCATCGGTGGATGTGCCCAGATCACGAGGACGCATGCCCATGCGGGTGACGACTTCCTTCGGAGACAGCGTTCCTGTCAAGGGGAACGTGACGGTCCAGCACAGAGCCTCAGGGTCCAGCACCCAGTGGTCGAGCATGTCGCGGTAGCGGGCGATTGCTTCGTGATGCATGCGGAGATCTTTCCAGAGCTACCGATCGCGACTGCAGCAAGTACTGCAGCAGAGCCACACAACCGCTCACGTCCACATCCATCCAGCACTGCTCAGGACCGGGTTGCGCGCCCCTAACCACGGGTGGTGTGGTCCTGATAAGGAAGAGGTCAGCTGAGCCGGGGCCAGCCAGCCAGCCAGTTGCAATCCCTGTTGCAGTTCAAGGGCGTTTATGGGAGTTACGTCTGGCAGTTCATGCTTGGCGATCCTCACCTTGAAGAGACGAGACGTCCGCTCAGGAGGGAGCGGACCGCCTGCGGTCTGATAGTTCATGAGCTTGTGAGAGCCGCGAGCGAAGACGAGACCTTCATCCACCCACTGCGACCCCAGCTTTAGGCTGGCCAGCCTAAAGCGCATCGAGGCTACGCCGACGGAGAACTCGTTCACGATGAACTGGTGTCCTGAGTCGATCTACAATATCGATTCATGACTTTCCGGGTCTGGTGCTATCTGCTAGCGCTGCCATTGATGGCCGGGTGCGTGTGCGTTCCGTCCCGGCACGAAGTGGCCATGCCGCCCGCGAACGCGACCCCGCAGGAGGTCGTCGCGGTGTGGCTGGAGGCGATGACCGCCAAGGATTCGGAGACGGCGCTGGCCCTGATGGTCCCCGGCGAGGACCACTCGATGGAGTTCGAGCATTCACAGGGCCCCTTCAAGAACTGGATCGACATTTCGGGCCTCGAAGTCGGCGAACCCTACGAGGCCATCGACTGCGAACCGGGCGAACAGTGTGTCCGGGTCCCGGTCAGCTTCAAGCTGTGCGCCCACGAGTTCACCGGTGACGGCGACCCGTGGACCCACCCGTTCACGGTCCAGAACGAAGGCGGGCGCTGGCTCGTCAAGGGGTACGGCTCGGGCTGAGTTGCCGCCTTGGTAACGGACGCCTGGCCGAGGGTGACATGGAACCTCCAAAGGCCATCGTGGGAAGCCCGCGTACCCAACCTCACGGGGGAGAACACCTAGTCGAGCTCTAGCCAACGTTCTCCCTGGTCAACGAGGTAGGCGAACGGTTCAAGTCCCCCCGCTGACCTGCACACCCATATGGCCAACCAGAACAGTAGGCGGTCGGAAGCGTGCCCGTTGCGTGCCCGTCAGAGCAGTGAATCACGGGAAGTCGCGGAGCATCACAAGTAGAGCAAGGCATTGCCCGACCTGCGACGCAGCATGTGGGGCAAGATCGTGCCGAAATCTTCCAACCTGGTGATCACGAACAGCCTTGGCCGTTCTCTGTTCGGAGAAGGCCAGCCAGCCAATTCGACAGCGTCCGGCTCCCTTGCTGTTGAGCGTCACCTTCGCCCTCGATGTAGACGAGAAGCGGAGGGGCGTCACCTTCGTCGATCACGACGAACTCGAACATGTAGCCCTGCCATGTCGACACCACCAGGGCGTTAGGCGGCAGTTCGTACGAGGTAGGCATGCCGGCCACGATGGCTCTTGCTTCAGCGGAATTTTCGAGGACCCCGGGCATGTAGGCGGTGCCGCCTTGCCTATGAAAGATCGGGTCGCGTCCCGGGCCACGGCCGTACTGCCGAAGCCACTCCTCATAGACATGGGGCATTTGGCTGAGGCCGTGAGCCTAGAGGATGGCGCTGATGTCCGCGTCGGTGCATCCTTCCCAGGTCAGCATGCCCACGATGGTACGTGGAGGGCTCTCGGTGTACTACGGGATATGCGCGCGATCGCGTGCCATTAGCGTGCCATTAAGGGGGTGATCAAGGGGGAGTCACGGGGACTCGGCGCAGGCTTGCCGCCGAGGTCAGGCACGTTTCCCCAGGTGATCAGGCCGTTTTGCAAGCAGGATGTCAGGAGTTCGAGCCGTCACACAGCGCGTGCTGTACTTCAGCGGTTCGCCGGCCACCGGCGCCCTGCTCACTCCGCGTGGGTCGCTACTCCCGTTCGGTTTTGACCACGAACCCGCTTACCGACGGTCATGCACCCTCGCCTGTTACCAGACAGAATCGGGTTAAACGACGAAAGGTGCCGGACGGGCCGCCTGCGGGAAGCAGCTACAGGGTTCGCCTTCATGATGGTCTTTGGGTTGATCGGGTTCGGTGTGATCTTCGGAATATCCGTGCTGTTCGACTTGCCGTGGCTGGTGGACGTGCTGAGTGGCCGTTTCGCGCCACTCATCGGCTTGTCCGTCCTGCTGGGACTCGTGGCCTTCGTTGTGTGGTTGGTGCGGAAGATCGGGAAAAGGCAACGCCAGCCGGCTGAGTGACATCCGCACATGTGAGTGCCGGAGGACGCGGCGACCGAAGGCAGGGTGAAGACCCTGTACGGGGTTGCAGTTTGGGTTGCAGTTTGGGTTGCAGTTTGGGTTGCAGTTCACCGCCGTACCAGTCCGTTCCAGAAGGATCGCCGACGGGCGTTGGTCCAGGTGGGACCGTCCTGAACGATGGCGCCCCGAGCTGCTAATGCGGTTTGGGTCTACAGCCCATCCGGGGTTCAAATCCCCGAGCCTCCGCAGGTCAGAGGCCCTCTCCAGAGTTTCGGGAGAGGGCCTTTCTGCTCTTCGGATGCCGATAGCTCATCGCGGCTTGCGTGCTGGACTGGCCCATGCGCTCCATCGGCTCGCGGATCGACGCCACGACGTTCGAAGCGAGAGTGTCGCCGGTGCCGGGCGACGCCGTGTCAGTCCAGGCCCCGTTTCCCGGGTGCCCAGAACGCTTTGACCAGAACCGTGCCGCGTGGCCAGCCGCGCTCGTGGATGAGGTGCCTCCGCACGGCCTGGCACGTTTGCGTTTGTCCGGCGACGTAGGCCACACCCGGATAGCCGGGCAGGGAGAGCGAGCAGGTCCGTACCCGCCGGGGATGGCCTGTCCCGATACACCCAGGTGAGCTCGTCGGACCGGAGCAGTGGCAGGCGCCCGTCGGGGCCGCCGGTGGCGACGGTTCCGTACACCGTCTGTTGAGCCCGCAGGTCTCAGTTCGGCGGGGTCAGGTTGACGAAGGGGGTGCAGTTTTCCGGCCAGGCCGGATTTCCGGGGGTTCCCGGAGTGGGCTGGACGGTGCATCGGGTGTAGGCGATCTCGCCCGCGCTCCGCACCGTGACATGAATGTCATTGCCCATGCCGGCCAGGGCCACGGCGGCCACTCCGCCGGGATAGTTCGCCAGTGACGAGATGTCGACCCAGCGGGGCACCGTCCGCAGGTCCCGGATGAATGTCGCTCCGTCACTCCTGACGGCTCCGATGAACGTGAGGCTGCCCTGGAACGCCATGGCGATGCTCGACCCCAGCCCCTGAGGGCCAAGTGGTCCCTGGAGGCCCTGCGGTCCCGGGGTGCCTGGGAGTCCCCGCGGACCCTGCGGACCGCGCGGGCATTTGGACTGCTTGGGGTGGCCGTTCTTGCGGCCGTCTCGTTTTCCGGTCTCCGGCTTCCTGAAAGCACTGACGGAATACTGACGCAGAGCCACCTCGCCGCTGAGGGAGCTCAGGTGCTGTTGGGTGGCCTCGGAATTACCGGTGGTGGCGCCGGCCGGTACCTGGTCCGATACTGCAAGAAATGCGCTGATTAATGTCGTCGCGACGACCCAGACCCGAATCCGCTTGCCGGGCCGGGGGCCTGGAACCCCCAGGTTGCCGTTAGAGGTCATTGCATTGAATTCCATATCATTTGCCATTCCGACGGATCGGACTTGGGTGGACTGCTGTGGCGGTGATAGTTGGAAGGTACCCGTTGGCCGACGTGACAGTGCATTTATTCGGTTAACGAAAGTTAAATGCGCGTCGCGGCGGCGTAAAAATGCCCCGCCCTTCGCTTTCCGTGATGGGCTGCACTTTCAAGGCGCATCATCGAATTAGATAGAATTAATATGCGATGAGGGTGCTTGGTGGAGATTCAGCCCGTCACGTGTAGACGTGCGCGTCGGCCTGGAGCGGGTGTGACAGCCGTACGGTGATGAACTCGTTGTCGTCGGGCTTGCCCGGCGTACGGCAGGCGGAGAACGGGAAGTTGTTGTCGTTCAGGACGCCGAGGGTCCGGTCGTCGAGGATCACGACGTCCTCGACCGTCCGGAACGGGAAGCGGAAGGTCTTCCCGAAGCCGCCCAGCCCACGCGGGTTGGCCAGGTCGAGCAGGTCGGCGACGAGGGTTTTGCGCAGGTCCTTGCCGCCGCGGGTGTCCACGAGGTAGATCTTCTTGGTCTTCGCCGCGTCACCGTCGAGATCGTCCCGCTCGATGACCAGGAACCGGTGCCGGTCCACCGCGGTCATGTCGCTGACCCCGTTGCCGGGGCTCTCCAGCCGGTAGATCCATCGCTTGCCGGTGTAGGCCCTCTTGCGCAGGTCGAACTCGTGCATCCGCAGGCTCCCCGCCGGGTCGCCTTTCACGGTGCCCTCCAGCAGGGGGTACAGCGTACGGCCGTCAACCGAGCGGGCCATGCCCTCGAAGCCCTTGCTCCGGCCCAGATTCGGCTTGCCGCCGTTCAGGAGCGGGTTCTCCGGTGCCTTCACGCCAGGCAGCGAGATCGGAGCTTCCAGCAGCCTGCCGGACGCCGAGAAGTGCAGCAGGAACGGGCCGAACTCGTCGCCGATCCAGTAGGTCCCGTCGGAGATCCGCACGATCGACTCCACGTCGAAGTCAGCGCCGGTCAGCTTACGGTCGGTCCGGGTCAGCGGCCAGGTCACATGACGGTCAGGGTCACTCAGGTCGAAGCCGCCCAGCACCTCGATCCTGCCCTGCCGGAAGCCGGGCTTGATCCGGTGCACGCGCAGCAGAAAGTCGGAACTGTTTTTCCTGGCGCCGTACCCGTTGTCAGACAACACGTCGAAGGTGCCGTCGTCCCGGCGCACGATGCCGCTGAAACCTTGCACCGGCTGTGCGGCGAACGGCGGGGTCACCCCGTTGACCGGGGCCGTGCCAAGCCGGGCGCCCGACGGCTCGCTGCCGGGTACGGACGTCCGGGCGGGCAGGGAGGCGAACCCGGCCAGCGTGGCGCGGCCGAAATCCGGGTGCCGGGGGCCGGCCATCGCGGGTGTGGCCACCGCCAGTGCCAGTACGGCCACGCCAACGGTGATCGTCATACGCCGTCTCATTGCAGCACGTTAGGAAACCCGGGCGGACGGATGATGTCGCGCCACGCCGTCGTGCCGATCATCGAGGAGTCTGTCGGGGATGCATCCGTTAAGTGGTTCGAGGCACGGCTCGAGACCCGCTATGATTACTTACGCAGCGAGCGGCCGTAGCTCAATGGATAGAGCATCTGACTACGGATCAGAAGGTTGGGGTTTCGAGTACCTCCGGCCGCACACATGCAAGAAGGCCCCTGAGCAGGCATTACGCCATCGGGGGCCTTCTTGGTTTCTTGATCGTTCGAGCTTCTTGCTAACACCCTTGCTAACAGGGGGCTCCCGGTTGGCTCCCATCACCCTTCGAGCGTGGTCATTATGAAGTATCGGGCACACGCCGGCACCCATGAGGCGGCTGTCGGCCTGGCTGATCGATAGCCGTTCCTTACCGCAGAGGATCATCAGGTTGTTCGACCGCAGGTGCAAGCTGGTCACTCGGGATCGATGACCCTTCCCGGTCCGTGGTGCTCGCTACCGTGGTGACCCAGCCCTCGGGGCGTGTGGTGTGCGAGGTGTTCGCCCAGATCATAGAGCGATTCGGTTGCTCCTTCGCGCGATCTGGAGATCGTCGTCCGCCGGTGAAAATCGGGTGACATTTCGCGTCACCTGCCGGAATGCTGGGGGCGGGCGATGAGTTTTGTCGGTGGTGCCGGTCAGACTTTGCATGACCACAACTTCTTGTGAGACCCAGGGCTGGGATGCCAGCCATGACCACGTCATGTCCGACAACTCCGATCGAGGTCCCGTGCTCAGCCCACAGCTCGACTCACCCGCCAAGCCCGCGACCGCCGTTTCCGGTCGCACCCCGGCCGTGATCCGGCTGCTGGTGCTCGCCACATTCGTGGTCATCCTCAACGAGACGATCATGATCAACGCGATCCCGCGGCTGATGGGCGCGCTGCACATCACCGAGCAGACCGCACAGTGGCTCTCGACCGCCTTCATGCTGACCATGGCCGCTGTCATCCCGATCACCGGATGGTTCCTGCAGCGGGTGTCCACCCGCAGCGCGTACAGCACCGCGATGGGCCTGTTCCTGCTCGGCACGGCGTTGGCCGCCGTCGCGCCGTCGTTCGAGGTGCTGCTGGGCGCTCGCATCATCCAGGCGTCCGGGACGGCTGTGATGATGCCGCTGCTGATGACCACGCTGATGCAGGTGGTGCCCGAGGAGGACCGGGGCCGGGTGATGGGCAACGTCTCCCTGGCCATCTCGGTCGCGCCCGCCATGGGCCCGACGGTCTCGGGAGTGATCCTCCAGTTCGGGTCCTGGCGGCTGCTGTTCGCCGTGGTGCTCCCCATCGCCGCCGTGATCACATGGCGCGGCCTGAAGCAGCTCGAGAACGTCGGGGAGCCCCAGGTCAGCACCATCGACTGGTTGAGCGTGGTGACCGCCGCCGCCGGCTTCGGCGGCCTGGTCTACGGGCTCAGCTGGTTCGAGGGTGGTGACGTCCGCGTCGCCGCCGCGATCGTGGCGGCCGGCCTGGTGGCCATCGTCGTCTTCGTCGTCCGCCAGCTGTCGTTGCAGAAGTGCGGCGTGCCGCTGCTGGACCTGCGTACCCTGCGCTACCGCACCTACACGGTCGCGCTGATCATGATGTCGGTGGCCTTCATGGCGATGCTTGGCTCGATGATCTTGCTGCCGCTGTACCTGCAGAACGTCCGCGAGCTCAGCGCCCTGCAGACCGGACTCCTCGTGATGCCGGGCGGCCTCGCGATGGGGCTGCTCGGTCCGACCGTCGGCCGCCTGTTCGACCGGTTCGGCGGCCGGGTTCTGGTCATCCCTGGCGCGATCGGGATCACGCTCGCGCTCACCGGCTTCACCCAGGTCACGATGACCATGCCGTTCTGGCAGCTCCTCGGTCTGCACGCGCTGCTGATGGTGAGTCTGGCCGCGACCTTCACCCCGGTGTTCACCCTCGGGCTCGGAGCGGTTCCACCGCCGCTCTACTCCCACGCCAGCTCGATCCTGAGCACGTTGCAGCAGGTCTCCGCGGCCATCGGCACCGCGCTCGTGATCACCGTGATGAGCGCGCGAGCCGATGCCCTGAGATCCGCGGGAGCCACGGAGGCGCTCGCCAACCTCGACGGCATGCGGCTGGCTTTCATCATCGGCGCGGTGCTGTCCGTGGCCGTGGTCGTCACCGCCCTGCTCCTACCCGCCCGAGCGGACAGCGCCAGCGAGATCGAGGGGACGCCGCCGTCGCGGTGATCAGGGCTGCTTGCCCCGTCGGGCAAAGGCATGTTCAAGCGGTCCGTGTCGTGCCTGCGGAGTGGCGCGGTCGCGTGTCTCCTTGGCAGGAGTGTTGGTCCCACTCTTCCTGGAGGCCGGAGATGAGGAAGTTGCTCCATGCTGGCGTGCTCGCGCTCAGCCTGTCCGTGGCTGGATGCGGTAGTGCCAGTGAGGGGGGTGCGGCCGACCTGGTCGCCGCGGACCAGGCCCACGCGTCGCTCACCCCGTACGCGACTCCCACCGAGTCCGGTACGCCATCGGGCAGTCCCACCGAGTCCGGTATGCCATCGGGCAGGGCCATGGTCGAGCTGGGAGACACGAAGATCGGAAAAGTCCTGGTGGGTGAGGAGGGCCGCACGCTCTACCTCTTCAAGAAGGACAAGGACGGCAAGTCATCGTGTTCGGACGCCTGCGCGATGGTATGGCCGCCGTACCTCACGGAAGGGAAGCCCGAGGCCGGCAACGGCGTCAAGGCGGACCTGCTCGACACCATCAAGCGGGAGGACGGCAAGACGCAGGTGACCTACAACCACCACCCGCTCTACTACTACGTCAAGGACAAGAAGGCCGGCGACACCACGGGGAACGACATCGAAAGCTTCGGTGCCGAGTGGTACGCGGTGACCGCGGAGGGCAAGAAGGTCGGCTGAGGCCTGGCACGCACTGCTGCCGCCCCCGCCTGTCCGGTCGAGGACGTGCCTGGGCCGACCGGTGACGTCCTCCCCGTCCGCGAGAGGGTCGTCTCGCGGGCAGAGTGGTTTTCACGCGGTGGCGAAACCGGCCTCGCCCAGCGCGTCCCGCGCCCCTGCCGTGATCCGGTCGACGTCGCCGCGCCCGGCGATCACACGCCGGCCAGGACGAGGCTGAAGTCGCCGGTGGGATCGGTGGAGAGGCTGATCACCGTGAACCCTGCCGCGGTGAGCTCCCGCCGCAGGCCCTCGGGGTGGAACTTGGCGCTGATCTCGGTGCGCATCTCCTCCCCGGAGGTGAAGGAGACGGCCAGGTCGAGGCCGCCGATCCGCACGCGCATGGCGCGGGTCGCGCGCAGCCGCATCTCGATCCAGTCGTTCCGCTCGTCGTACAGCGCGACGTGCTCGAAGGCGTCAGGTTCGAAGTCGGCCTCCAGCTCCCGGTTGATCACGTGCAGGACGTTCCGGTTGAAGGCGGCGGTCACCCCGGCCGCGTCGTCGTAGGCCGCGATCAGTCGCCCGGTGTCCTTGACCAGGTCGGCCCCGAGCAGGAAGGTGTCGCCGGGACGGAGGGTGTTGCGCAGCTCCTTCAGGAACACCTCGCGCGCCTCCGGATCGAGGTTGCCGATCGTGCCGCCGAGGAAGGCCACCATCCGCCGCCCTCGGCGGGGCAGCAGCGCCAGATGGCGCTCGAAGTCGGCGCAGACCGCCCGCACGGCCAGGCCGGGGTAGCGGCCGGCGAGCCGCCGTGCGGCGTCACCCAGGGTGACGGCATCGACGTCCACCGGGGTGTAGGTGCGCAGTGTCCCCGTCACGGAGAGGGCGTCGAGCAGCAGGACGGTCTTCTCGCTGGTTCCCGAGCCGAGCTCGACCAGGGTGTCCGCGCCGCTGCGTGCCGCGATGTCCAGCGCCTCCCTGCGCAGGATGGTCAGCTCGCGGCGGGTCGGATAGTACTCCGGAAGCCGGGTGATCTGGGAGAACAGGTCGCTGCCCGCCGCGTCGTAGAACCACTTGGGCGGGAGCCACTTGGGTTTAGACGTCAGACCGGTGCGGACGTCGTGTTCGAGTGCCTGGCGCAGGTAGTCGTGTTCGAGATGGCTGACCAGGTGTACGGCTGACTGGCTGACGGACACGGGTCCTCCTGAGTCGATGGGTCACGGCCCCTCTCGCCTGGCGGCTCGCCGGTCCGTGATCACGATGCTGTGTCTGCCTGTGACCTCGCTCCGCTGGGTCACAGGGGCTGGATGCGCACCCCGTCAGGTGAGGCGAGAACCAGGGTCCGCTCCGGTACGGCCTGCCAGCCGGGCCGGTCGTCCAGTGGCTCGCTCGCCACGAGCACGCCGTCGTCGAGATGGAGAAAGAGCGTGTCGCCCCAGACGGTCGCCGCGATCGACGTCCCGTCGCAGGCGAGCAGGTTCAGACGGGCCTTGGGATCCTCCGTTCCGGCGTGGATGACGACCTCCGCCAGCGCGTCGCCGAGCGGGTGGCCCGCGCGCCGCCGTGCGAACACCGCGGCGGCCAGCCATGCCGAGTCGCAGGGACTCTCCGCGCTGTCGGCGAGACCTCGCACCGCCTCCCGCGCGACGCGGCCGTTGTGGCTGAGCAGCCACGGCCCGTCGGTGAAGGGCGCGGTCGCCGTCTCCTCGATCGGCATGCCAACGGTCGCCGACCGTATGGCGGCCAGCAGGCATCCCGAGCGGGCGATCCGCGCGAGGCCGGGCAGGTTGGCGTCCGTCCAGATGGGGATGGCGCGACGGTAGCGGACGGGTTCCGTGCCGTTGGCGTCGTACCAGCCGACGCCGAAGCCGTCGGCGTTCAACGCGCCGTGGCGCTGCAGGCGCGGGGCGTAGGACTGCCGGAGCAGGCCGTACTCGGGCTCGTGGATCAGCGAGGTGAGGCTGCGGGGCGCACCCAGCCAGGCCGCGTGACGGCACATCTACACCTCCTCCGAGGAGGCGGAGCGGGCACAGCGGAAACCGGAGAAGATCTGCCGGCGGATCGGATGGTCCCAGTTCCTGAACGTCGTGCGGACCGCGGCCGGGTCGGCCGCCCAGGACCCGCCACGGAGCACCCGGTAGTCCCCGCCGAAGAAGACCTCGCTGTACTCCCGGTAGGGGAAGCTGCGGAAGCCGGGGTAGGGCAGGAACCGGGAGTCGGTCCACTCCCACACGTCCCCGATCATCTGCTCGGCGCCGCAGGGGCTCGCCCCGGCGGGGAAGGCGCCGAGCGGCGCGGGCCGGGCCGCCCGGTGGCCGAGGTTCGCCCGGCCGGGTCCGGGAGCGTCGTCACCCCACGGGTACGTCCGCGCCCGTCCGGCCGCCGCGTCCCAGCCGCAGGCCTTCTCCCACTCGGCCTCGGTGGGCAGCCGCCTGCCGGCCCAGCGGGCGTAGGCGTCGGCCTCGTACCAGCACACGTGCTGGACGGGCTCGTCCATGGGCACGGGCTCGGGCCGGCCGAAACGGGTACGCCACCAGGCGCGGCCCTCCCTGGTCCAGAACAGCGGGGCGGTGACGTGGTTCTCCTGCAGCCACCGCCAGCCCTCCGGAATCCACCAGCGTGGGTCGTCGTAGCCGCCGTCCTCGATGAAGGCGATGTAGGCGCCGTTGCCGACGGGGAACCGGTCGATCCAGTAGCCGGGCAGGTGGACCCGGTAGGCGGGGCGCTCGTTGTCGTAGGCCCACGGCTGGGTGTCGGTGCCCATCAGGAAGGGGCCCTCGGGGACGAACACCTCCTCCTCCCCGGTGGCCCTGCCGGGCGGCAGGGCGCCGTCGCTGACCAGGCCGGGCTCCCCCGACAGCTGCAGGGTGGCGAGCATCGTCTCGTCGTGCTGGTGCTCGTGCTGGATCACCAGGCCGAAGACGAAGCCGTCCCGCTGGAGCGGGTCGGGGCCGTGCAGGTCGATCGTGTCCAGGATGTCCAGCACCCGGCCACGCACGCCCTTGATGTAGCGGCGTGTCTCGACCGGTCCCAGCATGGGCAGGCTCGGGCGGTCCTTGCGGGGGTGCTTGAACGCGTCGTACAGGTCGTCGATCTCGGGCCGGAGCGGGGTGATCCCGCCGGCCTCCCGCAGCACCCAGAGCTCCTCGTAGTTGCCCACGTGCGCCAGGTCCCACACCAGCGGTGACATCAGCGGCGAGTGCTGCCTGACCAGCAGATCGTCGTCGGCGTCGGTGTAGGTCAGCGACCGGTTCCGCGCCGCGACCAGTTCGGCGGCGATCCGCTCCTTGAGGTCGTTCATGTTCGCCCCTCCTCGGTCAGCCAGGCCGACAGGCGCCGCGCCGGCCCTTTCGCCAGATCCAGCAGGTCCATGGCCGGTGAGCGGCCGGGTGTCACATAACGGTCGGCGAACGCGGCCACCTCGCGGGTCAGGGCCGGGGTGACACCCAGGCGGGGCATCGCCGCGAGGGCGGCCCGGAAACAGGTCTCGGCGGCCCTCCGCAGCCGGGGATCCGCTAGACCGTGGAGTGCCGCCCGCGGCCACGTCGCCGCGTACGGTTCGACCGCGGCCATCGCCGCGTCCGCCGCGTGGTCGTCCATCACGAGGGCGTGGATCACCGCCACGCACACCGGCCAGTCAGCCGGGTGCTGGGCGTCGAGGTAACGGATCTCCAGCCAGCCACGTGGCCGTACCGGAGGGAAGATCGTCGTGGCGTGGTAGGCCAGGTCCACCAGGGTCGGCGGGCGCGCGGGCGCGGCCAGCCAGTCGCGGAAGGTCGAGCCGTCGCGGACGACACGGAACCGCTGCTCGTTCTCGCGCACGAGCATCAGCCGGGCGTCGAGTAGATACTCCGCCCAGGCGGCGGCCGGGTCGCCGGCCGCGGGGAGGGGAGCCGTCCGGGTGCGGTCGAGGTTCTCCCAAACCGCCTGGCGGCCGGACATCCACCCGCACGGCCGGTTCTCGCTGAGCGGCGAGTTGGCGAAGGCGGCCAGCAGGACGGGCCCCAGCAGGTGCGCGCGTTCCCATCGCACCGCGGGTCTCTCGCCCAGGTCCAGGTTGATCTGGACGGACGCCGTCGAGCACATCATCAGTGCCCCGTACGGCGCGCCGAGGAACGCGGCCATCGCCTCGTAGCGGGGCAGGCGCAGCTGCCGCCGTGCCGGCCGTACCGGGTCGAGGCCCACCCCGGCCAGCACCAGGCCCGCCTTCCACAGGGCCGCGCGGGTGGCGTCCACGTCGGCGGCGAGGCGGGCGATCGCGTCAGGCAGCGGACCAGCCGGCCCGGAGAGCTCAAGCTGGCCGCCCGGCTCGAAGGTCACCCGGCTCCCGCCGGGCAGAGGTGGCAGCGCCTCGGCGGTCCTGGCCACCGGGACCTGGCGGGTGAGGGCCGTACGGTCGAAGACCAGGAACTCCAGCTCGACTCCCACCTGATCCCCGGTGGAACCGCGGAAGCAGCCTCGGGCGAAGTCCTCCACATCCGAGACGTCGCGGACCAGGGTGTCCTCGGCGGCCAGCTCGGTCATCGTGCCCCTTCCGTCCGATGTGTACGGATCTATAGACCCGTGAGTCGCGCCAGCGTTACAGCGGACGGCCGGGTGTAACGGATCGATCCGCAGACGGCACTACGCCGTATGGAACACGGGTGGGGATGATGCGAGCCGGGTCACGCCGGGGGCGATCGGCCGACTGCCGCGAGGCCGTGGGGCTCGTCACGGACTATCTCGAAGGGGCTCTCCCCGCCGGTCGGCGGCGATGCCTCGAAGCCCATCTGTCCGCATGCGCCGGGTGCTCCGGCCGCCTGGAGCAGATCCGGGCGACGGTCGAGGTCCTCGGCTGCCTCAGGACCGGCGTCATTCCGGATCGGACGCTCAGAAGATTGTGCGGGGCCTTCCTCGGCTCAGGAACGTCCCCGGTCGCGGAAGGCGGACAGTAGCCGCTCGCGTGTTTCGCCGGGCAGCCCTCCGGGCTGCGGCTCGCCAAGGGTGACGACGGTGGTGCGGAACTGGCCGAGGTAGCGCCTGCAGCCCTCGCAGTCGCCGAGGTGCTCCTCGAACCGGCCGCCCGTGGGTTCGTCGAGCCCGCCCTCCAGGTAGGCGGTGACGAGTTCCACCAACTCGTCGCAGCTGAACCGCTTCACGACGCTGACCGCCTTACCTTCTCGGTGCTGCACTGATTCCACTACGCCGACCGCCTCGCCGTCTCGAAATACTCCTCCAGCCGCCCGCGCACCGACGCGCGGGCGCGATGCAGCAGGACACGCTGGTTGGCCGCGGAGATCTCCAGGATCTCGCAGACCTCCTCGGACGTGCACCCCTCGACATCGCGGAGTGTGATCACCGCCCGTTGCCTGGGCGGCAGCTCGGCCAGGGCCGCCCCGATCCGGCCGCGCACCTCCGCGGCGAGCACCTCGCCCTCCGGAGTCGGCCAGGCGGACGGGAACTCCTTCCAGTGTCCGGGGAAGGGGTCGCCCGCGCCCTGGAAACGCGAACGGTCGACCGTCGGGCTCTCCTGCTCGAAAGCGCTGCTCCACGGGACCGTGCGGTTCTCGCGCACCCCCCGCTTCTTGGCCGTGTTGACCAGGATCCGGTAGACCCAGGTCTTGACCGACGAGCGGCCCTCGAAGCCGTCGATTCCCCGGATCACCGCCAGCCAGGTGTCCTGCACGATCTCTTCCGCCGAGTCGTTGGTGGACACGTGCGAGCGGGCCAGCCAGAGCATCCCCCGTGACCAGGTGTCCAGCAGTGCCGCGAACATCGTTTCGTCCCCGGCGCGCAGCGCCGCGACGACGACGTCGTCCGGGGGCAACCTACCGCCCGGGAACGGCTCCACGGCTGTCTCCTCCCGGTCGGGCCTCTGGGACTTTCATCACGTCGTGGCGTGTCCTCTCCGCTGAAGCGCTTCCGGAGCGAGGCGGATGTCCGAAGGGGAGGATTCCCGCCCCGAACTGGACCGACACCTTCTCCTCCGGTCCGGACCGCCCTCATCTCTTTCCGTATCGGAAAATCATGAGTTGACGTGTTGGAAAGTCAGTGACACGCTTTCCGGTATGGAAACACACGCCGGATCCGGCGATCCCGCCCCCCGTCCGACCCCCGAAGAGGCGAGCGCCGCGCTCCGCGAGGTGGAGCAGGCCCGATCCTCACTCGACAGCGTCCCCATGCCGGGGTGGTACACAACCATCCTGGCCCTCCTGGTCGCCGGGACCGCACTGTGCCAGCTGCTGCCGACGACCGCCACGGTGGTGGTGGCCCTGATCGTGGCGGCGGGGATGGGGATGACGGTACGCGTGTACATCAACAAGGTCGGGTTCTGGCGACAGGCCAGGGGGCGTGAGGTGTGGCCCGCGGTGGTGCCTCTCGTGCTCATCTACGGTGCCGCCGCCGTGCTCGACCTGGGCTACGGCCAGGAGTGGGGATGGATCGTGGCGGCCGTGGTGGGCGGGAGCGCCGTTCTCGGCCTCGGTCACTACCACCGGCGGCGTGTCCGGAGGCAGGCATGACGGTCGCGCGTGAGGCCGCCGACGGCTTCGACGCGACGATCCACGCGCCGAACCGGCTGCGCGTCTGCGCCCTGCTGGACGCGGTGACCGAGGCGGAGTTCGGCGTCGTCCAGGAGCGGCTCGACGTCAGCGCCTCCGTGCTCAGCAAGCACGTGAGCGTGCTGATCGAGGCCGGTTACGTCAGGCAGCGCAAGGCCACCCGCGACACCCGGCAGCGGGTGTGGCTCCAGCTCACCGATGCCGGCCGTGCCGCCTACCGCGCCCACGTCGCCGCTCTCCGGGCGATCGTCGGGGAGTGACCCGGGCCCTAAAGTTCCGCATATGGAACAAATCATGACGGCGGAGACTCGGGCAGACCGCCGGGCGCTCGTGGCGGCGGGCGTCACCGTGCTGCTGTGGGCCTCGGCCTTCGTGGCCATCCGCAGCGCCGCGCAGGACTTCTCTCCCGGCGCCCTGGCCCTGGGCCGACTGCTGGCGGGCTCGGTGGTGCTCGGTGCCATCTGGCTGGTGCGGGGCGAGGGGCTGCCGCCGCGCGCCGCCTGGCCCGGCATCCTGGGGTCGGGGATCCTCTGGTTCGGCCTCTACATGGTCGTCCTGAACTGGGGCGAGCAGGAGGTGGACGCGGGGACCGCAGCAATGGTCGTCAACGTCGGCCCGATCGTGATCGCGCTCCTCGGTGGCTGGCTGCTCAGGGAGGGGTTCCCGCCCCTTCTGATGGCGGGGATGGCGGTCTCGTTCGCCGGTGCCGTCGTGGTGGGGGTGTCGATGTCCGGCGGCGGCCACGCGTCGATCGTCGGAGTCCTGCTCTGCCTGTTCGCGGCGGTGACCTACGCCGGTGGCGTGGTCTGCCAGAAGCCCGCGCTGAGGCACGCCTCGGCGTTGCAGGTCACCACCTTCGGCTGCTTCGTCGGGATGGTGGCCTGCCTGCCGTTCGCGGGCGAGCTGGTGTCGCAGCTCGGGACCGCGCCGCTGTCCGCGACGTTGAACGTGCTCTACCTGGGTGTCTTTCCGACGGCTCTGGCCTTCACCACCTGGGCCTACGCCCTCGCCCGCACCACCGCGGGCAGGATGGGTGCCACGACCTACGTCGTCCCCGCCCTGGTGGTGCTGATGGCCTGGATCGTCCTTGGCGAGATCCCCGGCTTGCTGACCCTGGCCGGGGGCCTGCTCTGCCTGGCCGGCGTGGCCGTCTCGCGGAGACGCCCCGGAACGGCGTGAGTTCCGGGCGGGGCGGTCAGACGGGGATCGAGACTCCGAGGCCGCCGCGGGTCCGCGCGCCGTAGCGCTCCTTCTCCCTGGCGAGGTCGAGGGGCTTGATGCTGCTGCGCCCGCTCAGCAGCTCCTCGGTGAGCAGGTCGGCCGGGACCAGCCAGGACACCTCGAACTCCAGGCCGTCGGGGTCCTTGGCGTACAGGGCCTTGGTGGTGGAGTGGTCCGAGGCGCCGACCAGCGCGTTCAGCTCGCCGAGCTTGAGTGCGATCCGCTCCAGCTCCTCCAGGGTGTCCACCTCCCAGGCCAGGTGGTAGAGCCCGACGGTGGAGCGTCCGGCGCCGGAGGGGCCGGCCTGGGCGCCGAGCTCGAACAGGCCGAGGTCGTGGTCGTTGGTGGAGCCGGAGGCCTGCAGGAACGCGGCGCCCCGCGCGCCCATGACGACCCTGAAGCCGAGGGCCTCCTGGTAGAAGGCGACGCTGCGCTCGACGTCGCGCACGAACAGGACCGCGTGGTTGAGCCGTTGGACCGGCATGGTTCCTCCCATAAAACTTGAACTCTCAAGTACATTACCTCCACTTCCTTGAGAGTTCAAGTAAACTGATGTCGTGACGCGATGGCTGGACGATGACGAGCAGTGCACCTGGCGCGCGTTCCTGGCGGCCTCGCAGCTCGTCCAGGAGGAGCTGGACCGGCAGCTGCAACGGGATTCCGGCATGCCGCACGCCTACTACGCGGTGCTGGTGAAACTGTCGGAGGCGCCGGACCGCATGCTGCGGATGAGCGAGCTCGCGACGGAGGTCAACTCCTCGCAGAGCCGGCTCTCCCACGCGGTGGCCCGGCTGGAGGAGCGGGGCTGGGTGCGGCGCGAGCCCTGTGCCGCCGACAGGCGCGTGAGCTGGGCGGTCCTCACCGACGAGGGGTTCGCGGTGCTCGCCGCGGCCGCGCCCGGTCACGTCGAGGCGGTACGGCAGAGCCTCTTCGACCGGCTCACCCCCGAGCAGGTCCGTCAGCTCGCCGGGATCTGTACGGCGGTGCTGAGGGAAACGGCACCCTGAGCGGGTCTCCCGCGAACTGTCGGTCGCCCGTCGTAGCGTTGCCACCGATCGTTCCGACTCAACAGGGAGACGCGGGCATGACTGAGGCTTCTCTGCTCCGGACGGACGCCGAGCACGAGGCGAACCGCGTGCTCTTCAGGACCGTTCACGAGATCGCGGTGGGATATGCCGGAGCGGCCGTGCCCCAGGTGATCGCCGTGCTCCGCCGACGGCTGGTCGACGTGCCTGGCCTGGACGAGCAGGGGCTCCGGCGGATAGCCGAGGAGATCAGCGTGGGCCGGGACCCGTCCGGTCTGTAACCATGGGCCCGATAGGTCAGCGCGGGGCGGGGGCCGTACGGGCTGCGGTCAGGTGGGCTCCGGGGTCGGCGATGATCTGGTGGATGACCTGCCCGGCGGCACCAAGGGTCGCGGCGTCGCCGCCGAGCCGGGAGACCGTGAGCTCGGGGACGGCATGGCGCATCCCGGCCAGCCGGGCGGTCATCGTGTCGTGGGCGGGGCCGTGGATCCACGGGAACAGCGGGGCGAAGATGCCGCCCAGCACGACCGTCCCGGGGTCCATCAGGTGGACCGCGGAGGTGAGCGCGACGCCGAGTGCCCGCCCGGCGCGCTCGCAGGCGCGCAGCGCGCCGGGCTCACCCGCCCGGAGACGCTCCACGAGTTCGGGCACCCCGCCGAGGCCGGCGGCCCGCAGGAGGGCCTCCTGGCCCGCGTACTGCTCCAGGCAGCCCCGGCCGCCGCAGCGGCAGGGGGGACCGTCGGGGGAGACGATCACGTGGCCGAGCTCTCCGGCCAGGCCCCGGGCGCCGCGGAACAGGGTGCCGCCGACCACCAGGCCGGCGCCGATGCCGATCTCCCCGGACACGTGGAGGAAGTCGCCGGTGCCGGAACCGAACCAGAGTTCGCCCAGTGCGGCGAGGTTGGCCTCGTTCTCCACGGTCACGGGGAAGTCCAGCAGGTCGTCCACACGGACGTCGTGCCAGCCGAGGTTCGGGGCGGCGTGCAGGAGCCCGTCGTCCACAGGGCCGGGGACCGCGAGGGTGGATCCGGCGATGGTGAGGCCTTTCGAGTGGGCTTCATCCACAACCCTGTGGGCAAGTTCTTGCAGGTGAGCAAGGGTTTCCACAGGTGAGGCCGTCCTGTTGTCCACAGCCTGTGTACAACGCAGTCGCACCGAGAGCGTGAGATCCACGACGGACGCGGACAGGTAGTCGACGTTGATCTCCAGGCCGAGGGCCGCGACCCGGTCCCCGCTGAGGCTGACCGCCGTGCCCGGCCGTCCCCGCTCGCCGTCCCGCAGCGCGCCCGACTCGGTGACCATGCCCGCGTCGAGCAGGTCGCCGACCATCTTGGACACCGTGGTCTTGGTCAGTCCGGTGATCTCGGCCAGCGCCGCACGGGTGATCGGCCCGCTCCGGCGGACCTCACCGAGGACCACGCCGAGGTTGCGGGCGCGCATCGAGTCGTGGCGTACGGCCTGCGTCATGAAACACCCACCTCTTGACGATCTCACCATCTCGTCCCATATTAAGTCCACAAAGTGGATTAAATTGGAGGACTGCGCATGAGCGACTACACGCCCAGGCCCGAGGACCGCTTCACCTTCGGGCTGTGGACCGTCGGCTGGCCCGCCCGTGACCAGTTCGGAGACGCGAGCCGGGCCCCGCTCGACCCGGTGGAGAGCGTCCACCGGCTCGCCGAGCTCGGCGCGTACGGCGTCACCTTCCATGACGACGACCTGCTGGCCGTCGAGCCGGACCGGGACAGGGCCGTCGAGCGTTTCAAGAAGGCCCTGGCGGAGACCGGGCTGAAGGTCCCGATGGCCACCACGAACCTGTTCACCCATCCGGTCTTCAAGGACGGCGCCTTCACCAGCAACGACCGCGAGGTCCGCCGCTACGCCCTGCGCAAGGTGATACGCAACATCGACCTGGCAGCCGAGCTCGGTGCGACCACCTATGTCTGCTGGGGCGGCCGGGAGGGTGCCGAGTCCGGCGCCGCCAAGGACATCAGGGCCGCGCTCAGCCGTTACAAGGAGGGCATGGACCTGCTCACCTCCTACGTGATCGACAAGGGCTACGACATCAGGTTCGCCATCGAACCCAAGCCGAACGAGCCACGCGGTGACATCCTGCTCCCGACCGTCGGCCACGCGCTGGCGTTCATCGGCGAGCTGGAGCACTCCGAGCGGGTCGGTCTCAACCCCGAGGTCGGCCACGAGGAGATGGCCGGGCTCAACTTCGCGCACGGCATCGCGCAGGCGCTCTGGCACGGCAAGCTCTTCCACATCGACCTGAACGGCCAGCACGGCACGAGGTACGACCAGGACCTGGTCTTCGGCCACGGTGATGTGAAGAACGCGTTCTTCCTGGTGGACCTGCTGGAGAGCGGCGGCTACGACGGTCCCCGGCACTTCGACTACAAGCCGTTGCGCACCGAGGACGCCGAGGACGTCTGGGTCTCGGCCGCGGCCAACATGCGCACCTACCTGATCCTGAAGGAGAAGGTGAAGGCCTTCCGTGCCGACCCCGAGGTCGCCGAGGCGCTGGCCGAGAGCAGGGTCGCCGAACTGTCCGAGCCCACGCTGGCCCCTGACGAGACGCTGGCGGACCTGCACGGTGACGACTTCGACCTCGACGGGGCCGCCGCGCGCGGCTTCCACTTCTCCCGGCTGAACCAGCTCGCGATGGAGCACCTCCTCGGGGTCCGCGGATGACCCTCGTGGCCGGGGTCGACTCGTCGACCCAGAGCTGCAAGGTGGTGATCAGGGACGCCGAGACGGGCGCCCTGGTGCGGCAGGGGCGCGCCGCCCATCCGGACGGGACCGCGGTCGATCCGGCCGCCTGGTGGTCGGCGCTCCAGGAGGCGATCACGCGGGCGGGCGGCCTGGACGGTGTCGCGGCCATGAGCGTCGGCGCCCAGCAGCACGGCATGGTCTGCCTGGACTCCTCCGGCGCCGTCGTGCGGGACGCGCTGCTGTGGAACGACACCCGCTCGGCCGGGGCCGCCCGGGATCTGGTGGAGGAGCTGGGCGGGCCGGTGAGGTGGGCCGAGGCGGTCGGCAGCGTGCCGGTCGCGTCGTTCACGGTGACCAAGCTCCGCTGGCTGGCCGAGCACGAGCCCGGCAACGCCCGCCGTACTGCGAGGGTGTGCCTGCCGCACGACTGGCTCACCTGGCGGCTGGGCGGGGAGTTCGTCACGGACCGGGGTGACGCGTCCGGGACCGGATACTGGTCGCCCGCGACCGGCTCCTACCGGACCGATCTCCTCAAGGCGGCCTTCGGCGCCGTCCCCGAGCTGCCGCGCGTGCTGGGGCCCCGCGATCCGGCGGGTGAGCTGCGCGTCCCCGGCGGCGGCCGGCCGCCGGTCCGGCTCGCCCCCGGGACGGGGGACAACATGGCCGCGGCCCTCGGCGTCGGGGCGCTGCCGGGGGACGTGGTCGTGTCGATCGGCACGTCGGGGACGGCGTTCGCGGTCGCCGAGAGCCCGAGCGCCGACCCCTCGGGCGCCGTGGCCGGGTTCGCGGACGCCACCGGGCGGTTCCTGCCGCTGGTGTGCACGCTCAACGCGGCGCGGGTGCTCGACGCTGCCGCCCGGCTGCTCGGGGTCGACCTCGACCGGCTCGGGCAGCTCGCCCTGGAGGCCCCGGCCGGCGCGGGCGGCCTGGTCTGCGTGCCCTACCTGGAGGGAGAGCGGACCCCGAACCTGCCCGACGCCACCGGGTCGCTGCACGGCCTGACCCTGGGCACCTCGACCCCCGCCCATCTGGCCAGGGCGGCGGTGGAGGGCATGCTCTGCCACCTGGCCGACGCGTTCGACGCCCTCGGGCTGGACCCGGAGCGGGTGCTGCTCATCGGGGGCGGTGCCCGGTCGGAGGCCGTACGGCGGATCGCCCCGGCGGTCTTCGGACGGCCCGTGGTCGTTTCTCAGCCGGGGGAGTACGTCGCGGACGGGGCGGCCAGGCAGGCCGCCTGGCTGCTCAGCGGTGGCGACGAGCCCCCCGCCTGGGAGACGGCCGGGGCGGAGCGCTTCGAGGCCGACGCCACGCCGGCCGTGAGAGCCCGCTACGCCGAGGTCCGCGACGGCCGGACCCACGGCGGGAGCTGACGGTCCGTCCTACGCCCTGGCCACCGCTGCGGCGCTCCCTCCGGGGTGGCCAGGGCGCCGCTCTGAGCGGACTTGTCTCGCACCATGACTATTTCATGACAGGTCACAAATAGGATACGAATACCACTACAATTCAGTGCTATCCTCGTCGGCGATCTAGAGATCGTCCGGAGGCCTCCGCCGCCGGCGCTCCGAGACCGGACCGTAGAGGTGACATGGCATCGAGCAAGTCCATCCGGTTCAAGATCTCGGTATTGGTGGCCATCCCCCTGACCTCGCTGGTCGCCCTCTGGGGCTTCGCAGCCACCGTCACGGTCGGCGCCTCGGTGAGCCTGCTCGACGTCACCACGCTGTACGGCTCCTTCGGCGGACCGGGTGACACGCTGAGCAGCGCCCTCCAACGGGAGCACCTGCTGTCGGCCGAGTATCTGGCCGGTCGCTCGGACGCCGACCACGCCACCCTCGCCGGGCAGCGCGTCGTCACCGACCAGGCCCGCGAACGCTTCCGGAAGGCGGCCACCTCCGACGCGGCCCAGTCGGCCATGACCGCGGAGACCCGGGTCCGCTTCAACGAGTTGATGGACCAGGTGAACGCGCTCGACACGGTCCGAGCCAAGGTCGACAACGGCCGGATCGGGCCGGTCGCGCTCTCCAACGCCTTCTCCCTGGTGCCCGACGCCCTGAACCGGCTCTTCACCACCGTAAGCCTCGGCCACGACCTGCCGCTCTACCGGCAGTCGCGCAGTCTCGCCATGATTACCTACGCCAAGGACTTCCTCGGCCGTGAGCGGGCGCTCGCGGCCGGGTCGCTGGCGCGCGGCCGCCCCCTGCCGGCCGGCGAGCTACGCCTGTTCACGCAGCTCTCCGCCAAGCGGCTCTTCCTCATGGACCAGGGGCTGCCGGAGCTGGAACCGGCGCTGCGCCGGCCCTTCGACGAGCTGACCGACTCGCGGCTGTACGCCAGGTTCACCGGCCTGGAGGAGCGCCTGCTGGCCGGCGTCGCCGTGTCGCCCACCGAATGGCGGGCCACCAGCGATGAGCTGGAAGCCGCCTACCAGAGATCCGTGACGGCGGCCGGCATCGCCCTCTACGACCGGGCGACGCCGGCCGCCGTGGAGACCTTCGCCAGAGCCGGGATCGCCGGCGTGCTCGGGCTCGTCGCGGTGATCGCGTCGCTGCTGGTCTCCTACCGGGTGGGCAGCGGGCTCACCCGGGAACTCGCCGGCCTGCGACGGGCCGCCACGGAACTCGCGGAGGTACGGCTGCCGCGGGTCATGGAGAAGCTGCGCAGGGGCGAGCGGGTGGACATGGCGGCCGAGGCGCCCCTGCTGCAGCCGCTGGGCAGCACGGCCGAGGTGCACGACGTCGCCGCCGCCTTCGACAGTGTCCAGCACCGCGCGGTGGACTCCGCCGTGGAGCAGGCCAGGCTCCGTGAGGGCATCGCCCAGTCCTTCCGCAACCTCGCCCGGCGGAGCCAGTCCCTGCTGCAGCGCCAGCTCAAGCTGCTCGACGGGATGCAGAAGCAGGCCGAGGACCCCGAGGCGCTGGAGAACCTGTTCCGGCTCGACCACCTCACCACCCGCATGCGCCGCCACGCCGAGGGGCTGGTGATCCTCTCCGGCGGCGCCGCGGGCCGCAAGTGGCGCTCGTCGGTCCTGATGGAGGACGTGCTGCGCGGCGCGGCCGCCCAGGTCGAGGACTACGCCCGGGTGCGGATCTACCCGATGTCCGGCACCACCCTGGCCGGCGGCGCGGTGGCCGACATGATGCACCTGTTCGCCGAGATCATCGAGAACGCCACGATCTTCTCCCCGCCCGGGGGCGAGGTGTCGGTCCGGGGGGAGCTCGTGGGGCGCGGTTTCACGATCGAGATCGAGGACAGGGGGCTCGGGCTGACCCCCGAGAAGCGTGCCGCGATCAACGAGCGCCTGGCCAGCCCGCCGGAGCTCGACCCGGCCGAGACCGACCGGCTGGGTTTCGCGGTGGTCGGCCTGCTGGCCGCGCGGTACGGGGTCGGCGTGACGCTGCGGCCCTCGCCGTACGGCGGGACCGGCGTGGTTATCCTGCTGCCGGAGTCCCTGCTGGGCGATCCGGAGCAGGTCGAGCCGGAGGAGCCGGTGCTGCGGGAGATCGTCAAGCCCGCCGGACCGGCGGAGCCCGGGAGAGCCGCGGAGCCCCTGGTGCCCGTCCCCGCGGACCTGTGGAAGACGTCGCAGCGGCGCGGCCACGGCGGGCTGCCCCGCCGGGTGCGCCAGGCGAACATCTCGCCGCAGTTGCGGCAGGCGCCCTCCCTGGCAGCCGAACCGGAGGAGGAGCGGTCACCGGAGGAAGCACGAGCGCTGCTGAGTTCCCTGCAGACGGGGTGGCGACGCGGCCGGTCGGACGGAGAGCACAACGGGGAGGGCGACGGTATGGAGCGGTGAGCCGGGGCCCAGAGGCGGGGCGCGGCCGCCAGGCCGGAGCCGCGGAGCCGACGGGGGCCACAACGAGCGTGACCATCAGAGGGGAAGGGGTTTTACCACGTGCCGGGTGAGCTTTATTGGCTTCTGGATGATTTCGTCACGAGCGTGGCAGATGTCTCGCACGCGCTGATCCTGTCCAACGACGGGCTCATGGTGGCCTCGTCCCGAGGGCTGAGCAAGGAGGATGCCGATCACCTGTCAGCGGTGGCTTCCGGCTTCCAGAGCCTGGCCAAGGGGACCAGCCTGCAGTTCGACGGCGGAGCCGTACGCCAGACGATGGTGGAGATGGACTCGGCGTTCCTCTTCGTCACCTCGGCCGGCCAGGGAAGCTGCCTGACGGTCATGACCACGGGTGCCGCCGATGTGGGCCTGATCGCCTACGAGATGGCCCGTCTGGTCACCCGCGTCGGACGGCATCTCGCCACCGGCCCACGGATGGCCGACCAATGAGCGACGACATCGAGTGGATCGATGAGGAGGCGGGACCGGTCGTCCGTCCCTACGCGCTGACCGGCGGCCGGACCAGCACGTCCTCCGGCGCCTTCGACCTGCTGTCGATGGTGGTGGCGACGGGGTCGGCGGTCTCCGTGAGGTCACACCTGGGCTCGGAGCACCGGCGGTTGCTCGGCATGATGCGGCGGACCCGGCCGATCGTGGAGGTCGCCTCGGACGCCGGGCTGCCGATCGGGGTGATCAAGGTGCTACTGGGAGATCTGCTGGACCAGGGCCTGATCCTGGTGAGATCACCGCTTCCGGCCGCCGTCTCGCCTGCGGAGAGCCTTCTGAAGGAAGTGATCAGCGGTCTCCGGGCACTGTGAATCCCGGAGGCCGCCGGAGAGGTCGTGACAGGCCGGCGGTCCGTGGTGAAGATCACGGACCGCAGGGTCCGGTCAGCGCTGGCTTGCCGTCAGCACCTTGAGGGAGTGCTCCACGAGCGTCACCAGCACGATCTTGGCTGACGCGCGCCGCCGTACGTCACACAACAGCACGGGCACGTCCGGATCCAGGTCGAGGGCCACCCGCACGTCCTCGGCCTCGTAGCGCTCGGCTCCGTCGAAGCAGTTGACCGCCACGATGAACGGCGTTCCGCGCTGTTCGAAGTAGTCGATCGAGGGGAAGCAGTCGGTCAGCCGCCGGGTGTCGGCCAGCACGACCGCGCCCAGCGCGCCGTACGACAGCTCGTCCCACATGAACCAGAACCGCTCCTGCCCGGGGGTGCCGAACAGGTAGACGACCAGGCCCTCCCGGATCGTGATACGGCCGAAGTCCATGGCGACCGTGGTGGTGGTCTTGCCCTCCACGCCCTCGACGTCGTCGATGCCGATGCCGCGGTCGGAGAGCACCTCCTCGGTGCGGAGTGGACGGATCTCGCTGATCGCGCCGACGAGCGTGGTCTTGCCCACCCCGAAGCCGCCCGCGATGAGAATCTTGAGCGCGACAGGTTCGTCAGAGGGCCCGAAGTCCATTGATCACTTCCTTGAGAATGCGCTCGCTCGCCGAAGCGCGCCCGATCGAGATGAGCTGGTGGTCCTGCAGGTCGCCGAGGAGGACACGGACCACGCCGAGCGGCAGGTCGAGATCCGAGGCGACGTCGGCCACCGATGTCGCGGTGGTGACGAGGGAGAGGATGCGCTCCTGTTCCGGCCCGGGGACGAATCCGTCGGACGCGACGGCACCGGTCGCGGTGACCATCGCGACCAGGTCCAGTTCGTCACCGGAGGAGCGGGTGCGCCCTCCGATCAGCGCGTAGGGCCGGACGATCGGTCCGGCCTCCTCGTCCATCCACTGCATCATCCGACTCCTGTGCCTTCGGCTGGGAGGTCGGACGACCAGTGTCCTCTGCGCGCGCCTGCCTCACTCACGAGAGTCCTTGGCGTGGAAGGGTGGAGATGTGCTGGCCGACCCGCTTGACCAGCATCGCCATCTCGTAGGCGATGTGGCCGACATCGGCGTCGGAACTGCTCAGCACGGCCAGGCAGGTTCCCTGGCCGGCGGCCGTGACGAACAGGAACGCCGATTCCATCTCCACGATGGTCTGGCGTACCTCGCCGCCGCCGAAATGACGCCCGGCTCCGCGTGCCAGGCTCTGGAACCCGGCCGCGACCGCGGACAGGTGCTCGGCATCCTCCCGGCTGAGCCCCTTGGAGAAGCCGACGGCGAGCCCGTCGGTGGACAGGATCACCGCCTGGCGTACCGCGCCCACCCTGGTGGTCAGGTCGTCGAGGAGCCAGTTCAGCTCGCCGGTATTAGTTGCTTTTCCGGTCATTAGTCCCCCTTGTCGCCTGTCGTCTGGTGTGCGAAGTTATTTCCCTGCTCCTCGCGCCCGCGCCTTGCGCCCGCCTGGAAGGCGGAGAAGAGGGCGCGGACCTCATCCGGTGAACGCTCGGGGGGGTCCGGCGGCTGCTCCGGCTCGACAGGCGCCGGGGGCTCTTGCCGGAGCTGTGGGGCCAGGTTCGCCTGCCGTACGCGGCGGGGCAGGCTCCCCGGTCCGGTGACCTCGCGGGCCGGTCCGCCGGCCGCCTCCTGAGCGGGCTCGCGGGCGGCCTCACGGTCAGGCAGGTCGGTCACCACGGCGAGGGTCGGCGCGGCGAGAGGCGGCGCGGGGGAGCCCGCAGCCGGGGGAACCGTTCTCGTCCGGCGCGGCAGACCCTGGTCGGAGCGGGCGGAGGCGGAGGCCAGTGCGGCGGGCGCCGTGGGCTGGAAGGGCTCCGTCTGCCGTTCGGTGAGCCGCTCGGCGGTGAGGGCGAGGGGCGAGGAGGGGTCGGCGAGCACCGTGCCAGGAATGAGCACGATGGCGGTGGTGCCGCCGAACGGTGAGCCACGCAGCAGAACCTGGATGCCGTGCCGGGCGGCGAGCTGGCCCACGACGAACAGGCCGAGCCGGTCGCTGTCGGTCAGGTCGAACTCCGGCGGGCTGGCCAGCCGCTCGTTGATCGCCGAGTACTCCATGTCGCTCAGGCCCAGGCCCCGGTCCTCCACCTCGACGGCGAATCCGTTGGCCACCACGTCACCGCGCACGGTGACCGTGGTCTGCGGGGGTGAGTAGATCGTGGCGTTCTCGACGAGCTCGGCTATCAGATGGGCGATGTCGGCGACCGCGGTTCCGTCGAGCGAGACGTCGGCCATCGGCGGCACGTTGACCCGGGTGTAGTCCTCGACCTCGGCGATCGCGGCCCTGACCACGTCGACCACGGCCACCGGCCGGCGCCAGGTCCGGCCGGGTGCGGCACCGGACAGGATGATCAGGCTCTCCGCGTGTCGTCGCATACGGGTGGTCAGGTGGTCCAGCCGGAACAGATCCTCAAGGCTGTCGGGGTCGCTCGCCCGGCGCTGCATGCTGTCCAGCAGGGTGAGCTGGCGGTGGAGCAGGCTCTGCTTGCGCCGGGCCAGGTTCACGAAGACCTGGCTGACGCCGCGGCGCAGGTTGGCCTGGCTGACAGCGGCCTCGACGGCGGTGCACTGCACCGAGCCGAACGCGTGGGCCACGTCGCGGACCTCGACCGAGCCGCTCGCGCTGATCGGCGGGGCCTCGGCGTGCACGTCGACCTCCTCGCCGCGCCGGAGCCGTTCCATGACGCGTGGGAGCCGCCGCTCCGCCAGGTCCAGTGCCGCCGAGCGGAGCCCGGCCAGCTCGGCGGCCAGGCGGCGGCCGAAACGGATCGAGATGATGATCGACACGATCACCGCGATCAGGCCGATGCCGCCGGCGATGGCGATCCGCACCATGATGCCGGTGGCCACCGACTGGGACCGCTCGGCCAACGTGTGGGAGGAGGAGACGCCGAGCTGGTCAAGCCAGGTCGTGATCCCGTCCGTGGTGGTCTTCCAGTTGGCTGCCTCGGCCGGCAGCCGGCCGCCGGCGGTCCTCGCGATGGACCTCTCCAGCGTGGTGAACTTCTCGAAGGCCGCGGAGTCGAAGATGTCCTGGTACGGCTTGCCCAGCTCGGGATTGAGGGCGGACAGGCCGCGCGCGTGCAGGAAGCGCCGGGTGGAGGCGTACTCGCCAAAGGCGATCCGCTCCTCCATGGACATCCGGTGGTCGATCAGCGCCCCGCTGATCAGCGCGTTCTCTCTGGCGATCATCTCGCGGGCGCTGCCCATCGACTGCATGGCCGTGGCCTGCTGGAAGATCGACAGGTCGGGGACCGCGACCAGCTGGTCGTACAGCAGGAAGACCGAGTCCAGGATCTGGTTGTAGTTGGACAGCACCTCCAGCCGGGCGTTCTGGCCGCCGTCGATACCGGCGCGGATGGCCGGCAGCCGGTCGAGCTGGTGGAGCAGAGCCTCCAGCGAGGAGCTCAGCTCCGGACCGTGGGAGCCGTCGGCGAGCGCGGCGGTGCGGAAATTCTCGACCGCCTGGTCGGTACGGCCGCGCTGCTCGCCGACCCCGCTGGTCAGAATCCGGGAGCTGATCGCCACCGAGGACTGCGTCCGCTCGGCCTGAAGCTGGATTCCCAGTTCCGTGGAGGTGACGCCGACGGTCTGGTAAAGGGTGTTCGACCGCAGCAGAGCCGTTCCGTCGCCGACGGTCAGGTTGAGGACGAAACCCCACAGCGCGCTCAGTGACAACAGGGGTACGAGCAGCAGCAGAAAGATCTTAAACCGAATCGACCGGTTTCCAGAGCCCATGCCCACTCGTCCCAACTTCTGAGTGTGGAGGCTCACGCTGCTTTGGGGATGAATATGCCTCCGGAAGATCGCACAGGAGACTAGCACCGATAAGGTTTTTGCGCAGTGGAGGATCTGATGATTAGCGTGATTACAGGGGCTAGTGCCGGAATCGGTGAGGCCGCCGCGGTGGAGCTCGCCAGGCGCGGGCAGCAGGTCGTCCTGGTCGGCCGCAACCCCGCCAAGGTGGCCGGGGCAGCCGACCGGGTCAAGGCCGTCTCCGGAACGGTGCCGGATACGTTCACCTGCGACTACACCTCGCTGGAAGACGTGCGCAGGCTCGGCGCGGAGCTGCGCTCACGCTATCCGCGGATCGACGTGCTGATCAACAACGCGGGCGTCATGACCACCGAGCGGACGCTCACGCGCGACGGCCACGAGATGATGATCCAGGTGAATCACCTCGCGCCTTTTCTTCTGACGGATCTGCTGCTGGACCGGGTGACCAGCCGGGTGATCACCACCTCGTCCCGGGCCGGCAAGACCGGACGCCTGGACCCGGCCGACCTGAACCGGGAGCGGCGGCGGTGGAACGGCTGGCTGCAGTACGGCGACTCCAAGCAGGCCAACGCCCTGTTCACGGTGGAGCTGGCCCGGCGGCTCGCCGGAACGGAGGTGACCGCCACCTGCTTCCACCCGGGTGTGATCAGAACGGAGTTCGCCGCGAAGACGTTCATGATGTGGATGGTGAAGAACATCCCCGGCATGGGACAGACCGCCGAGCAGGGTGCGAGCACCATGGTCCATCTCGCCACCCAGCCGGACGGCGCCGCCCACCCGGGCCGCTACTTCGCCAAGAGCGCCCCCGAGGCCGTCCCCAGGAGCATGAGCGACCCCGCTCTGGCCCGCGCGCTCTGGGACGCCAGCGCCTCGGCCGTCGCCCTTCCCGCCGGGACGTAGCGGGGCGCCGAGGACCGACCGGTCACGTCTGCAGCTCCCTGACCGCGCGATAGGCGGCGGTGATCGCCGCGTCGGCGTAGGCGGCCGGTACGGAGTCGGAGTTGGCGATCGCGATCCGGCCTGCCCGTCGGCGGGCCAGGGTCGCGGGGAACGGACCCCAGGGGTAGAAGTCGAGATTCCACGGGGTGGCGTACTCGGGCGCGTAGCCGTGCCCCCACCGGTTGACCGTGATCGCCTGGATGTCGCGGCCCGGGTCGAAACCGCCCGGGCCGAGCAGCCGGGTGAGCTGGTCGCGGATGCTGTACTCCAGATAGCGGTAGGGCGTCTTGAGCAGCTCGTAGCGCCCGGCGATCGAGCCGGCCGTGGGTGACATGCCCGGCACGGCGGGGGTGGCGATCATGTGCACGTTGATCGGCTGGTCGGGGACCTTCGGGTGCAGGTAGTCCCCGATGCTCACCGGGTAGTCGAGCTCGGCCACGGACCAGTAGGCACCGGTGAAGCGGGTGCGGTGGACACCCGTCTTCAGCCAGGCCTTCCAGTCGCGGAGCTGGACCATCGCGGACAGCAGCGGCACCTTGATCGCCTTGCGCAGCGCGTCCTTCTGCTCGGCCGGAAGCTCGCCGACCAGGTAGGGGATCACCATGTTCCAGCAGGCCATGATCACGTTGGCGGCCTCGACGGTCCTGACCTTCTCTCCGTCGAAATAGCCCACCGTGGCGCTGGTGGCCGTGGCGGGGTCGCCGTTGTTGGCCGCCGACACCACCGGACTGGACAGACGGATGCGGACCTGGTTGCGGGGCAGGTCGAGCCTGCCGTAGTCGAACGTCGCCGTGCTGATGCCCTCCATGTCGGCGGCCGTGGTGAAGCCCGAGATCATCCGTCCGATCATCATCCGGACGATCGCCTGGTTGCCCTCGGGAAAGTGGTAGATGTACGGATCGGCTACCCCCCACCTCCTGATCATGGTCGGCGAGTTGTACATGGACGGTGTGGAGCCGTCGAGCCCCAACCCCTGGAATCCGGGGTAGCTGTACTCGTTGGTGCTGCCCCAGGCGTCGATCGCGCCCAGGGCATCGGAGCCGTAGCCCCAGTCGTCGTTCGGCATGGTCTGGACGTACCGCAGCACGTCCGGGTGGACCTTGCAGACGTCCTTGAGGAAACCCGAGTAAGTCAGTTCCGCCAGACGCTCCTTCTTCTGCCAGTCGGACAGGCCGGGGAACCAGTCCGGCGGCTGTCTGTAGAGCATGAGCAGGTCCTTCCTGGCCTGCTCGGCGACGGGCAGCTCGGCGATCCACTGCGGGGCCTGCTTGCCCGGGGTGAAGACGACCAGCTTCTCCGTGGAGAAGGTCTCCCGGTCGCAGAAGACGCTGTTGTGCATCGCGAGGTCCGTGTAGAGCGCCTGGTCGAAGTACTTCTCGAACTTCTTGACCTTCACCCCGATCTTGTCGAGCAGATCCTTGCCCTCGGGAGTCCACACCGAAGGGGCCTCGATCGACTGTGATCCGCCGTACCCGATCAGCAGTCCCCTGCGCTCCTTCGGATGGAACTCGTTGCGCCGGGCGTGCCCGCCGATCTCGTCGTGGTTGTCCAGGATCAGGATCCGCGCGTCCGGGGCGCGTTCCAGCCACCTGTGGGCCGCGCTGACGCCGCTGATCCCCGCACCGACCACGACCAGGTCGTAGTGCTCGCCGGTGGGCTCGGGCGTGCCCGCGTGATCCCAGAACCGGTCGTCGCGGAGGGCGTGCGGAACGCTGAGCGCCCGGGGGGTGTTGCCCCGCAGCCCCGTGAGGTTCGGAGGGTAGTCGGTCTCACGCGGGACCCTCAGCTTCTCCGTGCCGATGGTGTTGGGCAGCCCGTCGTCGTCGGCACATCCGGCCAGGGAGCCCAGCGCCGCGACCCCCGCCACCATGGCCACCCCGTCGAAGAAGTCCCGGCGGCTGATGGGCCGGTCCATGCCCAGTTCCCGGGCCTTACGTGGGGTGATGTCCTGGGGATCGCTCATGGGGCGATCCTCACGATCAGGAAGAAAGGCCATAGCTGCCACGCGGCGTTCCCGGCAAGTCTTTGCCCGAACGCTATCCACCGGAAAGGAGTGACGGACGTCGGGCTCCGCCCGGAATCCGGACCGTCCGTCCCCCTGCCTCCGGCACGTGGGACGCCACGGCGGGCGCGACGCCCGACGGTTCAGCGCCCGCTGTGGCGTTCCCGGCGGACCGTCGCCTTCTTCCCCTTGATGGTGCTTCCCCGGAGGACCGCGATCACCTCGTCGGCCGCGGACTCCGGGACCTCCACGAGTGAGAAGCGGTCGGAGATCTCGATCGCCCCGATCTCACGCCCGCTGAGACGCGACTCGCCCGCTATCGCGCCGACCAGGTCCTGCGGCCGGACCCCTGAACTGCGCCCGGCGCCGATGAACAGCCGCGTCATCCCGCCCGCCGGGCCACGGCCACGCCTCTCCTGGAATCCGCCGCTCTCGCGGCGGCCGCGTCCCTCCCGCACGGTCATCGGGGCGACGTCCGGGATCTCCTCCTCGTCGTCCGCGGCCCCGCCGGCCTCGTGCGCCAGCTTCACCGCCGCCAGCGCCACCTCCATGATGTCGAACTCGTCGGCGAGCGTCTCGACCACGACGCGGAAGCGCTCCAGGTCGTCCTCCAGAAGGCTTTCGTGCAGCGCGGCGCGCGTCAGCTCCAGCCGCCGGGCGTGCAGGTCGGCGATCGTCGGCACCTTCTCGACCGTGATCCGGCGTTTGGTCACCCGTTCGATGGTCTTGAGCATCCGGTGCTCCCGCGGCTCGGCCAGGGTGATGGCCACGCCCTCGCGGCCGGCCCGCCCGACCCGGCCGATCCGGTGCACGTAGGACTCCGGGGCGGAGGGGACGTCGTAGTTGACCACGTGGGTGAGTTGCTCGACGTCGAGCCCTCGCGCGGCCACGTCGGTCGCGACGAGCAGCTCCGCCGTCCCGCCCCGCAGCCGTCCCATCACGCGGTCGCGCTGCTCCTGGCCCATTCCGCCGTGCAGCGCCTCGGCGCGGTAGCCGCGCCCGTTCAGGGTCTCGGTGAGGTGGTCGACCTCGTCGCGGGTGCGGCAGAAGACGATCGCGGCCGTGGGCGCCTCCACATCCAGCACCCGCCCCAGCGCCGCGGGCTTGTGCGCGCGCGGGACGATGTAGGCGACCTGCCGTACGAGCGGAGCCTCACCCGGGGCCGTCGTGTCGCGCCCGATCTCGATCCGGACCGGGTCACTCAGGTGCCGGCGGGCTATCCCGTTGATGCGCGGCGGCATCGTCGCCGAGAAGAGCACCGTCTGCCGGTCCTCGGGCGTCTCCTGGAGAATCGCCTCGATCTCCTCGGCGAATCCCATGTCGAGCATCTCGTCGGCCTCGTCCAGAACGACCATCTTGAGATCGTCCAGGCGGAGCGTCCCGCGCCCGATGTGGTCGAGTGCGCGCCCGGGCGTCGCGACCACGACGTCGACCCCCTGCTGGAGCGCCCGCAGCTGCCGGCCGATCGGCTGCCCGCCGTAGATCGGCAGGATGCGCGCGCCCAGGTCGCGGCCGTAGTGGTGGAAGGCCTCCGAGACCTGTACGGCCAGCTCGCGCGTGGGGACGAGCACCAGCGCCATCGGCTGCCCGCCCTCGCCGTCCGGAGCCATCCGCTGGAGCACCGGGAGCGCGAACGCGGCCGTCTTCCCCGTCCCCGTCGCCGCCTGTCCCAGCAGGTCGCGTCCCTCCAGCAGCGGCGGGATCGCCTCGCGCTGGATCGGCGTGGGCTCCTCGTAGCCGAGGCGGGAGAGCGCGTGCAGGAGCTCGGGACGGAGCGCCAGGTCGGCGAAGCTGCTCGTGTCGTCTGTCGTGTTCAGGGTCATGTCGGGCTCCTCGTTCCGGGACGGACGCGCACGGAAATCACGCCGGCTCCACGTCCCACCCCTGTGGCGTGTTCCATCCCTGTGGCGTGTTCCATCTTTGGGGCGATCTCGCCCGCCGGTTCCACCGGCAGCGCGGCTGCCGTGGTGGACAACCGGCCGTAAGCGCCGTCAGGTCGGCCGATCGACCTTACCGGTGCGGGACCGGACGCTGCGAACCAGGCAACCCTTGGCAGGCCAAAGTTCGTATTACATGACATTCCCCACAGCAGGCCAGGCGAACATCACTCACCGCGGCGCCCGGCCTCACCCACGGCGCGGACGGCCGCGCAGGGTCAGATCATCACGTGTGCCTCGGGGTGGCCCACGAAGGAGAACTGCGCCCCGCGGGTGAGTTTGTGGTCGTCGGGCTGCCAGGTGTGCATCGAGGGGTCGCCGCTGCGCCAGTAGACGAAGTTGAACCGGTCGGCGGAGTAGATCTTGACGCGGTCCTCCCTCAGTCTCTTGACCAGCCGGGTGTCCTCGCCCCGGGTGACGTCCTCGAATCCGTACTGGCGGAACATGTCGGCCTTGCCGAGGAAGGTGCCGCCCTGGACCAGCCAGCTGTAACGGTGCTCCAGGCCGGGCATGCGCAGCATCGTGGTGTTGGTGCCCTCGAAGTAGGCGTAGTGCCCGCCCTTGCCGACGAGCTCGGCGTCGGAGTAGTCGAAGGCGCGGACCAGGTCGGACAGGTAGTGCTCGCCGTAGAGGTTGTCGTCGTCCATCTTGGCGATCAGCTCGCCCTCGGCGGCGGAGATGCCCAGGTTCATGCAGGCGCCCAGGGACAGCGACGGGTCGGCGGGCAGCACCACGACGTCGGAGATACCCGCCATGCGGGCCTTGTCGGCGACGACGACCGGGTCGATGTCCAGGCCGTGCAGGACCATCACGAGCTGGAGCGGCCGGTGGATCTGCTTGGCCACCGAGGAGATCGCGTGTTCGATCTGCGAGGCGCGGTTGGTGGGCAGCACCACGGACACGGACCGGGCCCGCGGCGCGACGGGCCGCCCGAGGAACTGGAGGATCTGGTCCACGCGGTGCGTGAACAGGTGCTTGTCGAAGACCTCGCGCATGGCCAGGTGGCCCTGGCGGGCACGGAGCTCGGGGCTGTTGATCAGGTGCAGGACCTGGTTGTAGGACTCCAGCTCGTCACGGGCGATCGGGATCAGCGGGCCGAAGGTCTCCTGGATGGCGCGGGACCAGCCGGAGACGACCGACGTCGAGCAGGCCGACAGTTCGAAGACCCGGCGGGCGCACATGGTCGGCGAGTCGAGCACCGAGTTCACGTTCAGGAAGACCTTGTACATCTTGTACGCGGCCAGCATCTGGTCGTAGGGGAGCTCGCCCACGATGTGCGGGACGTACTCCTCGGGCCAGGCGTACTTCTCGTCGACGGTGCCGTTGCGGGCGAAGATGTGCAGGCCGAGCTCACGGATGGGAGCGATGACGGTCTCCATCTGCTCGCGGCGCTCGGGGTGCTTGTCCCGGAAGTACATGCCCGCGAAGACGACGTCGTGCAGGCGTCCGCGCCTCTCCTGGATCGGGTTGTGCACCCGGGGCTGGGCCGCGAACTGCAGGACATCGACCCGATCATGCCCGAGCACCTCGCGGTAGCGGGGCACCGTGTCGCCGTCGCAGGTGAAGACGTAGTCGAACAGCTTGGCCGTGTCGATGAAGAAGTCGAAGTTCGGCGGGTCCTCCTTGTTCCAGAAGACCGTGGGGATCCGCTCCTCGCGGCACCAGTCGATCAGGGCGCGCAGCTCCGGCTTGGGAGCGTTGGACCCGGTCATCTGGTAGCGCCAGCGGCCCTGGTTGCCGTGCCAGGCCGACTCGACGAACAGCAGCTCGGGCCGCCGCTCGGCGAAGATCTCCGGCCAGTCGCGGAGCCCGAACTCGATCTGGTCCCACTCGTACTTGAACGCCATCCGGGAGAAGTCGTCCAGAATGACCGCGACCTTCAGGTCCGGCCGGTTGATCGGGCCGGCCGGCCACTTCACCTGCGGCACGTCCACGACGGGCCCCCGGTTGTTCAGCTCCTCGACCACCTCGGCCACCGGCCGGGGCGCCGCGGGTCCCTTACGGGGCCGCAGCGCCATGCGCAGCTTGCCCGGCAGCCGCACGACCCCCGACCCCTTGGCGCCCGTGATGGCCTCGGCCACCCGGTAGGGCCGCTGGACCTTGGTGGACTCCAGCTTCCACTGGGCGTAGTCGGCGCGGGCCTCGGCGATGGCCAGCCGCCGCTCCAGATCCCGGACCTGCTCCTCGAAGCGCTCGGCGACCTTGCGCTCCTCGGGCAGCCAGTTGACCGGCCCGAGACGCCGGTAGGTGGGCTCTTCGGGGGTCTGCTCACTCATGGGGGAACTCATGGGAATCGCCTTTATCCGGGTATCCGGGTATCCGAGATCGTGCCAGCGTACGACTTCGGTCGTTATGAAATAACCGTTTTACATGGATTTGGGCGGTACGGCTTGCGCGGCCGGGGAGAGGTTGCCGCCCTTGAGCCAGGAGTCGATCACCCGGGCGATCCGGAGACCGGCCTTACCGTCCCAGAGCGGGGGCAGCTCGCCCGAGGGGGTCGCCGCGCCGTCGGCCAGCGCCTTGTCGGCGGCGGCGGGCAGCAGCGCCGGGGTGACCAGGCGGTTGGTGCCGTGGGTGATGGTGATCGGCCGCTCGGTGTTGGGCCGGACGGTCAGGCAGGGGACGCCGAGCATGGTGGTCTCCTCCTGCACGCCACCGGAGTCGGTGACGACCAGGGAGGCGCCCCGGACCAGGGAGAGGAAGTCCACGTAGCCCAGCGGATCGACGATGAGGAGGTTCCCGCCGGTCACGAGCCCCGCCGCCGCCAGACGCTCGCGGCCACGCGGGTGGATCGGCACCACGACCGGCAGGCGCTCGGCGACCTGGAGAACGGCGTCGACGAGCTCCTTCGCCGAGGCGGGGTCGTCCACGTTGGCGGGCCGGTGCAGGGTCGCCACGCCGTACCGCTCGGGCAGCTCGAGCCGGGCACGGACCGGGGCCGGGTCGAGGTGGTCCAGCGCCGAGAACAGGCTGTCGATCATCGGGTTGCCGACGAGGTGGACGCGCGCCGGGTCCACACCCTCGTTGGCCAGGTGCGAGAGCGCGTCCGGCGAGGTGGCGAAGAGGATGTCGGACAGGGCGTCGGTGACGATCCGGTTGACCTCCTCGGGCATTCCCCGGTCGAAGGAGCGCAGGCCCGCCTCGACGTGCGCGGTCGGGATGTGGAGCTTGGCGCAGACGAGGATCGCGGCCAGCGTCGAGTTCACGTCACCGTAGACGACGACCAGCGTGGGACGGTGCTCCAGCACGACCTCTTCGAGGCCGGTCAGCAGGGCCGCCGTCTGGCGCGCGTGCGAGCCGGACCCGACCCCCAGATTGGCGACCGGCTCCGGGAGTCCGAGGTCCGCGAAGAACACGTCCGACATCAGCGCGTCGTAGTGCTGACCGGTGTGAACGATGCCCTGCCGCACCCCCAGCCCGGCGAGACCGCGCACCACCGGAGCGGCCTTCACGAAGTTGGGCCGAGCGCCCAGCACGTGCAGGACGAGGGGATTCTCGGGGTCCGGGGTCGTCCCCGGAGGGGCGTAGTCCCTCATTGACCTCGCCTTTCATGCGGGAGTGTGTCAAACGTTGCCTATGGTACGGTCACGGCGTGGTATCCGATGCCAGCAGGCCAGACCCCCCCAAGGTTTCCGCGAAGTCGGCCCGTGCCGGCCTGAGCGGGCTTCTCAGAGGGTTCGTCAAGCACCCTGTGATCGTTTCCCGGGTCGTGGCGACCAAGGTCAAGTCCGACCCGGTCCGCGTGGCGCAGGCGGCCGCGGAGACGCTCCCGCCGAGCCTGCGTCCCGTCGTGGGACGGATCGCCTGGCCCATCGCCCGCCAGGCCAGGCTCGCCGTCCGCAGGATCGGCATGCGCCTGATCAGGGGGCCGTGGAACGAGGCCAAGGAGCACTTCGACGCCGGGCGGATGACCGAGGCCGCCGCGGTGCTCCAGGCGCATACCAAATACCCCTTCATCAAGCGCCGGGCCGCCTACTACGCCGGCGAGCTGGCCGCCATCCAGCCGAACCCGATCCCGCCCAAGTCCAAGGTGATCGTGGGCGAGCGGGTCGAGGGCCGGGTGCTGCACTGCGTCACCAACGCCCTGCCGTACACGCAGGCCGGATACACCGTACGCACGCACCGCATCGTCACCGCGCAGAAGGCGGCCGGACTGGACCCGCACATCGTGACGGCCTGGGGCTGGCCGATGATGCAGGGCCACGCGGACGCCACGCCGTACGAGGAGATCGACGGCATCCCCTACCACCGGCTGCTGCCGAGCGGTGAGGTGCCGTTCGAGAGCCAGGGCCGGATGATCCGGGGCGCGGGCGAGGTGACCGAGCTGGTCAGGACGCTCCGGCCGCAGGTTCTGCACGCCGCGACCGACCACCGCAACGGCTCGGTGGCGCTGGCGGTGCGGGAGCGGACCGGCACACCGATGGTCTACGAGGTCCGGGGCTTCCTGGAGGAGACCTGGGCGTCCCGCGACCCCAAGCGCGTCGGCAGCCAGCGGCACGTGCTCCAGCGCGAGCGCGAGGCGTTCCTCATGCGCTCCGCCGACGCCGTGGTCACCCTCGCGGAGACCATGGCCACCGAGATCGTCGAGCGTGGCGTGCCGCGGGAGAAGATTTTTCTCGCGCCCAACGCGGTGGACGACTCACTGCTGACCGCCGAGTACGACGGGGCGGCGTTCCGCTCCGCCTACGGCATCGAGCCCGGCGAGATCGTCATGGGCTCGGTGTCGAGCATCGTGGCCTACGAGGGCTTCGCGACCATGATCAGTGCCGCGGCCCTCCTGCGGGACCAGGGCGCCCCGGTCAGGCTGCTCCTCGTCGGTGACGGCGCTGAGCGTCCGGCGCTGCTGGAGCAGGTCGAGGAGCTGGGGCTCGGCGACATCGCGATCCTGCCCGGCCGGGTCGGCCCGGACGAGGCGCTGCAGGCCCAGGCGGCCATCGACATCTTCGTCTGCCCCCGCGAGGACCTGCGGGTATGCCGGCTCGTCACGCCGTTGAAACCCGTCGAGGCGATGGCTCTCGGCAAGCCGGTCGTGCTGAGTGACCTGCCCGCCCTGTCGGAGCTCGTGGGTTCGGAGGGAGCCGGACTCCTGGTCCCCGCCGGCGATCCCGAGGCGCTGGCCAAGGCGCTCGCCGAGCTGCGTGGCGATCCGGAGCGGCGGGCCGCGATGGGCGAGGCGGGACGGGCCGAAGTGGCCGCGAAGCGCACGTGGAGCCGCGTCGCGGAGACCTACCGTGACATTTACCGATCGCTTGCCGGTTGATGGCCTCGTGTTCATGGGAGTTAAACCATCTGTTTCTTGTGCGTTCAAACGCATTAGGCGTGGCTTGCGTGGAGTTGAGATAGCCTTTGCCACCATGAAGTGTTGTTTCCGGCTCTCCAAGGTCACCCCGTGAGCGAGCGTAGCCAGCCATCCAGCGGGCATAGCGTCGTCGCGAACACGGCCGAGGAAGGGGGCCGCGTGAGCGCCTATGACCTGGCCGTGATCGGTCTTGGCTACGTCGGCATGCCCCTGGCCAAGGAGGCCGCGGCGGCAGGACTGCGGGTCGTCGGCTTCGAGGTCGACCCCGGCAAGGTGGACGCTCTCAACGCGGGACAGTCCCACATCGACGATCTGACCGACGCCGACCTCGAACACATGCTGGCAGGCGGATTCAGGGCCACCACGGACGAGTCCGTGCTGGCGGACAGCCGCACCATCGTCATCTGCGTGCCGACCCCGCTGGACGAGGACCACCGCCCCGACCTGTCGGCGGTGGAGGGTGCCACCGGCACCGTCGCCCGGAACCTGTCGTCGGGCACCCTCGTGGTTCTGGAGTCCACGACCTGGCCCGGCACCACCGACGAGGTCGCCCGTCCGATCCTGGAGGCCAACGGCTTCGCCGCGGGCACCGACTTCCACCTCGCCTTCTCGCCCGAGCGCATCGACCCGGGCAACTCCAAGTACGGCCTGCGCAACACCCCCAAGGTTGTCGGCGGCTACACGGCCGCCTGCCGGGACCGGGCGGTCGGGTTCTACTCCCAGTTCGTCGAGCAGGTCGTGCCGGTCAGCGGCACCCGCGAGGCCGAGATGGCCAAGCTCCTGGAGAACACCTACCGGCACGTCAACATCGCCCTCGTCAACGAGATGGCGATCTTCTGTGACGAGCTCGGGATCAACCTCTGGGAGTCCATCGAGGCCGCGGCCACCAAGCCGTTCGGCTTCCAGAAGTTCCTGCCGGGACCGGGCGTCGGCGGGCACTGTATCCCCGTCGACCCGTCCTACCTGTCCTACACGGTGCGCAAGCTGGGCTACCCGTTCCGGTTCGTGGAACTGGCGCAGGAGATCAACGAGCGGATGCCGTCCTACGTGGTGGCCCGTGTCCAGCGACTGCTGAACCGGCACAGGAAGGCCGTCAACGGCTCCAAGGTGCTGCTGCTCGGCGTCACCTACAAGCCCGACATCGCCGACGAGCGCGAGACGCCGGCCCTGCCGGTCGCGCGGGCGCTGCTGGACCTCGGCGCGGAACTGGTCTTCGCCGACCCGTATGTCAAGGAATGGCACGTGGACGGGGTTCCGGTACCGCGTGAGGAAGACCTCTCCAGGGCGGTCGCCGAAGCGGATGTGGCGCTGCTGCTGCAGCAGCACGCCGCCTTCGATCTGTCGATCGTCGAGGACCACGGCAGGCTCGTGCTCGACACCCGAGGCGTGCTCGCCGAGGGTGAACGCGTCGAGCGGCTCTAGCAACGGAGGGCTGCGCTCAGTGCACGTGCTCGTCATGACGGTGGTGCATCACCCCGAGGACGCCCGGATCCTGCACCGGCAGATCCGCGCGCTCGTGGATGCCGGTCATGAGGTCACGTATGCCGCGCCGTACACGGCACGGGGCGTCATGGCCCGGTCGTGGGTGAACGGCGTCGACCTCCCCCGGGCGGCTGAGCGCAAGCGGCTGTCGGCCGTGCGTGCCGCCCGCAAGGTGTTCAAACGCATGCGAGACCAGGTTGATCTGGTGGTCGTCCACGACCCCGAGCTGCTGCTCGCGGTGGTGGGCGTGCGCAAGCGGCCACCGGTGGTCTGGGACGTGCACGAGGACACCCCGGCGACGCTGTCGTTGAAGCCCTGGCTGCCCGCGTTCCTGCGCCCGCCGGTCCGGTTCCTGGCCCGCATGCTCGAAGGTACGGCGGAGCGTCACCTGCACCTGCTCCTCGCCGAGACCGCCTACGCCGGCCGGTTTCACCAGGCCCATCTGGTGGTCCCGAACGAGACCTGGGTGCCTGACGACGTGACCCCGCCGGGAGACGACCGCGTCGTCTACCTCGGCTGGTTGTCGGAGGCGCGCGGGGTGCGCGATGCCATCGAGGTGGGCCGGCTGCTCCAGCCGCACCGGGTGACGGTCGAGCTGATCGGTTACGCCGACCCGCAGTCGCGCCCCATGCTCAACGCGGCGGTGGCCGAGGGCATCCTGGAGTGGCGCGACTTCATGCCGAACGACGAGGCGCTCAAGCGGCTCGACGGCGCGCTGGCCGGTCTCTCGCTGCTGCGCGACGAGCCCAACTACCGGCACTCCATGCCCACGAAGATCGTGGAGTACATGGCCCACGGGATTCCAGTGATCACCACCCCGTCGCCGCGCGCGGTGGAGCTGATCGAGCGCTACAACAGCGGAATGGTCGTCCCCTGGGAGGACCCCAAGGCCGTGGCGCAGGCCGTGCTCCTCCTGAGGGACGACGTCCGGGAGCGGCATGCCCAGGGCGCCCGAGGGTATGCGGCGGCCCGTGCGAACCACCACTGGCCGAACTCGGCCCGTCGTTTCGTGTCCCAGCTTGAGGATTGGGCAGGGGTCAAGAGCTGATTTCTTGTATGGCGATGCCGCTTATGTCCGCCTGATCACAAGAACGGTAGTGTCCTGAACGTGCGCTGGTTCACTGCTCTCCTCGGCGTGGCGATTCTCACGGCGGTGGCGGCGATCGTGCTCGTCCTACCCAAGGAGGGAGACGCTCCCGAGAGTGACCGGTCACCGACCGCGCCGTCGCCCTCCACCGCCTCCTCCGCGGCGTTGATCCCCGAGGCCAGCGCCTTCACCGACCCGTGTGGAACGTTCGGAACCGAGACGCCCTCGCCGTACGCGGTGACCGGCTACTGGCTCATCCCCACCGTCGACCACTGCACCTGGCGGCGACAGCTCGCCGCCATCCACAAGGTGGGCGGCGACACCGTGATCCGGATCGGCTGGGGCCTGCAGGCCCGTCGCCTCGACGGCGAGGGCCGGGTCCTGGACAACGAGGGCAAGGCGGTCGACCCCCGCTACGAGCCGTGTGTCGAGGACGGGCTCCCGTGCATGGCGGCGGCCGAGCGGGATCTCCAGGCGGCCAACCCAGGGAACCGGGTGACCTGGACGTTCGTCTACCGGACCGACGAGGCGTTCGGGCCCGATCTCTTCCACTGCCCCGAGTTCGAGCGGAAGATCACGATTGGCAAGACCGTCTTCTACCGGCTCGTCACGACCGACAACGGCACCGACGACCCGACCTGCGCGAACATCAGGAACAAGGGCCGCGGCTACCATGTGATGCTGATCGCGGCCGCGGAGAAGGACAGCCTCGCCGAGCTGCTCGACCTCGGCGACCGGTTCGGGGTGAGGGTCTTTCCCGCGCTGCCCCTGGCCCCACGCGACCCGGGACAGAAGACCCGGGCGGCCAAGCAGGGGACGAACACCCTCATCACGATCACCCGGCGCATCCTGCAGGACTACGGCGCCCGGTTCCAGGGCCGGGACTCGCTCGGCGGCTTCTACCAGCCGTTCGAGCTGCAGATGCGGGAGATGAGGTACACGGGGTCGATTGACCCCGCGGAGGCGCTGAAGGACCATCCGACGTTGAGGGTCTACGCCGCACAGCACCAGATCGTCGAGCAGGAGATGCCGGGTAAGCCGATCCTGGTCAGCCCCTACCTGGACGCACGCAAGCAGTGGCCGATCAGCGCCACCCCGAAGCAGGTGGCCGCGGGATTCGAGGCTCTGGCCAAGACCGGGGTCGGGATCATCGCGCCGCAGGACAGCCGGGGCACCGGCAAGGTGGGGCTGTTCTGGCCGGACGAGCGGGACGACCGGGTGGACGAACGGCTCCGCTCGGTGGTCGGGAAGACGGCGACCAACGGCAGCGCCTACCACGGCTCCACCCGCGACTACTACCGGGAGATGGCCGCGGCGCGGGACCGGATGGTCGAGCGGGGCTACAACGTGCAGCTCTGGGCCAACGTGGAGGCGTTCGAGCCGTCCCAGGGGGAGTTCTGCCAGGACAGGACGGGCAGCCGGGGGCGCACCGACAAAAAGCGGCTCGACACGGCCGTGACCCAGGTCGGCCGCTACGTCTCCAAGGTCGTCTCCTACATGTGGAGCGACTTCTTCACGTGCGGCTCACCGTCCCTGGCCGAGGAGATCGCCCGCGACTACGACCGGCCGATCCCGGTGGACGCCGTCCGCAGGGAGCGCGACATCCAGGACGGCGTGGAGATCCGGGGATACAACATGCCGCTGGGTTCGGAGGTGACGATCACCTGGGACGGCCAGGACGCCCCGAGGGTCGTCGAGGTGGCCGGGGTGGACCTGACGGAACCGCCGCCCGATCTGCCCGTCGGGATGGGGACGGCGTGGATTCCGTTCGACTGGAGGCAGGTGCCCGGCGGCACCTGGATCAGAATTGAGGTCACCTCGCCCAACGGGCGGACGGCGGCCGCTGCTCTGCACGTCCGGGTGAAGGTCTGACCGGTGTAACGTGCTGCCATGGTTCCGCGCATTCCCGTCAGCGTGGATCTGGTCGTCCTCACGGTGCGCTGCCAGGCGCTGAGCGCGCTTGTCTGGCGGCGCGACAAACCCCCCTATGAGGGACGCTGGGCCCTGTCAGGCGGCTTCATCCAGCTGGACGAGGACCTGCCCGCCGCAGCGGCCAGGGTCCTCGCCGAGCGGGCCGGCCTGCCCGGCGCTCCGGTTCATCTGGAGCAGCTCCAGACCTACGGCTATCCCGACCGCGACCCGCGCCAGCGCGTGCTGAGCGTCGCCTACCTCGGTCTTGCCCCCGACCTGCCGGCCTCCACCGAGGCTCACATGAGCTGGGAGCCGGTCGCCTCCCTGCGGGACATGGCCTTCGACCACCGGCGCATCATGGTCGACGGGATCGAGCGCGCCCGCAGCAAGCTTGAGTACACCCCGCTGGGGGCGGCCTTCTGCCCGCCGGAGTTCACCGTCGCCGACCTGCGCCGGGTCTACGAGATCGTCTGGGGCCGCTTCCTGGACCCGCGCAACTTCCACCGCAAGGTCACCAAGGCCGAAGGTTTCCTGGTGCCCACCGGCCGCACCACCACCCGCGACGGCGGCCGTCCCGCCAAGCTCTACCGCCGGGGGCCCGCCGTGCTGCTCCACCCCCCGATGCTCCGCTCCCTCAAGGAATAGCCGGGCGGCGTTCAGAGGTCGTCGATCTCCGCCAGGTCGATGTCGATCTCGAAGGGGAGGGTGAGCTTCAGCCGGTCGTGGTGGATCCCGGTGAGCGCGTAGGCACTGGTCGCCGGGTCCAGCTCGTAGACGTAGACCGTCGGGTGGCCCTCGGTGTCCTCGATCCGCCAGAAGTGGGGGATACCGGCCTCCCGGTCGGGCACGCCTCTCACCTCCAGTCTTGCAGGAGGATGCCCCATCCGCCCGCTCCTCATAAAGTAAGGCCATGCCTCGTTTCCGCGCGATCCTGGACACACTGCCCCCTTACAAGGCGGGCAAGGCCGTCGTCTCAGCCGACGGCCGGTCCTACAAGCTGTCCTCGAACGAATCCCCCTACGAGCCGTTGCCCTCGGTGGTCGAGGCGGTCTCCAGAGCCGCCACCGAGATCCACCGGTACCCGGACCCCGCGGCGACCGGACTGACCAACGCCCTCGCCGAGCGGTTCGGCGTGCCGCCCGAGCACGTCGCGCTCGGCGCGGGCTCGGTGACGGTTGCCCAGCAGCTCTTCGAGACGGTGAGCGAGCCGGGCGCCGAGGTGATCTACGCCTGGCGGTCGTTCGAGGCCTACCCGCTCCTGGCGGACCTGGCGGGGGCGACCTCGGTCCAGGTCCCGCTCCTGGCCGAGACCCATCACCTGGACGCCATGGCCGAGGCGATCACCCCGCAGACACGCATGATCTTCGTCTGCAACCCGAACAACCCCACCGGCACGGTCGTCCACGCGGCCGAGCTGGAGGCCTTCCTGAACCGGGTCCCCGAGAACGTGCTCGTCGTCCTCGACGAGGCCTACCGGGAGTACGTCAGGGACGCCGACGTCTCCGACGGGCTCACCGTCTACCGCGAGCGGCCGAACGTGGCCGTGCTGCGCACGTTCTCCAAGGCGTACGGCCTGGCCGGGCTCCGGGTGGGCTACCTGATCGCCGGCGAGCCGGTGGCGACCGCGGTGCGCAAGACGACGGTGCCCTTCGCGGTCAACCACCTGGCCCAGGCCGCGGCCGTCGCCTCCCTGGCGGCCGAGGACGAGCTGCTGGAGCGGGTGGACACCGTGGTCAAGGAGCGCACCCGGGTCCGTGAGGCCCTGATCGCCCAGGGTTGGACGGTGCCCATCACCGAGGCCAACTTCGTCTGGCTCCGCCTGGGCGAGCGCACCATGGAGTTCGCCGGGGCCTGCGCGGCCGAGGGGATCGCCGTGCGTCCCTTCGCCGGCGAGGGCGCGAGGATCTCCGTAGGCGGTCCCGAGGCCAACGACACCTTCCTCGCCGCCGCCGCGGCCTTCCGGAGCGCCTGAGGCTCTCCCCTGCGGGTGGTCCCGCGTCCTATACGGACGCGGGTTCCTCCGCCGGTTCCGGGTCCTATACGGACGCGGGTTCCTCCGCCGGTTCCGGTACGGCCCGCGCCTTCTTGCGCCGCTCGGTGGAGACCACCAGGGCCACACCGAGAACGATCACCAGGCCGGCCGTGACCATCGAGGCCGTGACCGGCTCGCTCAGGACGAGCGCGCCGAGGAGGACCGCGACCACAGGGTTGACGTAGGCGTAGGTGGAGACCAGGGAGATCGGGGCGTTGCCCAGCAGCCACACGTAGGCGGTGAAGCCGACGAGCGAGCCCATCACGACCAGGTAGGCCAGGGCCGCCCAGGAACGCCCGGAGGCGGCGCCGAGGTCGAGGTGCTCACCCACGAGCACGCCGGTCAGCATCAGCCCGATCCCGCCCGCGGCCATCTCGATCGCGCTGGCGGCGAAGGGGTCGGCGGGCATCGGGATCCGGCCGGACAGGAACGAGCCCACCGACCACGACAGCGACGCCAGCAGGATGATCACTATCCCGGTGCTGTCCGACGCGTCGCCCCCGCCGGTCAGTGACAGCACCGCCACCCCGCCGAACCCGATGAGCACCCCGGCCAGCGTGAGCACCCCCGGCCTGTCCCTGGCGACGATCCTGAAGATCACCAGCCAGAGCGGCACCGAGGCCACCAGCAGCGCCGCCAGCCCGCTGGAGATATGCTGCTCGGCCACCGCCACGAGGCCGTTGCCGCCGTTCAGCAGCAACAGTCCGACCAGGGCGGCCCCGCCCAGCTCCTTCCAGTTCATCCGGAAGGCCCGCCGTCCCCGGAGCAGGAACACCACGGTGCCGAGGATCAGCGAGGCCGCGGTGAAGCGCATGGCCCCGCTGAGCAACGGCGGGATCGTCTCGATGACGATCCTGATCGCCAGGTAGGTGGAACCCCACACCACATAGACGATCGCAAGTGCTCCCCAGACGAGCAGCGATGTGCGGCCGTCAGTAGTGTCACGATCCATAGCTCATGACATTATCGCCTATGCCGGACAGACCGTGCGCGTGGTGGGGACCGTGAGACGCATCCCCCGCGCGACCGTGACCCGAGGCTCCCGCCGCGCGGGGCGAGGCGGAGCTCCCGGATCACGGGAAGTGGCCTGACGGCTCTCAGCGGCTGCCGAGTTTCTCCACGATCAGGCGGTAGAGCTGGCGGGGGCGGCCCGGCTGCGGGGTGCGGTTCGGCGGAAGCGGCCACGCGAGTCCCTCGTCGACCAACGTGCGCAGCAGTCGCCGTGCCGTGCGCGGGGTGACGCCGAGCATCTTGCCCGCGCCCTCCGCGTCCACCACCGTGTCTCCGTCCTCCAGTTTGGCCGCCAGCCGGGCCAGCACCTCCACGCCCTTCGGCTTCAGCGATCCGCTGCCCTGTGGAGGCACCCGGGGCGCGGGGACCAGCGCCCGGCCCTCACGGTCCACCGCGAAGCCCTGCGCCTGCTTGCCCGCCTGTGTGCGCGCCAGGGCCGCCCGCGCGTGAGACTCGGCGTCATGAGCGGTGCGGCCCATGCCGACCCCCACCTCCACCGCCAGGCCGAGCTCGTCGCGCACCCGCGCCGCGAACGGCAGCACCCGGAAGCCCTCGGTGGCCATGGCCACCGAACCCCGGGTCGCGGTGACCATGTAGCTGTGGTCGTCGATCGAGGTCACCGAGGCGTTGATCCGATTCGCCTCCTGCACCAGCAGCCGGTGCAGGGACAGCCGGAGCTCGTCGCGCCAGTAGCGCGGCGCGGACCGGCGGACCGGCTCGCGGAGCGTCGGCACCTCCACCAGGACGACGGTGAGCTGTGACTCCTCCAGCCGGTGGTGCGCGCCGAGCAGGGCGGCCGTGTGCAGGGCCGTACGGACCGCTGCGGAGGTCGGCCGGATCCTGACCACCGGGATCCCCGCCGTCTGCAGGCGCTCGGCCACGGCGGGCAGGCAGGTCAGTGCCCCGCTGGTGGCGCCCTGGCGGACCAGGCGTTCGTGGAAGGCCACGATCGTGCCGGTGGCGCCTGGCTCGTCGCGGCTGTGCACGTCCGCGGCCGGCAGGCTCAGATCGGTGTAGGCCTCCTCGACGTCGGCCCGGCTCAGCACGTCGACGCTGACCTTGCGCGGGTCGATCCGCTCGTCCAGCGCCGCCTTGGCCAGCGCGGCGATCAAGGCGGCACCGCCGAGCTGGACGTAGGTCGCGGGCATGGTCAGCACCCCCGAGCGCCGCGCCAGGTCGTAGGGGACCGGACTGGCGAAGAGGCAGGCGTCCACGCCCGCCCCCAGCCGGATGACCTTGTCGGCGGCCTCCTGCTCGTCCCGGTAGGCGGCGGCCACCAGGCGACAGGGCAGGGGTGCCGCCGCGTGTCCCATCAGCATCACTCGCTCGACGAGGTCATGGGGGCCCACCACACCGATAGTGAGGTCCGGTGTCATGGCCCCCGGGCGTGACACCCGTGGAGTTTCTTCGGCCCGCTCGACCAATGTTCGTCCCATCCTGCGTCCGTTTGTTTTCGGCTCTCTTTTGGAACGATCGCTTGTGGGGGCCGTAATGTCACGCCCGATTTGCCGTCAATTCCGGGGGAACCCCTCGGCTAAACCCCTAACTGTAAGTGTTTACACAGGTCAGAGCAGTTTTGAGAGACTGAAACCCAATGATTATGAACGTGAAATCTCCCGCCGCACATCTGCGCCCAGAGCCTGCATGCGCTCCGCCAGATATGAGTGGCCGCGGTCGATGAGATAACCGGATTCGATGACGGTCTCCCCCTCGGCGGCGAGACCGGCGAGAACCAGGGCGATTCCGGAACGGAGATCGTGCGCGGTCACCTCGGTACCGGTCAGCGGGGTGGCGCCGCGGACGACGGCGCTGTTCTCCTTGACCTCGATGTCGGCGCCCATCTTGTTCAGTTCGGAGGCCAGGGCGAACCGGCCGTCGAAGATGCGCTCGTGGATGTAGCTGGCGCCGTCGGCGAGACAGGCGACCGTCATGATCGGTGACTGCAGGTCGGTGGCGAAGCCGGGGTAGGTGTCGGTGATGACGTTGATCGGCCGCAGCGGACGGTCCCGGCGCACGTGGAGCACCGCGCCGTGGTCGGCGAACTCCACCCCCATCTGCTCCAGCTTGTAACGGACCACGCCAAGGTGGTCCAGGTCGGCGCCGACCAGGTTGACCTCGCCGCCGGTGACGGCCGCCGCCATGGCGAACACGCCCGCGTCGAGGCGGTCGGGCATCACGGTGTGCTCGACGGCCTGGAGCTCCTCCACGCCCTCCACGGTGATGAACCCGGTGCCTCCGCCGCTGATCTTCGCACCCATCCGGGTCAGCATCTCGATCACGTCGAGGACCTCGGGCTCCAGCGCCGCGTTCTCGATCACGGTGGTACCGCGCCCGATGGCCGCCGCCATGATCAGGTTCTCGGTGCCGGTGTGCGAGGGGGTGTCCAGGTACAGCGTGGCGCCGGTGAAGCCGGCCGTCTTGACGTGGATGACCGAGTCGCCCTCGTCCACGATCGCGCCCAGGCGCTTGTAGCCGAGGTAGTGGAAGTCAAGGTTGCGGCTGCCCAGGTTGCAGCCGCCCACGCCCTCGATGATCGCCTCGCCGAGGCGGTGCAGCAGTGCGGGTACGAACAGCACGGAGCCGCGGAAGCGGCGGGCGATCTCCGCGGGCAGCACCGGGCTCTTCAAGCTGGAGGCGTCGATCACCAATGTGCGCTCGGCCTCGTGGAGCTCGACCTTGGCGCCGATCGCCTCGGCCAGTTCGACCGCGCGGCGTACGTCCTCGATGATCGGAACATTGCGCAGCACCGTACGGCCCTTGGCTGCCAGAAGCGCCGCACCGATCATGGGCAGCACGGCGTTCTTGGCACCCTGGATGAAGGCGGTTCCACGGAGTGGGTTGCCGCCGCGCACGCGGTAACGGACCATGCGTCATGCTCCTTGGGGAAGGGGAATCGGGGATTGGGGTAACGAGAAAACGAGTGGCGGCAGCCGGAGGGGTTATCGGTCAACACTAGTCGCTGGATGTCCCTGAACCGGCCACTCCATGCGCCGATTACCCCATAGGTCACTGATCACTCTGAGGCCTGTGAGCCTCCGCACAATGGTCCCGCATCGCGCTCGATGACTTGGCGCGTAGAGACGGGGTTCTCACGTGGTTCTGGTGCTTCTGCCCGCCGGGATGAGTGGCGAGGCGGCCGACAGGAGATTGTCGGCCCGCTGGTCGACGAAGCGGGTGACGATCTGCTGGCCGTACCCGAACGCCATGGCCCAGACCAGGATGGCGGGCTGGGAGCCGAGCCCCGCGAAGCCGGGGACGAAGCCGGAGTTCAGGATCAGCAGTCCCAGCACGGAGGTGGCCACTCCGGCCGGGGCCTTGAGCAGGTTCTGGACCACCGCCAGCGAGTAGCGCGTGGACAGCTCCGAGCGGGTGGAGATCGAGGCCGCCGTGGCCAGCGCCGCGCCCAGCATCCCGACCAGGGCGACCAGGGGGACGTCGCCGTGGCTGGGCCGCAGGGTGCCGGTCGGGCAGATCTGCGCGGGCATCAGACCCTGGGTGTGGATCACCGACTGGTCGCCGCACATCGGGATGACGTCCGGCCAGATCGCGCCGATGGCCACCACGCTCAGCACGATCAGGCTCAGCATGACCACGCCGCCGAGCAGCAGATTGCGGAAGCTGCGCACCCGTCCGGTCTCCATCGCCTGCGCGGTGTAGGCGGCCCGCAGCACCGACTGCATCAGTGGCCTGTCGTCCTCCCCCAGGTCCCCGGCGGCGAGCCTGGCCTGCAGCTGTACCAGCCGGGGGTCGTCACCGGGCAGGTAGGCCCAGCCGATCGCCACCACCTCGGTGGCCCGGCCGCACAGCTCGGCCGTCGGCAGCACGCCGTACAGCATCACGGTCGCGCTGTTGATGTTGGACCAGGCGCCCTCGACGGCCTGGCCGGTCAGCCAGCGTCGCAGGCCGTGCCTGCTGTGCGCGTAGGCCTCCGCGCGGGCCAGGTGCGTGCCGATGCCCTCGCCCATGGCCACCAGCTGGCCCGCTCCCTCACGCATGGTCAGGGCGCGCTCGGCGTCGGCCCGGATCTCCTCGCTGCGCGTGGCCACGTAGACCCGCCAGGTGCCGGGCCAGCGCAGCACACCGGTGTCGCCGATCCGTTCTGGGAATGTCGACTGCTGGTCGAACGCCATCGTTCCTCCGTGGGGGGCGGAGCGGCCGGGGAGAGGCAGAGGCTACCCCCGGCTTACTGTGACGTACCGTTCAGGCGCCACGTCCTGCGATGTCCGTGCGGTGGTGCGAGCCACGCAACCGGATGTGGCCGACCGCCTCGTAGGCGGCCGCGCGTGCCGCGGCCACGTCGGGGCCGGTGCCGACCACGCTGAGCACCCGGCCGCCGCTGGCGACGATCCGGTCGCCGTCGAACGCGGTCCCGGAGTGCAGCACGTAGGCGTCCCCGTCGATGTCGGAGAGCCCCTCGACGACGTCGCCCCTGACGGGGTCGGCCGGGTAGTTCTCCGCCGCGACCACCACGGTCACCGCGGCGCCGTCGCGGTAGGACAGCGGCCCGAACGCGTCGAGTGTGCCGTTCGCGCAGGCCAGCAGCAGACCGGCGAGCGGCGTCTCCAGCCGGTCCAGCACGACCTGGGTCTCCGGGTCGCCGAACCGCGCGTTGAACTCGATCACCTTCGGGCCCTCGGCCGTGAGGGCCAGCCCCACGAAGAGCACCCCGGTGTACGGCATGCCGCGCCTGGCCAGCTCGGTCACGGTCGGGATGACGGTCTCGGCCATCACCCGGCCGGCGAGGTCCTCCGGCGCCCACGGCAGCGGCGTGTAGGCGCCCATACCGCCGGTGTTGGGACCCTTGTCACCGTCGTAGGCGCGTTTGTGGTCCTGGGCGGGCTGGAGCGGCACGGCCGTGGACCCGTCGCAGAGCGCGAACAGCGACACCTCGGGACCGTCGAGGAACTCCTCGATGACGACCCGTCCGCATGACGCGGCGTGCCTGAGGGCCTCGTCCCGGTCGTCGGTGACCACCACGCCCTTACCGGCCGCCAGGCCGTCGTCCTTGACCACGTACGGCGTGCCGAACTCCTCCAGTGCCGCGGAGGCCTCCTCGGGCGTGACGCACGTGCGGGACCGCGCGGTGGGCACGCCCGCCGCGACCATGACGTCTTTGGCGAAGGCCTTGGAGCCCTCGATCCGGGCGGCCTCCCGGGACGGGCCGAAGCACGGGATGCCCGCCTCCCTGACCGCGTCGGCGACTCCGGCGACCAGCGGTGCCTCGGGGCCGACCACGACCAGATCGGCCCGCAGTTCCGTGGCCAGCCGGCTGACCGCCGCGGGGTCGGTCGGGGTCACCGGATGCAGGGTCGCGACCTGTGCGATGCCGGCGTTGCCGGGAGCACAGTGAACCTCGGTGACCTGGGGATCTGCTGCGAGCGACCGGCACAGGGCATGCTCACGCCCGCCGGACCCAATCACAAGAACGCGCACCCATGAGAGCCTATCGGCCGCAGCCCCGCCGTCCGTCCACAGGTTGTGGACAGAGGTTCCGCGCGTGCCGCCCGCGATCAGTGCGATGAGCACGGCCGTAAGGGACGCGTGAATTTCGTCAGGTTCTGGAGGATCCACCAGCGGAGTCGGGAGTAAACTGGGGGACCTGTCAGATCTGTGCTAGGTTTGATCGGCTATGCCTGTCTCTTGCTGATTGGAGGTGGTTGGGGATGTCCTCTGGTGATCCCAGCAGTACGTGCCGCGCACGGTCTCTGTGCGCACCCTCCCACCACTCCGGATCAGTGCCCGACCGGACTCCGCGCGCATTCCCGTTCGAACCGAGGTGACATCGCGTCGCGCGCGGACGCTGCCAGGTTGGGCGGGAAAGGCTTGCCATGCGCTCCTCGCTCCTGTTTCCCCGCATCAAGCACGCGCGGGTCATCCACGCCCCCGCCCCCGTTCTCGTCCGTGACCGGATGAACGGCGGCTGCGTCCCTCCGAGCGACTCGCTCGTCGAGTACGCCGCCTACGTCGACGGCGAGAGGATCGACGCCATGGGCATCCCGGACGCCCTGGAGCTCGTCCGCGCGCACAACGCGGCCGCGGAGGAGAAGGGCAACGCCTTCGTCTGGGTCGGCCTGCACGAACCCGACGCCCCCGAGGTCGAGTGGCTGGCTGAGGTCTTCGCCCTGCACCCGCTCGCCGTCGAGGACGCCGTCAAGGCTCACCAGCGGCCCAAGGTCGAGCGCTACGGTGACTCGCTGTTCATGGTTCTCAAGACCGTCGCCTACATCGACCACGACGTGCTGACCGCCAACAGTGAGGTCATCGGCATCGGCGAGATAATGGTGTTCGTCGGACCCGACTTCGTGGTGACCGTACGGCACGGCAGGCACTGCCCGCTGTCGGAGGTGCGTGAGCGCCTGGAGGACCAGCCCAAGCTCCTCCGCCGCGGCCCGACCGGTGTGCTGCACGCGATCGCCGACCACGTCGTGGACAAGTACCTCACCGTGGCCGACCTGATGCAGACCGAGCTGGAGGACGTCGAGGCGATGGTCTTCGCCGACGTCAGCGCCCGTGACATCGGCCGGATCTACAACCTCAAGCGCGAGATGATCGAGATGAAGCGGTCGGTCACCCCGCTCCAGTCGCCCATGTCGACGCTCTCCCAGCGCCGGATGATCCCCGCGGAGATGCGCGAGTACTTCCGTGACGTCGTCGACCACCTGGCTCGCGTCTGCGAGCAGGTCGAGTCGTCCAACGAGCTGTGCAACTCCATCCTCCAGGCGGCACTGGCACGCTCCAACGCGCTCGCCAACGAGGACATGCGCAAGATCTCCTCGTGGGTCGCCATCATGGCCGTCCCCACGATGATCGCCGGCATCTACGGCATGAACTTCACGCACATGCCCGAGATCGACTCCGTCTTCGGCTATCCCCTGGTGCTCATCGTGATGGTGGTCGTCTGTTCCCTGCTCTACCGGGGCTTCCGCCGCAACGGCTGGATGTGACCTCCACGCCCGTGCGGCGCGTGGAGACGACCTCTATACGTCCCCGTGGCGCATGGAGGTGACGGGCGCGGGGACGCGCATCCCCCGGTCGGTCCAGAGCGCGCGCATCCGGTCGGGGTAGTCGGTGATGACCCCGGCCACCCCGAGGTCGAGCAGCTCGGCGGCCCGCTCGGGTTCGTTGACGGTCCAGACGGCCAGCGGCAGTTCGGCCTTCTGGGCGCGGCGCGCGAGCTCCTCCTCCACCAGTACATGGTCCGGAGACAGGGTGGTGCCCCCGGCAGCCACGGCGGCGGCGGGGATGTCGCCGTCGAAGTCCTCAAGCCGCAGGCCGTTCAGCCAAACGCTGTCCATGGTGGCGCGCTCGATCAGGGCGTACCGCTGGGTCGCGGGGGCCAGGGAGCGGGCGATGTCGAGAATCCGCCAGTCGAAACTGAGGATCGCCGCCCCGCCGAGCCGGTGGTGCCGGTCGAGCTCGGCGATCACCATTTCGGTGAACTCGCGGGGATCGGCACTGAGCTCCGGCCTCGTCGGATCGGACTTGAGCTCCACGTGTATCCGCACGCCGTCGGCGCCGTAAGCGTCCACCAACCCCAGCACCGCTCCGAGCGTCGGCATCCGCGTGTGCGGCAACGGCAGCTGGGTCCGGACAAAACGGTCTTCAGGATGGCGCGGCAGCCGTACTCCGCAGTTGAGGGTGCGCAGCTGCGCCAAGGTGAGCTCGCCGACCGGCCTGCCCACGTAGGGGAAGAGCGGATCGCCGTGGCGGGCCGGCCGGGTGTCGACGCTGGTCACCGCCGACACCGTGAGGTCGTGGGTGAGCACCAGCCGGCGGTCGGCCGTCAGCGCGACATCGAACTCCAGCGCGTCGACGCCCAGCTCCAGGGCATGGGCGAAACCGGGCAGAGTGTTCTCCGGGCGGAGTCCGCGGGCTCCGCGGTGACCATGAATCTCGGCATGCACAGGGGGACCTTACCGATCTCATGTGCCGATCTCTTGTTATGGCTCGCGCAGGGGAGGCGCCAGGCGCGAGCCATAATGGGGGAAATTTAGATCATCGGGTGGATCTGGAGCGTCTCGGTACGGCCGGGGCCGACGCCGACGGCGGAGATCCGGGCGCCGCTCATCTGCTCCAGGGCCTTCACGTAGGCCTGCGCGTTGGCGGGCAGGTCCTCGAAGGACGTGGCGCCGGAGATGTCCTCCTGCCAGCCGGGGAACTCCTCGTACACCGGCTTGGCGTGGTGGAAGTCGGTCTGGGTCATCGGGATCTCGTCGTAACGCACGCCGTCCACCTCGTAGGCGACGCAGACCGGGATCTTCTCCAGGCCGGACAGCACGTCGAGCTTGGTGAGGAAGAAGTCGGTGACACCGTTGATCCGGCTGGCGTAACGGGCGATCACCGCGTCGAACCAGCCGCAGCGGCGGTTACGGCCGGTGGTCACGCCGTACTCGCCGCCGGTGGAGCGCAGCCATTCGCCCATCTCGTCGGTGAGCTCGGTCGGGAACGGACCGGAGCCGACACGGGTGGTGTAGGCCTTGAGGATGCCGATCACGCGGGTGAGGCGGGTCGGCGGGATGCCGGAGCCGGAGCAGGCGCCACCGCTCGTCGGGGAGGAGGAGGTGACGAACGGGTAGGTGCCGTGGTCGATGTCGAGCAGGTTGCCCTGGCCGCCCTCCAGCAGCACGACCTTGTCCTCGTCCAGGGCCTTGTTCAGGATCAGCGAGGTGTCGGCGATGTGCGGCGTGAGACGCTCGGCGTAGCCGAGATACTCCTCCAGCACCTTGTCGGCATCGATCGCCCGGCGGTTGTAGATCTTGGTGAGGATCTGGTTCTTCTCGTTGAGGGCGACCTCGATCTTCTTCCGCAGGATGCCCGGGTCCAGCAGATCCTGGACACGCACGCCCATCCGGTAGATCTTGTCGCCGTAGGCGGGGCCGATGCCCCGGCCGGTGGTGCCGATCTTGGCCTTGCCGAGGTAGCGCTCGCTGACCTTGTCGAGGGCCTTGTGGTGGGGCATGATCAGGTGCGCGTTGGCCGAGATCAGCAGGCGCTCGGAGGAGACCCCGCGGGCCGCCAGGCCATCGATCTCGCTCAGCAGCACACCCGGGTCGATGACGACGCCGTTGCCGATCACCGGGACGACGTTCGGGGAGAGCACGCCTGTCGGCAGCAGGTGCAGCGCGTACTTCTGGTCGCCGATGACAACCGTGTGCCCCGCGTTGTTTCCGCCCTGGTATCTGACGACGTAGTCGACCTTGTCGCCGAGCAGGTCGGTCGCCTTACCCTTGCCCTCATCGCCCCACTGGGCACCCACGAGAACGACAGCCGGCATTGTTAATCTCCCACCACAAAAACGAAAACCCCTGACGCAATCGCGACAGGGGCTCTTGCGTGGAGAGAATACCCGACCGAATGAGATAAGGGGGATCCCCCACCCTTCAGGGGGAGAGATCCCGGGGTTCAGCGGCCGATCAGTTCCTCGGCGGCCTCGGCGCTGGAGTCCTTCAGGAACTGGAAGCAGCGTTCGGCCTCGTCCTTCTCGCCGATGGCCTGGGCGGCGCGGGCCAGCGCGTGAAGGCAGCGCAGGAAACCGCGGTTGGGCCCGTGTCCCCACGGAATCGGGCCATGGCCCTTCCAGCCTGCCCGGCGTAGCTGGTCGAGACCGCGGTGATAGCCGGTACGGGCGAACGCGTACGACGTCACGGCGTGTCCGCCCGCGAAGTATTCGTCCGCGAGCGCGGCCCAGGCGGCCGGATAGGCCGGGAAACGTGCGGCGACATCGGATGCCTGGACGCCGGACTCCAGCGCCTCGCGGGCCTCGGGGAGGTCGGGCAGCCGGGTGGGCGGAGGGCCGGCGAGGAGGTTCTCGTGCGATTCCGTCATGCCTAGTGAGGGTACTTGCTGAGATCGCCCGGTAGGCGGTTCGCTCCCCTTCTGCCGTCCCGCATGCCGCCGCCAGGCCGGGATCGGCCCCCCGGAGAGTCGCCAGGGAGCCGATGACCGGGATCCGGAAAGACCCGGACCTAGGAGAGCCTGGTGCCGGCCGACCTCAGCTGCCGGCACGCCTCGACGATCCGGGCCGACATCGAGGTCTCGGCGGCCTTGCCGTACGAGCGGGGGTCGTAGGCCTTCTTGTTGCCGACGTCGCCGTCCACCTTGAGCACGCCGTCGTAGTTCCTGAACATGTGGTCGGCGATCGGGCGGGTGAAGGCGTACTGCGTGTCGGTGTCGATGTTCATCTTGACCACGCCGTAGTCGATGGCCTCGTGGATCTCCTCCGGCAACGATCCGGAGCCGCCGTGGAAGACCAGATCGAAGGGCTTCTCCTTGCTGTACTTGGCGCCCACGGCCTCCTGGATCTCCTTCAGCACGCTCGGGCGGAGCTTGACGTGGCCCGGCTTGTAGACGCCGTGCACGTTGCCGAAGGTCGCCGCGAGCATGTAGACGCCCCGCTCCCCGAGGCCCAGGGCGTCGGCGGTCGCGAGGGCGTCCTCGGCGGTGGTGTAGAGCTTCTCGTTCATCTCGCCGACGACGCCGTCCTCCTCGCCGCCGACCACTCCGATCTCCACCTCCAGGATGATCTTCGCGCGGGCGCACTTCTCCAGGAGCTCCTGGGCGATCTCCAGGTTCTCCTCCAGCGGTACGGCGGAGCCGTCCCACATGTGCGACTGGAACAGCGGGTCCTGGCCGCGTGCCACCCGCTCAAGAGAGACGTCGATCAGCGGGCGCACGAAGCCGTCCAGCTTGTCCTTCGGACAGTGGTCGGTGTGCAGCGCGATCGTCACGGGATACTTGGCCGCGACGACGCGGGCGTACTCCGCCAGAGCCGTCGCACCGGTCACCATGTCCTTGACGGTGGTGCCGGACAGGAACTCGGCCCCGCCGGTCGACACCTGGACGATGCCGTCGCTCTCCGCCTCGGCGAAACCTCTGAGCGCAGCGTTGAGGGTCTGGGACGAGGTCACATTGATCGCCGGGTAGGCGAACTGGCCCGCCTTGGCCCGGTGGAGCATCTCGGCGTAGACCTCTGGAGTCGCGATAGGCATCGGGTCATCTCCCTGGAGACGGCTGTGAGCGGCTGGCGCGGGACTTCTGATGACGTAGCCCGTTGGCCAGTATTCCGGGTTCTTTCCCGGTCGGGTAGTTCCGCCCCCCACTTCTGCCTGTGCAATGTCTCGGCTTGGAGTCCTCATCGCCGGTAGGCTTCACGCCGATGGACCTTCTGCACAATCTCCTCGACCCCAAGTGGTGGCTCGGCCTGCTCGGCCCCTTCGCCACGGTGGGCGTCCTCGGGATCATCTTCGCCGAGACCGGGCTGCTGCTCGGCTTCTTCCTTCCGGGCGACTCGCTGCTCGTCGCGGCGGGTGTCTTCAGCACCGCCGGGGCGGCCGCGGCCATCCCGGGTCTCGAACCGCTGTCGTTCCCGCTGCTGCTGGTTCTGGCCCCGTTCTGCGCCATCGCCGGCGCCCAGCTGGGTCACCACCTCGGCGCGACCTACGGCCGCAGGATGTTCGACCGGCCCGACTCCAAGCTCTTCAAGAAGGAGTACGTCGACAAGGCGGAGCACTACTTCCAGAAGTTCGGCCCGGCCAAGGCGGTGGTCCTCGCCCGGTTCATCCCGATCGTCCGTACGTTCCTCAACCCGGTCGCGGGCATGCTCGGCATGGACCGCAAGCGGTTCTTTTTGTGGAACTGCGTCGGCGGCATCCTCTGGACCGACGGCCTGCTGATCTTCGGCCGTCTGGTCGGCTCGGCGGTGCCCGACATCGACAAATACATCCTGCCGGGCGCCCTGGTGATCATTGTGCTCTCGGTCATCCCGATCATCAGGGAGTTCATGAAGGGCCGTAAGGGCGGCGCCCCCACCGCGCCGCTGCCGCAGGGCAAACACCACCGCGGCGCGCCCACCGGCCAGTCAGGCGGCGACAGCCAGCGGTGATCGATCTCGGCGGGGTCGTGAAAGCCCCTCACCAGCCGCTACTCTCCACTGTGTGGGACGCCATAGGTCTGATCCGATGGGTATCGCCCGCCTCGTTCTCATAGGCCTGGCGGTGCTGGCGCTGGCCGCCCTGATCGTGGTCGGCGTCCTCTCGCTGGTCGGCGTGCTCAGTTCGGATCCGGAGCCCAGCACGCCGCCCCCGTCGGCTGCCGCCACCTCCGCCACCCCGGAGCAGCAGATCCCCACGATCCGGGTCCAGTGCCTGCGGCAGCAGTGCCCCAAGGTCTTCCTCAAGGTCGCCGGGGGCGACGTGCTGCTCGACCGGGAGATGGCCGAAGGCGAGCAGGCCCAGTCCTTCGACGCCAAGATCGACGTGGTGCTGGCCGACCCCGCGGCCGTCCATGTCGAGGTGAACGGCGCCGTCCGCCCCCCGGGCAAGGCCGGGGAGCGTCAGGAGTTCACCGTCTCTCGCGGCTGACCTCTGCCGGGAGGACGCCTCAGGCCAGGCCGAGATCCTCGAGGCTGTAGGCGGTCCGGTAGGGCAGGCCCGCCTCGGCGATCGCGGAGGCGGCCCCCCGGTCCACGATCGTGGCCACGGCCACGACCTCGGCGCCGGCCTCGCGCAGGGCCTCCACAGCGGTCAGCGGGGACCCGCCGGTCGTGGAGGTGTCCTCCACGACCAGCACCCGCCGTCCCGTTATGTCCGGTCCCTCGATCCTGCGCTGCATCCCGTGCGCCTTCTGCGCCTTGCGGACCACGAACGCGTCGAGCTCCCAGCCCCGCGCCGCCGCCGCGTGCAGCATGGCGGTCGCCACGGGGTCGGCCCCCAGGGTGAGGCCGCCGACCGCGTCGTAGTCGAGGTCCTCGGTGAGGTCCAGCATGACCCGGCCCACCAGAGGCGCCGCCCGCCCGTCCAGGGTCACCCGGCGCAGGTCCACATAGAAATCCGCCTCCTTACCGGAGGACAGCACGACTTTGCCGTGCACGACGCCCTTGCCCTTGATCTCCGCCAGCAGGTTCTCACGATCGTTCATGGCAACAAGGTTAGGGCGGGGCCGGCAGCGCCCGGAGCCTGCCCTGCCGAGGCGGGAGCGTTGCCCCTCTCTGTCTCGCCGCCGTCTCGGAGAGCGCCGTCCCGGGGCTCCGGGGGCTCTGGACGGTCCGGTCCGTGCCGTCGCGGACCCCTCCCTCCCCGGGCCGCCGAACGCAAAGAAGCGATCCCTGGTTAGTCAGGTCGCCGACTGTGGAATTATCCGGCAGGCAACCCTGAGTAATCAAGAGGTAACAATGAGTGTGAAACCATCTCAAGGCGATGCTGAACTGCTGGCCGAGTTGCGGCACGGGAACACGGCGGCCTACGACTCGCTGTACGGACGGCACGCGCCGGCGGCCCGGATGCTCGCCCGCTGTCTCCTGCGGAGCGCCACCGAGGTCGAGGAGGTTGTGGCGGAGACGTTCAGCAGGGTCCTTGACCTCATCAGGAGGGGCGACGGTCCCACGGAGGCATTCCGGCCCTATCTGCTCACCGCGCTCCGCCGTACGGTCCATGACCGGTCGCAGGGAGAGGCCGGTCAGGTGATCACCGGAGAGACGGGGGTGCCCTTCGTGGACCCCGCGCTCATCGGCCTGGAACGCTCGCCGGTGGCCAGAGCCTTCCTGTCGCTGCCGGAGCGGTGGCAGCTCGTCCTGTGGCACACGGGGGTCGAGAGGTCCCGCCCCGCCGAGATCGCCCCCCTGCTGGGCCTGACGGCCAACGGGGTCGTCGCGCTGGCCTACATGGCCAGGGAAGGTTGGCGCCAGGCCTACCTGCGTGCGCACATCGCGGGGATTCCCCGGCGGGAATGCCTCCCGGTGCTGGACAGGATGGGAGCCTACGTGCGGGGTGGCCTGGCCAGGGAGGACGGTCTGGTCCTGGACGAGCACATGGACGGCTGCGCCGAGTGCCACAACGTGTTCCTGGAGCTTGTCGACGCCAACCAGGAGCTACGCGTCATCGTCGGTCCACTCATCGCCGGTCCCGCGCTCACCGGATACCTCGAGGCGCTGGACCGGGCGGCCATCGCGGACACGGGCGGGCCGCTCGGCTGGTGGCGGAGGGCGTCCAGGCTCCGGCAGTGGGCCGTCGTGGCCGGCGCGGCGGTCGGCACGGTCATCCTGGCGGCGGTCCTCGTCGTGGCGGCGGCCCAGGAGGCATCCACCCCGTCCGGTCCGCCCGCCCGCTCGGTCCCGTTGGTCCGGTCGGTCCCGCCTGCCCGGTCGGTCCCGCCTGCCCGGTCGGTCCCGCCTGCCCGGTCGGTCCCGTCGGTCCGGTCGGCTCCGCCTGCCCGGTCGGCCCGGTTGATCCGGTCGGTCCCCTCGGCCCAGCCGGTCCCCTCGGCCCAGCCGGCCCCGTCTGCCCCCTCGGCCGCACCGCTCCCGGAACAGACGCCGACCGCCGCCGTCCCAGAACCCTCGTCGCAGGACCCGCCTTCCCCGCCGCAGCGGACGTGCGGGTCCCCGTCCGAGCCGGCAAAGGTTTGGGGTGGACACGGTCAACGCGTACGGCTTCAAGAACGGGACGAACTGGTACGGTCTGCGTGAACGCTCCGGCGTATGGTCAGGCGCAGGTCGAATCGTCGGGATTCACCCTCGGACGATCAGTTGCTTGATTACCCTGAGGAAGGGCCGTCTGGCTGGTCTCTCAAGGGTCTTTCGGGCTTGTCTGAGCCTAAGGGGCGGACCACGTAGGAAGGGCGGTGTCGCGTGGATCGCTGCGCGCTGTTCGTGGACGCAGGCTACCTGCTGGCCGACGGCGCGATGGCCGTGCATGGGACTCGCCATCGCGAGGCAGTCTCCTGGGACTATCCGGGCCTGCTGAAGCTGCTCAGCAACCTGTCCAAGGAGCGCACCGGGCTACCGCTGCTGCGCTGCTACTGGTACGAGGCGAGCGTCGAGGGCCGCCGTACCGCTGAGCACGACGCACTGGCCGACATCCCCGGCCTCAAGCTCAGGCTGTCGCGCATCCGCCCTGGCCGCCGCGAGGGAGTGGACGCCCAGGTCCACCGCGACCTGATGACGCTGGCCCGCAACAACGCGGTCTGCGACGCGGTGGTCGTCAGCGGCGACGAGGATCTGGCGCAGGTCGTCTGCGATGCCCAGGACCTCGGTATCCGCGTCACCGTGGTGCACATCACCGCCGACGGCAGCTGGGCGGTGTCCCGTTCGCTCCGCCAGGAGGGCGACGATCTGATCGAGATCGGCGGCAGCCATCTGAGGCCGTACGTCAGTCTGGCCGGTGGAGTCGTGGAGACACCTCCCCTGGGCAACGGCCACCAGCCGGTCGGCAACGGCCAGGTCGCGGCTCCCCCCACCACCAATGACAACGGCGCTCCGCCCACCGCCCCCTCGGCTCCCCGTCCCGCCCCCGCTCCCCCTCAGCCCGCGCTACCGTCCTACCCGAGCTACAACCACGAGCCCCCACCGGCTCCGGCTCCCCCGCAGCAGGCGCCGGCCCTGTCCCCGTCACCTCTGCCGGTCCCGTCACCTCTGCCGGCCCCCAACGGTCCGACCGGTCCGATGCCGGCCACCCCGCAGTACGGCTCGGGCAACACCGGCAGCATGCCCAGTTACCAGCCTGGCCAGCTCGGTGCCTACACCGGTCCCCAGGCGGCTCCCGTGCCGGTCCAGAACATGGCCAACAGCAGTACGACCACCCTCTCCGACGCCGTGAAGGCCGCCCACAAGGAAGGTCACGACTTCGGCGAGTCCGTCGCCAAGGACGCTCCCGCCCTGTGGCTGGAGGCCGTGCTCGCCCGCAAGCCTCGGATGCCTTCCGACCTGGAGGCCCGTCTTCTCCAGGGCTCCTCCCTGCCGATCGACTTCCTCCTCCACGATGAGGTCCGCCACGCCCTCCGCAGAGGTTTCTGGGACGCCCTGGAACGCGCTCGCCGCTAGCTGAAGCTTCACTTGTGGTGTCATGACCTCTGTGAGTCACAACCTCGACGCGATCCGCGCAGCCTTCCCGGCCTGGTCGATGTTCTGCAGCGATGGGGGTGTCTTCTACGCGTCTCGGAGCGGGGAGGCGCTGACGGGGCTGCAGATCGAGGCGGGCCTCCAGCGGACCGTCCATGCCGGCGACCTCCCGGCCCTCGTGGAGATCCTGCACGACCAGGAAGGCCTGAGGTGAGGCGATGAGCGTTCTCCGCCATGGGGCCGGCCGCCACCACGGCATGCACGCGGCCCCCTTGCAGGCGGAGCACAGGTTGGTGACCTGGCGGTCGGCGGCTCCGCGTGCCGATCGGATCCGGGTCCGCGAGCACACCTGTGACTGTCGTGCGGTCAGTTACGAACTGTGCCAGGGAGGTGGGTTGATGTTCATCCGCCGGACCTGTCGCTCTGGCGGTGTGGTCGTGCATGAGAGTGACTGGCTGCGGACAGACGAGGCCGAACAGCTGTGGCGCCTGCTCCTCCTCGGCCGGGCGCGATGATTGAGCCGTACGGTGCCGAGGCGGTCAGGTGAGCGCGTTGAAGCCTGCCCGGAGATGCTTGAGACGGTGGGAGAGGTCGGAGAGCGGGCCGGTGAGGCTCGGGTCGTTGGTCTTGCGAGCCACCTCGCTGACCCGGACGAGCTCGTCTTCGACCGCGGTGAGGCGTCTGGACAGCTCGGGGAGCACGGCTGCCTGGCCGGCCGCGTCGCCCGGGGGAAGTTCGGCGCCGAGACGCTCGCGGAGCATGGAGGCCTGTTCGGCCAGGCGGCGGTTCATGTTGTAAAGCTCGACGAACACCGCGACCTTGGCCCGGAGCACCCAGGGGTCGAACGGCTTGGTGAGGTAGTCGACGGCGCCGGCGGCGTAGCTGCGGAAGGCGTAGTCGGGGGCGCTGTCGACCACGGTCAGGAAGATGATCGGGATGTTGCGCGTGCGTTCGCGGCGCTTGATGTGGGAGGCGGTCTCGAAGCCGTCCATCCCGGGCATGCGCACATCCAGCAGGATCAGCGCGAACTCGGTGTTCAGCAGGGCCTTGAGCGCCTCCTCACCGGACCTGGCACGGACAGGCAGCAGGTCGAGAGAGCTGAGGATGGCCTCGAGTGCGATCAGATTCTCCTCCCGGTCGTCCACCAGGAGGATCTTGGCGCGGTCCGGCATCATCACGCCCCCTCACCGGAGTCGTCGGCTACCTTGCCTCGGGTGAGCCAGCCGCGCAGGCGTTCCAGCAGGCGGTCGACGTCCACGGGCTTGGGCACGTAGTCGGAGGCGCCGGACGCGATGCTCTTCTCCCGGTCGCCCTGCATGACCTTAGCGGTAAGAGCGATGATCGGCAGGTCGGCGAACTGAGGCATGCGGCGGATCGCGGACGTGGTGGCCCAACCGTCCATCTCGGGCATCATGATGTCCATCAGAACCAGCGCGACATCCTCGTTGCGCTCCAGCTGCTCGATGCCCTCGCGGCCGTTCTCCGCGTAGACCACCGTGGAGCCGTACCGTTCGAGGACGCTGGTCAGCGCGAAAACGTTACGGATGTCGTCGTCCACGATCAGGATCTTGGCTCCGGAGAGAGGGTCGTCGCCACCCTTCCACGGTGGGCCTTCGTTCTGCGGGAAGTGCGAGACCGGCAGGTCGTCCGGCAGCGTTACATCCGGTAGGTCGTCGGGTTCCTCCAGCACCCCGATGAGCGTCTGGCCGCGAGGCGAGGAGTTCGGCGCGGCCGCCCCGCCGTCGCGCGAGGCCAGCGGGCCGCCATAGGACGGCGGCAGGTAGAGGGTGAAGGTGCTTCCCTGGCCGACCTCGCTGACCACGTGGATCTCGCCACCGAGCAGGCGGGCGATCTCGCGGCAGATGGACAGGCCCAGGCCCGTCCCGCCGTACTTGCGGCTGGTGGTCCCGTCCGCCTGGCGGAACGCCTCGAAGATGACCTCCAGCTTGTCGGCGGCTATGCCGATGCCGGTGTCCACCACCTCGAAGGCCAGGATGCCGTCGGCGCCGCGCAGGGTGTCGTCCACGAAGGCCACGGCGCGCTGGGCGTGGATCACGCGCAGCCGTACCTCACCCTTGGGGGTGAACTTGATCGCGTTGGAGAGCAGGTTGCGCAGCACCTGCTGGAGGCGCTGCTCGTCGGTGCGGAGCTCCTGCGGGACCGACGGGTCCACCTCGACCGCGAACGACAGGCCCTTGTCCTGGGCCAGCGGCGCGAAGGTGGCCTCGAAGTAGTCGACGAGCTTGGGCAGGGAGATCTGCTGGGGGTGGATGTCCATCCGCCCGGCCTCGACCTTGGACAGGTCGAGGATGTCGTTGATCAGCTGGAGCAGTGCGGAGCCGGCGCCGTGGATGGTCCGGGCGAACTCCACCTGCTGGAGGGTGAGGTTGCCCTCGGCGTTCTCGGTGAGCAGCTTGGCCAGCACCAGCAGGCTGTTCAGCGGGGTGCGCAGCTCATGGGACATGTTGGCCAGGAACTCGGACTTGTAGCGCGAGGAGACCGCGAGCTGCTCGGCGCGCTCCTCCAACGTACGGCGGGCCTGCTCGATCTGGAAGTTCTGGATCTCGATGGCCCGGTTCTGCTTGGCCAGCAGCGCGGCCTTGTCCTCCAGCTCGGCGTTGGAGCGGCGCAGCTCCTCCTGCTGGCGCTGGAGTTCGTCGGAGCGTTCCTGCAGCTCGGTGGTGAGGCGCTGTGACTCGGTCAGCAGGTCCTCGGTCCGGGAGTTGGCGATGATCGTGTTCATCGTGACGCCGATGGTCTCGACGAGCTGGGTCATGAAGTCGTGGTGGACCTCACCGAACTGGCTGAACGAGGCCAGTTCCAGGACGCCCAGCACCTGGGTCTCGAACAGGATCGGCAGCACGACGATCTGGGCGGGAGCGGAGGAGCTGAGACCGGTGTCCACGGTGAGGTACTGCGCGGGAACGCTCTCCAGGATGATCCGCTTGCCCTCGAACGCGGCCTGTCCCACGATCCCCTCGCCGACCGCGAAGCGCTGGCGGATCTTCGAGCCGGCGCGCGCGCCGTACCCGGCGATCAGGTAGAGGTCGTGGTCGCCGGTGGGTTCGGCCAGGTAGAAGGCGCCGTAGTGCGCGGAGACCAGCGGGGTCAGCTCGCTCATGATCAGCTTGGCGACCTCCATCAGGTCGCGGTGCCCCTGCATGAGGCGGGAGATCCGCGCCAGGTTGGACTTCAGCCAGTCCTGTTCCTGGTTGGCGGTGGTGGTGTCGCGGAGCACGGACACCATCGTGTTGATGTTGTCCTTGAGCTCGCCGATCTCACCTTCGGCGTCGACGGTGATCGAGCGGGTCAGGTCGCCGCGGGCGACGGCGGTGGTGACCTCGGCGATGGCGCGGACCTGCGTGGTGAGGCGGCCCGCCAGCTCGTTGACGTTCTCGGTGAGCCGCTTCCAGATGCCCTCGGCGCCCTCCACGCGGGCCTGGCCGCCGAGCTGGCCTTCGGAGCCGACCTCACGGGCGACCCGGGTGACCTCGGAGGCGAAGGAGGACAGCTGGTCGACCATGGTGTTGATGGTGGTCTTCAGGGCGAGGATCTCGCCCTGCGCGTTCACGTCGATCTTGCGGGTCAGGTTGCCGTTGGCGACGGCGGTGGTGACCTCGGCGATGTTGCGCACCTGGTAGGTCAGGTTGTTGGCCATGGAGTTGACGTTGTCGGTGAGGTCCTGCCAGACGCCGGAGACGCCTCGGACGCGGGCCTGGCCGCCGAGCTGGCCTTCGGTGCCGACCTCGCGGGCGACGCGGGTGACCTCGTCGGCGAACATCGACAGCTGGTCGACCATGGTGTTGAGGGTGTCCTTGAGCTGGAGGATCTCGCCCTGCGCGTCCGCGGTGATCTTCTTGGACAGGTTGCCCTGGGCCACCGCGGTGGACACCGCCGCGATCTGCCGCACCTGGGTGGTCAGGTTGTTGGCCATGACGTTGACGTTGTCGGTGAGGTCCTTCCAGGTGCCGGAGACGCCCCGGACCTGGGCCTGGCCGCCGAGCTGTCCCTCCGAGCCGACCTCACGGGCGACCCGGCTCACCTCGGAGGCGAAGGAGGACAGCTGGTCGACCATGGTGTTGATGGTGGTCTTCAGGGCGAGGATCTCGCCCTGCGCGTCCACGTCGATCTTGCGGGTCAGGTCGCCGGTGGCGACGGCGGTGGTGACCTCGGCGATGTTGCGCACCTGGTAGGTCAGGTTGTTGGCCATGGAGTTGACGTTGTCGGTGAGGTCCTTCCACACGCCGGAGACGCCCCGGACGCGGGCCTGGCCGCCGAGCTGGCCTTCGGTGCCGACCTCGCGGGCGACGCGGGTGACCTCGTCGGCGAACATCGACAGCTGGTCGACCATGGTGTTGAGGGTGTCCTTGAGCTGGAGGATCTCGCCCTGCGCGTCCGCGGTGATCTTCTTGGACAGGTCGCCCTGGGCCACCGCCGTCGACACCGCCGCGATGGCCCGGACCTGGGTGGTCAGGTTGCTCGCCATGACGTTGACGTTGTCGGTGAGGTCCTTCCACACGCCGGAGACGCCCCGGACCTGGGCCTGGCCGCCGAGCTCGCCCTCGGTGCCGACCTCGCGGGCGACCCGGGTGACCTCCTCGGCGAACGCCGACAGCTGGTCCACCATCGTGTTGACGGTGTTCTTCAGCTCGAACATCTCGCCGACCGCGTCGACGGTGACCTTGCGACTCAGATCGCCCCGCGCGACCGCCGTGGTGACCAGCGCGATGTCACGGACCTGGGCGGAGACACGGCTGGACATGGTGTTCACGGCCTCGGTGAGGTCCCGCCAGCTCCCCGACATGCCCCGCACGTTCGCCCGGCCGCCCAGACGGCCCTCGGTGCCCACCTCGCGCGCCACGCGTGTCACCTCGGAGGTGAACAGGGAGAGCTGGTCGACCATGCCGTTGATCGCCTTGCCGAGACGGCGTACCTCGCCTCGCGCGCTGCGATCGAGGTCGATCCGCCGGGACAGGTCTCCCTTGGCCACCGCGTCGATCACGTCCGCGGCCCCGCTGACCGGCCCCACCAGGGCGTCGATCAGCGAGTTCACCGAGTCGACGCTCTCCGCCCAGGAGCCCACGCCTGGACCCGCGGTGAGGCGCTCACCGAACCGGCCCTCCCTCACCACCTCGCGGCGGACCCGGTGGAGCTCGTTGGCGAGGTGCTCGCGGCGGTCGGCGACCTCGTTGAGCAGCAGGCGGATCTCACTCAGAATCCCAGGAGGAGCATGCGGCACCCGGCGGCGGAAGTCGCCGTCGCGCCAGGTGATGAGTGTCTGGAGAATCGGCTTCAGATCCGATTCGCTGTAACGTCGCTCCTCGACGTCAGGCACGGGGTTGGCCGTGGTCATGTGACCTCCTTGACTCCCGGGGGGCGCAGCCGCGAGTAATCCCAGTCTGTCACGGTGCGCAACCCGTGGTCCCGCCTTCGATTACCCCATGCCGACAAGAAGTGTGGTAGGCATCGGAACGATGAGCAACGCTTCCCGAGCCGTCCTGGCCGCGACGTTCGCCCCAGGAGACACGGCCGTCCCCGCTGCCAGACGGTTCACCCGAGAGGTGATGACCGCCTGGGCCGCCACGCCCCTGCTCGCCTCGGCCGAGCAGCTGGCGGAAGGGTTCGCCGCACAGGTGGCCGAGGTGCCGTTCGAGGTCATCTGGAGCCATCTCGGGAACGGTGTCCAGATCGAGGTGCGCCAGAAGGGTGTTTTCGGGGCACCCTCCGGCGGTCCTGCCGTGCCGGTCGAGGAGTGGGGCGTCACCTACGCGGGAGAGCATCGTGTCCACTGGGCAAGGCTGAATCTGCCCGGGTCCGCCGAGCGGGTGGCCGCGGAGTGGTCCACCGAGCGGCCGAGCCGGGGGCCGGTCTGGCTGGGTTTCCTCGCGGACGCCAGCGATCTGCTGGCCGGCACCCTCGATCCGGACATGGTGCCCGCGATCATCTCGCAGATCGTCGTGCCCCGGCTGGCCACCTGGTGCGCGGTCTACACGTGGAGCGACGACGGCGGCCCGCAGCGACCGGCCTACCTGTGGCACACCGACGAGCAGCGCATCGACGAACTGCGCGAGGAGCTCGTCACGGCCCAGATTCCGCAGGCCGGTGGGTCCATGCAGCTCGGCGACTCGCAGATGCTCGTCATACCGCTGCTCGCGCGAGGGCGGGCGCTGGGGGCGATGTGCCTGGGACGGCCGGACCGGTTCGCCGAGGACGTCTTCCAGTACGCCGAGGACATCGGCCGCCGCGCGGCCCTCGCCATGGACAACGCCCGGCTCTACGCCACCCAGGCGGCGGCCAACCGGGCTCTGCAGCGCAGCCTGCTGCCCCCCAACGAGCCGGGCGAGATCCCGGGGCTCGATCCCGCGGTGGTCTATGAGCCCGCGGGAGAGACCAACGAGGTCGGCGGTGACTTCTACGACCTCTTCGCGGCAGGGGACGGCTCCTGGCGGTTCGCCGTCGGCGACGTCTGCGGCACCGGCCCCGAGGCGGCCGCGGTCACCGGCCTGGCCCGTCACACCCTGCGCCTGCTCGCCAGGGAGGGGTACGGCGTGGCGGCCGTCCTCGACCGTCTCAACCAGGCGATCCTGGACGAGGGGGATCGGGCACGCTTCCTGACCCTGCTGCACGGTGAGATCAAACCCGTGCCGACCGGCCTGGACGTGTGGATGGTCTCGGCCGGTCATCCCGAGGCGCTGCGGCTGCGGCCCACCGGTGTGGTGGAGACGGTGGTGACCTCCCAGCCGCTACTGGGGGTCTTCCCCGAGGCGACCTTCAAGACCGAGCTCGTCCATCTCGACCCCGGTGATGTGCTTCTCGCGGTGACCGACGGGGTGACCGAGCGGCGTCAGGACGGCCGGCTGCTCGACGACGACGGTGGGCTGGCCAAGCTGCTCGCCGAGTGCGTGGGACTGTCGGCGGGGGCGGTCGCCGAGCGGATCCGCCGGGCCGTACAGGACTTCGCCCCCGAGCCGAGCGCGGACGACATGGCGATCGTGGTCCTGCGCGCCCGTTAGCGGCGGAGGCGGCTACGCCTCCCGTTCCCCGACAGGCAACGGTGGACCGTCCGCTACGGCATCTGACGCCAGATCACTGGTCTCGATATTGACAGAAAGTGTCAATATTTGAGATTTCATGACCGATCCACTCTTTAGACATGATATTGACCTATTTGCCCCTTTACCCTCCCATCCATGCGTCCAACACTCCGGGCACTTGCGATCCTTGTGACTACCGGCGTCACCGCCGGCTCGATCATCGCCCTCTCCTCAACCCCCGCCACCGCGGCGCCGGGGACCGTGGTAATCAGTCAGGTGTTCGGCGGAGGCGGAAACTCCGGCGCCCCCTTCACCAACGACTACGTCGAACTGTTCAACCGCAGTTCCGCCCCCGTCTCGGTGGACGGCTGGTCGGTGCAGTACACCAGCGCCACCGGAACCGGAAACTTCTCCGCCAACAAGACCAACCTGACCGGCACTCTGGCCCCCGGCCAGTACCACCTGGTCCAGCTCGCCGCGGGTACCACCGCCAGTGGCTCGCTGCCCGAGCCCGACAGCGTCGGTACCACCAACATGAGTGGCACCGCGGGTAAGGTGGCGCTGGTCCGCTCCGCCGACGGCCTGGCCTGCAACGGCTCCAGCGCCCCCTGCGCCGACGGGCAGCTCGCGCTCATCGCCGACCTGGTCGGGTACGGCGCGACGAACTTCTCCGAGGGCACCCCCGCGCCCGCCCTCACCAACACCACCGCCGCGGTCCGCAAGAACGGCGGCTGCGCCGACACCGACGACAACGGCGCCGACTTCGACGCCGCGGTCCCCGCCCCGCGCAACAGCGCCACTGCGCCGGCCCCGTGCGACGGTGGCGACCCGTCCCCGTCCCCGTCGCCCTCGGACACCCCCACCCCCACTCCCACTCCCACGCCGACCGACACGTGCGACACCCCGATCACGCACCGGATCGCGCAGGTGCAGGGGAGCGGCGACGTCAGCCCGGTCGCCGGGCAGGACGTCCGGGTCGAGGGCGTCGTCACCGGCACCTTCCAGGGAGCCGGCCAGTTCAACGGCTTCTACATCCAGGACCCCAAGCCCGACAACGACCCGGCGACCTCCGAGGGCCTGTTCGTGGTCTCCTCCTCGCCGGTCAAGGTCGGTGACCGGGTGCTCGTCTCCGGCAAGGCGATCGAGTTCAGCGGTCTCACCGAGATCTCGCCGGCCACCGTGGTCAACGTCTGCGGCACCGGCACCATCAAGCCGACCGAGGTGAAGCTGCCGCTCAAGAAGGGGGTCACCTTCGAGCGTTACGAGGGCATGCTCGTCAAGTTCAAGGGCGAGCTGGCCGCCTCGGAGATCTACAACCTCGGCCGGTACGGCGAGATCACCCTCGCGGAGGGCGGCCGGATGTGGCAGCCGACCGACCGCAAGGGCGTGAACACCGAAGAGGACGCGCGGCGGAAGATCCTGCTCGACGACGGTTCCAACGTGCAGAACATGCCGACCCTGCCCTACCACTCCAAGGGTTCGAACACTGTCCGGATCGGCGACGTGGCTAAGGACCTGACCGGGGTGCTCACCTACGGCTTCGGTGTCTACCGCGTCCAGCCGACCCAGTCGGTCGTCTTCGAGCCGGAGAACCCGCGTCCCGCCAAGCCCGCGAAGGTCGGCGGCAACATCCGGGTGGCGAGCCTCAACACGCTCAACTGGTTCACCACGCTCAAGTCCCGGGGCGCGACCACCGCCGTGGAGCGGGACCGTCAGCTCGCCAAGCTGGCCGCCAACATCCTGGGGCTCGACCCCGACGTGGCCGGGCTGATGGAGGTCGAGCGTAACTCCGACGTGGCGCTGAACACCCTGGTCGACGCGCTCAACGCCAAGGCCGGCGCGGGCACCTACAAGGCGATCACCCACCCCAACCCGGGCACCGACGCCATCCAGACCGCGCTGATCTACAAGCCGGCCAAGGTCACCCCGGTCGGCGCGGCGCAGTCCTCGTCCGACCCGATCTTCAACCGGCCTCCGATGGTCCAGACGTTCCGCAAGGCCAACGGGAAGGGCCAGACCTTCACCGTGCTGGTCAACCACTTCAAGTCCAAGGGCTGCACCGACGCCGATGGCGACGCCAGGGGCGCCGACGCCGACCAGGGTGACGGCCAGAGCTGCTACAACGCCAAGCGGGTCAAGCAGGCCGAGGCCCTGCTGGCTCTGGTCGACAGCCTCAAGCTGCAGAACACGCTCGTCCTCGGCGACATCAACGCCTACGGCGAGGAGGACCCGATCCACACCATGGAGAAGGCCGGACTGACCAGCCTGAGCAAGAAGTACGTCTCGACCAAGGACCGCTACAGCTACGTCTTCGACGGTCTCTCCGGTGAACTTGACCACGCCCTGGCCGACAAGAGCCTGAGCAAGCTGGTGACCGGTGCCACCATCTGGCACATCAACTCCGATGAGGGCCGGTTCATGGACTACAACACCGAGTTCAACCCGTCGTACCTGTACGCGCCGGACGCCTACCGCTCCTCCGACCACGACCCGCTGCTGGTCGGGCTGGATCTCTGAGAGAAGTGACCTTCCCGGCCCCGGCAGGGGGCCGGGAAGGTCACCAGGTACGGCATCCCCGTCATGATTCTCAGCTCGGTGGCGGTCTGGGCCCGCAGCCGCCCGCGTCACCTCACGACAGGCGTGTCAGACCTCTGTCCTGACGTACTTGCGTGCGAATTCGAGCTGGGCCGCCATCCGTGCGACGCGCTCGGAGACGACCAGCGAGCCGTGGCCCGCCTCGTACCGGTGGACCACGTGCTCGTGACCACGCTCGGCGAGCCGGGACACGTAGGCGTCGATCTGCCCGATCGGGCAGCGCGGGTCGTTCTCCCCGGCCAGGATCAGCACCGGGGCCTCGACCCGGTCGACGTAGGTGATCGGGGAACAGTTCGCGTACCGCTCCGGCTGCTCGGCGGGTGAGCCGCCGAGCAGTGCGCGGTGGTGGGCCCGCAACGCCTCGGTCTCCTCCTCATAGGCGGCCAGGTGGTCGGTGATGGGCGCCGTGGCGATACCCGCCGCCCACACCTTGGGCTGGATGCCCAGGCCGAGCAGCGTGAGGTAGCCGCCCCAGGAGGCACCGGACAGGACGAGCCGGTCGGGGTCGGCGACGCCGCGGCCGACCATGACCTCCCTGACGGCGGCCACGTCGGACAGTTCCATGTGCCCGACCTCACCGGTCAGGGCGTCCCGCCAGGCCGAGCCGTAGCCGGTCGAGCCACGGTAGTTGACCCGGACGACCGCGAAGCCGAGATCCACCCATGCGGCGACCTGGGGCACGAAGGAGTCGTTGTCCTGCGAGCCTGGGCCGCCGTGCAGCAGGAAGACCGTCGGGAACGGTCCCGAGCCGCGCTCGGGCCGTGACACCAGCGCGTGGATCCGCCCGCCGGGGCCCTCCACGTCGACGTCCTCGACCGGGACGGACGGCGGGGAGGTGGGGCCGCCGTGATTCAGCACCACGTGGCCGTTGCTCGACCGGATCACCGGGGGGTGGGCGCCGCTGGACCAGGAGTACTCCACGGAGCCGTCGGGGCGGGGCACGGCGGCGTCGATCACACCGTGCTGGGTCTCGATCGGGAAGAGCCTGCCGCCTGGCAGGTCGTAGCGGTACAGGTGGGTGCGGCCGCGGTTGGCCCGGACGACGAGCAGCGAGCGGCCGTCGTCGTACCAGTCCGCGGTGATCTCGCCGGGGTCGCGCAGCCAGATCTCCCGTTGCTCGTCGCTCTCGGGGTCCCAGACCAGCGGTTCGCGGCGGTCCCTGCGCTCGTGCAGGGTCAGCAGCCGGCGGTCGCCCAGGATGGGCGCGAAGTGCAGGCCGAGGACGCCTCTGCCGGGACCGTCACGCAGGTCGCCGACGGTGTCGCCGTTCTGCCGGACCACTCTCAGCGCGGGGTGCCGGGCGTCGCCGTGCTCGCTGTGGTTGATCGCGATCAGCGAGCCGTCCAGGGACATGGCGGCCACGGAGGCGGCCTCGGCGTGCTCGTAGATCATCTGTGCGGGCCGGCCGGGCCGTACGAGGTGGATCGTGAAACCTCCGCCGGGCCGGGCGACACCGATCGCGGCGTCACCCGTCGCGGACAGTGCGATGCCCGCCGGGTAGCCGGGTTCGAGGTCGACGGGCTCGTCGGGGCCGCCGGTGAAGGGCTGGCGCATCCAGCGGCCCCGCTCGTCACCATCGGTGTCGGAGAACCACCAGATCGACTGGCCGGTGGGGTCGATCGCGCCGTGCGCGGTGCCCTTGGGCCGGGTGGTCGCCTGGCGGGTGAGTCCCGTCGTCCGATCCCAGGTGTAGATTTCCCAGGCGCCGGAGGCGTTGCTTCGGTAGACGGCCCGGGCGGGAGCCCGGCGCGCCCACACGGGCAGCGTCACGCGCGGCGCTTGGAACCTGGCCTGCCAGCGCTCCTCCGCCTTCATATGGCGCTTCCCTCCGTCAAGGTATTCGCTTCAGGCGTCCAGGCGCGGGCTCGCCGATTGCCGTCCAGTATGTCGCTTCCACCCTCAATTTGCTTGAGTAATGTGTGTGAATTTCGGACTAAATACCACTTCAGTAACATGCGCCCCGAAGGTGGCTGTCAAGTACAGGGCTTGATCAGGGGAGGGGTTGAAATGTAGACATACGGAAAGAAGCGGTCACACAGTTTGTTTCTGGCAGCTTCATTATTTTTCTTCGCATAACTTCCCGTTCGGTGTGCCAGGCGCTCGGCCCCATCCCCACGACGGCCTCGATCGCCCCATGCCCCAGCGTCATCCCGAACTCGTGGACGCTCTGCCCGGTTTCGAGGAAATAGCCGCCCAGGCTCTCCGCCACCCGCCGCTCCTTCGAGTCGTCCACCGAGAGCAGTCCCAGCCGCTCCACCAGCGGTTCGAGATGCCGCGATGTGGGTGTGACCACGATAAGTACGCCGTCGTCCCCGAGCACCCGGGCGAACTCCGCCCCGTTGCGGGGTGCGAACACGTTCAGGACCACGTCCACCATGCCGTCCCCGATGGGCAACGGCCTCCACACGTCGGCCACCACCGCCCCGAGCCGGGGATGCGCCCGCGCGGCCCGCCTGATCGCGTGCTTGGACACGTCCAGCGCGATCCCGACGGCTTCCGGGAGCCGGTCGAGCGCCGCGGAGAGATAGTGCCCGGTCCCCGCGCCCGCGTCCGCGACCACCTTCGCGTCGGTACGGCAGGCACCGGCGACCGCCTCCGCGAGGGGACCGAAATACCCGGCCCCGAGAAACGCCTCCCTGGCCGCCACCATGGCGGTGCTGTCCGCCGTGCCGGGGGTCTGGGAGCCGGTCAGAAGACTGACGTATCCCTGTTTGGCGATGTCGAAGGCGTGGCCCTGCGGGCACCGGAGAACCCGGTCGCCCAGGCTGAACCCGTCACCGCAGACCGGACAGATGAGAAAGTCGACGACGTCAGCCAGCATCCCCCCATCATCCCGCTTTCCGGCCATGGCCGAACTACGGGTAGCCGGGAGTCACATGGCACTCGCATCGAGGTCGGACGGGGTGCCGAGTGCCGTGAGGATCGCCCGTGAGACCCCGGCGGGGTCCTCCAGCCAGGGGAAGTGGCCGCAGCCGGGCAGCCATTCGAGCGTGGCTCCAGGCAGCCAGCTCGCCCACACGGCCGGAGCCGCCAGTCCCACGCTCACATCGCGGTCCCCGGCCAGGACGGTCACCGGGGCGGTGATCGCGCTCAGGGAGGCCGGGTCGAACGGGGACGCACCGAAGCCCGCCGCCGCTTCGGGGACGGAGTCGCAGTCGTCCGGGCGGAAGGCGTGAGCCTGAGCGGCGGCGTCCCAGCGGCCGTAGAACACCGGGGTGAACTGCCTGAGCAGAGAGGGAAACTCGTCATCGGACGCGGTGGGGGCCTTCTCCAGGGCGGCGAGGGCGCCGTCGAGCCAGGGCTCGCCGTCGAAGAGCTCGCGGGCGAGGGCGGCACGGTCGGGCTCCCCGTCCTGGGGAGGGATCGGGCGGCGGGTCGGGGTGAGCAGGACCAGGCGTCGCACCCGTCCGGGACGGCGGGCGGCGTGGAGGACCGCGGGGAGCGCCCCTGCCGAGTGGCCCAGCAGGTCGAAGTCGTCGACGCCCAGGTGAAGGCGGAGCGCCTCCAGGTCCTCGGCCAGGGCGGCGAAGTCGTAGTCCTCGGCCGGATCCGAACCGCCGACACCGCGCGGGTCGAGCAGGAGCAGGGTGCGGTGCCGGTCCAGGCCGCCGAGGGTGTCCAGGTACGACGCCGGGCGGGCGGGGCCACCGGGCTGGCAGACGAGCAGCGGGCCCTCGCCGCGCAGTTCGTAATGGAGGGAGGTTCCCGCAGCCGAGAAAAATTGTGTCATTCGATCAAATTAATAGGGAGATAACGGGATCTGCCATGGATTAAACGACCGACGGGATCTGCGGGAAAGCGAGGGACCCGAGAGAGGACACAGAGATCACGCGGTCTGCTGGACCTGCTGGAGGAAGGCGGCGTTGGAGGGAGTCTCCCGGAGCCTGTCGGTGAGGAGCTCCAGAGCCTGCTGCTTCTCCAGTCCGCCCAGGGTACGGCGGAGCCGCCAGGAGAGTTGGTGCTCATGCGGGTCGAGGAGGATCTCCTCGCGCCGGGTGCCGGAGGCGTCGAGATCGACGGCCGGGTAGACGCGGTGCGGCCGGGCGTCCGGGTGGACACGGGGTGGCCGTACGTCTGGGAGGGCGCGGCAGAATAAAAGAGAAAACGGGGCGGATCACCGCACGCGGCTCAGCCAGCAGTGCGTCACGCCCACAATCACAGTAGCACCGTCAATCCGCGCCGAACAGGAGATCGGATGCCACACCAGTCCATAACAGTCGCGGGTGTCGAGGTGTTCCCGCTGTGTGACGCGGTAGGGCCGATGGGTGACTCGATCCGGCGCCCGATGCCGGAGATGTTCCCTGGGGGCTGTCACGGTGAGTCCGACGAGTGGGTCCTGCACTTCCACTGCTATCTGCTCCGTGACGCGGTGGGCAGGACCGTGCTGGTGGACACCGGGATCGGTCCGGAGAGCTCGCCCGCGGCGAGCTGGGCGCCGGTCCCCGGGGCGCTCGGTGCCGAGCTCGCGCGGGTGGGGGTGGCCCCCGAGGAGGTGGACGTGGTGGTCATCACGCACCTGCACAGCGACCACGCGGGTGGCGCGGTGATCGACGGCGTGCCCGTCTTCGCCAACGCCAGGCACGTTCTCCAGCGGGCCGAGATCGACACGGCCGCCGAGGGGGTCCTCGGCCATGTCGTCCGGCCGCTGGGCGACCGCGTGCAGGTGGTGGACGGTCAGGCGGACGTGCTCCCCGGCGTCCGGGTGTTCCACACGCCCGGGCACACCCCGGGCCACCAGGTCGTCCAGGTGGGCGATCTGGTGTTGACCGGCGACGTGGTGCTGCACCCGGTGCAGTTGGCCGACCCGAAGGTCCCCTATCTCTACGACGCCGACCCCGAACTCGCCGCCGCGACGAGGGTGGAGCTGCTGGAGCGGGTCAGGGCCGGCCAGGGGATGATCGCCACCGCTCACTTCGCGGAGCCTTTCACGGAGATCCGCTGACCGAGCCGGCGGAGGGCCCTCCCCGGACGCCGGTTTGCTAGGCGTCGGGCTGGGAGGTCTGGGCCGCTTGGACGGACAGGAGCAGGCGCCGCGCCTTGCCCCGGTAGCGGAAGACCTGGACCGCGCCGAGCGCCCAGATGGGGTACTGCACGGCGAAGGCCCAGCGGAACGCGTCCGGGCCGGTCTCTCCGACCAGGTCGAGGGTGACGCCGACCAGGGCGATCACCGACATGGACGCGACGAAGCCGCCCCCGTTCACGATGCCGGTGGCCGTGCCGATCCGGGCGGCCGGGTTGAAGGTCCTGGCGTAGTCGAAGCCGATCATCGATGCCGGGCCGTTGGCCGCGAGCACCACCACCAGCAGGACGAGCAGCCAGAGCGGCGCCCGGCCGGGCCAGGCCAGCACGGCGGTCCACGCCGCGACAGTGGTGCCGATCACGATGAGCACCATCCGGGAGCGGTGGAACGGAAACCGCCCGGCGAGGTAGCCGAGTAGTGGTCCGCAGGCCATGCCGCACAGGGTCAGCGTGGACAGCAGCACGCCCGCCGCCGAAGGGGACAGTCCCTGTCCCTGGACCAGGAACGGGTAGCCCCATAGCAGCAGGAACGCGGCGGCCGAGCACTGGGTGGCGGCGTGGGTCCACATGCCCAGACGGGTGCCGGGTTCGGCCCAGGCGGCCTTCAGGCCGGGAGGTTCGCCCGTCCGCTCCGGGCGCGAGTCGCGCAACACCGTGACCAGAAGGAACGCCGACAGCGCGCCCAGGCCGGCGGCGCCCAGGAAGGTGGGCGTCCAGCCGTAGGCACGCAGGGAGTTGATCAGGGGTACCGCCGAGGCGATCGCACCCAGCTGTCCGAGCAGGCCGGTGAGCTGGACCATCACCGGATTGCGGTGGGCTGGAAAGTGGAGGTTGACCATCCGGATCACGCTGATGAAGGTCATCGCGTCGCCGCAGCCGATCAGCGCCCGGGCCGCGATTCCGGACAGCGGTCCCCCGGAGAGCGCGAAGACGAGCTGGCCGCAGGCCATCACGGTGGCTCCGGCGATGAGCATGCGCTTGGAGCCGAGCCGGTCGACGAGCACTCCGACGGGCACCTGCATGGCCGCGTAGACCAGCAGCTGCAGCATGGCCAGGGTGGAGAGTCCGGTCATGCCCACGCCGAGCCGGGCGGCGGCCTCGATACTGGAGACGCCGAGGGTCTGGCGGTGGAAGACCGCGACGATGTAGGCGAATACACCGATGGCCCAGAACAACACTGCCGTGGACCGTGGTGTCATGAGCTAGATATTACTTTTGTGGTTTTTTGAGATGCGATGAGGGTGTCTACGAGGTCCGGGATCCCCTGTCCGCTCTCAGCGGCGTGGGTAGCGGATGAGCAGGCTGGCCTGGACGTCTTGGTCGCCGACCGCGGAGTAGGTGTGCGGGACGTCCGAGTGCCAGGTGAGGTGCTCACCGGGGCCGGCCATGAGGGGCGCGTCCCGCGGGCCGGCGATCAGCGTTCCGGCGAAGACCGTGATGTGCTCGGTGACGCCCTTGTGATGGGCGGGGGAGACCTGGGTGGAGCCCGCCGGGACCACCAGCCGGTAGAGCTCGTAGGTGACGGCCTCGTCCTCGAAGACCTGGAGCAGAACGCCCTGGACGGCGGTGCCCCGGATGACGGGGTCGGTGCCCAGGACCAGCGCCAGGGGCACGCCGAGCTGGGCGGTGACCGCCCAGAGCGTCTCCAGGGTGGGATTGCGGGTGCCGTTCTCCAGTCCCGAGAGCGTGGCTTTGCCGATGCCCGCGCGCCGGGCGAGTTCGGAGAGCGAGATGTTCCGCTCCTCCCGTAACCTACGGATCCGCTGACCTACATCCGATGTGCCGGTCTCCTGGGCGGGACGAGGACTTTGTGCGCCGGACTCCATGAGGCTATGGTGCATCATGGCGATCGTTCCGTTTGCGGAACGCCTCAGGCGTGCCGCACCGGCGATCCGGTGGGACGGGCCCGAAGAGAAGGATGACAGGGATGACGCGCCTTCTTCAGCCCATGCTGGCGGGAGTGGTGACCGCGCTGGTCGGCTTCGCCAGCTCCTTCGCGGTGGTGCTGGCCGGGCTCCGGGCGGTCGGTGCCGACCAGAGGCAGGCGGCGTCCGGCCTGCTCGCGCTCTGCGTGGCCAATGGTGTGGTGGCGATCTGGCTGGGCCTGCGGCAGCGCGTGCCGATCACCGTCGCCTGGTCGACGCCAGGGGCGGCGCTGCTGGTCACGACGGGCGCCGTCGAGGGTGGCTTCCCGGCCGCGGTCGGCGCGTTCGTGGTCTCCGGGCTGCTCATCACGGCCGCGGGGCTCTTCCCCCCGCTGGGGCGCTGGATCGCGGCCATCCCCACCCCGATCGCCGGCGCCATGCTCGCCGGGGTCCTGCTCAACCTCTGTGTCGCGCCGGTCCGGGCACTCGGCGAGGTGCCGCTGATGGCCGGCCCCGTCGTGCTCGTCTGGGCACTATTGAGCCGTTTCGCCCGTAAATGGGCGATTCCGGGAGCCCTGCTGGTCGCCGTCGTGGCCATCGCCCTGACCGGGCCCGGCCTCGGGGCGGTGGACGTACGCCCGGTGGCCGAACTGACCGTCCCGTCCTGGAGCGCCACGGCCATGATCAGCATTGCGCTCCCGCTGTTCCTGGTCACCATGGCCTCGCAGAACGTGCCGGGCATGGCGGTCCTCGCCGGGTACGGCTACCGCCCCCCGCTGCGCGGCATCCTCGTCGGCACCGGCCTGGCCAGCACCCTCGGAGCACCCCTGGGCGGGCACGCGGTGAACCTGGCGGCCATCACCGCGGCACTGGCCGCCGGTCCGGACGCCGACCCCGATCCGGGCCGCCGCTGGATCGCCTCGGTCACCGCCGGAGGTTCGATGATCATCCTCGGTGTCGGATCCGGCCTGGCCACCGCGCTGGTCCTGCTCTCCCCGCCGGTGCTCATCGAGGCCGTCGCGGGTCTCGCGCTGATCGGCGCGCTCGCCTCGGCGATCGCCGCCGCCGTGGCCGAGCCGGAGGGCAGGGAGGCGGCGGTGGTCACGTTCGTGGTCACCGCGTCGGGGCTGACGCTGCTCGGGGTGGGCGCGGCGTTCTGGGGGCTGGTGGCGGGCGGCCTCATGATGCTCCTGCAGCGCAGGAGGGTTCCACGGACCTCCCCCGAACGGGAACAGGAGGCCCGGCCGGAGGAGCTCAGCCGGTCATGAGCGCCCGGCTGCCCGGGCCGGGCCCCTGCCGCCGGTCTCAGCGGACGGCCGCCTTTTCCCGGAAAGCCACCGCCGGTACGGCATGCGTGCCGTACCGGCGGAGAAGGCGGAGAGAGGTGCTACCGGCCGTTTCCCGGGCGCCCGTGGCGACCGGCGACGAGCTGGTCGGTGCTGTGCTGACGGGGAACCTCGACTCGGGGGTCGGGCGCCGTCGTCTCGTCACGGTCGTCGACGACGTCGCGGTCCCGGTCGACCACAGGAACGGCGGCGGCAGCCGGAGCCACCGGGGTCTCCATCAGCTTCCGCTCCAGCTCCCGCTTCTCCTCCTCCAGGCGGGTGACGCGGTCACGCGCCTCCATCCGGGAGGAACGGAGCCTGCGCCGCTGCGTGGCGGAGCGGCGCATCCCGCTGAACATGACCGTCAGACCGAGTAGGAAAAGCGCCCCGGTGGCGGCACCGGCGAAGAAGAACTCCAGCTGGGAGAGATGGATCGTCTGGTCGAAGACGGTGAACGACGCGGGAGTGGCGACTGTGGCGGCCTCATCCCAGGAGACCGCGACCACGGCCGCGCCCGCGAGTACGATCAAGAGGAGTCCCAGCACTATCATGTGACCTCATCTCGGGCAGCGTCTGTTGTGGTAACCGCTGCTGCCCCGGAGCGGCGGGATTATTCACCCGGCACGCACGGTTGCCGAAAAAGCGTTCGATCACCGCGGCGTCGTCGGCCGTTTCCGATGGCAGGGCATGACGCCAACGGGTTTCCACCACAAGGTGATTTCGGTGGACGACGTCCTGCAAAGAGCTCCGTTGCCTCTCTCCGCCGGCTCGACAGATCTGCTCTGCCCGTGAACGCGCGATTCTGTGGCTAATGTTGATGGAATGGAGCGCACCCGCCTTTATCGCAACGGTGTCATGGAGGCGGAGGGCTTTCCCGTCGACGACGTCTCCGATCACGTTGGAGACCCGTCCGCTGTGGTGTGGTTCGATCTCTGCTCGCCCTCGCAGGCGGACCTGGCGAAGATCAGCGAAGAGCTCAGCCTGCACCGGCTGGCCGTCGAGGACGCGCTCCACAGCCAACAGCGTCCCAAACTCGACACCTACGACAGCCACCTGTTCCTCAGCGTCTACGGCGCCAAGCTGGTGGACAGACGTCTCGAGCTCACCGGGATATCCGTTTTCATCACCAAGAACGCTCTGGTCACCGTCAGGGAGAATCCCCACTTCGACATCGACGAGGTGATCAGGCGCTGGGACGCCAACAGCGAGATGGCCAAGTACGGCGTGCCTTATCTGCTGCACGGCCTTCTCGACTACGTGGTGGACGGGCATTTCGAGGTGCTGCAGGACCTGGACGACCAGGTCGAGGCGCTGGAGGACGAGCTTTTCGAGGAGAACTCCGGCGACCGGGTCTCCATCCAGCGTCAGACCTTCGAGATGCGCAAGAAGCTGGTGCGGTTCCGGCGTCTGGCGGTGCCGGTGCGCGAGGTCGTGGGCAGTCTGCTCCGCAGGAGCGTGGAGATGCTGGATCCGGCGCTGGACCCCTACTACCAGGACGTCTATGACCACACGCTCCGGGTCGCCGAGTGGACCGACTCCCTGCGCGAGCTGGTGGGCAATGTCCACGAGGCCCATATCAACCAGCAGGGATTCAAACTCAACGACATCATGAAGAAGATCACGAGCTGGGCCGCCATCATCGCGGTGCCCACGCTGATCACCGGCTTCTACGGTCAGAACGTGCCGTATCCCGGCCTCGACCACCCGTTCGGTTTCTGGACCTCCACCACCGCCATCATCGTGGCCTCGTCCGTCCTCTACCTGATCTTCAAGAAGCGAGGCTGGCTGTAGAGGTCGCCGGCGGGGACCTCCGGAGTGATCCGGCCGTGTCGATCGGAGATGCCGGGCGCGGACCCCTGGCTTTAGCCATGGGGTAAGCCCGGCGCGGGAAGGCGCTCTAGCGCCTGAGCATGCCTTGACCGGAACCGGCTGCGGCAGCGCACCACGCGCTGGTACAGTCAGTCGTGGTCGAACACGTGAGCGATAACCAAGCTTGCAACTTTGGCCATTACTCACCGCCGGGAGGGCGGAGCCCGCGTCACCCAGAACGGGATCGTGGGCTGGGGCGTGGAAACCCGCGTAAACGGGGCCGGAAGGTGAACCGCCAAGCAACAGCGTCGCGACCATGCGCAGAGCCGCACGGTTGGGACGGCTGGAATCCCCGGCTTTAGCCGTGGGGAGCGCTTCAAGAGACTGCGCGATCCCTACACCGGCAGGACGATCCAGTGGAGCAGGCAGCGAGCGGACGAGGTCCAGGTCGACCACGTGGTCCCGCTCTCCTACGAATGGCGGATGGGCGCCTCCCGCTGGCCGATGGCCAAGCGGATGCGGATCGCCAACGACCCGCTCAACCTGATCCCCGTGTACGGCAAGGCCAACGAGGCCAAGGGCGGCTCGGGCCCGGCCTCCTGGCTCCCGCCGGTGCGCCGGGTGCGCTGTGCCTACGTCGTGCGCTTCGCGCAGGTCGCCGTGAAATACGACCTGCCGGTCACCCGGGCCGACAAGGCCACGATGCTGGCCCAGTGCCGTTAGGCCGTGCCCGTTCTACAGCCGCCGGAGCAGCGCCTGCTTGGCGACGGTGAACTCCTCCTCGGTGAGCACACCGTCACGGTGCAGCTCACCCAGCTCGCGCAGGCGGCGCAGGAGCGCGTCGGGATCGTCGCCCCTTCCGGAGGGCACGGACGCCTCCGGCGCGGGGGCTTCGAGGACGGCCGGCTGGTCTGAGCGCTGCGAGGGGTGCGGCAGCCGGACGAGCAGGGCGGCGACGAACAGCGCCGCCGTCCGGGTCTCCTTGTCCAGGCCCCACAGGAGCAGGCAGTGCGGGTCGCTCTTGGGGGCCAGCATGTGCACTGAGCCCCTGAGGCGGAACCTGAGGTGCCCGTTCTCCAGGCCGGCGGACGGGATCCACTCCACGCCGGCCAGGTCCTTCAGCGGGAACCGCTGGGGACCGGCTGACTTCTTGGCTCCCTCGACCGCCCAGTTCCACTCGATGTGGACCGACTCGCCGTCGAACGTCGCGGTGCCGTCACCTCCCGACACCGTCAGCGGCAGCCCGGGGCCGGGCAGCAGGTAGCGGTCGCTGGGGCCGTCGGGCACCTGCTCGACCACCAGGGTGTCGCGTACCTTGTCCACGAAGTACTCGGCGACACCCGCGCGGTCGGCGTCGACGGTCAGCTGGTAGGGGTCGGCCGCCTCGGAGATCCGTCCACGTGCCGCCTGGGTGAACGGGTCAGCGCCCTCCCGGAGCCGCAGCCGCAGCCGCCCGCCTTTCTTGCCGGGTTCGTAGGCGATGCCGGCCACCGCCGCCAGCGGGACCGCCACCTCGCCCAGGAGCTGCCGCAGCTTGTTCACACCCCGATCGCCGCCGGCGCGGGTCCGCCACCCGTTCTGGCCCAATCAATCCGACGGCTTTTGGACCTGATGGAGGAGACGGCCCGCTTTCTAGGATGTGATCACACCGCTCGGCGGCTGAGGAGAGGGACGCGGTGATCGGCGTCCGCATCACCCGGCTCGTCGGTGATGACCAGGGAGCGCCATGTTCAGCAGGATCATTCCCCCCTCCGGGCCGCCGCGGGTTCTCGCCCTGGCACAGTTGACCAACGCGTTCGGCGACGGCGCGTACTACGTGTGCTCGGCGCTGTACTTCACCCGGATCGTGGGGCTCTCGCCGACCCAGGTCGGTGCCGGCCTGACCCTCGGCTGGGCTCTCGGATCCGTGTCGGGGGTCCCGCTCGGGCACCTCGCCGACCGCTGGGGGGTCCGGGGTACGGCGGCGCTGCTGGCCGTCGCGACCGGCACGGCGGTCGGCTCGTTCATGTTCGTCAGGTCCTTCGCCCTGTTCATCCTGGCCGCCTGCCTCTACGCCTGCTGCCAGTGCGGCCTCGGGGCCGCCCGGCAGGCGCTGCTGGCCGGGCTGGTGGACAAGGCGGAGCGGACCAGGGTACGGGCCTACCTGCAGGCGACGGTGAACGCGGGGCTGGCGGTCGGCGCGGCTCTCGGCGGTCTGGCCCTGTACTTCGACACCCGGCAGGCGTATCTGGCGGTCTTCACGATGGACGCCCTGTGCTTCCTGGTCTCCGCCCTGGTGCTGTTCCGGCTCCCCGCCGTGCCGCCCTCACCACCGGCCCCCGCCGGTGAGCCGGCGCTGGTGGTGCTCCGGGACGGGCCGTACGCGCTGATCTCCTTCCTCAACATGATCATGCTGCTGCACATGCCTCTCCTCAGCCTGGTGATCCCCCTGTGGATCGTGACGCGGACCCAGGCCCCGAGCTGGACGGTCTCGGCGCTGCTGGTGCTCAACACGCTGAGCGTGGTGGCCTTCCAGGTGAGGGTGGCCCGTCGGGTGACCGGCCTGGACTCCGCCTCCCGGTCCGTACGGCAGGCCGGCCTGGTGATGCTCGCGTCGTGTGCGGTCTTCGCGCTGTCGGCGGCCGGATCCTCGGCATGGACCGCCGGAGCCGTCTTGCTCGTGGCCGCGGGTCTGCAGGTGCTCGCCGAGATGATGCAGGCCTCTGGTGCCTGGGCGATCGGGTTCGACCTGGCCCCGCCGGACAGGCAGGGCCAGTATCAGGGGTTCTTCGGCGCGGGCACGGCGGTCGCGAGGATGCTCGGCCCCCTGCTGCTCACCACGTTGATCATCACCTGGGGGCCGCCCGGCTGGCTCCTGCTGGGTGGTCTGTTCCTGCTGGCCGGTTCCGCGATGCGGCCGGCCGTACGCTGGGCGGAACGGACCCGGTCGGCGGTCATGGCCACCTGATCCGCTGGTCCGTCCGCTCCTACGGGATCGCACCGGGCACCTACCGCCGGGCCTCACTCTGAACGACGGGCGGCGGGAGCGGGCTTGACCTCAAGTTAAGTCTAGGTTTTAGGGTCCTTCTGTGTCGCCGACCGGGAACGCGGGCGATGCCGTGGCCTCACGGAGGGATCTGCCAGGGCGGAGCGAGACGCGATCCCGGGCGACCGCTGTGATCGCTACGACCACGCGGCCGGAGCCGCCGCCCGGCGGGGGCGGCCGCGGCACCGGCCGCGGAGGATTCTGTCGGTGCCCCGTGCGATCGTCGGAAACCTCTTCCCCCGAACCTGGAGACAGTGCGATGGACATGGAAGTGACCGCGTGGACGTCGCTCTACCACGCGATGAACGCGCAGGAGGAGCGGCGGCCGTTCTCCATGGCCGCGTTGCGGCGCATCGGCGGGTTCGCGCGGCCGCATCGCCGGCTGCTGACGTTCTACCTGCTGCTCAGCGTCGTGACGGCGGCACTGGCGGTCGCGACCCCCGTGCTCGCGGGCCGGGTCGTCGACGCGATCGTCAACGGTGCCGCGGTGGACGTCGTCGTCGTGCTCGCGGTGCTCATCGCCGTCATCGCGGTGGTGGAGGCAGGGCTCGGGCTGATGACGCGGTGGCTGTCGGCGAGCCTCGGTGAGGGTCTGATCCTCGACCTGCGCACCGCGGTCTTCGACCACGTGCAGCGCATGCCCATCGCCTTCTTCACCCGCACTCGCACCGGCGCGCTGGTCAGCAGGCTGAACAACGACGTCATCGGCGCGCAGCGGGCCTTCAGCGACACCTTCTCCGGCGTCGTCGGCAACCTCGTGACGCTCGTGCTCACGCTCGCCGTGATGATCGGGACCTCCTGGCAGATCACTCTGCTCGCGCTGGTGCTGCTGCCGGTGTTCGTCCTGCCCGCGCGGCGGATGGGCAGCCGGCTGGCGCGGCTCGAACGCGAGGCGGCCAACCACAACGCGGCCATGAGCACGCAGATGACGGAGCGCTTCTCCGCGCCCGGGGCGACGCTGGTGAAACTCTTCGGCCGGCCTGCCGACGAGTCGGCCGAGTTCGTCACGCGGGCCCGGCGGGTGCGCGACATCGGGGTGCGCACGGCGATGGTGCAGTCGGTGTTCGTCACCGCGCTGATGCTGGTCTCGGCGCTGGCCCTCGCCCTCGTCTACGGCCTCGGCGGGTTCTACGCGCTGCGGGGGCAGCTGGAGCCGGGCGCCGTGGTCGCGATGGCGCTGCTGCTCACCCGCCTCTACGCGCCGCTGACCGCGCTGGCCAGCGCGCGGGTCGAAGTGATGAGCGCGCTGGTGAGCTTCGAGAGGGTCTTCGAGGTGCTGGACCTCAAGCCCCTGATCGTCGAGAGGCCGGACGCCCGGCGGGTGCCCGACGGGCCGGTGTCGGTGGAGTTCGACGGGGTGCGCTTCGGCTACCCGTCGGCGGACAAGGTGTCGCTCGCGTCGCTGGAGGAGGTGGCGACCCTCGACACGCGCGGTGGGGTCGAGGTGCTGCACGGGGTGTCGTTCCGCGCAGAGCCGGGACAGATGGTGGCGCTGGTCGGATCCTCGGGTGCCGGGAAGTCGACGATCGCGCAGCTGGTCCCGAGACTCTATGACGCCGAGGAAGGCACCGTGCGCCTGTCCGGTGTGGACGTCCGGGAGCTGTCGGCTGAGTCGATCCGCGAGACGCTCGGGATGGTGACCCAGGATGGGCACCTGTTCCACGAGTCGATCCGCGCGAACCTGCTACTGGCCCGGCCGGAGGCGGCGGAGGACGAGCTGTGGGAGGTGCTGCGCCGTGCCCGGCTCGCCGACCTCATCGAGGCGCTGCCCGACGGGCTGGACACCGTCGTCGGTGAGCGCGGATACCGGCTCTCCGGTGGTGAACGCCAGCGGTTGACGATCGCGCGGCTGCTGCTGGCGCGTCCGAGGGTGGTGATCCTCGACGAGGCCACCGCGCACCTGGACTCCACCTCGGAGGCGGCGGTGCAGGAGGCGCTGGGCGAGGCGCTGGCCGGGCGGACCTCGGTGGTGATCGCGCACCGGCTCTCCACCGTCCGGGCCGCGGATCTCATCCTGGTGATCGAGGGCGGGCGGATCGTGGAGCGCGGCACGCACACCGACCTCCTCGCCGCGGGTGGCCGTTACGAGGAGCTGTACCGGACCCAGTTCGACCAGCCGTCTGTCAGGGAGGCGGTCCACTGACCGGGGTGCCGCACCGTGGCCGCCCGTCCGCTGTGATACGGCTCTCTCCACTCCCGCGTAGTGATGGCGTCAAAGCTTGGTGTTCGGGCGTATGGAACCCGTCAAGAAGCTCCTTATAGCCCAAAAATCGCGATTTGCTCTGGGTACGTGCCACCCATCTGGGGGAGGCAGGAGCATTTCCGGATTTTGAGGAGTGGGGATGGGCGACATCATCTTCGTCGTCCTGACGATCGCGATCTTCGTGATCTTCGGGTTCGTCGTGAAGGCGGTGGAGCGCCTGTGAGCGTTGTCAACGCCACCGGTCTCGTGGTGGCCGTCGGCCTGGTGATCTTCATGGTCGTGGCCCTGCTCTTCCCGGAGCGTTTCTGATGGGCTCCACCCTTGCCGGGATCCTGTTCATCGGATCCCTCGTCGTCGTGCTGGTCCTGATGCACCGGCCGTTCGGCGACTACATGTACCGCGTCTACACCGGCACTCGGCACAACCCCGTCGAGCGGGTGATCTACCGCCTGCTCGGCGTCCAGCCCGGCGCCGAGCAGAGGTGGAGTGTCTACGCCCGCAGCGTGCTGGCCTTCTCGCTGGTCTCGATCCTGTTCCTGTACGGCCTGCAGCGCCTGCAGGACAGGCTGTTCCTCTCGCTGGGGATGGCCCCGGTCACCGACCACGTCGCGTGGAACACCGCAGTCAGCTTTGCGACCAACACCAACTGGCAGGCCTACTCGGGCGAGTCCACCATGGGCTACCTGGTGCAGATGTCCGGTCTGGCCGTGCAGAACTTCGTCTCGGCCTCGGTCGGCATGGCCGTGGCGATCACGCTGATGCGTGGGTTCGCCAGGAACAGGACCGACAGCCTCGGTAACTTCTGGGTGGACCTGGTCCGCGGCACGATCCGCATCCTGCTGCCGATCGCCTCCGTCGGCGCGATCGTGCTGGTGGCCGGGGGGCTGATCCAGAACTTTGCCGACCCGCACACGGTGGCGACCCTGACCGGCGGCCAACAGGCGATCACCGGTGGCCCGGTGGCCAGCCAGGAGGCCATCAAGGTGCTCGGCACCAACGGCGGCGGCTTCTACAACGTCAACTCCGCCCACCCGTTCGAGAACGCCACGGCGTGGACGGACTGGTTCGAGATCCTCCTGATCCTGCTCATCCCGTTCGCGCTGCCGCGCACCTTCGGCAGGATGGTCGGCCAGGTCAGGCAGGGCTATGCGATCGCCGCGGTGATGGCCACCCTCGCCTTCGCGAGCCTCGTGCTGATCAACGTCTTCGAGCTGTCGGGCAACGCCACCGTCCCGCAGGCCGTCGGCGCCGCGATGGAGGGCAAGGAGGTCAGGTTCGGCGTGGCGAACTCCGCCACCTTCGCCGCCGCGGCCACGCTCACGAGCACCGGCGCGGTCAACTCCTCCCACGACTCCTACACTCCGCTCGGCGGCATGATGACCATGGTCAACATGATGCTGGGCGAGGTCGCGCCGGGTGGAGTGGGCTCGGGCCTGTACGGTCTGCTCGTGCTGGCGGTGATCACCGTCTTCGTGGCCGGGCTCATGGTCGGCCGCACCCCGGAGTATCTGGGCAAGAAGATCGGCGCCCGTGAGATGAAGCTCGCGTCGATGTACTTCCTGGTCACGCCCGCGCTGGTGCTGGTCGGCACCGCTCTCGCCATGGGGTCGGCGGAGCAGCGGGCGAGCATGCTCAACGGCGGCCCGCACGGCCTGTCGGAGGTGCTGTACGCCTTCACCAGCGCTGCCAACAACAACGGCTCCGCCTTCGCCGGCATCACCGCCAACACGCCCTGGTACGACACCGCGCTCGGCCTGTGCATGTTGCTCGGACGGTTCCTGCCGATCATCTTCGTGCTCGCCCTGGCGGGCTCGCTGGCCAGGCAGGCCCCGATCCCGGCCTCGGTGGGCACGCTGCCCACGCACCGGCCGCAGTTCGTCGGCATGGTCGTCGGCGTGACGGTCATCCTCGTCGCCCTGACCTTCCTCCCCGCCCTGGCGCTCGGGCCGCTCGCAGAAGGAATCCACTGATGCCCATCCCCGTGATCGGAGCGCCGGGCCGTACCCCGGTGCCGAGGAACAAGGTCGGTGGTGGCCTGCTCGATCCCAAGCAGCTCATCACGTCGCTGCCCGCCGCCCTGATCAAGCTCAACCCCGCACATATGTGGCGCAACCCGATCATGCTGATCGTCGAGATCGGCGCGGTGTTCTCCACTGTGCTCGCGCTCGTCGAGCCGTCGTTCTTCGCCTGGGCGATCGTCGCGTGGCTCTGGCTCACGGTGATCTTCGCCAACCTCGCCGAGGCCGTGGCCGAGGGCCGGGGTAAGGCACAGGCCGCCTCCCTGCGCGCCGCCAAGCACGACACCACCGCCCGCAGACTCGTGAAACGGGACGATCTGGACCACTGGGACACCATCGGCGCGCCCGAACTCAAGCAGGGCGACTTCGTGATCGTCGAGGCCGGGGAGATCATCCCCGGCGACGGCGACGTGGTCGAGGGCATCGCCAGCGTCGACGAGTCGGCCATCACCGGTGAGTCCGCACCGGTGATCCGCGAGTCCGGCGGTGACCGTTCGGCGGTCACCGGCGGCACCAAGGTGCTCTCCGACCGGATCATCGTCCAGATCACCCAGAGACCGGGCGAGAGCTTCATCGACCGGATGATCGCCCTGGTCGAGGGCGCCAACCGGCAGAAGACGCCCAACGAGATCGCCCTCACCATTCTGCTGGCCGCGCTGACGATCATCTTCCTGACCGCCACCGTCACCATGCAGCCGCTGGCGATCTACTCCAAGGCTGATAATCCTGGCATTCCCGACTCTGTTGCCCTGAACGGCAACGGCGTCACCGGCATCGTGCTGGTCTCGCTGCTGGTCTGCCTCATCCCGACCACGATCGGCGCGCTGCTGAGCGCGATCGGCATCGCGGGCATGGACCGCCTGATCCAGCGCAACGTCCTGGCCATGAGCGGGCGCGCGGTCGAGGCCGCCGGTGACGTCAGCACGCTGCTGCTGGACAAGACCGGCACCATCACCCTGGGCAACCGGCAGGCCTCGGAGTTCGTCCCGGCGCCGGGCGTCTCCGCCGACGAGCTCGCCACGGCCGCCCAGCTGGCCAGTCTCGCCGACGAGACCCCGGAGGGGCGCTCGATCGTGGTCTATGCCAAGCAGGCGTACGGGCTGCGGGAGCGGCAGCCGGGCGAGCTGGCCCACGCCGAGTGGGTCCAGTTCACCGCCCAGACCCGGATGTCGGGCGTCAACGTCGACGGCTGCCACGTCCGCAAGGGCGCCGCGACCGCGGTCATGAAGTGGGTCCGCGACCATGGCGGGCACCCGACCGACGAGGTCGGAGCCATCGTGGACGCCATCTCCGGCTCCGGCGGCACCCCGCTGGTCGTGGGCGAGGCCGTCGACGGCAGAGCACGCGTGTTGGGCGTCATCCACCTCAAGGACGTCGTCAAGCAGGGCATGCGCGAGCGGTTCGACGAGATGCGCCGGATGGGCATCCGCACCGTCATGATCACCGGTGACAACCCGCTGACCGCCAAGGCCATCGCCGACGAGGCCGGGGTCGACGACTTCCTCGCTGAGGCCACCCCCGAGGACAAGCTCGCCCTGATCAAGAGCGAGCAGAAGGGAGGGCGGCTGGTCGCTATGACCGGTGACGGTACGAACGACGCGCCCGCGCTCGCCCAGGCCGATGTCGGCGTGGCGATGAACACCGGCACGTCGGCGGCCAAAGAGGCCGGCAACATGGTCGACCTCGACTCCAACCCCACCAAGCTCATCGAGATCGTCGAGATCGGCAAGCAGTTGCTCATCACGCGCGGAGCGCTGACGACCTTCTCGATCGCCAACGACATCGCCAAGTACTTCGCGATTATTCCGGCGATGTTCACCGCGGTCTACCCGGGGCTGGACGTGCTGAACATCATGCGCCTGACCAGCCCGCAGTCGGCAGTCCTGTCCGCGGTGATCTTCAATGCCCTGGTCATCGTGGCGCTGATCCCGCTGGCGCTGCGCGGTGTCCGTTACCGCCCCTCCAGCGCCTCGAAGCTACTCAGCCGCAACCTCTACCTCTACGGCCTGGGTGGCGTCATCGTCCCGTTCATCGGCATCAAGATCATCGATCTTCTCGTTCAGTTCCTTCCGGGGATGGCATAAATGGAACGCCTGCCCAGCTGGTTCCGCCAGCACCTCGCAGCGCTACGGGCGCTGCTCGTCTTCACCCTGCTCCTCGGCGGGGCCTACCCGCTGCTGGTCACCGGGATCGCCCAGACCGTCTTCAAGGGCAAGGCCAACGGCTCGATCGTCCAGCAGGACGGCAGGGACGTCGGCAGCGGGCTCGTCGGCCAGAACTTCACCGACGCCGGCGGCAGGGCGGTGGGCAGATATTTCCAGAGCCGTCCATCGGAGGCCGGTGCCGGCTACGACATGCTCTCCACTTCGGCCGGCAACCTGGGCCCGGAGAACATCGTGGACGTTCTGGCCGTCCCGGGCGCCAAGGACCACAAGGGCAATCCCGACAAGGGCAGACAGAGCCTGCTCACCCAGGTCTGCGCCCGCAGCAAGGCCGTCGGCGAGCTGGAGGGCGTCAGCGGGGCCCGGCCGTACTGCACTCCGGACGGTGTGGGCGCCGTGCTGAAGGTCTTCCCCGCTGTCGGCGCGGTCACCCGCGTGGTCAGCGTCAACCAGGCCTGCCCCGCCGCGCCGTTCATCGCCGACTACCAGGGCGTGAAAGTGGAGTGCGGCAGGCCCGGCGAGGACTATTCGGCAGGCCGTACCGTCCCGGTCCGCGGCTCGCAGAGAGCGGTGGTGCCCGCCGACGCGGTCACCGCCAGCGGCTCCGGCCTCGACCCGGACATCTCACCCGCCTACGCTGAGTTGCAGGCCCCCCGCGTGGCCAGAGAACGAGGCCTGCCTGTGGTGAAGGTCATGCAGCTCATCAAGGAGAACACCACCGGCCGCCCTCTCGGCTTCATGGGGGAGCCGGGTGTGAACGTCCTGCGGCTCAACCTGGCGCTCGACAGGGGGTGATCGGCGTGCCACGCGGACGGCTACGTGTCTATCTGGGCGCGGCCCCCGGGGTGGGCAAGACCTACGCGATGCTCGGGGAGGGACACCGGAGGCGGGAACGGGGCACCGACGTGGTCGTGGGTCTCGTCGAGCCCCACGGCCGCGCCCGCACCGCCGAGCTGATCGAGGGCCTGGAGGTCGTCCCCCGCCGGACCATCGTCTACCGGGGGGCGAGTTTCACCGAGCTCGACGTGGACGCGGTCGTCGCGCGGGCTCCCCGGATCGCCCTGATCGACGAGCTGGCGCACACCAACGTGCCCGGCTCGAAGAACACCAAGCGCTGGCAGGACGTCGAGGAGATCCTCGACGCCGGGATCGACGTCATCTCCACCGTCAACATCCAGCACCTGGAGTCGCTGAACGACGTCGTCCAGCAGATCACCGGGGTGGAGCAGCGCGAGACCGTGCCCGACGAGGTGGTCCGGCGGGCCGACCAGGTCGAACTGGTCGACATGTCGCCCGACGCGCTGCGCCGCAGGATGGCGCACGGCAACGTGTACACGCCGGAGAAGGTCGACGCGGCGCTGTCGAACTACTTCCGGGTGGGCAACCTGACCGCGCTGCGGGAGCTGGCCCTGCTCTGGGTCGCGGGAAAGGTCGACGACCAGCTCGACCGCTACCGCGCCGAGCACGGCATCGCGGGGACCTGGGAGGCCCGCGAGCGCGTCGTGGTCGCGCTGACCGGCGGCCCGGAGGGGGCCACGCTGGTCCGGCGGGCTGCCCGCGTCGCGGCCCGGACCAAGGGCGCCGACCTGCTGGCCGTCCACGTCACCAGGGCCGACGGCCTGGCCGGGGCGGATCCGGCGAGCCTGACGCATCAGCGCACGCTGGTGGAGAGCGTGGGCGGCACCTACCACCAGGTCGTCGGCGACGACGTCCCGCGCGCCCTGCTCGACTTCGCCCGGGGCGTCAACGCCACCCAGCTCGTGCTCGGCGCCTCCCGGCGCGGCCGGTTCGCCCAGATCTTCTCCCGGGGCGTGGGGGTCACGGTGACCGCGATGTCCGGCTCCATCGACGTCCACATGATCACTCATGCCCAGGCGCAGAAGGGACGTCGTCCCGCACGCTCCGGGGCCGCACTGACCCGTACCCGGCGGATGGCCGGATGGGCCGTCGCCGTCGCCGGGGTGCCGGCCCTCACCACCATGCTGATCCCGTTCAGGGACGCCCTGACGCTGCCGAGCGAGATCCTGTTCTTCCTGCTCATGGTCATCGGTGTCGCCCTCATCGGCGGCATGTGGCCGGCGGTCACCGCGGCGGTCGGCGGTTCCTTCCTGCTCAACTACTACTTCACGCCCCCTCTCCGCACTCTGACGATCTCCAACCCGGAGAACTTCTTCGCCCTCGTCGTCTTCGTCCTGGTCGCCGCCGCGGTGAGTGCCATCGTCGACGTGGCGGCCCGCCGTACCAGGGAGGCGGCGCGGGCGAGCGCGGACGCCGAGGTGCTGTCCACGCTGGCCGGCCATGTGCTGCGCGGCGAGGCGGCGTTGCCGTCCCTGCTGGCCCGGCTGCGCGAGACCTTCGCGCTGACCTCGGTCACGCTGCTGGAGCGGCGCGGCGCACCCGGCCCGGACGACCAGTCGGATCCCAAGGCCTGGCGGATCGTCGCCACCGCAGGTGCCGCCCCCTGCACCTGTCCCGGCTCGGCCGACACCGATGTGGTCATCGACGAGCACCTGGTGCTGGCCGTACGCGGCAGGCTGCTGGAGGCGTCCGACCGCCGGGTGCTGGAGGCGTTCGCCGCCGAGGCGGCCGTGGCCCTGCGGCAGGACCGGCTGGAGGAGAGGGCTGAGCAGGCCAGGCCGCTGGCCGAGGCCGACAAGATGCGCACCGCGCTGCTCGCCGCGGTCAGCCACGACCTGCGCACTCCGCTCGCCTCGGCCACGGCCGCCGTGGAGAGTCTGCGGAGCACCGAGATCGCGTGGAGCCGGGAGGACCGGGACGAGCTGCTCGCCACCGCCGGCGAATCCCTGGTCAAGCTGGACCGGCTGGTCGTCAACCTGCTCGACATGAGCCGCCTGCAGGCCGGGGTGCTCGGGCCGGCGCCGCAGCCGACGGCGCTGGAGGAGATCGTGCCGCGTGCCATCGACGACCTCGGGCACCTGGCTGAGAGGATCGACGGGCACATCTCGGTCGAACTTCCCGACATCATCGCCGATCCGGCGCTGCTGGAACGGATTCTGGTCAACCTCATGTCCAACGCGATCCGCTACAGCCCGGCCGATCAGAAGGTTCTCATCACGGGGAGCAGACACGGCGACCACGTCGAGATCCGAGTCGTCGACCGCGGCCCCGGCATCCCTCCCGAGGCGCACGATCGGGTCTTCATGCCCTTCCAGCGACTCGGAGACCGTGACAACCACACCGGTGTCGGCCTCGGCCTCGCACTCTCCCGGGGGCTCGCGGAGGCCATGGGCGGCACCCTCGTACCGGAAGAGACACCAGGAGGAGGTCTCACCATGATCCTCGCACTGCCCGTCTCCTCGCGGGTGCACACCGGACCCGCCTCTGTGGAGAGCACGTGACCCGTATCCTCGTTGTCGACGACGAGCCCCAGATCCTGCGAGCGCTCCGGATCAACCTGGTCGCCCGGCACTACGAGGTCGCGGTGGCCGCCGACGGCGGCGCGGCACTGCGCGAGGCGGCCGACTGGCATCCCGACCTGGTCATACTCGACCTCGGCCTGCCCGACATCGATGGCATCGACGTCATCCACGGCCTGCGCGGCTGGACCACGGTCCCCATCGTGGTGCTCTCCGGTCGCACCGGTGGCGCGGACAAGGTGGACGCGCTCGACGCGGGCGCCGACGACTACGTCACCAAGCCGTTCAACATCGACGAACTGCTCGCCCGCGTCCGCGCGGTGACCCGGCGGACCACCGTGCCTGACTCCGAACTCGCCCGGATCCACATCGGCGATCATGTCGTCGACCTGGCCGGCAAGACCGTCTCCGATGGCGTACGGCTGACACCCACGGAATGGCATCTGCTGGAGATCCTGCTGCGCAACCCCGGAAAGCTGATCAGCCAGCGCCAGCTGCTGACCGAGGTCTGGGGAGCGAGCTACCTCAAGGAGACCCACTACCTGCGCCAGTACATGACCCAGCTGCGGAAGAAGCTGGAGCGGGATCCCGCCCACCCGGTGCACCTGCTGACCGAGCCGGGCATGGGCTACCGCTTCACCCCCTGAGGTCCGGCCCCGGCGTCGGGGCCGGAGCCCGCTCGGCAGCGCCGCGGCACGCCGCGTGACTCCGGTCATGTCGGTCCCGGACACCTGTGGCTCCACTCAGCGTCGGCCGAGGCGGTTGTCCGAAACGGCCACAACCAATCCGGCAGGAATACCATAGAGGGGTATGGTGTTAGAGGGGATGTGAAGCTGAGCCAAGGGGAGAGATGGCCGGATACACCGACGCCGAGACTGATGCGGGCATGACGAGAAAAGAGCAGGTGATGTCCTCCCTCACCGATGACAGGCCGCAGAGCACGGTCGAACTCTCGATCGGCGGCATGACCTGCGCGTCGTGCGCCAACCGGATCGAGCGCAAACTCAACAAGCTCGACGGCGTCACCGCGACCGTGAACTACGCCACCGAGAAGGCCACGGTCACCTTCGGCGGAGGGATCGGCCCCCACGGCCTCATCGCCGAGGTGGAGAAGGCCGGCTATACCGCCGCGCTGCCCGCCCCGCCCCGGGCCGAGGGGGCCGCCCCGGAGACGGAGGCCGACGAACTGGCGCCGTTGCGGGCCCGGCTGATCACCGCCGTGGCGCTGGCCGTACCGGTGATCGCGATGGCGATGATCCCGGCGTTGCAGTTCACCAACTGGCAGTGGCTGTCGCTCACCCTGGCCGCCCCGGTCGTGGTCTACGCCGGCTGGCCGTTCCACCGGGCCGCCTGGACCAACCTGCGCCACGGCGCGGCCACGATGGACACCCTGGTCTCGCTCGGCACGCTCGCGGCGCTGGGCTGGTCGCTGTGGGCTCTGTTCTTCGGCAGCGCCGGTATGCCGGGCATGACCCACCCGTTCGCCCTCACCATCGAGCGCACCGACGGCTCGGGCAACATCTACCTGGAGGCCGCCGCCGGGGTGACCGCGTTCATCCTGGCGGGGCGCTACTTCGAGGCCCGCGCCAAGCGCCGCGCCGGCGCGGCCCTGCGCGCGCTGCTGGATCTTGGCGCCAAGGACGTCGCCGTGCTGCGCGACGGGGTGGAGGTCCGTATCCCGTTGGAGCGGCTGGCGGTCGGGGACAGGTTCGTGGTGCGGCCGGGAGAGAAGATCGCCACCGACGGGGTGGTCGAGGAGGGCTCCTCGGCGGTCGACGCCTCGATGCTGACCGGCGAGTCGGTGCCGGTGGAGGTACGGCCCGGCGACACGGTGACCGGCGCGACGGTCAACGCCGGCGGCCGGCTGGTCGTCCGCGCCACAAGGGTCGGCTCCGACACCCAGCTGGCGCAGATGGCCAGGCTGGTGGAGGAGGCCCAGACCGGCAAGGCCCAGGTGCAGCGGCTGGCCGACCGGATCTCCGGGATCTTCGTGCCGATCGTGATCGCGCTGGCCGTCGGCACGCTCGGCTTCTGGCTCGGCACCGGCGGGGGCGCGGGGGCGGCCTTCACCGCGGCGGTCGCGGTGCTGATCATCGCCTGCCCCTGCGCGCTGGGCCTGGCCACCCCGACCGCGCTGCTGGTCGGCACCGGCCGAGGCGCCCAGCTCGGCATCCTGATCAAGGGCCCGGAGGTGCTGGAGTCGACCCGGGCCGTCGACACCGTGGTGCTGGACAAGACCGGCACGGTCACCGAGGGGAAGATGACCCTCACCGAGGTGCACCTCGCCGATGGCCAGGACGAGACGGAGGTGCTGCGCCTGGCCGGCGCCCTGGAGCACGCCTCCGAACACCCCATCGCCCAGGCCGTCGCCCGCGGCGCCACCGAGCGGGTGGGCGAGCTGCCCACCCCCGAGGACTTCGCCAACGTCGAAGGCCTCGGCGTGCAGGGCGTCGTCGACGGGCACGCCGTGCTCGTCGGGCGGCCCCGGCTGCTGGCCGGGTGGTCGCAGCACCTGCCCGCCGGCCTGGAGCGGGCGCTGGCCGAGGCACAGGCGGCCGGCCGTACGGCCGTCGCGGTCGGCTGGGACGGCCACGCCCGCGCGGTCCTCGTGGTGGCCGACACCGTCAAGCCGACCTCGGCGGAGGCGATCCGGCGGCTGCGCGCTCTGGGGCTGACCCCGGTGCTGCTCACCGGCGACCACGAGGCCGCGGCCCGGTCCGTGGCGGCCGAGGTGGGCATCGACGAGGTCATCGCCGAGGTACTGCCCGCCGACAAGGTCGACGTCATCAAGCGGCTGCAGGCGGAAGGCCGGTCGGTGGCCATGGTCGGCGACGGCGTCAACGACGCCGCGGCCCTCGCCCAGGCCGACCTGGGCCTGGCCATGGGCACCGGCACCGACGCGGCCATCGAGGCCTCCGACCTCACCCTCGTCCGCGGCGACCTGCGGGTGGCCGCCGACGCCATCCGCCTGGCCCGCCGTACCCTGGCCACGATCAAGGGCAACCTGTTCTGGGCCTTCGCCTACAACGTGGCCGCCCTGCCGCTGGCGGCGCTCGGCCTGCTCAACCCGATGATCGCCGGAGCGGCCATGGCATTCTCCTCGGTCTTCGTGGTCACCAACAGCCTGCGACTACGCGGCTTCAAATAACATCGATCAACGACAGGCGCCGCCGCGGCCGGGGGCGGCACATAGTCTCCGGCCACACCGGTGTTCCATTACGCCTGGACCGAAGGTCCGCAGACGGGTGGCCCGGCTCATGGGCATGCCTTGTGGTGGTTCTGGACGTCTTCTCACGCCGGACCGTCCAAATGATCAGGGGCCTGGCCGCTGTCTCCAGCGATCAGGCCCCTGAACTCGGGAATTCAACGTCGGGGTGACAGGATTTGAACCTGCGACCTCTTCGTCCCGAACGAAGCGCGCTACCAAGCTGCGCCACACCCCGGTGCACGTCGGTCTTGCTCGTGCTTGGGAAAGTCTAGCGGACTTCGCGGGTGCTTGCGTCGCTTCGGCGGCGGGGGAGCAGGGTGAGGAGGCTCGCCTCGGGGAAGCAGGCGAACCGGGCGGGGGCATAGGGGCTGGTGCCCAGGCCGGCGGAGACGTGGAGATAGGCGGAGTCGTGGTGACTCAGGCCCTTGACCCGGGCCCGGTCGATGCCGCAGTTGGTGACCAGGGCACCGTAGAACGGGATGCAGAGCTGGCCGCCGTGCGTGTGGCCGGCGAGCAGCAACTGGTAGCCGTCGGCGGCGAAACGGGTCATGTTGCGGGGCTCGGGGGAGTGCATCACGCCCAGGCGGAGATCGGCTTCCGCGGGGGCGGGACCGGCGATCAGGTCGTAGCGGTCCCGGTTGATGTGGGAGTCGTGGATGCCCCCCACGGCCACGTCGAGGTCGCCGACCTTGATGCGGGCGGTGGTGTTGTTCATGTCCAGCCAGCCCTCCATGGCCATGCCGGCGCCCAGCTCCTCCCAGGGGAGCGTGGGGATCTTCTGGCGGTGCTCCCCCTTGGAGGTGCGCCAGAGGTAACGCACCGGGTTCTTGGGGCGCGGTGCGTACATGTCGTTGGAGCCGTAGACGAACAGGCCCGGGCGGGACAGCAGCGGTTCGAGGGCGTGCAGGAGCGGGCCGACCGCGTCGGGGTGGGCGATGGAGTCGCCGGTGTTGACCACCAGGTCGGGCTTGAGGTCGCCCAGCGAGCGGACCCAGTTGATGAGCATCCGCCTGCCCGGGGTGAGGTGCAGGTCGGACAGGTGCAGGATGCGCACCGGCCGCTGGCCGGGCTCCAGGACGGGCACGTCGAAGCGGCGCAGGCGGAACGCGTTGCGCTCGACGATCGAGGCGTAGGCGAGACCGGCCATGCCGACACCGAACAGGGACAGGGGCACCGCAGCTGCTTTCCTCACCTTCTCATCATGCCCGACATCAAGCTTCCTGAAGGAAACTTGGGATACGGCGACGCTGGTGAGACGGCAAGATGGACCGCATGAGCGCATTGAAGGACAAGCTGAAGGCCGACCTCACGGCTTCCATGAAGAGCAGGGACGAGATCCGTACCCGCACGATCCGCATGGCCCTCGCGGCGGTGAACGTCGAGGAGGTCGCGGGCAAGTCGGCACGCGAGCTCTCCGATGAAGAGATCATCAGGGTGCTGACCAAGGAGGCCAAGAAACGCCGCGAGGCGGCCGAGGCGTTCAGCGGCGCCGGCCGTACCGAGCAGGCGCAGGCCGAGGTGGACGAGCAGGCCGTGCTGGAGGAGTATCTCCCGGCCCAGCTCTCCGATGAGGAGCTCGGTGCACTCGCGGACGAGGCCATCGCCGAGAGCGGCGCCACCGGACCTCAGGCGATGGGACAGGTGATGAAGGTCCTGAACCCCAAGGTCGCCGGCCGGGCCGAGGGCGGCCGGGTGGCACAGGCCGTGCGTGCCCGCCTGACGGCCTGAGAGGGGCCGCGCGCTTCAGGGGGTGGCAGGACGCGAAAGCCCCTCCCTGAAGCTTCGGGGAGGGGCTCCCGCGTCTCTACGGGGTGGTGCGGCCGGGGGCGCCGTTGTTCGGGAAACCGCCGTTGCCGTCGTCGCCGGTGTTCAGGATGTTGTCGTCGGGGGAGGCCGGGCCGTTCCCGTCGTCACGCGGCTTCCTGACGGGCGCACAGCCGATGGAGCAGCCGCCGAAGCGCTCCATGTTCACCGGGGTGAAGGGGGTCCGCGCGACGCCCGCCAGGGCGCCCAGCATGGCGCTCTTCCAGATCGGGCCGGAGATCGAGGCGCCGTACACGTAGGGGTAGTAGCGCCCGCCGATGGTCACGCCGATCAGGTCGTGCTTGAACGCGCCGCGCGGGTCGCCGAGGCTGACCGCGGAGGCGAGGTCGGGGGTGAAACCGGCGAACCAGGCGGCGGTGTAGCCGTCGGTGGTGCCGGTCTTGCCCGCGGCGGGACGGCCGATGCCGCCGACCTGGCTCATCGTGCCCTTGGTGAACACCCCGGACATGATGTGGGTGGCCGCGTCGGCGACCTCCTCGTCCAGGACCTGGCTGCACTTCGGCTTGTACGGTGTGGCCTTGCCGTTGCGGTCGCGGATCTCGGTGATGGCCATGGGCTTGCAGTAGGTGCCCCGGGCGGCGATCGCCGCGTAGGCGGCGGCCATCGTCACCGGGTCCATCTCGTTGATGCCGAGCGTGAAGGTCTCGAACTCCCGCAGCTTGTCCCCGTCGGCCCGCTTGATGCCCAGCTTCTTGGCCGTCTTGACCACGTTGCAGAGGCCGACCTTCTCCTCCAGCTTCATGAAGAAGGTGTTCACCGAACCGAGCGTGCCGGTCGTGAGGGTCTTGAAGCCGCCGCCGCCCTCGCTGGAGTTGCGGACCTCGTGGGAGGGCTCGCCGACCCGGTTGCCCGCGCAGTCGCGGAACGCGCCGTAGCTGGGGGCGCTGTAACCCGCGCCGGTGCTGTTACCGTCGTCGAGCTTCATCCCCTGATCCAGGGCGGTGAGCAGGGTGAAGGGCTTGAACGTCGAGCCGGCCTGGAAGCCCGCGAGGCCACCATGCGACTTGTCGGCCACGAGGTTGTAGTTCACCTCGTTCTTCTTCAGGTTCCGCCCGAACTTCCGGCTGGCGGCCATCGCCTTGATGGCCCCGGTGCCGGGCACGATCATCGCCTGCGCGGCGACCGGTTTGTCGCTGGCCTTCACGTACTGAGCGATGGCCTTCTCGGAGGCATGCTGCGTCGTCAGGTCGAGCGTTGTCTTGATCGTCAGACCACCGCGCTGGAGCTGCTTCTTGCGCTGCGCGGCGGTCTTGCCGAACTCCTCGTTGTTGAGCAGCTCATGCTGGGCGTAGCTGCAGAAGTAGGGGTAGGCGCTCGCGTCGCAGCCGCCGGGGACCGGGATGTCCTTGAATCCCAGCTTCTTGGCCTTGGCCTCCGCGGCCTCCTGCAGGGTGATCTTCTCGAGCTCGGCCATCCGGTCCAGGACGACGTTGCGCCGGTCCAGCAGCCGCTGGCGGCTCGCCTTGCCCACGGCAGGGTCGGTCCCGCTGGGGTTCTGCACGGCTCCGGCGAGGGTGGCCGCCTCCCACAGGTTCAGCTTGGAGGCGGGCTTGCCGAAGAACCGCTTGGACGCGGCCTGGATCCCGTGGGCGCCCGCGCCGAAGTAGGCGATGTTGAGATAGCGCTCAAGGATCTCCGACTTGGTGTACTTCTCCTCGAGGGCCATCGCGTAACGCAGCTCGTTGAGCTTGCGGGAGTAGGACGTCTCGATGGCGGCCGCCTGCTCCTCCTTGGTCTCCGCGCTGTTGACCAACACCTGCTTGACGTACTGCTGGGTGATGGAGGAGCCGCCCTGGATGCCTCCGCCGCCGCTGAGGTTCTTCACCGCGGCGCGGAAGGTGCCTTCCAGGTCGATGGCCCCGTGCTGGTAGAACCGGTAGTCCTCGATGGAGATGATCGCGGTCTTCATGATGTCGGCGACCTGGTCGAGCTTCACCGACTCGCGGTTCTCGTAGAAGAACTGCGCGAACTGCTTGCCGTTCGCGTCGAGCAGAACAGTCTTCTCTGCGAGGGGGGGTTCTTTGAGTTCCTCGGGGAGCAGGTGCAGCTCCTCCGTGGCGGACTTCACGGTCATCCCCGCGCCGCCCACCGCCGGAAGCGCGATGGCAGCGACCAATACGCCAGTGGCAGCGGCTGCGGCGACCAGCCGCAGAAGATTCCCGACTACCGATCCATGATCTTTGCCTTGAGCTTGCACGGGTCAAGACTACGTCGGATGGATGGCCCAAACGGTAACGGAAGGCCATTTCGCCACGCGTCGAGTACGTAATGGATCAGGTGACTAGTCATTCCCGGCCACATGGCCGCTGATGACCATGCGAGAAATTGGTCCCGCCGGGGTCTGTCGGCCCGAACGTCTGGTTGCGTACGTTCTCTTTCTGCGGCAATTGAATACGGAGGCTCGACGCCCGCGCCCGTCGGCCCCAAGTCACGACTGACCACCTAAGGGGAGTGGGGTCGAATGTGGATCACGGATTGGACCTCCCGTGCGGCCTGTAAGGGTGCGGATCCTGACGCGTTGTTCGTTCAGGGCGCTGCCCAGAACCGAGCAAAGCTGATCTGCCGAGGATGCCCGGTCCGGACCGAGTGCCTCGCCGATGCGCTGGACAATCGCATCGAGTTCGGGGTGTGGGGCGGGATGACCGAGCGCGAACGCCGGGCGCTGCTGCGTCGGCGACCGGATGTCGACTCCTGGCGGGACCTGCTGGAGTTGGCCAAAGAAGAGTACGAACGGACAAATGAGCTGATAGCGGGCTGAGCTCGCGCCGATCCCGTACGGCTGGCGCCGGGCGCCAGCCGTACATTCGCGTGTCCGCCCTACGGCAGGCGGATCTCCGGCTCAGGCGTCCGGGCTCTGGGCGCCCAGGAGCCGCCCCACCTCGCGGAGCCCCTCCAGGTCGTGCACGTCCTCTGCCAGGGCGGCGACCTGGGCCACCGGCACCGTGGGGTGGGCGGAGACGAAGTGTTCCTGCTCGCGGTGCTCACGGGCGGCCAGTTGCATCCGGCCGGCGTGCAACCGCAGTACGGCGGCGGTCAGATCATGCCCACCCCGCGCCTCCAGGTCCTCCGCCGCCGCGGTGCTCCGCGCCGCCGACAGCACGGCCGCCGGTGAGCGGTGCACCCGGTTGACCACGAGCCCGGCCAGGGGCATGCGCTCCTCGGCGAGTCTCTCCACGAAGTAGGAGGCCTCGCGCATCGCGTCCCGTTCGGGCGCGGCCACGACGACGAACGCGGTCCCGGGGGCCTGCAGGAGCGTGTAGGTCTGCTCGGCACGCGCCCTGAACCCGCCGAAGACGGTGTCCAGCGCGGAGACGAACGTCTGCAGATCCTTGAGCACCTGCGCGCCCAGCAGTTTGGTCATGGCCCCGGCGACGAAACCGAACCCCACGTTGAGAAGCTTGAACGCGCTGCGCCCGCCGGCCTTGGCGGGGGCCATCAGCATCCGGATCAACCGGCCGTCGAGGAAGCGGCCCAGCCGTTCCGGCGCGTCGAGGAAGTCCAGCGCGGAGCGGGAGGGCGGGGTGTCCACGATGATCAGATCCCAGTCGCCCGACCGGCGGAGCTGGCCGAGCTTCTCCATCGCCATGTATTCCTGCGTGCCGGCGAAGCTGGACGACAGGGACTGGTAGAAGGGGTTCGACAGGATCTGGCGGGCCCGTTCGGGGTCCGCGTGCGCCTCGATGATCTCATCGAAGGTCCGCTTCATGTCGAGCATCATGGCGTGCAGCCGGCCCTCGCCCTTCACGCCCGCGACGGGGCGCGGGGTGTTGTCGAGCTCGGTGAGGCCCATGGCCTGCGCCAGCCGCCGGGCCGGGTCCACGGTGAGCACCACGGCCGAACGGCCGCGCTCGGCCGCGCGCAGCCCCAGCGCGGCCGCGGTGGTGGTCTTGCCGACTCCGCCGGAGCCGCAGCAGACGATGATCCGGGTGCCCGGATCATCGATGATCGCATCGAGGTCGAGAACCGGGACGGCCCGCTGTCTGGCGGACCGCTCGCTGCGCTCGCTCATGCCGCTCCCTGGGTGTGGATCGATTCGGCCAGCTCGTACAGCCCGGCCAGGTCCACCCCGTCGGCCAGCAGCGGCAGCTCGTAGCGGGGACGCCCGGCCCTGTTGAGCGACAGCCTCTCGCGGTGCTCCAGCCGCGCACGGCGGGCGTGGTCGGCGATCTCCTCGGCGAGGGACTCGGCCACGGCGGCGGCGTCGGAACTGCCGTCCGCGAGCCCGGACGCCTTGAGACCGAGTGCCAGCTCGGCCGGGTCGAACCGGCCCTTGTCCGCGTCCTTCAGGACGGACTTGGGCAGTAGCGACTCCCGGACCATGTTCGTGAAGATCCCGCCGGGCGGCAGCCCGGCCGCGTGGAGCTCGGCGAGCCCGTCCAGCGTCTCCTGGACCGGCATCTCCTCCAGGAGGGTGACGAAGTGCACCGCGGTCTCCGGGGAGGCCACGACACCGTTCACCAGGTCGGCGTGGTTCTTGATCGGGCCCATTCTGGCCAGCCCGGCCACCTCGTTGGTGACGTTGAGGAATCGCGTGATCCGGCCGGTCGGCGGCGCGTCGAGCACGACGGCGTCGTAGACCCGGCTGCCGTCCTTGGCCCTGCGGCGGACGGCCTCGGTGGTCTTGCCGGTGACCAGGACGTCGCGGAAGCCGGGGGCGATGGTGGTGGCGAAGTCGACGACGCCCATCTTGGTCAGGGCCTTGCCCGCCCGGCGCATGCCGTAGAACATCTCGAGGTAGTCGAGCATGGCCTCTTCGGGGTCGACGGCCAGTGCGTAGACGTCCCCGCCGCCGGGCGCGACGGCGATCCTTCTCTCCTCGTACGGCAGCGGCGGCAGGTCGAAGACCTGCGCGATTCCCTGCCGGCCCTCGACCTCCACCAGCAGGACCTTGCGGCCGTTCGCGGCGAGGGCGAGGGCGAGGGCGGCGGACACCGTGGTCTTCCCAGTGCCGCCCTTGCCGGTGACGACGTGGAGGCGTACGCCGTCCCAATCGGTGTCGCGAGCTCTCACCTTTCGAAGGCTACCCAACAGCCACCTGACGATTCGCCGGGGCTGTCCACTGGTGGGACCGCAGATGCGGATTGTCATAGTGATCCTGACCACTCCGGCGCCGCCCGGGAGGCTCGCGACCACGTTCCGCCCGTCAAGACGCCCGTCGGGGGAACCCTCTGCCGGGGGCGCCTCGCTAATGTGTCCCACATGACGAAATGGGAGTACTCGACGGTGCCGCTGCTGGTCCATGCGACCAAGCAGATTCTCGATAACTGGGGCCAGGACGGCTGGGAGCTCGTCCAGGTCGTGCCGGGGCCGAACCCCGAGCAGCTGGTCGCCTACCTGAAGCGGCCGAAGCCGTGACGCCGCAGGAGAGGCTGGAGGAGCTGGGCCTGACGCTGCCCGAGGTCGTGCCGCCGCTGGCGTCCTATGTCCCGGTGGTCCGCTCGGGCAACTATGTCTACACCTCGGGCCAGCTCCCGGTGGTGGACGGCAAGCTGGTGGCGACCGGCAAGGTCGGCGCCGAGCTGAGCGCGGAGGAGGCCGCCGGCCTCGCCAGGATCTGCGCGCTCAACGCCCTCGCGGCGGTCGCCTCGGTGGCCGGCGACCTGTCGAACATCGTCCGGATCGTGAAGGTCGTCGGCTTCGTGGCCAGCGACCCGGCCTTCAGCGGGCAGCCGCAGGTCATCAACGGCGCCAGTGAGCTGCTCGTCGAGGTCCTGGGGGAGGCGGGCAAGCACGCCCGCAGTGCGGTCGGCGTGGCCGTCCTCCCGCTGGACGCGCCGGTCGAGGTCGAACTGATCGCCGAGGTCCGCTGACGATTGGCCAGTGCGGAGGCCGTACCGCATGATGGACCCTCAATCCGAACGTTGTTCCGGTGGAGGGTCTGAATGGGTGGGATTCCGCTTTCTGGTGATTTAGGGAAGCGTGCGCGCGACATCCTGGCCGGGCGGGTGGAGCCCGTCCCGGCCAGGGACGCCGCCACCGTGGTCCTCCTCCGCGAGGGCGTCGAGGTCTATCTGCTGAGGCGGAAGGCCAGCATGGCCTCCGCGGCGGGGGCCTACGTCTTCCCCGGCGGTTCGGTGGACCCACGCGACACCGATCACGCGATCGCCTGGGCCGGGCCCTCGCCCGCGGAGTGGGGGGCGGTCTTCCGCGCGGACGAGAGGACCGCGCGCGGCCTGGTCTGCGCCGCGGTGCGGGAGACCTTCGAGGAGTCGGGCGTGCTGCTCGCCGGGGCGTCCCCGGAGTCCGTCGTGGCCGACACCACCGGCGACGGCTGGGAGGCCGACCGGCTCGCCCTGATCGACCGGAGCCTGTCGTTCGCCGACTTCCTGGACGGACGCGGCCTGGTCCTCCGCTCCGACCTGCTGCGCCCCTGGACCCACTGGATCACCCCCGAGGTCGAGCACAGGCGCTTCGACACCCGGTTCTTCGTCGCGGCCCTCCCGCCGGGCCAGCGGACCCGCGACGTCGGCGGCGAGGCCGACCAGGTCGCCTGGGTACGGCCTGCCGACGCGATCGACCGGGCCAGGAACGGCCAGATCTTCCTGATGCCCCCGACCTACCGTACGCTCGGCGAGCTGCGTGACTACCCGACCGTGGCCGACGTGCTCGGCGTCGAGCGTGAGATCGCCACCTTCATGCCCGAGATCGCCGAGGTGGACGGGGAGATGAGCATCGTGCTCGACGACGACTACCGGCCCGGTTCCGCATGAGCGGACTGCGGATCCCTCTTGACGGGCCCGACGGGTCCGGCACGGCTCACGCCCTCAGCGTTCTCGCCCCCAATCCGTCCCCGATGACCCTGGACGGCACCAACACGTGGGTGATCGGCACGGGAGAGGACGTGCTGGTCGTCGACCCGGGGCCGGAGGACGGGCCGCACCTGCGACGGCTCGCCGATCTCCTCCGTGGGCGGAGGGTGACGGCGATCCTGCTCACCCACGGGCACCATGACCACAGCGGCGGCGCGAGGAGGTTCGCCGAACTGGTCCGCGCGCCCGTCAGGGCACTGGATCCGGGGCACCGGCTCGGCGACGAGGGCCTCGCCGACGGTGACGTGCTCACCGTCGGCGGGCTGGAGCTTCACGTCGTCGGAACGCCCGGCCACTCCTTCGACTCGCTCTGTTTCTGGCTGCCCGAGGACCGGGCGATGCTGACCGGGGACACCGTGCTCGGCAGGGGCACCACCGTCATCGCGCCGGACGGCGACCTCGCGGACTACCTGCGCTCCCTGGACCTGCTGCGCGCGAGGGCCGAGCAGGTCGGCGCCGAGGCACTCCTCCCCGGGCACGGCCCGGTGCTGCCCGACCCGATCGGCGCGCTGGAGGGCTACATCGCCCACCGGAGGCAGCGGCTGGACCAGATCCGGGACGCGTGCGGGCGGGGGGCGCGGACACCGGCGGAGATCGTCGAGATCGTCTACGGGGACGTCGACAGGTCGCTCTGGCCCGCCGCCGAGATGTCGGTCCGGGCCCAGCTCTCCTACCTCGAGGGCATCGAGGGCGGTCGCTAGCGCGAGCGGTTGTGCAGACGCTCCATGTCCATGATGACCACGGCCTTGGCCTCGATGCGCAGCCAGCCGCGCTGGGCGAAGTCGGCCAGGGCCTTGTTCACGGTCTCACGCGAGGCCCCGACCAGCTGGGCCAGCTCCTCCTGGGTGAGGTCGTGGTGGACCCGGACGCCGTCGTCGATCCGCTGGCCGAAGCGGTCGGCCAGGTCGAGCAGGGCTTTGGCGACCCGTCCGGGGACATCGGTGAAGACCAGGTCGGCCAGCACGTCGTTGGTACGGCGCAGCCGCTGGGCCAGGGCACGCAGCAGGTGCAGGGCGACCTCGGGGCGGCCGGTCAGCCAGGGGCGGAGGTCGTCGTGGCCGAGCCCCGCCAGGCGGACGTCGGTCAGCGCGGTCGCGGACGCCGTACGGGGACGGGGGTCGAACAGCGACAGCTCGCCGAACATCTCGCTCGGGCCGAGCACGCTGAGCAGGTTCTCCCGCCCGTCGGGTGCTGTCCTGGACAGTTTGATCTTTCCCTCGAGCACCACGTACAGACGGTCCCCGGTCTCGTTCTCGCTGAACAGCGTCTGCCCCTTGGACAGTTCGACCTCGGAGACGCTCGTGCGCAGCGCGGCGGCGCTCTCACGGTCCAGCGCCGCGAACAGAGGGGCTTTGCCCAGCACGTCGTCGAAGTTCACAGTGCCTCCTGTTTCACGGCTCACGCAGTCATTGTGACCCATCCCACCGAGCGACTCCCAAGGGGCCCATGCGCGTAGGCTTGCCGGGTGTCTCGCAATGTCAGTCGTGCTGGTGAGTCCCAGCTTGCCCTGGTCCGTCGCGCCCGGCGGATGGACCGCATTTTGGCGGAAACCTACCCGGACGCGCACTGCGAACTCGACTTCCGCACTCCCCTGGAGTTACTGGTCGCGACGATCTTATCTGCCCAGTGTACGGACAAAAGAGTCAACATAGTTACTACCACGCTTTTTGCTAAATATCAGACGGCGGGGGACTATGCGGGCGCCGATCGGGGTGAGCTGGAGGACATCATCCGGTCGACGGGCTTCTTCCGGGCCAAGACCGTCAGCATCATCGGCATGGCCCAGGCCCTGTGCGACCGCTACGGCGGTGAGGTCCCCGGCAGGCTCAAGGACCTGGTCACGCTGCCCGGCGTCGGCCGCAAGACCGCCAACGTGGTGCTCGGCAACGCCTTTGGTGTCCCCGGCATCACCGTGGACACCCACTTCCAGCGGCTCGTCCAGCGGTTCCGCTGGACCGAGGAGACCGACCCGGTCAAGATCGAACATGCTGTCGCGGAGCTCATCCCGAAACGGGACTGGACGATGATGTCCCACCGACTGATCTGGCACGGCCGCCGCATCTGCCACGCCCGTCGACCCGCCTGCGGCGTGTGCCCGCTCGCCGCGCTCTGCCCTTCGTACGGTATCGGGCCCACCGACCCCGTCCAGGCCGCCAAACTGGTACGTCCCGGCCCCTTCTCCTGACCGGCCTCACAACGGGAAGCACGGGGCGGTGCGCCGTGTTGCAGAGACCGGAGGTGTGCCCGTGGAAGTACCCGGATGGTTGGAGACGCTGGCCGAGCGGGTCGCGAGGGCACCGGTGCCTCCGCTTCTGCGTCCACCGAGTTCGGGTGGGCGCCCGGCCGCCGTGCTCATGCTGTTCGGCGAGGGGCCGTCCGGCCCCGACGTGCTGCTGATCCAGCGCAGCTCACACGGGCGCCGGCACGCGGGACAGCCCGCCTTCCCCGGTGGCGGAGTCGACCCCGAGGACGGCGGCCCGATCGCCGCCGCGCTGAGGGAGGCCCGGGAGGAGACCGGTCTCGACCCGGACGGCGTCCAGGTGGTCGGCACGATGCCCGAGCTGTACGTCGGGCACAGCGACAACCGTGTCACCCCGGTGCTGGGCTGGTGGCACACACCCTGCGTGGTGCACGCCGCCTCGCCCGACGAGGTGGAGTCGGTGGAGCGGGTCCCGATCTCCGAGCTCGTCGACCCGGCCAACCGGCTCAGGCTGCGCCACCCGAGCGGTCACTCCGGCCCCGCGTTCCGCGTGCGCGGGCTGCTGGTGTGGGGCTTCACCGGGGGGGTGCTCGACGGGGTGCTCGCCGATTCGGGCTTCGAGGTCCCCTGGGACCGGTCACGGATCGAGGACCTGCCCCCGGACGTCCTCAGCCTCGCGTCCCGCTGACAGCGCCGGACCGGCGGAAGGGGTGCACGCGCGGGCCGGTCGCTGGATACCGTAAAGGGGTGAGCGGTGATCTTCTCGATCTCATCCTGATCGCCCTGATGGTGGCCTTCGCTGTGTCGGGATACCGCCAGGGGTTCATCATCGGTGTCCTCAGCTTTGTCGGATTCGTCGGCGGCGGCCTGCTGGGCATGTTCATCGCCCCGCCGATCGCCTCCGCCGTCGTCGACGGTGACACCGAGCGGGCACTGCTCGCCATCGTCATCGTCTTCCTCGCCGCGACGATCGGGCAGTTCGCGTCCTCGACCATCGGCGCCGTGGTCCGCAGCCACGTCACCTGGGAGCCCGCGAAGGTGGTGGACGCCGTCGGCGGCACCTTCGCGAGCGCGCTCTCGGTGCTGATCATCGCCTGGCTGATCGGGTCGTTGATCTCGTTCTCGCAGTTCACGCTGCTCAGCGAGCAGGTCAGCAAGTCTCTGCTGATCAGCACCGTCGACCAGACGATGCCGAAGGCGGCCAAGGACCTGCAGAAGCCGTTCAGGGACTTCATCGACACCTCCGGTTTCCCCCGGGTGTTCGACGCCATCGGGGGCGGCCGGTTCGTCGAGGTCGCGCCACCCGACCGGAGCGTGCCGAAGAGCGCGCAGCTCTCCCGGGCCCGCCGGGGCATCGTCAAGGTCCAGGGGGTGGCCTCGAGCTGCCGCAGGCACATCGAGGGCACCGGGTTCGTCTACTCGCAGAACAAGATCATGACGAACGCCCACGTGGTCGCGGGGGTCGACCAGGACCTGCAGGTCACCGACTACCTGAACAACACCCACGCGGCCAGGGTCGTGCTCTACAACCCCGACAGGGACATCGCGATCCTCCACGTCCCCGGCCTGAACATGCCGGTTCTGCGCTTCGACGGCTCCGCCAAGAAGGGCGACAACGCCATCGTCGCGGGCTTCCCGCACGGCGAGGGCTTCACCATGACCCCTGCCCGCGTCCGGGACCAGCAGAGGGCCCAGGGCCCCGACATCTACGACCGTAAGACCGTCGTCCGCGATGTCTACTGGATCCGCGGCCTGGTCCGGCAGGGCAACTCCGGAGGTCCGCTGCTCACCACCGACGGCCGGGTCTACGGCGTCGTCTTCGCGGCGGCCACGGACAGGGCGGAGACCGGTTTCGTGCTGACCGCGGCCGAGGTGGCACCGGACGCCGAAGACGGCTCCAAGCTGTTCAACCGGGTGGGCACCCAGGAGTGCGACCGGAACTGACTTAGAGCAGGTCCCTGATCATGGCGATGGCCGCTCCGGCCTCCAGGCCGTCCACCTCGCCCAGCCCCCGGGCGGTCCGGGCGATCTCCTCGTACGGCATGCCGTACCGGCCGATCCGGTCGGCCCCCCGCGCGAACAGCGCGGCGGCCCCCCGCGAGTTGCCCCGCTGGAGGTGGGTGAGACCCACGCAGATCTGCGCCAGCCCCTGCCAGAGATCCCGCTCCTCCGCGGGGCCGGTCTTCCACCGGCCCTCAAGCACCTCGTGGGCGTGGAACGGCCGCTCCTCGCCGAGCAGCCGGCGCGCCTCGGAGAGCGCCTCGTCCGCGCTCGGGGCGTAGTCGTCCGGGACGCGCTCCACACCTTCCGCCCCCCGGGGCAGCGGCCGCCCGAACGCGTCCCGGGGACGCCGGCTGCGAGGCCTCCCGTCCGGGTCACGGTCTCGTCCGGTCATCGGTCGGGCTCCGTGTCGGAGAGCCAGCCGATGAGCTCGGCGTCGAACTCCTCCGGACGCTCCTCGTGCGGGAAATGCCCCGCGCCCTCGATCAGCCGCCACCGGTAGGGGGCCTTCACGTAGCGGCCGGAGCCCTGAGCGGTGCGGGGCAGGGCATGCCTGTCGAGCGCGCCGTGCATCTGCAGTGTGGGTACGCCGATCTCTCCCCGCATGGTCCTGGCGTAACGCAGCCCGTCGGGACGGAGCTGGGAGCGGGCGAACCAGCGGTGATACTCCAGCGCGCAGTGGGACACGGTGGGGATGCGGAAAACGTCGCGGTAGGTCTTCGCCACCTCCTCCTCCGGCCAGTTCGGCCCGGACCACTCATCCAGCAGCCGCCCCACCAGCGCGCCCCCGTTGGCGGTCAGGCGGCGCTCGGGCAGGAAGGGAAGCTGGAAGCCCAGCGCGTAGAGGGCCGCCCTGAGCTGGCCGAACGGATCGCTGAGCAGCGCGGAGCGGAGCCTGCGCGGATGCGGAGCCGAGACCGGGACCAGCCGCAGGACCGCCTTGGGATCCAGCACGGACATGGTCCAGGCCAGCAGCCCGCCCCAGTCGTGGCCGACGACGATCGCCCCGGTCTCGCCCAGTGCCCGGATCAGCCCTGCCGCGTCACCGGCCAGGGTGGGCAGGTCGTAGCCGCGCGGCGGCTTGTCGCTGGCACCGTAACCCCGCAGGTCGACGGCGACGGCGCGGTAGCCGGCCGCGGGCAGCGAGACGAGCTGGTTGCGCCAGCTCCACCAGAACTGCGGGAACCCGTGAAGCAGCAGTACGAGAGGGCCCTGACCGGCCTCAACGATGTGGAAGCGGGTGCCGCCGGCGTGCACGGAGCGGTGGGTCCACGGACCCTCGACCATGACCAGGGACTCGTCGGGGCGGCTCACCGGTCTGGTCTTACCTGTTCGCGATGCGTGCCGACCTGGCCCGCGGTGGGCGGGGCGGAAGGCGTGGCGAGCTCGCTCTCGCCGCCCTTGAGGTTCTTGAGTGAGCGCATGGTCCGCGGCATCCCGGGCAGGCCCCTGAACTTCCTGATGCCGATGAAGACCAGCAACGCGGCCACGAGCAGGTAGAAGACGGTGACGATCGCGAAGGCCAGCCACCTCTGCACGCCCAGGGCGACCAGGACGTAGGCGATGGTGAACGACGCCAGGATGAGGACCAGGTGGGCCATGAACGCGGCGGCGCTGAGGAGCCCCGTGGCCATGCCGACCCGTCTGGCGTTGAAACTGAGCTCTGACTTGGCCAGTTCGATCTCGGCGCGGACCAGGGTGGATATCTGGTCGGTGGCCGCGGCGACGAGGGCGCCCAGCGACTCCTCCTGTGGCTCCGCGGGTGGCATCTGTGTCATGAAGATCTCCTATCAAGCGCCGGTATCAGACATCATCCTGCGCATTGAGGTGGTTACGCACGCGCACCCGGAGCAGGATCGCCGCGAGGACCGAGGCCGTGAGGCTCGCCGCGAGCACCCCGGTGGTCACCGCGTTCACCCGTTCCGGATCGTCGCCGTAGGCCAGGTTGCCGATGAGCAGGGACACGGTGAATCCGATCCCCGCCAGTATCGAGACAGCTGCCATGTCCCGCCAGTGCAGTTCCTCCGACAGTCTCGCCAAGCCGAGCCGTACGGCCAGCCACGCCCCGCCGAAGACACCCAGGAACTTACCGACGACCAGGCCGGCGATCACGCCGAGCACCACCCGGTCGGTGACCATCATGCCGAGGCTCTCCGTGCTGAGTGTGACCCCCGCGGACACGAAAGCGAACACGGGGACCGCGAAACCCGCCGAGAGGGGGCGGATGTGGTGGCCGGCCCGTTCGGCGGGGGAGCCCTCCTCGTCCGGACCACTGTGCACGCGTGTCAGCAGGCCCAGCGCCACCCCGGCGACGGTCGCGTGAACCCCGCTGATCTCGACGAGGTACCAGGCGAGGAGGGCGAGCGGCAGGTAGATCCAGAGGCCGCGGACCCGCCTGGCCTGCAGCAGGCCGTACAGGGCGATGACCGCCACCCCGGACAGCAGGGCCAGGAGGTTCAGATGCCGGGTGAAGAAGACGGCGATGACGGTGATCGCGCCGAGATCGTCCACCACGGCGCTGGTCAGCAGGAACGCCCGCAGTGCGGCGGGCATCGCGCTGGCCGTCACGGCCAGTACGGCGAGGGCGAAGGCGATGTCGGTGGCCATGGGGAGGGCCCATCCGCGGGTCGCGCCCGGTGCCCCCCAGCTCACCCCGAGGTAGATCAGGGCGGGGACGACCATGCCGGTGAGCGCGGCGACGACGGGCAGCGCGGCCTTGCGGAGGTTGGAGAGCTCGCCGTGGACGAACTCCTCCTTGACCTCGATACCCGCGACAAAGAAGAAGAGGGTGAGCAGGCCGTTCTGGGCCCACCTGTAGAGCTCAAGGTCGAGGTGGAGAGAGCCGGGGCCGAATCTGGTGGCGCGGAACGCCTCGTAGGAGTCCGTGGAGACGTTGGCCCAGACCAGTGCGGCGACCGTGGCCAGCAGCATGACGACGCCGCCGACGGTCTCGGCGCGGAGTGCCTCGGCGAGCTGACGGGTGTATCGGACGGTGGGACGGAAAGGCCAGATCTCGATGGCGCGGCGCATGGAACCCCCGGGAATACAGAGAGGGTCGGTTCCCCCGCTGGCCGACCAGACTTCCCGGCACACCTGATGGCAAGCCTACCGAAATCTCCCGGGCGGGATCCCCGTCGGCTGCGCGGGCGGAGGTGAGCCGCCGCGGGAGCGAGGACGGGACCGTCCTGGGTCGCCTCGCGGGTGACCCGGGCCCTATATGCGGAAAGGCGCGGATCCCGCCGACGGGATCCGCGCCTTTCCGGCCGGTGCTCAGTCGTCGTTCTTGGCGCTGGGCAGCTTCTCGGAGATGAGGTCCATCACCGTGCTGTCGGCCAGCGTGGTGACGTCGCCGACGCTGCGGTTCTCCGCCACGTCACGCAGGAGGCGCCGCATGATCTTGCCCGAGCGGGTCTTCGGCAGCTCGGGGACCACCAGGATCTGGCGGGGCTTGGCGATCGGGCCCAGGGTCCTGGCCACGTGGTTGCGGAGCTCGGCGGCGATGTCGTCGCTCTCCTCGGCACTGCCGCGCAGGATCACAAACGCCACGATGGCCTGGCCGGTCACCGGGTCGGTCGCGCCGACCACGGCGGCCTCGGCGACCTTCGGGTGGGAGACCAGAGCCGACTCCACCTCGGTGGTGGAGATGTTGTGGCCGGAGACGAGCATGACGTCGTCCACGCGGCCGAGCAGCCACAGGTCGCCGTCCGTGTCCTTCTTGGCGCCGTCACCGGCGAAGTACATGCCCTCGAAGCGGGACCAGTAGGTGTCGATGTAGCGCTGGTCGTCGCCCCAGATCGTGCGGAGCATGGCCGGCCACGGCTCGCGGAGCACCAGGAAACCACCGCCGCCGTTGCCGACGGGGTTGGCCTGGTCGTCGACCACGTCGGCGCTGATGCCGGGCAGCGGGCGCATGGCCGCGCCGGGCTTGCCCGCGGTGACACCGGGCAGCGGGCTGATCATGATGCCGCCGGTCTCGGTCTGCCACCAGGTGTCCACGACCGGGCAGCGGCCGCCGCCGATGTGCTCGCGGTACCAGACGTAGGCCTCGGGGTTGATCGGCTCACCCACGCTGCCCAGAATGCGCAGGGACGACATGTCGTACTTGGCGGGGATGTCGTCGCCCCACTTCATGAAGGTCCGGATCGCCGTCGGGGCGGTGTAGAGGGTCGTGACCTTGTACTTCTGCACGATCTCCCAGAACCGGCCCCGGTGCGGGGTGTCCGGGGTGCCCTCGTAGATGACGCTGGTCGCGCCGTTGGCCAGCGGGCCGTACACGATGTAGGAGTGGCCGGTCACCCAGCCGATGTCGGCGGTGCACCAGTAGATGTCGGTGTCCGGCTTGAGGTCGAACACCGCGTGGTGGGTGTAGGCGATCTGGGTCAGGTAGCCGCCGGTGGTGTGCAGGATGCCCTTGGGCCTGCCGGTCGTGCCGCTGGTGTAGAGGATGAAGAGCGGGTGCTCGGCGTCGTGTGCCTGCGCCTCGTGGACCTCTGCCTGCCTGTCCACGATGTCGTGCCACCAGACGTCCTTGTCGGTCTGGGCCACGTCCTGGCCGGTCCTCCGCACGACCAGGACGTGCTCGATGCCGGGGCACTCCTTGACGGCCTCGTCCACGGTCGGCTTGAGCGCGCTGGGCGCCCCCCGGCGGTAACCGCCGTCGGCGGTTACCACGATCTTGGCGTCGGCGTCCTTGATCCTGCCGCTGAGCGCGCTGGAGGAGAACCCGCCGAACACCACCGAGTGGATCGCGCCGATGCGGGCACAGGCGAGCATCGTGATCGGCAGCTCGGGGATCATGGGCATGTAGATGGCGACCCGGTCACCCTTGCCGACGCCCAGCTCCTGCAGGGCGTTGCTGGCCTTGGCGACCTCGCGCTGCAGGTCGGAGTAGGTGAGGGTACGGCTGTCGCCCTCAGGCTCGCCCTCCCAGTAGTAGGCGACCTTGTCACCGTGCCCGGCCTCGACGTGGCGGTCGACACAGTTGTAGGCGATGTTGAGCTCTCCGCCGACGAACCACTTGGCGAAGGGCGGGTTCCATTCCAGGGTGGTGTCCCAGCGCCTGGACCAGGTCAGCCGGTCGGCCTGCCTCTCCCAGAACGCCAGACGGTCCTGCTCCGCCTCGGCGTAGGTGTCGGCGGTCACGTTCGCGGCCGCGGCCAGGTCGGCAGGGGGCGCGAACCGCCGCGTCTCCTGCAGCAGGTTCGACAAGGTCTCCTGGGTCTCACGCGACTCGGAACCAGGGGTCTCCGGGGCCACTACGCACTCCTTACGTACTACTGGGGGACTGGTCGTGTCCCACTTCACCAGGTCAGAGGAGCCTGCCACAAGAGATCTAGACAGGTATGTACCGACAGGTGATGAGTGGTCATCGAGATTCACAATCGCCTTAACAGGTGGTAACAACCGCAGCCAAACCGTTGCGTCTTCGACACCATAAGAATGTACGGGGCGTTATTCCACAGGCGTTAATCGGCCCCACACGCTCTGGTACGGCGATGCGCCGGGCGGCGGTATGCGCTCGCCGAACGGCCCGCCCTCCGCTTTCCGACCGCCCCTTCGAGGCCTTGTCAGCCGGCCGATAGGGTCGGGGACCGTGAGTGACCCATTGGCTGTCATCGCCGAACTACCCGGAGTGTCCGAGGCGGTCATCGACGCGCGCAAGGCTGTGGACCGTCTCTACGGACATCGCGTACTGCGGCGCAGGAGTCCGGAGGTTTCGGCCAGGTCGGCCCTGCACGGCGCCCGCGCGTCCGCCGCCCTGGAGGGCGTGGACATACCGCTCGAGGCCATCCCCGAGGCCACCGACCCCGTCCTCCAGGGCGCGCTGCGCGTGTCGGCCGAGCTGGGACGCCTCGGCCCGACCTGGCGTACGGCCCCGCGTCAGGTGCTGGCCAGGATGCACACCCTTGCCGCCACCGGTCTCACGGAGAGCCTCGGCCGTCCCCGGGTCACCGTCGAAGCGCCCGACATCCTCGGTCTGGGCGCGGCGCCGGGGCCCGAAGAGACCGTGGCCCGCGTGGACGGGCTGGTCGAGCTGGTGACGGGGGTCTCCACGGCGCCCGCGCTGGTGCTCGCCGCCATCGTGCACGCGGAACTGGCGGTGCTGAGGCCGTTCGGGTCGGCGGACGGGATGGTCGCACGGGCGGCGGAACGGCTGACGCTGGTGGAGTTCGGCCTGGACCCGAAGTCGCTGGCGGCCGTCGAACTGGGCCATCTGGAACTCGGGCCGGCGTATGCCGAAGGCCTGCGGGCCTACCTGGGCGGGACCCCCGAAGGGGTCGCGACGTGGGTGCGGCACTGCGCCTCAGCCGTCATGCTCGGTGTCCGAGAGGCCACGGCGATCTGCGAGGCCATGCAGCGCGGCTGATCACAGGTTCTTTAGATCCCCGGGGAAACGGGGTCGTCCCGGGTGGCAAAGCAAACGGCGCCCCTGGTATGGGGCGCCGTCGCAACATGTCCAGCCGGGTTACCAAGCGTGCACCAAATAATCCTCGGGGCGGGACAAGCCCATCCCGACGGTGCCTCCCGCGGCTCGGCGGCACGTGGGTGCCCGGCGGCCATGCCCGGACAACTGGTCCGTGGAACCTTTCTATGCCGGATCCTGGCTGATGGGAACCCCTGAAACCAAGACCTTTACAGATCGAGGGACATTCGTGGATGAACTGCCGCATACGCCATGCAAGCTCTCAGATGGGTCGATAGGGCGCCGCGGATAGGTTTTTTCGTCACTCTGTGTGACCGGTGTCGCTCGGCCGGGAGTGTTTTGATTGAGCGATGCGCCGCGACTCAATCGTTACTTTAAAAAAGTTAGTGGAAATTAGGGATTACTCCTCGACGAAACTCGAGTTGATCGGGCAGCATAAGGTCGTATCTCCATACTGGAGTGACTGTGTACGGATTGGTGCTGCCACCCCTTGCCATCCTCCGGTGAACTGTTGAAAGCTTTCTTCTGAAACGGGACCGGCTCTACCCCCCCAGAGCCGGACCGGTCGGCGACCCCCGCTACCCCCCAGCGGGGGTCGCCCCTTTTCCCCGGCCGATCCGGCCACGCCCCCGCCCACCCGCTGGACACGGGGTGATCCGCCCGCTGACTGTCCACAGATGGCGCCGGCCCTGGCCTGGTTCTCCACAGAACGACATTCGGTGACCTGGTCCCGGCGGATTCTCTCGGAAAGTGGGTCCTCCCCACTTCAGGGAGGCACTCTTGGACCGCCCGCTGGTCATCACCGAGGATCACGACCTGCTTGACGATCTGCTCCGCGTCGCCGCGGCGGCCGGGGCCGAGCTTGACGTCGCGCACGTGCCCGCACACGCCCGGCCCTACTGGAACCGAGCCCCGCTGGTCGTCGTCGGCAGCGACCTGGCCGACGCCCTGGCCGCCACCGGACCTCCGCCCAGGCCCCGCGTCATCCTGGTAACCCACACGCCCGAGGATCCTGACACCTGGCGAAAATGCGTCGCGGTCGGCGCCCAGACCGTGCTGGAGCTGCCCTCGGCGGAGCGACAGCTCGTCGACGAGTTCGCCGACGTCGTGGAGCCGGCGGACAGGGCGGGGCTTGTGGTGTGCGTCGCCGGTGGACGCGGGGGAGCCGGAGCCAGCGTCCTGGCCGCCTCGCTGGCGCTGAGCGCCTCCCGGCAGCGCCTCCGGACCCTTCTCGTCGACGCTGATCCGCTTGGGGGCGGTCTGGATCTGCTTCTCGGTCAGGAGGAGGCCGACGGAGCACGCTGGTCCGACCTGGTCGCCCGTGAGGGCAGGGTCAGCTTCACCGCGCTTCAGGCCGCTCTGCCCACCATCGCCGAGCTGACTCTGCTCTCCTTCCACCGCGGCGAGGTCGAGCCCATCCCGGCCGAAGCGATGCGTTCGGTCCTCGAAGCCGGTCGGCGGGGCTTCGACCTGGTGGTCGTCGACCTGCCCCGCCATCTGGACAAGGCCGCTGTGGAGGCGTTGAGCAGGGCCTCCACCACGCTGCTGGTCGTCACCGCCGACGTCCGCGGGGTGCTCGCCGCGGCACAGGTGCTCGCCGGGCTGCGCAGGCACACCGGTGATGTGCGGGCCGTCGTGCGTAGCGGCGTCCTGGACGACGAGGTGGTCACGACCTCACTCCACGTGCCGTCCGCGGGCGGTCTCCCCGACCAGCCCCGCCTCGTCGCGGCCCTCAACCGCGGCGATGTCCCCCCGGTCGGCCGGCGGACCTCCCTCGGCCGGTTCTGCGCCTCGTTCCTGGACTCGGTGCTCGGGGCGGAAACGTGAAACCGCCCGGCAGCGCGACCGCGGTCTCGTCCGAGCTGGTCGAAGCGGTCCGTGTACGGCTGGCCCGGACCGGGGTCGAGCCCAGCGCCGCGCACGTCGCGGTCGCGCTCCGGGCCGAGCGGGCGGTGCTGGGCGACGCGGAGATCCTGGCGGTGGCCCGTGTCCTGTGCGCCGACCTGATCGGCGCCGGTCCGCTGGAGCCGCTGCTTGCCGAGCCCGAGGTCACCGATGTGCTGGTGAACGGCCCCCGCGAGGTGTGGGTCGACGACGGCCGTGGCCTGCGCCGGACCTCGGTCGTGTTCCCCGGCGAGGAGGCGGTCCGGCGACTCGCCCAGCGCCTCGCCTCCGCCGCGGGCAGACGTCTCGACGACGCGTCCCCCTACGTCGACGCCCGCCTGGCCGGAGGCGTCCGGCTCCATGCCGTCCTGCCGCCCGTGGCGGCCGGGGGCACCTGTCTGTCCCTGCGGCTCCCTCCTCGCCGCACCTTCACCCTTCCCGACCTGGTCGAAGCCGGCACGATCAGGGCTGACGCCGTCCCCGTGCTCACCGCGATGATCGACTCAAGGCTCGCCTTCCTCGTCACCGGTGGCACGGGCACGGGGAAGACAACCCTCCTGTCGGCCCTGCTGTCCCTGGCCGATCCCGGCGAGCGGCTGCTGCTGGTCGAGGACTCGGCCGAGCTGAGACCGCTGCACCCCCACGTCGTGCGGCTGGAGTCCCGCCCGGCCAACCTGGAGGGGGCCGGGGGCGTCTGCCTGCGTGACCTCGTCCGTCAGGCCCTGCGCATGCGCCCGGACCGTCTCGTCGTCGGCGAGGTCAGAGGTGCGGAGGTCGTCGACCTCCTCGCCGCCCTCAACACCGGGCACGAGGGTGGTTGCGGCACCCTGCACGCCAACACCGCGGCCGATGTGCCACCCCGGCTGGAGGCTCTGGCATGCGCCGCCGGTCTCAGCCGCGAGGCGGTTCACAGCCAGATCGCCGCCGCCCTGGATGTTGTCGTCCACCTTGCCCGCGACCACGTAGACGGTCGCCGCCGGGTGGCCGAGATCTGCATGATGACCCGCCGCCCCTCGGGCCTGGTCGACGCCGAACCCGCCCTCACCTTCTCTCCGGACGGCGGTGTGACCACCGGCCCGGGATTCGCCGCCCTCGCAGCACGGTCTCCCGGCCTCTCCGCCTTTCCCTGTCCGGCGCGCAGGCCGTACGGTCCCGCCCGGCTCGGCCGTCGCCAGGGGCGCTCGGAAAGCTCGGCCGGGACACACCGGTCACTGGACGACTTTTCACCGGACGGCTTCTCGCCGGACGTGCGGGGGGCGCTGCCGTGACGGTGACGGCCGTGCTTCTTGTCGCCCTGGCCGTCTGGCTGTGGACCGGGCCCGATCCGGGAACGGCCCGGCTGCGGCGCGTACGGCACCGCCCCCGGAGCGGGTCACGCTCTCTGCGGGCGAGACTCACAGGCCGTTCGCGGCCTTCCCTGCGTGCGGCCGCCTGGCGGGCCGGGTCGATCGAGCTGTGCCAGGGGCTCGCGGCTGAGCTGACCGCCGGGCGGACGGCGGGTGAGGCACTGGCCCGGGCCGTGTCGGCCGCGGACTTCCCCGATCCGGTGGTGCTGCGGCCGTTGATCGCGGCGGCGAGGGACGGTGGTGACGTTCCGGCCGCGCTGCTGGCCGCGGCGCCGGAGCAGGGAGGTGAGGCGTTCCGTAGGCTGGCCGCCTGCTGGCAGGTGAGTGTGACCGTCGGGGCGGCCCTGTCCGTCCTCGTCGATCGCCTGGCCGGTTCTCTCAGGGAGGCCCAGGCTCACCGTCAGGACGTCGCCGGCCAGCTCGCCGGCCCTCGCGCGACCGCCCGGCTGCTGGCCGGGCTTCCCGTGCTCGGTCTGCTGATGGCGGCGGGTCTGGGCATGCGTCCGCTGCACTTCCTGTTCGGCAGCCCGGCGGGCGTGGCCTGCCTGGCACTCGGCCTGGCGCTCGACGGCTGTGGTCTGTGGTGGACCAATCGCCTGGTCACCCGTGCGCAGCAGGCCTGATCGGAAGCCTTGGACGTGGACCCCCGGTTGCGGCAGCGGGGTCGGCCCGGCTCTCCCGGTCCGTGGCCGGGTGATTGGAGGAACGGAACTGATGATCATCTTGCTCGCCGGTGTGCTCGCCGGATTCGCCGGATGGCTGTGGACCTCGCCCGTCGATCCTGCTCGGCGGCTCTGCCGCGCTCGGCAGCGGTCGCGGCACCCAGGCCCGGCGGCTCCGGCGCCGCCGGGGGTGCGGGAGCTCTCGTTCTTCCCGCACATGGGGGGAGTCCATGATCCGCGGGGAAGGCGGTGGCCACATCGGGGAGAGGCGATGCTCTCCGCGGCCATCGGACTGGCGGTGTTTCTCGTCATCGGCGGGGTGCCGGGAGTCTGCGCGGGGACGGCCGGCTCCGTGGCCGCGCTGCTGGTCCTCCAGAAGAGGGAGTCGCCCCGGTCGCGCCGGGAACGTGATCGGGTCGCGGCGGACCTTCCGCTGGCGGCTGATCTCATGGTCGCCTGCCTGCGGGCTGGCCAGCCGATCACGGGGGCCATCGACGTCACCGTCGGGGCGATCGGCGGGCCGCTCGGTGATCGGCTGGCCTGGGTGAGCGGGCAGCTCAGGCTGGGCGCCGCGCCGGAGATCGCCTGGCAGGCCCTTGCGACCGAGCGCGCACTGGCCCCGCTGGCACGCGCGATGAGCCGTGCCGCGCTCAGTGGCGCCCCGGTGGCCGACGTTCTCACCAGGTTGTCCGACGACTCCCGGCACGCGGCCCGCGCCGCGTCGTCGGCGGCCGCCAGGCGGGTCGGGGTCCAGGTCGTCGCACCACTGGGGCTCTGTTTCCTGCCGGCCTTCGTCTTTCTCGGCATCATCCCGGTGGTGGCCGGTCTCGCCGCCGATGTGCTGCTTCCCTGAGTTATCCACAGGCTTTTCTGGACTATCTCGAAGTTATCCACAAAAAATGACGTGCTGTGGATAAAGGTGGCCTCTGCCTGGCCGCCCGCGCGGGTGAACGATCAGGGAACGGCCCTGGAATCCGTCTGCCGCGTCATCATTCTGGAAGATCAGTTGGCGGAGGCCTTGCGACTCAACGCCGAGTTGACAGAGCGTGACAGGTCGGCGTGAGGGCGGTTTCCAGCGTCTTTCCGGCCATCGTCGTCCATGGTTGTCCACAGGCGATGACCTGAATCCACAGAACGCCGTTCGTGTCTACGGGGCCACGTGTCCGTAGGGAAATCTCATCCAGCAGATGCCGGGTGTCCGGCCCGGTGGGATTTCCAGGAGGAAACGATGGTTCGATCGATCGCTGGCGGCGTCCGACGTGACCGGTTGCGGTGGCCGCGTGCCCGCTGGGCGCTGCTGACCACCGGTGCCGGCCGTGATCGGGGCATGTCCACCGCCGAATACGCGGTCGGCACGATCGCCGCCTGTGCCTTCGCGGCGCTCCTTTTCAAGGTGGTGACGAGCTCGGAGGTCCAGCAGATGATCTCAGGCTTGATCAACCGAGCGCTGAACGTGGCGGGATGACCCTCATGGGGCCCGCCCGCCGGGCCCGGGGATCGGTCACCGCGGAGACCGCGGTGGTCCTGCCCGCGGTCGTGGTGATGCTGGCCGCCGCGCTGTGGGCGGTGGCGGCGGTCGGGGCGCAGCTGGAATGTGTGGACGCGGCCCGGGCAGGAGCCCGGGCCGCGTCACGAGGAGAGTCGCTGGAGCAGGTGCGAGGCGGTGTCCTGTCCGCCGCCCCCGCTGGTGCGCACGTCGTGGTCACCCGGAGCGCGGAGGTGACCCGGGTGGAGGTGTCGGCGAATGTCAGGCCCAGCTGGGGTGCCTCGCTCCCAAGCGTCACCGTCCGCGCGACCGCGGTCTCCGCCACCGAACCAGGGGTCGAGCAATGAGGCCGGTGTCCCGGGTTCCGGCCGGAGCGGAAGCGGGCGGCGGCGCTCGCCGCCGGAGCGGCAGGACGGTAGGGAGGGACCAGGGGGCGGCGACGGTCTGGGCGGTCGGACTCATGGCCCTGATCTTCATGGTGGCCGTGGTGGTCATGTCCGCCGGTACGGCGAGGGTGGCCCGCCACCGGGCGCAGAGTGCCGCCGATCTGAGCGCGCTCGCCGCCGCCCGGTGGGCCCTCGCCGCCCCGGAGCGCGCATGCGCGGAGGCGGCCTCGCTGGCCGAGGGCAACGGGGCGAGGATCACGCGGTGTTCCGTCCACGGTGACGGTATCGCCGACGTCCAGGTGGCGGTGTGGCTCTCGCTGCCCGTGATGGGTGCCCGGAGGATCACCGCCGATGCGCGTGCCGGGCCTGTCCACCTCGCCGACCCCGCGGTCTCCGATCACGTCTTCTCCGGCCCCCGGTCTCCCGTCACCCCTTCTCCGGGTTGACGGACGATCACGTCTCCTCCGGGTTGACGGACAGTCGCGTTTCCCCCGGGTTGACGGACGGTCGCGTCTCCTCCGGGTTGGCGGAGAGGAGGACGGCGAGGAGGCGGAGGGCTCCCGCCTTGTCCAGGGGTTCGTTGCCGTTGCCGCACTTGGGCGACTGGATGCAGGAGGGGCAGCCACGTTCGCACTCGCAGGAGGCGATGGCCTCGCGGGTGGCGGTGAGCCAGTCGAGAGCGCGGGCGTAGCCGCGTTCGGCGAAGCCCGCGCCGCCCTCGTGGCCGTCGTAGACGAAGACGGTGAGCAGCCCGGTGTCGGGATGCAGCTCGGTGGAGACGCCGCCGATGTCCCAGCGGTCGCAGGTCGCGAAGAGCGGCAGCAGGCCGATGGAGGCGTGCTCCGCCGCGTGCGCGGCTCCGCCCAGATCCAGTCCCTCCTCGGCCAGGAAGGTGATCTCGGAGGCGGGCAACGTCCACCACACCGCGCGGGTGCGCAGCGTACGCGGGGGCAGGTCGAGGGGTTCGTCGCCGAGGAGCTCACCGCTCTGCGCGCGGCGCTTGAGGTAGGACACGACCTGGCGGGTGACCTCCACCGAGCCGAAGTGGAGTTCCCCTGGGCCGAGCGGGTGGGAGCGGAGGGACTCAAGGATCGAGATGTCGGTGGTGTCTCTGGCGAAGGTCGTGTAGTCGGGGGTCCCGGCCTCGACGAGCGCGACACCTGCCTCCAGGTCGAGCTCGGCGACCAGGTAGGTCTCCCCCTGATGGACGTAGACGGCGCCGGTGTGCACGCTGGTGTGGGCCGAGGGCTCGTCCACCGTGCCGAGCAGCCGGCCGGTTGACGCCTCCACGACCTGGACCGGTGAGCCGCCCGCCCCTCGAATGTCGGCGAGGTCGGTGGCCCGTTCCCGGCTGGTCCAGAACCAGCCGGTGGCGCGCTCCCTGAGCAGGCCGTCCCCGACCAGGTCGGCGAGCACCTCCTTGGCGGTCGGGCCGAAGATCTCCAGCTCGTCCCGGGTGAGCGGGATCTCGGCGGCGGCGGCGCACAGATGCGGGCCCAGCACGTAGGGGTTGTCGGGATCGAGCACGATCGCCTCGACGGGCCGGCCGAACAGTGCCTCGGGGTGGTGGACCAGATAGGTGTCCAGCGGATCGTCCCGGGCGACCAGCACCGCCAGGGCGTCCTGCCCGGCCCGTCCCGCCCGTCCGGCCTGCTGCCAGAGCGACGCCCGGGTCCCCGGCCAGCCCGCGATGAGCACGGCGTCCAGCCCGGACACGTCGACCCCGAGTTCCAGCGCGTTCGTCGTCGCCAGCCCGAGCAGGTCTCCCGACCGGAACGCCTTCTCCAGCCCCCGGCGGTCCTCCGCCAGATACCCGGCACGGTACGCGGCCACCTTGTCCGGCAGATCTCCCGGTGCCCCCACGTCGACCACGAGGTCCTGGAGTTTCGCCCGGGTGGTGAGGGCCACCGACTCGGCGGCGCGGCGGGAGCGGACGAAGGCCAGGGTCCGGACGTTGGCGATCATCAGATCCGCGAGGAGGTCGGCGCTCTCGGCGGTGGCGGGACGGCGGACGGGGGCGCCCCCCTCGCCGCGTAGCTCGGTCAGGGGAGGTTCCCACAGGGCGAAGGTGGTCGCTCCCCGGGGAGAGGCGTCCGTGGCCACCTCGGCCATCTGGAGGCCTGTCAGGCGGGTCGCGAAGGCCCCGGGCTCGCTGGCCGTGGCGGAGGAGAGCAGGAAGACCGGGCGGGAGCCGTACCTCGTGCAGATCCGGCGCAGGCGGCGCAGGATCTGGGCCACGTGGGAGCCGAACACGCCCCGGTAGCCATGGCACTCGTCCACCACGACCATCCGCAGCCGCCGCCAGAAGGACGACCACTGAGCGTGACGGGGCAGAAGGGTGCGGTGAAGCATGTCCGGGTTGGTGAGGACGTAGTTGGCGTGCTTGCGGACCCAGGCCCGTTCCTCGAAGGAGGTGTCGCCGTCGAATGTGGCCGCGCGGAGCTCGGAGACATCGAGTCCGTTCAGGGTCCGGAGTTGGTCGGCGGCCAGCGCCTTGGTAGGCGTGAGGTAAAGGATCGTGCCGCCTTCGAGCACCGAGGAGAGGGCGGGGATCAGGTAGGAGAGGGATTTGCCCGAGGCTGTCCCCGTAGCGATGATCACGTTTTGACCACGGTGGGCCAGTTCGGCCGCCTCGGCCTGATGTGGCCATAGGCCTGAAATGCCGTGGTTCGCCCAGCGCGTAACCAGGCTCTCGTGAACCCAGTCCGGCCAGCGGACCTGACCGGCCTGACGTGCTGGAACATGCTCCACATGGGTCACTCGTTCGCGACGTGCGGAAACACCGAGCAGGTGGGTGAGCGCGTCACCCGCTCGGAGCGAGGAGGATGAGGACGGGGTCACTGGTTTCCAGTCTGGCATCTGTGGGCAGAGTCGCCGGGAATCGTGATTTCGTATAGACACTGAGCGTACGCATGGTTGAATGCCGCGCGTCGGGGCTTGTCGTCTGGGGGCCACCCGGTCCCAGGAGTCACGTCTGAATCGGTACTTTCGCAGGCAAGGCGCTGGAGGATCTGTGGATCTGAAGTTGGACCACCATTCCGAGGACCGTCTCACCATCGTTGAGGTCGAGGGTGAGATCGATGTCTACACCGCGCCCAGATTGCGTGAGCTCCTGATCGATCTGGTCAACAAGGGGAACTTCCACCTCCTGGTCAACATGGAGAAGGTCGACTTCCTTGACTCAACGGGCCTCGGTGTCCTGGTCGGCGGGCTCAAGCGAGTTCGGGCGCACGACGGCTCGCTGGAGCTGGTCTGCACCCAGGAGCGCATCCTGAAGATTTTCCGGATCACCGGACTGACCAAGGTCTTCGGGATCTACGCCTCGGTGGAGGAAGCCAAGGAAGCTCACGGCCGAGACAAGTAGTCGTGGCTACCGTCGAGCTGACGTTCAGTGCTCTCCCCGCGCATGTGCGCACGGCACGCCTGGTCGCCACGGCGATCGCCAGGCGCACGGGCGTGGAGGAGTCGCTCTTGGATGAAGTACGGCTCGCCGTCGGTGAGGCGTGCTCCCGGGCCGTCGAGGCGCACCGCCTCCACTGTCCGGGAGAGCCGATCCGCATCGAGCTACGTGATGATATGGGGCGGTTCGAGGTGACCGTCACCGACTGCGCCCCGAGTGATGAGGTGGAGCAGGACCGCGAGCTGTTGCGGCTCGACGATCCACTCGGGCAGCTTCCCGACACCCTGATGACCGGATTCGGCATCGCGGTCATCGTGGGACTGGCCGATGACGTCCAGGTCTACCCGAGCCAGAAGGGCATGCGTATCCGCATGAGCTGGCCCGCGGCGACCAACGGCCTGCACACGGCCTGACAGCGGAGAGCTTCGGCGGCCGGGCGCGTCCACTTGGACGGGCCCGGCCGTTCGCATGGGGGGCGCTCGCTTTCGGTCAAAACATAATTTTGATATGTGTGGACCGAAATTAGAGGAAAATGCGCGTTTAAGATCCGGTATGCCGCCCCGAACGGCCTCATAAGCAGGTCGGCCGAGAGTGATTACTGGGCATGCCATTAATTAGCCCCGCGCAGAGGCTTCATATCCGCGTCGTGGCTGCGTAGACTCCCGGGACCGGCCAAGGTTTGTCCTTCGGAACGGCCCGTAAACGGGCTTACCTCCGTGGGAAGTCTGCGGACGCAACCGGAAGCGGCACTGCCAACACCCGGAGTGCGCCGCTCTGTCAACCGGCCCTTCACCGTGCAGCGCACTCCGGGCAGGACGTGTTCCCGTCTTGCCGAGGAGAGTCGATGTCTGTGCTCCATCTAGCCGTTGCCGAAGAGCCAGCGGTATCCCTGAGCGGTTCCCATTTCACCATTGTGATCGTCGTGGCCGTTGTGGCCCTGCTCGCACTCGCCGTCGCGGCCGTGCTCGTGCGGGAGGTCCTCGCCGCCGGCCAAGGTACCGAGCGCATGCAGAACATCGCGCGTGCCGTCCAGGAAGGAGCCTCCGCGTATCTGGCGCGGCAGTTCCGGACGCTCGCGGTGTTCGTCGTCCTGATCCCCTTCCTGCTCTACCTGCTCCCCGCCGAGTCGACCGGGGTGGCCATCGGCCGATCGGTCTTCTTCGTCGTCGGCGCGGTCTTCTCCGGACTGACCGGTTTCATCGGCATGTGGCTCGCGGTCCGCGGAAACGTCCGCGTCGCCGCGGCCGCACGTGAGTCGGGCGAGAAGGTCGCGATGCGCATCGCCTTCCGCACCGGTGGCGTGGCCGGCATGATCACCGTCGGCCTTGGCCTGCTCGGCGCCGCCATCGTGGTGATCACGTACGGCGGCGAGGCGCCGGCCGTCCTTGAGGGCTTCGGTTTCGGCGCCGCCCTGCTCGCGATGTTCATGCGGGTCGGCGGCGGCATCTTCACCAAGGCCGCCGATGTCGGCGCCGACCTGGTCGGCAAGGTCGAGCAGGGCATCCCCGAGGACGACCCGCGCAACGCCGCCACCATCGCCGACAACGTGGGCGACAACGTCGGCGACTGCGCCGGCATGGCCGCCGACCTGTTCGAGTCCTACGCGGTCATGCTCGTTGCCAGCCTGATCCTGGGCAGGGTGGCCTTCGGCACCGAGGGCCTGGTGTTCCCGCTGATCGTGCCGATGATCGGTGTGATCACGGCGATCATCGGCATCTTCTCCACGGCACCGCGGAGCGGGGACCGCTCCGGCATGGCCGCGATCAACCGCGGCTTCTTCATCTCGGCCGTGATCTCGGCGATCCTCGTCGCCGGGGCCGCCTTCCTCTACCTGCCGAGCAGCTTCGCGGGCCTGACCGGGGTGAGTCCGGAGATCGCCGCGATCACCTCCGACCCGCGCCTGATCGCCATCGGGGCGGTGCTCATCGGCCTGGTGCTGGCCAGCGCCATCCAGATCCTCACCGGCTACTTCACCGAGACGAACCGCCGTCCGGTGAGGGACATCGGGGAGAGCTCCCGTACCGGCCCCGCCACGGTCATCCTGTCCGGCATCAGCGTCGGCCTGGAGTCGGCGGTCTACTCGGCGCTCATCATCGGCGCCGCCGTCTACGGGGCGTTCCTGCTCGGCTTCGGCAACGTCACCATCGCCCTGTTCGCCGTGGCCCTGGCGGGCACCGGCCTGCTGACCACGGTCGGCGTGATCGTGTCGATGGACACCTTCGGCCCGGTCTCCGACAACGCGCAGGGCATCGCCGAGATGTCGGGGGATGTCGACGGGGAGGGTGCCCGGGTGCTCACCTCGCTGGACGCCGTGGGCAACACCACCAAGGCCATCACCAAGGGCATCGCGATCGCGACGGCGGTGCTCGCCGCGACGGCGCTGTTCGGCGCGTTCCGGACGGCGATCGAGACCCAGCTCACCACGGCGACCCAGAGCGTCAAGGACGCGCTGGGCCACTTCAGCGTGTTCAGCCTGAGCGTCGACTCCCCGAACGTGCTGGTCGGCCTGATCGTCGGCGCGGCGGTGGTGTTCATGTTCTCCGGCCTGGCCATCATGGCGGTCGGCAGGGCGGCCGGGCGGGTGGTCTTCGAGGTGCGCGAGCAGTTCCGCACCAAGCCGGGGATCATGGCCGGTACGGAGCTGCCCGACTACGGCAGGGTCGTGGACATCTGCACCCGTGACTCGCTGCGGGAGCTGGCCACGCCGGGTCTGCTCGCCGTACTCACCCCCATCGCCGTCGGTTTCGCCCTCGGCTACGCACCGCTCGGCGCGTTCCTCGCCGGTGCCATCGCCTGTGGCACGCTGATGGCGGTGTTCCTGGCCAACTCCGGCGGTGCCTGGGACAACGCCAAGAAACTGGTCGAGGACGGCCACCATGGAGGCAAGGGCTCGCAGGCCCACGAGGCCACCATCATCGGTGACACCGTCGGTGACCCGTTCAAGGACACCGCGGGTCCGGCGATCAACCCGCTGCTGAAGGTGATGAACCTGGTGGCGCTGCTGATCGCTCCGGCCGTGGTGACCTACGCCGACAACGTGGCGCTGCGGATCGGCGTCACCGTGGTCGCGATCGGCATCGTCGTCGCCGCGGTGGTCATCTCCAAGCGCCGCTCGGCGAGCATCGCCCCGACCGAGGAGAACAACATCGAGCGCGAGCCCGAGCCCGTCTCAAGCTGAGCGAGGTCTGAGGAAAAGCTTGAGTGAGGCCTGAGGAAGGGGTGCACGGGGCCGTGCACCCCTTTCGCGTGTGCGGGACTCTTCGATGGGAAACTTGGCCGTATGGAACAGCAGCCCTCCGGAGGCAAGACGCTCGTACTCATCCTGCTGGCGATGATCGCGGTGTTCGCGGTGATCGTTGGGGTGGCCATGTGGGCGGCGAGATGACGACCCGCACGCTGATCGTGCTGCGGCACGCCAAGGCGGCCCACGTCCCCGGCCTCGCCGACCGGGAGCGCCCTCTCACCGCGCGTGGCGAGCGCGACGCCCGCAGGGCCGGCGAGGCGCTCACCGGCATGGATCTCCGACCCGATCTGGTGCTCTGCTCGCCGTCGACGCGGACCAGGCAGACCGCGGGCCTGGCACTGCCCGACGCGGACATCGTGATCGAGCCGGCCATCTACGAGGCCTACCCCGACGAGCTCCTCACGCTGATCCAGCGGAGCGATCCGGAGGTCCGCACGCTGGCCCTGGTCGGTCACAATCCCGGTGTCCACGAGCTGGTCCTGGGCCTCACCGCGAGGGGCGATGACTCCGGCTTCCCACCTGGCGCGTTCGCCGTGATCGAGACGGAGGGCGAGTGGGCCGAGTTCGACACCGGGCGCGGCGTCGCCTGCTGGAGCCCGAAAGACGACTGAGCGCTCGGATTCCGTGATCTCCGGCCGTCCCGGACGCCGGACGCGGTGGTCCGGGATGACCGTGACTGTCAGGCCACGTCCCGGCTCACCGCTCCACGGCGGTGACGCCGTCTTCGGCGTCGGCGGCTTCGACCTCCGCGCGCGGGATGCCGAGTAGATAAAGGATCGCGTCGAGGTAGGGCACGTTCACCGCGGTGTCGGCGGCCTGGCGGACCACCGGCTTGGCGTTGAACGCGATGCCCAGACCGGCCGCCGCGATCATGTCCAGATCGTTGGCGCCGTCGCCGATGGCGACGGTCTGGCTGATCGGGATGCCCGCCTGGAGGGCGAACCGCTCCAGTGCCCGCGCCTTGCCGGGACGGTCGACGATCTCGCCGACGACCCGTCCGGTGAGCACGCCGTCCACGACCTCCAGGGTGTTGGCCGCGGAGTAGTCGATGCCGAGGTCTTCGACGAGGGCGTCGGTGAGCTGGGTGAACCCGCCGCTGACGATCGCGAACCGGTAGTCGAGCCGCTTGAGCGTCCGCACCAGCGTGCGGGCGCCGGGGGTGAGCACCAGCTCCTTGCGGACCTTCTCGAAGATCTCCTCTGGGAGACCCTCCAGTAGCGCGACCCGGCGGCGCAGCGACTCGGCGAAGTCGAGCTCACCGCGCATCGCCTCCTCGGTGACCCGGGCCACCTCCTCCAGACAGCCCGCGTGCGCCGCCAGCAGCTCGATCACCTCGGCCTGGATGAGCGTGGAGTCCACATCCATCACGATCAGCCGCTTGGCCCTGCGGTACAGGCCGGTCCGCTGCACGGCCACGTCCACCTGCTGCGCGTACGCCTCGGCGGCCAGCTCGGCCCTGAGCGTGTCCGGGTCGGCGCCGGAGACGGCCAGCTCGATGCAGGTCACCGGGTAGTTGGACAGCCGTTCGATCCGGTCGATGTTGGCTCCGGCGGCCGCGATCCGGCCCGCGATGCCCGCCATCGCGGCGGGCTGCAGGGGTGCGCTGAGCACGGTGACGTGCAGCCGTCCGCGCCGTCGCTTCTCCTGCTGGTCGGAGCCGGTGGACAGCTCGACGTGCAGTCCCAGATCCTCGGCGGTCCGCTCGATGGCGGTCCACAGCCCGCCTATGGTGCTGCCGGTGCCGGTCGGGGCGTCGCCCGCGTAGGCGACGAGGACGCCCAGAGTGAGCCGGCCGCGGATGACGACCTGCTCGATATCGGCGACCACGACAGGAAAGCCGGACAGGACGGCGAACAGCCTTGAGGTGACGCCTGGTCGGTCAGGGCCGGTCAACGTGATCAGAAGCGTGCGCTGGTTCATCGTTGTCTACGCTACTTGGCCCCGGAATGGATCGGGAATGCGGTTCATCATCCGGACGCCTGAAGTTCGCGTCGGATAGTTCGCCGGCGGCGCCCACGGGCCGCCACGCCTATCTCCGAAAGACGCGGGGAGCCCCCGTCCTGGGACCGCAGGACGGGGGCTCCCGGTGAGCGGGGGCGCCGTACGGCTAGCGCGCGACCTTCGTGCTGTGCTGCTTGCCGAAGAACCAGCTCTTGACGCCGAGACGTTCGAGCTCGTCCCGGCTCAGCGTCTCCGCGCCCGTGGGCACGTCGTAGGCCAGTACGCCGAGGGCGGTCTTCAGCGTGCCCTTGGCACCCTTCTTGACCTTGAACTCGAAGTTGAACGAGACGGAGTCGCCGAGCTTGAGGTTCTTGTCGACGAGGCAGACCACGAGCTGCTCCTCGGTGATGCACCCGGCCTTCTTGGGCCCCCGGTAGGAGCCCCCCTTGCCGTTGATGTCGACGTGCTTGGGGACGTAGGCCACGACGAAGTAGGAGCCGGCGTCGGAGGTGTACGGACCGGTGTTCGTGGCCTTGATGCTGTAGGCGATCTTTCCGCCGGGGCGGACCGTCTTGGAGGCCGTCGCCTTGACGGCGAAGGTCGAGAACGGCTCGTCGACCTTCTTGGCGACCGTGACGGAAGCCTGGGCCGTAGCAGCCGAGGCGGGTGCCGCGAACAGCATCGTGCCCGCGAGCGGAGCGGCCAGGGCCAGAGCGGCGATCTTGGAGATCGGGTGGCGCATTAAACGTCTCCCAGTTGAGGGGGGCGGGGATATAGCGATAGTCCCCGTGAAAGATTGCAGATTTTTACCACATTCAACCGGAAAAGCGGAAATAAATATTTACTTCACCTAATTTTATCCCGCCGTGCCCGCGTCGATTGCTGCGGTCAGCATGCGGCGGCCGGCTTGGGAACCTCTTGTGGCTGACTGGCTAAGCGAGAATCAGATGGGTGTCGCCGAACTCATGCCAGAGATAGCCCTCCTTGAGCGCCTCCGCGTAGGACCGGGAGAGCAGTCCGCCCCCGACGATGGCGGACAGCATCAGCAGGTGGCTGGAGCGCGGCTCGTGCAAGCCGGTGAGCAGGCCGTTCACCGCCCTCACCCCGGCAGAGGGGGTCACGAGGTGGGAGGTCCAGCCCCGCGCCGCCCGGACGCGGCCGTCGGCCAGGGCGGCCGTCTCCAGCGCCCGCACCACGGTCGTGCCCACCGCGATCACCCGGCCGCCGGACTCACGCGCGAGTTCGACCTGCCGCGCGGTTGTCTCGGGCACTTCGAACCGCTCCGCGTAGGGTGGCTCGTCCTTCTCCGGCGAGGCCACCCCGGTGTGCAAGGTGATCGGTGCGAGGCCGACCCCGTGAGAGACCAGCCGGGTCACCAGCCCGGTGGTGAACGGCCGACCGGCGCTGGGCATTTCCGCGCTGCCGTCCCGGACTCCGAACACGGTCTGGTAGTCGGCCAGAGGCCAGTCCCGGCCCACATAGGAGTAGCGGATCGGCACGCCGTACCTGCGCAGGTAGGAGGGGACCTCGCGGTCCAGCCGGGCCCGCCACAGGCGTGGGGTCTCCCGTTCCAGCAGGTGTAGCGTGGCCCCGCCGGGCAGCGGCAGCCATTCTCCGGGCGCACCTCCCGGGTAGGGTCCGCCGGCGATGTCCATGCTCACGGCCGCGCCCGTGCCGGTCTCTCGCCGTTCCGTCCGGCGGCGCAGCTCCACCAGCCAGGTCCCGTCCTCGCGCTCGGTGGAGAAGTGCACCGCCAGCCGGTCGAGCCGGACCGCGGCCGGAAGCGTGGCCGAGTTGTTGACCACCAGCAGGTCGCCGGGGCGGAGCAGCCCGGGCAGATCGGTGAACGTGTGGTGACCGATCTGCCCGGTGCCGCCGTGCGTGACCAGGAGCCGCACCCCGTCACGGGCCAGCCCCCGTGCCTCCGGCGGCTCGTGTGCCTCCAGATCGTGCGGGAGCGCGAAGCCGGGCTCCATCACGTCCGGTACGGGCGCGCTCACGAGTGGCTCACCCGGCCGCTGGCCGGGCGCTCCTCGATCAACCTCCGCAGGGTGGGAACGACCGTCTCCGGGCCCGGGGCCGCGGCGGCGTCCCGGGCGCCGATCGCGGCGGCCAGCATGGTCGTGTTCATCTCGCCCGGATCGACCCACCAGACCGCGACCTTGGGCTCCTCGACGGCCAGCACGTTGGAGAGCTGCTCGAGGGCGGCCTTGGTCGCGCCGTACCCACCCCAGCCCTCGTAAGCCTTCACCGCCGCGTCGGAGGAGATGTTGATGATCGCGCCCCGCCGCTCCCTGAGCGTGGGCAGGAACGCCTGAGCCAGTGCCAGCGGGGCCAGCACGTTGGCCCTGAACAGGTCCTCGAACACGTCGAGCGGGTAGCCGGCCAGGGGCGGGAGCGGGACGGCGCCCAGTCCGGAGGCGTTGTTGACCAGCAGGTCCAGTCCGCCGTGATCCTGTACGGCATGCGCCAGCCGGTCCCGGTGGGCCGGGTCGGCGATGTCTCCGGGGAGGGCGAGGGCACCGAGTCCGTCGGCGACGGGCTTCAGTGCGTCCGCGCCCCGTGCGGTGAGGATGAGGCGCCAGCCGTCCGCGGCCAGGGAACGGGCCAGTGCCAGGCCGAGGCCTCGCGAGGCGCCGGTGATGAGTGCGGTCTTCGTCATGCCCTCGACGGTAGGAATTGGACGGCTCACGCACATCGGTCGCAGGACCGGGCCCTGTCTGGGCTGATGGACCTAGGACCCATGGCGTAACGCGGCAGGTGGGCGCGGCGCCTAGAGTTTTTCCGTGAACGAAGACCGGGATGCCGTCCTGCAGGCCGTGAGCTCGGCCGTTCTGGCGGTGACCAGGCATCTGTCGGTCCGGGAGGTGCTCCAGGTCATCGTGCGGTCGGCGGGGCAACTGCTGGACGCCCGCTACGCCGCACTCGGTGTGCCCGACGACGAGGGGGCATTCGCCGAGTTCGTCGCCGAGGGCATCTCGGACGAGGAGTGGGACGCGATCGGGCCGATGCCCCGCCAGCACGGCATGCTCGGCGCGATGCTGCGCGAGGGCGCGCCGGTCCGGCTGCCCGACATCCGCAAGGACGCGAGGTTCGAATACTGGCCGCGCGCCCATCCGGTGCTCAAGGACTTCCTCGGGGTGCCGATCCGCGACGGCGACGAGGTGCTCGGCATCGTCTTCCTCTCCAACAAGCGGGCCCCCGGCGGCTTCACCGAGGCCGACCAGCGACTGCTCACCATGTTCGCCGCGCACGCCGCGATCGCGCTCACCAACGCCCGCCTCTACGAGCGCGGCCGGGAGCTGGTGTTGATCGAGGAGCGCACCCGGATGGCACGGGAACTGCACGACGCGGTGACCCAGAAGCTGTTCTCACTCCGGCTCGGCGCGCAGGCCGCGACCTCGCTGGTGACCCGCGACCCCGCGCGGGCGGTGCGTGAGCTCGAACGGGTGGAGCGGCTGGCCGGAGAGGCACTGGCCGAGCTCCGCGCGGTGATCGTCGAGCTCCGCCCGGCCGAGCTCGACCGGCACGGCCTGGCCGAGACGCTCCGCAAGCACGTGCGCCTGCTGGACCGGCTGCACCCGGCGTCGTTCACGTTCGACGAGGCCCCGGTGTGCGCGCTCGAACCGGCGACCGAGGCGGCCGTCCTGCGCGTGGCCCAGGAGGCACTGCACAACGCCTCCCGGCACTCGGCGGCGCACACCGTGAGCGTGTGGCTGGGCTGCGAGGGAGGCCGCGTGACCCTGGAGGTGCGTGACGACGGGACGGGGTTCGACGTGGCCGCCGCCGCCGGGCGGGGGCTGGGGATCGCCTCGATGGCGGACAGGGCGCAGGCCCTGGGCGGCGACGTGCTCGTGACCTCGGAGCCGGGCCATGGGACCCTGGTGCGGATGGAGGTGCCCGCGTGATCCGCGTGCTGATCGCCGACGACCATCCGGTCGTCCGGCAGGGGCTGCGCACCTTCCTGGACCTGCAGGACGACCTTGACGTGGTGGGGGAGGCGGCGGACGGCGCCGAGGCGGTCGCCCTGGTGGAGCTCCTCTCACCGGACGTGCTGCTGCTCGACCTGAAGATGCCGGTACTCGACGGCCTCGGCACACTGGTCCGGCTGGCGGAGCGGGGGCTGTCCTCGCGCGTGCTGGTGCTGACCTCGGTCAGCGACCGGGAGGACGTCGCCCCGGCGATGCGGGCCGGCGCGTCCGGGTTCCTCTACAAGGACGTCGATCCGGCCTCGCTCGTCCAGGCCATCCGCGCGGTCCACGGCGGCCAGGTGCTGCTGGCCCCCGAGGCCGCCGAGGCGATGCTGTCCGGCTCCGGCTGTGTCCCCACCCCCGCTCCCGCTCCCGCGACGGCGGACGGCACGGACGGCGCGGGCAGGTATGTGGTGCCGCTGACCGACCGGGAGCGCGAGGTGCTCGTCCAGATCGCCTCGGGCCGGTCCAACCGTGAGATCGCCCGGGAACTGACGGTGGCGGAGAAGACCGTGAAGACCCATGTCTCCAACGTGCTGATGAAGCTCGGTGTGCAGGACAGGACCCAGGCGGCTCTCTACGCGGTACGGCACGGCCTGGCCTGACCCGGGGAAGCACGCCGGACAGACGCACCCGCAACCCGGACTGTCCCGACTTAACGAGGGATGGTCCTTAGACGAGTTCGGTGATGGCGTGGTGGGCGGCCACGCGTGCCCGCCGTACGGCGCGGTCGAGGTCGCGCAGCGCGTCGCTCCGGGTGGCGATCTGGCCCGAGGTGAGTCCCCGGTCGTCGGCGACCTGGAGCACCGAGGCGAGCCGGGCGGCGAGGGCGGCGACCCGGTGGGCGCGGGCCGGGTAGCCGGGGGCCAGCCCGTCGTCGGCGATCCTCACCCGGCGGTGGCCCTGCGCAGGGCCCTCCACGCCCAGCAGCGCGTCGGTGGCCGTCCGCATCGCGAGGGTCAGGGCATGCTCGGCCTCGGCCAGGGAGGGGATGTCCGGGGCGCTGATGCCGGCCTCCAGCGCGCTCCAGCGCACCCCGGCGTACGATGACCCGCGGCGGTCCCGCACGGGGACCAGACCGAGGCACCTGCTGGGAAGCACGGCTGTCGCCGCCTGTCCGGCCTCGATGGCCGCGGAATTGAAGGAGGGCGGTCCGGTGAGACCGAGGGGATCGCCCGGGACGGGAAGGGCCAGGCGCAGGAATCTCAGGCCCTCGATCCGCAGGCCGGCGAGGAAGGCGCGGAGGGGCAGGTCGCCGGTTTCCCCGGCGACGAGCTGGGGGCCGGCCAGCCGTTCCACACGGTCGACGGCCTCATCGAGACCGATCTGCCCGGTGAGCCAGGCGTTGCTCCAGCAGACCAGGGTGGCCGAGATGGGTGAATCAGGGTGCACCGATCCACGATATGCGCTTGTCCTGCAATAGGTTTTGTTCGAGCGATTCATGAGGAGGCGTAAGGGATGGGCGGTCAGGTGCTTCGGCTACAGGACGTCACCGTCCGCAGGGACGGGGCGGCCCTGCTGCGGGAGATCGACTGGACCGTTCACGAGGATGAGCGGTGGGTCGTCATCGGCCCCAACGGTGCGGGGAAGACGACGCTGCTGCAGGTCGTCGGCGCGATGCTGTTCCCCACCGAGGGCATCGTGGAGATCCTGGGTGAGCGGCTCGGCCAGAGTGACGTGTTCGACCTGCGACCCCGCATCGGGCTCGCCAGCGCCGCGCTGGCCGAGAAGGTGCCGCCGGAGGAGAAGGTCATCGACCTGGTGCTCACCGCCTCCTACGCGATTCTCGGCCGCTGGACGGAGGAGTACGACTCCAACGACGTCACCCGCGCCGTCGAGCTGATCGACCAGTTCGGCGCGGCCCACCTGATCCGGCGCCGGTTCAACACCCTGTCGGAGGGCGAGCGCAAGCGGGTGCAGATCGCCCGGGCGCTCATGCCGGACCCCGAACTGCTGCTGCTGGACGAGCCCGCCGCCGGGCTGGACCTGGGCGGCAGGGAGGATCTGGTCCGCCGGCTGGCGACGTTCGCGCACGACTCCAAGGCGCCGACGATGGTGCTGGTCACCCATCACGTGGAGGAGGTGCCCAGCGGGTTCACCCACGCGCTGCTGCTCCGGCACGGCTCGGTGGTCGCCCAGGGGGAGATCGACCAGGTGATGACCGCCGAGAACCTGTCCCGGACCTTCAGCGTCCCGCTCAACCTGGAGCGCGGGCTCGACGGCCGCTGGTATGCCCGGGCGCACCATTTCTGAGTCCTGAGATCCGTACGCCTGGGGGACACCCCCCACCGCCGGCCGGGGGGCGCCCTCCCCCTAACATCCGGTGGATGCCGTGCACCGTTCACGGGCGCGAGCCGTACGAGTGAGAGGGGCGTCATGACGCTGTGGGAAGCCATCGCGATCTTCGCGGCCGGGATCGGGGCCGGGGGCATCAACGCCGTCGTCGGCTCGGGATCACTGATCACGTTCCCGACGATGGTGGCCGTGGGGCTCCCGCCGATCGTCGCCAACGTCTCCAACAACATCGGGCTGGTGCCCGGGTCGCTGACCGGTGCGCTCGGCTACCGCACCGAGCTGACGGGGCAGCGCGAGCGGCTGATCCGGCTGGGGGTCGCCTCGATCGTGGGCTCCCTCATCGGCGGCGTGCTGTTGCTCTTCCTCCCGGCCAGCACCTTCAACGTGGTCGTGCCGATCCTGATCGGCCTGGCCTGCGTGCTGGTGGTGGCCCAGCCCAGACTCAACAGGTGGCTGAGCACCCGGAGGGAGGACCCCCATCCGCACGGCGGCCCGTGGCTGTGGATCGGGGTGCTCGCCGCGGGGATGTACGGGGGCTACTTCGGCGCGGCCCAGGGGGTACTGCTCATCGGGCTGCTCGGCAGCTTCCTCGACGACGACCTGCAACGGGTCAACGCCGCCAAGAACGTGCTCTCGCTGCTCGTCAACGCCACCGCCGCGCTTCTGTTCATCCTGGTCGCGGAGGTGGACTGGCGGGCGGTGGCGCTGGTCGCGCTCGGTGCCACGATCGGCGGTTTCCTCGGTGCGAGGGTCGGCCGGAAGCTACCGGCGCCCGTTCTGCGGGGCTTCGTCGTCTGTGTCGGCGTCATAGCGATCGTCAAGCTGGTGGCGGCGCCATAGCGATCGTCAAGCTGGTGTCGGCGTCACAGTGATAGTCAAACTGGTGTACGGATAGATTCCTCCCGCTCCGGGCATGAAACAGAGATGAAGGGCGACAAGGTAGAGATTGTCATCGACGCGGGCGACAGCTCGCGTACCTACGAAGTCGTCGCCACCAAGGCGGGACGCCGGGTTGAGGTGTCCAATCGCAGGGGTGGCGTGGTCGAGGTGAGCGAGGTCACCCGGAGCGGTACGGCCGTGCGCACCGCCCGGTTCATGTCCAGCCGCATTCTCGCCCTGGTCGAGCATCCCGCCGACGGCCGGCCCGACCAGATCTGACGGAGCGTCCGGGCTCCGGGCACGTCCGGACGCCGGTCGAGGCGTCCGGAACGCCGGGCCCGCTCAGCTCTGGACGGGACGGACCTGGAGCACGCCGTCGCCGCGTACCCGGGTCTCGAAGTACGGCTGCGGGGCCGTGGCGGGGCCGTGCGCGACCGTTCCGTCCGACAGCCGGAAGGTGCTCCCGTGCCAGGGGCACACCACACAGGCGGTGCCCTCATCGGAGATCAGGCGTCCCTGGTGCAGCGGTCCCGCCAGGTGGGAGCAGCCGTCGGCGAGCACGATGACCTCCTCGCCGACCCGCAGCACGAACAGGTCGATGTAGCCGAGCCGCTTGGCCACCGGACGCCCGTCCGGCAGGTCCTTCAGCTGGCACAGGTCGTGCCAGCCCAGCGGGACCAGGTGGGCGACCGACTCGGCGTGGTTGGCCCCGGCCGCCAGCCGGTGGGCCAGGTGGCCGCCGAGCTGACCGCCCAGTCCCGCGGCCCCCAGCGCGGCGAACGACAACAGCCGGCCACGTCGTTCGTCTCCGGAGAGCCGCAGGGCCAGCGAGCCGGCGTAGAGGCTGAAGGCGGTCAGGTTGGCGAGCGCGTGGACGAACCCGACGCGCTGCTGCCCCTGATGGAGAACCGACCAGTCGGTAAGCCCGGTCGCGACCGAAGGAGCCGCCACCACGATCCCGGTGGTGAGCACCGCCCGCGCCGCCCGCGGATCGGCGTGGCTGAGGTCGAGCACCGCCGTCGCCACCCAGCAGCCCAGGCTGACGGTGACGAGTGGCGGGTGCAGCGGCTTACCGGTGGGAACCCCGTGCAGCAGGTCACGCAGCCACCCCGGCTTGATCCGCCGGCGCACGGCCAGGGCCGCCAACCGGATCGGCCGGTCCATCCTGGACGACCGCTCGATGCGGCCGGCAAGGTCGACCGGTGGTACCAGCTGCCGGAAACTCCGACGCTTTACTCTGACGCTTTCCTTCACGATCGCCCCCTTATCGGCCCATAGGGACCTACCCGGGAACGGGGTTATGCACGCGCCAAATGTCCCCGGCTGACGGAGAGCTCGATGATCTCGGCGGCGTAGGCGCCCAGCGTCGCCGACCCCTCCTCGATGATTTTCACCTTCTCCAGCACCTGTTCGGCCGTCACCTTGTAGAGCGACCAGGTGCCGCCCTCGTTGTGGTGGTTGGCCATGATCGGGGCGATCCTGTCGAGGGCCTTGGCGAACCTGGCCTCCGGAGTCTCACGCTCCTCGAACTCGTCCCACAGGGCGCGCAGCCGCGTGGCCTGGTCCTCGGGGAGCAGTCCGAAGATCCGGTCGGCGGCCTTGCGCTCGGTCTCGAGCTGGGTCTCGACAGCGTTGGCGTCGTAGATGAACGTGTCTCCGGCGTCGATCTCGACGATGTCGTGGACGAGCAGCATCGCGACGACCCTGTCCAGGTCGGTGCCCGGTGGGGCGTGCTCGGCCAAGACCATCGCCAGCATGCCCACGTACCACGAGTGCTCGGCGTCGTTCTCCCGCCGCGACCCGTCCATCAGGGTGTTGCGGCGGACAATGCGTCTGAGCTTGTCGATCTCCATGGCGAAGGCGAGCTGAGCGTGCAGACGGTCCTGATCTGGAGGGGTGGTCACCTGGGCAAGCCTAATGCGCGCCGATCCCCCTTTTCCGAACGATCATGTGATCAGGCGGAACCGAGCGTGACCGGACCCTGCCGGCTACGGCGTTTCCGGAGGGGATATCGATCGCCGACACGCCGCACGGGTCCCCTAAGCCGTACGGCCCGCACCTCACCGAGGTGCGGGCCGTACGGCGTCGTAAGACAGGGTGCGTGACGCCGAGGGCGGGCTAGCCGCTGATGCCGAGGCCCTGGGCGACGCCCTGGCCCAGGTCCTTGTGGATGTTGGTCCAGTACTCCACGACGCGCTTCTTCATCTCGGCCGTGACCTCCGGGGCGGAGGCGTGGCCGACGACGTTGCTCACCAGGTGGGCGCGGTCGGTGTCGGACAGGACGTTCTCCCACAGGGCGCGGGGCTGGACGAAGTCGTCGTCCTCGCGGTGCAGGGTGTAGGCGGAGCGGATGATCTCGCCGCTCACCTGGTAGTTCTCACCCTCGTACAGCGCCGGGTCGGCGGCGGGGCCACCCACCGTGTTCGGTGCGTACACCGGGTCGGCCGGGTTCACGAAGGCCATCTGGCCGTCCTTGTTGTAGCTGTGGACGGGCGACAGCGGCCTGTTGATCGGCAGTTGCAGGTAGTTGGCGCCGATGCGGTAGCGGTGGGCGTCGGGGTAGGAGAACAGCCGGCCCTGGAGCATCTTGTCCGGGGACGGGCCGATGCCGGGCACCAGGTTGGCGGGCTCGAACCCGGACTGCTCCACCTCGGCGAAGTAGTTGTCCGGGTTCCGGTTCAGGACGAACCTGCCGATCGTGATCTCGGGGTAGTCGGCGTGCGGCCACACCTTGGTCAGGTCGAACGGGTTGAACCGGTAGTCGGCGGCATCCTCGAACGGCATGATCTGCACGTTCACCGTCCAGGACGGGTGGTCGCCGTTCTTGATCGCGGTGTGCAGGTCGCGGATGTGGTAATCCGCGTCCTGCGCGATGACCGCGCCCGCCTCGGCGTCGGTGAAGTTCTTGATGCCCTGGTCGGTCTTGAAGTGGTACTTGATCCAGAACTTCTCACCGGCGGCGTTGTACCACAGGAAGGTGTGCGAGCCGAAGCCGTGCACGTGGCGCCAGGAGGCCGGGGTGCCGCGGTCGGTCATCAGGAAGGTGACCTGGTGGGCGCTCTCCGGCGACTGCGTCCAGAAGTCCCACTGCATGTTGTGGTCACGCAGGTTGGTGTCGGCGCGGCGCTTCTGGCTGTGGATGAAGTCGGAGAACTTCTGCGGGTCCCGGATGAAGAAGATCGGCGTGTTGTTGCCGACGATGTCGTAGTTGCCCTGCTCGGTGTAGAACTTGATCGCGAAGCCACGCGGGTCACGCTGGGTGTCCGGACTGCCGAGCTCACCGGCCACCGAGGAGAAGCGCAGGAAGAGCGGGGTCTCCTTGCCCTTCTGGAACAGCCCGGCCTTGGTGAACTGGCTGACGTCCTCGGTGATCTGGAGGATGCCGTGCGCGCCGCCGCCCTTGGCGTGGACCACCCGCTCGGGCACGCGCTCCCGGTTGAAGTGGGCCATCTTCTGGATCAGGTAGTGGTCCTGCAGCAGCAGGGGCCCGTTCGGGCCGACGGACTGCGAATGCTCGTCACTCGGAGCGGGAATCCCCGCATCGGTCGTGGTGATGGGCCTGGTGCTCATAGTTGTCCTCCAGGGTTCTCTTCATCGAGCGTCTTCGGAACGACAGCCAGGACACATGCCCCAGTAGATGACGTCCGCCTCGTCGACCAGGTATCCGGCGTCGGAGACCGGGTCGAGGCAGGGGGCGTGTCCGACGGCACAGCCGACGTCCGTGACCTTTCCGCACCGCCGGCAGACGAGGTGGTGATGGTTGTCACCGACCCGTGTCTCGTATCGGGCGGGGCTGCCCGCGGGTTCGATCCGCCGGAGCAGCCCGCCGTGATGCAGGGCGTGCAGAGAGTCGTAGACGGCCTGCAGGGAGACCTGACCGACCCGGTCCCGCACGCCCCGATGGATGGCGTCCACATCCAGGTGGTCACCCTCCCGCACGGTCTGCATGATCGCCAGGCGGGCCGCGGTCACCCGCAGCCCCGCTTGACGGAGCCGGTCCTTGTCCTCCATGGAACACACGTTATGATATAAACCGGAATGATTCAAGTAACTGAGTCATCCAAGTCTGTAGAAGTCGGATCTTCAGCGGCCAAGTTGTGCTACTTGCCGCCGTTGAGGTGGCATCCTCGGATGCGATGGACACGTATATCCCCCGCCGCCTCGTGATGGCAGCCACTGTCGCCGTCTCCGCCATGCTCGTCGTGGCCTGCTCGGCAGCCGAATCCGCATCCCCGAAGGCGACGCCGGATGTCGTGGAGAAGCCCACCGTCTCCGCCGAGCCCCCGCCCAAGCCCAAGCCCGAGCGCAGGCCGTACACCATCTCCTTCGGAGGTGATGTGCACTTCGAGGGGGTGCTGCGGTCCCGGCTGGACGCCGACCCGCGGACCGCGCTCGGTCCGATCGCCAAGGTGCTCAGCCGTTCCGACCTCGCGATGGTCAACCTGGAGACCGCGATCACCACGGGTGGCAGCCGGGCTCCCGGTAAGCAGTACGCCTTCCGGGCCCCCGCCTCCGCGCTGACCGCGCTCAAGGCGGCAGGGGTGGACGTCGCGTCCATGGCCAACAACCACGGCATGGATTTCATGGAGAGCGGGCTGGCCGACTCGCTGGCCGCGATCAGGCGCTCGAAGTTCCCGATCGTGGGCGTGGGGAAGGACGAGGCCGAGGCGTACAGGCCCTGGCGGACGACCGTGAACGGCAACCGCGTCGCCATCATCGGCGCGACCCAGGTGCTGGACTCCGAGTTCATCCAGGCGTGGACGGCCTCCGGTGACAAGGGCGGCCTGGCCTCGGCCAAGAACGAGGCCAGGCTGATCCAGGAGGTCCGCAGGGCGCGCAGGGACTCCGACACGGTGATCGTCCACCTGCACTGGGGCACGGAGCTGCAGACGTGCCCGAACGAGGCCCAGCGCGCTCTGGCGCCCAAGCTGGTCGCGGCCGGAGCCGACGTCGTCGTGGGCGGCCACGCGCACGTCCTGCTCGGCGGCGGCTACCTGAAGAACGGCTACGTCAACTACGGCATGGGCAACTTCGTCTTCTACAACTGGGGTCCGGAGACCGGCAGGACCGGCGTGCTCACCCTGACGATCAACGGTCGCAAGGTGCTCAAGGACGAGTGGACTCCGGCCACCATCCAGGGTGGGGTGCCGGTCCCCCTCACCGGGGCGGCCCGGCAGCAGGCCGTCGCCGGCTGGAAGGATCTGCGCGGCTGCACCGGCCTGGCCGCCACGCCCGGCTAGGGAGAATCTCGCGAATGCTGGATAAGGGCTGACCAGGAAGGGCTCAGGGGGCAAGATGGTGGGGTGCCCCCCCTGCCTGTCGAGGAACCCGACGAGGTTCCGCTGCGGCGTCAGCCCACCCAGCGGCGGAGCGCGCGGCGCGTCGAGAGGATGCTCGACGCGTGTGCCGATCTGCTGGACGAGGTCGGTTACGACGCGCTGTCCACCACCCGGATCGCCGAACGCGCCGGTGTCGCGATCGGTTCGGTCTACCAGTTCTTCCCCGACAAACGGGCCATCACCCAGGCGGTGACCCGGCGTCACGTGGAACGCTTCGTCTCCCGGATCGGGAGGCGCTTCCTGTGGGAGGACTACGCCTGCTGGTGGGACGCGGTCGACGCGATCATCGATGAGTACGTCGAGATGCACAGGACCGTGCCGGGTTTCCGGTCCCTGCACTTCGGTGACGTGGTCGATCTCAACCTGCTCGACGGGGTGTCCGACACCAACACGGTGATCGCGGGCCGGTTGCGCGGGCTCCTTCTCCAGGAGTACGGCCTGACCGACAGTGAGGAACTCGACCTGGCCATCCTCGTGGCCGTCGAGGCCGGGGACGCGGTGCTCAAGCTGGCCTTCCGGCGGGACCCCGGCGGAGCTCCGCAGATCGTGGCCGAGGCCAAGCAGCTGGTCCGGGGTTACCTGAACCGTCAGTTCGTCGGCGCCTCCGCCTGACTGGGCTTCGAATGACCCGTTCCCCGGCTCAGGTCGGGGTGACCGGTTCCCCTGCCGGACTCGGGACCGGCCGGTAGGGGCTCGATCCGCAGACCTTCGGTCGGCCGGGACGGGGCCGGGGGAGCCTTGGATGACGACAGAGGCCCGACCGGTACGGGGATGAGCGCGGCGGGCGTGCGCGTCTTCTTCCCTCTCTGCTGGGTCAGCGGCAGGATCTCGCAGGGCATCGCCGGCACGGCGATGGTCTGGATCTGTGACTCCTTTGTGACCTGCGCGAGAAGCTGTTCGTCGCGGAGCCGGTTCTCCAGGGAGACGAGGTCGCGATAGGCCCGCTGGACGGCGTCCATCCTGGCGGACAGGTATCCGGCCGACCCAGGAACGAGCACGGAGAGGCCCACAAGGAACGTCAGTGTGAAGGTGGTCTGCTTGGACATGCCCATCGCAGCTCCTCCGAACAGTAGCGTCCCCATAGCAGGAGTCGCCTGCCATATGCCCGTTTTACTGGAGAAACACGCGCAGCGTAGCCAATCGTTTACGTGGGGTTGTGCAAGGAATACCTGCCGTTGTGCGGACGGATTCGAGCGTCGCTCGGTACTCTTCGCGATGTGGCGCATGTGACACATGAGCAAGTTGAGCGGTTGCTCGATCAGGCACTCCTGGCCGACGATCATGAAAACCTCGCCCGGCGGCTGGAAGCGCTGGTGGAGGCATACGTATCCGGTGACATTTCCCGGGCGGCGATTCTCGTGCTCGCCGCGGAGGAGTGGCGGCAGTCCGGACAGCCCGCCCACGCTCTCGACTGCTTCCAACGCGCGGTGGACGACGGCGGTGAGGTGAGCGTCGATCCGCGGGCCGGAATCGCCGACACCCTCTTCGAGCTCGAAAAGCCCGATGACGGGCGGGAGGTCATCGAGGCGATCCGGGCCGACGGCGGGGTCACCCCGGCCACCGCGCTCACGCTCGCCGAGACCCTGGTCGCCTACGGAGACCTGCGGGAGGCCCACTACTGGGCCACCGAGGGAGCCCAGGGGGCGGTGAAGGGTGGCTGGGAGCACACCGCGCTGCTCCGCACCCGCTACCGGATCCGGGTGGACCTGGGCCTCCCGGAAGACGAGCTCGACGCCCAGCTCGACGCGTCGCACTGATCTCCGGGCCGCGCTGACCTCCGGGCCGCGCAGGGCGCCGGACGGTGCCGACCCCGGAGCGCCGCGCGAGGCTCCGGGCGGAGCCGGCGGAGGGCCGCGACCCCCGGGGTCGCGGCCCTCCCACAGGTGTGTCAGTTGAGCCTGAGGTCCGGGAGCACTCCGTCCAGGACCGGGCGCCGGGAGTTCTCCTCCGTGGCCGGTGCCTCGCCGTGGGCGGACACCTCCGTGTCACAGACGGCCGCCACGGACTTCGGCGTCTCCGCCGAGTCAAGCACCTGGCAGAGCATGGTGGAGGCCGACGCCGGAGCGGCCGCCATCCAGCTCACACCGGCAGCGAGCGCCGCCACCGCGAGAAGCCCCCGGATGTTCCGTGATGTGTTTGACATTCACGCCCCCTGTTGTTTTTGGTAGTTCGACGACTGCCGAAGGTAACAGCGGGGGTCTGCCGGGGGGCGGGCTTAACCCAATGGTGGTCAAGCCCTTACCCGGGCGGTGGTCAGGCCCTCACGGGGCCGATCTCCAGGGTGTCGTTCGCCTTGTCGAGATCCACCAGGACCTCGTCGCCGTCGTGGACCTCGCCGGAGAGCACCTCCTTGGCCAGCTTGTCGCCGATCGACGACTGGATCAGCCGGCGGAGGGGCCGCGCGCCGTACAACGGGTCGTAGCCCGTCAGAGCCAGCCAGTCGCGGGCCGCCGGGGTCACGGTCAGCGTGAGCCGCCGGTCGGCCAGCCTCCTGGCCAGGTGCGTCACCTGCAGGTCCACGATCTTGGACAGCTCCTCCACACCGAGCGCGTCGAACAGGATCACGTCGTCGAGCCGGTTGAGGAACTCCGGCTTGAAGGATTTCCTGACCGCGTCCATCACGGCCTTCTGCTGGGTCTCCTTGTCCAGCTTCGGGTCCACGAGGAACTGCGAGCCGAGGTTGGAGGTGAGGATCAGGATCACGTTGCGGAAGTCGACGGTCCTGCCCTGTCCGTCGGTGAGCCGTCCGTCGTCCAGCACCTGGAGCAGGAGGTCGAAGACCTCCGGGTGGGCCTTCTCGACCTCATCCAGCAGCACCACGCTGTACGGCCTGCGCCGCACGGCCTCGGTGAGCTGACCGCCCTCCTCGTAGCCGATGTAGCCGGGCGGGGCTCCCACGAGACGCGCCACGCTGTGCTTCTCGCCGTACTCGCTCATGTCGATGCGGACCATCGCCCGCTCGTCGTCGAACAGGAAGTCGGCCAGTGACTTGGCCAGCTCGGTCTTGCCGACACCGGTGGGGCCGAGGAACAGGAAGCTGCCGGTCGGCCGGTCGGGGTCGGAGATGCCCGCGCGTGCCCGCCGTACGGCGTCGGAGACCGCCTGGACGGCCGCACGCTGGCCGATCAGCCGCGCGCCGAGCTCCTCCTCCATGCGCAGCAGCTTGGTGGTCTCCCCCTCAAGCAGGCGGCCCGCCGGGATGCCGGTCCACGAGGAGATGACCTGGGCGATGTCGTCCGGGCCGACCTCCTCCTTGACCATCGGGTCGTCGGGCTGAGCGGCCGTGCCGGCCTCGGCGAGCTCGGCCTCCAGCTTGGGCACCTCGGCGTACATCAGCCGTGAGGCCGCCTCGAAGTCGCCGTCGCGCTGCGCCCGTTCGGCGGCGCCGCGCACCTCGTCGAGCTTCTTCTTCAGGTCGCCGACCCGGTTGAGCCCGGCCTTCTCCCGCTCCCAGCGCCCGACCAGGCCGTTGAGGTCCTCCTGCCGGTCGGCGAGCTCCTTGCGGAGCCGCTCCAGCCGCTGGAGGCTGCCCTCGTCGGTCTCCTTGGAGAGCGCCAGCTCCTCCATCTTCATCCGGTCCACGTTCCGCTGGAGCTGGTCGATCTCCACGGGACGGGAGTCGATCTCCATGCGGAGCCGGGAGGCGGACTCGTCGACGAGGTCGATCGCCTTGTCCGGCAGGAACCGGGAGGTGATGTAGCGGTCGGAGAGCGCGGCGGCGGCCACGAGCGCGCTGTCGGCGATCTGGACCTGGTGGTGCGCCTCGTAGCGGCCCTTGAGCCCGCGCAGGATCGCGATGGTGTCCTCGACCGTGGGCTCGCCCACGTAGACCTGCTGGAAACGCCGCTCCAGCGCGGGGTCCTTCTCGATGCGCTCGCGGTATTCGTCCAGCGTCGTCGCGCCGATCATCCGCAGCTCACCCCGGGCCAGCATGGGCTTGAGCATGTTGCCCGCGTCCATCGCGCCCTCGGCGGCGCCCGCGCCGACCATGGTGTGCAGCTCGTCGATGAAGGTGACGATCTGGCCGTCGCTCTCCTTGATCTCGCTGAGCACGGCCTTGAGCCGTTCCTCGAACTCGCCCCGGTATTTCGCGCCGGCGACCATCGCACCCAGGTCGAGCGCGACCAGGCGCTTGTCGCGCAGGCTGGAGGGCACGTCGCCGGCGACGATCCGCTGGGCCAGGCCCTCCACCACGGCGGTCTTGCCGACGCCGGGCTCGCCGATCAGCACCGGGTTGTTCTTGGTCCGGCGGCTGAGCACCTGGACGACCCGGCGGATCTCCGAGTCACGGCCGATCACCGGGTCCAGCTTGCCCGCCCTGGCCCGCTCGGTCAGGTCGACACCGTACTTCTCCAGCGCCTGGTAGGTGTCCTCGGGCGTCTCGCTGGTCACCCGGGCGTGCCCGCGCACCTTCTCGAAGGCGTCCAGCAGGGCGCTGGGGGTGGCCCCGCGGGATTTGAGCAGCTCGGCGATCGGGCCGCCGTCGGTGGCGAGGCCGACCAGCAGGTGCTCGGTCGAGACGTACTCGTCCTCCAGCTGCCGGGCCCGCTGCGCCGCAGTGTTCAGCGTGGTGAGCAGCTGCCGGGAGCTCGACGGGGCGCCGACCGTGGCGCCCTGCGCCTTCGGTAGTGCCGCGAGCTGCCGCTCGGCCTCGGTGCGCACCTGCTTCCAGTCCACGCCGACGGCCTCCAGAAGAGGCACGGCGGTGCCGCCGGTCTGGCCGAGTAGCGAGGTGAACAGGTGCACCGGGGCGACCTCCGGGTTGCCCTCGGCGGCGGCGCGCCTGATGGCGGAGGAGACCGCCTCCTGACTCTTCTGGGTGAGCTTGTAGTCCATGCTTTTTTGCCTTCGTGGAGTCAGGCGGGTGGCAGTTGGTACTGGATCAGTGCGCGGATCATGATCATCTCCGAGCGCAGGCGGTGGTTCTCGTCGCGCAGGCGCAGAGCCTCGGTCTCCAGCGCCAGGATGCGCTTGATGCCCGCGAGGTTGATGCCCTCCTCCTGGGAGAGCCGCTGGACCTCGCGGAGCATCACGATGTCACGGGTGGAGTACAGCCGCCCGCGTCCTGACGTGCGGCCGGGGCTTACCAGTCCGAGGCGGTCGTACTGCCGCAGGGTCTGCGGGTGCAGGCCCGACAGCTGGGCGGCCACCGAGATGACGTAGACAGGAGTGTCGTCCGACAGATCGAAGTAGTTGGCTTCCATGGCTACTCGCTTCTGGCCTGTTGGATGAGGTCCGCCCGCGGGTCACCGCCCGCCGTGGCGTCGCGGAACTCCTCCAGCGCGTTCCGTGCCTTGTCCTCGAGCTGCTGGGGCACCAGGACCTCGACCGTGACGAGCAGGTCGCCCTTGGTGCCGTCCTTGCGGGACACGCCCCTGCCCCGCACCCGGAAGGTGCGGCCGTTCGGGGTTCCCTCGGGGATGCGCAGCGTGACCGGCAGCCCCTTGAGAATCGGCACCTTGATCTCGGCGCCGAGCGCGGCCTCGGTGAAGGTGACCGGAACGGTGATCGTCAGGTTCTCGCCGGTCCGGCCGAAGACGGGGTGTGGTTTCACGTGAATCTGGACGTACAGGTCACCGGCCGGGCCGCCGTTCTCGCCCGGGGCGCCCTTGGCCTTGAGCTTGATGCGCTGGCCGTCGCCGACCCCGGCGGGGATGCGCGCCTGGATCGTACGAGTGCTCTTGCCCCGTCCGCTCCCATCGCACACCGCGCACGGGTTGTCCACCAGCAGGCCGCGGCCCTTGCAGTCGCGGCACGGCTCGGAGAAGGCGAAGTTGCCCAGGTTGCGGCTGGCCGCGCCGGTGCCCTCGCAGGTCGGGCAGACCCTGGGGGTGGTCCCGGCCTTGGCGCCGGTGCCGCCGCACGCCGCGCACGCCGAGGAGCTGGTGAGGCGGAGCGAGACGGTGGCACCGTCCACGGCCGCGCCGAACGAGAGCGTGACCTCCGACTCGATGTCCTGGCCGCGCCGCGCCCTGGTGGCCGCCCCGCCGGTGCGGCTCGCGCCGCCGCCCCGGTTGAACAGCCCCCCGAAGATGTCGCCGATACGCTCCCCGGCGCCGCCGTGCTGCTGCTGCTGGGTGCCGCCGAACAGGTCCCCCAGGTCGAAGGGGAACCCGCCCCCCCGGGAGGCCCCCCCGCCTCCCGGGTAACCGCCGAGCCCGGATCCGAACAGCGTCCGCGCCTCGTCGTACTCCTTGCGGCGCTTGGCGTCGGACAGCACGTCGTAGGCCTCGGAGACGTCCTTGAACTTCGCCTCGGTAGCCGTGCTGCCCTGATTGGCGTCCGGGTGATACTGCCTGGCCAGCTTCCGGTACGCCTTTTTGATCTCTTCGGCGGTGGCGGACTTGGGCACACCAAGGACGGCGTAGTAGTCCTTCTCCAGGTAGTCCTTGGTGCTCATCTGTCTTCCTTCTCAGCTGTCAGATATTGGGGGATGTCAGTTGTCGCCCGCGACGGGCTCTTCCGGCTCGGCGACCGCGACCCGTGCCGGGCGGAGCACGCGCTCCCCGACCCGGTAGCCGGACTGCAGGATCTCCACGCAGGTCGGTTCGGTGACCTCCGGGGAGTAGCTGTGCATCAGCGCCTCGTGCACCTCGGGATCGAACGGGTCGCCCTTGGTGCCGAACGCGGCCAGTCCCAGCTTTCCGAGGATCGTCTCCAGGGACTCGTTCACCTTGGCGAAGCCGCCGGTGAGCTCGCCGTGGTCACGGGCCCGGCCGACGTCGTCGAGAACCGGCAGCAGTTCGGCCAGCACGCCGGCCACCGCCTGTTCCCTGACGGCGGTCCGATCCCGCTCGACCCGCTTGCGGTAGTTGGAGTACTCCGCCTGGAGACGCTGCAGGTCCGCGGTGCGCTCGGCGAGCTGGGTGGCCAGTTCGACCGAGGCGAGGTCGACGGCCGGAGCAGGCTGTTCGGCCTGCTCCTTGGCCATCTCGCGCACCTCGCCCGTCTCCGGATCGATCTTGCGATTGTCGCGGATCACCGGCTCCTCCCCGGAACCGTTCTCACGCGTGTTCACGCTCGCGCTCCCCTCGGCTTCTCGGCCGTCACTTCTTACCGTCTTCGCGCTTCGGCTCGTCGTCCACGATCTCGGCGTCGACCACGTCCTCGTCGCCCTTCGGGCCTGCCGCGTCCTCGGCGCCGGCAGCGCCGGGGGCGCCGGCCGGGGCCTCGGAACCCTGCGCCTGGGCGTAGATCGCCGAACCCATCTTCTGGCTGACGGTGGCGAGCTTCTCGGCGGCGGCGCGGATCTCGGCCGAGTCGGTGCCCTCAAGCGTCTTCTTGAGCTCGGCCAGGGACTCGTTGACCTCGGTCTTGATGTCGTCCGGAACCTTCTCGGCGTTCTCGCCGAGGAACTTCTCGGTCTGGTAGACGAGCGAGTCGGCGTTGTTGCGCGTCTCGGCGTCCTCGCGGCGCTTCTTGTCCTCCTCGGCGTAGGACTCGGCCTCGCGCATCATGCGCTCGATGTCGTCCTTCGGCAGCGCGGAGCCGCCGGTGATCGTCATCGTCTGCTCCTTGCCGGTGCCGAGGTCCTTGGCGGAGACGTTGACGATGCCGTTGGCGTCGATGTCGAAGGTGACCTCGATCTGCGGGATGCCGCGCGGCGCCGGGGCGATGCCGGTCAGCTCGAAGGTGGCCAGCTTCTTGTTGTAGGCCGCGATCTCGCGCTCGCCCTGGTAGACCTGGATCTGCACCGACGGCTGGTTGTCCTCGGCCGTGGTGAAGACCTCGGAGCGCTTGGTCGGGATCGTGGTGTTGCGCTCGATGATCTTGGTGAAGATCCCGCCCTTGGTCTCGATGCCCAGCGACAGCGGGGTCACGTCGAGCAGCAGGACGTCTTTGACCTCGCCCTTGAGCACGCCGGCCTGGAGGGCGGCGCCGATGGCCACGACCTCGTCCGGGTTGACGCCCTTGTTGGGCTCCTGGCCGCCGGTCAGCTCCTTGACGAGGTCGGCGACCGCGGGCATGCGGGTCGAGCCGCCGACGAGCACCACGTGGGCGATGTCGGAGACCTTGATGCCGGCGTCCTTGACGACCTGGTTGAACGGGCCCTTGCACCGCTCGAGCAGGTCGGCGGTGAGCCGCTGGAACTCGGCGCGGGTGAGCTTGTCCTCCAGGTGGAGGGGGCCCTCGGCAGAGGCGGTGATGTAGGGCAGGTTGATGGAGGTCTCCGACTGGCTGGAGAGCTCGATCTTGGCCTTCTCCGCGGCCTCACGCAGGCGCTGGAGGGCCATCTTGTCCTTGGTCAGGTCCACGCCGTGGGCGTTCTTGAACCGGGTGGCGAGCTCGTCGACGACGCGCTGGTCCCAGTCGTCACCACCGAGGTGGTTGTCGCCGCTGGTGGCCTTGACCTCAACGAAGCCGTGGCCGTCCTCCTGGCCGACGTCGAGCAGGGACACGTCGAAGGTGCCGCCGCCGAGGTCGAAGACGAGGATGGTCTCGTCCTTCTCCTTGTCCAGGCCGTAGGCGAGCGCCGCCGCGGTGGGCTCGTTGATGATGCGCAGCACGTTGAGGCCGGCGATGGTGCCGGCTTCCTGCGTGGCCTGACGCTGGGCGTCGTTGAAGTAGGCCGGGACGGTGATCACCGCGTCGGTGATCTTCTCGCCCAGGTAGGCCTCGGCGTCCTGCTTGAGCTTCTGCAGGACGAAGGCGCTGATCTGCTGCGGGGAGAACTTCTTGCCGTCGATCTCGACGGACCAGTTGGTGCCCATCTCGCGCTTGACCGAGCGGATCGTGCGGTCCACGTTGGTGACGGCCTGCCGCTTGGCGACCTCACCGACGAGGACCTCGCCGTTCTTCGCGAAGGCGACCACGGACGGCGTGGTCCGCGAGCCTTGGGCGTTGGCGATGACGGTGGGCTCACCGCCCTCGAGGATCGAGACGACGGAGTTGGTCGTCCCCAGGTCGATACCTACCGCACGTGCCATGAGTACGTCCTTGTAGTCAAAGTTGAGTCGGTCGGACTCATATTGGAATCTCGCCTGACGTTTGTCAAACGACTTGAGTCTAAGGCGCTCAACCTTCCGGCGCGTGAAAGCATTCCGCCGAGGTGCGGCGGCGCCCGCGTGCCCCGGGGGCTGCAGGGAGGTCGCCTCGATTCCGTGATCCTCGCCGGTACGGCTCTCGCCGCGCACTGAGAGCCGCAGTGGCCTCAGGGCTTGGCGCCGTCGGCGATCTTTTCGCACCCAACGCGGGTGGTGGTCATCACCGTTGACTGCGCGGATGCGACAACTGTCCTACCGAATGAGGCGAACGTGGCTCATGTTTCATTTGGTTAAGTTGTGTCAGAAGATCCTGATTGGTTTTTTGTGACATTCGATACGATTGCTGCTTAGATGGGCCGGGATTTGGAGCTGGTCCACGCATTTCGATCTTGGAAGCTGTCCGAGTGTCACATGCTTGGGCATCACAGAGGGTGACGGCGGAGATTGCATGACAGAACCCATCGCCCGGGCTCCGCTGGGTCGCTCGAGCCTTCCCACCTCGCGAGATCGCCACTCGACGGTCCCCGGAGGACCGGTTGGCGAGCGCCTATCCGTAAAGCGTGGTATCCGCGAAGAGTCAAACAATTAACCCTGAGTGCACACCGCCGCAGTAAGAGTGGTGTGGCCAACTATGCAACGTTTGGGAGGTCTCGTGGCAGCCGTGGCTACGTACTACGAGCTGGTAGGTGGCGCGTCGTCCGTTCGAGAAGTGGTCGACCGCCTTTACGTGGTGTTGCTTGACGATCCCGACCTCAAGCCGTATTTCGCCGATGTCGAGTTGCCGAAGCTCAAGCGGCACATGGCCATCCTGCTGTCCTCGGTGCTCGGCGGTCCGGAGCCATACGAAGGCCGTGAACTGGGCGAAGCGCACAGGGGAATGGGCATCACGGAGGAGCACTACGCGAAGGTCGGTGACATCCTCGTGACGGTGCTGCGGGACGCGGGCGCCGATGAGGACATCGTGCAGCACGTCGTGCACACCCTGGGCCAGGTGCGGGGTTCCATCGTGGAAGAGCCCTCCGAGGTGGCCGGTTAAGTGGACGCGCAAGCGTTGAAGGACAGCTGGCATCTGGTCGCGCGCTCCGGCGACCAGGTGCCGCTGTTCTTTTACTCCGCCCTGTTCCTGATGTACCCGGAGACGCGGGACATGTTCCCCGTGTCCATGGCGACCCAGCGCGACCGCCTCGTCGGCGCGTTGGGGCGTATCGTCAGCAACGTCGACCGGGTGGACGAACTGGTCCCGCTGCTCCAGCAGCTCGGCCGCGACCATCGGAAGTTCGCCGTCGTCGCCGAGCACTACCCGGCCGTCGGTCACGCGCTCGTCACCACGCTCAAGCACTTCCTCGGTGATCGCTGGACCCCCGAGCTGGCGAACGACTGGACGCAGGCGTACGAACTGGTCGCGAAGGTCATGACCGAGGCAGCCGCCGAGGCCGCGATCGCCACACCTCCCTGGTGGGAGGGCGAGATCATCGGCTACGAGCAGCGCACGCTCGGCACCGCGGTCATCCGCGCCCGGCTGAACTACCCCTATCCCTTCCGTCCGGGGCAGTCGGCGTCGTTCTCGTTCGCCCTGCGGCCGAAGCTGTGGCGCTTCTACTCCTTCGCCAACGCGCCGCGCCAGGACAACACCATCGACCTGCACGTACAGGTGGTCGATGGAGGCACGGTCAGCACGGCGCTGGTCCATGGCACCCAACGCGGTGACCTTCTGCGCGTCGGGGCGGCGGTGGGCGAGAGGCTGACGCTGAATCCGAATCTCCCCAGGGATCTCCTCCTCATCGCCGGTGGCACCGGCCTCGCCCCCCTCAAGGCGCTCGTGGAGCAGGTGGCCTACGAGGGGCCGATGCGCAGGGTCCACCTCTTCGTCGGCGCCCGGACGTACCGAGAGCTGTACGACCTCGAGGCCCTGGCCAAACTCGACGCCCAGCACCCCTGGCTGACCGTGGTGCCCGTCGTGTCCCACGACCCTTTCTACCGGGGCGAGCGTGGCTACGTGGTCGACACCGCGTTGAGAGCCTGGCGCGGTCAGGAAGTCTTCGTGTGCGGTTCCGGCGAGATGGTCCAGGCCACGGTCGCGCGCCTGCTGGACGCCGGCGTGCCACATGAGCAGATCCGCTTCGACGAGTTCACCACCGGCGAGGGTAAGGAGCCATGATGGGCGAGATGACGTGGGCGAACCACCCGTCGCGTGACTCTCAATCGCTCACACCGGACCGGGTGCGCAAGAAGGAGTTCTCGCGCGCCAAGATCGCCCGCCGCGGCTACAGCGAAGAGGAGGTCCAGGCCTTCCTCTACCGCGTGGCGGACGACATGGCGGCCGGTGACAAGGAGAAGGCCGACCTGCGCGCGGAGATCGACCGTCTCAAGAACTGGTACAGGAGCCGGGGCACAGACGTCTCCAACTCCGGTGCGGCGCAGCAGCCTCACCTCAGTGTCGACGCGATCAACATCCTCTCCCGCGCCCAGCAGACCGCTGACGCCCAGATAGCCGAGGCTGAGAACTACGCCCGCCGACTCGTCGACCAGGCGCGCCAGCAGTACGAGCAGATCCTCCAGGAGTCCCAGCAGCGGGCCGAGGAGGCGGCCAGCGAGGCTGTGAACGCCTACCGCTCCAGTGGTGCGGTCCAGTCGTCCGAGGCCGAGGATCTGGAGAGCCGTATCGCCTACCTGCGCACCTTCGCGGAGGTTACCCAGGTCCAGCTGCGCGCGGTCCTCGAAGGGTTGACGCAGGAGGTCAACAAGATCGGCAACATGCCTGAGAGGAGCCAGCAGGCCGTCACCGAATCCTCGCCGCGCTACAGCTGAGCGGAGGTCGCGGCCCGTCCCTCCGATCGGTGCGGGCTCCCGCCGTGGCGGACGTCCGGCCGGCGGGGCGTGGGGTCAGCTCCGTGCGCCGTCGATCATCTTGCGCTCGCCGAGGGGGGCCTTGAGCTTGACCGTCGTCACCTTCTGGATGGCGATGTCGATGCAGAGCGCGTTCTTGACCTTGCTGCTCGGGCCCTCCCAGAGGGTGACGGTCACCCGCTTGGAGGTCTCGCGCACGGTGACCCGGTCGAGAACGTGGCAGGGCTCCACCCCGGACCACCAGGTGACCCGGAGGCTCCGGCCGTCCTTGGACGGCTTCGCCGTAAGCCACGCCACCTTGCGGGGATTGTCGGTGTGGCCCTCGGGCCTGGTCGGTTTGGGGGTGCCGCCCGTGGGCCCGGGCCTGGGGGCCACGGTGTGACTCACCGGCTGGGAAGGGCTGCCGGCGCTCACCGAACCGGCGCCTGCCGGGCCGGCGGTCGTGGCGCTGTGTTCGTTGCCGCAGCCCATGGCCAGCAGCAGAGTCCCGGCCAGAAGCGGAATCGCGATCATACGCATACCTGTAGAACGGATAAGAACCCGGACAGGTTCACGACGATCTGAGAGCACGTCCCCGGGCCCGTTCGGCGGGAACGGGCCCCGGCGCACGATGAGCCCGGCGGTCGCGCCGTACCGGCCGTGGCCCCCCGATGCCGCGGACTCACGCAGGCGGAACCCTTAGGCTGGGTTTCCGCTTCTCCTCACGTTCTCTCGCAAGGTGCGCTGACATGATCGCGATTCTGGGAACAGGCAAGATGGGCGAGGCCCTGCTGTCGGGGCTGCTCCGGGCCGGGTTCCGGCCGGGCGACGTGCTGGTGACGGCACGGCGTGCCGAGCGGGCCGATGAGCTCAGAAAGCAGTACGGCGTGCAGGTGGTGTCCAACGCCGAGGCCGCCAAGAGCGCTGACACGATCGTCCTGGCGGTCAAGCCGCAGGACATGGGGTCCCTGCTGGCCGAGATCGCGGGACACGTCCCGGCCGACCGCCTGGTGATCTCGGCGGCGGCGGGCATCACGACCTCGTTCGTGGAGTCGCGGCTCGGCGCGGACGTCCCGGTGGTCCGGGTCATGTCCAACACGCCGGTGCTGGTGGACGAGGCGATGAGCGTGATCTCGGCGGGCGCGCACGCCTCGGAGGAACACCTCAGGCGCGCCGAGGACCTGCTCACGCCGGTCGGCAAGGTGCTCCGCATCCCCGAGTCGCAGCAGGACGCCGCCACCGCCCTGTCCGGCAGCGGTCCCGCCTACTTCTTCTACCTGGTCGAGGCCATGGTCGACGCGGGCATCCTGCTCGGCATGCCCCGCGCCGCCGCCCTCGACATGGTCACCCAGTCGATCGTCGGCGCGGCCATCATGCTCCGTGACTCCGGAGAGCACCCGGTGATCCTGCGCGAGGCCGTCACCTCCCCGGGGGGCACCACCATCGCGGCCATCGCCGAGCTGGAGCGGCACAGCGTCCGCGCCGCCTTCCTGGCGGCCATCGAGGCAGCCAGGGACCGCAGCCGCCAGCTCGCCGGCGGCTGACCGTCCCCTCTCCCGGAAACCTCCGTCGGTCGGGCCGGTCCGGCGTGCGGGGCGTCCATGACGATCTTCTGCATACGTGCGGTAACGTCGGCCGGAGTGGGGAGATCATCAGCGGGCGCGCCGCGTCGCGATCAGACAGGGAGGCGCCATGAGCCGGTCCGTGCAGGTTGTCTGGGACGATGCGCTCACCTCGTACGACTTCGGCCCCCGGCATCCGCTCGCGCCCGTCCGGGTCGAGCTGACCATGGCGCTGGCCAGGGAGCTCGGCGTGCTGGACGCGGTGGAGGTGGTCGGCTGCGCGCCCGCCACCGACGACGAGCTGGCGCTGGTCCACAAGCGTGACTACATCGAGGCCGTCAAACGGGTCTCCGCCACCGGGCTGCCCGACCTGGCCCATGGACTCGGCACCGAGGACAACCCCGCCTTCGCCGGGGTGCACGAGGCCTCCGCCCTGATCACCGGGGCGAGCCTGGCCGCGGCCCGCGCGGTCTGGACGGGCGAGGCCGAGCACGCGGTGAACATCGCGGGAGGCCTGCACCACGCGATGGCCGCCCACGCGAGCGGGTTCTGTGTCTACAACGACCCCGCGGCGGCGATCGCCTGGCTGCTGTCGCAGGGCGCCTCCAGGGTCGCCTACGTGGATGTGGACGTCCATCACGGCGACGGCGTCCAGTCGCTGTTCTACGACGACCCCAGAGTCCTCACCATCAGCCTGCACGAGAGCCCCCGCACGCTCTTCCCCGGCACGGGATTCCCCGACGAGCGGGGTGCGGAGGGCACCGCGGTCAACGTGGCGCTGCCCGCCGGATGCGGCGACAGCGGCTGGTTGAGAGCCTTCCACGCGGTGGTGCCGCCGCTGCTGCGGGAGTTCGCCCCCGAGATCCTGGTCACCCAGCACGGCTGCGACAGTCACGCGCTGGACCCGCTGGCCCACCTGATGCTCAGCCTGGACGGCCAGCGCACCGCCTACGCCGCGCTGCACCGGCTGGCCCACGAGACCGCGGGCGGCCGCTGGGTCGTGACCGGCGGCGGGGGATACGAGCTGGTGCAGGTGGTGCCCCGGGCATGGACCCACCTGATCGCCGAGGTCTCCGGGCACCCGCTCGACCCGGCCACCGCCACCCCGCAGGAGTGGCGGAGGCTGGTCAAAGAGCGGACCGGGCAGACGGCCCCGCTGACGCTGACCGACGGGAGAGATCCGGAATTCAGCGATTTCTCCGCCGGTTACGATCCGGCGGACCCGATTGACCGCGCCATCATGGCGACCAGGAAAGCCGTGTTCCCCTTCCACGGACTGGACCCCCTTCCGTGACCGCGAGGACCGCGGCGGTGAAGCGGCAGGCAAGATCGCGGCGGCCGTCCCGCTCGATGACAATGTGCTACCAGGACATTACCGTCCGCTGACGGACCACCTGGTCGAGAGGGTCGTGCGAGCCCTCTGAGACGGGGGATGCGCAAAATGGGTCATCCCTATACGGGCTTTTCGCGCCTGCATTCCGTGGTGCGCGCCGACCGTTTGCCAACTTTTTAATGGTTGTGGGCGACTCTAATAAGAGACGGTTGGTCCGATCTAAGATCAATTTGAGGGGTGTGTTCTGGCTGCTGGCCAGCGAGTTTCTCCGTTTCGCTGACATGAGGCCACAGAGGCTGAGAAAGCAGGGGGTTTGCGCACTCGGAGTCCCGACTTACGCTGACGGCAGTACACGTGCGTGAGCAATGGCACCAGTGGGGATAACCCGGAAACACGTGCGGAAGAGGCGTCCGATGGGTGCAGGCGAAAGACCTCTCAGTGAGGTGAAGTTCCTGACGGTGGCCGAAGTGGCCACGGTCATGAGGGTGTCCAAGATGACTGTGTACCGACTCGTGCATTCGGGCGAGCTGCCGGCCATCCGGGTCGGTCGATCCTTCCGGGTGCCGGAACAGGCGGTGCACGACTATCTCAGGGATGCCTACATCGAGGCTGGTTGAAGCGAGCGAGTCCGGCGCGACGAGCGGACGGAACCGTGAGAAACGAGTCGGCCGCGGGGCCAGCGCGGAGCGGCGAGCGACCAGCGGGTCCGAGTTCCCCGATCAAGCCGTCGCGCGGCGGGCTCATGCTTCAGTGAGGTGGCGACGTGATCGTCACGCTGTGAGTTCCGATACCCGGGATCCCCCCAGGGGAGATCTACCGTGGATCGCCGGTAGTCTGTTGAGCCGGTGTGTTGTTCGCGCACCGGTTTGACAATCTCGGCTACCAGCTACCTGGGGGTCCCGTGGGCTCTGTGATCAAGAAGCGCCGTAAGCGCATGGCGAAGAAGAAGCACCGCAAGCTTCTGAAGAAAACCCGTATTCAGCGGCGTAACAAGAAGTAACGCGGATCTGCGAGGCGCCGATGACCCACACCGTGCTTGTCACCGGGGTCTCGCGCCACATCGGCGCCCGAGTGGCGAGCGTGCTCGCCGCCGACCCGGACATCGACCGGGTCATCGGAGTAGACACGGTGCCGCCGCCCTCGCTCTCACGTGATGGCGGCGTCCCTCTCGGCCGGACGGAGTTCGTCCGAGTCGATCTGCGGAGTCCCGATATCGCCCAGGTGATCGCGGCCGCCGACATCGACACAGTGGTCCACATGAGCCTGGTGAGCGCTCCCCCTCGGGGCGGTGGCCGGACCCTCATGAAAGAGCACAACGTCATCGGCACCATGCAACTGCTCGGTGCCTGTCAGCGGTCCGCGACGGTCCGCCGTGTCGTCGTGCGCTCCACCACCGCGGTGTACGGCTCGTCCCCGCAGGATCCCGCGGTCTTCGCCGAGGACGCGGAGCCGGGCGAGCCGCCGGCCCGGGGATACGCCAAGGACGCCTCGGAGGTCGAGGGATACGTCCGCGGCTTCGCCAGGCGGCGCCGGGACGTGACGGTGTCGACGCTCAGATTCGCCAATTTCATGGGGCCCGGCGTCGACTCGCCGCTGACCCGTTACTTCACCCAGCCCGTCCTGCCGACCGTGTTCGGCTTCGACCCCCGGCTGCAGTTCGTCCACGAGGACGACGCGGTCGAGGTGCTCAGACGGATGGCGATGGAGAATCACCCCGGCACGTTCAACGTGGCCGGAGACGGCGTGCTCCTGCTCTCGCAGTGCGCCCGCAGGGCGGGCCTGTTCTCCCTGCCCGTGCCCTCCTCCACCTTCCGCCTCCTGGGGGATCTCGCCCGCGGCGCCGGGCTGGTCGACTTCTCCCCCGAGCAGCTCCGCCTGATGTGCCACGGCCGGGTGGTGGACACCACCCGGCTGACCGCCGCACTCGGCTGGAAGCCCACCTTCTCCACCGCCGCCGCCTTCGAGGACTTCATCCGGGCCCGGGACCTGGCCGGCGGACTTCCCGTCGCCATGATGGATCTGCTGTCCCACGCGGTGGCGAGGTGACCGACACGGCAGGCGATCAGGAGTCTCCGCGCGCCGAGGACGACGGCCGCGGCCTCGCCGAACTGTTCGCCTTCCTGCGCCACCGCATCACCGGGCAGTACGAGGTCGACGAGTTCGGCTTCGACGCCGAGCTCACCGACAAGGTGATGCTCGAACTGGTCCGCCCGCTCTACCGGCACTGGTTCCGCGTGGAGACCGTCGGCATGCACAACGTGCCCGACGACTCCGGCGCCCTCGTCGTGGCCAACCACTCGGGCACCGTCCCGCTGGACGCGCTCATGCTCCAGGTGGCGCTGCACGACGACCACCCCGAGCACCGTGCGCTCCGGCTCCTCGGCGCCGACCTGGTCTACCGGCTCCCGCTGCTCGGTCACCTGTCCCGCAAGACCGGTCACACCCTGGCCTGCCGCGACGACGCCGACCGCCTGCTCCGCAAGGGCGAGCTCGTCGGTGTCTTCCCCGAAGGGTTCAAGGGCGTCGGCAAGCCGTTCTCCGAGCGCTACAGGCTGCAGCGTTTCGGGCGCGGGGGCTTCGTCGCCTCCGCCATCCGCGCCGGAGTCCCGATCGTCCCCTGCGCCATCGTGGGTGCCGAGGAGATCTACCCCAAGATCGGCGACCTGCCTCTCCTGGCCAGGGCCCTCGGCCTGCCGTACCTGCCGATCACTCCGCTGTTCCCCTGGCTCGGGCCCCTCGGCCTGGTGCCGCTGCCGTCGAAGTGGGTGATCGGTTTCGGCGAGCCCATCCGCACCGACGAGTTCGATCCCGCCGACGCCGACGACCCCATGCTGGTCTTCAACCTCACCGACCAGGTCCGCGAGGTCATCCAGCAGCAGCTGAACGAGCTCCGCCTCCGGCGCGGCCACGCCTTCCCACCTCTCTTCTGACCGCTCCCGCTGCTCGCCGTCGGGGATTCAGCGCAGTCTTGGGCTGCGCTCCAGGCCGATCAGGGCAAGAAGGTCGTCCATCATGTCTTCGAAGAGGGGCTCGTATGTCGCGGGGGGGGGACGGCGAAGGGGCCGGGGCGGTCGCCGTATGGGGGGTTACCGGGCGCGGTAGTGGCGGCGGAAGGCGACGGCGGCTGCGATGCCGCCGGCGACGGCGCCGGCGCTCGCGGCGATGGGCAGGGCGATCATGGTGGCCTTGCGGCCGGTGCGGAAGTCCTTGACCTCCCACTGGTGCTGGCGGGCGTGGTCGCGCAGCTCGGCGTCGGGGTTGATCGCGGTGGGGTTGCCGACCAGGGAGAGCAGCGGCAGGTCGTTGGCCGAGTCGCTGTAGGCGGAGCAGCGGGACAGGTCGAGGCCCTCCCGGCGGGCCAGTGCCCGGACCGCCTCCGCCTTGGCCGGGCCGTGGAGCAGGTCGCCGACCAGGCGGCCGGTGTAGACGCCGTCCACGGCCTCGGAGACGGTGCCGAGCGCGCCGGTCAGGCCGAGGCGCTGGGCGATCACACGGGCGAGCTCCACCGGGGTCGCGGTGACCAGCCAGACGCGCTGACCGGCGTCCAGGTGGCTCTGGGCGAGGGCGCGGGTGCCGGGCCAGATCCGGTCGGCCATGGCCTCGTCGAAGATCTCCTCACCGAGACGGACGATGTCCTCCACCTTGCTGCCCGCCACGAACGCCAGCGCGGTCTCCCTGGCCTGGGCGATGTGCTCGGGGTTCTCGTCGCCGCGGACCCGGAACATCGCCTGGCCGAACGCGAACTTGAGCAGGTCCTTGGTGGTGAACAGGCCGCGCGAGGCCAGGCCGCGGGCGAAGTGGTAGATCGAGGCTCCGCGCATCATGGTGTTGTCGACGTCGAAGAAGGCGGCGGCGGTCGGGTCGGGATCGACCATCGGCATCGCGACGGCTGCCGCGGCCGCGACCTCTCCGGCCGTCTCCGCGTCGTCCCGCCGTCGTATCAGCCGTCTCATAGCCTCCCAGCTTAACCGGCACAGGCGGGTGAAATCGGGTTACATCGAGCTGGCGGATGCTGATGTCGCGGAAGTGGTGAGCGCCCCTAGTCGGGCGGGGCCAGGCCCTCGATGTAGTTGAGATAGCCGTGGGCCCGGCGCTGCTGTTCCACGTCCATCTTGGGGAGCATCCCCTCGATCTGGTGGCGCTGCTTCTGGACGAAACGCTTGAGCTGGCCGGTGCTCTTCGCGTCGCTTTTCGCGTCGCGGCGTCTCACCCGGGTGAGAGAGGTGATCGCGGAGCGGGTGGTGTTCTCCATGTCCTGGAGGGTCTCCTTGATCAGGTGGTTCTCGCGGCGGGTGGAGCCGAGGAGTTCCTCGATCTCGTGGGCACGGGTCTCCGCGTAGTCGAAGGAGCGGCCCGCTCGCTCGGCGTCGTCGGTGCTCAGATGGAACAGCGTGCTCTCGGCGGCGCGCTTGAGCGGGTAGAGCGTGTCCCCGGGCATCGACCTGTAGGTCGCCAGCCCCGCCATGACCATCGTGACCACCAGGCCCAGACTCAGGAACTGGGGCAGCAGGCTCAGACGGACCCTCGGACGTTCCGGGACGGCCCGCTCGGCGGGAGGGTCCTCCTGGTTGGACGCGTCCAGGAGGCGCTCGCGGAACTCGGAGCGGAACTCCGGGCGGGGGCCGCCCCCCATCCGGATGCCGAGCATCGACACACGATTCTGGATGCGCGCCTGCGATCTCCGTGAGATTCCGGGCAGCCACTTACCCATGAACGCTCCCTGCCGCCCCCAGATCATGATCCATCGGTGTCACTTGCCTAACGACGGCTCGGCGCGCCGGGTTACGCACCGGGTCGGCATCGGCATGCCGGTCAAAGTCATTATCGGCACGCGGGTCGAAGTCAGCTGAGGTCTGGGGGGAGAGCGCGGGCGAGAGCCCGGATCGCCCGGAACTGCAGCGCCTTGATCGCTCCGCTCTTCTTGCCCATGATGAGCGCGGTCTCCGCCAGCGACATGCCGTGCAGGAACCGCAGGACCACACACTCCTGCTGCTCGGGGCTGAGACCCCGGACGGCGCCGAGAACCCGGTCGTTGACCATCGCCGTGACGACGGCGTTCTCCGGGATGTGCGGGCCGTCGAGCGGGGTGTCGATCACCTTGGCCGTCGAGACCTCAAGACGGTACCTGCCGGACTTGAAGTGATCGGTGATCAGGTTCCTGGCGATGGTCACGAGCCAGGCCCCGAAATCACGTCCCTGCCAGGTGAAGTCCGCGATCCGGCGGAGCGCGCGGAGGAAGGTCTCACTCGTGAGGTCCTCGGCCAGCGGATGGGACCCGACCCGGAAGTAGACGTAGCGGTAGACGAGATCGAGATAGCGGTCGTAGAGCGTGCCAAAGGCGTCCGTGTCTCCGGTTTTGGCGCGCAGAACGAGCCTCCGGAGATCCTCCGAGGCGTCCTCGCGTGTGGCGAGCTCGTTCCTGCGGACAGGCTGGGCCACCCCGGAAGCGGTGGGGAGAGGCCCGGCGAATGGCCACGTGTCTGGCATCCGGTATCCCTTGGGGGAGGGGGTACGGCGTGCTCGATCACTCTAGAAATGAACCTGAAATTCCACAATCTACTTCGTAACGTCATGACTAGCGGTAATTGGACGATAACGTGTGAGGCCGGTTGTTTCTACCGGGGGCACAGGGCCGTCTACCAGTCCGGCTACCGGTTGGGGGGTAATGTCCGGCAGCATTGGAGGCACCATGGAAGTCCTCGTCGCTGTCATCGCGTTTGCCGGTGCGTTACTCGCAGCCATAGCCACAGTCGCCCTCGTCCGTCAGCTCCGGGAGGAGCCCAAGGGGTGGCTGATCGCCTGGAGCGTTACGACGGCGGCACTCTGTCTGTCGCTCACAGTAGTCGCCACCGGCTATTTAACCGGTTTCGGGTCAGCCACCTTCCGGATCTACCAGGTGACCGGCTCCCTGCTGGCCCCCCTGTGGCTGGCCGTCGGGGTCGTCCAGCTCGTGGCGCGCAAGTCCAGCCCCAAGTTCGCCTCCTGGCTCCTGGGCATCGCACTCACCGTCGTCGCCTCGGTGATCATGATGGTCGACCCGATCCCGGACACGGACTTCACCAAGGCCCTCCCGTCCGGCGGCAGCCTCTGGGGGCTGGCGCCGACCTACGTGCTCTGGGCCGCCCACCTGGTCGTCGTGCTCATCCTGCTGGGCGGCATCGCGTTCGCGGTCATGCGCTGGCGCGACGGTGACGACTACGACGCGGACAACATGCACGCGCTCCTGGCGCTCGGCCCGACCGGCCTGGCCCTGATCGGTGCCATGAGCTTCGCGGTCCCGGGAATGTTCACCGCGCTGCTCCTCTGTGTCACCGCCGCCGCGGTCTGGTACGTCGTGCTCCGCCCGCTCGCGCCCTACGAGGACGACGACGAGGACGAGGACGACGACTGGGAGGACGAGCGGCGGCCGGTCGGCCGGCGTGCGCCCTCCGATCCGCCCCGGGACGTGCAGGTCGCGGGCCGTCGCGCCCTGCCGGAGGACTCTCCGCGACGCTCGGGTCTCGGCGACCTGGTGGCCGAATACCGGGCGGGCGAGCAGGACGTCGACTACGCGGCGCGCATGCAGCCGCAGCCCGCCGTCCAGGGCGACCCCTTCGGCGGCCCCGCCACCGGCACCTTCATGGCGGGTGAGTACGGCATGCCGTCCCCCCACCAGTCCGCCGGCGGTGAATACACCCTGCAGCCCCCCGCCACCGGCCATTTCGGCATGCCGCCCGGCCACCAGCCGACCGGCGAGTACGACATCCCGCTCAACGAGTACGGCAGGCCCGCGGCTCCCGGCGTCGGCGAGTACGGCGAGTACGGCGAGTACGGCAGGTCCGCCGATCCGGCCGGTCCCAGCACCGGCGAGTTCGCCCTGCCCGACGCGGGCTACGGTGCTCTGCCCGGCGGCAGCCTCCAGCCCATGTCCGCCGAACAGGCGTTCGGCGCCCCGGCCGGATACGGCCAGGACGCCGCTTACGGGTCCGGCAGGTCGCCCGGTCACGCTCAGGATCCCCTCGATCGGGGACGCGGCGGCGCTCCGGGATACGGTCAGACCCCGGACCGGGGTTTCGGCGGTGTCCCCGGTTACGGTCAGGCTTCCGACCCGGGGTTCGGCGGCTCGCCCGTGACCGGTTCCATGTATCCGGGCGCGGCCGAGCAGCAGGGCGGCTCCTCCCGCCCGTCACCGAGCATCTTCGGCCTGCTGACGGTCTTCACCCTGATCGACGGCACCGGCGAGCTGTTCGACCGGCTGGCCGAGGAGACGGTCGAGGCCGTCCGGCTCTCCGAACCCGACACGCTCGTCTACGTGTGTCACTCGGTGAAGTCGGCCCCGCTCCAGCGCATCGTCTACGAGCTCTATCGCGACGAGGTCGCCTACACCGAACACCAGCGCCAGCCGCACGTGGAGCGTTTCGTCAGCCAGCGGCAGACCACGGTGCTCGCCACCAACGTGATCGAGCTCAACGTGAACGCCGCGAAGGTGATGCCGCTTCCGACGGCCTTCAGGATCTGAGCGCGGCGCGGAGGCGGTTCTCGTCGACGCGCCAGAAGTCGTGCTGGATCCCGTCGATGAGGGTGACCGGGATCATCTCCCCGTAGGCGGCCTGGTCCTCCGCCGAGGCGGTGATGTCGCGTTCCTCCCAGGGAACGCCCAGCTCCGTGGCGACCCGGTTGATCACCTTCCGCGCTTCGTCGCACAGGTGACAGCCGGGCTTGCCGAGCAATGTGATGCGGTGGTCCTGCGGTGTCATGCCCGTCACGGTAGCCGAGTCGCGAGTATGGACAGGTGATCCTCTTTCCAGAGTCCGGGGGGAGAGCATCCGGGCTCCGAGCGGTCGCGGGGGAGTAACGGTCCCTCCGCAGGTGAGGGGCGCTCTCCAGCCCCGTGAGCCCCCACTTTGTGCATCGGTTCACAAAGGGACTAACCTGAAAGACCGTGGCCTCACCTTGTTATCCGTCGCGTCCGGGCCGCGCCGGCCGCCTGTCCCCCTGGAGTTCCGGCACGTGATCCGCCGTCTGTCCCAAGCTCGTGAACGTGGCATTCCCGAGGCGACCGTCGCCCGGCTGCCGCTCTATCTGCGCGCGCTGAACGGCATGGCTGAGCGGGGTCTGGCCACCGTGAGCTCGGAGGACCTGGCCGGCGCCGCCGGGGTCAACTCGGCCAAGCTCCGTAAGGACCTCTCCCATCTGGGCTCCTACGGCACCCGCGGGGTCGGCTACGAGGTCGAATATCTCATCTACCAGATCTCCCGCGAGCTGGGCCTGACCCAGGACTGGGCCGTCGCCATCGTGGGAGTGGGTAACCTCGGTCGTGCACTGGCCAACTACGGTGGCTTCGTCTCCCGCGGATTCCGGGTCGCCGCTCTTCTCGACGCCGACCCCGAAGTGGTGGGCGATCATATCGCGGGATTGAATGTGGAGCACATCGACGAGATGGAAGCCGTGATAAAGCGGCGGGGAGTGTCGATCGTGGTGCTCGCGACACCCGCGGCGGCGGCCCAGCAGGTGGCCGACCGGGTCATCGCCGCAGGGGTCACCAGCATTCTGAACTTCGCCCCCGTCGTACTTACGGTCCCTGAAGGCGTCGATATCCGTAAAGTCGACCTATCGATTGAATTGCAGATCCTGGCGTTCCACGAACAGCGTAAAACGGATCGGATGACTGGGGGGCCCGCAATGGCCGAGGAGTGGCCCGAGGCGGTGGACCTGTGAGCGAGCGCGAGAAGCGAGCCCGGGGACCCCGCGTTTTCCGTAAGGACACGGTGGATCGGGCCCTTTCACGTCAGTGGAGAGCCGGGGAAGGCCGATGAGCGTTCTCGTTGTCGGCCTCAGCCACCGCACGGCCCCGGTGGCCCTGCTGGAGCGGGTCTCCGTCTCCGGTGACGCGCTGGTCAAGCTGCTCCACGATGTTCAGCAGGACGCCTCCGTCGCCGAGGTCATGGCCGTCTCGACCTGCAACCGGGTCGAGGTCTACGCCGAGGTGGACCGCTTCCACGCCGCGGTGACCGCGATCTCCGACCGGCTCAGCGTCCACTCGGGCGTTCCCCTGGAGCAGCTGTCGAACCATCTCTACGTGCACTACGAGGACCGGGCTGTCGAGCACCTGTTCTCGGTCGGTTCGGGGCTCGACTCGATGGTCCTCGGCGAGGGGCAGATTCTCGGCCAGGTCCGGTCCGCACTCAAGCTCGCCCAGGAACAGGGCACGCTCGGTCCGGCGCTCAACGAGCTCGTCCAGCAGGCACTGAGGGTGGGCAAACGCTCCCACGCCGAGACCGGCATCGACCGGGCCGGCGCCTCTCTCGTGGGCGTGGGGCTCACCCTCGCCGAGCGCGTCCTCGGCCCGATCCAGGGCAGGCGCGCCCTGGTGGTCGGCGCGGGCTCGATGAGCGCCCTGTCGGCCGCGACCCTGCAGCGTGCGGGCGTCACCGACATCGTGGTGGTCAACCGGACCCACGACCGTGCGGTACGGCTGGCCCAGACGGTGGGCGGCCGGGCCGCCGAGTTCGGTGACCTGCCGCGGGAGCTGGCCGAGGCCGACCTGGTCATCTCGTGCACCGGTGCCACCGACGTGGTCATCACCGCCGACATGATGGTGGCCAGGGAGATGTTCCTGCTGGACCTCGCCCTGCCGCACGACGTGGACCCCGCCGTACGGCAGCTGCCCGGCGTCACCCTCGTCGACCTGGAGTCGATGCAGAACGGCGGGATCGACGCGGACACCGACGACGGCGGCCGCGCCGAGGCGGTCACCGCCGTGAGCGGGATCGTCGCCGCCGAGGTGGCGGCCTATCTGTCCGCCGAGCGCGCCGCACGGGTGACCCCGACCGTGGTCGCGCTGCGGAGCAAGGCGGCGGACGTGGTCGAGGCGGAGCTCGGACGGCTCGTCGCGCGGCTCCCCGAGCTCGACGGGCGGGTCCGGGACGAGGTCACACAGACAATCAGGCGAGTGGTCGACAAATTGCTCCATGAGCCCACCGTGCGTGTCAAACAGCTCGCTGAGTCTCCGGCAGGCGATCATTATGCGGAGGCGTTGCGTGAGCTGTTCAACCTGGACCCGAAGGTCCCCCGTGCGGTGAGAAGCATCGGAAAGGTCGACTCGGAAACAATCAAGGAGGTGGGCAGGTGAGCAGCTTTTCCTCTCTGCTCAGGATGGGCACGAGGCGGAGCCTCATGGCGACGACCCAGTCGGGACTGGTCGCCCGCCGGCTCACCGAGCTGACCGGCCAGGCCGTCGAACTCGTCGGCGTCACCACCTTCGGCGACGTGACCAAGGCCAACCTCACCCAGCTCGGCGGGACGGGCGTCTTCGTCAGCGCGCTGCGCGACAAGCTGATCGAGGGCGAGATCGACTTCGCGGTCCACTCGCTCAAGGATCTTCCCACCACGCAGGACCCGCGCGTGGTCATCGCGGCGATCCCGCCGCGTGACGACCACAGGGACGCGCTGATCGGTACGGCGAAGCTGGCCGACCTGCCGCCCGGCGCGAAGATCGGCACAGGGGCTCCGCGCAGAGTCTCCCAGCTCAGAGTGGTCCGTCCCGACCTCGAATACGTCCCGATCCGCGGTAACGCCGAAACCCGGATCGGCAAGGTCACCTCCGGCGAGCTGCAGGGCGTCGTGCTGGCCGCGGCCGGACTCGGACGGCTGGGCCGCGAGGCCGAGATCTCCCAGATCTTCGAGGTGGAGGAGATTCTCCCGGCACCCGGGCAGGGTGCGCTGGCCGTGGAGTGCCGGGCCGACCGGACCGACCTCATCGAGTTCCTGAGCGTGCTCGACGACGCCCGGACGCGCGCCGCGGTGACCGCCGAGCGTATGGTGCTCAACACCCTGGAGGCGGGGTGCGCGGCCCCCGTGGGTGCGTATTCGTTCGTTGACGGGCAGAATCTAATTCTGACCGCCGCTGTCGTCGCCGTCGACGGCAGCCGTGCGGTGCGCAAGTCCGCCGCCGGGACCCTTTCGGCGCCCGTGGATCTCGGTCGCGACCTCGCGGCCGAGATGATCGCCGAAGGGGCAGGCACGTTGATAGGGGAGCGAGCACATTGAGCTCCGGAAGTACCACCTTCGAGCGCCCTGCCGGATCCGTCGCCTTCGTGGGCGCGGGACCCGGTGACGAGGGCCTGCTCACGCTCCGTGGCGCCGAACTGCTGTCAAGAGCCGATGTCGTCGTGCTCAACCGGGAGGCGTACGGCGCGCTGCTGCGCCACTGCCGGGAGGATGTCGAGATCGTGGACGTGGCCGAGGAGGACGCGGTCTCGCTGAAGGCTGTCACCGCGGCCAAGGGCGGGCGCGACGTCGTGCGACTCTGCGCCGGCGACCCGATGTTCTTCTCCTCGATCACCGAGGAGGTCGCGGCCTGTGCCAAGGCGGAGGTGGACTTCGAGATCGTGCCGGGCGTGCCCCCGGCGACCGCGGTGCTCACCTACGCGGGCATCCCCGCGGCGGTGGCGGTGCCGGAGTTCCGGGTCGTGGACGCGACCCAGGTCGACAACTGGGCCACCCACGCGGCGAGTGCCGGCACCCTCGTGATCTACAACGGTGTCTCCTGCGCCCCCGCGATCGGCAAGGCGCTCGTCGCCGCGGGCCGTCCGGACTCGACGCCGGTCGCGGTCAGCAGCGCGGGGACCACCACCGAGCAGTACACCGTGGTGACCACACTCGGCCGGATGGCGCCCGACCTCAAGCACGCCGGGATGACCGAGCCCGCGTTGATCGTGGTCGGTGAGGCCGTCGGCATGCGGGACCGGCTGTCGTGGTTCGAGACCAAGCCGCTGTTCGGCTGGCGGGTGCTCATGCCCAGGACCAAGGAGCAGTCGGCCGGCCTGATCGAGCAGCTGCGCTCCTACGGCGCGGTGCCCGAAGAGGTCCCCACGATCTCCGTCGAGCCGCCGCGTACCCCGCAGCAGATGGACCGGGCGATCAAGGGCCTGGTCACCGGCCGCTACGAGTGGGTGGCGTTCACCAGCGCGAACGCGGTCAAGGCCGTGCGCGAGAAGTTCGAGGAGTACGGCCTGGACGCCCGCGCGTTCGCCGGGCTCAAGGTCGCGGCCGTGGGCGAGGCCACCGCACGGGCGCTGGTGCAGTTCGGCGTCAAGCCGGACCTGATGCCGTCGGGCGAGCAGTCGTCGGAAGGCCTGCTGGCCGAGTGGCCACCGTACGACTCGATGCTCGACCCGATCAACCGGGTACTGCTGCCCCGGGCTGACATCGCGACCGAGACGCTGGTCGCCGGGCTGATCGAGCTCGGCTGGGAGTGCGACGACGTGACCGCCTACCGGACGGTCCGCGCGGCGCCGCCGCCCGCACCGATCCGGGAGGCCATCAAGGGCGGCGGGTTCGACGCGGTGCTGTTCACCTCGTCGAGCACCGTGCGCAACCTGGTGGGCATCGCGGGCAAGCCGCACAACGTCACGGTCATCGCCGTGATCGGGCCGCAGACCGCCAAGACGGCGGAGGAGTTCGGGCTCCGCGTCGACGTGATGGCCGACAAACCGTCGGCTTCGGCCCTCGCGGCCGCGCTGGCCGAGTATGGTGCGAAGCAGCGGCAGGCCGCGCTCGCGGCCGGGGACGTTCCTCGCAGGCCCTCCCAGACCCGCCGAGGAGCCCGGCGCCGCGCCAAGTAATCTGGAACTGTCGCGGACGCCCTCGTATGAGGCGTCCGTGACGGTTCCCGTGAGCTCAGAGAGCACATCCGAACACGGCCCCCCGGTTCCCGCTCCCCTATGACCGGGGCAGAGGGAGAGATCATGACTGCCCAGTTCCCTGTCGCCCGTCCGCGCAGGCTCCGCCGTACGGCGGCGATGCGACGGATGGTCGCCGGAACCAGGTTGCACCCGGCGGAGCTGGTGCTGCCGATGTTCGTCAAGGAGGGCATCGACGGGCCGCACCCGATCGGCTCGATGCCCGGGGTGTTCCAGCACACCCGTGACTCGCTGCGTAAGGCCGCCCACGAGGCGGCCGAGGCGGGGGTCGGCGGCCTGATCCTGTTCGGCGTGCCCGCGGTGAAGGACGCCCGCGGGTCGGCGGCCGACGACCCGGACGGGATCGTCCAGCGGGCCGTGGCCGATCTGGTCTCCGACGTGGGTGACGCGATGGTCGTGATGACCGACACGTGCCTAGACGAGTTCACCGACCACGGGCACTGCGGCATCCTGACGCCCGAGGGCGAGGTCGACAACGACGCCACCCTGGAGCGTTACGCCGCCGCCGCGGTGGCCCAGGCCCGTGCGGGGTCGCAGGTCATCGCGCCCAGCGGCATGATGGACGGCCAGGTCGCCGCGATCCGCGCGGCGCTGGACGGCGACGGCTTCGAGCAGATCCCGATCCTGGCCTACTCGGCGAAGTACGCCTCGGCCTTCTACGGGCCGTTCCGGGAGGCGGCCGAGTGCGCGCCGCAGTTCGGCGACCGCAACGCCTACCAGCAGGACGCGGCCGGGCCGGTCGGCGAGGCGCTGCGCGAGGTGCGGCTGGATCTCGACGAGGGTGCCGACGCCGTGATGGTCAAGCCGGCGCTGGCCTACCTCGACATCCTGCGCCAGGTGCGTGACGCGGTGGACGTGCCGGTGGCCGCCTACCAGGTCAGCGGGGAGTACGCCATGGTCGAGGCCGCCGCGGCGAACGGCTGGATCGACCGGGACCGGGTGATCATGGAATCGCTGGTCGCGATCCGCCGGGCCGGGGCGGACATGATCCTCACCTACTGGGCGACCGAGGTGGCCAGGAAGCTCCGGTGAGACCAGCGGCACATGCCGAGAACTGGGGGTTTGCCGCTTGCTCCTGTGGTCGGTGCGTTAGAGTGCGAAGACCGGTGCGGATGTGTTCCAGGTGACGTAGACCCTGGCTGTCTGACTTCTCTTTGCTGACCAGAATGTGGGTACGTCATCACATCCGAGGGCACCCGGGATGGGCAGACGACGGAGGACACAATGGTGGGCGTACCGCTGACTCGTCGTGGCAGACGACGTACTCATCCGAAGCAGATGATCGGTTCCGTGCTGGAGTACGCCGCCCTGGGCTGGGCGAGCTGTCCCGGCGCGCGGCCGCTGCGGGGCGGTTCCCGCGCCTGTTCCTGTGACCGGGTCGGCTGTCCCGACCCGGGCGCCCATCCGCTCTCGCGGGCCTGGCAGATGGAGGCCACGACCGATCCGGCCCTGCTCACCCACTGGTGGCAGCGGGATCCCGAGGCGAACGTGATCCTTCCCACCGGCCGCGTCTTCGACGTCTTCGACGTACCGGCCCAGGCGGGGCTCACCGCCCTCGCGAGTATGGAGGCCGCCGGATCGGCAACGGGCCCGGTCGCCACGGATGGCGACCGGGTCCTTTTCTATGTGGCCACGCGCAACATGTCCGAGGACGAGGACGAATGGTGGTCCTGCCCCCTCGACTTCGGCCCGGCGACCATCGACGAGATGCCCGGCCTGCGCTGGCACTGCCGCGACAGCTACGTCCTCGCCCCGCCCTCGGTCCTGCCCTCCGGCAGTGTCGCCTCCTGGCTCCGCCCCCCGGACGGCCGCCCGCTGCCCGACCCGCTCCGTGTCCTGGACGTGCTCGCCGACGTCTGCGACTAGACGTCAGAAGCCGGGGAACGGAGCCATCCGGCTTGGTGTGATCAGGTTCATGGGGATTTTTGGTGGTAAATCACCAGCGTGCGGTCCGATGGTCACCGGTTCTGGCGGAGCCTGCCATGGCCGTGACTACCCTGGAGGGCGTGAGCCGTACTGAGAACTCTGAGGACCTGTTCGCCCGCGCACGTGAGATCGTCCCGGGAGGTGTCAACTCCCCGGTCCGCGCCTTCGGCGCCGTCGGCGGGACCCCCCGCTTCATGGCCTCCGGCCAGGGGCCCTACATCACCGACGTGGACGGCAACCGCTACGTGGACCTGGTCTGCTCCTGGGGGCCGATGATCCTCGGGCACCGGCACCCGGCCGTGGTGGAGGCACTGCAGGAGGCCCTCGCGGCGGGCACCTCGTTCGGCACGGCGACGCCCGGCGAGGTCGAGCTCGCCGAGGAGATCGTCGCCCGGATGGACCCGGTGGAGAAGGTCCGCCTGGTCAGCTCCGGCACCGAGGCCACCATGTCCGCCGTACGGCTGGCCCGCGGCTTCACCGGCCGGTCCAAGGTCGTCAAGTTCGCCGGCTGCTACCACGGCCACGTGGACGCCCTGCTCGCCTCCGCCGGGTCCGGCCTGGTCACCTTCGGCCTGCCCGACACCCCCGGCGTGACCGGCGCCTCGGCCGCTGACACCGTGGTGCTGCCCTACAACTCGATCGAGGCCGTGACCGAGGCCTTCCAGACCTTCGGCGCCGAGATCGCCTGCGTGATCACCGAGGCCTGCCCGGCCAACATGGGCGTCGTCCCGCCGCTGGACGGGTTCAACGCGAAGCTGCGCGAGCTCTGCACCGCGCACGGCGCCCTGCTGATCATCGACGAGGTGCTCACCGGCTTCCGCGTGTCGGAGGCGGGCTGGTACGGCCTCGACCCGGTGGACGCCGACCTGATGACCTTCGGCAAGGTCATGGGCGGCGGCCTGCCCGCCGCCGCGTTCGGTGGCCGTGCCGACGTGATGGCCCACCTCGCGCCCGAGGGCCCGGTCTACCAGGCCGGCACCCTGTCCGGTAACCCGCTGGCCTGCGCCGCCGGTCTGGCCACCCTGCGCGCCTGCGACGACGACGTCTACGACCGGGTCGACGCCGCGGCCCTGATCATCGGCCGTGCCGCCGCCGACGCCCTGGCTGCCGCCGGGGTGCCGCACCGCCTGCAGCGCGCCGGCAGCCTGTTCTCCATCTTCTTCACCGAGGACCAGGTCACCGACTTCGCGGGTGCCCAGAAGCAGAACACCGCCGCCTACCGGGCGTTCTTCCACGCCATGCTCGACCAGGGCGTCTACCTGCCCCCGTCGGCCTACGAGGCCTGGTTCCTGTCGGCCGCCCACGACGACGAGGCACTGTCCCGCATCGCCGAAGCCCTTCCCCTCGCCGCCAAGGCCGCCGCCCAGGCGTCCTGACCAGGGCCCCTGCCCCGGAAACTACCGGGGCAGGGGGCATTCTCGTTGCTCCCGCCGGTCGCTGGGCAGGGAAGGTCGTATCCTGGGGCCTCGCCTCTAGTAAACAAACTGTTTGCTCTGTTTTGTTGACAACGCTTCGTTGAAGCGATCATTCTGGTCGCATGAATACCGAGTCCGATCGGTCGTCCGATCCCTTCACCCCTCCCGATCCGGGCAAGGCGCGAGCGCATCGGGTGTACGCGTCCCTCTTCCGTATCGCCGAGCGGCACGCGGCCACCGAGGCCCAGCGTTCCCGGCAGGTTCACCCCGATGTCCTCGGCCCGCACGAGGCCATCAGGCTCGTGTCATTCCTCGCGGGTGGCAGTGCGCAGGTGGAGGACGGCGAGCCGGAGGTGGACAACGCCGACATCACCGCCGCTCTGACCCTGCTCCCGCTGGCGCGCGCGGAGATGGACCAGTTGGAGGCCGGTCTCCTGCTGATGGCCCGGGGGCGCGGTCTCACCTGGCAGGAGATCGCGTTCGGCCTGGGGCTGGGCACGTCCCAGGCCGCCAGGCAGCGCTATGAACGGCTGGCGGGACGCGTGGGCGCCGACACGGACTAGGTTCCCGGGCTGGGTTTGCAGCCCTGCGTATAGCCGGCCGGGTATGCGTTCGCGCTGCGGGTGTTCTGGCTTGCCGGTGTTCGCGCTGCGGTGGGCGACTGAAGTGGCCGGTCTCCGGTTCGCGCTGCGGTGGGCGGGTGTTCCGGCCGGCCGTCTCAGTTGCTGTCTCGTTTTTCAGGCCTCCGGCCTGGCGGGCGCGCTGGTTTCGGTTCTTTAATACGCCGGCCGGAACACCCACCCACCTCCGCGCACCCCGGCCTCGCCGTACGGCCCGCAGACCGTAGCCGCTCCCTTTCGGACCGCCCAGTGTTCTCCGTACGGCTGAAGCAATCCCCTCGGGTCCGGTTCGGGGCGCGGCGCCGTAGCTGACGCCTTCCTGTCGAAAGGAGCGCAGGGCCGATCACCGTAGGGGTCGGTAACGGGACCATCCCCGCGTGCGTGGGGAGCACCGCCCGGACCGCGTCGTCGCCGGCGACATCCTGGGACCATCCCCGCGTGCGCGGGGAGCACCGGTCTTCTCGATCAGCTCGCGCTTGTTCATGGGGACCATCCCCGCGTGTGCGGGGAGCACTCGGCCCGATGCTGATCATCAGCGGAAAACTGGGGACCATCCCCGCGTGCGCGGGGAGCACCTGCTCACCCAGCCGTACGTCACGGCCGCAGAGGGACCATCCCCGCGTGCGCGGGGAGCACATTCCGGGTGGGCGCCGGTCCTGCTGCCAGGAGGGACCATCCCCGCGTGCGCGGGGAGCACCGGCCGGCGATGCGCATCAGCTCGACGATGGGGGGACCATCCCCGCGTGCGCGGGGAGCACCGCCACCTGCGCCAGACCGGACAGGGACCCGAGGGACCATCCCCGCGTGCGCGGGGAGCACTCCAACGCCGCCACCCCGGCCAGCGCCGTCCCGGGACCATCCCCGCGTGCGCGGGGAGCACGACCCGTCCGGGCGGGTCTCGACCGTCAGGTAGGGACCATCCCCGCGTGCGCGGGGAGCACCTGGCGGTGCGCCCGATCGGTGCCGGAGTCGAGGGACCATCCCCGCGTGCGCGGGGAGCACACCTGGATTTCCTGCCCTGGGCTGACCCTATCGGGACCATCCCCGCGTGCGCGGGGAGCACCCGGAGACGGCTGTCGGTGACCTGCTGGTGGTGGGACCATCCCCGCGTGCGCGGGGAGCACGGTCACATCGAGGAAGAGCAGCCTGCTGAACCGGGACCATCCCCGCGTGCGCGGGGAGCACCACCGTCCCGAGCAGGCTAGCCCGCATAGACCGGACCATCCCCGCGTGCGCGGGGAGCACAGCCCACCTTTCGATCGCCGCTTCGACAGGCTGGGACCATCCCCGCGTGCGCGGGGAGCACATCACCCACGTTGAGCTGACCCAACCGGATGTGGGACCATCCCCGCGTGCGCGGGGAGCACTGGTGACGTCGGCGACGTTGGTGTTGACGGGAGGGACCATCCCCGCGTGCGCGGGGAGCACACTGGCGGACCTGCATGTTTAACCTGAGCAGGCACGAATTTCGAGCACTTTCCAAGGTTCAGACATTTTGGACATCGTTGGACGGCTTACTCTCTACGGCCAACACGTTGCGGCGTGCGCGCTTGGCGAGGAGTTGCTGAGGATACGGCGCAGACGTCGGCAGGCTGTACTGATGAATAATAATTTTTTGGCACCATGTGCGGCTGGACAAGGACTGCGAGCCCTCAGAGCTGTCCATACCGGCGGCGTTTAGAGGCCTTGCTCCAACCCTGGGGAGCGGCTGCTGTTGAAGAGATCGCTGGCTTCTCCTTTGGCCGACGGATCAACGTGAGGCCCTCGTGGTCGATCGGGTGCCATTTGTGGTCGTGGGTCTCGAAAGTGAAGCCCTGCTCGTTATTGGTGCTGTAGACGAGAAGAGCACGCCCAGTGTCTGCGTACTGCCGTACTTCCGCCCACAGCGCTTCGCGGATCCGCGCCGATGGACCTCCGATGAAGACACCGGGGGAGATCTCCATCAACCAGCGGGTCAGAAAGCCGCGCAACCCTGCAGGGCAGCGGGTGAGCACGATGACCGTCACCAGATCACCCCGTCGTCGTAGTTACGGCCTGCCTCCACCTCGGCTCCGTGGTCACTTTGGAGCGTGACGCGGTCGATGTCATCTCCGGTGAGGTCGTCTTTCACTCCATCAAGCAAGATGAGATGTTTGATGTCGTCCACGCATCGCCTCAGTAGACCGATCTTGTTGACCTGGTCGCGGATCGCCCGACGAGTGCGGGAGCCAACATCCTCCGGGCTTTGTGCCGCCACATCGAAAGCGGTGGGAATGGCGATCTCGGTCTTGTAGAGATCGGCGATGTCTAGCACGAACGCCAGCTCATGCCCTGAGTGGATGAAGCCGAGCCCGGGGGCGCAGCCGAGTGCAGCGACGGCAGTCTGGGCGATACCGTACATGCACTGGGCGGCTGCGGTGACCGCCTGGTTGGCGGGGTCACCAGAACCGAAGTCACCGGGGAGGTACTCCCGGCCGTTCCAGGAAATACCGACTCTCGCGGCTTCCCTGCGGTAGCACTCTTTGACCCTTCGCCCTTCTCTGCCGAGGAGTTCGTGCCGGGTGAGGCCGGCTGGGTTCTCGTTGGGGAACCGCATCCGGTACATCTCGCGTGCCACTTCAAGCCGGGTACGGCGGTTGGCCCATCTGGTCGCCTGCGCTTCGACCAGGGCGGACGAGCGGTTGAGTGATCTACCGCCCGAGTAGAAGCGCACGCCGTGTTCTCCGACCCATACCACTCCCGCTCCGCTGTCACCCAGCACGCTCATTGCCTGATGGGTGACGCGAGTGCCGGGGCCGAGCAGGAGTGTCCCGATCGTGGCGGACGGGATGTGGGTGATGCCCTCAGCATCTTCGGCGGTGAGAGCGTTGTCCTCGCGATGCAGGGTGCACCGCTCCAGGTAGACGAACGAGAGCCGGTCCCCCATCCGGGTGAGCTCGCGTGGCGAGGACATACCGCGTCGACCGATGGTGGTCATGTGTCACACCACCGCCAGGGTCATCAGGCCGCAGCCGTATGCCTTTGCCCTGCCGAGCCCCCGAGTGAGAGTGTTCCGAAGCGCGTCAGGGTCGGTTACCTCCAGCCGCCCGTCGAAAGTGACGGTCACCAGAGTCACCGACTGCCGTTGCCCGGCCTTTTTGAAGGCGAGCTGACGTCGGTCGTGGACGATCAACTCGTGCTGGTCACCCTCAGGGAGGAGACGCCGTTCTACCGGTTTTTCCACCACTTTGAATCCGGCGGGCTCCTGGCGCTGCAGTAACCAGCGGACTTGGTGATGTAGCCCGACATGTGCGGTGAGTTTGGTGGGTTCCCCGTCGGTGCGACGGATGCTGTGAACCGGGTTTGCGGTGAGCCGGAAGGCCCACTGATCACCTGCGGCCAGCCGGGACAGGAACGGTTCGTAGTCGTAGGTTTCCCAGCGCCCTGTCTCAGGCCAACCAGCCTGCTCGACCAAGTGAGTGAGATCAGGTTTGGCCGGGCTGACGAGGCAGAGGTAGGTCTCGGCCCGACTGTTGCGATCGATACGCCACAGCACTCTCGGTCCGTCGTTTTCGGACAGTGGAATCTCAGCGAAGGAGGACATCACCGCGGCGTGCAGGTTTTGCGGTGACGATAGCAGTCGACGGGCACCGACGCGGGCGGTGTTGATGCGGAACCGGGTCAGATACATCGCGCGCCTCCCAGGACGGACGTCGGGTCGTGATCGGGACGCCCGGCGAGGTTGCGCACTTTCACTCTTGCGTGACGGACTCCGCGGAGTGCGTAGCGGCGGTGTAGCGGATCGAAGCTGACCGGCTGGTCGCGCAGGCTGTCGACCGGTCCGTCGGCCGCCGTGGCCTCGACAAGAACCTCCAGGTCGATCTGGGGCTCGTTGCGGTGGCGCCGCTGGTACCAGCGTGCGGCCCGCCACTGCTCCCGCTCCAGCGCCTGTTCCAGCGTGCGTTCGTGATGAACGCCCAAGTCCACCGGCCGAGACGGGGGGCATGATCGACGCCCGAGGTACGGAAGGAAGACCGGGGCCCGCAACGCCTGATGCAGACTGTCGATCAACTCCCTCTCTCCCTCCACCGCTGTCACGAAGACCGCGTCGGCCAGGTAGAAGCGCTCCGACACCGGCAGAGCCTCACCGCTGGCGAAGTGGTGCGCGGTGTGGAAGTCACGAAGGAGGGTGCCGCGCTGATCGACGCGTACTCCGAAGCGGAGCGTGGTCAAGTCGCCGAGGTCGTCCGACCGCAGGCGTCCCAGGGCCGCGGCCAGCAATCCGATGACTCCGCTCTTGGTCGGTGCCGACTCGGTGGATCGTCGGGCGAAGCGCGACGACGCCCCCCAGGACTGCAAGGGGCCGGCAAGCTGCATCAGAAGGACGCTCATGCTCCGCCCTGCCGCCGGGCGACCTCCGCACCGATCGCCGTGACCAGTTCCGGGAGGGACAGCTCGGTGCCGAGGCCGGTCAGCGCCTCGGTGTTCTTACCGACCCGCAGCACCCAGGACTGAGTGTCCTCCGTGACGCCGTAGGCATGCTCAAGCTCGGGAATGTAGGAGGCCAGAGCCTCAGACGCCTGTCGCAGGTGTCCGCCGGTCTCCGGGTCGGTTCGGCACGGCTCCTCGAACGCCGCGACGAAACTGATGGGCCTGGACGAGCGGACCTTCACCACCACCGCGTCCGGCAGTGTGTGGTTGGCGAAAGTGTTGATCTTTCCGGTGGGCAGCGAGGTGAGGAAGCATTGGGCGAACGCCTCCACGGCCCGGCGCACGGGTTCAGTGACCGGTTCGTCCTCTCGCAGTCCTGCGCCGAGATTCTTGCGCAGCAAGTCGACGTCGACGGCGGCGTACCGATAGAGGGTGGCGGAGTTGAACTCCACAGTGCCGATCATGCTCGCACCGAGGTCGTCGTTCTCCCGCTCCTTGTAGTCGTCGACCGCCGTGTAGTAGTCGGATTCGTTGTCCACTCGATGCACGCTGATGGCGTGTGCGACCTGGGCGGCGGCGTCGACGTTGATGTCGGCGCCGTCGGCCACCATGCGGCCGAAGAGCGCGATGTCGACCGAGTGCCGGCTGTTGGCGAGCTGCTTGGCGCGGTCCTTGGTGGCCTTGTCCTTGAAGTACTCCTTGCCGGCGCCGTATCCCTTGACTGCGATCTCAGCCAGGCCGTCCAGCTGGTGGGCACTGAGGAACAGCAAGTACTTGGACTCCGGCGCGGGCTCGGCGCCGCCCTTGCCCTTGGCCGTCTCCGCCTTGCGCTTGGGCGCCTCGACCTTGGAGCCGGTGGCGATCTGGATCGTCTCGGCGGCCAAGGCCCATGCCTCAGCCTGCTCGATCGTCCCATCCAATCTTCCGATGCGCTCGGCCAGCAGCTCGGCCACCCGGCGGGTGCGCACGCCGAGTTCGCTGGGGTCCAGTAGGTCATGGAAGCTGCGACGGGTGGCGCGCTTCCATGACTGGCTGGAGACCCGGGCGCGGCGTACCCCGCCGTACACGGCGGTCTTGGGGGTGCCGGTGTCGTCGCGGTTCAGGCAGCTCGGGGGAACGGTCTGCAGCACGTGGAGTTCGAGGATGGTGCGAGTCATCAAACGTCCTTGTCAGTAGGGGCGGTGTCGTCGGAGCGGGTTCCGGCCCCCGTGTTGTCGGCTCGGTAGGCGTGGAAACTGCGGCCCCAGCTCTGGCGGACCTGGCGCAGCCCGTCAGGAAGCTGAGCCTGGTAGAGCTGCCGGGCGAGGAGTGCGTAGTCGAGGGAGATCGATTCCCTGCGCAGTAGTGAGATGATCCCTCGGAGGCGCTCGGCGAGCGCCTCCCGAGTCTCGGCGGTCCCGATCCGGACGAAGCGGCGCCGGATCGGTCCGTCGATGGCGCCGCCCGGCATCAGTCGGCGTACGGCCGTCCCCAGCTCAACGCCGGGACGGTGCATGTTCTGGTCGGGACGTGACTGCTGGTGCAGCGCGTAGAGGGTGACGGCCAGGAACAGAGCAGCCTCGCTCCTGACCGCCTCGGCTTCGGGCAGTTTCCCTTCGGCGTACAACCGCTCGGTGCCGGTCATGCCCCACAGCTCCGGCACGTCCTCAGGAAGCTTGCCCGCGCCCCGTCTGAGCTGGGCGAGGGTCGCAACGGCCCCGCTCTTGTCGGCGCGGTATCCCCGCTGCAGCTCGGTGATGTACGCGTCGGCGGCCTCGCCGACCAGATCCGCCGTCCGGTGCCGGACGGCGAGGGTGACTGGGGTCATGACCGTGCCTCCACGTCTTGCCGTTCGCTGCCACTGTCTTGAGAACCAGGCCGAGGGGCGTTCGCCGTAGCCGCGGGCAGTGCTTTGCGTAGCCTGGCGCGGAACAGCAGGTCGGCACGCGATGCGGTCAACCAGATCTCCTGGCCCTGCCACGTCTCCACGCGCCCCTGCCAGGCCGCGTCCCCGGCCGATCTCAACAGTTCCTGCCCCAGCTTGCTGACCATCAGGTGCGTTCGGTCTTGCCAGGCCGATCTCCGCGCCTGGGGATCGTCGTCGGGAAGAAGCCCGGTGAGCCAGTCACGGAACGGGCCATCGAGGGTGTTGAACCCGAGATCCCGCGCCGCCGCCTTGGGGGGTTCGGCATCGGCTCCGGCCGCTCGGGCAAGATCGGCGGCGAGGTCACCAAGCACGGTCACGGCTCTCTCCGCATCCGCCACCGCGTCGATCGCGGCCTGGCCGAGGGCGCTGTCCCGCTCGTGCAGGAGCACCACCCGCATCGCCACGGTATCGTCGACGATCTCGTCGATGACGGACTGCTGGGTGCCGTAGACAACGCCGAACAGCCGTGCCCGGATCAGGAAGTCCGGCGGCAGGTCGCCTTCGACGGTGAGACGGGCGGCCCAGTCGAGGATGCGCGGCCGGACGATGGCCGCGGCTTCGCCACGCTGCTCGGCCCATTCGGTACGGCCAGCGATCAACGCGCCCAGTCCTCGCCACGCGCTGCGGCTGGGATCGTGTTCGCGTGGCAGGTAGACCTGGGCCACGCCAAGTTTCTTCTCCTGGGCGGCGCTGCGCCGCCAGCCCGTCATCGGCTCGCGCTGGTGCCTGTTGTGCGGGGTGAGTGGATCGCCGTAGGCGAGGACCACCCCGTGTACGCCCAACGCGTTGTGGGCGAGCCGCACCCGTCTGGACTGCCAGGTGTAAAGGTCGCGGACTCCTGCCGGGCGTCTACTCAGCTCCAACGCGTCCGCCTGTTTCGGGCCTGACGGTAGATGACGCCAAGCGGGGCGGTCATGTTCGGGGTCGATGCGGAGGTTGTCGGTGTCGAAAGCGATCAGATTGAGCAGCAGGGTCTCGCGGAGAGTCTCGCCCTCCACGAGGACTCCGCCGAGGGTGCCCGCCCATGCGACACCTTGTGGATACACCTTGCCGCCCTTGACTCTGTCATCGCCTACGGCGCCGGTCTTGATGCCGGAGGTGTCGAAGGCATGAGCGTGCACGAGCCAGCGGGCGGCCTCGGCGAAGCCAAGCCGCTGGGCTCCGTGGGCTCGCATGGTGAAGAAGGGCGTTCCGTTGGGGACGTCGGCAATGATGCGGTCGAGCGAGCCGACCTCGCCGGTGGCGGTGCGCAAGTCGAAGGTCTGGAAGAAGGGGGTCTGAGGGTGCAAGAGGTCGAAGCGTTCGCGGTGTCCGTCGAGATATTCGGTGATGCGGCCGATGGGGAGCCCGTTCTCCCAAAGCTCCTGCCATTGGTCAAGATCACGCGGTCCGTCGATCGCGTCGTGCAGGACCGCCAACAGCAGTCGCAGCAGCGCGAACTCCTGGGTGGGAACGTCTCCCACCAGCCGCCGCAGGTCGTCGGCTTGAGTGAAGACCTCCCGCAGGGAAAGCTCGTCCTCGCTGCCATCCCGACGCTGCACAGGTAGCCACCGGTTGCAGGTCAAATCGAAGGACGGTATGGCGGGTTCACTCGGCATGAGCCACCTTCAGGCCATCAGCGGGGTTGTAATGCAGGTCATAGCCTGCCAGCCGGGCCCGACATTTCTCGTCGAGCATGAGGATCAGCTCTCCGGCCAGCCAGTGGCTCTCCTTGGACTGCCATGCCGGGACGCACTCGGCCTCCAGCTCTTCGATCGCCCGGTCCAGGGTGCGGGGGATCGAAAAGTGGTAGGGCAGCCGCAGGCCGCAGGAGGCCACAATGCGGGCAAGTTTCGGTTCGGGTGCCGCCTCGGTGGGCAACTCCAGACCGCCGCGCCCCTTGCTCAACCATGGCACCGTTACCAGTGTCCCGTCGGTACGGCGCTGCACGACCAGTACTTCCAGGGATTCGGCGCCGTCCCGAACCTGGGCTCGGCCGACGCGGGTGTCGTCGGCGTCCCCGACCCCGGCATCAATCCAGCCGACCAGCGCGCGACCTGCCCTGCCGACGTCGTTGATCTGGAAATCCAGCGCTTTCTGGCGCTGTCGCTCCTGGTGCAGGTCCTGGTCTGCACGTGCTCGGGTCATGGCGTCCTGCCATGCGTCCGGGCCGATCGACTCGGATCCATACGCTTTCTGAACGAGTGGGCTGATGTCCTCGGGCAGCCGCACCGTACGTCCTGTCTCGGCGGTTCCAGATAGGTACGGTTCCAAAACGGCCGCCGACTGCAACAGCGCGTGCAGCCGATAGATCCGCCTGGAGCCGCTCACCGGCTCGACCGGGGTCATTTCCCAGTCCGCGCCAGTCAGCAGACAGCGGGCCGTACGCAGACGCTTCGGGCGGTCGCACTGGTCCTTGCCGCGTCGGTGCCGATGCAGACGCCCCATCCGTTGGAGCAAAAGGTCAATAGGGCATAAATCCGACACAAGTAGATCGAAGTCGATGTCGAGGGACTGCTCAGCGACCTGACTGGCTACCACGATGTGCGCACCAGTGGGCCGGTGACCTGCACTTCTGTCCGGCGGACCGAACCGATCCAGTAGACCGGCGTCCTTGTCGGCCCGGTCCAGATCGAGGAAACGGGCGTGCGCCACGGTGACCTGCTCGGAGCCGAATCGCTCTCGCAAGTACGCGGCGGTCTCAAGAACCCGGTCAACGGTATTACGCACCACCAGAGCACAGCCGCCCTCGGTCAACTCCTGTGCGAGTCTGTCGCTCAACTCGGACAGGTCGTCGCTCAGGCGCTCAAGCCGTACGTCAGTGGTGCGGCCAGAGGGCTCGATGGCCTTGGCTACTGCGAGGCCGCCCGGCTCGACCGCTGTCAGGAGGGGATAGCAGTCCTCGGTCTCCAGTCCGGCGAGGTCGGCGCTGTCTGCGGCCGTCCCGGCGTACGCTTCGGCCAAATCGCGCCGGCGTCGGGCCGGGAGCGTCGCCGACAGCACCACGACTGGCACGCGGTAGGCGCCCAGCCATGACAGCACCCGGTCCAGGTATGAGTTCATGTAGGTGTCGTAGGCGTGTGCCTCGTCGATGATGACCACCTTGCCCGCGAGAGCGAGGTGGCGCAGCGCCAGGTGACGGCTCTTCAACCCCATGAAAAGCAGCTGGTCGATCGTCCCCACCACGAACGAGGACAACATCCCCTTCTTCCTGCCCCGCAGCCACTGATGCGCGACGAGCTCAGCGGAGGAAACCTGGCGGTCACCGCGGTGACGTCGCTCGTCTTCTCCACCATCCGCGTCGACTCCGCGCACTGTCCTCCGACTGGCGCGTATCAGCTCGGCGTAGTCCTCGTTGAGCGCCGCCTTGGAATGTGCCAGCAGCACCGAGCGTGAGCCGTATCCGGCCTGTCTGTCGGGGACCCGGCGCAGCCAGTCCAGCATCCGGGGGAACATCGCGCTCCCCGTGGCCATGGTGGGCAGGGCGACAAAGCAGCCGCCCGCTCCGAAACGGGCCGCGAAGATCTCGGCGACCGCTAGCGCGGCTTCGGTCTTCCCTTCCCCCATCGGAGCCTCGATCACCATCAGGCCAGGGGATGACATCGCCTGTGCCGTTCGGACCGCATGTTCCTGGACCGGGCGGATGTGCGCCCCAGGTGGCAGCCGGAACCGGGAGGAGAAGAAGTCGGTCACTTCCCCGGTGGACTCCACTGCCTGCCACGGCTCCGGCAGATCGAGGCCCCGCCACGCCGCATCGACCCGCCCCCTATCGTTCTGCTGTCGTGTCTCGGGGAAATACGGAAAAAGATCAGGATTGCTCGCGATCCAGTCTGCGACGATGACGAGCCCGGTCAGCAGCACCTGGGTCGGCTGCGGGAGCCTGACCTCCCGCCATTCGGCCAGGCGGTCCTGGACTTCGGATGCCTCCGCACAGCGGTCGAGGATCTCCTGCTGCACCCCCCGCCACATCGACGAGCATCCAGGAGTGCGGAGCAGTTCTGGATGTACATTCAGCTCTTGGATGTCCGCGTGGGTCGGCGGGACTCCGTGGTGACCACCGGCGATGATCGCGAACTGCACGGCAGCGGACCGTGCCCAGCCGTACCGCTCTACCAGCCATTCCTGGAGCAACACCTGCCCGGCCAGGCCATGCGGGGCGAGCCTGCGGTCGGGCAGCTGCTTGTACGGCGGCATATCCAGTCCGACTATCTGCATGGCATCGGCGAGCGACTCCACCTGGCAGGCGAACGCCGGCGTAGCCTTCCCGATATCGTGAGTGGTCGCCAGCCAGACCGCCATGCGGCGCGCGTCATCGGCACCACCGGGAAGCGCTTCAGCGATCACTTGCCGAACCTGAAGAGGAAGCCAGTGGTCCCATAGCAGTCCGGCGACCGCACCGCTGTCGGCAAGGTGCTGCCACAACGGCAGCCACCCATCAGTTTCCCGATCATGCTTGGCCCAGACCGCGCGCGCCGCGCTCGAAAGCCCGTTGGCAAACCGGCTGCAGGCTGGCTCCTCGTTAAGCATGGAGCCATTAAATGGCATCATCTCCTGGATATTCCAGGAAGCTTGGATTCTCCTTGAATTGACGCACCGGAGGAGTGGATTTCTTCCCTTTCGGGAAATAAATCCACTGCCATCCAGTATGTTCGAGAGCAGCCAAATCCCCGCATGCACGGGGAGCACTCACACATGAAGGTGGCTGTTCCACTTCTCGTGGAGCCATCCCCGCACGCACGGGGAGCATGTCGCCACACCCTGCAGGATATCTACACGCAGGGTTTGGACCGAGAGCAGCTCACGAACTCGATCATCTTCCCTCTGGTGGCCCAAGTAACGATCTCGCCCAGAGGAGTGCAGCCCCGGCGGCGGCGCCACCCGCGATCAAAGACTGCGGCAACCTTGCACCCGACAGATGCGTCAATGTGGCCACCACGCCTCCCACCACGGCGGCGAACAGCAACAGTACGAGAGCTTCCAAGTCCAGAACAGGCCTCACGAACGCCTCCTACGTCTCTTGGTTGCGGATTACTTTTCGTTCCACTTCTCGTGTTCCGATAAGAGGAGGACCAGAGAGTAACACGAGCCACTCCAGCCGGGAGGCCTTCTACGATCAAGGCGGAATCCCCGGCTGCGACTCTGCGCCAACCCCACTACGGCCCCCTTGCTACAACGTCGCACCAGCTGCAGAGACACCCCATGAAGCCGGTTCTCTCATTCCGACCCCCAGAAATTTCGGCTGCAGCTGCAGATCAGGCCCTAAACAAGTTTCAGGGGCTCATGGCGAGACAGCACACGATGTCCTCACGGAGCGCTAGCCTCCTCCAGAACAACTTGATGATTTGGAAACAACGAGCTGACTGACGGTGTCTGAAATGTCCGATCCCTCCAAAGTGCTCGCATTTCACGCTAGCCGCCGATAATCCTGCAGGTCAGGCAGTGTGCTCCCCGCGCACGCGGGGATGGTCCCCCACGTTGCCGTCGTCGTCGGGCAGGGCGATCGTGCTCCCCGCGCACGCGGGGATGGTCCCCGCCGAGGTGATGGAGAAGCTTCGTAGCGATTGTGCTCCCCGCGCACGCGGGGATGGTCCCGACACCTACGTCAAGGTCATGCGGCAGCAGATGTGCTCCCCGCGCACGCGGGGATGGTCCCGGCTAGCACATGACTGATCTGTCGAACGCAAAGTGCTCCCCGCGCACGCGGGGATGGTCCCGTGGTCTTACCGGACTTGAACTCCGCCGAGATGTGCTCCCCGCGCACGCGGGGATGGTCCCTGGAATCGGGCCTCGGAGAACACCAGCTGGCGGTGCTCCCCGCGCACGCGGGGATGGTCCCCTGAAGATCCCCTTCACTGAGGCGCGGGCTATGTGCTCCCCGCGCACGCGGGGATGGTCCCGACTCCGCCCACGCCTCATCGTCCTTCGACGCGTGCTCCCCGCGCACGCGGGGATGGTCCCCGGAGTGTCCCGGAGTGATTCCGAGTGCTAGCGGACACGCCGTTCTCCAGCTGAGCGGCCAGATTTCTCCTGGCTGATGGCCATCAAAATTCCTGGCGTGGCCACTGGAAATCCCGGTGGGTGGCCAGGTCGATCTCCGGGTGGGCGGTCAGGTCAGCGGGATCACTCCGCGTCCGGACAGGGCCTCAGCCAGGCGGTGGGAGTCGCCGCTGGTCTCCACCAGGTGGGCGTGGTGCATCAGCCGGTCGACGGTCGCGGTGGCGAGCGTCTTGGGCATGATGGTGTCGAAGCCCGATGGGTGGATGTTGCTGGTGACCGCGACCGAGCGGCGCTCGTAGGCGGCATCGATAACGCGGTAGAACGCCTCGGCGGTCTCGTGGCCGACCGGCAGCAACCCGATATCGTCGATAACGATGACGTCGCTGCGGCAGATGCGGCCGATGGCGCGCGAGACCGATCCGTCGATCTTGGCCCGGCCGACCGTGGCACTGAGAGACTCCAGGGTGAACCAGGCCACCCGTAGGTCTTTTTCGATCGCCAGATGCGACAGTGCTTCAGCGAAGTGGGACTTGCCGGTGCCGGACGGTCCGGCGATCACCAGGTTCTCCGCGCGGCTGACCCATTCCAGCGTCATCAGCGCGTTCTGGGTGGCCTCGTTGATCGTGGAGCCCTCGCGCCGCCAGGAGGAGAAGGTCTTGCCGGAGGGAAAACCCGCGCTCTTGCGCCGGTTGCGGCGGGTCGCTTGGTCGCGGCCGACGACCTCCTCATTGAGCAGGACGCGCACGACTTCGGCCGGGTCCCAGCGTTGCGCGCGGGCGGTCGCCAGCACCTCGGGCGCCGCTTTGCGGGCGTAAGGAAAACGCATCCGGCGAAACAGGGCCTCCAACTCGGCCGGGACCGGTGGGGCCGCAGGCAGGGTGACACTCACGAGTGATCTCCTTTGACGCTGTTGGTGTTACTGAAGGCGGCCCAGGAGGCGGTGCCGGGCTGGGCCGAGTGAGCCTCGTCGACGCGGGTGTTTTCACCGGCGTGCTCATGCACTGCGAGGTGGTCGCAGATGGAGGCCAGGTCAGCTTCGGCGAACCGGCCGTTGATCGCGGCCAGGCCGAGCGCCTCATCCGTCCGGGCCGCGCCCAGCAGGCTGGCCAGCTCGACCGCGCGGGCCATCTTGGTGCGGATCCGTGCCACTCCGGTGGCGGCGGCCTCGATCAGCCACGCCTGCGCACCCGGCCCGATCGCCAGGAACGCTTCTTCGGCCTTGGTCCGCGGGCGAGGCCGGGGCGCTTTGGGGCCGTTGCCGCACTCATGCTCGGGATAGTGGGCATCGACGATCTGCGGCCGGCCCGGAACCGACAGCGGATGCCGCCACAGTTCCCTCAGACCGTGCTGACCGTGCTGACCGTGCTGCTCATCGGTGCTGGAGCGGCCGACGATGACCAACTCGTCGCCGTGGACGCGGCACCAGACCGTTTGTCCTTCGTGGCCGGGAGGCACCGAGTAGCGCACATCGCCCCAGCGGACGGTCCGGTCGTCACCGACCAGGCGCTCGGCCCCGAGCGCGAGCACGTAGGGATCGGCGGGCAGCACGTGCAGGCGAGCGCGCTCCTCGGCCAGCATCTCGATCGGCGGCCGGTGTGTCTCGCGATGGCGGCGGCCGTTGATGTGCTCACTCCAGGCAGCGCACGCCTGCTCCAACTCGGTGAAACTCCCATAGGCGGCGCGGAGGTTGGCATGAGTGGGCACCAGATCCGCCTTGGCGATCTTCACCGTCGCCTCCACCCCGCCCTTGGACTCGGGATCGAACGGCTCGCAGGTAGTCACCACGCACCCGTAATGCCGCCCCAGCTCGACGATCTGCGGGTGGCGCACCGCAACGCGGGCGATGTGCTCGATCGTGACCGTCTTGGGGTTGTCGGTCAGCAGATACGTCGGCGCCCCGCCCAGCCGCCGCAGCGCCGCGTCCAGGCACGACGTCAACGTGGCCAGCGTCTGATCCCAGGTGGGGATCACCACCCGAAACCGCGACCAGGCCAGCCAGGCACAAAACAGCTGCGTGCGGCGCTCACCGATCCGCGGGCCCTCGCCCCAGTCCCACTGCAGCCACATTCCCGGCTCAGGCACCCAGGGCCGGTAGATGCGCCGCCGTCCTGCCTTCCAGGCCGCCTTGATCTCGGCGACCGCCCGCCGCGTGGTCCGCTCGGACCCGGCGAATCCCATCGCGACCAGGTCTTTGTGCACCACGTCCGCGCGGATCTTCCCTTTCGACCGGTCGACCTTCTCCTCGATCTTCGCCAGGAACGCGTCGATCGCCTTAGGTCGCGGCGCTGGCTGGTGCGGGTTGCCGCCCGCCGCGCGGATCGCGATATACCGGCGCACCGTCTTGGGGTCACACCCCGCCAGTTGCCCCGCCGACCAGGCGCACCCGGTCAGGTCGTAAGCCTCGTAAATCTCCATCAGCTCCATGCCAGACTTCGTCACGGGCCCCCTCCGCGGGTCTGGGGTGCAAGGTCTCGACAACCCGCAACCCAAGCCCCCGCGGAGGGGGACCCGAGCTGTGACACACGGACAAGATCAGGAGATTAACCTGGCCATTGACCAGGACTTTTGGTGGCCGCCAACCAGGAACCGGTGTCCGTCAGCCGCGACTTTTCTGTCCGCCGATCAAGAGTTCCACGTGACCGCTCTCACCGAGTCTCTCCGTGCTCCCCGCGCACGCGGGGATGGTCCCGCCACCGTCCGCGAGGACGCCGACATCACCAAGTGCTCCCCGCGCACGCGGGGATGGTCCCACTTCAACGGAGCGGGTGTCCCGTAGCGGGGGGTGCTCCCCGCGCACGCGGGGATGGTCCCGGGGTCAAGGACATGGCCGGCAAGGCGGTCGAGTGCTCCCCGCGCACGCGGGGATGGTCCCGTACGCACGTGGGTCATCGACCCTGCCGTAAAGTGCTCCCCGCGCACGCGGGGATGGTCCCCCGGCCCCGACACCGGACTCGGCCTGGCCAAGGTGCTCCCCGCGCACGCGGGGATGGTCCCCCTGGTCCGTTGTGGTCCATTCGTCTTCGAAGTGCTCCCCGCGCACGCGGGGATGGTCCCCGGTCCTGGAGGTCATATCGGCAGGCGAGGCTGTGCTCCCCGCGCACGCGGGGATGGTCCCCTCAAACGGTGAAAACACCAACCGGAAAAACCGTGCTCCCCGCGCACGCGGGGATGGTCCCCGAACAGGCCAGGGAACGACGAAGCCCCCTCCGGTGCTCCCCGCGCACGCGGGGATGGTCCCGTGATGCGAGCAGGCTCGTCACCCACCGACCTGTGCTCCCCGCGCGCGCGGGGATGGTCCCAATTTCGCTGCCTTCGAGTCCGAGATCACGGAGTGCTCCCCGCGCACGCGAGGATGGTCCCGTCATCCTCGGCCGGGCCTCAACCTTCCACCCGTGCTCCCCGTGCACGCGGGGATGGTCCCTGCAGCGACATGGTCACCTGCTCCGCGGTGTAGTGCTCCCCGCGCACGCGGGGATGGTCCCGACGCGCAGATATGAGTCGGCGAGAATGTCGTGTGCTCCCCGCGCACGCGGAGATGGTCCCATCGGTGGAGCTCGCCCGAGTGCGTCCTGTCTGTGCTCCCCGCGCATGCGGGGATGGTGGACCCGGGTCTACCCGACAGCCGGTGTAAGTCCAGGCCGTAAGGCCGGGCGGGGCCGCGCCCGCCGTCGCCCGCGTTGGCGTTGAGGCGAGAACTCCCGCGAGGGAGAACGCTCACGTCGTAAGGCGGGAGCTGCTGGGGAGCGCGCTTACCAAAGCACACTCACAGGTAATGGACAGAGCACCAGGTACGGCGAAGCCGGGTGGTGGTTGGCGGGAGGTCGTTTGCCGAGAAGTGCACGGGCGGGGTGTCTCGAAGGCGTGCGCTTCCCGGCAAACGGTCTTCAGCGGGGATGGTGGTGGCCTGGTGCGTGGTCGGTGAGGTGGAACCAGACGGCGTTGCCTGTCTCGTGGTCGTGGTGGGTGCCCCAGTCGGTGGCGATCAGGTCAACCAGGAGCAGGCCGCGTCCGCCGTCGCTGTCGGTGTCGGCGGCACGGATGAAGGGGATGTTCGTGGCCGAGCCGTCGTCGATGACTTCGAGGTGGAGCTTTCCTGTGTTGCCGTCAGCGCCGGTGCCGATGTCGGTGCCGATGCAGATCATGACTGAGCCGTTGGGGGTGCGGCCGGAGTCGGAGTGGATGACGGCGTTGGTCATGATCTCGCTGAGCAGGAGGATCGCGTCGTCGAGAGTGGGGGCGCTGGTTCTTCCGGTCAGCAGGTCGCGGATCCATTGGCGGGCGGTGGCGACGGCGGTGGGGGTGGCGGGGAACTCGGCGTGGCCGAGCAGACGCAGGGTGGCCCAGCGGGGGGTGGTGGCCTGGTGGCGTTCGTAGCGGCAGGCGGCCGGTGAGAGGGCCGTCGTGCTCATACGATCACCGCCGAGACGATGATGTCGGCGACGTTGTCGGCCTCGGCCCACACGTAGTCGCTCCGCCGCCACAGCCGCGACCACCGGGGCCGCCAGGTGAAGACCCAGCCGCAGGCGCGGCGGACGGCGGTGATGCGGATGCGCCGGTCGCCTGCGGATGTGACCTCCAGGATCGGTGGCCCGGTCGTGGGCAGCACCAATGAGGTGCCGACGCCGAGGACTCTGAGGTCCCATCCCAGCCGCACCAGATGAATGAACTGCACTTGCGGATCACACACCTTCATCTCCCTGATTGCCTTTCGTCGGCCGTACGGCATGCAAGGCATGCGGTCGCGAATCTCAGAGCAGCGGAGGGGTAAGTCCGGCAATCCATCTCTTAACGTGATGGAACGGTTGCTTTAAGTGGCCGTACGTAAGCGCCGCAATGCCGGATCGTGGAGCCATCGCAAGTGTGCTCCAGCTAACCGCTGTTTGGCAACTGCCAGACGGCATCTGACAAAACCTCTACGGTTTGGGCGGGAGCAAGAGACCGAGATCCACGGCGAAGGGAGCCGGTAGTGGTTCGTCAAGGACACAGCCCAACGGTCAGGCGTCGTCGGCTCGCCTCTGAACTACGGCGTATCCGTGAAGAAAGAGGCCTGACCATCGATCAGGTAGCGGCTCAGCTTGATTGGCATGCCACCAAGTTGAGCCGCTTTGAGACCGGCCGTCGTGCCGTACAGCCCAGCGATGTGCGAGCGTTGCTGGCCATATACGAGATCGAGTCCGGCGAACATGACGCGTTGCTCGCTCTGGCGCGAGAAGCGCGTCAGCGAGGGTGGTGGCACGCTTATGGGCAAGCCGTCCCCGAGTGGTTCGAGGTCTATGTCGGGCTGGAGTCAGAGGCGTCGGCGCTTCACCTCTACGAGTCCGAATTCGTGCCAGGACTGCTGCAGACGGAGGACTACATACGCGCAGTGCATCGTGCCGCACAGATCAGAGCATCCGAAGAAGAGATCGATCAACGTGTGGCGGTACGCGTCGCACGTCAGAAACTGCTGGCAGGCGATGGTTCGCTGCACCTTTGGGTGATCGTCAACGAAGCAGCCATCCGGCGGCCGGTGGGTGGCATCCAGACGATGCGCACGCAGCTTGAGTACCTGGCCGAGTCCGCTACCCGGCCAAACGTGACCCTCCAGGTCCTTCCGTTCTCGGTTGGTGCGCATCCCGCCATGGGCGGAGGGTTCCATATTCTCGGGTTCGGGCCGAACGACCTTGATGTGGTCTACATCGAATACCCCACCGGAACGATTTATTTAGAGAAGCAGCCCGAAGTAGAGCGTTATACGCTGATGTTCGACTATTTACGCGCTGCTGCCCTGCCTACCGATGCTTCACGAGCGCTCATCATGCGAGCGGCAAGTGAGCTGGAAGAGTAGCAGCTGAGCCAGGAGCAGAAGGGGGTGCGGGATGGTGAAGGACCAGCCTGTGGACCTGTCCCGTGCGGAGTGGCACAAGAGTTCTCGCAGCAACGGCAACGGCGGTGCATGCGTCGAGGTGGCTCGCAATTTGCCGGGGATCGTGGCTGTCAGGGACAGCAAGGACCCTCAGGGTCCCGCGCTGGTTCTCTCTCTCGATGGCTGGCGATCCTTTACTGATGGCATCAGAACCGGTGAGTTCGACGGCTTAAGGTGATCGTCATTTCCTCATGCGGGACGTTGAAGAGCGAAGCTCGTTAACCCTGCGCTCCTTTCTGAGGTGAGGCTTCAGCTACGGTGATCAACCCTGTGCCGAGCTACCACGGATTGCTTCAGCCGTACGGAGAACGCTGGGCGGACTGAGAGCGAGCGGCTACGGTCCGCCTGCCGTACGGCGAGGCAGGGGTGCGCGGAGGTGGGTGGGTGTTCCGGCCGGCGTATTAAAGGACCGCAACCAGCGCGCCCGCCAGGCCGGAGGCCTGAAAAACGAGACAGCGACTGAGACGGCCGGCCGGAACACCCATCCACCGCAGCGCGAACCGGAGGCCGGCCGGAACACCCGCAGCGTGAAGTCGTTCATCTCGATAATTCAGCACAAGCGAGAATTTCTTACCTCCGTCGTTTAGAATTGCTTACATGTTGGATCTCAACCGTCTCAAGGCTCTGCACGCCGTATCCGTCTACGGGTCGGTGGGGGCGGCGGCCGACGCGCTCATGGTGACCCCGTCGGCGGTGTCGCAGCAGCTCGCCAAGCTGGAGCGGGAGACCGGTGCGACGCTGCTGGAGCGCAGCGGGCGTGGGGTGCGGCTGACCGACGCGGCCGGGCTGCTCGCCGACCACGCCGAGCGCATTCTCGCGCTGGTGGAGACCGCCGAGGCGGACTTCGAGGCGTTGCGCGGGGAGGTCGTGGGACGGCTGAGCATCGGGGCCTTCCCCACGGCGGCCCGGGGGCTGCTGCCCGCGGCGCTGGTCCATCTGCGGGAGCATCACCCCGACCTCCGGCTCCAGCTCCTCGAACGGGATCCGGAACGGCAGATCCGCGAGGTGGCCAGGGGCGAGCTCGACCTCGCGGTGATCCAGGACTGGACGAACCGGCCGATCGCCATCCCCGAGGGGCTGTCGCGGGCGATGCTCTTCGACGACATCGCGGACGCGATCCTTCCCGGGACCCATCCGCTGGCCGCCCGGCCGGAGATCAATCTAGCTGAGCTGTCCGGGGAGCAGTGGATCAGCTCCTCGCCCGGCACGATCTGCCACGACTGGCTGGTTTACACCCTGCGCGCGGCCGGGCTGGAGCCGGACATCACCTGCATGGTGGACGAGTATCCGACCCAGCTCGCCCTCGTCGCGGCGGGGCAGGGGTGCGCCATCATCCCCCGGCTCGGCCGTGACTCCGTCCCGGCCGGGGTGCGGGTCATCCCGATCCTGCCGCGCCCGACCCGGAAGATCTACGCGCTCTGGCGGAGCGACGCGACCCGCAGGCCGGTGATCAGGGCCGCCGTCGACGCGCTCAAGGCGGTCTCCGTCCTCCACCAGCCGGTCTAGCGTTCACCACCCACCCGTACCAGTCGGTAGGCTGGCGGCACCATGGCTGAGACCACCGTCGTTCACCTCCTGCGCCACGGTGAGGTGCACAACCCCGACAACGTCCTGTACGGCAGGCTGCCCGACTATCACCTTTCGGAGACCGGCAGGCAGATGGCCGAGACGGTTGCCAGAGCGGTCGCCGGGCGCGACGTCGTCGCGCTGTTCTCCTCCCCGCTGGAGCGGGCGCAGGAGACCGCGGCCCCGCTTGCCGCGACCTTCGGCCTGGAGGTCACGCTCGACGAGCGTCTCATCGAGGCGGCGAACATCTTCGAGGGTGTCTCGGTCGGCAACGGCGACGGGATCTTCCGCAGCCCGCGCTACTACCGCCACCTGTGGAACCCGTTCCGTCCTTCCTGGGGCGAGCGCTACATTGACGTGGTCCGGCGGATGAGGGGCGCGATCGACACCGCCCGCGAAACGGCGCGCGGCCACGAGGCGATCATGGTCAGCCACCAGCTCCCGATCTGGGTCATCCGGCTCGCGGCCGAGGGCCGACGGCTCCCGCACGACCCCCGCCGCAGGCAGTGCGCCCTCGCCAGCCTCACCAGTTTCTCCTTCGAGGGAGACCGGCTGATCGGCGTGGGTTACGGCGAACCCGCAGGTGGGCTCGTCAAGCGCCCCACTGTGCCGGGCGCGTGACCGCGCCGGTAGAGTTGATGCTCTACCGGTTGTAGTACAGGGAGACCCCGCCTCACATGCGCGCACAATCCTTCGCCGCTGCCATGCTGCTCCTGGCCGTGGCCGGCTGCGCCGGTAACCAGGGGACGCAGCCGCAGTCCGGGGACACCCGCTTCGTGGCCGGTGACGGCAAGATCACCCTGTTCGAGATCTCCGACCGTAGGCCCGCCCCCGCGGTCGAGGGGGAGACTCTCGACGGAGGCTCGGCGACACTCGCCGCGCACAAGGGCAAGGTCGTCGTGCTCAACTTCTGGGCCTCCTGGTGCGCCCCCTGCCGGGCCGAGGCCCCGGTGCTCAAGGACATCGCCGCCAAGACCAAGGCAGACGGCGTGGAGTTCCTCGGCATCGACTTCAAGGATCGCAGGGCCGACGCGCTCGCCTTCGAGCGCAGCCAGCAGTCCGGCTATCCAAGCATCTTCGACCAGCCGGGCAAGGTCGCGCTCTCCTTCCAGGGCACGGTCCCCCCGGCGGCCATCCCGTCGACGCTGATCATCGACCGGCAGGGCCGGATCGCGGCTCGGGCGCTCGGCGCGGTCACCTACAACGACCTGCTCAGCACGGTCACCAAGGTCGGCGATGAGCGCTGATCTGGCGAGCACGGTGGCGAGCGGGTCGCTCGTCCTCGCGCTGCCGATCGCGGTGGCCGCCGGTCTGGTCTCCTTCCTGTCGCCCTGCGTGCTGCCGCTCGTCCCCGGCTACCTGTCATACGTGACCGGGATGAGCGCCGACCCCAGACGAGGGCGCATGGTCGCGGGAATCGCGCTGTTCGTCCTCGGCTTCGCCGTGGTGTTCGTGGCCGGCGGGGCGCTCTTCGGCGGGCTCGGCGCGGCACTGCTCGGTAACGTCGAGGTCATCACGCGCGTGCTGGGCGCGCTCACCATCGTGCTGGGCCTGGCCTTCATGGGAGTCGTCCCCGGCCTCCAGCGTGACTTCCGCATCCACCGTTTCCCCGCCGCCGGTCTCGCCGGGGCGCCCCTGCTCGGGGTGGTGTTCGGCCTCGGCTGGACGCCCTGCATCGGCCCGACCCTCGGGGTCGTGCTCACCCTCGGCCTCACCGAGGGCAGCGCCGGGCGCGGCGCGTTGCTGGCCTTCGCCTACGCGCTCGGCCTGGGCCTGCCGTTCCTGGCGGCCGGGCTGGCCTACCGCAGGGCCCTGCACACCTTCAAGGCGGTCCGCCGCCATTCGCAGCTGATCACCCGGGTGGGCGGGACCATGCTGGTCGCGGTCGGCCTGCTGCTCGTCACCGGGCTCTGGGGAGAGCTCATCGTGACGATGCAGGGGTGGATCGGCGGATTCGAGCCGGTGATCTGATGGAGCGCGCGGTGAGTGAGACCAGTCCGGAACCGTCGAACGGTCAGTCGGGCGTCGCCGTGGACACGGCCCTGGTCGAGGAGAGGCCCGCCGTACGGCCCGCGAAGCTCGGGCCCGTGGGGTGGGCGCGCTGGTTCTGGCGCACGCTGACCTCGATGAAGACCGCGCTGATCCTGCTGTTCCTGTTCGCCCTGGGCTCGGTCCCGGGGTCGATCTGGCCGCAGCGCGGCGTCTCCGACGCCAAGGTCGCGCAGTACTTCACCGACAGCCCGACGCTCGCCGAGTGGCTGGACCGGTTCTGGCTGTTCGACGTGTTCAGGGCACCGTGGTTCGCGGCCATCTACCTGCTGCTGTTCGTCTCCCTCATCGGCTGCGTGCTCCCGCGTACCGCGGCCCACCTGCGCGAGCTGCGCAGGAAGCCGCCCGCGCCGCCGCGCAACCTGGTCCGGCTGCCCCAGCACGCCGCGTTCGACGGCGACCTGACCGTCGAGACGGCGGCGGCGCGGCTGCGGGCGGAGCGGTTCCGGGTGACCACGGGCCCGGACTGGGTCGCGGCCGAGAAGGGCTACCTGCGCGAGACCGGCAACCTGGTGTTCCATGTCGCACTGCTCGGGCTGCTGGTCGCGGTCGGGGCGGGGGCGCTGTACGGCTACCGCGGCAACGTGCTGGTCGTGGAGGGGGACGGGTTCGCCAACACGGTCGCCGCCTACGACCGTTACATGCCCGGCCAGCAGGTGAGCGCCGAGTCGCTGGAGCCGTTCTCCTTCACCCTCGACGACTTCCAGGCCACCTACATCGCCATGGGCGAGCGGCGGGGACAGCCCCTGGACTTCGGGGCGAAGCTCAAGGTCACCGACGCCCCCGGAGCGCCGGAGCGCGACTACGAACTCAAGGTCAACGAGCCACTGGACGTCAACGGTACGCTGACCTACCTGATCGACCACGGCTACGCGCCCACCTTCAAGATCACAGATGGTAAGGGGCAGGTCGCCTTCGACGGCCCGGTGCCGTGTCTGGTCGCCCAGCCGGCCACCTTCACCTCCGAATGCGTGATCAAGGTGCCGGACGCCCAGCCGGAACAGCTCGGCCTCCTGGTGGCCTTCCTGCCGACCACCGTGCCGATGAACGGACAATGGGTGTCGGTCTTCCCCGGTGCGGCCAACCCCACGGCCCAGGTGTACGGCGCGTTCGCCGGTGACCTGGGCATGAGGAACGGCCGGCCCCAGTCGGTCTACGAGCTCGACCCGGCGAGCCTGAAGAAGATGAAGCCGCTGGTCATGAAGGCCGACCCGCTGGCCGTGGGCAAGAAGCTCGATCTGCCGAACGGCATGGGATCGATCGAGTTCACCGGCGTCAAGGAGTGGATCGCGCTCCAGATCACCCACGATCCGGGCCGGATGCCCGCGTTCGTGGCCGCCGTCCTGGCCGTCTTCGGCCTGGTGCTCTCCCTGACCGTTCGCCGCCGAAGGGTGTGGGTACGGCTGAAGGACGTGGCTCCGGCGACAGGGCAGGGAGCGGGGGAGGAGCCGGGCGATCCCTCGGGACGGACGGAAGGACGTCGCGAGCACGGACGCCGGCGCGTCGAGGTGGGCGGTCTCACACGTAACGAAGGCGGCGATTTCAGCGAGGAGTTCGCCGAGATCGTCTCCGCTCTGAATCCAGGAGTGAAGGATGACCGCTGAGGTCAACGCCGGCCTCGCCATGCTGAGCGATCAGTTCATCTTGGCGACGGTGCTGCTCTACGTCTTCGCGATGATCGGCTATGCCCTCGACCTCGGCTTCGGCCGGTCGAAGGTCAGGGCCGGGGCGCGGGCCGAACCCGCGCTCGCCACGGTCGGCGGTGGTACGGTCACGGCCCCGTCCGACTCCGGGGAGGACAGCCCCGCCGAGGAGGACCGCGGTCCCGTCGAGAAGGCGCCTCCGGCCTGGACGGTGTGGGCCGGTCCGGTCGCGGCCGGGCTGACCTGGCTCGGCTTGGCCACGCACCTGGTGTCCATCCTCACCCGCGGCCTGGCCGTGGGCCGGTGGCCGTGGGGCAACATGTACGAGTTTGTGGTCGCGATGTGCTTCGCGGCGGTGGGCGCGTTCCTGTTCATGAGCATCCGCTACGGGACCCGCTTCCTCGGTGCGTTCGTCACGGTCGCGGCGGCTCTCGGGCTCGGCTTCGCCGTACGGTATCTGCATGTGCAGGCCGGACCGGTGGTGCCCGCGCTCAACTCCTACTGGGTCGCGATCCACGTGTCGGCGGCGATCATCGCCAGCGGCCTGTTCATCATGGCCGGGGTCTCCGGCATCCTCTACCTGGTCAGGAAGGACACCGCCGTCCGCCTGCCGTCCCTGGCGGACCTGGACCGGGTCGCGCACCGGGCCATCGTGATCGGCTTCCCGATCTGGACCTTCGCCGTCATCGCCGGCGCCCTCTGGGCGGACAAGGCCTGGGGCCGTTACTGGGGCTGGGACCCCAAGGAGGTCTGGGCCTTCATCACCTGGATCGCCTACGCCGCCTACCTGCACGCCCGGGCCACCGCGGGCTTCAAGGGCAGGGCCGCCATGATCGTGCAGCTCATCGCCTTCGGCTGCCTGCTGTTCAACCTGGTCGGGGTGAACATCTTCCTCGGCGGGCTGCACTCCTACGCGGAGGTCCCCTGACCGCCGGGGGACATCCCTGACGTGGGGTCCGCCCCCGCGTGCCCTCGCCTACTCATCGTCGCGCAGCCGCCGGTCGAGATCCTTGAGGAAGTCGGGGTCGTCGTCGGGGCCCTTCGGGGCGCGGGGGCGCGCCTGCCTCTCCTGAGGTGGGAACGCGCGAGGCTCCTGGGGGCCGAAGGGCCGGCCGAGCAGGAGCCAGAACAGGCCGCCGAAGGGCGGCAGCAGCACAATGATGATCACCCATACCAGTTTGGGCAGGTTCCTGGACTGCTCGTCCGGCGTGGTGATGGCGTCGAACAGGCAGTAGAGCCAGAAGGCGAGCAGTGCCAGAGCAACAAGCAGGGGCATGCCCGAACTGTAAGCCATTCCAAGCGGGGGTGTGCCAAGGCCGTCGTTCCGGATGACGGGTGGAGGTCCACGTCGTACGGTGGGACCTGTTGCCACTTCCCCCGGGGGCGTGATGGCGAGTTCAGCGGACAAGGGCCGTCATCGGCGGCGCTGGTGGCAGCGTGGTCCGTCCCAGCACACGGAGAGTGCCGTCAGGGAGGTGCCGCGTGAGGTCCCGCCGAAGCCCGAGTGGCGGTTGGGCGCCGTGACGGCGCCCGTGGTGGACCGCCCGCAGTACACCTGGCAGGACTTCGAGCTGGAGGACGAGCGTCCCCGGGCGCAGCCCAACGCTCCGGACCTCCCTGACCTGGGCGACGGCCTGCGGCACTGCGGGAGCCTTGAGCGCATCCTGCACCGCCAGTGGGACTCCTGGCAGGGGTCGCCGCCCCCCGAGATCGTGCGGGCCGTGGAGAGCCTCGCCAGGCTGCCGGACCGGTTGAAGGACAAGCTGGCCGAGGGCCTCGACGGCATCTACGTCGGGGAGGGCGGGGTGCCCGACCTGGACGACATGGCCTACCTGCGGGGTGCGCCGCTGCCGTCGGGCCGGGCCACCTGGGACATCTGCGCTGGAGCGTACGGTGACCGCAAGGTGGTGGTGGGCGATCGCCCCTCACCCACCCCCGACGTGATGATGCACGAGATCGGACACGCCCTGGACGACGTGGACGCGCCCCACGGGGACTGGGTCTCCGACTCCCCGGAGTTCGCCGCCCTCTACGCCCAGTGCGTTCCCGTGCTGGCCTCGGGCTTCCACCGGCAGCCGGGGGAGCTGGGCCGCAGGGAGTTCTTCGCCGACGCCTTCGCCGCCATCGCCTCCCGGCAGCGCCCCGCCCTGGTGGACATGCTGGGCGGTGACACGCGGATGGCGCTCAATGTCATGTTGTTCTTCAACCGGCGCTACGGAATCTAGGTGATCTGGGATGTACGTCATCCGGCTCGCTGACGGGACTCTGCGTGTGCCGCAGAGCCTGTCCAGCGATGACGGGCGCCTGATCGGCAACGCGTATGTGGAGCTCTCACCGGGGGATCCGGACTACGACCGCTGGCTGCCCGAGGCACTCACGGAGGAGGAGTCGGCGCGGCGGCGGCGCCGGTGGATCGAGGAGAACGACGAGCTGGAGCGGGAGTTCCTGGCTTTCAAGGCCGAGCAGGACAGCTGACGTCAGCGCGGCGACTCGGTTGTGGGGGGGAGGTCACCGGTCGCGGAGCGAAAGACGGCATCTTATACGACTCCACGGTGACCCTGCGGCTTCCGGGTAGGGCGCGCAGGATCACCGATGGTGTGACGTCATAAGTCGTCAGACGCGCGGGGACTCGCCTGCCGGCCGTTCGGCCGTCAGTACGTCCTCTCCGCGCAGAAGGGCGTGCACTTCCGACTCGCGGAACCGCCGGTGCCCTCCGGGGGTACGGATGCTGCTGATACGGCCTGCCGCGGCCCAGCGTGTAACCGTTTTTGGGTCGACCCGGAAGAGGGCGGCAACCTCTCCGGGCGTCAGCAGACGCTCGCTGCTACTCTCCACAATCTCTCCCCCTCGCATCCCGCTTCCTGCCAGCGGGCGGACAGGTAACCAGTGTGCCGAGCGAAGCCTGATTTATCCGTGCTTTTGAACAAAGATCACGGGTTGTTATCGACTGACTGCCCGATTGTTATATGATAGAGCCTCTTTGGGACTCTCGTGGTTGTTTCTTTACGAAACTGATCTGTTGGGCACACTAGCATTGCCTGTGCTTGACGCGGGGGGCGTTGGCTCTGTCTCCGTGCCCGCGTTCATGCGGGCAGAGTGACGTAACCTCGACGCTGTGCATCCTGTCTTCGTTTACACCGCGTCCCGGCTGGGCCTCCTGGCCGTGACCTTCGGTGTGCTCTATCTTCTCGGCCTCCGTCAGCCGCTGATCCTTCTGGTCGCGTCACTCCTGATAAGCGGTGTGGCCAGTTACGTTCTGCTGTCCAAACAGCGCGACGCGGTGAGTGAGCGAATCACCAAGAATCGGGAGTGATCACGGCAACGGGAACATGCCGACTCGGGCATGGTACTCGTGGCCCAGCCGGGTTGTGTCACTCCCCACGAGTAGTCCGCCCGGATGGGCCAGGAATGCCTTGACGCCGATTCCGCGCTCTCTTGTCGGATTCCACTTGAGTGCCTTCCCGGTCTGCGGATGGATCGCTCCGATGCCTGGCCGTTCCACCGCCCCCGGGCCGGCCGAATCGTGGCCGAGGGGATTGTCCAGCCAGCGCTGGTGGCCACCCACGTAGACGGCCGCGCCGGTGACCGCAACCGAATAGAGGGAGTCGCCACCGGTGTGGTTCACCCATGTCGGTCTCACCTCTCCCCTGGTACGGGTCTCGAAGCGTGCGGCGGTGTCGCACATCGTCCTGGCCCCCATGGGCCCGCCGGTCGTGACGACCGCGAAGTAGTCGCCGCCGGGGGCGAAGTCCAGGCCTCTCACGTAGCTGGGGAAGACGTCCATGCACTTGCCGGCGTAGGCGTCCGTCCGCCAGTCGGCCACCGCCGCGGGCAGGGCGCCGACGTCGACCAGGCCGAGTTGGGGCCGCGACTGGCCGTCGAGGGTGGTGAAGTTGCCGTCGACCGCCAGCCGGTCCCCGGAGAGCGCCATCGCCTGGACCTTGACCCGGCCGCTCCGGGGCGCGCCCGGCCGGATCGTGAAGCCCGGATCCACGGCGCCGGTGGTGGTGTCCAGCCGGGCGAGAGCCGTGCGGAGGGTGTGGCCCACGCCGGTGAAGTCGCCGCCCACGTAGAGATGGGAGCCGTTGCGGACCAGGCTGGTGACCATGCCTCCCTGGACCGGGGCGTCGAAGCCGGTCACCGGCGAGCCGTCGGACAGCCGCAGGCGGACCAGGCCCTTGGCGCGCACCCCGTCGGTCACTGCGAACTCGCCGCCGGTGTAGACGGTGCCCCCGGTGCCCGCCGCCAGGGCGTACACCGGGCGGTCGAGGTACGGCGCGAAGCCGGGCAGGATCCGCCCGGTGGCCAGGTCGTAGGCGAAGATGTTGTCGCGTTCCAGGACCGTCGTGCTCCCGGCGTCGCGCACCTCGCTGAAGGAGCCGCCGACCACCACCGTGCCGTCCACCAGGGCGAGGGCGTTGACGATCCCGTTGAGCACGTGCGGGGTGGTTCTCACCGGAGCGGCGGAGACGACTCTGCTGTGCTCCGTGGTGCCGGCGGCGGCGACCCCGGCGGGGACCAGAATCAAGGCCGCGGCCAGCAGTGAAGTGGTTCGGGCAAACATTCGGCAATTTCTAGCAGACCGAGAGTGACGTCGTGGCTACTTTCCGTGGATTGTCCAAGCAGGCCTAGGCTTATCCTCATGACGCGCGCTTCGCTGGACAAGCAACCGCATGAGGTCGCCGCGATGTTTGATCGCACGGCCCGGCGATACGATCTGGTCAACGACGTGATCTCCCTTGGGCAGGTCAGGCTGTGGCGCAAGGCGACCGCGGCGGCCGTCGACGCGGGCCCCGGGGAGCTGGTCCTCGACCTGGGGGCGGGCACCGGCACCTCCACCGACGCCTTCACCACGCTGGGCGCCCGTGCGATCGCCTCGGACTTCTCGCTCGGCATGCTGCGCACCGGCGTGCGGCGGCGGGGTGGCTCCGGTCTCTCCGGCGGCGGGGTGCGGGGCGTCACCTTCGTCGCGGGCGACGCGCTGCGGCTGCCCTTCGCCGACGAGGTCTTCGACGCGGTGACGATCTCGACCGCGCTGCGGAACGTCCAGGACACCGATCAGGCCCTGCGCGAGATGCTCCGGGTGGCCAAGCCGGGAGCGCGCCTGGTGATCCTGGAGTTCTCCCACCCCACGAACAGGTCCTTCGACCTCATCTACTCCCAGTACCTCATGAAGCTCATGCCGCAGGCCGCCAAGCTGGTCGGCTCCAACGACGACTCCTACGAGTATCTGGCGGAGTCGATCAGGGAGTGGCCGGACCAGGCGGCGCTGGCGAAGATCATTCAAGGCGCGGGCTGGGAACGGGTCGCCTGGCGTAATCTCGCTTTCGGCATCGTGGCACTCCACCGTGCATATAAGCCTGTATAGAAGATTCGCAGGCGATAGCCGTACCCGACTGCCACTTCATCCCTCAAAGGGGCTAGACTTCGGCCCGACAAGTTTGTGAAGACCTTCACAAAGGAACGAAGAGCCCCTCACCCCGAGGCCGTCAGAGTTTGTAGGACAGGACAGGTCCCGTGACCGTGCCAGCCGCCGTGCAGCGGAATGTCGCTGATACTGATGCCGACGTCATCGTCGTCGGCGCCGGGCCCGCCGGTTCGACAACCGCTTTCCACCTCGCGCAGGCCGGGCTCGACGTCCTGTTGCTGGAGAAGACTACATTCCCCCGTGAGAAGGTCTGCGGCGACGGGCTGACGCCCCGGGCGGTCAAGCAGCTCATCGCCATGGGGATCGACATCGACGCCCCCGGCTGGGTCAGGAACAAGGGCCTGCGCGTGGTCGGCGGCGGATTGCGATTCGAGCTCGACTGGCCCGAGCTGTCCAGCTACCCGGACTTCGGACTGGTCCGCACCCGGCAGGACTTCGACGAGATCCTCGCGGACAACGCGGTGCGCGGCGGGGTCCGTCTGCTGCAGGGGGTCAACGTCACCGCCCCGATCCTCGACGACCGCAGCGGCCACATCGTGGGTGTGACGGCGAAGAAGGACGGCGAGGAGGTCTCCTACCGGTCCCGCCTGGTGGTCGCCGCCGACGGCAACTCCACCCGGATCTCCCTGGCGATGGGGCTGCACAAGCGCGAGGACCGCCCGATGGGCGTCGCCGTACGGACCTATTTCGAGAGTCCGCGACACGACGACGACTACCTGGAGACCTGGCTGGAGCTGTGGGACGGCGACACCCTGCTGCCCGGTTACGGCTGGATCTTCGGCGTCGGCGACGGCACGTCCAACGTGGGCCTGGGACTGCTGAACACCTCCGAGGCCTTCAAGGGCATGGACTACCGCGACCTGCTCAAGCGCTGGGTCAAGGGCATGCCCCCCGAGTGGGGCTACGTCGAGGAGAACATGACGGGCCCCATCAGGGGCGCGGCGCTGCCGATGGCCTTCAACCGCCAGCCGCACTACACCCGGGGCCTGGTGCTGGTCGGCGACGCGGGCGGGATGATCAACCCGTTCAACGGTGAGGGCATCGCCTATGCCATGGAGACCGGCCATATCGCGGCCGAGACCATCGTCCAGGCGCTGGCCAGAGCGACCCCCGCCCAACGGGAGCGTGTGCTGCGGGCCTATCCTCAGACGCTGAAGGACGCCTACGGTGGCTACTTCAGTCTTGGCAGGGGCTTCGTGGAACTCATCGGGCACCGGGGCGTGATGGACTTCTTCACACGTCACGCGCTGCCGCACCCCGGCCTGATGCGCTTCGCGCTCAAACTTCTTGCTAACCTCACCGACCGGCGAGGCGACGCGTCAGACCGCATCATCAACGCTCTGTCGAAGGTCGCGCCACCGGCATGACCGCATCAGACGTCTCCGCACCTGGAACAGAGCGATGATCCCCCTGCATAAACTTGCACAACAAAACAACGTGATGAGCTACGCGCCGGCGCGCGTGGAGATGGGAGAGGAGGCGTAGCGATGGAGCTGTACGCACCCATCCTGGTGCTCGCCGTTCTCGCGGCGGGATTTGCGATCTTCTCAGTGACGATCGCACCCTTCACCGGTCCCAGGCGCTGGAACCGCGCGAAACTCGACGCCTACGAATGCGGGATCGAGCCGACACCCCAACCTGTCGGCGGTGGTCGCTTCCCGTTGAAGTACATGATCACCGCGATGCTCTTCATCGTGTTCGACATCGAGATCATCTTCCTCTACCCGTGGGCGGTCGCGTTCGACCAGCTCGGGATGTTCGGGTTGGTCGAGATGGTGCTGTTCATCGTCACCGTGCTCGTGGCCTACGCGTACGTGTGGCGCCGCAAGGGTCTGGACTGGGACTAGATATGGGACTTGAAGAGAAACTTCCGAGCGGGTTCATGCTCAGCACGGTCGAGCAGGTTGCCGGCTGGGCGCGTAAGAACTCCGTCTGGCCGGCGACCTTCGGTCTCGCCTGTTGCGCCATCGAGCTGATGTCCACGGGTGGTCCCAAGCACGACCTGGCGCGCTTCGGCATGGAGCGCGCTTCGGCGTCTCCCCGTCAGGCCGACCTGATGATCGTGGCCGGCCGGGTGTCCCAGAAGATGGCCCCGGTGCTGCGCCAGATCTACGACCAGATGGCCGAGCCCAAGTGGGTCATCGCCATGGGCGTCTGCGCCTCCAGCGGTGGCATGTTCAACAACTACGCCATCGTGCAGGGCGTGGACCACGTCGTCCCCGTGGACATCTACCTGCCCGGCTGTCCGCCGCGGCCCGAGATGCTCATCGACGCGATCGTCAAGCTGCACGACAAGATCCAGAACATGAAGTTCGGCGCGCACCGTGCCAAGCAGATCGACGAGCTCGAACTGCAGGCGCTGCGGACGCTGCCGCTCATCGACCAGGGAACAGCCAAATGAGTACGGACAATCTCCCCGAGGTTCCGGAGGAGCCGATCGCCCACCTGGGCATGTTCGGCGCCTCAGGATCCGGTGACACCTCCGGTTACGGTGGCCTGGTCGTACGGCGCAAGCCCCAGCTGTCCACCGTCCGCCCCTACGGCGGTTACTTCGACGTCATCGCCGACGAGCTGGAGCGGGCGCTGGGCGGCGACCTGAGCGACGCGATCGAGCGTGTTGTCGTGGACCGCGACGAGCTGACCTTCCACGTCAGGCGCGAGCGCCTGCTGGAGGTCGCCAGGATCCTGCGCGACGACCCGGCCCTGCGCTTCGAGCTCTCGCTCGGCGTCTCCGGCGTGCACTATCCCCACCTGGAGGGTGAGGAGCTGCACGCGGTGATCCACCTGTGCTCGATCACGCACAACCGGCGCCTGCGCCTTGAGGTGTCCTGTCCCGACGCCGACCCCCACATGCCCTCCACCGTTTCGGTCTACCCGACCCATGACTGGCACGAGCGGGAGACCTGGGACTTCTTCGGGATCGTCTTCGACGGCCACCCGTCGCTGACCCGCATCATGATGCCCGACGACTGGGACGGTCACCCCCAGCGCAAGGACTACCCGCTGGGCGGCATCCCGATCGAATACCGCGGTGCCCAGATTCCCGCGCCGGATGAGAGGAGGTCGTACAAGTGACCGTTCCGTATGAGGAAGCCACTGAGGGCAAGGTCTACACCGTCTCCGGCAACGACTGGACGGAGCTCGTCGAAACCCTCACCGGCCAGCAGGACGAGCAGCTCGTCGTCAACATGGGCCCGCAGCACCCGTCCACGCACGGTGTGCTGCGCCTGGTCCTGAACCTGGACGGCGAGACGGTCACCGAGGCCCGCACGGTCATCGGCTACCTGCACACCGGCATCGAGAAGAACACCGAGTTCCGGACGTGGACCCAGGGGACCACGTTCGTCACCCGGATGGACTACCTGGCGCCGATCTTCAACGAGACCGCCTACTGCATGGGCATCGAGAAGCTGCTCGGCATCACCGACCGGATCCCCGAGCGGGCTCAGGCCATCCGCGTGATGATGATGGAACTCACCCGCATCTCCTCGCACCTGATGGCCGTCGGCACCTTCGGCATGGAGCTGGGCGCGACCACGCCGTTCCTCTTCGGGCTCCGCGAGCGCGAGATGGTGCTCGACGTGATGGAGTACATCACCGGCCTGCGGATGAACATGGCCTACGTCCGGCCCGGCGGCGTCTCCGTCGACCTTCCGGCCGGTGCCGTGGACAAGGTCGGCGAGCTGCTCAAGGTCATGCCGGAGCGCATCAAGGACATGCGCAAGATCCTCGATGCGAACCCGGTCTACCTGGCCCGCACCAAGGACGTCGCCTACCTCGACCTCACCGGCTGCATGGCCCTGGGTGTCACCGGCCCGATCCTGCGGGCCGCGGGCCTGCCCTGGGACCTGCGCAAGTCGCAGCCCTACTGCGGTTACGAGACCTACGAGTTCGACGTCCCGACCGAGAAGACCGCCGACGTCTACGGCCGCTACCTCGTGCGCATGGCCGAGATGGAGGAGTCGCTCAAGATCATTGAGCAGGCTCTGGACCGCCTGTCCGGCCCGCTCAAGGGCGGCCGCGTGATGGTGGACGACAAGAAGATCGGCTGGCCCGCGCAGCTCGCGCTCGGCCCTGACGGTCTCGGCAACTCCCCCGACCACATCGCGCACATCATGAGCGGTTCGATGGAGGCGCTGATCCACCACTTCAAGCTGGTGACCGAGGGCTTCCGGGTCCCGGCGGGGCAGGCTTTCGCCTCGGTCGAGTCGCCCCGCGGCGAGCTCGCCGCCCACGTGGTCAGCGACGGCGGCACCCGGCCCTACCGTGTTCACTTCCGCGACCCGTCCTTCACGAACCTGCAGGCCATGCCCGTGATGTGCGAGGGCGGTATGGTCGCCGACGTAATCTCGGCAGTGGCTTCGATCGACCCGGTCATGGGAGGTGTGGACCGGTGACCTATACACCGGAAGTCCGCGAGCGTCTGGAACGAGACGCCAAGGAGATCATCGGCCGTTACCCCAAGACGCGGTCGGCCCTGCTGCCGCTGCTGCACCTGGTGCAGTCTGAGGACGGTTACGTCTCCGACGACGGTCAGGAGTTCTGCGCCGAGATCCTCGGCCTGAGCAAGGCCGAGGTCGTGGGTGTGTCGACCTTCTACACGATGTACAAGCGCAAGCCGGCGGGCGACTACCACGTCGGCGTGTGCATCAACACGCTGTGCGCGGTCATGGGCGGCGACCAGATCTGGGACGAGCTGTCGGAGCACGTCGGCGTCGGCCACGACGAGGCGACCCCGGACGGGAAGATCTCGCTGGAGCGGCTGGAGTGCAACGCCGCCTGCGACTTCGCCCCGGTGATGATGGTCAACTGGGAGTTCTTCGACAACCAGACCCCCGACTCGGCCAAGCAGCTCGTCGACGACCTGAGGGACGGCAAGGAGATCTCGCCGACCCGCGGTCCCAAGAAGCTGTGCACCTTCAAGGAGGCCTCGCGGGTGCTGTCCGGCCTGCCCGACGGTCTGGCCGGCGACGGTCCCTCGGCGAACGGTCCCTCACTTGAAGGACTCAAGATCGCCAAGGCCAACGGATGGAAGGCCCCCGAGGCACCATGACGACTCTCACTCCGGTCCTCACCGCGAACTGGGACCAGCCCAACTCCTTCACCTTGGAGGGTTACGGCGACTACTCGGCGGCCAGGAAGGCGCTGGGCATGGACCCCGACGCCGTCATCCAGGCCGTCAAGGACTCCGGTCTGCGCGGCCGTGGCGGCGCGGGCTTCCCCACCGGCATGAAGTGGGGCTTCATCCCCCAGGGTGACGGCAAGCCGCACTACCTGGTGGTCAACGCCGACGAGTCCGAGCCGGGAACGTGCAAGGACATCCCGTTGATGATGGCCAACCCGCACTCGCTGGTCGAGGGCGTCATCATCACGTCCTACGCGATCCGCGCCAACCACGCCTTCATCTACGTCCGCGGCGAGGTGCTGCACGTCATCCGCCGCCTGCAGGCGGCCGTCGCGGAGGCGTACGACAAGGGGCTGCTCGGCAAGGACATCTTCGGCTCCGGTTTCGACCTGGAGCTCGTGGTCCACAGCGGAGCGGGCGCCTACATCTGCGGCGAGGAGACGGCGCTGCTGGACTCGCTGGAGGGCTACCGCGGCCAGCCTCGGCTCAAGCCCCCCTTCCCGGCCGTGGCGGGCCTCTACGCCTCGCCCACCGTCGTGAACAACGTGGAGTCCGTGGCCAGCGTCCCCTCGATCATCTCCAACGGGGCCGACTGGTTCGCGGGGATGGGCACCGAGAAGTCCAAGGGTTTCGGCATCTTCTCGCTGAGCGGTCACGTCACCCGCCCCGGCCAGTACGAGGCCCCGCTCGGCATCACGCTGCGGGAGCTGCTCGACATGGCGGGCGGTATCCGCGAGGGACACCAGATCAAGTTCTGGACCCCCGGCGGGTCGAGCACCCCGATCTTCACCGACGAGCACCTGGACGTCCCGCTCGACTTCGAGTCGGTCGGGGCCAAGGGCTCCATGCTCGGCACCCGAGCCCTGCAGATCTTCGACGAGACCACCTGCGTGGTCCGGGCCGTCCTGCGGTGGACCGAGTTCTACGCGCACGAGTCCTGCGGTAAGTGCACCCCCTGCCGGGAGGGCACCTACTGGCTCAAGCAGGTGCTCAAGCGGCTGGAGAAGGGTCAGGGCACCGAGGAGGACCTGACCACGATCACCGACATCGCCGACAACATCCTGGGACGCTCCTTCTGCGCCCTGGGCGACGGCGCCACCAGCCCCATCCACTCGTCGGTGAAGTACTTCCGCGACGAGTACCTCAAGCACTTCGAGATCGGCGGCTGCCCGTTCGATCACGCTCCGTCCACGGTTTGGGGGACCGCATGACAGTCGAAGCGACGACCCCGGCCCAGGCGCCGGTGGACCTGGTGACCCTCACGATCGACGGCTTCGAGGTGAGCGTCCCGAAGGGCACGCTGATCATCCGGGCCGCCGAGCTGCTCGGAATCCAGATTCCCAGGTTCTGCGACCACCCGCTTCTGGAGCCGGCGGCCAACTGCCGCCAGTGCCTGGTGGACATCCCCGACGCGGGCAACGGCCGCGGCTTCCCGAAGCCGCAGCCCTCCTGCGCCATCGAGGTCGCCCCGGGCATGGTCGTCCAGACCCAGCTCACCTCCCCGGTCGCCGAGAAGGCGCAGCGCGGTGTGATGGAGCTGCTGCTGCTCAACCACCCGCTGGACTGCCCGGTCTGCGACAAGGGCGGCGAGTGCCCGCTGCAGAACCAGGCCATGTCCAACGGCCAGGGCGAGAGCCGTTTCCAGGAGAAGAAGCGCACCTTCGAGAAGCCGATCGCGCTCTCCACCGAGGTGCTGCTCGACCGCGAGCGCTGCGTCCAGTGCGCCCGCTGCATCCGCTTCTCCGATGAGATCGCCGGTGACCCGCTCATCGACTTCTTCGAGCGCGGGGCCAAGGAACAGGTCGGCACCGCCGACGGCGAGCCGTTCGAGTCCTACTTCTCGGGCAACACCATCCAGATCTGCCCGGTGGGCGCGCTGACCGGTGCCGCCTACCGGTTCCAGGCCCGCCCGTTCGACCTGGTCTCCACGCCCAGCGCGTGCGAGCACTGCGCCAGCGGCTGCTCGCTCCGCACCGACCACCGCCGGGGCAAGGTCACCCGCCGGCTGGCCGGGGACGACCCGGAGGTCAACGAGGAGTGGAACTGCGACAAGGGTCGCTGGGCCTTCACCTACGCCACCCAGCCCGACCGGCTGAAGACCCCCCTCGTCCGTGACGAGGAGGGCCACCTGGTGCCGGCCTCCTGGCCCGAGGCGCTCGCCGCCGCGGCCAAGGGCCTGGCCGCCGCCCGCGGCAAGGCCGGGGTGCTCGTCGGTGGCCGGGTCACCGTCGAGGAGGCCTACGGCTACGCCAAGTTCGCCCGGATCGCGCTCGGTACCAACGACGTCGACTTCCGGTCCCGGCCCCACTCCGCGGAGGAGGCGCAGTTCCTCGCGCACGCCGTCGCGGGCAAGGGCATCGAGATCCGCTACCGCGACCTGGAGAAGGCTCCGGCCGTGCTCCTGGTGGGCTTCGAGCCCGAGGACGAGTCGCCGATCGTCTTCCTGCGCCTGCGCAAGGCGTGGCGGAAGAAGGGCCTGAAGGTCTTCTCGATCGCGCCGTTCGCCACCGAGTCGCTGGCCAAGATGGGCGGCACGCTGGTGCGCACGCTGCCCGGCGCCGAGGCCGCGGCCGTCGAGGACCTGCTCTCCGGGGTCTCGCCGATCTCCGAGGCGGTCACGCAGCCGGGCACGGTCATCCTCGCCGGTGAGCGGCTCGCCACCGCGCCGGGCGCCCTGTCCGCGCTGGTACGGCTGGCCGAGTCCAGCGGTGCCCGCCTGGCCTGGGTCCCGCGCCGCGCCGGTGAGCGTGGCGCGATCGAGGCCGGAGCGCTGCCGAACCTGCTGCCGATCGGCCGTCCGGCCGACGACGAGACCGCCCGCGCCGAAGTGGCCAGGGTGTGGAACGTCGCCTCGCTCCCCGAGGTCCCGGGCCGCGACACCTCCGCCATCCTGGCGGCGGCGCTGAACGAGGAGCTCGACGCCCTCGTCGTCGCCGGTGTCGACCCCTACGACCTGGCCGACCCCGAGGCCGCCCTGGCGGCCCTGGAGAACACCCCGTTCATCGTGAGCCTGGAGCAGCGCGCCAGCGCGGTCACCGACCGCGCCGACGTGGTGCTGCCGGTCGCCACGGTGACCGAGAAGTCCGGCACGTTCGTCAACTGGGAGGGACGCGGCCGTACGTTCGAGGAGGCGCTCCCGGTCCCCGGGATCATGAGCGACCTGCGGGCCCTCTCGGCGATCGCCGACCACATGGACGTGCACCTCGGTCTCCCGGACCCCGCCGCCGTCCGCCGCGAGCTCGGCTCCATCGGCGCGTGGCGCGGCTCCCGGACCGCGGCCCCGGCCGTGAGCGCCCGGGCGGCCACCGCCCCCGGGGCGGGGGAGGCGGTCCTGGCCACCTGGCACCTGCTGCTCGACGACGGCCGTCTGCAGGACGGTGAGCCGTACCTCGCGGGCACCGCCCGGACGGGCGAGGCTCTGGTCTCGGCGGCCACCGCGGCCGAGTCCGGCGTCGCCGACGGCGACAAGATCACCGTCACCACGGGGCAGGGCTCGCTGAGCCTGCCGGTACGGATCGCCGACCTGCCCGACAGGGTGGTCTGGCTGCCGGCGAACTCCGCCGGCCGCTCGGTGACCCGCGACCTGGGCGCCACCGCCGGTGACATCGTCAAGATCGGGAGTGCCTTCGCGAGCGAACCCGACGCAATGAGCGGAGTGGTCGGCGAGGAACGAGCCGCCCGCGAAGCGAATGAGGAGCGGTGAGCGACCAATGAATTCGCGGACTCTTCTAGCGGCCGATCCGACCCTTGCCGACTTCGGCAAGGACCCGCTCTGGATCAGCATCATCAAGGCCGTCGTCATCTTCATCGTCCTGATGCTGGGCGTGCTCTTCGGCGTGTGGCTCGAGCGCAAGCTCATCTCCCGCATGCAGAACCGGTACGGCCCCAACCGGGCCGGTAAGTTCGGTCTGCTGCAGTCGGTGGCCGACGGCCTGAAGATGGGTCTCAAGGAAGACCTGATGCCGCGGACCGTGGACAAGGTGATCTATTTCATCGCCCCGGTCGTCCTCGCGGTCCCCGCCTTCCTGGCCTTCTCGGTCATCCCGATGGGGCCGATCGTCTCGATGTTCGGCGTCGAAACGCCGCTGCAGCTCACCGACCTGCCGGTCGCCGTGCTGCTGGTGCTGGCGATGGCCTCGATCGGCGTGTACGGCATCGTGCTCGCCGGTTGGGGATCGCGCTCGCCGTACACGATCCTGGGCGGCCTGCGGGCCAGCGCGCAGGTGGTCTCCTACGAGATCGCGATGGGCCTGTCGTTCGTGGGCGTGTTCCTGTACGCCGGGACGCTCTCCACCTCGGGGATCGTCGCCGCCCAGGCGAACGGCAACACGCTCACGCTGGGTGGCCTCAACATCCCGATGCCCTCGTGGTACATGATCCTGCTGATCCCGTCCTTCCTGATCTACATCTTCACGATGCTGGGCGAGACCAACCGGGTCCCCTTCGACCTGCCCGAGGGCGAGGGCGAGCTGGTCGGCGGCTTCCAGACCGAGTACTCCAACTCGCTGAAGTTCGCGGTCATCATGCTCGCCGAGTACGTCAACGTCTTCGTGGTGTCCGCCGTGTCGATCACCCTGTTCATGGGCGGCTGGCGGGCTCCCTGGCCGATCTCCATGTGGGAAGGGGCGAACACCGGCTGGTGGCCGCTGCTCTGGTTCTTCCTGAAGATGGTGCTGGTCTTCGGCTTCTTCATCTGGTGCCGTGCCTCGCTGCCGCGTGTCCGCTACGACCAGCTCATGGCTCTCGGCTGGAAGATCCTCATTCCGATCAACCTCGGCTGGATCCTGCTGGTCGCCACCTTCAAGGCCATGCGGATGGACGGCGCCAACGTGACGCTGGTGCTGGTCCTGGGCGCGCTCGTGCTCGTCGGCTGCTTCGCCGTCTGGTGGCGCTTCGACAGCGTGCTGCAGAGACGCAAGGAAGAGAAGGCCGCTCAGGTCCAGGCCGAGTTCGAGCAGCTCAACGCCGAGCCGGCCGCGGGCGGTTTCCCTGTGCCGCCGCTCGACCTGCCGCACTACCACGGGGTAGAGCGCAAGGAGGTTCCCAGTGGGACTAACTGATTGGCTGAACCCCGTCAAGGGGTTCGGCGTGACCTTCCACACCATGTTCAAGAAGGTCGAGACGGTCAACTACCCCGAGGAGAAGCGGCCCACGGCTCCGCGCTTCCACGGCCGGCACCAGCTCAACCGCTGGCCCGACGGCCTGGAGAAGTGCGTCGGCTGTGAGCTCTGCGCCTGGGCCTGTCCGGCCGACGCGATCTTCGTTGAGGGTGCGGACAACACCGACGAGGAGCGCTTCTCACCGGGCGAGCGCTACGGACGCACCTACCAGATCAACTATCTGCGGTGCATCCTGTGCGGCCTCTGCATCGAGGCCTGCCCGACCCGCGCGCTGACCATGACCAACGAGTACGAGCTCGCCGACTCGAGCCGCGAGAGCCTCATCTACACCAAGGAGATGCTCCTCGCGCCGCTCGGGCCCGGCATGGAGCTCCCTCCGCACGCGATGCGTCTGGGCGAGACCGAAGAGGACTACTACCGGCTGGGACGTAACAATGGGTGAGACCATCACGTTCTGGGTGCTGGCGGTCGTCTCGGTATCGGCCGCATTCGGGCTCGTCTTCAGCCGCAAGGCCGTCTACTCGGCCCTCATGCTGGGCGCCGTCATGCTGTCCCTCGCGGTGCTCTACGCCGTTCAGGAGGCTCCCTTCCTCGCCGCGGTGCAGATCATCGTCTACACCGGCGCCATCATGATGCTGTTCCTGTTCGTCCTGATGCTCGTCGGCGTGGACTCCGCCGACTCGCTGGTCGAGACGATCAAGGGGCAGCGCTTCTGGGCGGCCATCGCGGGCCTAGGCTTCGCCGCCCTGCTCGCCCTGGGGGTCGGCAACACGGTGTTCGCCCCGGCGGCGGGCATCGAGGGCGCCATCAAGGGGGCGGGCGGCAACATTCCGGCCCTGGCGCAGCTCATCTTCACCCGGCACGTCTTCGCCTTCGAGGTCACCTCGGCGCTGCTGATCACCGCCGCGCTCGGCGCGATGGTCCTGGCCCACCGTGAGCGGATCCGGCCCAAGGCCACCCAGCGTGACCTGGCCCGCGCCCGGTTCACCGGTCCCCAGCCGTCGCCGCTGCCCGGTCCGGGCACCTACGCGCTGCACAACGCGATCGACATGCCGGCCCTGCTGCCCGACGGCTCGGTCGCGCCCAAGTCGATCAACCGGGTGCTCGCCCGGCACCAGGAGGACGGCGTCAGGCCGACCGACCCGGTGAAGGCGGCGCTCATCAAGCAGGTCATCGAGAAGGACACCGTCGTGCGGGAAGACGACGTCGCGAGCGAAGCGGCCCATCAGGAGGACGCCAAGTGACCACTCACTACCTGGTGCTCTCCGCGCTGCTGTTCGCGATCGGCGCCGTCGGCGTGCTGGTGCGACGCAACGCGATCGTGGTGTTCATGTGCGTGGAGCTCATGCTCAACGCCTGTAACCTCGCGTTCGTCACCTTCGCCAGGCAGCACGGCAACCTGGACGGCCAGATCATTGCGTTCTTCGTGATGGTGGTGGCTGCGGCGGAGGTCGTGATCGGCCTTGCCATCATCGTGATGATCTTCCGAACCCGCAGGTCCGCGTCGGTGGACGACGCCAACCTGCTGAAGTACTAAGAGGTGGCCGGTGCAATCTCCTGTTGAGATCTTCCAGCACTCCGGTGGAGTGATCGGGGTCTCCTGGCTGATGATCGTGCTGCCGTTGTTCGGTGCCGCGATCCTGCTGCTGGGCGGGCGCCGTACCGACCGCTGGGGCCACTTCCTCGGCGTCGCCATGTCGCTGGGTGCCTTCGTGGTGGCCGTCCTCTCCTTCATGGAGCTGCTGGGCCTGCCCGAGGGACAGCGCCGCCTGGGGATCGAGCTGTACCAGTTCATCCCCGGCGTCGCCGACATGGGACTGCTGGTCGACCCGCTGTCGATCAGCTTCGCCCTGCTGATCACTGGTGTGGGCTCGCTGATCCACATCTACTCGATCGGCTACATGTCGCACGACCCCGACCGGCGCCGGTTCTTCGCCTACCTGAACCTGTTCGTCGCGGCGATGCTCCTGCTGGTGCTGGCCGACAACTACGTCGCCCTGTTCATCGGCTGGGAGGGCGTGGGTCTCGCGTCCTACCTGCTGATCGGGTTCTGGCAGTTCAAGCCCACCGCGGCGGCCGCCGCCAAGAAGGCCTTCATCGTCAACCGGGTCGGTGACTTCGGTCTGCTGATCGCGATCTTCACGATCTGGACGACGTTCGGCTCGGTCGCCTTCCGCGAGGTCTCCGGCGCCGCCGTCAGTGGGGCGCTCCAGAACGGTGGCACCTCCCAGGGCACGGTGACCGCGATCGGCCTGCTGCTGCTCCTCGGCGCCTGCGGCAAGTCCGCCCAGCTCCCGCTGCAGTCGTGGCTGCTGGACGCGATGGAGGGCCCGACCCCGGTCTCGGCCCTCATCCACGCCGCGACCATGGTCACCGCCGGTGTCTACCTGGTCGTCCGCTCCGGCGCGTTCTTCGAGGTCGCCCCGACCGCGCAGCTCGTCGTGACGATCGTCGGTGTGGTCACGCTGCTCGCCGGTGCGATCATCGGTTGCGCCAAGGACGACATCAAGAAGGGCCTGGCCGGCTCCACGATGTCGCAGATCGGCTACATGATGCTCGCCGCGGGCATCGGCCCGGCGGGCTACGCCTTCGCCATCGCGCACCTGATCACGCACGGCTTCTTCAAGGCCAACATGTTCCTCGGCGCCGGTTCGGTCATGCACGCCATGAACGAAGAGGTCGACATGCGCCGGTACGGTGGGCTGTTCTCGGTGATGAAGGTCACCGCGATCACCTTCATCATCGGCTACCTGGCAATCATCGGCTTCCCGCTGCTGTCCGGCTACTTCACCAAGGACGGCATCATCGAGACGGCCATGGAGCACAGCGAGACCCTGGGCTGGCTCGCCGTCGTGGGCGCCGGCATCACCGGCTTCTACATGTCGCGCATGATCTTCATGACCTTCTTCGGCAAGAAGCGCTGGGCCGACGGTGCCCACCCGCACGAGTCGCCCTCGGTCATGACCGTGCCGTTGGTCATCCTGTCCATCGGTTCGATCTTCCTGGGCGGCTACCTGATCCTGGGCAACCGGTTCATGCAGTTCCTCGCCCCGGCCGTCGGCCTTCCCGAGCACCTGCCCGAGTTCCACGCCTTCAGCGTCCCCGGCCTGGCCACGCTGGCCCTGGTCGCGGTCGGCGCCGTCTTCGCCTGGTTCCGGTACGGCTCGGCCGAGGTGCCCCAGGTCGCCCCGCGTGGCTCGTTCCTCACCACGTTCGCCCGTCGTGACCTCTACGGCGACGCGCTGAACGAGACGCTGTTCATGCGCCCCGGTCAGTGGCTGGCCCGGATCGCGGTGTTCGTGGACAACCGCGGCATCGACGGCCTGGTCAACGGGCTGGCCGCGACGATCGGTGGGACCTCCGGGCGGCTGCGCCGCATCCAGACCGGCTACGTACGGTCCTACGCGTTGTCCATCCTCTTCGGTGCCGCCGTGGTCGTTGGCGCGCTGCTCTACGTAGGGAACATGTGATGCCCTGGCTCTCGATCCTGATGGCCGTGCCCGTGCTGGGCGCGGTCGGGGTCTCCCTCACCAAGAGTGACAAGCTCGCCAAGCAGGTGGCCCTCGCGGTCTCCCTGGTCGTGCTGGTGCTGACCGGTGTGGTGGCGGCCCAGTTCAACCCCTCCTCGGCGACGCGTTTCCAGTTCGCCGAGGTCTACGACTGGATCCCCCGCTTCGGCGTGCACTACGGCGTCGGCGTGGACGGCATCGCCCTGGTGCTGATCGCGCTGTCGGCGGTGCTCGTGCCGATCGTGATCCTCGCCTCCTGGCACGACGCCGACGGCACCGGGGCCGCGGCCCCGCCCAAGCGGTCGGTGAAGACCTACTTCGCGCTGCTGCTGGTGCTGGAAGCGATGATGATCGGCGTCTTCGCGGCGACCGACGTCTTCCTCTTCTACATCTTCTTCGAAGCCATGCTGATCCCGATGTACTTCATGATCGGATCATACGGCGGCGCCCAGCGGTCCTACGCGGCCGTGAAGTTCCTGCTCTACTCGCTGTTCGGCGGACTGCTCATGCTGGTCGCGGTGATCGCGCTCTACGTGATCGCCGAAAAGGGCACGTTCATGTTCCCCGAGCTGGTCGGCGTCATCCAGGACCCGACCACGCAGAAGTGGCTGTTCCTCGGCTTCTTCATCGCGTTCGCGGTCAAGGCGCCGCTCTGGCCGTTCCACACCTGGCTGCCCGACGCGGCGGCGCAGGCCCCGGCCGGTGCCGCCGTGCTGCTGGTCGGCGTGCTGGACAAGGTCGGCACCTACGGCATGCTCCGCTTCTGCCTGGAGCTGTTCCCCGACGCGGCGAAGTTCTTCACCCCGATGGTGATCGTCATGGCGGTCGTGGGCATCGTCTACGGCGCGATCGTGGCGATCGGTCAGACCGACATCAAGCGCCTGATCGCCTACACCTCGATCTCGCACTTCGGCTTCATCGCGCTGGGCGTCTTCGCGATGACCTCGCGGGGCGGTGCGGGTGCCACGCTCTACATGGTCAACCACGGCTTCTCGACCGGCGCGCTGTTCCTGATCGCCGGATTCCTGATCTACCGCCGGGGTTCCAGTCAGATCGCCGACTACGGCGGCGTGCAGAAGGTCGCCCCGCTGCTCGCCGGCACCTTCCTGATCGCCGGCCTGTCCGGCCTCTCCATGCCTGGCCTGTCCTCGTTCGTCAGCGAGTTCATGGTCCTGATGGGCACCTTCGAAAGTAACCCGGTCGCGGCGATCATCGCCACGAGTGGCGTGGTCCTGGCGGCCATCTACATCCTGTGGATGTACCAGCGCATGATGACCGGCCCGACGGTCGAGTCGGTCAAGGGCTTCACCGACCTGAACAGTCGGGAGCGGTGGGTGGTGGCACCGCTGGTCGCGGTGATCATCGCCCTCGGCTTCTTCCCCGCGCCGGTGCTCAACGTGATCAACCCTGCGGTGGACCAGACGCTGTCCAATGTCCAGGTGGTCCAGTTCACCCCAGCCGTCGCTGACAAGAAGGGGGCCGGGCAGTGAACGGCACCATCCAAGCTCCGACGATCGAATACGCACTGCTCTCCCCGATGCTGATCGTGTTCGGCGCGGCGATCCTCGGTGTGCTGGTCGAGGCGTTCGCGCCCCGCTACCTGCGCAAGTCGATCCACGTGCCGCTCACGTTGCTGGCGTTGGTCGGTGCGTTCACCACGACCATCCTGACGGCCCTGAACGGCCTGCCGGACAAGGCCGCCGCCATGGGCGCGGTCGCGGTGGACGGGCCCTCCCTGTTCATCTGGGGCATCATCCTCATCCTGGCCTTCGTCAGCGTGCTGCTGGTCAACGACGACGAGCAGTTCGTCGCGCAGGCGGCATCCGTACCGGGGAGCGTCGACGAGGAGGAGGCGGTCCGCAGCGGGTTCGTCCAGACCGAGGTCTACCCGCTGCTGCTTTTCGCGGTCGGCGGCATGTTGCTCTTCGCCGCGGCCAACGACCTGCTGGTCATGTTCGTCGCCCTTGAGGTCATGTCCCTGCCGCTGTACCTGCTCTGTGGCCTGGCCCGCCGTCGCCGCCTGCTCTCGCAGGAGGCCTCGGTCAAGTACTTCCTGCTCGGCGCGTTCTCCTCGGCCTTCTTCCTGTACGGCATGGCCCTGATCTACGGCTACGCCGGCTCGGTCGACCTGAAGGTCATCGCCGACGCGCTCAGCTCGGTCGCCGGCCAGAACCTGCTGCTGTACATCGGCGTCGCGCTGCTCGGCGTCGGCCTGCTGTTCAAGATCGGTGCCGCGCCGTTCCAGGCGTGGAAGCCCGACGTCTACCAGGGCGCACCCACCGCCGTCACCGCACTGATGGCCTCCACCGTGCTGGTTGCGGCCTTCGGTGCCGTGCTGAGGGTCTTCTGGGTCGCCCTGGGCGGCCTGCAGTGGAACTGGCAGCCGGTCATGTGGGGTGTCGCGATCCTCACCATGATCGTCGGTGCGATCCTGGCCATCACCCAGACCGACATCAAGCGCATGCTGGCCTACTCCTCGGTCGCGCACGCGGGTTTCCTGCTCACCGGTGTGATCGCGATCGGTACCTTCGCGCAGAACACCCAGGCGCTGTCGGCCATCCTGTTCTACCTGGCCGCGTACGGCTTCACCACGGTCGGCGCCTTCGCGGTGGTCACCATGGTCCGCGACGCGGGCGGCGAGGCCGGGCACCTGTCCCGGTGGGCCGGTCTCGGCAAGCGGTCCCCGGTGCTGGCCGGTATCTTCGCCTTCTTCCTGCTGGCCTTCGCGGGAATCCCGCTGACCAGCGGTTTCTTCGGGAAGTACGCCGTCTTCGCGGCGGCGGTCTCCGGTGGCGCGTTGCCGCTGGTCATCGTGGGTGTGGTGAGCTCGGCGATCGCCGCGTTCTTCTACGTCCGCGTGATCGTGCTGATGTTCTTCAACGAGCCGGCCGTCGACGGACCGACAATTGCCACACCCACCGTGGGTACCTCGGCGGTGGTCGCCCTCGCGGCAGCGGCTACCGTAGTGCTGGGGGTATTTCCGCAGCCGGTGCTCGATCTGGCGGACCAGGCTGCGTCCGCGTTGTTCATTCGTTAGAGGAGTAGGGCTTCATGGCTGCGCCACCGGTTGTTGATCTGCCGTTTGTCGACGAACGGTTGGCGCAGGACCTCGCTGGTGGGCTGGCAGAGGTCGAGAAGCTGCTGCGGACCTCGGTGGAGAGCGAGGACGCCTTCGTCACGGAGGCGTCCAAGCACCTCATCGAAGCGGGCGGCAAGCGGTTCCGCGCCATGCTGGTGCTGCTCGCCGCCCAGTTCGGGTCCCCGCAGGCCGCCGGGGTGATCCCCGGCGCCGTGGTCATCGAGCTGACCCACCTGGCGACGCTCTACCACGACGACGTCATGGACGAGGCCCCGGTGCGCCGGGGCTCCCCGTCGGCGAACGCCCGCTGGGACAACACCGTGGCCATCCTGACCGGCGACTACCTGTTCGCCCAGGCCTCGGAGATCCTCTCCGACCTCGGCGCCGACATCATCCGGATCCAGGCCCAGACGTTCTCCCGCCTGGTCCGCGGTCAGATCCGCGAGACCATCGGTCCCGGTCCCGACGAGGACCGCGTGGCCCACTACATCAACGTCCTGGCCGACAAGACCGGCTCCCTGATCGCCACCTCGGGCCGCTTCGGCGCCCTGCTGAGCGGCGCCTCGCCCGAGATCGTCAGCCGGCTGACCCGCGCCTGCGAGGCCATCGGGGTGGGCTGGCAGCTCGGCGACGACCTGCTCGACGTCGCCTCCGACTCGATCGAGTCCGGCAAGACACCCGGCACCGACCTACGTGAGGGCATCCGGACCCTCCCGGTGCTGTACGTCCTGTCATCCGACGCGCCGCAGGACGCCCGCCTGCGCGAACTGCTGGCCGGACCGGTGGCCGAGAGCGACATCGACGAGGCCCTCCGGCTGCTGCGCGCGAACCCGGCAATGGAGCGTGCCCGCGCCGAACTGGTCAGCTGGGTCGACAGGGCACGTGAGGACCTTTCCGGTCTTCCGGATATCCCTGCCCGCGCCGCCTACCTCGCCCTCTGCGACTACGTCGTCGAGCGCTCCGGCTGAGGACCCGCCTCCCTCGCCACAGGTGTCGTGCTGACTTCTCCGTCCCGGAGGGGCGCGGTCTCTCACCTCCCCCCCGCCAAGGGAGGTGAGCCAGGCTCTGGCCGGTCCGAACGGGTCAACGGTAACAGGACCGTTCCATCTTTACCCGGTAAACGTGACAGCTCGCTCGCCCAATGTGACGGAACCCTCCGTCCTAGACGGTTGCGACCTCCAGCGCCGTACGGCGGGCCTCACGGGCGGCGCGGAGGCTGTCCCAGGTGAAGACCGACAGGGCCAGCCAGACGATGGCGAATCCGGTCCAGCGGCTGGGCGGCATGACCTCGTGGGCGATGAACACGCCGACGAGGAACTGCAGGACCGGGGCGATGTACTGGAGCAGGCCGATCGTGGTGAGCGGCACCCGGATCGCGGCGGAGGTGAAGCAGAGCAGCGGGACGGCTGTGATCACGCCGCCGCCGGCCAGCAGGAGGGCGTGCCCCGCGCCCATGGTCCCGAAGGTGGCGGTGCCCTGCCCCTCCAGGTAGACCAGGTAACCGAGTGCGGGGAGCAGCAGCACCAGCGTCTCGATGGTCATGCTCTCTGCCGCGCCGACCTGTGCGATCTTCTTGACCAGGCCGTAGGTGCCGAAGCTGGCGGCCAGGACCAGCGCGATCCACGGCAGCCGGCCGTAGTCGAGGGCGAGGACGACGACGGCCAGGGCGCCCAGCCCGACCGCGCCCCACTGCCACGGCCGCAGGCGTTCCTTGAGCAGGAAGACGCCGAAGAGCACGCTGACCAGGGGGTTGATGAAGTAGCCGAGCGCGCTCTCGACCACATGCCCGGTGTTCACCGCGTAGATGTAGACGCCCCAGTTGACCGTGATGATCACTGCGGCCAGGACGAGCAGGCCGGCCTTCTTCGGGGTGCGCAGGAGTTCGCGGAACCAGGACCAGTGGCGTCGCACCGCGAGGATGGCGACGACGGCGACGAGGGACCACGCGATGCGGTGGGCCAGGATCTCCAGGGCGCCGGCGGGCCTCAGGAGCGGCCAGTACAGCGGGAACAGGCCCCACATGGTGTAGGCGGCGAGGCCATACAGGACCCCGCGGCGCGATTCAGGCATGTCACCTATTTTTACTGCTTACCGCATTTAATACAAATTAGCGATCCCTTCCAGATCATTAAGAGATGCTTACGGGAACACCGGGGCCTCCCGGCTGGTTGCCTCTGTCGGAAGGTTCGCAGAGGAGGTTCGCAATGGGCTGGTTGTTCGGCAACAAGACTTCCATGGTGTCCCCGGAGAACGCGCTCCCAGGTCGCCCCACCCGCATGGCGGTGCCCGCGCGTCATGCGGTCCTCGACGCTCCGCTGGCTCCGCCGTACCCCGAGGGAAGTGAGATCGCCGACTTCGGCCTCGGCTGCTTCTGGGGAGCCGAGCGTATTTTCTGGCAGACCCCCGGAGTGGTGTCCACCTCCGTCGGCTACGCGGGTGGCTACACCCAGAACCCGACCTACGAAGAGGTCTGCACCGGACAGACCGGCCACACCGAGGCGGTCCGCGTGGTCTTCGATCCGTCCCGGGTGTCCTACGAGGAGCTGCTCCGTGTCTTCTGGGAGGCCCACGACCCCACCCAGGGCATGCGCCAGGGCAACGACGTCGGCACCCAGTATCGTTCGGCGATCTACTTCCACTCGCCCGGGCAGGAGAAGTCCGCCCTGAACTCGCGCGACGCCTACCAGAAGGTGCTCACCGAGGCCGGCCACGGCCAGATCACCACCGAGATCGCCCCCGCCGGGGACTACTTCTTCGCGGAGGAGTATCACCAGCAGTATCTCTACAAGAACCCCGGCGGCTACTGCGGCATCGGAGGCACGGGCGTCGCGTGCCCGATCGGCCTCACGTCCGGCGAGGCGTAGACCTGCGGTAACTGATCGGTCCTGGCCCTTGGTCGCCCGGCTTGCCCGGTGCCGATCGAGGGCCAGTTTCTTTTCGAGGTGCATCGCCCGTCATCTCAACCGAAGGCCCCTGTGCGCTGGAGGGCCCCTTTGGTCGAGCCGTGGCCCTCTGCATGCGACGTAGCTTCGGTGAGACCTTTCGCGGTGCATGCTCTGGGCTGCCCGGCATTGATTTTGTCGCAATGTATGACTCATTCTGATGAGACAATAATTGCGACAAAGGAGGTGTCATGCGGTCCACATCCTCATCGGCCGCTTACCTGCCGGCGCGTCCGGAGGACCTGCGGCGAGCGGAGGCATGGCTGGTACGGCACGACTTGGCCGGTGTCCGGCCGACCCCGTTGCTGGCCGCGCGTCTCAAGGTACGGCGACGGGCCCGCCTGGCCGGCAATATGGCGCTGGCACTGCTGATCGTGGCCGCGGCGTTCGCGCTGGCTTACGACCGGCTGGCCACCTCCGCCTTCGGTAGGTTCCAGCCGCACCAGCCGATGCCGCTGCTGGCTCTGGCGGTGTTGGTGGCCGGGCTGCTGCTGGCTCAGTCGCTGCTCGACTTGTGGGTGCGGCGCGTCGACCGGCGCGCCGGTGTGGCGTTGTCGCGGCGGGTGGCCCACCCGGTCCCGCCCGGTTGGCGAGCCGTGCTCGGTAGGCCGTACGCGGCCTTCGCGGTCGTAACCTTCTGCGGCGCGCTGGTGCTGGCGGTGAGTGCTCTGACCGTCCAAGACTCCGCCGTGCGGTACGCGGCCGTCGTGCTGCTGGTCGGTCTGTTCGGTGTGGGCGTCGGCGCTGCCCTGCGGCTGCGCGAGCTGTTGGTCCGTCCGGTCGTGGCCGAGGACGAGGTCTCGCTGACGGCCGACGTCGTCATGCGTGTCGAGGACGCACGCGAGCTGACAGCGCCGACCGTGCTGTGGGCGCTGCCCGTGGTGCTTCTGTTCGGATCCGCGCCCGGATGGTGGAATGTCGCCTCGCTCGCCTTCGTGGTTTTGGGCGTGGTGGCGTGTGTCGTGATCCAGGTCAGGACACCGCCGAGTGTGGCCGTGGCACGGCGAGCGATGAGCGCCCAATGATCGTCATCGACGCGGCCTCGCCGGTTCCGCCGTTCGAGCAACTGCGCGCCCAGCTCGCCAGGCAGATCCAGGACCGCACGCTCGCGGTGGGCACTCGGCTGCCGACGATCCGACACCTGGCGGCGGACCTCGGCCTGGCCGTCAACACGGTGGGCAGGGCGTACCGGGAACTGGAGGAGGCGGGCCTGATCGAGACCCGCGGACGGGCAGGGTCGTTCGTGTCGTCTACCGGGGAGGAGGGGCGGGAACGTGCCCGCCGTGCTGCCGCCGAGTACGCGGCAGTGATCGCCGGTGTCGGCATCGATACGAACGAGGCGATCCGCATCGTCGAGGCGGCGCTGACATCCGGCATGCCGGCAGCGGACTTCGCCTGACCTCACCGCAGCCGTCTATCCGGGTTACGCAGACGCACGCTCGCCGGCACCGGTGTCAACGCAGGTGACCCTTCTGCGTGGCGTCCGGCGGGCTGACAAGCTCTTGTGGGAGCTCCGGACGGCTTCAGACCTGGTCGGCGGTCTCATGGCCGCTCGGATGAAGCGGTCCCGGGGATCGATTTCCGGGGACCGCAACACGGCGGTGACCTGCAAGATCAGGTTGTAAAGGCTCGCTGTACGCCGGTCACGGAGCGGCCGGTGCCCCCGTCGGCCCAGGGTTCACCCGCATCAACGGCACAAACGCCAGCAGGAGCAGCGCAGCGGCCAGCGGTATCAGGTCCTTGCTCGCCAGCGGGACCACGGCTTGGGCGAGCACGAGCGCGGGGCTCCACCACGGCACGGAACGTCGTACGGCGAGCTGGGTCATCAGCATGAGCATGCCCACGTAGAACAGCGGCGGTACGACGGTGTAGACGAGGGGCTCGACGCCGGGCACGGCCTGGACGGCCTCGAACCGCGGCCCCATCGCCTCGTGGTCGGCGGACAGGAACCCGACCACGAGGTCGATCACGAACTGCACGCCCAGCGAGAGCGCCCCGACCAGACCGATCACGTAACCCGCCGTGGCCGTCGCGCCGCCGCCGGCCAGAGCCCACAGCCTGCGGAAGACCGGCACGCAGAGAACCAGACCCACCAGGAAGCACAGGTGCCCGATGGTCCAGGCGATGCCCGGGCCGCGGCTGCCGTCAAGACCGTCGATGATGCGGGCGATGCCATACGAGGCGAAGAGGAGGGGAGCGGCCACGAGTGATCTCATATGGACGATTGTGGCGAGGATCCGTGGGCCCGGCATGGGGTGGCGACACCCGTTGTGAGCTCAGGAATCCCTCAGGAGGGAGCGCACCAGCTCGGTGATCTCTGCGGGAGCGGTCTCCGGCGTCCCGGCGTCGAACGGTGGCTGCGGCGCGTATTCCAACCCGAGCTGGACCGCCATGGCCACATCCTCGCCCGCCAGCAGGGACGCGAGGTAGAGCGCCATGTCGATGCCGGCCGTCACACCGGCCGAAGTTATGATCTTGCCGTCCCTGACGGAGCGTCCGTTGACCGGTCGTGCCCCAAACTGCGTGAGCAGGTCGTGGGCCACCCAGTGAGTGGTCGCCTTGACTCCCTCCAGCAGGCCCGCCGCGCCGAGCGTGAGCGAGCCCACGCATACCGAGGTGGTCCATGTGGTGGTCGGGTGCGCCGTCTTCACGTAGTGGATCAGCTCTTGGTCCGCCATGCTCTGCTTCACGTCCTTGGTGCCCGGCACCACCAGGACATCGGGTCTGGGCAGGTCGGCGAAGGAGGCGGTGGCGGTCAGCGTGACTCCCTCGTCGGCGATGACGCCTGGCCGCTCAGCCACGAAGGTGACCGTCGCGCCGGGGATGTTCCGGAGCACGAAGTACGGTCCCAGGGCGTCCATGGCGTCGTAACCCGCGTACAGGGGGATGGCGATGTGCATATCAGCTCTCCTCGTCATGGAATCTGCGCCGGTACTCTCCCGGCGAGACCTTGAGATGTCGCCGGAAGACGCGGTAGAGGGTCTCGGGCGTCCCGAGTCCGACCCGGGTGGCAATCCGGTCGAGCGGCTCATCGGTGCTCTCCAGCAGTCGCCTGGCTGCCGCCGTCCGTGCGTGCTCGACATACCGCGCGGGTGGCACGCCGACCTCGGTCCTGAACACACGCGAGAAGTGGCGAACACTCGTGTTCACGCGTCCTGCGAGGGCCTCCACCGACAGGTCGGCATTGAGGTTCTCCTCGATCCAGCCCTGCAGGTCGCGCAGAGGTTCGCGTTTTGGCGTCTGCGCGCTCAGCGGCGTACTGAACTGGCTCTGCCCGCCTGGTCGCTGCAGATATACGACCAGCCAGCGAGAGATCTCCCTGGCCAGATCGTGCCCGTGGTCGTGGGCGACGAGGGCAAGAGCGAGATCGATCCCCGAGGTGACCCCCGCCGAAGTCCACACGTTGCCGTCGCGTACGTAGATACGATCGGCGTCCACCTGCACGTCCGGATGCTCGCGGGCGAGCATGTCCCCCACCGCCCAGTGGGTGGTCGCCCGCCGCCCTTCCAGCAGGCCGGCCTCGGCCAACAGCAACGTGCCCGAGCAGATGGATCCGACACGATCTGACTCCCCGGCAAGCCTGCGTATCTCCGGAACCAACGCCGCCTGGTCGGCGACAGCCGTACGGGCTGGGAGACCACCGACGACCAGCAGCGTGTCGATCGGACCTTTCACGCTCCGCAGCGGCGTCTCGGCGGCCACTGTGACTCCGGACAGGGAGCGCACGGCTCCCGCGTGGACAGCCGTGACCTCCACCCGGTAGTCGGCGTCAGGATTCAGCAGACCGGCTGCGGAGAAGACATCGGCCGGGCCCGCGAGATCGAGCAACTGGAAGCCATCGAAAAGCACGATGACGACGCGTTGAGACATATCGCCATACTTGGCCATCCGCAGCAATGGCTGCAAGGACACATACCTTGCAGATCCGGCCATCCTGCTCCAGAGTCATGTGTGGATTTTTGGTGAAATTCCAGACATGTTGATCATCCGGATGGCAGTCTTACGCGATATGCGAATGAAGATCCTATTGGCGGGCCTCTGTGGCGCCGTAGTCACTTTGGCCGGTTCGGGGACGGCGAGCGCCGCGGCTCGCGCCGCCGGTCCCACGTTCCAGCTCCCCTTCCCCTGCGGGGAGACCTGGGCGGGCAGCAGCAATAGTTACGCTCACACCGGCAGTGAGATCGACTTCAACTGGGGCGCTGGGGACGCCGACCTGGGCAAGACTGTCGTGGCGGCAGCGGCCGGCACGGTCGTGACGGCCGCCTACCAGACGAGTAACGGCTACGGCAACCTGGTCAAGATCCGTCACTCCGACGGCAGCACGACCCTCTACGCGCATCTGAACTCGCTGTCGGTCTCGTCGGGCGCGAGCGTGGCGCAGGGCCAGAAGATCGGCACGGTGGGCAAGAGCTCGGCCAAGTACTCCATCGTGTCGCACCTGCACTACGAGCAGCGCTCCCCCTCGGGCGCCATCGTCCGCGCCTCCTTCAACGGCTCCACCTTCAATTACCCCAACCAGTCGGTGACCTCGAGGAACTGCGGTGGCGGCACCGCCCCCACCACCACCACCCAGCCGGCCCCCAGCGGCTCGAACCCGTACAGCGCGACGCAGGTGTGCGGTCCGGGCTACAAGCAGATCGACTCGGCGCCGCTGGGCTCGCAGGGCCGCGTGGTCCTGATGTACTCCTCGGCCACCGGCCAGAACTGCGTCACCACCCTGCGTGCCAGTGGCAGCGGCAAGGTCAACGCCAGCGCCTACCTTGAGGTCCAGGGCAAGGCCAGGCAGACCGACTCCGGCAGCTACCAGTACTACGCGGGCCCGGTGCGCGCAAAGGCCGCCGCCACCTGCGTGAAGTGGGGCGGCTCCATCGGCTCGGCCAAGTACGACAGTCCGTTCGGGCACTGCGGCTGACGTCGGCCAGACACGGATGGGGTGGTGCCTGCGGGCCCACCCCATCGGCCGTCCCCGACGTCTCCGCGGTCATTCGCGGGCGCCGACGACCTCGGCGGGCTGGTCCCTGAGGGCGAAACGGGCGGGCAGGACGGTCGCCGCGAGGGCGAGCGCGCCCGCTGCGGCGATCACCGCGAGGTAAGTGAGCGGCGGGATGTACGGCTGGGCGGAGCCTGTCATGCCGAGGCTGAACGCGGCCAGTGTCACCAGGGAGATCATCGTGCCGAGGCCCACGGCGATCAGCACGGCGGCCAGGGTCTCCAGCCGCAGCATCCGCAGGATCTGACGCCGGGTGGTGCCGACGAGGCGGAGCAGGGCGAACTCACGGGAGCGGTCCGAGGTGGACATGGCCAGCGTGTTGACCGCGGCGATCGCGGTGAACGCGATGATCAGGCCCATCGCCACGTAGTTCACCTCGGCGTTGGGGGCGCTCACCTCGGCGGCCTGCGCCTGGTCGAGGACCGTGATGCCGGGGGCGGCCCGTTCGAGGGCTCCGCGTGGCACGGAGGGCGCGGAGACGAGCAGGGTGCCGAGCGGGTCGTCCACATGCCCGGCGACCATGTCGTGGGGGAGGGTGAGCTCGCCGAACCCGAGGCCCCTGGCATAGACCGCGGCCACCTCGACCACGGCGGGAGTGCCGTCGCCAAGTGTGAGGTTCATCCGGCTGCCCGCCGACACGTCCAGCCGGGCGGCCACTGTCTCGCTGACCGCGATCGACTCCCCGCCGAAGTCCCGGAAGGAGCCCGAGGTGACCCCGAGGTCGAGGGTGCGGTCGAGCCCTGCCGGAGTGACGGCCTGCGCTCCGTACTTCTCCAGTCCGATCCTGACGGAGGTGCGCAGCACCTCGGTCACCGCCACGACTCCGGGCACCTTCCGCACGGCGGCGGCGGTGACACCGGAGACGCGCGGCCCGAGCACGTAGTCGGCCCTGCTGCCCGCGGCCGTCTGCTGCCCGGCGGCGTACCCCATCGTGGTCTGCACGGACAGGATCGTGCAGGTCATCGCCACCATCAGGCTGAGCGGGGTGATGACGGAGGCGAGCCGCCGCGACCCGGCGCGCAGGTTGGCGGCGGCCAGGTAGCCGCCCACCCGTGAAACGCGTAACGGCACGCTCAGCACCGCGACCGCCACCCGCGCGATGATCGGGCCGAGCAGGGCCACGGCGACCGTCCACACCAGCGCGGTCAGCATGGTGACCGGGCTGGACGCGGCCTCCGTCGACAGCGCCGACAGCACGATGGTCAGTGCGATGCCGCCGCCGGTGAAGACCAGCCCCGCGACCAACCGGCCCCACGGCAGGCGCGGGGTCGGCAGTGCCGCGTCGCCGAGCGCTTCCACCGGCCGGATGCGTGCCGTACGGCGGGCCGAGACGCGTGCCGCCGCCCACGCCGCCACCACGGTGGCCAGCAGGGCCGTGAAGATCGGGAACGGGCTGACGACCAGCTTGAGGTTCTCCGGCATCGCGCCCAGGACGACGAAACGTGAACGCAGCCAGAAGCCAAGGCCGACGCCCACGGCGGAGCCGATGAGTCCGGCTGCCAGGCTCACCATGAGAGCCTCGCCGCCGAGCAGCTTGCGGATCTGCCGGGGCGTCGCCGCGACGGCCCGCAGCAGGGCGATCTCGCGCTGGCGCTGCTGGATGGACAGAGCGAACGTCCCCACCACGACGAGGATGGCGACCAGCAGCGACGTGCCGCCCAGGGCGCCGCCAAGGCTGATCAGCTTCACCCGCGACTTCTCCGCGTCGAGGAACTCGACCTTGCCGCGCTCGTCGCCGCGGTAGGCGACCGCACCCTCGACCGAGATGTCCACCTGGGGGAAGACGCCGATGGCGCTGACCATGCCGGGCCTGCCGGCCAGTCGCCGGGCCTCCCGCGTCGAGAAGAACAGGCTGCCCAGCGTCTTGTCGGTCACCCCGACCACCTGGTATCGGCGCGGGGCGGCCGTGGACCGGACCGTGAGGCGGGACCCCGGCCTCAGCCCGCTGCCCCTCTCGACCACGACCTCGTCGTCGGCCCGGGGAGCACGCCCCTCGACCAATGTGTAAGGAGTGAGCGCGGCCGACTCCCAGCCGTGGCCGGTGAGCTCGCCGTCCGCCGTGTAGGCGGGGAAGGTCACCTCGGTGACGACCTTCTCCACCCCGGGCGTCCGCTGGAGTCTCTCGGCGATGGACATGCTGATCCAGGCGCGTTCCGACAGCGGTTTGGCCTTCGTTTTGCTCTTCTCCGCCGACTTGCGGATGGTCTGGCGGACGGACTGGTCGCCCGCGACGACCACGGGTGTGCCCGCGTAGCGCTCGGGGGCCACGTTTCCGCGCAGCCCGGTCTCCAGCAGCATGCCGCAGGCACACACCAGGGCGGCGGCGCAGAGCAGGGCGAGGAACGCGCCCGCGAATCCGGCCTTGCGGTGCCGTAACGTCTTCAGGGCGAGCCAGATCATCGCACCCACGCTCCAAGCCTGGTCATCCGCTCGGCGACCTTCTCCGAGGTCGGTGCGGTCATCGAGTCCACGATCCGGCCGTCGGCCAGATACAGGACGGTGTCGGCGTAGGAGGCGGCCACCGGGTCGTGTGTCACCATCACGACCGTCTGGCCCATCCCGTCCACCACCTCGCGCAGCAGGACCAGCACGTCGCGCGCGGTCATCGTGTCGAGCGCACCGGTCGGCTCGTCGCCGAACACCACCTCGGGTCTGGTCACCAGGGCTCTGGCGATCGCCACGCGCTGCTGCTGGCCACCGGAGAGCTGAGCCGGGCGGTGCCCGGTGCGTCCTTCCAGGCCGACCCTGGACACGATCTCCGCCAGCCACGCCCGGTCCACGCCGGTGCCCGCCAGTCGCAGTGGCAGCGTGATGTTCTCGACGACCGTCAGCGACGACACCAGGTTGAACGCCTGGAACACGAATCCGACCCGCTGCCTGCGCAACTCGGTCAGCCGGGTCTCGTCCATGCCGTGCAGCGCGGTGTCACCGAGCTGCACGGAGCCCGCCGAAGGCGTGTCCAGCCCCGCCGCACAGTGCAGGAACGTGCTCTTTCCCGAGCCCGACGGGCCCATTACGGCGGTGAAGCTCCCCTGGGGTATGCCCACCGTCACCTCGCGCAGGGCCGCGACCGCGCCCTGACCTTTCCCGTACACCTTGCTCACCGCGTCCAAACGCACCACGTCTCTCATGCCGTCGAGTCTGCTGACCTGCTGAGTCGTCGACCAGAGACGTGATCATCGGTCGGGTATGACGTCATCATGATCCGGACACTGGTAGATATGTCACCGTGATCCGTGTGCTTCTGGCTGAAGATCAGCACATCATCAGGGGCGCCCTCGTCGCGCTGCTCGGTCTTGAAGCGGACCTGGAGATCGTCGCCGCTGTGGAGTCCGGTGACGCCGTGGTGTCCGCCGCGCTGGCCGAACGCCCGGACGTCGCGGTGCTCGACATCGACATGCCCGGTACGCTCGACGGGCTCGCCGCCGCGGCCGAGCTCCGCTCACGCCTGCCCACCTGCCGCACGCTCATGCTGACCGGGTACGGCAAGCCGGGTCACCTGCGTCGCGCGCTCACCGCCGGGGTGGACGGATTCCTGCTGAAGACCGCGCCGCCCGATGACCTGATCGTGGCGATCCGCAAGGTGGCCGGGGGCGAGCGCGTCCTGGACCCGTCGCTGGCGGTCACTGCCTGGGACCTGGCGGACAACCCGCTGACGGCCCGCGAGGTCGAGGTGTTGCGCCTCGCGGCCGAGGGGGCGGACGCGGCCGAGATCGCGGGCCGGTTGTTCGTGACGGCCGGTACGGCCCGCAACTACCTCACCGCCGTGGTCGCCAAGCTCAACGCCCGTAACCGGACGGACGCGGTGCGGATCGCCGCCGAAGCGGGCTGGATCTAGAGGCCGGTCACCGGGTGACTTCGGCGCCGGATCGGCGGGCCGGTGTGCCCGGCTCGCCGAGGCTCCCGTGCGGGACGTGGGCGTCGAGCTCGAACCAGCCGTTCTCCGCCCCGACGCTCATCAGGCCGCCGAGGGACGTCAGCCGCGTGGTGAGGTTGCCGATGCCGGACGAGCCCCGGCGGCCCTCCGGCGAGCGCACGCCGTCGTTGCGTACGCGCAGCCGTACACCGCCCGACTCCGGCAGCGTCTCGATGACGCAGCGGCGGGCGGCGCTGTGCCGCAGGATGTTGGTCACAGCCTCCCTGAGTACGGCGCTCAGCGCGGTCTCGACCTCGGCGGGAAGCGCGCCGTGGGCCAGGCCCAGGGAGACCTCGATCCCCGCGGCGGTGAGCACCGAGCGGGCGGACTCGGCTTCGGCGGTGAGGGAGAGGTCGCGGTGCTCGCCGGAGACGGCCCGCAGGTCGGCCTCGGCCTGTGCGGTCATGGCGAGGACGTCGAGGAGTTCGGCGCGGGCGCGTTCCGGATCGAGGCGGCGGGCCAGCTCGCATTTGAGCAGGATCGCGGCGAGGCTGTGGCCGAGCAGGTCGTGCAGGTCCCGGGCCGCGCGCAGCCGTTCCTCCAGCACGGCCGAGCGGGCCAGCTCCTCCCTGGCGTTCTGGAGCTCCTTGACGAGCTGGGCCAGGCGGACGAGGCCGTAGACGACCAGCCCGGTGACCAGCGTGCTCACCGTGAAATTGACCGTGTCGGGAAGGGGCAGACCGAGGACGGAGCCGATCACGGCGACGCTTGTCATCACGCAGGCGACGAGCGGCCAGGCGATCGGCGCGGGGAAGGCGAGGAGGATCGGGCCCGCGAGAAAACCCGCGACTCCGAGCCACGCCCGGCCGAACGCGAGAACCGGCAGGTAGGTGAGGAGGGTCATCAGCGTCAGCGCCCACATGTGACGGCCGGTGACCGACCGCAGCTGCATGACGACGATGACCGCGAGACAGACGACCGCCGGCACGACGTTTCCCGGCACATACAGGAGGGCCTTGACGCTGAACCCCATGACGACGGAGGCCAGCACGGCGACGGAGACGGTGTAGGCGGCCTGGTCGCCGTGGAGGAGCGCCGGCCACCCCCGCGCGCCGACTCGCCCGCCCGGCGGCGGAACGGGCGCGGGCCGTGTCTCCGGGTGGACGGGAAGGGTGACGGTGACCGTATGGTGGCCGGCGGGAGTGAGGCCGGTGGTGAGGACGCCGCCGGCGTCGGACACCTGGCGGGGGAGGCCGCCCAGGCCGTCGTCGGCGGCCGTGCGTGCGCCGTCGTCCGTGACGCGCAAGCTCATCCGGCCGTCCGCCTCCTCCGTCTCGATCACGCATGTCCTGGCCGTGCCCCGCCGTACGATCTCCGTCACCGACTCCCGCAGCACGGTGGCGAGCAGCGCGCCCGCGAGACCCAGTGGCTCGGTGTGGCCGAGGCGCACCTCTGCCGCGACCCCCGCACTCGACAGCATCGCGCGGGCGGTCGTGATCTCGGGGGCCAGCGACATCGCGCGATACCCCGCCGAGGCGGTGCGGGCGTCGGCCAGGGCGGCGCGGGCCGTGATGACGACCTCGCCGATCACCTCAGCGGTGCGTGGCGGCTCGGCGAGGGCAAGCTCTGTGCCCTGGGTGATCACGGTCAGTCCATGGCCGAGGCCGTCGTTCAGCTCGGCGGCGATCCGTAGCCGCTCCTCCGCGACGGCGGCCATCGCCAGCGCCAGCCGGGTGGCGTGCACCTCGTCGACGCGTTCGGTCAGGCGGGTCAGGCCGTAGATCACGAGCGAGCTCAGGACCATGCTGATCGTGACGTTCGCGGTGTCGGACACGTCGCCTTGGCGCACAGAATCGATCACCGCCGCACTGATCGCCACCACCGGCGCCAGCGTCCACAGGCGGCTGAGCAGCAGCGAGCCGGCCAGGAAGCCGAGGATGCCGACGGAGGTGTCATAACAGAGCACCGCCGCGTAACCGGCGCAGGCCTGTACGGCGAGCAGCGGTATCCCCCTGAACCGTCTGAGGGAGGGCACCACCCAGACGAGCTGCAGCCCGAGTACCGGCACGCCCATTACGGAGCCGAGCGGCATGGCCAGCAGGTAGACGGTCATGAAAGCGGTGAGCACCACGACGACGATCCCCCGCGCGCGGCGAGGTATCGGAAAACGCGACAAACCAACTCCCCCGGTCGGAACCAGAGGCAAGCCTAGGCGGACGGGACGACCTGCTCACCCAGGCGGGCGCGCACATCTACGAACGTCTGGAGCCGGACGCCGCGACCATGGCCCGGAGCACGGAGGGGCCCCGCGACCGCAGGCGGGTGGCCGAACTGATGCACGAGCTGGTCGGCCGGATCGGCGCCTAAGAGCGTCTCATCCCGGAAACGGAGGGCTGACCGTGGAGGATCGCCCGTAAGCCGGACGCACCGCACGCGGGCGTCCGGCTGATGCCCGGAGCGGAGATCCGTTGTCAGTGATACCGCGCAGAAGACGCCGATCCGCGGGTGGCCCCTCCGGGAGACGGGCCGTTGTCAATCCTCGTCGGCGGGGAAGGCGAAGAGCCGGACGTACATGGGGCGCGCGCCGGGGGGCGCGTCCTCGGCACGCGGGCTGTGCTTCCTCAGCAGGTCCATGTAGGCCTCGAAGAACTCCTCGAACTCCGCCTTGGTCATCCGGCCCAGACCGCGCGAGGCCTTGACCCATTCGGGATCGCGCTCGTAGACCGAGGGGAGCCGTTCGAACAGCTCACGATCCTCGTCCATGGCGAACTGGTGGAACGCGGCCAGCACGGGCCGATCCTCTGGGGCGAGCTGATCGGGCCGGGGCAGCCGGATGTCCCTGGTCGCCCCGGCCCTGCGCCACCAGCGCTCCCTGCCCACCGAGCGCTCGGGGATCTCCTCGACGAAGCCGTACTTCTCGAGCTGGCGCAGGTGGTAGCTCGTCGTGCCGGTCTTGGCGCCGAGCAGCTCGCCGAGCGTCGTCGAGGTCGCGGGGCCGTGCATGCTCAGGTGGCGCAGCATGAGCCGCCGCATGGGATGGGTCAACGCCTTGAGCCTCGCGGGGTCGTCGAGCAGGAACGGCTCGTCATCCTTCATGATGAACAGCCTAGTCCTGCAGAACGATATCTGCAGACAACTCTATGCCGAGAAGTCTCTGCAGACTACTTTTGGCATGTGAGACGAATCCTCCCGGCACTGGCCGTCGCCCTCTGCCTGCTCGCCGCCCCCGCGGCCGCGGCAGCCACGACCCCACCCGCTGTACCCTCCGACGTGGCCGCGGCAGCCACGACCCCGCCTGCCGTACCCTCCGATCTGCGTGCGACGGAGGTGAGCTTCCGCGGCAGCGGAGGCCTCACCCTGCACGGCACGGTCCTCTCCCCCGCACAGGGGAGATCCGCCCGGCCGGGCATGGTCCTGGTGCACGGCGCGGGCACGGGCACGCCCCGCACGAAGCTGATGGGCGAGGCCGTCGAGTTCGCCCGCCGGGGCTTGGCCGTCCTGGTCTACGACAAGCGGTCAGAGGGCTACTCGCTGTTCCAGCGGTCCTACACGCAGCTCGCCGACGACGCGCTCGGCGCCGTGGCCGCGCTCCGTTCCCAGCCGGGCGTCGACCCGGCGAAGGTCGGCATCTGGGGGTTCAGCGAGGGCGGCTGGGTGGCCCCGATCGCGGCGGCCCGCTCGAAGGACATCGCCTTCGTGGTGCTCGTCGGCGCCAACGGTCTGCCGCCGCTGCGGCAGCAGACCTGGGCCGTGGCGGCTGGGCTGCGCAAGGCTGGGGTGGCGGGCCCGCTCGTCGACCGGGCCGTGCCCGCCATGTACCGGACGATCGCCGACGGTGGCATGTTCCCCGAGCCCTACTACGACCCCGGGCCGACCATCGCCGCGGTACGTCAGCCGGTGCTCGGCATCTGGGGCACCCACGACCTGCTGACCCCACCCGAGGAGAGCCCGCCGGCGTTCGCCGGGGCACTGGAGAAGGGCGGCAACAGGCACTACACGTTCCACTTCTTCCCCGACGCCGACCACGCCGCCCACCGGACCCCCGACAGAGGCGTCACCCGGCTTCCCGAGCTTGCCCCCGGCTACGCCGACCTGGTCGGCACCTGGGTCGGAGACGTCACGGCGGGCAGGCTCCCCACGGCCCAGACCTCCGGCCCCGCCCCCGTGCAGGACGCGCCGACCGTGCCGATGGATCCCCCGGCCTGGTGGGAGTCGGCGTTCCTCCAGCTCGTGATGGTGCTGTTGTTCCTGGTCGCGTTCGCCGCCTATCCGGTGGTCGCGCTGGCGCGGCGCCTCCGCGGCGGCTCGCGACCCCCGGTGACCGGGGCCGCGCGGCTGCTCAGCGCCGGAGGGATCGCGGTGGTCCTCGGGTCGCTGTCCTACCTCTTCTACCTGCTGATGACCGGAGTCAAGCTGGCCACTCCCGGCCCCGTGCTGGCCGGTCGCCCGCTGATCTGGCTGGCGCTGCAGGCCCTCGCGGTGGCCACCGTGGCCGCCACCGCTCTCACCGCACTGGCCTGGCGCCGTACCCGCGGCCCGGTGTCACCGGGTGAGCGGGTACGGCTCGGCCTCCTGCTCGCCGGCGGGGTGGTCTTCGTCCCCTGGGCTCTCTACTGGGGCCTGCTGCTTCCCTGAACAGATGGGGCCCGGAAGGCGAAGAGCTCACCCGGCGGCGGCGCCCTCGGTCACTCGGCCGCCGCGACCTCGTCCGGCGTGCCGGATGCGTCGGCGTCGAGCCAGATCGAGCGCCAGTCGTCCAGCTCGTGGAAGCGGCGCAGCTCGGCAAAGCCGCTGAGCCAGCCCATCCACGCCGCGTAGGGCGGCCGCCCGGTGTCGAACCCGCTCTGCACGAAGGTGAGCCTCGTCCTGCCGCCGGAGTCCTCCAGCTCCCAGGTGGTGACGCCGGAGTCGCCCCAGTCGACGGTCATCGTGTGGCCGGGGTCCAGGTCGATGATCTTCGCGGCGGGCCCCGCGTCGAAGCCGCCTATGGCGTAGCGCCCGCCGACGTGCGGTTCGATCCCGACGGGGAAGTTGAACCACCGGCTGACCTTCTCCGAGTCGACGAGTGAGTCGAACACCGCCTCGGGCGAGGCGTCGATGACGAACTGCCCCTTCAGGTCCGGAGAGGTGAGGTCGGGCCTGAGGGTGAGCTCGCGGTCCTCGAGATGGTCGGCCAGGTTGGCGATCGCCAGCGACCAGTACGTCTGCAGCACGCCGCGGATACTGCTGCCGGTGATCATTTCTTGGTAGTCGAAGTGGGTCTGCGACAGCGTCAGGACGGTCGAGTCCGGGCCCTCCTCCTCAAGACGGATCTCAACCGTGGTGTCCTCGCCGTCCAGCAGCCAGGAGAAGCGCAGCGTCCGGTCGTCGACGTGCAGCGGACACTGGTGGGGAGCGTCCCCCTCGGGCGTGTCGCGGCCCCAGAACGCGTAGCGGTGCGGCAGGCCGACCTCGGCGTGCTCGGCGAGCCAGGCGCGCAACGAGACGGCGTCGGTCAGGGCGTGGTGGACAGCCTTGATCGGTGCGGCCAGGCGGACACGGAGCTTCATCGGTTCACTCATGGGTTCTCTCCCTTGGGGTAGCAGGCCACGGCGAGCTTGAAAGCGTCACCATCGGTGCCGCCGTAGCGGGTGAAAAGGTCCTGCAGCACGGTCTGGAGCTCGTTGAGGAACTCCTGACGGCGTTCCGGTGACACGTGGATCTCGCCGGACACGCCCACCGAGGGCAGTTCGGGCGCTGTCCGGTCGAGTGCGGCGATGTCGGCCTGGACCTCCTCCATAAGGTCGAGCAGGTAGCCGAGGCTCATCTCGTCCTGCGTCTTGCGCAGGCCGAGCCGGCCGACGAGGCGGGGCGACATCCAGTAGGCGCGGGCGCTCGCCTGGTAGACGCCCTCGTGGATGCCCCGCACCTTGCGTTCCGACACCTGGTCCACCAGACCCGCGTCCACCAGGCGTTTCACGTGGTAGTAGACCCGCTGGGAGGTCTGGCCGAGCCGGGCTGCCACCTCTGTGCACGAGCGCGGCTCGGCGAGTTGCCGCAGCACCTCGATGCGCTGTGGCTTGAGCAGGGCTTCGGCCTGCTCGATCTCTTCCAGATACAGAACGTCTCTCATCGCAAAAGCAATTTTTTATGTACAAGATAGTTTTGTCAATAGGGCGTCGGCCCTCAGATGGAGAGCAGCCGGTGCGGACCGCGGCCCGGCCGGTAGGGATCCCGGCGTTCCTCCCCGGCGGCACGGTAGTCCGGACCGCCTTCTCGTCCGGGAGGAGGCCGTTGACTATGGTCCGAATATGAGCACTCATTACGATGTCGTTGTCCTCGGAGCGGGGCCGGGCGGATACGTGGCCGCCATCCGCGCCGCACAGCTGGGACTCAGCACCGCGATCATCGAGGAACGGTACTGGGGTGGCGTCTGCCTCAACGTGGGATGCATCCCCTCGAAGGCGCTGCTGCGCAACGCCGAACTCGCCCACCTGTTCACGCACGAGGCCAAGACGTTCGGCATCCGCGTCGAGGGCAAGGTCACCTTCGACTACGGCGAGGCCTTCAGGCGCAGCCGCAAGGTCGCCGACGGGCGCGTCAAGGGCGTGCACTACCTGATGAAGAAGAACGGCATCACCGAGTACGACGGCCGCGGCACCTTCGTCGACGCCAACACCCTGGAGGTGGCCCGCGGGGACGGTGGCACGGAGACGGTGACGTTCGGCCACTGCGTCATCGCGGCGGGCGCGACCACGAAGCTGCTGCCGGGGACCTCGGTGACGGAGCGGGTCGTGACGTACGAGGAGCAGATCCTGAGCGAGGAACTCCCCGACAGCATCGTCATCGCGGGGGCGGGCGCGATCGGGGTCGAGTTCGCCTACGTGCTGCACAACTACGGCGTCAAGGTGACGATCGTGGAGTTCCTCGACCGCATCGTCCCCCTGGAGGACGAGGAGGTCTCGGCCGAGCTGGCGCGGCGCTACAAGCGGCTCGGCATCGAGGTGCTGACCTCCACGCGCGTGGAGTCCATCGACGACTCCGGCGACAGGGTGCGGGTGACGGTCTCGCGCGAGGGGCGGCAGCAGGTTCTCGAGGCCGACAAGGTGCTGCAGGCGATCGGCTTCCAGCCCCGGGTGGAGGGGTACGGCCTGGAGCGCACCGGGGTGGCCCTGACCGACCGTGGCGCCATCGGCATCGACGGCCGGGGCCGTACGAGCGTGCCGCACATCTTCGCCATCGGCGACGTGACCGCCAAGCTGATGCTCGCGCACGCGGCCGAGTCCATGGGGATCATCGCCGCGGAGACCATCGCGGGCGCGGAGACGATGGAGCTCGACTACGTGATGATCCCGCGGGCGACGTACTGCCAGCCCCAGATCGCGAGCTTCGGCTTCACCGAGGCGCAGGCCCACGAGCTGGGCTACGACGTGAAGGTGGCCAAGTTCCCGTTCACCGCCAACGGCAAGGCCCACGGCCTGGGCGACGTCACCGGGTTCGTCAAGCTCCTCAGCGACGGCGAGCACGGAGAGCTGATCGGCGCCCACCTGATCGGGCCCGAGGTCACCGAGCTGCTGCCCGAGCTGACGCTGGCCCAGCAGTGGGATCTGACCGTCCATGAGATGTCACGTAACGTGCACGCCCACCCCACGCTCGGCGAGGCGGTGAAGGAGGCGATCCACGGCCTGGCGGGCCACATGATCAACTTTTGAGGCCGCTCCGCCCGGTGGGCTCCGCCGTACGGTCCGTTCCCCGGCCGAGGTAGGTGAGGGGGCCGGGATCGGCGACCGGGATCTCGTGGAAACCGAGGCGGTCGTAGAAGGCCCGGGCCGGGGTGTTGGTGGTGACCATGCCGAGGTGCACGGCCCGTACCCCCTTGCGGTGCAGTGCGTCGAGGAAGGCGTTCATCAGTCAAGATTTTCCGGGCAGGGTGGGTTCCCTCTGACGGTGTCGCCGGTCTTCCCGGGCCTCCGGCCGCGGCACTAGCCTGCACGGCATGATCGAGGTGGAACTGCGGGGCTGGCGGCCCGAAGACGCGCCGGTCCTGCTCGACGCGTTCGGCTCGCCGGACATGGCGCGGGAGGCGGCGCGGCGGATCGACACGCGGGAGGCGGCGCTGGAGTGGATGGGGGTGTGGGGGTTCCGGGAGGATGCCCAGGCCTTCGCCGTCGTGGTGGGCGGTCAGGTGGTGGGGAACGTCGCGGTGAGCAACATCGACGCGCATGACACCGGCTGGGTGTCCTACTGGACGTCACCGCACGCCAGGGGGCGCGGGGTCGCCGTGGCCGCGGTACGGCGGCTGGCGGACTGGGCGTTCCGGGAGCGGGGACTGTTCCGTCTCGAACTGGGGCACCGGCTCGACAATCCGGCCTCCTGCGCGGTGGCGACCAGGGCCGGGTTCCCGGTCGAGGGAGTCGAGCGGGCCAAGCTGAGCTACGGAGGCGTCCGGCACGACGTGGAGCGGCACGCCCGCCTGGCCACCGACTGACCCGCCGGGTGGAATCCCGGGAGGCGGGTCAGAGTGCCTTGAGCCCTGCGAGTACGTCGCGGAGCACGCTCTCCTGGGGGAACGCGACGGCGGTCGCGGGGAGCCACACGGCGATCAGGCCGGACCCCTTCAGGTCGCCGAGGAGAACCCGGAGCACCCCGACCGGTATGCCGGTCTCCGTGGCCAGCTCGGCGACCGAGACCGGCACGCGGCAGGCATTCATGATCAGTGAGTGTTCGGGCGGCAGGTCCTGCGGCGGGATCATGACCGCCACCACGCGGGCGATCAGATCGAACGGGGCTCCGGTGGCCCGGGTCCGGCCACCGGTGAGCGTGTAGGGGCGGACGATGGGTCCGGCGTCCTGGTCGAGCCAGCGTTCGGTCACTCCTCCTCGCTTTCCTGCTCCGCGCGGCGCCATCCCTCGCGGAACGACGTCATCACACTGCCCGGGATCGACTGCGGCGCCTCGGCCGGTACGGCCGGCCGTCCGGGCGCGGCCTGCCGTACACGTCTGGGAAGACCGCTGCCGGTGGCGATCCACTCGACCTCGGCCGAGTAGGTGATCGGGGATTCGGCCGCCTCGACCACCAGCTCGCCCGGCAGGTGCACGATCGCCGTGACGCCGCCGAAGGGGGACGGACGCAGCGACACGCGGATACCGTGCCGGGCGGCGAGCTGCGTCACGACGAACAGGCCGAGCCGGTCGCTGCCGACCAGGTCGAGCTCCGGGGGGCCGGCCAGCCGCTCGTTGAGCCGGGACATCTCGGCCGGAGCGATGCCGAGCCCGCGGTCCTCCACCTCGATGACGTAGCCCCTGGCCACCATCTCGCCGCGGACGCTCACCATGGTGTGCGGGGGTGAGAACAGGGCGGCGTTCTCCACCAGTTCGGCCACGAGGTGGATCACGTCGGTCACGACCGTGCCGACCAGGCGGGGGCCCTGTGCCACGGTCACCGTCACGCGCTGGTAGTCCTCGATCTCCTCGACGGCGGCGCGGACCACGTCGTAGATCGTGACGGGTACCCGCCAGCCCCGGCCGGGGACCGCGCCGGACAGGATGATCAGACCTTCGGAGTGGCGGCGCATGCGGGTGGTCAGGTGGTCCAGGCCGAACAGGTCGTCGAGGGTCTCCGGGTCACTGGCCCGCTGTTCCATCGCCTCCAGCATGGCGAGCTGCCGGTGCAGGAGCGACTGGCTGCGCCTGGCCAGGTTCACGAAGACCTTGTTGACGCTCCTGCGCAGCTGAGCCTGACCGGCGGCAGCCTCGACGGCGGTCCGCTGGACGGAGGTGAACGCCCTGCCGACGTTGACGACCTCGGTGGTGGTGCCGTAGTTCAGCTCCTCGGCCTCGGAGCAGACGTCCTCACCCCGGCCGAGCCGTTCGACGACGTCCGGCAGCCGTTCGTTCGCCAGGCGGAGGGCCGCCCGCTCCAGGCCGACGAGCTCGGCGTTCATCCGGCGGCCGAACCTTACCGAGATGAAGATGGACATCCCGACCGCGAGCAGGCCCAGGCCGCCGGCGACGCCGATCCGGATCAGGATTCCGGTGGCGAGTGCCTCGGACCGTTCGGCGATGCGCTTGCTGACGTCTCCGCCGAGTCTGTCGAAGGTGTCGGAGAGGCTCGCCGTGACCGTCGCCCAGGAGGGGTCCGGCCTGGCCACCGTGGCGACGATGTCCTCGATCCGTTCGAACGAGTCGTAGGCGGCGGAGTCCTGCAGGTCCCGGTAGAGCCCCTGGAACTCCTCGTCGAACAGGCTGAACCCCAGGGAGTAGAGCAGCCCGCGGCCGGTGACGAGCTCGCTGAACCTGGTGCGTTCCGCCACACTCATGCCGCCCTCGGCCACGGCGCCGGCGATCAGCGCGGCCTGCCGGCTGAGCATCTCCCGGCTCCGTCCCACCAGGACGACGGCGCGGGTCTGGTCGTTCTGGTCGTTGTCCGAAGACGTCGGGATCTTGTCGTAGACATCGAAGGCCGCACTGATCATCGTGCTGTAGCCGTCGAGGGTCTGTATCCGGTCGGCGGTGCGGGTGTCCACCCCGCTCCGTGTCTCGGTGAGGCGGTCCATCGCGGACATGAGCTGGAGCACGCGGTTCCACACGGGTGGCGTCATGTCCCTCTGGAGCAGGGGGGCCATCCGTCTCAGTTCCGCGTGCGCGATGTCCGTCCGGATCCGCTGGGCGTCGAGTCCGGCCCGCGGGCCCGTGGGGTCGCCCAGGACGGACAGGGAGAGCAGCCGCTCGTGCTGGAGGGCGGTGGTCAGCGCCCGGGTGGGAACGATGCCGTGCTCGTACCCATCGCGGGCTCGGAGCAGCTCTTTTCCACTCTGAAATGTCAGAATCGCCGCAAATGCCCAAATTGCTACAAGAGAGACAACCGGTACTAGTAGGAGGGTAAAGATTTTTACCCTGATCGCGTGTCTGCGGCCGGCCATCGTACCTCGCACTACGGATACGTGCGTTAACAGTGGCGAAACCCTAGCAACATAGGACATCGGCGACTATAGGTGTGGGTGATTCATATCAAGAAACGATTTATAGCTTTTGGGTAACTGCGGAGCGGTGCATCTCCGGGCACCTCTCCCCGTGGGGGCACCCACCGGGAGGAGAGGGCCTCGGTGCAGGTGACCGCTTGACTTCGATTGTCTGGTTGTCAGACAATCGAGCCTATGAAGGTCGCCGTCGTCGGTGCCGCCGTGCTCTGGGGCACCGCCGGCACCGCCGGACTGCTCGTCGCCGGTGTCGATCCCGTCTCCCTGGCCGCCGCCCGTCTGGTGATCGGCGGCCTGGTGATCGCGGTCGCCGCCGGGCCGGCCATCCGTTCCCTGCCGCGCCGGGGCCTGCTCCTGCCGGCCGCGGTGGCCGTGGCCGCCTACCAGCTCTGTTTCTTCGCCTCGGTCAGCCGGACCGGCGTGGCCATCGGCACCGTGGTCGCCATCGGCAGCGGTCCTGTCTTCACCGGCCTGCTGTCCTGGCTGCTCGACCGGGTGCCGCCCACCCGGCGCTGGGCGGGGGCGACCGCGGCGGCGATCGCGGGCTGCGCCGTGCTCACCGGAGGGGGTGGTGAGGCACGGCTGGACGGGATCCTGCTCGCGCTGCTCGGCGGCCTGCTCTACGCGTTCTACGCGGTGACGGCGGCCCGGATGATCGGTGCGGGGGCCCCCTCCGACGTGGTGATGGGCGCGATGTTCGGTGGGGCCGGGGTCGTGATGCTCCCTGTCCTGCTGTGGACGGGCACCGGCTGGATCGCCGACCCGCGCGGCCTGCTCACCGCCCTCTACCTTGGCTGCGCCACCACCGCGCTGGCCTACATCCTGTACGGCAGGGGCCTGCGCACCACCCCCGTCGCGACCGCCGCCACCCTCGCCCTGGCCGAGCCCGCGGTCGCCGCCCTGCTCGGTGTCGTCGTGCTCGGCGAACTGCTCACGCCCACCTCGATCGCGGGACTGGCACTGCTCGGCGCTGGCCTGGCGGTGGTGGCCCTCCCCGGACGGCGCCGGAGCCGCCGGGCCGGAGCCACGGCAATAGAGTCGTCGGCGTGACCACTCCGCTCCGCCCTCTCTCCGCCGTCAACGCCCTCGCCGACGCCCTGCGCCGCCGGGTGCTCTCCGGCGAGATGGCCCCGGGCACCCCGCTGCCGGAACAGGAGCTCTCCGCCCAGTACGGCGTGGCCCGGCCGACCGTGCGGGAGGCGCTGGCCGTACTCGTGAACGAAGGCCTGCTCCGGCGCGAACGGCACCGCAGCGCCCAGGTGGTGGAGGTGACTCCGGCCGATCTGGACGACCTCATGTTCGTGCGGCGCCCGCTGGAGGACCTCATGGCCACCGCCCTGGCCGGGCGGCGGGTCGAGGAGGCCGACGAGGCGCTGGCGCGGATGGCCGCGCTGCCCGGAGACGCCCCCTGGTCCGACGCGGTGGCCGAGCACATGGCGCTTCACCAGGCGCTCATCGTCGCGGTGGGCAGTCCCCGGCTGGAGCGGCTCTACGCCATGCTGGCCGCCGAGACCCGTCTCGGCCTGGTGCGGCTGCGGACCGTCTACACCGACCGGGACGTGCTGGTCGCCGAGCACCGGGACCTGCTCGACGCGCTCGGCAGGGGACCGGTGGAGGCGGCCAGGCAGGCCGTCGCCGCCCACCTGGACCACGGCTGGGGCACGGACTGAAGGTCTCCCGTGGGGCGGGGCGGCCGTATGAGGTCCCAGGGGTCCCCGATCAGGCGGCGGTCGCGTGGTGATCGGGGGACGGCGTCGGTGGCCGGACTTGTGCGCTTCTCTTGCACCCAACGCCTTGAAGTCGTCACAATCGCGGCCATGAACGGCAATTCAATGCCGGACTCCTACGTTTATGTCACCGAAGAAGGCGTGACCCGCCACTACGCGGACGGCAGCGTTGACGCCCTCGCGTGGGAGGACGTCATCGAGGTGCGAGTAGCGGGCGACCCGGATTCGGACATCTTGTACATACTTCTTGATCGTCGAGGTCAGGGGTGTGTGGTACCCAGGTCGGCCACCGACACCACCTTCCTCGCCCGCCTCCGCCATCTTCCGGACTTCGACCTCGACCGGCTCGGGGAGGCGGTGGGCGCCACCCGCGACGACTACGTCGTCGTCTGGCGCAGTCCCGAGCCCCCCTCGACCCTGCCGGATTTCGATTACGACTGATCATTATTTGTCCGGCTAATACGGTCGATCAATATACATGTTTGGACCGTTCCGTCAAGATGGTACGTATGACCCATTTTGGCCAGTGATGGGCTATGGGCTGCTATTCCCCTTGTCAATATTGATCACTAGGATTTCCATGGGTATCCACGTTCCTGATACATCGGCGAAAGCTGTAAACCATTGAAACGCGGTGAACGTCCCATTACCTGATAACGCTGGGGCGTCTGGGTGGGGTGGTATGAGGGTGGGGACAGAGGGGCCCGCAATCGCGCTCCTCAACAGTTCGGTACGCACCGCTCCGAGCATCTGGACACGTTCCTACGTGCGGATCCTGATGGCAGGAGACCTTGGGTGTGCGGTGGTCGCATGTGAGTCGGTTCTGGGAGTCCGGCTCTGGTCCGGTGCCTACATTCCGGGAACGGAGGCGCTGCTGGGGCTTGCTCTCGCCCTGGCATGGCCGTTCTCGCTGGCGGTGGGAGGTGCTTACCGTAAGCGCGCCCACGGAGAGGGGACGGAGGAGTTTCGGGCGGTTTTCGACGGAGGGGTCGGTCTGACGGCTGCTGTCGCGATCGGGGCATATGCCACACAAACCACCATTGCTCGTAGTTTTGTGATGGCGATGTTCCCGCTGGCCCTCATGCTCACGGTTGTTTTCCGATACCGGATGCGCAAGCGGCTGCACCGGCGTCGATCTCTGGGCGAGTACATGCGCCAGGTGGTCGCCGTCGGGCACCGGGAGTCGGTGCTGGATCTGGTGATGCAGCTCCGACGGCAACCGCACCACGGCATGTCGGTGGTCGCGGCATGCCTGCCGGTGGGATCCGAGACCTTCGACGTCGACGGGATCCCGGTGCTCGGGGGCTTCGCCGATGTCGCCGACGTGGTGACCGAGGTCAACGCCGACGCCGTCGCCGTGCTGGCCTGCCCCGAGCTGGACGGCGCGGCACTGCGCCGGATCGCCTGGGGGCTGGAGGACGCCCGCACCGACCTGTTTGTCGCGCCCGCGCTCATGGACGTGGCCGGTCCGCGCATCAGCATCCGCCCGGTGGCCGGAATGCCGCTGCTCCATGTCGAGCATCCCGCGTTCGACGGTGCCAAGCATCTCGCCAAGAGCCTGTTCGACCGGGTCGGCGCGGGACTGGCCCTGCTGGTGCTGGCCGTGCCCATGCTGGGCGTCACCGTGCTGATCCGCGTGACCAGCCCGGGTCCCGCACTGTTCCGGCAGATCAGGGTGGGTAAGGGCGGCAGGGAGTTCAAGGTCGTGAAGTTCCGCACCATGGTCGACGACGCGGAACGGCTCAAGGTCGACCTGCAGCGGCACAACGAGTTCGACGGAGTCCTCTTCAAGATGAGGAACGATCCAAGAATCACCCGGGTCGGCGCTTTCCTCCGCCGCTACTCCCTCGACGAGCTGCCGCAGCTGCTCAACGTGCTCCGCGGGGAGATGTCGCTCGTCGGGCCGAGGCCACCGCTGCCCGAGGAAGTCAGACAGTACGGCGAGGACGTGCGCCGACGTCTGGTCGTCAGACCAGGCATGACCGGCCTGTGGCAGGTCAGCGGCCGCTCCGACCTGACCTGGGAGGAGTCGGTCCGCCTGGACCTGCGCTACGTCGAGAACTGGTCGCTCCTGCTGGATCTGCAGATCCTCTGGAAAACCTGGAGCGCGGTCACCGGCGGAGAAGGGGCCTACTAGCCGTGAAAGCACTCGTGCTCGCGGGGGGATCGGGCACCCGGCTGAGGCCGATCACCCACACCTCCGCGAAGCAGCTCGTCCCGGTGGCCAACAAGCCCGTGCTCTTCTACGGGCTTGAGGCCATCGCCGCCGCCGGGATCCGGGAGATCGCGATCGTCGTGGGCGACACGCAGGCCGAGATCGAGGCGGCCGTCGGTGACGGCTCCGCGCTGGGCCTGCGGGTGACCTACCTCCGTCAGCACGCCCCGCTCGGCCTCGCCCACGCGGTGCTGATCGCCCGCGACTACCTGGGCGACGACGACTTCGTCATGTATCTCGGCGACAACTTCATCGTCGGCGGTATACGCGACATCGTCGACCGGTTCGCCCGTGACCGGCCGTCCGCCCAGATCATGCTCACCCAGGTCGGTGATCCCCGGCAGTTCGGCGTCGCGGAGCTCGACGCCGGAGGCCGCGTGGTCGGGCTGGAGGAGAAGCCCGCCGATCCCAAGAGCGACCTCGCGCTCGTCGGCGTCTACCTGTTCACCCCCGTCATCCACGAGGCGGTGGCCGAGCTCAAGCCGTCATGGCGGGGCGAGCTGGAGATCACCGACGCGATCCAGTGGCTGATCAAGGAGGGGCACGAGGTCGAGTCCACCGTCATCTCCGGCTACTGGAAGGACACCGGGAACGTCACCGACATGCTTGAGGTCAACCGGCTGGTCCTGGAGTCCCTGGACGGCCGTGTCAGCGGCCGGGTGGACGGTGCCAGCGAGCTGATCGGCAGGGTGGTCGTCGAGCCGGGCGCCGTGGTCGAGCGCTCCCGCATCGTCGGCCCGGTGATCATCGGCGCCGGGGCCCGGGTCCTGGACAGCTACGTCGGCCCCTTCACCTCCATCGCGGCCGACTGCGTGATCAGCGCCAGCGAGATCGAATACTCGATCGTGCTGCCCCGGTCCTCGATCTCCGGGGTGTCCCGGATCGAGGCCTCGCTCATCGGCCACGATGTCGAGGTCACCCCCGCCCCCACCACCCCCCGAGCCCACCGCCTCGTGCTGGGCGATCACAGCAAGGTCCAGATCAGCTCATGAAGGTCTTGGTCATCGGTGGGGCCGGATTCATCGGCTCCCACTACGTCCGCATGCTCGGCGCGGGTGACACCGCCGTGACCGTTCTCGACAAGCTCACCTACGCCGGCAACCCGGCGAACCTGGAGGGCACGGACCACGACCTCGTGCACGGTGACATCTGCGACGCCAGGCTCCTGGCCGAGGTGGTTCCCGGCCACGACGTCGTCGTCAACTTCGCGGCCGAGTCCCACGTCGACCGGTCCATCGACGGCGCCGGGGAGTTCGTGCGGACCAACGTGCTCGGCACGCAGACCCTGATGCAGGCGTGTCTTGACGCGGGCACCCCGCGGGTGGTGCAGGTGTCCACCGACGAGGTCTACGGGTCGATCGACGCCGGCTCCTGGAAGGAGGACGCGCCGATACGGCCGCGCTCGCCGTACTCCGCGGCCAAGGCGGGTGGTGACATGATCGCCCTCGCCTACGCGGTCACCCACGGCCTGCCGGTCTCCATCACCCGATGCGGCAACAACTACGGACCCCGTCAGTATCCGGAGAAGGTGATCCCGTTCTTCGTCACCAACCTTCTCCGGGGGCGCAAGGTCCCGCTCTACGGCGACGGCGGCAACGTCAGGGACTGGATCCACGTCGACGACCACTGCGCCGGTATCCGGCTCGTCGCCGAGCGGGGCGAGCCCGGGGAGGTCTACCACATCGGCGGTACGGCGGAGCTGACCAACACCGAGCTCACCGCCCGGCTGCTGGCGGCCTGCGGCGCCGGCTGGGACATGGTCGAGTACGTCGAGGACCGTAAGGGGCACGACCGCCGCTACTCCCTGGACGACTCCCGGCTGCGCGCCCTCGGCTACCGGCCGGAGATCCCGTTCGAGCAGGGCCTGGCGGACACGGTCCGCTGGTACGCCGACAACTCGGACTGGTGGGAGGCGGCCACGGCCCGGCGGGACGGGGAGATCGCATGAGCCGGTGGTTGGTCACCGGCGCCTCCGGCATGCTCGCCACCGAGCTGCTCGGCCGCCTGAAATCGGTGGGGGAGCCCGTCCTCGCCCTGTGCAGGGATGAGCTCGACCTCCGTGACGGGGCCGCCGTCCGTCATCTGGTGTCGGCCTGCCGGCCGGACATCGTGGTCAACTGCGCGGCCTGGACCGCGGTGGACGACGCCGAGACGCGCGAAGCCGAGGCGCTCGCGGTCAACGGGCACGGGGTGCGGACGCTGGCCGAGGCGTGCGGGCGTCTCGGCGCGAGGATGATCCAGCCCTCCACGGACTACGTCTTCGACGGGACCGCGCTGGACCCCTATCCCGAGGACGCGCCGCCCTCCCCGGTCAACGCCTACGGGCGCACCAAGCTCGCCGGCGAGCTCGCCGTGCTGGAGACGCTCCCCGAGACCGGCTACGTCGTGCGGACCGCCTGGCTGTACGGCGCGACCGGCAAGAACTTCGTCCGCACGATAGCCGGCCTCGAAAGGAGCAGACCGGTCCTGGACGTCGTCGACGATCAGATCGGGCCGCCCACCTGGGTCGGGGACCTGGCCGGAGGGATCGTCGAGCTGGGGCATACCGGACCTCCGCCGGGGATCTACCACGCCACCAACTCCGGCCAGACGAGCTGGTACGGCTTCGCGAGGGAGATCTTCAAACTGGTCGGCGCGGACCCCGGCCGGATCACCCCGGTCTCCACCAAGGAGTTCGCGCGCCCCGCGCCGCGGCCGGCCTACAGCGTGCTGGGGCACCAGCGCTGGAGCCGGGCGGGGTTGCCGCCGATGCGGGACTGGCGAGAGGCGCTGCGAGAGTCCGAGGTGCTCGTCAGTGGCTAGGCGCGGTGAGGTCCCGGGCGGATGCGGCGAGGCCGTCGTAGTGGGCCGCGCACGCGCGGTGGTCCGGCAGCAGCCCGGCCTCCAGGGCCTCCCTGAGAGTGGGCGCCGCGGCGTCCTTGTCCGACAGGAGCGGCTCCAGGCCGGTCGGCCAGCCGATCCCGACGGCCGGGTCGAGGGGGTGGATCCCGTGCTCGCGGCCGGGGGCGTAGGGCTGCGAGCACAGGTAGACGATCGTGGCCTGCTCGCTGAGCGCCATGAACGCGTGGCCGAGCCCTTCGGCGATGTAGAGACCGCGCCGGGACTCGTCGTCCAGGCGCACGCTCTCCCACCGGCCGAAGGTGGGCGAGCCGACGCGGATGTCCACGACGACATCGAGGACGGACCCGGAGACGCAGGTGACGTATTTGGCCTGACCGGGAGGGACATCAGCGAAGTGGACGCCACGCAGGACGCCTCGGCCGGAGACCGAGCAGTTGACCTGGGCGAGATCCAGCCGGTGCCCGATGGATTCCTCCAGGTCGGCGGAGCGGTAGCTCTCCAGGAATACGCCGCGGGGATCGGTGTGGACGCGGGGCGTGTGGCACCAGGCTCCGTCGATGCTGAGAGGTTCCATGGGCCGAAGCATGCCACAGCGGTCCGGTGTAACGCCGCCGAAGAATCGCGCGAAATCCTAGGGTCCGCGCTCACTGAAATGATCTTGAGAGAGACCGGTCGAGCCGCGTTCCGCGGCGAGGGAGCGTATTCATGACAACCTGCCGGCTGTGCGGATCGACGAGTCTTGCCAGCGTCGTCGACCTCGGAGCGACACCCCCCTGCGAGCGGTTCCTCACCGCCGGGCAGCTCGACGAGCCCGAGGTCACCTACCCTCTGCACCTGAGGGTGTGCACCGGCTGCTGGCTGGCGCAGATCCCGCCGTTGATCACGCCGGAGGACACCTTCACCGAGTACGCCTACTTCTCGTCCTACTCGACCTCGTGGGTGGAGCACGCGCGGGAGTTCGTGGACGGGGCGGTCGACCGGCTGGGGCTGGGCGGGGATTCGTTCGTGGTCGAGGTGGCCAGCAACGACGGATACCTGCTGCGGCACGTGGTCGACCGGGGGATCCGGTGCCTGGGTGTCGAGCCGTCGAAGAACGTCGGTCAGGCGGCCAGGGACGGCGGCGTCCCGACGGTCACGGCGTTCCTCGGCCCCGAGGTCGGCGCCACGGTGCGCCAGGAACACGGGCCCGCCGACCTCGTGGTGGCCAACAACGTCTACGCCCACATCCCCGACGTCGTCGGGTTCACCAAGGGCCTGCGCGCGCTGGTGGCCGACGACGGCTGGGTCTCCATCGAGGTGCAGCACCTGCTCACGCTCATGGAGCTGAACCAGTACGACACGATCTACCACGAGCACTTCCAGTACTACACGGTCGCCTCCGCACAGCGTGCCTTGGCGAGCGGTGGGCTGACGCTGGTGGACGTCGAGCTGCTGCCGACCCACGGCGGCTCGATCCGTCTGTGGGCGCGACCGCAGGAGGTGGCCGGCGAGCCGGGCGAGCGGGTGAGGCAGGTGCTCGCCGCGGAGAAGGCGGCGGGCCTGCACGAGCTGGCCGGATACACCGAGTTCGCCGCCCGGGTGGCCCGGGTGCGGCGGGACCTGCTGAGGTTCCTCGTCGAGGCCGCCGAGCAGGGCAGGACGGTGGTCGGCTACGGCGCCCCGGGCAAGGGCAACACACTGCTCAACCACTGCGGTGTCCGCCCCGACCTGCTGGCCTACACGGTGGACCGCAACCCCTACAAGCACGGCAGATTCACCCCCGGCACGCGGATCCCGATCCTGCCGCCCGAGCGGATCGCCGAGGACCGGCCCGACTATGTGCTGGTCCTGCCCTGGAATCTCCGTGAGGAGCTCATCGGCCAGCTGTCCTCCGTGCACGCCTGGGGCGGCCGGCTCGTCTTCCCCATCCCCAGACTGGAGATCGTGGAGGTGAATCCGTGAAGGTCGTCCTCTTCTGCGGTGGGTACGGCACGCGGATGCGCACCGGAACCCCCGGTGATGTGCCCAAGCCCATGCAGCTCGTAGGTCCCCGGCCGCTCATCTGGCATGTGATGCGCTACTACGCGCACTTCGGGCACACGGAGTTCGTCCTCTGCCTCGGTTATGGAGCGCACCACATCAAGGACTTCTTCCTGAACTACCAGGAGACCATCTCCAACGACTTCGTCCTGCACGACGGCAAGGTCGAGCTGCTGTCCACCGACATCTCCGAATGGTCGATCTCCTTCGTGCAGACCGGCATCGAGTCGCCGATCGGCGAGCGGCTGCGCCGGGTCCGCCGCCATCTCGACGGTGAGGAGATGTTCCTGGCCAACTACGCCGACGTGCTCACCGACGCGCCGCTGCCGGAGATCATCGATCGCTTCACCGCGTCCGGCGCGGCCGCCTCCATGATGGTCGTCCCGCCGTCGGACACCTTCCACTGCGTCGAACTCGGCGAGAGCGGGATGGTCGGCGGGATCACGCCGGTCAGCCAGATGCCGCTCTGGGTCAACGGCGGCTACTTCGTGCTCCGCCAGGAGGTCTTCGACCATATCCCGCCGGGTGGCGACCTCGTCGCGGACGGCTGCGCCGAGCTCGCCAAGCGCGGCAGGATGCTCGCCTACCCCCACCGCGGCTACTGGCGGCCGACCGACACGGTCAAGGAGCGGATCGCTCTCGACGAGGCCTATTCGCGCGGCGACCGGCCGTGGGCCCTGTGGGAAAGAGAACCGGCGGTGCGGACAGCATGATCGGATTCAGGCCGCCCGCGGTCGGCCGGATCGCGCTGCTCGCCGCCCACTGCGACGACATTGCGATCGGCGCGGGCGGCAGCCTGCTGACCGTCTGCTCCGCCCGCCCCGGAACGCGGGTGGACGCGCTGGTCCTCTCCGGCGGTGGCACCGAGCGGGAGGACGAGGAGCACGCGGCACTGGCCGCCTTCTGCCCCGGCGCCGACCTGCGGCTCACCGTGCTGAAGCTACCCGACGGGCGGCTGCCCGCACACTGGGACGAGGCGAAGGGCGCCGTGGAGGAACTGCGCGCGCGGACCGACCCGGACCTGCTGTTCGCGCCGCATCCCGGGGACGCCCACCAGGACCACCGAGGTCTGGCGCGGCTGGTGCCGACGGCCTTCCGCGACCACCAGGTGCTCGGCTACGAGATCGTCAAGTGGGACGGCGACCTTGGGCGGCCGTCGGTTTACCAGCCGCTCACACCCGAGGTGGCCGAGGCGAAGGCGGCCCTGCTCCAGCAGCACTACCCCTCACAACGGGCCCGTCCCTGGTACGACCGCGAGGCGTTCCTCGGACTGGCCCGCATCCGCGGAATCGAGTGCCACGCGCGCTACGCGGAGGCGTTCCACATCAACAAGTTGACTCTCGATCTGGCTGGAGGATGAACCGGATGCGCGTGCTGCTGACCGGGCACCAGGGCTATCTGGGAAGTGTGATGGCCCCGGCGCTCGCCGAGGCGGGTCACGAGGTGATCGGCCTGGATTCCGGGCTGTTCGCCGACTGTGTCCTGGGTCCGATGCCCGACGACCCGCCCGGCCACACAGCCGACCTGCGGGACGTCACCGCCGACGTACTGGCCGGAGTGGACGCCGTGGTGCACCTGGCCGCGCTGTCCAACGACCCGCTTGGCTCGCTGGCACCGGACCTGACCTACGGCATCAACCACCATGCCTCGGTGCGTCTGGCCCGGTTGGCCCGCGATGCGGGCGTGCGCCGGTTCCTGTACGCCTCCACCTGCTCGGTCTACGGTGCCTCCGGTGGCGACGACCTGGTGGACGAGGACGCGCCGCTACGCCCGGTGACCCCCTACGCCGAATCCAAGGTCCGCGTCGAGGACGATCTGGTTGATCTCGCCGACAGCGACTTCACCCCGGTCTTCCTGCGTAACGCCACCGCGTTCGGGTTCTCCCCGCGGCTGCGCGCGGACATCGTGCTGAACAACCTCGTCGGGCACGCACTGCTCTCCGGCGAGGTGCGGGTGCTGTCCGACGGCACCCCGTGGCGGCCGCTGGTGCACGCCGAGGACATCGCGGACGCCTTCGTCCTGGCCATCGCCGCTCCCCGGGACGCCGTGCACGCCAGGGCGTTCAACGTGGGCACCGAGCGGAACAACGTGACCGTGGCGGAGATCGCCGCCGAGGTCGTCGAGGCGGTGCCCGGATCCACGCTGGCGATCACCGGTGAGGCCGGCGCGGACCCGCGCTCCTACCGGGTGGACTTCTCCCGCGTCCGTGCCGCGCTCCCCGGCTACGAGGCGCGCTGGACGGTCAAGGACGGCGCGGTCGAGCTGGTCGACGCCTACCGGCGGTTCGGCCTTACCGAGCAGGACTTCCAGCATCGTTTCACCAGGCTCGCGCGGCTGTCGGCCCGCCGCGCGGAGGGCACCGTCGACGACGCGCTGCGACCACACGAGGCGGACGCCGGTGACGCTTGAACCGATGGCGGCCGACAACACCGTGGGACGGGAGATGCACGCCCTGGTCGAGCGGCTCTACCCGCTCTGCCGGAGCATCACCGGCGACGGGGTGCGCCGCACACTGGAGATCGTCGGGGAGTCCGTCCCGCTGCGGATCCGCGAGGTGCCGACGGGGACCGAGGTCCTCGACTGGACGGTGCCCAAGGAATGGAACATTCGCGACGCCTACATCAAGGACGCCTCGGGTGCCCGGGTGGTCGACTTCGCCGAGTCCAACCTCCACGTGGTCGGCTACAGCGTTCCGGTGTCGGCGACGATGCCCCTCGCAGAGCTCCGCGAACACCTGCACACGCTCCCCGAGCAGCCCGACCTGATCCCGTACCGGACCAGCTACTACGCGGAGACCTGGGGTTTCTGTCTGCGGGAGAACACCCTGGCCAACCTCCCCGAGGGTGACTACGAGGTCCGGATCGACTCGACCCTGGCCGACGGCCACCTGACCTATGGTGAGCACGTGGTGCCAGGCCGGGTCCACGACGAGGTGCTCATCTCCTGTCACGTCTGCCACCCCTCACTGGCCAACGACAACCTTGCGGGCATCGCCGTGGCGACCCGGCTCGCGCGGCGGCTGGCCGGTGCCGACCCGTGGTACACCTACCGCTTCCTGTTCATGCCGGGCACCATCGGCGCGATCACCTGGCTGGCGGGTAATCGTGAGCGTGTCGGGAGGATCAAGCACGGGCTCGTGCTGGCCTGCGCGGGAGACCGCGGCGCGCTGACCTACAAGCGCAGCAGGCGCGGGGACGCGGAGATCGACCGTGCGGTACGGCACGTCCTGCGTACCTCGGGGCGCGACCACGAGATCGTGGACTTCTCACCGTACGGCTACGACGAACGGCAGTTCTGCTCGCCCGGGTTCAACCTGCCGGTCGGCTCCCTGACCCGCACGCCGTACGCCGGCTACCCCGAGTACCACACCTCGGCGGACAACCCGGACTTCGTCTCGCCCGAGGCGATGACGGACACCCTGGAGACCTGCTGGGAGATCACGCGGGTGCTGGAGCGCGACCGCCGTTACCTCAATCTCAGCCCGTACGGCGAGCCGCAGCTGGGCAGGCGGGGACTGTACGGATCGCTGGGCGGTCGCAGTGACACCAGACAGGCTCAGATGGCGATGCTGTGGGTGCTGAACCTCTCCGACGGGGAGCACCGCCTCCTCGACATCGCGGAACGGTCCAGCCTGCCCTTCGCCGTCGTGGCGGATGCGGCACAGGCCCTGTGCGACGAGGGACTCCTCAAGGAGCAGCAGAGATGACACGGGCCCGGACCATCGTGAATCCCGGGGCGCTCAACCTCCGGGTCGGCGAGCTGGTGGAGGTGCTCAGCGAGGCCGAGATCATGGCCACGCTGGACGAGAAGGGCGAGCTGGAGGAGCTGCCCTTCATGCCGGAGATGCTGGCCTTCTGCGGGCGGCGGCTCACCGTGCACAAGGTGGCGCACAAGCTCTGTGACACGATCAGCCACACCGGCATGCGGCGGATGGAGCGCGCCGTGCACCTGACCGGGGCGCGCTGTGACGGACAGGCGCACGGCGGCTGCCAGACAGCCTGCCTGATCTACTGGAAGGAGGCATGGCTCAAGAGGGCGGACCCCGGTGACTCTCCGGCGGCCGCCGCCCCGGATGACGCCGCGGCGGACGGCGGGGCGCGGGATCTCGCGGCACCCGCCGGTCCGGGCGGCCTCGCGGCGGGCCGCCGCCTCCTGCCGATCGTCGAGGGAGCCGCCAGGAAGGAGCTCGGCCCGGACGGGGAGGAACGCTTCTCCTGCCAGGCCACCGAGCTGCTGCGGGCCGCGCCCACCTGCCTGCCGCTCAAGGACGTCCGGCAGTACGTCATGGACGTGCGCACCGGCAACGCCGGCATGTTCTTCACCCTCCGGGCCTTTCTCGTCGGGCTTTTCAACCGCTTCCAGGACCGCAGTCGGCACGCGCTGCCAAGCTGGCTGCGGATCAGGGAAGGCCTGCGGTGGGGATTCGTCAAGGGCCGGCTCGCCGGCGCGACGCCGAGCGACATCCTGGACCTCCAGCCGGGAGAGCTCGTCCGGATCAAGTCCAAGGAGGAGATCGTCAAAACCCTCAACCAGGACCTGCTCAACCGAGGCATGGGGTTCGAGGAGGAGATGTCACGTTACTGCGGGCAGACGGCCCGGGTGCTCTCACGGGTCGATCGATGCATCGACGAGAGAACCGGCCGGATGCTCCAGATGAAGAACCCGTGCATCGTCCTGGAGGGCATCGTATGCGCGGGCGCGTACACCGTCAGCTGCCCGCGGGAGTTCATCCCGTTCTGGCGGGAGATCTGGCTGGAACGGATCGAGGAGCCCACCTGACCTGATCGAGGCGCTGAGGCAGTGGCGGCGGTTCGACAGGCAGGCTGTGAAGGGTAAGAGATGGAAGACAGACAGGACGCGGAGCCCGGGCAGCCGGACGCGGCCGCCTCCCACGTCGGGGAGATCGGCCGCCAGGCCGGTCGCGGACTGCGCTGGAGCGTGCTGGGCAACCTGGCCGTGAGGGCCGGGTCGTTCGCCGTGAGCCTGGTTCTCGCCCGCCTGCTGGTGCCGGAGGACTTCGGCGTCTACGCCATCGCGATGGCCGCGAGCCAGTTCGTCATCCACATCAACGACGCCGGCATCATCGCGGCCACCGTGCAGTGGCGGGGCAGGCTGGAGGACATGGCGCCCACGGCGACGATCGTGGCCATCGTGTCCAGCACCGCCCTGTACGGGGTGTTCTGGGTCATCGCTCCCTACTTCGCGCAGGCGTCCGGGAGCGAGGACGCCACCTGGGTGATCCGGGTGCTCAGCGCCACCAACCTCGTCTACGGCCTGACCGCGGTGCGCAGCGCGGCGCTGCTGCGCAGGTTCGAACAGGACAAGCTCACCAAGGCCAACCTGGCGGGCTTCCTGGTGAACGCCCCGGTGTCCATCGTGCTCGCCGCCGGTGGCGCGGGGGCCTTCAGCTTCGCCTGGGGGCAGCTCTGCGGCGCCGTGGTCACCGGGGTGCTGGTGGTCGTCTACGCGAGGGTGCGGATCAAGTTCGGCCTGGACCGCGCGATCGCCAGGAAGCTGCTGGTTTTCGGGCTGCCGCTGTGCGTCAGCCTCGGCATCGAGGGGCTGCTGCTGAACGCCGACTACGTGATCGTCGGCGACGTCCTCGGCCTCACCCTGCTCGGCTTCTACCTGCTGGCCTTCAACATTTCCAGCTGGGTTCCCGGCCTCATCGGCACCGCCGTACGCTACGTGGCGCTGCCCAGCTTCTCCCGGCTGGCAGAGGAGAACGAGGAGTCGCTGTCCCTCGGGGTGCAGCGTGCGGTGCCGCTGCTGATATCAATCGTGCTGCCGGTCGCCGTCCTGCTGGGGACGCTCTCCCCCTCCGTGGTGGTGTTCCTGTACGGCGAACGCTGGGCGCCCTCCGCCGAGGTGCTGCGATTCCTGGCGATCCTGATGGTGGTGCGGATGCTCACCGCCCTGGCGTTCGACATCCTGGCCGCGATGGGGGCCACCAAGGCCACCGTCTGGCTCAACCTGGGCTGGGCGGTGGTCCTGGTCCCCGCATTGATGATCGGCGCGCGGGTGGACGGCATCCGCGGTGCGGCGATCGGACACGCGGTCGTCGCCGTCCTGGTCGCGTTGCCGCTGGCGACGCTGGCCCTCCACCGGGCGGGAGCGGTGCTCGCCCCGATCGCCACCGCCCTGGTCCGCCCGTTGCTGGGCGGCGCGCTCGCGGCGATCGTCATGCTGACGCTGGCCCAGGTCGTCCACCGCGCTCCGCTGATCCAGCTGTGCGTGGCGGGCGGCGCGGGACTGCTCGTCTTCATCTTCGTCGTCGTGCCGCAGGCCGTACTCAGGAAACTGGGCGGCCGGGTGACCGAGTTGATCCCCGTACGTTCCCGCTGACCCACGGAGGAGACCGGATGCTTGGAAACGACACGCTGGTGTCCGTCGGACTGCCGGTGCGCAACGGCGCCGCGAGGCTGGAGGGAGTGGTCAGGTCGGTGCTGGCGCAGGACCACGAGAACATCGAACTGGTGATCTGCGACAACGCCTCCACCGACGACACCGAGGAGTTCTGCCGCGAACTGGCGCGGTCCGACAGCCGGATCGTCTACCACCGGCAGCCGCGGAACGTGGGACTGCTCAACAACTTCATCCACGCGGGGCGGGTCGCCCGGGGGACGTTCTTCCGCTGGGTCGGTGACGATGACTGGCTGGCACCCCAGTGCGTCTCCCGGTCCCTGCGCGCCTTCGAGCAGGACGAGCGGTTCATCCTGGTGACCACGCAGGTGGCCTACACCGATCCCGACGGCACGACCCAGACCGGCGTCTACGACGGGACGGGCCTGCTGTCCGACGACCCGGTCGAGCGGTTCGCCGAGATGCTGCGCATGCTCAACGAGAGCCACCTGTTGATCGACCCCCTGTACGGCCTGATGCGCCGGGACCGCGTGGTGGACATCCCCCGGCGCAACATGCTCCGTGAGGACGAGGTGTTCGCCGCCAAGCTCGCGCTGGCCGGGCCGTGGGGCCACGTGCCCGAGGTGCTCGCCCACCGCAACTGGAAGCACGAGCGCCTCGGGGCGGTCGGGCGCCGCCTCGGGGTGCCCGCCTGGCAGGCGCACTTCTCCTCGACCCTGCAGTACCGCGAGATCCTGCGCTGGCTGCGCGAGTCCGGCCTCGCCGACGAGCAGCGCCGTCGCGCGCGTGCCGCCGCACACCGGATGTACGCCCGCCGCCAGTGGCGTACGGCATCTCACCGCAGCCGCACGCTGATGCGGCTGGCCGGTGAGCTGATCCGCAGCGGCCGGCTCTCCGAACGCTCCGCGGCCGGACGCTGAGCTGACGGCCCGGCCTCCGCCTACGGTGCTGGGCGTACGGCCGCGCGCATCCGCGACACCCTGGCCAGGGCAGCCGTGCGCAGCGCGGGCCAGCTACGGTGACGCTGGAAGGGGAGTTCGAAGACCGCGGCGAACGAGCGGGCCGCCAGCAGGCCCACCGGCACGGCCAGCGCGAGGACGGCCAGGAACGACGGAAGGCCGGCCGGCAGGTGCGGAGCGACGACCATCTGGAACATCACCACGACGATCGGGGCGTGGATCAGGTAGAGCGTGTAGGAGAAGGAACCCAGACTCCGGATCGGCCGCAGGTCCAGCAGCCGCACCAGCGCAGCCGGCCTGCCTGTCGCCACCGCGGCCAGCAGCAGTCCGATAGCGGGGCCGAGCGCCATGTCGATCCAGAAGTAGTGCCCCACCGTCCACACCGAGCCCCGCACCGCGATCACCGCGAACACCGGGACCGCGGCGAGCGGCGCCATCCAGTGCCACGGCAGCCGCCGTGCGCGCTCCTCCGCGCCGACGACGCCCGCGGCGATCACCCCCACCGCGAACAGCACGGCGAACTGGGGGGTCAGCCGCATCAGCGTGTCCACAAGGGGCACGATGGGCGCCAGCAGCCCGACCGCCGCCACGACCGCGGTGACGGCCACCAGCATCACGACCGCGCCCGCCCGGCGAAGGACCAGCAGCAGGAGGGGGAAGACCAGATAGAGCTGGGCCTCGACGGCGATGGACCAGAAGGCCCCGTTGGGACTCGGCGCGCCGAAAAGGTCCTGGAGCAGCAGGCCGTAGACGGCCACCGACTTCGCCGTGGGCGCTCCCTCCCCTGGCTGGGGGACCAGGGTCCAGGCGATCACCAGGCTGAACACCAGGGCGGCCCAGTACGGCGGGAGGATACGCCAGGCGCGACGCCGGGCGAACCGGCGCACGCCTCCGAGCCGCCACCCCGACCGGGCGGGGGAGACGGCGAGCGAGAAGCCCGACAGGACGATGAACACGACCACCGCGAAGTGCCCGTAGAGGAGCCAGCCGAGCCAGCCCGGGCCGGTGCCGGCCGGATAACCCGGAAAGGACAGCAGCCAGCAGTGGTGCACCATGACGAAAAGGGCCGCCACGCCGCGGATCCCGTCGAGCCCCGCGAGCCTGCCGCGTTCCGCGGAAACATGGGTGGAAATATCGGGCGAGCCGTCCCGGATGCCCTCTTCGGAGGACGTCATCCGATCAACCCCCGTCTCGGGCCGGTACAGGCCCTCGTATCCGCCCTTTTTTAAGCTATCCACGGGTCTATCGTTGTATGGTCGCCAGACGTAACATCCCATAGAGGATGCTGGCCGGTCTGGGTTCCCTGTCCGTCCGATGTAACGGGAAGTGTCTGTTTCTCGATTGGTAACTGGATTGCCTCGGGGGTTGGCAGTGCCCCGGCACAAATAGGGGGCGGAGACCTATGGACTTCTGGAAAGCCATTTTCGGCCTCACCAGACGGAAACTCATCGGCCCCCCGCTGATATTGCTCTCGCTCGGCACCGCTGCCCTGGTCTTTTTCCTGGTGCCTACGTACTACGTGTCGACCGCGTCCATGGTGCTGACCACCCCCGCCACCGGTGGAACGCTCTCATCCGACCCCACCAGGCCGATCGGGCTGACCAACCCGCTGCTCCAGTTCAGTGACGGCCTCCGCGTCACCGCGGGCATCCTCATCCTGTCCCTGAACACTCCGGAGGTCGCGGCCGATCTCGGCGTGGTGAAGAACGGCCCCACCCAGATCACGATCAATGACGGCCGTACCAACCCGGATCTGCTGGGCATCAGCACCAACGGCCCGTTCATCTATGTTGAGGTCCAGAGTAGATCCGCTGTCATGGCCCAGGACGTGGTGCTCAAGGCGAAACAGCGCATCCGTAAGGAGCTGGCCAACCGTCAGCAGGCGCTCAAGGCCCCGCGCTCCACCTTCATATCGGTCGTCGACGTGGTGCCCTCGTCCACCCCCGAGGCCAAGATCTCCACCAAACTGATGGCCGCGGGCGCGGCACTGTTCTCCGTCCTCTTCATCGGTCTGAGCATCGCGTACGGCGTGACGCAGATCCGGGAAGGCCGCCGGAGGGCCGCCGGCGACGTCCCTCCGCCCGCCCCGCGTGACTCGGAGGGGTTCAGCCGTCCGGACCGTGGTGGCGAGCCGGTGGTCGAACACCCCCCGAAGGCCGTTCCTACGGTGCCGGGGACAGACGAGACCGGGGAAGGACCGTTCCACGACGACTCGGTCCAGTTCGTCGTCCTGATGGACGACGACGAGGAGGAGCCGTTGGCGCACCGCAAGGAGCAGAGCAAGGACACCATCGTGTTCATGCGCGCCGGCGGCCTGGACGAGCACGAGAAGTAGCACGGTCAACGATCACCAGCAGGCTTCGGTCCGGTTGACCGCTGTCCGGTGCGGAGAGGGAGCGCATGGACTTCTGGGGGACGATCCTCGTCCTGTTCCGGCGTTGGTACATCGTCATGCCGACGTTCGCGCTGTCCCTCGCCATAGCCGCGGGCATCTACTCGACGATTCCCACCACCTACATCTCCAGCGCGGTGCTCATCCTGACCACGCCGACCACAGGTGGCACCCTGCCGAGCAACCCGGACGTCCCCAACGGCCTGACCAACCCCATGCTCAATTTCGACAACGGGCTCAGCGTCTCCGCCTCGATCCTCATCACGGTGATGGGGACACCGGACATGGCGGTCGAACTCGGCGCGGTGGAGGGCGGGGACACCTCCTTCAAGGTCACCAACGGTAGTAGCAACCTGGAGTCGCTGGCCACGGGCCCCTTCCTGTTCGTCGAGGGTGAGAGCGCGTCGGCGGAAGGGGCACTGGACATCGTGACCCGGGTCCTCGCCCGGACGAGGCGCGAGCTGTTCGACCGCCAGCAGGTGGTGAAAGCGCCCCGGGCGACCTACATCACCACCTACGAGGCGGTGCCGCCGACCACGCCGGAGGCGCAGCGCGGCCGGAAACTGCGCGCCGTCGCCGCAGCGGTGGGCGTCGGTGCCGTGGTGAGCCTGTGCGCCGCGTTCGCAGCCGAGAGCTTCGGCCAGGCACGCAGGGCCCGGCGCCGCGACGACGAGCGGGACCGTACCGGCGACGCCCCGCCCGCCACCGCGGAGGAGGCGGGCAGGGCGTCGCCGGACGCATCCGCGTCCAACGGCCGCCTGCCCGCCGGCGATCCGGTGAGACGCTGATGACGGCCGTGCCGGCCGATCTCGCCCTCCCGGCCCGTCAGCGTGCCGACGGCGCTACCCTGGTCTGCTTCTTCGTCGCGGCCCTGATGATCGTCCCTGCCCGCCTGGTCTTCCGGGTACTGCCGCTGTCGATCACCCCGGCCGATCTCGTCGCCCTCATCGCCACCCTCTGCTGGCTGTGCGCGCACTTCACGCTCACTCTGGGGATGGCGAAGGGCCGCACGCCCGTGCGCACCGCGCTGTTCGTCTTCGTGACCGCGATGGTGGCCACCTTCGGGTACGCCACCTACGGCTACCTCCCCGCCGACGAGCTCAAGCTCGCCGATCACACCCTGATCCTGCTGGTGGCCGGGGCCGGACTCGCGCTCATGGTGTGCGACGGGGTCCGCGGTCCCGAGCGCCTGGACTTCGTCCTCAAGGCCGTCGTGGTGGCGGGCGCGGTGATCGCGGTGATCGGAGCCTGCCAGTTCCTGTTCGACCTCGACCTCACCCGCTACCTGGAGCTTCCCGGGCTCCGCTACACCTCCGAGGACGGGTTCGTCAGTGCGAGATCCGACTTCCGCCGGGTTGCTGCGACGACCGGCCATCCCATCGAGTTCGGTGTCGTGAGCGCCATGATCCTCCCGATCGCCGTCCACTACGGGTTCCAGGCCCGTGAGCGCGGCGGACCGGCCCTGCGGTGGTGGGTGTGCTCAGGTCTGATCGGGGTGGGCCTGATGTTCTCGGTCTCCCGGTCGGCGGTGCTGAGCTTGATGGGTGTCGCCGTGGTGATGTTCCTCGGCTGGCCTGCCCGACGGCGGATCCAGACACTGCTCGTCACAGTCGGGTTCCTGATCGTGATGAGGTTCATGGCACCGGGGCTCATCAACACGTTCTACGATCTGTTCGCGAACGCCGGCACCGACGACAGCATCCGCTACCGTACGCACGACTACGCGGTCGCCAGCTACGAGATCGCCAAGCACCCGTGGCTGGGGCGCGGGGCCGGCACCTGGTACGCGCCCAAGCACCAGGTCTTCGACAACCAGTACCTCCTCTCCGCTGTGGAGACCGGCCTGATCGGTGTCGTGACGGTCATCGGGCTGTTCGTGTGCGGGATCTACTCGGGCCTCCGCGCCCGTTACCTGAGCACCGATCCCGGTACCCGCGACCTTGGTCTCACCCTCGCCGCCTGCCTGGTGGTCCCGCTGATCGGGGCGGCGACCTTCGACCTGCTGTCCTTCGCCACTGTCACCGGCCTGTCGTTCCTGCTGGTCGGCGCCACCGGATCGCTGCTGCGCGGTGCGGCCGAGACGGCCCGGCAGACCCGCGAATCCAGTGCTCCCTGGCGCGCCCGCGTCGGCGTCGCCGCCAGGGACCTGATCCGCAGACCGGGCAGGGCGGGCGGTTAGCCGCCCCGCCCTGCCCGGTCCGCCAACCGGTACGGCGCTCTACCGGTACGGCCGGCTCTGTCAGCTCATGCAGGGCAGGGGGCCGACGGTCGAGGTGATGTGGTAGTTCTCGTCGATCGTCACCAGCGAGTTGTCCGCCCAGTCGATCCTGGCGCAGTCGGCCTCGACCGGTCCGTAAACCCAGGATCCGTCGACCAACTTGTTGCCGCGCACGACGAGTTTGCCGTGTCCGTTTCTGAGTTGGATGCTGTAGGTGCCGCCCATGACGAGGTTGTTGGTGACGACGGCGTCGACGATCTGCTTGTCGGTGAGGAAGATCGGTGCGGTGATGTCCTTGGCGTGGCGCTGGTCGACGGTGTTGTGGTCGAAAATGAGGCCTCTGCCGGTGTTGTAGGTCTGGATGCCGTCGGAGTGGTCGCCCGGGTTCGAGCACAGGTCGACGTAGGAGTCCCGGATGACGATGTCGTCGCCGGAGGCTCGGAAGCCGTCGCCGTGGCCGCGGATGTGCACCCGGGTGGCGGTGTATTTGTCCTGGCCGATGCCCGGAAGGGTCAGGCAGCCCTGGGCGGGTCCCACGGTGGAGTCGGTGATGGTGAACCGGAAGGTCCGGGGCCCGTCGGCGTTGATGACGCTTCCGTCGATCTGGCTGTCCGTGATGGTCACGCCGTCCGCGTGGATCAGCAGGTCGCCGTTGATGTGCACGCCGTCCAGCACGGCTCCGGGTGTGGTGACCCGGTAGGCGGCGCCGTCCTCGTTGAGGGCCTTCATGAGCAGCTTGGTGCCGGATGGCACGCCGGTGCAGGCCGGGGTCGGGTAGTCCGCGCAACCGTGGTTGCCCGGTTCGGGAGACAGCGCCGGTCCCGGTGCCGGCGTCGGCTTCGGCGTGTGGGTCGTGGTCGGGACGGGACCGGGGCCGGTGGTCCTGGTGGTGCTGGGGTAGGGGCTGGGGCCGCGGGTCCCTACCGGGTCGGGGCCCGGAGTGCCGGTCTTGCCGGGGTCCGGCTCTGCCGTCCGGCCCGGGTCCGGGGTGGCGCCCGGCTCTGCGGTCTGGCCCGGGCTGGGGGTGGCGCCCGGCTCTGCCGTCCGGCCCGGGCTGGGGGTGGCGCCCGGAGTCTCACCCGAGCTCTCGGTGGGCAGGTCCGACGGTCGTCCGGGCCACTCTGTGGGCTCGGGCGCCGGAGAGTGGTGGTGCCAGCGGAAGATCACGTCCACCCAGTAGTTGTAGCCCTTGGGGTTCCACCTGCGGGGGAAGGCGCTCTCGCCGTACCCGAAAACTCCCGCGTTGCGGGACGTCGTGGCCAGCGGACCCGACCGGGTGGAGCCGAAGCCCTTGCTGCCCACGTAGTTGCCGTCTTCGCTGTGGTAGGAGACCGTGTAGAGCTGCCTGGCCTTGAGCTGCACCGGGGAGGCGAAGCGGGCCTCCTGCCAGCCCGAGGCGCTCTCTCCGGCGAATGTGACACCCGCCAGCCGTCTGCCGCTCGCGCTCCACAGACTGCCGGTGTGCCTGCCCTTGTCGCCGCGGGCCTTGTAGAAGCGGACGCCTGTCACCACGCCGCTCTGGGCGGCGGTGAAGCGCATGCCCAGCTCGACGGGCGCGCGGTCGGAGCGCGATGAGGCCTTGACCTCGGTGCTCGGCGACCAGAAGCTCGCCTCCTTGGGCTCCTGCGGCTCGGCGGCGGGTACGGGCTGGGCTGCGGCCACCTGTTCGATGGTGACGTCGCTGCGGGTGATGAACCAGACAGCGGGCACGGATACCGCCACAAGGGCCACGGTCAGGACTGCTACCAGCCCCGAGCGTGGCCGCCGGCGGCGGGGTAATCCGCCTTCACTATTTCCACCACGGCGGGGGGAGTGTGCACTGGCCATTTCTCTGACCTCCGCGCCGATTTGCGGTCGGCTCGACAATGTGTCCGTTTTGGTCCTCGCGCAGAGGCCATTGTTGCGGTTGAGGTCATAGCGATGCACTGGTTTCGTGAGTATTGCCCAGAAGTGTTATAAGCAAATGCTTTTCCCGCTATGCCGTTACTCGGCTTTCCGGACATAAGTGGCATGTCGCCCTAGACGCCAACAACAGGGAGAATTAGATAAGGAGATCAGCCTACGCAGGCCAGGGGGCCGACGGTCGAGGTGATGCGGTAGTTCTCGTCGATCGTCACCAGCCAGTTGTCCGCCCAGTCGATCGCCTTGCACTCAGAATCGACCGGTCCGTAAACCCAGGATCTGTCGACCAACTTGTTGCCGCGCACGACGAGTTTGCCGTGTCCGTTTCTAAGCTGGATGCTGTAGGTGCCGCCCATGACGAGGTTGTTGGTGACGACGGCGTCGACGATCTGCTTGTCGGTGAGGAAGATCGGTGCGGTGATGTCCTTGGCGTGGCGCTGGTCGACGGTGTTGTGGTCGAAAATGAGGCCTCTGCCGGTGTTGTAGGTCTGGATGCCGTCGGAGTGGTCGCCCGGGTTCGAGCACAGGTCGACGTAGGAGTCCCGGATGACGATGTCGTCGCCGGAGGCTCGGAAGCCGTCGCCGTGGCCGCGGATGTGCACCCGGGTGGCGGTGTATTTGTCCTGGCCGATGCCCGGAAGGGTCAGGCAGCCCTGGGCGGGTCCCACGGTGGAGTCGGTGATGGTGAACCGGAAGGTCCGGGGCCCGTCGGCGTTGATCACGATCCCGTCGATCCGGCTGTTCCTGACAGTGACGTTGTCGGCGTGGATCAGCAGGTCGCCGTTGATGTGCACGCCGTCCAGCACGGTGCCCGGAGTCCTCACCCGGTAGGCGGCGCCGTCCTCGTTGAGGGCCTTCACGGTCAGCCGGGTGCCGGGTGGCACGCCGGTGCAGGCCGGGGTCGGATACGCGGGGCACCGGCCGGTGGCACCGGTGGGCGTGCTCGTCGGGCTCTCGGCCGGAGAGGACGTGCATCCTGCCAGGAACGCCGCGGTGACCGCCGAGACGGCGGCGAACAGACTGACCCATCGCATCGTCGTTCACTCCCTCTCGTCGGAACGGCGGAGCCGATCCCGCAGTTGTGCCCATGATCCCGCGGAGAGGTCCCGCTCACTGATCGCCGACACGGGAAGTGGCCAGCGGATTCCCAGCCCGGGATCGTCGTAGCGGACGGAGAGGTCCTCGGCGGGGTCGTGCTCCCGATCGATGCGATAGCAGACGTCGGTCTGTTCGGTCAGGGCCTGAAAGCCGTGTAGCAGTCCCGGCGGCACGTAGAGGGTGACGAACGTCTCGTCGTCGAGCAGCACGGAGGTCTGCTCGCCGAAGGTGGGTGAGCCGGGGCGGGCGTCGACCAGCACGTCGTGCACCGCTCCGCGCGCGCAGCGCACCAGCTTGGCCTCACCCCGGCCGGAGCGGCCGTGCATTCCACGGATCGTTCCCCGCCGCGAGCGGGACTGACTGTCCTGCGCGAAAAGCGCGGGGTCCAGCCCGTGCTCCTCGGCGAGGACCCTGTCGAAAGTCCTGGTGAACAGCCCTCGGTCGTCACGGTGCGGCGTCGGTACGAACAACAGCACGCCGTCGATTTCGCTTCGTTCTACTCTCAACTCGTCAGCCTTTTCTCACGGTGGTCGGGAGGCGTTCGGAGTGAACGGCGCTGCGGATGAGGACGCTCCGCCGAGCCCTGTACGGCCGGGTGGACGGCAGCCGATTGTCAGCGTCGTCGTTCCCGCGCACAACGAGGAAGCCGTCGTGGCGAGCGGTCTGCGGCGGCTGCTCGCGGGAACGGTGCCGGGCGAGTTCGACGTGGTGGTGGTGGCGAACGCGTGTTCCGACCGTACGGCGGAAGTCGCCAGGCAGGCCGGTGTCCGCGTGGTGGAGACGCCGGTGCCGGGTAAGGCCAACGCGCTGCGGCTCGGCGACGGGACCTGCCGGACCTTTCCCCGCGTCTATCTGGACGCCGACGTCGAGCTGAGCGCCGCGTCGGTGCGCGCGCTTGTCGCCGCCGCCGGCCTGCCCGGCGTGCTCGCCTGCGCTCCTGTCCCGGCCTGGGATCTGGACGGGGTCGGCTGGATCGCCCGGCGCATGCACAAGGTGCACGACCAGCTGGTCGCACCGTTCCGGGCGCTGGCCGGGGTCGGGGTCTACGTCCTCACCGAACAGGGGCACGCCAGGGTCTTCCCGCTGCCGGACGTGATCTCCGACGACGGCTGGGCGCACGGCAGCTTCGCCCCTCACGAGCGGATGGTGGTGCCCGATGCCCGGTCGCTGGTGCGCCCGGCGAGGACCGTCTCGGCGCACCTGAACCGGCGGGTGCGGGTGCGCCTGGGCAACCGGCAGCTCGCCGAGCTGGGCCGGTCCGCGGCCGAGGGGCGCCTGCGGCTGAGCTCGCTGGGCACTCTCGTGGCGAGGCGCAGGGTGAGCCCGCTCGATGCGGGCTGCTACCTCGCAGTCCTGCTCATGGACCGGGCCTTGACCTGGGTGCGGGCCTCGCGTGGCGGCCAGGTGGCGTGGGGCGGCGACACCGGCAGCCGGTCCCAGGCGGGGGGGTAGCCCGTGCGGGCCCGCCGCCGCGCCGGTCCCGGCGACGGCTGTCCGGCCGGTACGGCGGAGCGGGCCGCCGCCCCCGCGGTCGGTGAGGTCAGGCATCGGCCCGCTCGGTGATCGCGTATACCCGGACCGAGCCGAACGGGCCGTCCTGCCCGGTCTTGCGTCCCAGTCTCACCGTGCGCAGGTGCCGGAACCGGCCGGTGCGGAGCAGGAACTCCTCTTCGACCGGGTTGAAGTAGATCACCGTGACCGCGCGCGGGTTCCGGTCCACGGTCGCGATCAGCTTCCCGATCGCGGTGGCGAAGGTCTCGCCCCGGAAGGGGTTGTTGAGGAACACCACGCTGACATCGTCGGGGATCTCGTAGTCGAGTACGTCCGACTGGACGAGGTCGACGTCCTCACAGCGCAGGCGGAGGCGGGTGTCCGCGATGTTCTTCCGCGCTATGTCGTTGAGCTCCTCGGACAGCTCGACACCGATCACCTTCCTGAACGGGTAGCGGGCCGCCGCCTCCAGCACCATGCGACCCATGCCGGAGCCGAGGTCGATGAACACGTCGTGCTCGCCGACGTCGCGCCGGGGCAGCGCGCGTCGCAGGGTCTGCCAGTTCGCCGCCGAGTAGTAAACCCTGTCCTGCCGTGCGAGCCCGAACTCCTCAAGGCCCACGACCTCCGAGGTCCGTACTCCGTACCGGCGCTCGAACAGTAGCTGGCCGGTGGTACGGCGCAGCCATCTGTAGGACCGCCGCAGCCCTTCCGGCAGCCCGACGGCGGCTGCCATGGCAGTGTCGGCGACGGTCTCGATGAGCACGCTCATGGCAGGTGCTCCCTTCTCACGTGGACGTCAGGAACAGGCGGCCTCGTAGGCGGCCAGGAGCGCGGCCCTGGAGCGTTCCCACGACAGCGGGCCGGTGACGCGGGCCTTACCGGCCTCGCCCATCCGGTGGCGCTCCTGCGGATCGTCGAGCAGCCGGGCGATCAGCTTGGCGAACTCCGGCTCGTCGTTGGCCGGTGCGTACACCGCGGCGTCTCCGGCCGAGACCCGCGCCTCCCGGAGATCGAAGGAGACGATCGGGCGGCCCATCGCCATGTACTCCATGATCTTGTTCATGGTGGACACGTCGTTGAGCGGGTTGAACGGGTCAGGCGCCAGGCAGACGTCCGCCGCGGACAGGTAGCGGAGCAGGTCCTCATCCGGGATCCTGCCGGTGAACTCGACGGAGTCCGACAGGCCCAGCTCGCGGGAGAAGGCGACCATGTCCTCGAAGATGTCGCCGGCGCCGACGAACACCGCGTGCCAGTCCGTCCGGCCCAGGTCGTCACGGAGACTGGCCAGCGACCGCAGCGCGTAGTCCACGCCGTCCTGCGGCCCCATAACGCCGAGATAGCAGAGCAGATGCGGCTTCCCCCGTTTGATCGACTCCTCGACGGTGACCTGATGGAACCGCTCGACCGCCGGCGCGCTGCGCACCACGAACACCTCTCCGGGCTGCTTGCCGCCCCTGGTGATCGCGACCTCGCGGTAGCTCTCGTTGGTCGCGATGACCACGTCGGCCGCCCGGTAGGTGAGCCGCTCCAGCAGGCACACCGCGCGGTAGAGAAAGTCCTCGCCGCGGTCGAACCGGGACAGGTAGAGCTCGGGCACCAGGTCGTGCTGGTCGAACACGAACCGCGCTCCACGCCGCTTGAACATTCTCGCCACGAGGAACAGCAGGTCCGGAGGGTTGCACGCGTGCACGACGTCCACCGGACCGATCCGCCGGGCGAGCCGGAAGGTGTGCCAGAGTGCCGAGCCGTACTCCCGCAGGTAGCCGAACGGGCCACCGGTCGCCGCCCGCAGCGGGTAGCGGTAGATCTTCACCCCTTCTGTCTGGACGTACGGTTCGGTGTCCCGCTTGGTGCCCCGGGGGCAGATGACGTGCACCTCCCAGCCGGCGTCGCGCAGTGCGGTGCTCTCCTGCCACACCCGCCGGTCGAACGGTACGGAGAGGTTCTCGACGAGAATGAGTGCTTTACCAGCCAAGGCCCACGTATCCAGAATGTGCCCGGCGCGTGTCGGCGTCGGGAAGGCGGACGAGATCGATGATCACACGGTCTCCCGCGCCGGCGAGCGCGCTCAGCACGGCAGGGTCCTTACAGCCGACGACGCACACGTCGGCGTGCGAGAGCACGTCGTCGGCGGAGTTGCTCAGCAGGTCGCCCAGGTGCGGCAGCCTGCTCTCGATGTAGTCCCGGTTCGCCCCCATCAGGCGGGACAGGGAGACATTGGCGTCGTAGATGCGCAGGTCGTATCCCTTGCCGAGGAGACGTTCGGCCAGCTCCACCAGCGGGCTCTCCCGCAGGTCGTCGGTGCCGGGCTTGAACGACAGCCCGAACAGCCCGATCCGGCGGCTGCCGGCCGCGGTCACCAGTTCGAAGGCGCGTCGCAGATGGTCCTCGTTGGACGGCAGGACATGCGAGAGCAGCGGCACCGACACGTCGGCCCGCCGGGCCGCGTAGACCAGCCCCCGGAGGTCCTTGGGCAGGCACGAGCCGCCGAAGGCGAAGCCCGGCCGGAGGTAGGCCGGGCTGATGTTGAGCTTGCGGTCGGCAAGGAAGACGTCCATGACCCGGTGCGAGTCCAGCCCGATCGCCTGGCAGATCGCCCCGATCTCGTTGGCGAAGCTGATCTTCAGACCGTGGAAGGCGTTGTCGGCGTACTTGGTCATCTCGGCGACCGCCACGGGAACCCGGAAGACCTCGCCGGGAATGCCGCCGTACAGGGCGGCGACCGCGTCGCCGCTCGCGGTGTCGAGCTCGCCGATGACGGTCTTGGGCGGCTCGAAGAAGTCACGCACACTGGTGCCCTCGCGCAGGAACTCCGGGTTGACCGCCACGCCGAAGCCGGTCCCGGCCCGTAGCCCCGATGTCCGTTCGAGAATCGGGACGAGCAGGTCGGAGCAGGTGCCGGGGAGCATGGTGCTGCGGAAGACGACCGTGTGCCGGCCGTTCTTGCCGGCCAGCGCCTGGCCGATCTGTTCGGCCACCCGCTCCAGGTGGATGGTGGAGAGGCTGCCGTTCGGCGCGGATGGCGTGCCCACGCAGATCAGCGAGATCTCGGTGGCGTTGATCGCTTCGGCGACGTCGGTGGTGGCCCGCAGGGCACCGCTCCGGACGACCTCGGCGGTCAACTCGCCGATCCGCTCCTCAACGAGGGGTGCCTGGCCGCGGGAGATGAGGTCGATTTTCGTGGGATTGACGTCGACCCCGACAACCTCGTGGCCGCTGGCCGCGAGGCAGGCCGCGGAGACGCAACCGACATAGCCGAGCCCGAACACGCTGATTCTCATGTGCGCTGCCTCCATCGCGTCACTTGCCGGCTGGTTGCGGGGCCGGAGGCGTTTCGCTAAGCCTCGCCCGACTCACCCGTTAGTCGGATGATTTCTTTCGATCGTTACGATTTCGAGAAGTGGTCACCCGGCGGACCGGGCGCGATTATTGTTTGAAGGTGCGGAGTTTTCGCACAATATTCCGCAGGCTGGGGCCGAGTGTGGATGATTTCGCCATGGTCACCATGGAGTTCCGTGCCCGCCGCAACGCCTGCCGGGACGGACTCCGGGTCACGATCCCCTGGCACACCAGGGTCTCGCCGGTCTTGGCACGCCGTTTGTACTCGTCGTCTCCCCGTCCGAGGTCGATGCGCGCGATACCGAGGACCGGCGCCGCCGCGGCGAGCTCGCGCAGCAGCATCCATCCGGGGGCGAGGCCGGCGAAGGCCGGATCGTAGACCGGGAACCACCAGTGCAGGACATTTTCCGAACGTATTCCGAAATGTGCCGCAACCATATGGGGTCCGGCATGCAAAGTGGACAAAATACCCCCGAATGAGGAATCGCGGGTGTGAAGCAGCCGGGTTAACAGATTACGGCGGTCCGATTCGGCGAAATAGTCCTTGGCACCTGTGGCGGCGTACTGTGCGCGTTTGAGCTCGACCACCCGGTCCAGGACCTCCGCGTCGACCGTGTCGGCGACGAACCGCACCGTGCCATGGGTCCGTTCGGCCTTCGCGGCGCGCCGACGTGCCTGCCCCATGTTGTCCTTACCGCTCCGCGACGCCCGGCCCAGGTATCCCTCCAGGCCGCCGGAGACGTCCAGGAACGGTGACGGGCGCCGGGACTCCACCCAGGGCTCGAAGTCCGCACAGCTCTCGACCAGATGGTCGAACGCGAAGCCGCGCACTCCGCCGGTGAGCAGCGCCAGCGGAGGGAAGGAGGAACCGAGGGCGAGCACGGGCCCCTGGAAGTCCGCCGCCGGCCAGCCCGCGGGCCTGATCAGCGATCGCTCGCGGTGATGGGGCAGCAGGGCACAGACGTCACCCGCCCGGTCCCTGCCCACGGCGACGCGCACCTCGCGGCCGCTGGCGTGCACGGCCGCGGCGAAGCCGGGATGGAAGTAGGGGCTGTCCAGCAGGGGGTTGGCCGCCCGCAACAGGTGCCAGGCGTCCAGCTCCTCCGCGGCGAGCGCGCCGAACCCCACCGTCCGCACCGTCTGCACCGTCCGCGCTGTCCGTTCCCTCCGGGCCGTCACGGGCCGGGAGGGCCCGGAGGCGTCCGGCCCGTCGGGCTCCTCGCTCGCGGGCATGCTCATCGTCGTTCCCCCCATCGGCAGCCGGGTCAGTCCGCGAGCTTCTGAAGCCGTCGCGACGGCCTGAGCAGAGCCACGACCGACGCTCTTGACGTACGGCGTCCCGCCAGCGCCCGCACGCCCTCGCCGAGGACGACCGCGAGGTAGTAGACGGACGCGGCCGGTGTGCTCCGCCGGCGGCGGAACAGCTTCACCTTGTTGACGATGAGCAGCGCGGCGAGAGTCGGGTTGACGCCCGAGTCGCCGCCGATGTGCTCGACCACCGACGCCGGTTCGTACCAGAGCGCCCAGCCGTGGTCGGCGGCACGGAGCGCGAACTCGGTCTCCTCGCTGTAGAGCAGGAAGGACTCGTCCCAGGGGCCGATCTCCCTGATGACCTCGGTGGAGACGAGCATGGCCGCGCCGGTCGCCCACGCCGCGGCGCCAGGCCGTTCGTACTCCCCGGGGTCGGTGACCAGCTCGCCGAGAGTGCCGATCCGGCCGGCGAGACCTCCGCCGATCACCGCCTCCACCAGCGCCCGGCGCACGGTGGGCGTCCTGCGAAGGGAGGGCTGCAGGCTGCCGTCCGGGTTGATCAGGCGTGGTACGGCGATGCCGCGCCCCGGCCGGCCCAAGGCGCCGGCGAGCGGGGCGAGCGCGCCCGGCCGCAACCTGCAGTCGGGGTTGATCACGAACACCGCGTCGAGCTCCTGGATGTCCAGCGCCTCGACACCCGCGTTGACCGCCGCCGCGTAACCGGCGTTCCGGCCGAGCTGGACGGTCTGGAGCGGAAGGCCGGACGCCTTCCCGGCGATCCCGAGGGAGTCGTCCTTCGAGGCGTTGTCGGCCACGACGACCTTGGCGAGGCGCACGCCTCGCGCGCCCTCGGCAAGGGAATGGAGACAACCTTCGAGTACCTCCGCGCTGTTGTAGGTGACGATCACTACGGCGATCCGGGGGGCACCAGGCGTCATATATTCGTCATCGCCGGGTGCGACGGTGGCGTTACCACGTTCCACATCCCGCGCTCAGCCTCGGACGCGCTTGAACGCGCGCGCGGCGACCCGGCGCGTACGGAGCGGCAGTGACGGAGTTCCGTCCATGACCCGAGGGGCCCACGTGGCGTCGATGTCGTGGCGCAGGCTGTTGCGCGGCTGCAGCCAGGAGCCCGGCCGGGCGTGGCCGCCGTCGCTGGTGTAGGCGCGGGTCACCTCCGCCCGCCTCAGCCTGCTGAGCACGTGCCTGTCGTAGGAGCCGAAGGGGATGGCCACTCTCGATACCCGCCGCCCGGTGAGCTCGGTGAGGAGCCGGTGGGCGCCGGCGATCTCCTCGTCCGCCTGGCTCTCGTCCAGCCGCCGCCAGTCGCGGTGTGCCCAGCCGTGCGAGCCGACCAGCATGCCCGCCGCCACCAGCTCCCGGACACCGTCCGCGTCCAGCCTGCCCGGCTCGCCGAGAAGACCGGCCAGCACGAAGAACTCCGCGGTGAGGCCGCGTTCGAGCAGCCGGGGCAGGGCGATCTCCACGTCCGACGTGTTGCCGTCGTCGAAGGTGATCCGGACGTCGTCCCGGCCGACCACCGCGTCCAGCACCTGCTCGAACTGCTCGACGCCCACCCACGTGGCGTCCTCACCGGGATCCAGCTCCCTGGCGGTCGGGCCGATGCCGTGAACCGTGAGGTTGACGACGTTCTTGGAGATCGCGTGCATCAACTCCCGCCCTCGTACGCCAGCGCCACGTCCTCGGGCATCCGTTCCAGGTCGGATACGCGCAGGAAGTCGCGGAGCGTGGTGCCGGTGCACGCGCAGTCGACGTTGGGGGCCTCGCGCCTGGCGATCACATCGTCCAGGTGGACGGTACGGAAGTCGATGCTGAAGCGGGTCTTGCCCGAGGTGTTCGGCACCGACGAGTGGAGCTGGTTGCCAGAGAAGATCATCACTCCGCCCGGCTCCGGCACCAGGGTCACCCGGGGCTCCAGCTCGATGGGCTCTTCGGGCCTGGGCTGTTCTCTGGTGTCCTTGCCGATGTGCTGCGCCGCGTTGAACCGGCTGGTGCGGTTCCACTCGTAGTAGTCGTAGCGGTGGGAACCGTTCTTCACCGGACTGTCCCAGTAGCGCGGGTGGAAGGTCATCACGTTCTCCGGGACCACTTCGAAGATCGGAATCCACCAGTTCACCTGGGAGAGCGGTGCGGAGTACCAGGTGTCGCGGTGCGGGTGGAAGGCGTAGGCGATGCCGCTGGTGAGGTAGTTGTCAGAAGTGGAGGAGCGCATCCGGGGGACGTCGAAGTAGGTCTTCTCCGCGTCGCAGCCGAAAGAGCCGAGCAACGCCTGCAGCAGTTCCTTCGCCCGGGGATGGTGAATGAACCGCGGTTTGAGCTCGGACAGGATGGCGGCGAACTTCTGGACCGACAGATCATGCTGCGCGGTCTCCGGGTCAAGAGCGCCGAACGCCTTCCTGATCAGCTCCTGTGCGAACTCGATCAGAGCCCGTGACTCGGGGCGAGCGGGATAGAGAAAGACCTGGCCGTCGTAGAGATGGGAACGTCGCTCGTCATCGCTGAAACCGGGATTCGAGTACGTGATTGTCACAGTTGGGCATCGTCCTCTGAGCCGGTTTCATTACCGGTCCGTTTCGGAGGTCACCCGCTGTCACCGGCGATGTTCCAGGTACCACGCCACGGTCCGTCGCAGGCCCTCCTGCAGATCAACGGTCGGACGCCAGCCGAGCACCTCGGCGGCGGGGCCGAGGTCGGCGGCCTGGGGGATGTCCAGCGGGCGATCCGCGACCGTCCCGAAGCGGGGTCGCAGCGGCGTGCCGACGGTCTGGAAGAGCATCTCGACCGTGTCCTTGACGGCCGTCTCCGTGCCGGTGCCGATGTCGAAGATCTGACCGGTCGCGTTGCCGGTCTCGTGCGCCGCGATGAACGCGTCGACCACGTCCTCGACGTAGACCCAGTCGACGAGCTTGGCCCCACTGGTGAGGTTGGGCTCCTCGCCGCGGAGCAGGGCGAGCGTCACGTAGGGCACCAGCTTTCTCGTGTCCCGCTGGCCGGGACCGTAGACCATCGTGGGCCGCAGGATGGTGAGTGGTGCGTTCCACAGCCGCTGGAAGAGCCGCGCGTACTCCGTGGCCGCCCATTTGGCCATCGCATAGGGGGAGGGTGGGGGAGCGTGGCCGTTTCCCGGCCGGGGCTCCTCACTGGAGCCGCTGAGTATCACCTTGATGGGGTGCGGCGCCTCCGCGGTGGCCGTCAGCACGTTGACCGTGCTTGTCAGGTTGTTCTCCAGCACTCGCCGGACGATCCGGATATCTCTGGCGCCGTCCACCTCGCTGGCGAGGTGGAACACCACGTCCGGGCGCACCGCTGTGATCAGTTCCGCGGTCGAGTCCGCGTCGCGGAGGTCGGCGGCATGCCAGATCTCGGTGTGATCCGCCTTCTGGAGACGGCGACTCACCGCGTGAACCTCGGCGCCGAGTGAGCTCAGCCGCCTGACCAGGTGGGACCCGATGAATCCGGTGGCACCCGTCACCAGCGCTCGCCCGCCGTTCCAGGCCGGGCGGGCCGGTGCCGGTGTTGACGGGTCTCCCATTGCCGGGGGCTGGGACATGTGTCTCTCCTCGGCTCTGAGGCGGGTCAGCGCATGTGTCGCCGGAGGGGAGGACGGTTGAGGCCGCACGATGGTTGACATGCGACGTGGATCTTCGGCCGGCGAGGTACCCGCCGGACCGGGCCTCCGGGAGCGGCAGGTCAGGCGCTCTACGGAAACGACAGGGGACCCGCCTTCCGGCGGGTCCCCTGTCGCAGGCTCCGGCTACGCGGCCGTTCACATCAACGGCCCGGCGGTTGTCCCGGCGTGTCAGCCGATGCGCCAGGTGTCTCCGGCGAGCAGCAGCTCGTCCAGGTCGCCCCTGCCGCGCTCACCGGCGGCCTCCTCCAGCTGCGCGGCCATCAGCTCGTCGTAGGACGGACGCTCCACGCTCCGGAAGACCCCGATCGGGACGTGCTCGAAGGCGGGCTCGTCCAGCCGGGACAGGGCGAAGGCCAGGGACGGGTCGGCGCGGTGGACGTCGTGGACGAGGATCTCGTCCTCGCTCACCGCGGACCGCGGAACGACCTCGATGCCGCCGTCGGCCGCGCGCCGTACCGCCTTGGAGGCCGAGACGATCGGCTGGCCGTGCTCCAGGCGCAGCGTGATGTCGTCACGCTGCTCCGGGTCCTTCAACTGCTCGAAGGCGTTGTCGTTGAAGATGTTGCAGTTCTGGTAGATCTCGACCAGGGAGGTGCCCTTGTGCTCGGCGGCCTCGCGCAGCACCGACTGCAGGTGCTTGCGGTCGGAGTCGATGGTCCGGGCCACGAAGGAGGCCTCGGCGCCGATCGCCAGCGAGATCGGGTTGAACGGCCTGTCCAGCGAGCCCATCGGGGTGGACTTGGTGACCTTGCCGACCTCGGAGGTGGGCGAGTACTGGCCCTTGGTCAGGCCGTAGATCCTGTTGTTGAACAGCAGGATGTTCAGGTTGACGTTACGGCGCAGCGCGTGGATCAGGTGGTTGCCGCCGATGGACAGCGCGTCGCCGTCACCGGTGATCACCCACACCGACAGGTCGGGACGCGAGGCGGCCAGCCCGGTCGCGATCGCCGGGGCGCGGCCGTGGATCGAGTGGAAACCGTAGGTGTCCATGTAGTACGGGAACCGGGAGGAGCAGCCGATGCCCGAGACGAACACCATGTTCTCGCGCTTGAGACCGAGCTCGGGAACGAAGGACTGGACCGCGGCCAGGATCGCGTAGTCACCGCAGCCCGGGCACCAGCGGACCTCCTGGTCGGACTTGAAGTCCTTCATGCCCAGTTTGACGTCGGACTTGGGGACCAGGGACAGGCCCCTGCCGTTGCTGATGAGGTCACTCACTGTCGATCACGTCCTGGATCACGCCGGCCAGCTCCTCGGCCTTGAACGGAAGTCCGCGCACGCGGTTGTAGCTGATGATGTCGACCAGGAAACGGGCGCGGAGCAGCAGCGCGAGCTGGCCGAGGTTGATCTCGGGGAGCAACACCTTGTCGTAGGCCCGCAGGACCTCGCCCGTGTTGGCCGGAAGCGGGTTGAGGTGCCGCAGATGGGCCTGGGCGACCTTGCCGCCCGACTTCCTGATCCGCCGTACGGCCGCCGCGATCGGACCGTAGGTGGAGCCCCACCCCAGGACCAGCACCCGGGCGTCGCCATCGGAGTCGTCGACCTCCAGCGGCGGGATGTCCTGGGCGATCCCGTCGATCTTGGCTTGACGGAGCCGGACCATCCGGTCGTGGTTGTCGGGGTCGTAGGAGATGTTGCCGGTGTTCTCGGCCTTCTCGATGCCGCCGATCCGGTGCTCCAGCCCCGCGGTGCCCGGGATGGCCCAGGGACGGGCCAGGGTCTCGGTGTCACGCTTGAACGGCAGGAAGGTCGTGCCGTCCTCGCCGTTGGGCGCGGTGGCGAACTCGACGGAGATGTCCGGCAGCTCGGCCGCGCTGGGCACCTTCCACGGCTCGGAGCCGTTGGCGAGGTAGCCGTCGGACAGCAGCATGACCGGCGTGCGGTACTTCACCGCGAGGCGGGCCGCCTCGATGGCCGCGTCGAAGCAGTCGGACGGGGTGGACGGCGCCACGATCGGCAGCGGCGACTCACCGTTACGGCCGAACATGGCCATGAGGAGGTCGGTCTGCTCGGTCTTGGTGGGCATGCCGGTGCTCGGCCCCGCGCGCTGCACGTCAACCACGATGAGCGGCAGCTCGGTGGTCACCGCCAGGCCGACGGTCTCGGCCTTCAGCGCCACACCGGGGCCGGAGGTCGTGGTGACGCCGAGCGCCCCGCCGAAGGCGGCGCCGAGCGCCGCGCCGACGCCGGCGATCTCGTCCTCGGCCTGGAAGGTGCGGATGCCGAACCGCTTGTGCCTGGACAGCTCGTGCAGGATGTCGCTGGCCGGGGTGATCGGGTAGGAGCCGAGGAACAGCGGCAGCTTCGACTGCACGGAGGCGGCGATCAGGCCGTAGGCGAGGGCCTGGTTGCCGGAGATGTTGCGGTAGACGCCGGGGGGCAGCTGGGCCGGCTTGACCTCGTAGGAGACCGAGAAGGACTCGGTGGTCTCCCCGTAGTTCCAGCCCGCCTGGAAGGCCGCGATGTTCGCCTTGGCGATGTCGGGCTTCTTGGCGAACTTGTTCTCCAGGAACTGGATCGTCGCCTCGGTCGGCCGGTGGTAGAGCCAGCTCAGCAGCCCGAGGGCGAACATGTTCTTGGAGCGCTCGGCGTCCTTCTTCGACAGCGCGAAGCCTTCGAGCGCCTTGACCGTCAGCGAGGTCAGCGGCACCGGGTGGACGCGCCACGCGGCGAGCGAGTCGTCCTCCAGGGGGTTGCCGTCGTAGCCCACCTTCTGCAGGCTGCGCTTGGTGAACTCGTCGGTGTTGGCGATGATGTCGGCCCCTCGCGGCAGGTCGCCGAGGTTGGCCTTCAGCGCGGCGGGGTTCATCGCGACCAGCACGTTCGGGGCGTCGCCCGGCGTGAGGATGTCATGGTCGGCGAAGTGCAGCTGGAAGCTCGACACGCCCGGCAGGGTCCCTGCGGGGGCGCGGATCTCCGCGGGGAAGTTGGGAAGGGTCGACAGGTCGTTGCCGAACTCGGCGGTTCCCGCGGTGAAGCGATCACCGGTCAGCTGCATGCCATCGCCGGAGTCTCCGGCGAACCGGATGATCACGCGATCGAGTTGCTGAACCTGCTTGGTCACAGCTCGGTCCTCCTCGACGCGATAGGGCGCCGTTGCTGGTTGCGCGTTGTTAGTTCCATGCTAGATCCCTTGGAGTGACGCGTAATGTCTCGCGTTGCCGGATCCTTCGGAGTGGCGCGTAATTTTCTGCGTCTCACTCGGTGGAGGAATGCGACTACGTTGCACATTCTCGGCGGCCGCGGAGCCGGAGTCTGAGCGCGGGCGTCGCGCGTGCGGCCGGGCGACCCGGCCTACGGGGGTCATGATCGTGAGCGGCCGGCCCGACACAGCCCGGCAGCGAGCCGGCACAGGTCCACATGCAGGCGGCCGAAGAGGACAGTTGGCGTCACGATGCCCAACTATATGTCTCGTCCGAGATCAGGGCTCATCGCCTGCGGCTATGTGCCCATAGCTGCAGGTTATGGCATTGACTGCTTCTCCAGTGCGCGGGTGAAACCGCCGGACACACCCGTGTTGTCACCGGACGCGGCGGAATCATATGTCCTGCCGGGCTGCATGCCGCGCGAGCCGTACAGTTCGGGGACGGTGACGAAGGTGTACCCCTTCTCCGCCAGGCGCCGCAGGATCTCGGGGGCCGCGTCGACGGTCGAGCCGTGGACGTCGTGCATGAGGACGATCGCTCCCGGCCTGGCTTCCGAGACGGCCCGGTCGGCGATGACCCTGGGGTCGGAGGTGCCCAGATCCTTGGGGTCCACGTTCCACCGGACCACCGACAGGCCCAGCCGGCGCGCCACGGAGGCGACCTGGGCGTTGCTCGCGCCGTACGGCGGGCGCATCAGCGTGGGAACCTGCCAGATCGCCTGGGTGATCGCGTACTGGTCGCGGTTGAGCTGGTCGAAGATCCGGTTGGCGGGCAGGGTGGTCAGGTCGCGATGGGACCAGGTGTGGTTGGCCACCAGGTGCCCCTCCTGTCGCATCCGCCGGAGCAGCTCGGGGCGGGTGGAGACGTTGGAGCCGACGGTGAAGAAGGTCGCCCTGGCACCCTTGCGGGCGAGGATGTCCAGCAGCCGTCCGGTGTCCGGGCCCGGCCCGTCGTCGTAGGTCAGCGCGATGCACTTGGCCTTGGCGCAGTCCACGCTGCCCGCTTTGGAGCTCTGCGCCGGAAGCTTGGTCGTGTCCGCCGTCCTGATGGACTCGATCGACTCCATCGACGGTTCCTCCGCCGTCGCCGAGGCCGCCTGCTGCGCGCGCAACCCCGTCTCCGACAGCAGCGGCTTCGCCTCGGAGGCGGGTACGGCCACCGCCACCCGGCCGAGGGATCCCTCCCCCACCTGGTAGTCGTCGAACTCCACGACGAGGTCGCCGCGCGGGTTGAAGCTGAGGGAGTCGAACAGTTTCGCATCCGGTCTGACCGCCTGCGGGTTCACTCTCGGCCCCCGGTCGGTCAGCTTCTGCCGGACGAGCCGGGCCAGTTCGACCAGCTCGGATCTGCCCTTGAGGAGGGCGCTGGAGTCCAGGGCGCGCCTGTTCACCCGGTCGTACCAGACAGTGGTGCGGGCCTCGGACCAGCCGGATCCGAGGGTCTGGCCGATGCGGAGCCGGACACCGATCACCTGGCCGGACGCGGCGGTGAGCTGCCAGTCCACGTTGAACTCGGGATGGGAGCGGGCGGTGCTCGTGGAGGGGTCCCTGCCGAACCGGTCGAGATCCTCGATGATCGTCCGGTGGAGCTTCTCCGTGAGGCGGGGGGCGTCGTCGACCGAGGGGTAGGAGGCGTACACGCGCCGGTCCCCGGAGTCACCTCCGCTCACTTCCAGGACGCTCAGCCCGTGGACCCGCGACGGGTCCACGTAGTTGATCATCGTGGGTTCGGAGGGGAGGGGGTGTTTCGCGAGAGGGGAGAGGGCGGTCAGACCACACCCCGTTGCGGTGGCGGCAACCAGCGCGATTCCTCCGACGAATCGCAGTTTGGGCATGAATGACACAGTAAACGTGATTTGTTAGCTTTTGCCGGGTTTTGGGGTTAATCGGGAAGAGGTTTGGACCGTGAGGGTGCAACTGCTTCGCCAAGTGACGGCGACGCCGGATACTGCTATAGGTGAGGGGGAGAGGACTCCGTCCGGCGGAGCTCTCGGGGAGGATCCATGAGCGGGTATTTCAGCTCCTACGGGCTGGTCCTCACGCTGTTCGCGATCGGGCTGGTGATCGTCGCGGGGGCGCTGTCCGTCAACCGGCTGCTCCGCCCCCACCGCCCGACTCCCGAGAAGCTGCTGACCTACGAGTGCGGCGTCGACCCGGTCGGTGACGACTGGGCACAGTCCCAGATCCGTTACTACGTCTTCACCTATCTCTACGTGGTGTTCGCGGTGGACGCGGTCTTCCTCTTCCCGTGGGCGATGGTCTTCGCCGCCCCCGGCTTCGGGATGACCACCCTGGTGGAGATGTTCGTCTTCCTGGGCTTCATCGCGCTCGGGATCCTGTACGCCTGGCGCAAGCGCGTGCTCACCTGGACCTGACGTGCTCACCTGGACCTGAGAACAGGTCGGCCGGGCGAGCGGCATCATCGACGCTGAAGGAGAATGGGTGTCATGGCAGACCTTCCGATGCCCACCGTGGGGCCGGTCTCCCGGCTGGCCCCCAGACCCATGCGCTTCATCCTCAACTGGGGACGGCGCTACTCGCTCTGGGCGTTCAACTTCGGCCTGGCCTGCTGTGCCATCGAGTTCATCGCGACCTCGATGAGCCGGCACGACTTCATCAGGTTCGGGGTCATTCCGTTCGCCAACGGTCCCCGGCAGGCCGATCTGATGATCGTCTCAGGCACGGTGACCGACAAGATGGCCCCCGCGGTCAAGCGGCTCTACGAGCAGATGCCCGACCCCAAGTACGTGATCTCCTTCGGCGCCTGCTCCAACTCCGGCGGCCCGTACTGGGACTCCTACTGCGTCACCAAGGGCGTCGACCAGATCATCCCGGTGGACGTCTACGTCCCCGGCTGCCCGCCCCGGCCCGAGGCGCTGCTCCACGGCATCATGATGCTCCAGGAGAAGATCGCCGCCGAGAACCTGAGCGACCGCTATGTCTGACCCCACGAGGAGCTGAGCGTATGAGCAGCGGCGAGGGGCACGGCACCGCCGTCGCCATCCAGGAGCGGTACGGCACGCGCGCCCAGGTGTCGGAGTCGTTCGGCGAGATCACGGTGGACGTCCAGCCCGGCGACTGGATCGACCTGCTGGAGTTCGCCCGTTCCGGAGGATACGAGTTCTTCGACTGGCTGACCGCGGTGGACGACCCGCCGGACGGGTTCTCGGTGGTCGCCCACGTGTTCGATCCCGACACGCACGGGCACCTGCTGCTGCGCACCCGGGTTCCCCGCGCCGACCCCCGCCTGCCCAGCGCGGTCGGTGTCTTCCGGGGCGCCGACTGGCACGAGCGCGAGACCTTCGAGATGTTCGGTGTGATCTTCGAGGGTCACCCGAACCTGGTCCCGCTGCTGCTGCCCGACGGCTTCGAGGGCTTCCCGCTGCGCAAGGACTTCGTGCTGGCCGCGCGGGTCGCCAAGGCCTGGCCGGGGGCCAAGGAGCCCGGCGAGTCCGATCACGGCTCGCCGAGCCGCCGCAAGACCCTCCCGCCCGGCGTGCCCGCCGACTGGGGACGTGATGGCTGAGGTGCTCGACGGTTGGAGGGCGTGATGGCTGAGGTGCTCGACGTCGCTGTCCGGCTCGTTGGGATCGTCGTGGTCTTCCTCGTGCTGCCGCTGGTCGCCGGGCAGACCGAGCACAAGGTCATGGCGCACATGCAGGCGCGCCTCGGCCCGATGTACGCCGGGGGTTTCCACGGCTGGGCGCAGCTCATCGCGGACGGGGTCAAGTTCGTCCAGAAGGAGGACGTGGTCCCGGCCGCCGCCGACCGCCGGGTCTTCGCCCTGGCACCCGGGGTGGCCCTGATCCCCTATCTCGTGGTGATGGCCGTCATCCCGATCGGACCGGGCCTGGTCGGGGCGGACCTGGACGCCGGGCTGTTCTTCGTCCTGGCCGTGATGGGAGTCGGTGTGCTCGGCGCGATCATGGCCGGGTGGTCGTCGGGGAACAAGTACTCGGTCCTCGGCGGCATACGCTCGGCGGCCCAGCTCATGTCCTACGAGCTGCCGCTGGTCCTGGCGGCCTCCAGCGTCGCGATGGCCGCGGGAACCCTCTCCCTGCCGGGGATCGTGGAGGCCTGGCAGTGGTGGTGGCTGCCCTGGCAGGCGATCGGCGGCGTGATCTTCTTCGTGGCGGGGCTCGCCGAGCTGCGCCGCCCGCCGTTCGACATGCCGATCGCGGACTCCGAGATCATCATGGGCCCGATTACCGAATACACCGGGATCAGGTTCGCCCTGTTCATGCTGGCCGAGTACGCCGGGATCATCGTTATCTCCGCGCTCACCAGCGTGCTGTTCCTGGGCGGCTGGCACGGACCCTTCCTGCCCGGGCCCCTGTGGATGCTCATCAAGGTGTTCATCCTGGTGTTCGTGGTGATCTGGGTCCGGGTGAGCTTCCCCCGGCTCCGCGAGGACCAGCTCCAGAAACTCGCCTGGGTAGGCCTGGTGCCGCTGGCACTGGTCCAGCTCGCGCTGACGGGGGTCGTCAAAGTTCTCGCGGGGTGAGCTGATTGACGATCCCCGGAGTGATGTCGGCGGCTGTGGACCGGTTATCGAACACACAGACTGTGGATAACGGCTGTGGATAACTGCGGCGGGCGGCCGGGAGGGGCCGGGAGCCGCTTCTACCGGGCCACCGGATTCCCGAGTGAACCCCTATGCGCCATGATGTTGAGTTGTGGCACGGATACCAGGAGTGGGGTTGGTGAAGGGGCTCTCCGTCACCCTTCGCCACATGCTGAGCAGATCGGTGACCCAGCAGTACCCCGACGTTCGACCGGACCTGCCCCCCCGGAGCCGGGGGGTGATCGCCCTGGTCGAGGAGAACTGCACGGTGTGCATGCTCTGCGCCCGCGAGTGTCCCGACTGGTGCATCTACATCGACTCCCACAAGGAGACCCTCCCCGCCCCCGAGGGCGGCCGTCCCCGTGCCCGCAACATGCTCGACCGCTTCGCGATCGACTTCTCCCTCTGCATGTACTGCGGGATCTGCATCGAGGTCTGCCCGTTCGACGCCCTGTTCTGGTCTCCGGAGTTCGAGTACGCCGAGGGCGACATCCGTAACCTCCTCCACGAGAAGGACAGACTGGCCGCCTGGGCGCAGACCGTCCCCCCGCCTCCGGCCCACGAGCCCAACGCCGATCCCCCGAAGGAACTGGCCGCGGACTCCCGCCCCGTCCGCCCCCGTCCCGGGGTCACCGGCCCCGGCGCGACCCGGGCCGCCCCGAGCGCGGGGCACGCCGGTGTCCGGGCCATCCGGCCGCCGGGAGCCCTCCCCAGGAAGGACGACGACTCATCCACAGGCGGGCCGTCTGTCGAGAAGTTATCCACAGGTGGGGGCGGTGTGTCCCGGGCGGTGGGAAAACCGGAGCAGACTTCCTCCACGGATCCGAACGAAGAGCCTGAGGAGGAGACGTGACCGGAGTGCCGTCCTATCTGTCACCGACCGGGCAGGAGATCGTCTTCCTGCTGCTGGGCGCGGTGGCCGTCGGATCGGCGCTGCTGGTGGTGACCACCAAACAGCTCGTCCACGCAGCCCTCTGGCTGGTCGTCTGCTTCGGCGCGCTCGCCGGGGGCTACCTGGTCCTGACGGCTGAGTTCGTCGCCTGGGTCCAGGTCCTGATCTACGTCGGCGCGATCGTGGCCCTGCTCCTGTTCGGCCTCATGCTCACCCGCGCCCCGATCGGCAGAACCGCCGACCTCGACAGCCGTAACCGGCCGGCCGCCGCGGTCGTGGCGATCGCCACCGCCGTCGTGCTGGTCACCGTGGTCGTCGACGGCTTCCGCACGGCCTACGCCCCGCTGGAATCCGGCGGCGGCTCGGCCAAGGAGCTCGGCTCCAGCATCTTCCGGAACTGGGTGCTCCCGTTCGAGGCGCTCTCGGTCCTCCTGCTCGCCGCACTGATCGGTGCCATCGTCCTGTCCCGCACTGACATCCGTGGGAGGGACTGACGTTGCACATCGTCTATCCGGCCGTCGTCTCTGCGCTGCTGTTCTCCATCGGGGTGTACGGCGTGCTCGCCCGCCGCAACACGATCCTCATCCTGATGTCCGTCGAGCTCATGCTCAACGCGGTCAACCTCAACCTGGTCGCGTTCGATGTGTGGCTGCGTGACCGGTTGCACGGCGGTCAGGTCCTCACGCTGTTCGTCATCGTGATCGCCGCCGCCGAGGTCGGTCTCGGTCTCGCGATCGTCCTCGCGCTCTACCGCAACCGCCAGACCGTGGACCTCGACCGCCTCCGCGGCCTGGCCGAGCCCTCTGACTCCGGCACCGCTCAAGCCCAGTCCGAGGGACCGGCCCGGGACCCGTCCCTCGCCGAGCCCCCCGTCGCCGGCCAGGGCCGATCCGCGCCCGGAACGGCCGTCAGGTCAGGTGAGACGCCATGATCATCGTCGCCGCGCTCGCCATCCTGCTGCCGTTCCTCGCGGCGGCCTGCGGGCTGCTGGGATCCCGGTTCCCCCGGGGCCTCCGGGGCGGAGCCGCCGACGTGGCCGCTGGCCGCCGGGCCGCCTGGATCGCGGTCGTGCCCACCGCGCTCTCCACGGCACTCGCGGCCTGGCTGGCCTACGCCGGCTGGACCGGGGCGGGGCCGGGTGAGCCGTTCACCCCTCCCGGCGCCGCGGGCCCGCTGGGGATCACCGGCGTCACCGGAACGCTCGACGTGATCGACACGGGCTCGGTGCCGATCACGGTCGGACTGCTCGTCGACGGCCTCTCCGCCTTGATCGCGGTGCTGGTCACCGTGGTCGCGCTGGCCGTGCAGATCTACTCGATCGGCTATCTGGCCGGTGACCGGCGCTACCCGTCCTACAGCGCGTTCATCAGCCTGTTCACCAGTGCCATGCTCCTGGTCGTCTACGCGGCCGACCTCCTCGTCCTCTACGTCGGCTGGGAGATCATGGGCATCTGCTCCTACCTGCTGATCGGGCACTGGTGGGAGGAGCGGGCCAACTCGCGGGCGGCGGTCAAGGCGTTCCTGGTCACCCGGCTCGGCGACGTGGGTTTCCTGTTCGGCGTCTTCGTCCTCGGCACGGCGGCCGGCAGTTTCAAAATCGCCGACGTCATCGTCAAGGTGCCCCAGATGTCCTCCGGCACGATCGTCGCCGCGACCCTGCTGCTGCTCGCCGGAGTCGTCGGGAAGAGCGCGCAGGTGCCGCTGCACGTCTGGCTCCCCGACGCGATGGCCGGTCCGACTCCGATCAGCGCCCTCATCCACGCGGCCACCATGGTCGCGGCCGGAATCTTCGCCGTCGCCCGCCTCTACCCCGTCTTCCTCGGTGCCGGCCCCACCATGGACGTCCTCGCGGTCCTCGCGGCGCTCGGCATGCTGGGCGCCGCCCTGGCCGCTCTGGCACAGGACGACCTGAAACGCGTCCTCGCCTACTCCACGATCAGCCAGCTCGCCTACATGGCCGGCGCCCTGGCCGCCGGATCCGAGAGCGCGGCGATCTTCCATCTGATCACCCATGGCGCCTTCAAGGCCCTGCTCTTCCTCTGCGCCGGAGCGGTGATCCATGCCGTGGGCTCCAATCTGATGAGCGCGATGGGAGGACTCCGCAGGGAGCTCCCCGTCACCTTCGTCACGATGACGATCGGTTTCGCCGCCCTGATGGGCCTGCCCCCGGCCAGCGGCTTCTTCAGCAAGGACGAGGTGCTGGTGGCCATCGAGCGCGCCCTGTCGGCCGGGCCGCTCACCGACGCGGCCGCCCTGCTGCTGTACGGCTGCGCGCTGGCCACGGTCGCGGTGACCGGCGCCTACGCCACCCGCGCATGGCTGCGGACCTTCTTCGGGGAGCGTTCCGCCGGTGCCCTTCCCGGACCGGGGCCGGGCACCGCCCACGAGGTGCCGGCCGTCATGCGCTGGCCGATCGTCGTCCTCGCCGTCCCCGCCCTCTTCCTGGGCTCCGTGGGCGTCGCCGACGTCCACTGGGGCACGGCCGCTCTCACCGTCGGGCTGGCGCTGCTGGGTGCCGGTGTGGTCTACACGATGTGGCGCAGTGACCCCTCAGCCGATCCGGCCCGTGTGCTCGGCCCCCTCCGTGCCCCCTGCGAGCAGGCCTTCTACGCCGACTCCCTCTACACCGTGCTGTCCGTCCGGCCCGTGCTCCTCCTCGCCCAGATGGTCGCCCGCGCCGACGACCGCGTGGTCGACGGCGCGGTGCGCGGCTCGGGCCGGGCGACCGTGAGACTGGCGGGCCTGGTGCGCCTGGCACAGAACGGCAACGCCCAGCTCTACATCACCGGCCTGCTCGCCGGAGTCCTCCTCCTCGCGGTCGGGGCGGTGATCTTCGGGTGAGTTCCCTCCCTCCGTTCTCGGCCGCCCCCGTGGTGTCCGCCGACTTGCCCGGCGGTGATGCGACGGCGAACGCGGTCCCGGCCGCGTCATGCGCGTACGGTGGCCGGCTCACGGCTCTGACCCCGGGTGAGGTGGCCGGATCATGAACTGGGTGTTGATCGCACTTCTCGGGGTGCCGCTGGCAGGTGCGGCCGTACTGCTCGCACCGTTCGGACCGGACAGCGCGGCCAGGGGGCGGTTGCTCCGTACGCACGCCCTGGCCGTGTCCGGGGTCACGTTCGCGCTGTCCGTGGTGCTGGCCGCCGGGTTCGACTACGGCGACCCGGCCCGGGTGCAGTTCTCGACCGACCTGGCCTGGGTCCCGGGGCTGGACCTCAGGTTCCACCTCGGGGTGGACGGGATCTCGCTGCCACTGGTCGTGCTGACCACGCTGCTGACCTTCCTGTGCTCCGTCTACCTGTGCTGGGGCCGTGCCGACGGGCCGGGACAGCTGCTGCGGCCCAAGCCGGGCGGCAACCGGCCCCGGGCCCTGGTGTTCACGCTGCTCGTCCTCGAAGTAGGCATGATCGGCACGTTCCTCGCGCTCGACCTGCTGCTGTTCTTCGTGTTCTTCGAGGTCGTCCTCATCCCGATGTACTTCGTGATCGCCGTCTGGGGCGGGCCTGCCCGCCGGGCGGCGGCGGCCAAGTTCATCCTCTACACGCTGCTCGGCTCCGTCGTGCTCCTGCTCGGACTCCTTCTCATCTGGGCACAGACCGGCACCCTGGACATGACCGCCCTCGCCCGAGCCCGGGGATCGGGAATGTCCCCCTCGGTTCAGGTCCTCGCCTTCCTCGCCGTGGGCATCGGCCTGGCGGTCAAGACCCCCATGTGGCCGCTGCACACCTGGCTGCCCGCCGCCCACACCGAGGCGCCCACCGTCGGCTCGGTGCTCCTCGCGGGCGTGCTGCTCAAGATGGGCACCTACGGCCTCGCCCGGATCGCCATCCCGATCCTGCCCCATGGCGCCTCGGCCGTGGCCCCCTGGCTCGGCGCCTTCGCGGTGATCGGCATCATCTACGGCTCCCTCGCCTGCCTGGCCCAGCGTGACCTCAAACGCATGATCGCCTACTCCTCCATCGGTCACATGGGCTTCGTCCTGCTGGGCCTGGCCACGCTCACCCCGGTCGGGATCAACGGCGCGCTGTTCGGCAACATCGCCCACGGCCTGATCACCGCCCTGCTGTTCTTCGTCGTCGGGGCGGTCAAGGAGCGTTACGGCACCGCCGACATGCCCGCACTCGGTGGCGGCATGCTGTCGCGCCTGCCCCATCTCGGCTCCGTGCTCACCTTCGCCTGCGTCGCCTCTCTCGGGCTGCCCGGCCTGGCGGGTTTCTGGGGCGAGATGCTGCCCCTCCTCGGCGCCTTCGAGCCCGCCGCGGCGCTGTCTCGCCCGCTCTACCTGGTCTTCATGGCCGCCGGAGGTGTCGGCACCGTCCTGACCGCCGCCTACTTCCTGCTCATGCTCTCCCGCGTCACCCACGGCCGGTCCGTCGAGACCGTCCACGCCCCGGTGCTCACCGAGGTGGGCGGGAGAGGCGGCGGCCGGCCGCGGACCGCGGCGGGCGTCGGGATCGCGGGCATGCGGGACGTCACCGGTTACGAGCTGGCCACCTGGGTGCCCCTGATCGCGCTGATCCTGCTGCTCGGTCTCTGGCCGAAGACGCTTCTCCTCGTCACCGACCCGGTGGTCCAGAGCCTCCTGGGGGCGCCGTGATCCAGTCGATCGACTACTACGCGGTCGCGCCGCTGCTGGTCCTCGTGCTCACCGCCGGGCTCGTGCTGCTCCTGGACGTCTTCCTGCCCCGCGCGCCGTACGCCCGGCCCGCGCTCGGCGCGGTCACCCTGGCAGGAGTGCTGGGAGCTCTGGCCGTGGTGGTCGCGCAGGCGGTGCGGGGCGGAGATCCGATGCGGACCTTGTGCGTGCCCGCCGGGCTGCCCGGCCCCGCCAGGGCCGGCATCGGTCCGCTGAACCTCGGAACCCTTGCGTCAGGGCCGGGTGGGCCGGCTGGAGACTCCTCGGCGCTGTGCTCGTTCGTGGTCGACGACTTCACGTTGATCTTCGCGGGTCTCGCACTGGCCGCCGGAGTCATCGTGGTGCTGCTGTCGATGGCGGAGCTCTCCTCCGGAGACGTCCCCGTCGGAGAGTGGTACTTCCTGCTGCTGTGCACGCTGATCGGCGCGGTCGCCCTGCCCGCCTCCCGTGACCTGGTCATGCTCGTGGTCGCGCTGGAGCTGGTCTCGCTGCCGGTGTTCGCGCTCACGGCCCTGCGGCGCTACGACGGCCGGAGCTCGGAGGCGGCGGTCAAGCTGTTCCTCGTCTCCGTGGTCTCCACCGCGGTGATGCTCTTCGGGGTCTCCCTGCTGTACGGCATGACCGGGACCGTCTACCTCGACCGGCTGGCCCAAGTTCTGCGGGAGCCCCTCACGGGGGCCGCGGCCGGTTCCGGAGCAGGACAGGCCGTAGCCGCCGGGGCCTACACCTCCACGCTCCAGATCGTCTACGACCTGCCGCCGGTGCTCACTGTGGCAATGGTCCTGGTGCTCGCCGGGTTCGCCTTCAAGGTCGCGGCAGTCCCGTTCCACGCGTGGGCGGGTGACGTCTACCAGGGCGCCCCGGTCCCGGTCGCCGCCCTGCTCTCGGTGATCTCCAAGGCCGCCGGGTTCGCCGGGCTGATCCTCATCCTGTTCGCCGCGCTGCGGGGCCAGATCGCCGTCTGGGCCCCGCTGGTCGCGATCATCGCCGCGCTGACGATGACCGTCGGCAACCTGCTGGCCCTGCGCCAGCGCCATGCCGTGCGCCTGCTCGCCTGGTCCTCGGTCGCCCAGTCGGGCTACATCCTGGCGCCCCTCGGAGTCCGCAGCAACGAGGCGGTGAGCGCCTCGATCGCCTACCTGGTGTTCTACGCGGCGATGAATCTCGGCGCGTTCGCGGTGGTCATGCTGGTGTCGCGACGCGGTGGCCGGAACGAGCTGGACGACTACCGGGGCCTGGCGTTCCGCAACCCGGTGGCCGGAGTGGCACTGGCCTTCTTCCTGATCTGCCTCGCGGGCCTGCCACCGGGACTGGCCGGGCTGTTCGCCAAGATCGTGGTGTTCCGCGAGATCGTCGACGGAGGCGGGGGCTGGCTGGCCGTGGTCATGGCCGTCAACACGGTCATCGGGCTCTACTACTACCTTGCCTGGGCCGTACGGATCTTCACCCCGGTCCCGGTGGCCGAGAGCGCCGGCGTTCCCCCCGCGGAGGGCGGTAGCCGTACCCGGTGGGCGCCGGTAGGTGTGGCGATCGTGCTGGCGGGAGCCGTCGCGGTGGTCTTCTCGATCGCCCCGCAGGCGGTGCTCGGCCTCCTGCCAGGGGTGTTCACCGCCCCCGGCTGAACACCCCTGGGAACGTTCGGCCCGGCCGGAGACGTTGTCACTGGTGAATCGGCATCAACCGAAAGGGGGGTGCAGTGCACCACAACGGTCTGCGTACCGCGGTCCTTCTCGGCGCACTGTCCGCGGTGATCATCGCGGTGGGGGCATGGCTGGGCGGCGGCGCGGGCGTGCAGATCGCGGTTCTGATCGCGCTGGGGACCAACGGCGTCGCCTACTTCTTCTCCGACCGGATCGCCCTGTCCGCCATGCGCGCCCGGCCGGTGGGCGAGGTCGAGCAGCCCACCCTCTACCGGATCGTGCGCCAGCTCTCCACCGAGGCCCGCCAGCCCATGCCCCGGCTGTACGTCTCGCCGACCATGCAGCCCAACGCCTTCGCCACAGGCCGCAACCCCCGCAACGCCGCGGTCTGCGTGACCTACGGCATCACCCAGCTCCTCGACGAGCGCGAGCTGCGCGGGGTCATCGGGCACGAGCTGTCCCATGTCTACAACCGGGACATCCTGATCTCCTCGGTGGCGGGCGCGCTTGCCACGATGATCACTTACCTCGGATACGTCGGCCTGCTCTTCGGCGGCGGGGACGACGACGAGGGCCCCGGTTTCATCGGCGTCCTGCTCATGATGGTGCTCGGCCCGGTCGCCGCCGGGATGATCCAGATGGCCATCTCCCGCTCCCGCGAGTATCAGGCGGACGAGTCCGGGGCCCGGCTGACCGGTGATCCGCTGGCCCTCGCGTCGGCACTGAGGAAGATCGAGATGGGCACCCGGCAACTGCCGCTCCCCGAGAACGGCCGCCTCGCCTCCGCCTCGCACCTCATGATCGCCAATCCTTTCCGCGGTGCCGGGATCGGCCGGCTGTTCTCCACCCACCCGCCCACCGCCGAGCGCGTCGCCCGGCTGGAGCGGATGGCCGGTTACCGCCGCTGACCTCAGGTCAGGGACTGAGCCCGGAGACGATCGGGTTGCGGACGGAGTCGGGCACGGTGAAGGTGTCCACCGGCTGGGCAACGCCCGACCCCTGGTCCAGCCGATACCAGCTGTAGACGGCATTGTCCCCGTTGCCGGCCGCCTCGACCATCTGCAGGTCGAGGTGGCCGTCGCCGTCCCAGCGGAGCCGGATGGGGATCTTCGCGGCGGGGAGCGCGATCGGCTGCCGTGCGCCCGATCTCCCCGCCGCCACGTTCCACAGGCCGATGGCCGAGTCGTCGGAGGTGAAGTAGGCGACGGTCGTACCGTCCGGGCTGAGCGCACCTCCTACGGGGACGCGTCCCTTCTCGGCCAGGGTGGCCGTCGAGTAGATCCCGGCCCTGAACTCGTCGTCGACGGCGAGCATCAGCTTGGCGTCGGGACTGAAGCTCCACGGCCGCAGTCCCGGCGGCACCGCCGAGCTCCTCCCGTTCCGCGCGTTGAGGACCCTGTCGGCCTGCCCGCTGCCCAGAACCACGTAACGCCCGGCGGGGGCGAGGTCGATCCGCGTGGAGCGCAGCTGGCGCGACCACTGCACCCCAGGGACCTCGCGCACCCCTCCGGTGGACATGTCCCGGATGACGAGTGCCCCGTCCTCCCGCCGGAAGTAGGCGATATACCCCCCGTCGGGAGACAGGGCGAGCGGCGCCGGTTGCTTACCGGCCTTCCCGGCGAACACCCGGGCGTCGGTGAGCTTGATCACCTGACCGCCCCAGGTCCAGAGCGTCCAGGGGGCGCAGACACAGCCGTCCATCCCCGCATAGCGGACTGAAGGCCCCGTGGCCTCCACCGCCATGTCCGCCTCCACCGGAGCCCCTGATCCCATGACCACGACGAGCACACCGATGAGAAGGGCCGACCGGCGGAACACCCTCAACGTGGGACCCCCTGAACTCATCGACAGGGGGACCGGCGCGTACGGGCCACTGTACGCGCCATAGAAGGCTTTTCCCCGGTATGACCGCCAGTGTCATCAAGAAGCATGCCGGGAGGTATTTCCGTGCCTTCATTGGATCATGCCGGAAATGATCATGTTTCTGGGCGGATACGTGGCCCGTTCGCGGACTACCCCCACCGGTGAGTGCGAGGAGGCGGGACCTTCAGGAAGACCAGGTGACGGGGTCGGTCTCCTCCGGGGCGAGGCCGGGGATGCCGTCGATGCTCTGGCGGTTGTTCTTGGCACGGTAGGTGCGCTTCTGCTGGACGTCCTTACGGCCCGTCCACTCGTCCAGCAGGGTCCGGTCCTTGTCGAAGGACATGAACGGGACGGAGAAACCGCAGGAGTCGGAGATGCGGTCGCAGTCGACGACGATGATCGACCGGACGCCGGGGTGCGGGCCGAAGCGCTTGATCAGGTCGGGGAAGTCGGGGTTGCCCGGGACGACGACCCGCCCGGTGCCGTACAGACGGAGAATGTTGGGCGGGCCGGAGAAGGCGCAGAACATGACGGTGATGCGGCCGTTCTGGCGGAGATGGGAGATCGTCTCCACGCCGCTACCGTCCAGGTCGAGGTAGGCGATCGTGGTGTCGTCGAGGATGGCGAAGGTGTCGGCGTATCCCTTGGGGGAGACGTTGACATGACCACCCTGCTCGGGAGCGGTCGCGACGAAGTAGACCGGCTGCGCCTCGATGAACTGACGCAGCCGATCGTCGATCTTGTCATGAATTTTCCCCATAAAAGGAAAGATAGATCACCATCACTCGCCGGGCAGCCACCAGATCCACGAGTCGGTCCTGACCTTGAAGGAGTCCAGCCTGTGCGTGGTTCCGGTCCCGGCGTTCACCGTCCGCTTCACCGCGGAGAAGATGTCGCCATCCTTGTCGCTTCTGCTGGTCCAGAGTGTCATGGTGCCGGCAGCGTCCCAGTAGAGACGCTGCGCGCTCTCGTTCTTGGGTATACCGAGAGCGACCGCGTCGGAGACGGTGTCGGAGGACAGGTCGTAGATGTGCAGGCGGGGCCGGTTCGACCCGCCGGAGACGACCAGGGCGACGGTGGTCCCGTCGTCGGCCAGCGCGATCGGCGTGTTGTTGGACACGATCTGCGGGACGACCCGGCTCGACGTCTTGTGGCCGTCGGCGTCGAAGACCGCGAACTCGGTGGTGTTGTCATCGGTGAACCGGCCGGTCAGCAGGTGCTGCCCGTCGGGGCTGAAGCTCATCACCTCGTTCTTCGACGGCAGCTCCGTCACCTTGCCGGTCTTCAGGTTGGCGACCAGGCTCGGCAGCTTCTCGGCGTCGTCGGAGTAGTCGACCACGGCGATCGAGCCGTCGGGGGAGAGCACGGTTTCCACGTCATTCTGGCTGAGCCCTCTGGGCAGATCGGCCGCCTTACCGGGGAGCGGGCGGACCTTTCCGCTGTTCACATCGCGGATGACGAGCTTGTCACCCTTGATGTAGCTCACGGACCGGCCGTCACCGCTGACCCTGAACGGGGCGCCGGCCCCCTCGTCCACCTTGCCATTGGCCTGCTTGGGATTGACCCGCGCGTCGGCCAGCTTGATGACCTTCCCGCTGCGCATGGTCAGCGTCCACTTGCCACAGGGGATCCTGTATTCCTTCTCGGGGCAGCTCTTGAGCCAGGCGTACCGGACGGAGTCGTCGGATGCGGCTCCCGTCTTCGCATCCGCCGGAGTCGCGATCATGGCCGCTGCCGCTGCCGCTGCCGCGAGTGCGGCACATACTCGTAAGGGCTTCACCGGTTTTCCTTTCGTCATCTGGATAGATGCGGGACAGATGCGAAAGGTTGCGTCACGGATCGGCCACATTCGCCAGGCGGCTCGACCCGGACAGGGGCCGGCCCTCCACGGGAGGCTCCGGAGCCGTCTCCACCTACCGCGGGATCCGGTCTCCGCGCCGTGCTGGAGCCCTGAAGAAGCGTGGGCACAGGCGAAGACGCGTGTCTTCGGCCGTGTGCCCCGCATGTGCCTCTGCGGCGGACTGGACCCTGAGCCGCAGCGGGGTCCTGACTGTCCGTCTGCTAGCGGTAGTTCGTGAACTGGAGGGCGATCTCCAGGTCCTTGCCCTTGAGCAGGGCGATGACCTCCTGCAGTTCGTCCCTCTTCTTGGAACTCACCCGCAGTTCCTCACCCTGGATCTGGGCCTTGACCCCCTTGGGCCCCTCATCCCGGATGATCTTCGAGATTTTCTTGGCGTGCTCCTGGTCGATGCCCTCCTTGAGGGTGACCACGAGGCGGTATTCCTTGCCGGACAGCTTGGGCTCATCCGCATCCAGGATCTTGAGCGAGAGCCCTCGCTTGATCAGCTTGTCCTTGAACACGTCAAGGACGGCATTGACGCGTTCCTCGCTGTTGGCCTTGATCTCGACGGCCTTCTGGCCGCCCGACCAGGCGATGGTGGCGCCGGTGCCCTTGAAGTCGAAGCGGTGCCCGACCTCCTTGACCGTCTGGTTCAGCGCGTTGTCGGCCTCCTGATGGTCGATCTTGCTGACGATGTCAAAACTGCTGTCGGCCATGCGTCGACTATCCTTTCTAGCTTTCATGCCGACCCTAGCGCTTCGCCTGTCGGCTCATGAGGAACGTGACTGTCAACGCTCCGTCGGTGGTGTCGAAGCAGGCGAGAAGCCTCCGCTGCCCGGCGCCCATCCTCGCTTCCGATGCGAGAGAACCCGGCATGCGCGTCGCCCGAAAGTCCTGGTACGGCCGGATACCGGCGGGTGGCCTCCGTCGATGTCACGTCCCGCCCGGAAGTCCGCTATTCTTTTCCCTGTCGCCGCCTCGAGCGGATGACGCGGCAGGTTGCCCGAGTGGTCAAAGGGAGCGGTCTGTAAAACCGTCGGCTCAGCCTACGCAGGTTCAAGTCCTGCACCTGCCACACCAGCAGAAAGAGGCCCCTCATCAGCGGAAACGCGGTGCGGGGCCTTCTTCGTTGCTCGCCCGTGAGTCCCCGTGATTCCCCGTGATTCCCCCTGACTGACCCTGGCTTAGGGCACGCTCGGGGCACGTGATCAAGGATTAATCCCCGTGCGGACACGCACTTGTCCCCCTGCCTGATCTTCCCGTCTGCCTCATCCCACCCCGAAGGGGCAGCGGGCCGGCGACGGAGGATCATGCTCGTCTTCGCGTGTCCCTCGACCTGGTGCCGTTCCTCGGCCATCGGATGCCAACGGTCAGGGACGGGCTTGAGCCGGAGGAACCGGTCTGCTGGGCTCGCCTGGGTCGTGGCGGGCGGGACGATTAGGCACCCCTCGGCCACTTACGACTCCGCGGTCTCGTGTTGGCGATCATCTTGGATCCGAGCGTCCCTATCGCAGGCATGGCAGTTTTCAAGAGCGCTGCGTTTCACGTGGCGATAGGGCCTTTGCCCGCCTGGAGGGCGAAGCTGACGCGGCGCGTGTCGATGTTGATATCGATGACCTGGACGACAACCTCGTCACCGAGCTGCAGTACCTGCTCGGGGTCATCGATGTTGTGCGCTGTGAATTCGGAGATGGGCACCAGTCCCTCCACACCTTCCTGGACGCCGACGAACACTCCGATCGGGGTGACCTTGGTGACGCGTCCAGGAAGGATACGGCCGAGCTGGGTGCGGGCGAACTGCTGCAACGGGTCTGGTTGCAGGGCCTTGAGTGACAGGGCGACCTGCTCACGCTCCAAATCCACGTGCAGAACCGTGACGGTGATCTCCAGCCCCACCTGCACAACCTCGGACGGATGGTCGAAGCGCCTCCAGGACAGGTTAGGGACGCTTACCAGTCCATCCGCGCCACCAAGATCTACGAACGCACCGAAGTCAACAACTGAGGACACGATGCCCTTGCGGACCTGACCATTCTGCAGCGTGTCAAGGAAGGTCCGGCGGGCGTCACTTCTCGCCTTCTCTGTCATGACAGCGGCCCCTCCCACCCCTGGCACTAGGCCGGTGAACATAGCGCTGGGAAACGATCCATTGCCGCGAGATCCGCCAGGCTCTTCTCATAGCCGATGGTTTTACAGCCCTACCACGAAAGCTCTCTGATCAGCAGAAACGTGTTTCCCGATAGGAGTTTCGGCACGTATTCGGCACCAGGCCCAGGGTGCGGGGCCATCTGGCCCGCTTCAGCGAATGAGGGGCCCTGCCGCACCCGCCCGGGTAGGCGGGTGCGGCAGTGTGCGGCGGCCGTCTATGCGATGGAGCCGGTCCAGAGGTTGACGGCGGCGGAGTAGACCGCGTACGTCTCGCTGTCGAAGTACGGGGAGACGCTGGTGTCGTAGCGGTTGTCGCCGTCGGTGTCGGAGACGCTGATCGTGATGCCGTTGAGGTAGCCGGTGCGGCTGTTGCTGCTGTAGCGGTACAGCCAGGAGGAGCCGAGGGAGCCTTCACCGGTGAACGGGGAGTCGACGCCGGTGAGCTCTTCGCCCTTGATGGCCGGAGCCAGGGCGGTGAAGGTCTTGCCGTAGCTCCATTCGAGGGTCTGGCCTGTGTAGGGCCGGGTTCCGTCGGGGTTGGGGCCGGCCGGGTAGCCGAAGACGTCGACCGAGGAGGTCGTCTTCTGGTTGTAGGTGAGGCCCTGCCCGCCGACGTTGTCGACCAGCCTCCCGGTGTCGGTCAGCACGTCAGAGGAAGACGAGACGACGCCGTTGTACACGTTCACGAAGGCGTAGTCGCGGTCGTAGTCCGCGTACGCGACGAAGTCGTAATGGGTGACGGCCTGCTTTCCGACGTACAGGCCCCACGGGGTGGTGCCCTCGGAGTAGCCGGGAACGAAGACCCACTTGTCGAGCGTGGCGCCGGCGCGCTGGGTGTCGTACACGCAGTGACTGGCCGTGGCGACGAGGTTGCGGTAGGTCGACTGCATGGCGGTGCCCGTACACCAGTGGGGCTGACCGTCGGCACCGACGAAGAACACCTTGCCCGAGGTCGTGGGCAGTTTCCCCTTCGGCGAGAGCGGGCCCTGCACCGGCGCGATTAGGCCGGGCTTGCCGTCCGGGACGACAGCGGTGGACAGGCGTTTCCCGCGAACCACGGTCTGCACGGCGTAGGGTGTGGCGTTCTTCAGGTTGGCGGCCCCGTTGGCGAGCCAGAACGCCGCGACCTGCTGAGCGGCTGGCACAGTGGAGGCCAGAGGGTCCGTCGCCGCGCTCGCGGCCTGAGCCGGTGCGGAGACGACAGTGGAGCCCAGCAGACCCAAGCCGATGCCTAACGCGATCAGTGTGCGCCTCATAACAGATCTCCCGTCCAGTCATAGGGCGTCCTTCATTGCCCCCGTCAGCATGGAAAATCGGCCCAGCTGATGAGCGCGGCCGACCCGAAGGAAGATCGTAACGCTTGCAGGATGTCCCGTGAAGAAACGATTGAGATCGTACGTCCGGTGTACGAAGAAATTAGGCGTACATGTCTGGTTTGTGGCGAATTTGTACATAACAAAACGGCAGAGGATATCGATTGATAGCTATCAGAGAGGTGCATGCAAGGTCATCGGACTGTAACGTTCAAAAGTATGACAGAGGAGGAGGTGTAGGAAGCTGGTCGCATAGGTGCTCGCCGTGCCAAGAAGTGGCTTGAAGCTACTGCAAGAGCGAGCGCCCCATGGGTAAACCCAGTCGGTGCAGCCAAATTGAAGTTTTCATGGGGAAATACTAGTACATTTTCCTTTGACTTAGGCGGATTGTTTCGCGGTGAAGAACTGGATGGCTTAGAATTTTTGGCGAAATCCAAGTACTACCATAAAGCCTGCGATCAAAACGCCTTGTGCTGCGAATATCTAGCCAAATGCTATCGAGCGTTCACAATCTTGCCTCAGTGCTGCGATGTATTCTTATGAATCACTTGGTCTCCTTTCATGGTGTAACAAGAGGGGACGAGATTCGAACTCCAGAGTTCGTGGCAGAATGCGTCCGCATTCATCAAGAAAAAGTCTTCGATATTGTAAGTAGCGACAATGTGTCGAAGATTGATGAGGAAGTTTGCAAGGAAGCATTAAAGAGGCTATACGTACTGCTGAGCTTTAATCCGTGAAGTTACAGCGGCTTGAGGACCAGGTCGGTCTCGGCCAGGCAGTCGTCGATCAGATGCGACCGGTACTGGATCTTCTTCAGCCCTCGCTTGATCACCCGCACCAGCTGGTCCAGGCCGGTCACCGCGAGGTTGGCCAGCCCCCGCGGCAAGTAGCGACCAGATGCCCTCCGCCGGATCGAGGTCGGGAGCGTAGGTCGGCAGTTGGATGACGGCTCAACGAAGTTAGCGGGGGTCGGCCGACTCGGCCTGCTGTCCCGAGTGGACCCTGATGCGAAGAGGCCCGTGGCCATCGGTGATCATATTGTTGCCGAGACAAAGTTGATCACAACAGAAGAGCCACGGCCATGGGTAACGGTACGGCCCGTCTGCTGAGACTTGACGGCCTGGCCGTCACCGCGGTTGCTGACGGGCCGGACGGCCCGATCGTGGACCTGGTCACCGCCGATGAGCATGCGCGGCGCTGTCCTGAGTGCGGGACTCCAGCGCGGCGCTCGAAGGGTCGGCGACGAACTCGCCTCCTTCCAGCTCCACCCCGCCCGGCAGCACCTTGACCACGCTAACTCCCGCCCGGACGGTGACGCCCAGCCGATCCAGTGCCGACATGGGGTGGGCGCGGGCCTTGGTGCCCATCATCACGGCGGGCTCGCCCCGGCTCAGCAGAAGCCGGGGTCGCGTTGTAGAGCGGGGCGTCGAACGCGGTCATCGGAGGTCACCTTTCGCGGGACGTCGGGCAGCCGCGGAAAACGAGGTCGGCCGATCTGACAGGCTGGCAGGAGGGGGACAGCAGAAGCGGCAGGACGGAGACGAGCGCGTGGCCGGTTGGAGCGCGATGGCGGGGATGCACGACTTCGTCGTGCCCGACGAGGCGGCCGCGCAGGCGTTCGCCGAGCAGCTCGCGGTGTACGGGTTCCCCTGCGTTTTCGCCCGTCCGCACCCGGACGGCGGCTGGCTGGTGATGGCGCTCGACGAGGGCCCCTACCCGGTCGACACCGTGGGTCACCGGCAGATCGAGGCGGTGAGCCGGGAAGCCGCGGCGATCGCGCGGACGCACGGCGGCCGGCCCAGTGGCGGCAGCCGGTTCGAGGTCAGCCGGATGGCCGAGTATCGCAGCTGGACCGCCCCGATCGAGGTGAGGGGGACAAAGGCGCGTCCGCCGGTCCCGGAGGTCACCGTCGTCCCGGCGCCACCTCTGGAACCACTGGCGCTCACACCGGACTTCGCCACCCCGGGGATCGTGGAGTTGGCCGGTCTCGACGACGTGCCGTGGGGCGACCTGGAGCACGCGCACGGGTCCGCCGCCGACGTCCCCGACCTGCTGCGCGAGCTAGCGGACGGCACGGGGGAGTGGGACGAGGTCCTCGACGAACTGTTCGGCGACGATCTGCTGCACCAGGGCGACTGCTACGAGGCCACCGCCCCCGCGCTGCCGTTCCTCACCGAGCTGATCATCGCCGACGTGGTGCCCGCGCGGCAGCGCCGGGACCTCTACCTGTGGCTGATGGTCGCCGGTGGCCGCCGCAACGACAACCTGGTCGCGTTCGCCGACCTCCCGCTGGACGAGGAGGAGCCGCTCCAGCCGGGTGCGTGGGCCGAGGAGGTGTTCCGGACCGTCGGCGACCAGGTTCCGGTGCTGCTAGACCGGTGGGATGCCGAGCCGCCGGGGATCCGATTCGTGCTCGCCGTCCTTGCCGCGCAGCATCCCGGGCACGGCGTGCGGGCCGCCGACCGGATCGCTGCGTTGGCCGCCGAGCACGACGGGACGCAGCAGGGTGCGTACCTGCGGCTCGCCGTGGAACTCGTGCACGGCCGCAACGCGCAGGCGCTAGCCCTCGCCTCCGAGATCATCGACTGGGCGGACCGCCTGGAGCCGGAGTGGCTGGAGGCTCCGGGCGTGCCCGACGGCATCAAGGCGGCGCACGTGCTGGCCGAAGGCACGCTCTGCACGATCGAATAGCGGCATCACTCGGCCACCGGGACCACGATCCTGGTCACCAGCTCGTGCGGCTCGGTATCGCCTCGGGGTCGAGCTTGGCTGGTGGCCACTCGGCGTGGCCAGACCCACACTCCGGCCGGAGGAGTTCGCCGTTGCGTTACGGGAGCGCGATGGTGATCTTGTGGGTGCCGCTGTTCTTGGCGCTGGTGTCGACGCGGATCCGCAGGTCGGTGCCGGTGCCCAGGACGGTGATGGTCGGTCGGCTGTCTCCACGGTGGTGACGGGGTTGTGCCAGGTGATGTCGAGGCTGGTGATGTTGCGCGTGGGGTTGACCACGCACATCGTGGCGGTGGAGCGATGCGACGGACCAGGACGCTGGCGGCGCCGGTGGAGCTCAGCGGCCCGGCGGTGCCGACGTTGTCCACTCCGGGCATGAGGATGTGCGCGCTCATGATCCGGAATATGCTCGGAACGATCAACGGTGGGCGCGTACCATCGCGACGATGGTGAGGGCGTTGCGAACCGGGCTCATGGCCGCTGCGCCGAGATTCCAAGATCCGGGATATGCGCGGGATGATCTTGAGAGGTAGGTCCCAGTCAGTAGAACCTCCGGCAGGTCACACGTGTGATCGTCGCTGAGGTGCCGATCCGCTGTAAAACCGTCGGCTCAGCCTACGCAGGTTCAAGTCTTGCACCTGCCGCATCAGCAGAAACAGGCCCCTCACCAGTGGAAACGCGGTGCGGGGCCTTCTTCGTTCTCCCCCTGAGTCCCCGTGATTCCCCGCTCTTTCCCGTGAGATCTGGCACGCCTGTGGCGCGCGATCAAGCTCTACGTCATGCGCGGACGCGCACAGCTTCCCTGACTGATCTTCCCCAGGGGCAGGGCGCCCCTGGTCTGCCTGGCTCGACCTGGGACGACGGCAGACGGGAGATCGGGCTCCGCCGTAACCACTCATATGGCATTCAGCGCTGGCGATCGCGATCATCCCGGAGCCGGAGACCCCCGCCGGAGGCAAAATGTCGGTGCCTCGCCGTACGGTGGTGCCCATGTAACCAGCGGTATGTGAGGAGGATGACGGAGACGCCGGATGAGGACGGTGTCCAGGGTTGGAAAGCCCTGGTGGACGAGTACTAAGTCGAGAACTTTGCATGGAGCTCACGATGGTGCTTGAACGGGGATGACTCTCGGACTTACTGAGGACGTCCGCGCGTTGGTCCTCACGCTGCCTGGGCACCGCCGTAACCGCTTCCTTGACGCCTGCGGCGCGCGCTGCGTCGAGCACTGGACGGAAGAAGGTAAATGGAGGGACTTCCGTGGGGCGCTCGGTCTATCTAGCGCGGGTCGACGTGTCGTGCCCGGACGTCATGTGAGAGACCTAGGAAGAGATGGAGAGTAGAGGTCAACGACCCCCTCCTGAGGGAGGGGGCTTGAGGTGCGGTAATGCACCTTGAAGCCCCGCGTTGACCAGCCCTGGCCATCAGCTCAAGGAGGTGCATTTTGATGGCTACGTTGAACACAAGATCGCAGACCGACCTTGGGGTGCTTCCTCAGCCCCAAGCTCTCGAATCCGTGGGAGCAGACACGCCCGAGGGTGGGCACGAAACGGCTCACGGACACCGCCACCCGGCGGTACCTGGTGTTCAACCTGGGCGAGGGGAGATCGAGCAGACCGGCACCCGGTCTACTCGGCGTCACCCCGACCCGGCTCCGGCGGGGAAGGGAGCGGGCAGTCCAGCCCACCCCGTCGTGTTCGTCCTGGACAGGCACGGCCAACCGTTGCAACCCACGAGCCCTGCCCACGCGCGGAAACTCCTGCGTTCCGGCCGGGCTGTGGTTGGCCGGCATACCCCGTTCGTTATCCGGCTGAAGGACCGCACGGCAGCTGATTGCGTCGTGGCAGGTGTCGCGGTCGGTATCGACCCCGGCTCCAAGCACACCGGCCTGGCCGTGTTCACCGAGCGCGACGGGAGCCGGACCGGCAGGTACGCGATCCAGCTCGACCACCGGGGCGGGGCGATCCGCGACCAGCTCACCGCCCGTTCGCAGTATCGGCGTCGGCGCCGCAGTAAAAACCTGCGCTACCGCGCTCCCCGTTTCTCCAACCGCACCAAGCCGAAGGGGTGGCTGGCGCCGTCGCTTCGCCACCGCGTCGACACCACCCTGTCGTGGGTGACCCGGCTCACCCGCTGGGCGCCGGTGGCCGCCGTGCACGTGGAGCGGGTCTCCTTCGACACCCACGCCCTGTCGGCCGGGCGACCGCTCGAAGGGGTGGAGTACCGGCAGGGCACCCTCGCCGGGTACGAGGTCCGCGAATACCTGCTGGCCACGTGGGGCCGGGTGTGCGCGTACTGCGGCAAGCAGGACGTGCCGTTGAACCTCGACCACCTCCACCCGCGTTCCCGGGGCGGCTCGGACCGGATCAGCAACCTGACCCTGGCCTGCATCCCGTGCAACCAAGGCAAGAACGCCACCCCGGTGGAGGAATTCCTCACGGGCAGGCCCGCGCTGTTGTCGAAGATCCTCCGGCAGGCGAAGGCTCCGCTGCGGGACGCAGCCGCCGTCAACGCCACCCGTTGGGCGCTGTGGCGGGCACTGGAGGCGACCGGTCTGCCCGTTCACCCCGCCTCCGGTGGCCGTACGAAGTGGAACCGCTCCCGCACCCAAGCGCCGAAGTCGCACACCCTTGACGCGTTGCACGTCGGCCCCCTGGAGAACGTCACCGCCTGGCCGTCGACGGTCCTGGTGGTCACGGCGACCGGGCGCGGCACCTACTGCCGTACCCGCACCGACCGCTACGGTTTTCCCCGGCTGCGGCTGCCCCGGACCAAGCAGGTCAAGGGGTTCGCCACCGGCGACCTGGTCCGCGCCGTCGTACCGAGCGGCAAGAAGGCCGGTGTCCACTGCGGCCGCGTCGCGGTCCGCAGCACCGGCAGTTTCAACATCACCACCCGGCACGGCACGGTGCAGGGCATCCACCACCGCCACGTCCGGCTGCTGCAGCGAGCCGACGGCTACGGCTACACCACCCACCCGGAAGTGCGGCACCGAGCCGCGTTTCCTCCCGGTCCTGAAGGACCGGGTCTCCACGCTGGAGGTAGTTGATGACTGCACTTCCCGTCACTGCCCGAACCCTGGACGTTCCTGGTGCGCAGCTGTACTACGAGCTCCGCGGCGAGGGACCCCTGGTCGTGCTGGTGGGCTCGCCAATGGACGCCGGGCCGTTCGCGCCGCTGGCCGACCTGCTCGCCGCCGATCACACCGTGCTTACCACCGACCCGCGAGGCGTGGGCCGGAGCCCGGTCGAGGACCCCGATCAGGACTCCACTCCGGAACTACGCGCCGCAGACCTGTCCCACCTCATCACCGAGGTGGATGCCGGCCCGGCTGCCGTGCTGGGTTCCAGCGGCGGCGCGGTGACGGCACTCGCCCTCGCTCAGGCCCACCTCGGCCAGGCGCACACCGTCATCGCGCACGAACCCCCGCTATGTGAGGTGCTGGAGGATCGCAAGGAACTGATCGCCCGATCTGAGGACATGATCGCCGCGTATCTTGGCGGGGACGCGACGGGAGCCTGGCGGATCTTTATGGAGATCGCCGGGATGGCCATGCCGGAGGAGATGTTCCAGCAGATGTTCGCCGAACGCGGCGAGAAGGAGGCTGCGGAAGACCGGCGGTTCTTCCTGCACACCCTGCGCCCCACCACCCAGTGGGTCCCCAATCTGGACGCGCTGCGCACGGGGAGCACCCGTCTCGTGATCGGCATCGGAGAGCAGTCAGCCGGTCAGCTCTGCGACCGGACCTCGAAGGCGCTCGCCGCGTCCCTGGGCATCGAACCTGTCCTGTTCCCCGGCGACCACGGTGGCTTCATGGGTGATCCCAAGGCTTTCGCCGACCGGCTGCAGGCGGTCCTGACAGGCCGATGAGAAAGCTCGTCGCGGTGTTGTTCCTATCGCCCAACGGAGTCGTGGAGGCTCCGGAGCTGTAGGCATTCCCCGACCTCGACGAAGAGATGGGAACCACCGTCGCGGCAATGTACACCGAGTCCGATGCACTGCTGCTCGGCCGAGTCACCTACGAGATCTCCGTAGCGACCTGGCCGAGCCCGGACCGGCGAGCTGGCCGAACGGATCAACAGCGCTTGCAAGCTCGTCGTCTCCACCTACGGAGCGGGAGCAGTGGCGACTGATCAATCCCGTTAACCGGAACGGGGCCTCTGGGCCCCGCCGCGTGCACGCGGGCGGATCTGCCCCAATGCTGGCTGCTGGCCGAATGGCCACCGGCGTGTGGCGGGTCGTGATCCCGGCATGATTGATCACAGAAGGGTTGCAGGTCAGGGACTCCGCCAGTCGGAGCCGGAAGGGCATCGGAATACTGTCGCCCCTGTCTGTCCCTTTTGGGGAGTCTCATGTACCCGACAGCACCGCCGGTGCCCATGCGTCCGATCCGTGGTTCAGCGATGGTGGCCGTCGTGATGCTAGCCATTGATTCCCTCGTGGGAGTGATTGCGACCGCCCCCCGCTCCGGCCTGGTCTGGGCCTGGTGGAGCGCCTGGCTGATCAGCGCGTTGATCTCGAATATCGTCGCCCGCATGCTCTTCAGGGGCGACCTGCAGTCGATGCGGGACGCGGCGCGGGTCGACGTCGTGAGCATCGGTCTATCGATCGTCGCAGCCGTGCTGGCCGCCATGGTCGTCATCAAGATCACTTGCTTCCAGGAGGACCACCGCCGAGCCGTGGCCTCGTAGTCGCTCATTACCGCCTGACGTTGTCGGCCCGTACCGACAAAGGTCGTTCTACCAGTGAGAGCTCCGCCTCGGCCTCCCACCCCTGGCCCGCTTCCCCCGCGGGTGGGCAACGGCGACGGGATGATCCGGCAGGCGGAGGCGTGCGCAGGGGCGCTACCCGATCGGTCCCAGGCTGTGGCTCAACAGCTCCAGGTCGCTGATGAAGCACACCGGCTCACCGCTCGTCGAGCGTCCGATCCATGTTGGATACGCGCCGTCGCCCATCCCGCAGTCGAACAAGATGATGTTCAGCCCGGATGCGGTATCGGTGATCTCGGCCCAGCCGTAGTGCAGGACGTCTTCTCGGGCCCCGTCCAACTCGGCGCGTGGGTCTTGCTGAAGTCGATGCAGCAGGGATAGGGCCGTGATGTCCAGGAAGCACCCCTGACCGCTGTCGACGTGGAATCCGAAGAACTCCTCTTCCCCGATTTTTGACGGGTTCTGTCCAGGGCGCAGCGCCATCTCCCAGGAGACGACCGGTCCGTCTCTGATCACTACCTTGGCCGCGGCAGCCCTCTGCCGGACGCCGCGCTTGTTGAAATCGACCATCGACAGCACCACGCGGTACCACCCCGGAGAGAGCTCCTCGGTGAACGCTTCCCGATCACGCTCGGAGTCCGGGACCCACCAGTCGTTGTCCCGTACGACCAGCCGGCCGGTGGCCAGATTCACCACGCCCACATCCATAACCTCGATCTCCACCGAGCCGCCGTTTGGCCAGCCATATCTCATTCCCGGCCGGAACATGGACTCGAAGTCGGGCGGAGACAGGGCCATACAAGACCTCCATGGGCGAGTTGACCCTACATCTTGCAAGGCGTGCCGATCATGCGCAATGCGGACTGACGAGGATCCGTGCCGCAGGGCCGCGCCAGCGCCGCCGCGCTGCGCGTGCGGCCTGGGGGCCGTTCTCGCGCGGCGCGCCGCGCGGGGCATCGCCGTAGCGCGTCCGCGCCGTAGCCGCAGAAACGGCCGACCGAGCGCCACGCCGCCGCACAGAACAATCCCGCAATCGCCGGCCACCGCTCCGCGCAGAAAGAATCGAGACATGACTTCCGAGCATGTCGAAGATCGAGCTGTACGCCGCCATCCGCCGTGGTTCTCGCGCCGGCATGGCCGGCCTTCAGCCCGCAACACATTCATCGGCTGTGACATCTTCCATGCCGAAGCGGGGTGAGTTAGCGTGACCCGCGTGAGCCCGCGTGAGGTGGCCGCCGGCCGGTTATCGCGACTGGTGGCGCGTGCCCGCTCAGCCGCACTTGTCGGGAGGATGGGTGGGCGGCGCCCCGCCCCGCTCGTCGAAGTGGCCGGTCTGCTGCTCGTGATCCTGCTCTTCTCACGGCTTCATGCCGCCGCCGGGAAGGACGTCGCAGCCGCCACCGCCAACGCTCTGGCCCTGCAATCCATAGAACGGGCCCTCCACCTGGACATCGCACTGAGGGCGAACCAGTGGCTGACCGAGCATCCAGCCCTCATCCAACCGGCGGTGTACTACTACCGCCTGTACTACCTCGCGATCATCGGTGTGCTGGTGTGGGTCTTCGTCCGGCACGCCGATGTCTACGCCAAGGTCCGCCGGACCCTCATCGCGATGGCCGTCCTCGTGCTGCCCGTCTTCTGGGCGCTGTCCATGTCGCCCCCGCGGTTCGCCCTACCGGGCGTCGTCGACATCATTGCCGAGCACGACATCCTGGGCGGCCATGCCTCACGAGAGATCGAGGACGGCCAGAACCTGTATTCGGCGATGCCCAGCATGCACGTGGGATGGTCGTTGTGGTGCGCGTATGCCGTGTGGTACGCGCTGCGGGCCTCCCATCCGCGATTGGCGTTGCTGTCGTGGATCTTTCCGCTGGGTATGGCCGCAGTCGTGCTCATCACAGGGAACCACTACGTGCTCGACATCGCCGGAAGCGTCGTGTTGCTGATCGTCTCCATCGCTGTTGTATCAGCGTGGGGCCACCTGGCCGAGCGCCGGCGTGCTTGGGATTGAGCGCCTGCGGACAGCCGCAGGGAAAACCGGTGCCGCCCGGCTGCTTGCTCACGATCGCCGTTTCAAGAACAGGCTCTCCGGCAACTGGTTCGTGAGCTGCCGGGCGACCTCGATGCCGTCGGGTGAAGGCATCTGCAGATCGAGCAGAGCCACGTCGGGGCGCAGGCGCAGCGCGGTCTTCAGCGCTTCGTCGCCTGAGGCGACCTGGCCGACGATTTCGAAGTCGTCCTCGAGCTCGAGCAGACCTGCGATCGCTTCGCGGATCAGGTGTTCGTCGTCAGCGATCAGGATGCGGATCATTCTCGTTCTTTCGGTAGGGGGACGGCGGCTTCCAGCAGGAACCAGTTCCCGTCCCGTCGGGTCTCGGCGCGCCCTCCGATTGCGTGGATTCGGTCGAACATCGCCCGAAGCCCTGTGCCGACGTTTGGGTCCGAAGGTGCGGAATCGTCCGTGGTGGATTGGGCGGGTCTGCTGTCGCTGACCCCGTCGTTCGCGATCGTGAGGAGGACCTCGCCAGCGTCGATCGTTGTGGTGAGTGTCACCTGTGTCGCCGAGGAATGACGTAGGACGTTCGTGATGCCTTCGCGGACGACCCACGCAAGCGCCTCTGCGCAGGGCGTTGGTACTGCTTCGCCGGTGACCGTGCAGGTGATGCCGGCCGAACCCAGGAGTGCGCGGGCGCCAGAGACTTCGCCTTCCCACGTCGTCTGGAGGTCGCCTCGGACGACCCTGCGGACCTCCGTGCCCGACTCGTCGGCTAGCCGTCGCACCTCCCTCAGTTCCGCGGCCGCGCGGTCGTCGCGGCCGCGGCGGATGAGCTCGGAGGCGAGCTCGCTCTTCACGGCGATCGCGGTGAGCGTGCGGCCGAACACGTCGTGGAGGTCGCGGGAGATGCGCAAGCGTTCCTCTGCGAGGGTGAGTGCAGCACGGTCCTCGTGTGCGTCCTGCAGTTCGCGGAGGACGCTCAGCATCCACACGCTGGACCAACAGATCCACAGGACGGCGCTGACCAGCGTCATGCAGACCACGAGCAACGCGATCTGGAAGACGGCCACGAGGGGCATGGCAAGCACGAGGATCGCGACGTTGAGAAGTAGCGTGCGGCGGGCGTTGAGGATGGGGACGATGCTCGCGGCCGCAGAGGCGATTGCAGCGGCCGCCGCCACCCGCATGGCCGGTATCGGGAGGACGACGGTCGCCGCTAGGACGGCGGCGAGCAGGAGCAGCCACGTGACGACGAGAGCGATCGGGAGGCGCTTGCCGCGTCCTTCGAGGGCATTGAAGCTCCATCGGCTGACCGCGATGTTGCAACACACCAGTGCCAACGTGGCGACGGCCACAGCGCTCACCACGGCGACGTTCTCCGTGGTGAGCGGCTGGGCGCTGACGAAGCCGCCGAGGAGAGTGGAGATTGGGGTGGAGACGACGGTGTATGTCGACCAGCGCACGTAGCTCTCGAACCGGCGTGCGCTCACCACCGGCCACTCTCCAATGCCTCTCATTGTGCCGCTGAAGCCTCGAGCGAGGATGAGTTCGTAGGCGTCAGCGCGGGCCCGGTGCGGCGCGTGCGCAGCCACACGATCACTGTGATGACGATGAGGAGGACACAGGGGATGAGCATGATGATCGAACCGGCAGGACGTGAGGAACCTGTTGGAGAATCGGGGCGATCGTGAGTCATGTCTCCACACTCCCGCCGCACGGGTTCGCTCCCCAGTGTCGTCCGTAATGGCTTCGTCGGCGTTCCGCACGACTTACGCATGGCAAATGTCATACGTCGACGGGCCACCGTAGCCGTCCTTTCCGTCTCCGTCAGGGCGCGCGGTACCGCACGGCTAGCCAAACCACATGACCTGATCTGAGCAGCGGCCCCCACCAAGCCTTCAGGCTGATGGACGTCGATCTCGCATCGAGTGCGAGCATCGCGCCGATCAAGCCTGCCGAACGGGCGCGGTGGTGAATGGTCAGAATGGGTGCGGTCCGATGTTCGGCACGGCAGCCGCGCTCCACGCCGAGGGTCATCCGTTCTCCGGCGCGGCCCGGAAACGGACCTTGACGACGAGTCCGCCTCCGTCACGGGCCTGGACGATGAGGCGGGCACGGTGCGCCTCGGCCACGCTCCGTGCGAGGGTCAGGCCTAGGCCGTGTCCCTTGCGTGAGCCCGCCACGCGGCCTTGGCCGCGGACGAACGGCTCGGTCAGCGTTGCGACGACGTCCTCGGACAGGGGCGCACCGGTGTTCTCGATGCGGAGGACGACGTGAGCCGATGATGGTTCGACCACGATCCTGATGCGACCGTCGCGTTCGTTGTGCCGTACCGCGTTCTGCACCAGATTGGCGACGGCCTGCCGGAGAAGTGCCGGATCGCCGAGCACAGGCGCCGGCGTGGCCGCGACCTCGACGGTGAGGCCGAGCTCATCCGATGCGGACTGCTCCATGAGCAGGGCGTCGTGGACGAGCTCGTCCACTCGGACCAGTTCTCGGCGGAGCTGTCCGCCGTCTGCGTCGGCCAGGGCCAAGAGCGCCTCGACGGTCTCACGGTTGCGCCGGTTCATCTCGCGGACCCGTTCCGCTGTCAGCCGCAGGGTGGGCAGGTCGAGGTCTGGAGCGGCGAGCGCGACATCGAGCAGGGTCTGTGTGGTCGCTATCGGAGTGCGCAGTTCGTGGGAGGCGTTCGCGGCGAAGCGCTGATGCTCGCCGACGGACCGTTCCAACCGCGAGAGCATGTCGTCGAGCGTCTCGGAGAGATCGTGCAGTTCGTCGCGTGGTCCATCACTGCCGATGCGTTGTCCGAGGTCGCCCGACGCCGCGCTCTTGGCCACGCGATTGATCGCCTGCAGCGGGCGCAGCATCCTGCCCGCGATGATCCATCCTGCGATGGCCCCGATCACGGCGAGAACGACGAAGGCCCCGATCGAAACCGCGAGGAGCAGCGTGGAGACGTCGTTGGTGCTGCTGACCACGGGTGCCATGAATGTCGAATTGGTGTTCGACATGGGGTAAACCGGATCAGCGGGCACCGACGGTGACGAGGCCAACCCTTCGAGGTCGCGGAGGCTCCCGAGCGGCTCGAAGGAGTAGGAGGGCACGTACCGCATGAACAGGTACACGACCCCGAGCATGAGCGCGCCGGTGACCGAGAGCAGCACCGCGTAGGCGACGGCGAGCCGAGCCCGGAGGGTGAACCGCCGCGTCCCTGCGCTCATGCGCCGAACCGGTATCCGCTGCCGCGGACCGTATGGATCACCGGCGGGGACCCGAGTCGCTTGCGGAGATTCGAGATCGTCACCCTGATCGAGTTGGTGAAGGGGTCCGCATTGGCGTCCCAGGCCTTCTCCAAGAGCGTTTCGGCGCTGACCACCCCGCCGTCGGCGCGCATCAGGACATCGAGAACCGCGAACTCCTTGCGGGCCAACCGCACGAGCCGCCCGTTTCGGTAAACCTCCCGCCGAAACGGATCGAATCGCACCCCAGCGTTCTCAACCACCGGGGGGCGACCCTGCGCCGGGCGCCGCTCGAGCGCCCGCAACCGCATCACCAACTCGGGAAAGTCGAAAGGTTTCGCGAGGTAGTCGTCGGCGCCGAGCTCGAAGCCGCTCACCTTGTCGCCGAGACCGCTCGCGGCGGTGAGCATCAGCACCCGGCAGGCGGGGCGGTTGGAGACCACCCAGGCGCAGACGTCGTCGCCGTGCAGGCCGGGAATGTCGCGGTCGAGCACCACGACGTCGTAGTCGTTCGCGCTCACCTCGTCGACCGCGGTCTCGCCGTCGTGCACGAGATCGGCGGCGATCGTCTCTCGTCGCAGTCCTGTCTGGATCGCCTCGCCGAGGTAGACCTCATCCTCCACGATCAGTACGCGCACGGCGGCCTCCTTCCCCGACTTGGTACTCCACCAGCGGAATCTCACCAGACGCGGTGTAACGCGAACGTAATGGAATCTCTGAACCTTCCGAGAACACGAGTTCTCGTTGAGTGTGCCCAGCGCTCGGATCGAGCGTCTCGGAAGAGAGGAATCCTGATATGAGACTCAGCACCCGCCGTCATGGCGGCCGGCTCGCGATGATCCTCGCCGTGCCTGCCCTGCTTCTCGCATTCGCGGGGTGCGCAGCGACCGGTGACGCAGCGGATCCCTCGTCCAAGGCCCCGGCTTCTCGCGACTCCTGGACACTCAAGTACACGCAGTGTCTGCGTGACAACGGGGTCAAGATCGAAGATCTGCCGTCGGGCGCCGGCTTTGACCCCAACCTGAACCTCCCCCAGGCCCCCACGGAGGTGATCGAGAAGTGCACGGAGCAGGTGGGCACGCAGCCGCCGCTGAGCAAGGAGGAGAAGGCGAAGCTGGACAAGGAATCGCAGCAGGCGCTGCTCAAGATCGCGAAGTGCTACCGCGAGAACGGCGTGAACGTGCCGGACCCCGTGCCTGGTGAGGCGCTGAGCGTGCCGAGTGACACCCCCAAGAATGTGGTCGAGCAGTGCGGCGGTGGCATGGCGCCGGCACCACTGGTGGGGCAGTGATGACGTCCCCGGACCACGAACCTCGACCACGGCGCCGATGGCGGATCTTCTGGATCGCCGCAGTCGTCGCCGTCCTCGCCGCAGGCGGAGGGGCGGTGTTCGCCACCACCGCGTTGAAGGCGTCTCCCGTACCGGACGAGCCGCCCAAGGCCGCGGAGGTGGAGATCGCGCGCGGAACGCTCTCCGGCTCGGTGAAGGCCACCGGCTCGCTGGAGTACGCCAACCGGCACGATGTCAGGTCGACGATCTCCGGCGTGCTGACATCGGCGCCGCGGCCGGGAACGACCGTCGGCATCAGCAAGCCGCTCTTCTGGGTGGACAACGTCCCGGTGTTCCTCTTCCGCGGCTCGCTCCCCGCCTGGCGGACGTTCGAATCCGGAATGGACGACGGTCCGGACGTCCAGCAGCTCGAGAAGAACCTCGCTGCGCTGGGCTTCTTCAAAGGGGAACCCGATCAAAAGTTCACGTGGGCGACCACGTCGGCGATCCTCGCCTGGCAGAAGGCGACCGGCCAGGAGCGGACCGGCCGCGTCGACTTCGGTCGGATCGTGTTCGACCGGGGCGCTCTGCGCGTGCAGTCCGTCATGGCGAAGATCGGCGGCTCGGTGGGCGGGGGAGCGCCGGTGCTGTCGGTCACGAACCGCCAGAAGAAGGTGAACGTGAAGCTGCCCCTCGCGAATCAGCAGCTGGCGAAGGTCCGCGGCCGGGTGGAGATCACGCTTCCGGACGGGACGCGGATCAAGGGGAAGGTCGTCTCGGTCGGCACGCCCAAGCAGGAGAGCGACGGGAGCGTCACCATCCCGGTCGTGGTGGCGCTCGACGACCCTGCTGCCGCCGGCGACCTGCAGCAGGCCAACGTGACGGTCAGCTTCCCGTCCGAGGTCCGCAAGAACGTGCTCTCCATCCCGGTCGTCGCGCTGATCGCACTGGACGACGAGCACTTCGGCGTCGAAGTCGTGGGCCCGAAAGGCTCGGTCCGCCGCGTCCCTGTCACGACGGGACTCTTCGCGGGCGACCGGGTCGAGATCTCCGGTGACGGACTGGAGGCAGGGCAGAAGGTGGTGATCCCGAAGCTATGACCGAGATCATCCGGCTCGACGGCGTCGAGCGCAGTTACGGTCAGCCGGCGGTCCTCGCCTGCGCGGGCGTGAGCCTGACCATCGATCAGGGCGAGCTTGTGGCCGTCGTGGGCCCGAGCGGGTCCGGGAAGTCCACCCTGCTGAACCTCATCGGCACCCTCGACCGGCCGACTGCCGGCTCGGCGACGATCGCCGGGATGGATGTGCAGCAGATGCCGGACGCGGAACTGTCCGCCCTCCGGTCGTATCGCATCGGGTTCGTGTTCCAGCAGTTCCACCTCGCAGAGGGGGTGTCGGCGCTCGACATCGTGGCGGACGGAATGCTCTACGCGGGCGTCCCGCGTGCTGAGCGCCGCCGCCGTGCCGGTCTCGCCCTCGAGCGCGTCGGCCTCGGGCATCGCACCGGCCACAAGCCGAACCAGCTCTCTGGCGGGGAGCGGCAGCGGGTCGCGATCGCGCGCGCGGTCGTCGGCGACCCGGTGCTGCTCCTCGCGGACGAGCCGACCGGCAACCTGGACTCGGAGTCGGGCGCCGCCGTCGTCGAACTGCTCCGCGAGCTGAACAGCTCAGGCACGACGGTGGTCGTCATCACCCACGATCCGGAGCTGGCCGCGGCCTTCCCACGGCGGATCGCGGTGCGCGACGGGCGGGTCGTCTCCGACTCGCGCGCAACGGAGGGTGCGGCCGGCGCGAGCGAGGAGGAGGCCGCGTGACCCGCCGTCGTTCCGTCAGCCAGCGGTCCGTCCTCCTGCCGGCCGATGTGGCCCGCCTCGCGGTCACCGGCGTGCGGGCGCGGCCGCTGCGCGCCATCCTCTCCGCGCTCGGCATCGCCATCGGCATCGCGGCGATGCTCGCGGTCGTCGGCATCTCCGCGTCGAGTCAACAGCGTGTGAACGACCAGCTCGCCAGCCTCGGCACCAACCTCCTGCGCGTCGAGCCGGAGAAGAATCTCTTCGGCGAGCAGACCAAGCTGTCCCCCGAGACCATCGCCAAGGTCAGGTTCATCGACGGGGTGGAGGCGGCCAGCGGAATCGCGGCGCTCCCCAAGCTTCACGTGTACCGGAACGAGCTGGTCGATCCCTCGGCGACCGGCGGCATCCAGGTGGCCGCGTCCGACCTCGACCTGCTCGAGGTCACCCGCAGCAGGCTGAAAGCCGGAGCGTGGCTGACCCCTGCCACAGCGACGTTCCCCACCGTCGTCCTCGGCGCCACCGCCGCCGAACGGCTGGGCGTGGTGGAACCGGGTGCCCAGGTATGGCTGGGCGGCCGGTCCTTCACCGTCGTCGGCATCCTGGCCGCCTCGCCGCTGGCGTCCGAGCTGGACACCACCGCCCTGGTCGGCGGTCCGGCCGCGGCCACGTTGTTGGGCTGGCAGGGCAACCCCTCGACCGTCTATGTGCGGGCGGCGGAGAACGCGTTCGACCGGGTGCGCTCGCTGCTGCCCGCCACCGTCCAGCCGCAGTCCCCGAGCGACACCAGTGTTTCCCGGCCATCGGACGCCCTCGCGGCGAAGGCCGCGATCGATCAGGCCTTCACCGGACTGCTCGTCGGACTCGGCGGGATCGCCCTCCTCGTCGGCGGGATCGGCGTCGCCAACACGATGATCATCTCGGTCATCGAACGCCAGCGCGAGGTGGGGCTGCGGCGTGCCCTCGGCGCGACTCGCTCGCACATCCGCGTCCAATTCCTCGCCGAGGCGCTCGTCCTCTCCTCGTTCGGCGGTGCCATCGGCGCGGTGCTCGGCTCCGCCGTCACCAGCGTGATCGCTCCGCTCAACGGCTGGCCCGTCGTCGTGCCTCCCCTCGCCCTGGCCGCGGGACTGGTCGCGACGCTCATGATCGGTGCCGTAGCCGGACTCTACCCCGCCGCGCGTGCGGCGCGGATCCCACCGACGATCGCACTGAACGGCTGAGGCGCGGTGACTCGAGGTCCCGCCGCCTGGGCCGGTGCCGGTGCCAGGTGCGGCTCCGAGACATCGGCCCGCTGCCTCAGTACGCCCTTGACGAGTTCGATCAGTGCGTTGTGGGCGGCCTGCGCGCTGGTCGGGGTGAGGTTGCCGAACGTCTCGTTGACCATGTTCACGTGGGTCATGAGCAGACACGTCTCGGGCGAGGCGGCCGATCCGACGATCAGCCGGTCACGGATCAGCGGTCTGAGGGCCGACGCGGGGAGGATCACGGTGGTGGTGTGGCTGCGCACGCGGCGGACGGGACCGGCCCTCACCCCCTCTGATGAAGGTGCAGGTCATTGATGGCAGACTGAGGTTCATGCGCGACTGGTCGGCGGTCAGCGCACGACGGTTCGAGACCTACGTGTGCTGGTCCACCTACGGCGCCGTTTCGACCCCGATCGGCACCCTCCTCGCTGGATTGATAAGCGCCGACCGACTCATCGGGACGCACCTCGTCGTGTTCTTCGTGGCCGTCGTGCTCGCGCTCGCCCTCGTCACCGGGAACATCCTCGTCAGCCGGTGGAGCTTCGACGTCCTCGGCGGCCGCGCCCGGCGGCTCGCAGTCGGCGGTGTCATCGCCTGGGGGCTCGCCCTCGTGGCGCTTGTCGCCGCGACCCTCACGATTCCGGTCCCCGCGATGGGCGTGACGGTCGCGGCGGCAATCGGGTCGGTCGCCGCGAGCTTCGTGCCTGTGCTCGACGCGCGACGGACGCTTCACCTCAACGCGGCGATTCTCGTCCTGGCCGTCCCGCTCGCGGCCGTCGCGGACATCCCGCTCCTCATTGTCGGGGCGGCGGTGATCAGCGTCATCCTGTGGGCCGGCTGGTCGAACGTGTGGATGCTGCGGGTCCTGCGGGAGTTGCAGAGAGCGCACGAGGATCGCGCCGCCCTCGCGCTCGCGAACGAACGCTTGCGCATCTCGCGCGATCTCCACGACGTGTTCGGCCGCACCCTCGCGGCGATCGCGGTCAAGAGCGAACTCGCGTCGGAGCTCGTTCGCCGCGGCAGCGACGAACAGGCGGCCGATGAGATCACCGGCGTCCGGCGGCTCGCCGAGGAGGCGGGAAGCGAGGTCCGTCGCGTCGTGCGTGGCGAGCTCCGCGCGACCTGGGATGGCGAGGTGTCGGGCGCGCGTTCGCTGCTCGACTCCGCCGGCATCCGCTGCACGGTGACAGGTGACCCCGTGCCCGAGGAGTGCGCCGAGGCGCTCGCGTGGGTCGTCCGCGAGGGCGTCACGAATGTGCTGCGCCACTCGGCGGCGACGCAGGTCACGCTCGCCACGACGAACGAGGACGGGGAGGTTCTCCTCACGATCGCGAATGACGGGGCCGACCCCGTCGAATCCGTGGAGAACGACGCGGCCGACGGACCCGCTGCGGCATGCCCCAACGCCGGCACGGGACTGCGTGCGATGTCCGAGAGGATCCGAGCGCTCGGAGGGCAGATCGCAACGCGCCGCGACGGAGACTGGTTCCTGCTCGAGGCCACGATCCCGCTCCCGGAGGGAGACCGCGCATGATCCGCATCCTCGTCGCCGACGACGAACATCTCATCCGCGACGCCATCGCCGGGCTGCTCGACCTCGATGACGACTTCGAGGTCGTCGGGCAGGCGGCGTCAGGTGATGAGGCGATCGTGACGGCCCTCAGACTCCGTCCCGACGTGGCCCTGCTCGACCTGCAGATGCCCGAGCCCGACGGCATCGAGGTGGCCCGACGGCTCGCAACCGAACTGCCGGACTGCCGCTGCGTCATCGTGACTTCGCACGGTCGTCCCGGCTATCTGAAGTCGGCACTCGCTGCGGGCGTGCGCGGCTTCCTGCCGAAGACCGTTTCCTCTCGCACCCTCGCACACGTCGTGCGAAAGGTCGCGAGTGGCGGCCGGTACGTCGACCCCGAGCTCGCGGCCGAGGCGATCGGCGCGGGCGACTCCCCGCTCACTCCGCGCGAGACCGATGTTCTCGCCCTTGCGCGCGACGGCGCACCCGTCGACGAGATCGCGCAACGCGTCTCGCTCTCCCGTGGCACCGTGCGGAACTACCTCGCAGCCGCCATCGCGAAGCTCGACGCTGCGAACCGGCACGAGGCCGCGCGCATCGCCGCCAAGCACGGCTGGATCTGAACGACGCCGCACCCTTCAGCGCCCGCGAGCGCGCGGGTGCTCACATCAGACCACCCGGCACCCCTGCTCGTATGGCAAATGTCATGCCCATGCCGTGCAGGTCGCATACGGACTCATGACCGACGGCACTGCTGCCGCAACGAATCTCGGACATCGGAGAAGGCCGTCAGGTTCGACCTCGTGATCGACCGGCTTCAGGCGCCGACTGTCTCGGGCTCGACCCAGTCGAGCCCGAACGTTGCGGCGATGTCCGCGTCGGTGAGCAGACCGATGCCGGCGGCGACGGGCGTGGGATACTGATTCACATCACCTGGCGGCGGCGTCGAGCACGGCTTTGAGAGACGCCTCGAGGATGTCCACGCCGGTGTGTAGTTCGTCGTCGCTGATCGTGAGAGGCGGGGCGATGCGGAAGATGCCGCCCATCCCAGGTAGCTGGACGATGTTCATGTGCAGGCCTCGTTCGAGACAGGCCGAGGTGATCGCGTTGCCCAGTGCATCGGCGGGCACCTTGCTCTTCTTGTCCTTGACGAGCTCGACACCTTGGAGCAGGCCACGGCCGCGAACGTCACCGACGACTTCGTAGTTGTCGCGAAGCGCCAGCAGTCGGTCGGTGAGCTGATCGCCCAGCGTCGCAGCACGCTCTGTGAGGTTTTCGCGGTCGATGACGTCAAGGACAGTCAGCGCGACGGCAGCCGCCAAGGGGTCGGAGACGTGGGTGGTGTAGAAGAGGAAACCCCGGTCGTGGCAGACCTGCTCGATTTCGGCAGTCGTGATGACGGCCGCCACAGGCAACCCGGCTCCCAAGGTCTTCGACAACGTCAGGATGTCGGGTGTGACCCCGTCGCGCTCGAACGCGTACATCGCTCCGGTGCGGCCGAGACCGGTCTGCGCCTCGTCCAGGATGAGCAGCATCCCGCGTTCGTCACACATCTCTTTGAGGCGACGCAGATACCCGGGCGGCAGGTCGATGATCCCGCCTGAGGACAGGATGGGCTCGATGAGGCAGGCGGCGAGACTCCCGGCGGATTGCTGGTCGACCAGGGCAAAGCCGTAGGCGAGCTCAGCCTCCCAGTCGTGTGACCCGTCGGAGGATCGGAACGGCGAACGATAGGCATTCGGCGCGGGCAGCGCGAGGTTTCCCGGTGTCGGGGGACCGTAGCCGCGCCGCCCGGCGGAGAAGGTCGCGGCGGCGGCCCCTTGGGTCATGCCGTGCCAAGAGCGGTCGAAGGAGACGATCTCAAAGCGGCCGGTGGAGAGCTTGGCCATCTTGATCGCGGCCTCGTTCGCCTCGGCTCCTGTGGTGAGCAGCAACATCTTGCCGAGCGTTGGGGGCAGGGTCGCGGTGAGCCTGTGGGCGAGCTCCAGCACGGGAGTGCTGAGCATGCCGCTGAAGAGGTGGTTCAGCGACGCGACCGCGGACGAAACCGTTGCCACGATATCTGGGTGCGCATGGCCGAGGATGGAACTCATCTGCCCTGAGGTGAAGTCGAGAATCGGCGTGCCCTGGCGATCGAAGACATACGCACCGGAGGCACGTTCGATGACCCGCGGGGTGAAGCTGGCTCCGTAGCGGATCAGGAGGCGGTCCGCCTCGTCCCAAAACGTCGTGTCCATCGCCAACCCTCTCTCACCGCGCCCGAGACAACGTCGAATGTCCTGCTTGATGCCATCTTCCATCGATGGCAAAGCTCGTAACAAGCAAACAAATGCGACTCATCATTCGGCATTGCCTTACCTTTGATGCCATGCTCAACCCGCAACGTCTCGCGATCTTGCGCGCAGTCCTGGCAGCTGGGTCGATCAACAGAGCGGCGCGGAACCTCAGCTACTCTCCCGCGACGATCAGCCAGCACATGACCACCCTGGCGAAGGAGACCGGACTGGTCCTTTTCGAGAAGCAAGGACGCGGTATCAGCCCCACCGATGCCGCATGGCATCTGGCAGATCAAGCTCAGTCGCTCCTCGCCGACTTTGGACGCCTTGAACGAGTCGTTGCAGACCTCCGGGGCGGTCAGACGCAGCATCTGGCGATCGCCTGCTTTGCTTCTGCGGCCGAGCGGTGGATCCCAGAGGTCGTGCGGACCGTTCGCCGACACCAACCGAACCTCACCGTCGAGATCAGCCTCAACGAACCCGTCGATGGGCGCGGCCGCCGACGACCAGACCTCGACATCCGGACTGAGCCCGCCAACGGAGCCGAAGTACACCTTGACGGCTACCAGCGTCATGAACTCACCATCGAGGAGCTCGTCGCCGTGCTCCCCGGTGCCCACCCCCTCGCCGATGCCCGCGAACTCGCTCTCCGGGACCTCGAAGGTGAGCCCTGGATAGACCACGACATCTACGACAGCCCGATCGGACAGATCATCTTGACCGCTTGCAGGGCCGCCGGATTCACGCCGCGCTATGCCGCCCGCTTGGACGATCACCGGGCGGCGCTGCGACTGGTGGAGACGGGCATCGGCGTCACCGTCCTGCCGCGCCTGGCCGTTGCGGAGCTCCCCGACGGAGTCGTCGCCAGGCCCGTGGTCCGCCCCACCGTCTTGCGGCGCATCGTCGTCCACGCCCGCCAGGATCGACGCCGCAGCGACCTCATCGCCCGCGCGGTGACACAGCTTCGCGACAGCGCCCGCAAGGTAGTACCGGCGTAGCACGGACGCCTCGTATTCCGCTGGGCGGGGTGCGTCAAGTCGGTCTGGAGTGACCGCCGAGGAACGGAGTCCTGGACCTTCGATCGCCCCCAGCCCTGAGCGGAGGTCAATCCTCATGAGGCGATCGTCCGGGCGGTACCGGTCTTGTTCTTCTTGGCGATCTCCGAGTTGGAACGCTTTCGTTGGATGCTCCGGACGTGGTTGTCGGACTTGCCTCCTACACTCCCGGCATGGACTTGAGGCAGCTCACAGACGAGGTCGAAGCGGTATCGAGCACTTACGCTCGCAAGCATGGGATCACCCGGGATGACACCTGGTTCCTGCTGAAGCTTCAGGAAGAAGTCGGTGAACTGACGCAGGCGTTCCTCATGCGTTCCGGGCAGGCCAGGGACAAGGGGTGCTCTCCGGAGGAGTTGGAGTCGAGCTTTCGATCTGAGCTCGCGGATGTCTTGTCTCAGGTCCTGCTCATGGCACGACATCACGGGGTCGATCTGGAGGCGGAGGTTGAGCGGAAGTGGATGCCGTGGCATCCTGACCGGCTCTCCGCGCATGACGGGAGCCGAGCGGCCGGAGCCAATTCGAATGACGCCGTGGGCTCCGCGTAGCGCTTGGGACTGGTGGCTAGAGCAGCTATGAGCGGCGGTGCGCTGCGGGAGTCGGTGCGTGCGTTGGGTACGGCGGGTGCGCGGTACGGGTACGGCCCGGGGCGCCGCCGCCTTGTCGTTCCGCAAGGGCTACGCGGGCCGCAGTGACTACGCAGAGTGCGGAAGCTGCTCAACCGGCAGGGCGTTGCTGCGGTCCGCTGCACGGCGGCTGATCGAGCAGTTCGCCGACCTCCCGGGCCCCATCCCCACGCCGTACGAGATCGTGACCCTGATCGGACGCGGCATGCCCGGCGCCGAGATTACGGGAGAAATCCCAGACACGGATCACGTGGGGCTGACGACGCGCCACAAGGCGGCTTGGTCCAGACTGTCGGTCTGCCAGGTGCGGGATCGGAGCATGCCCCGGTGGCGGTACTCGCGCATGATCTGCACGTGTGCGCGCAGCCGCACGAACGCCTGGAGATCGGCCTCCCCCCGCCACACCGACAGCGAGCCGACCCGGCGTCCGGTCAGGTCGGTCCAGAGCCACATGCCTACCGCGCCCGGCAGCGTCGGCCACAGGCGGCTCAGCGAAAGGCCGCGCCGGGCGATCCCAGGCAAGTCGAGGAGTCGGTTCATGCGGTAGTCCGTCAGCGCGACCACCAGCGGGCCTGGATGCCCGGCCGCCGGACCGGAGATCCAGCGGGACCTCAGCATGCCGCCGCCGTACGGCGGAGCAGAGGCTCGGCGGCGGTTCGCAGCTCGTCGCTGAACGGCGTCGGCCGCAACGTGGCCGGGTCCAGGTTGACGTTGACGCGGTAACCCTCGGCGTGCACCACCGCGCGGTCGGCCGACAGCACACGGAAGCCGTACACGCCGCTGGTGCGGCCCATACGCTCGATCCAGAAGTGCACCAGCGGCTCGCCTGCCCCGGCAATGGGAACGTGGTAGGTCACCTTGAACTCGCGCACGGCCAGGAACACGTCCTTGAACGCCGACCGGGCCTGATCGGGCGCCCAGCCCAGGCGATGCCAGTACGCGCCGATCGCCCGCTCGACCAGCAGGGCGTACCGGGAGTTGTGCAACAGTCCCATGGCGTCGAGATCATCGAAATGCACCTGGACCGGCTCGTGAACACCGTCGTCAATCATGATCAGTCCTCCGGGAGAAGTGTGGGGTCCGGGCAGAGCGCGCGCAGGCGTTGCAACACGGCGCGGCGGGCGTGGACGAGAGAAACCGGCCCGTCATGCAGGCGGGAGTGGAGGACGGTCATCTCCCCGAGCGCGTCGATCTCGTACGTGAGCTGGGCCGCGTCCACGCTCTCGACCAGTTCGCCCAGCGCCACGGCCTCGGCCACCTGCCGCCGGATGAACTCCAGCCACTCGCGCAGGGACCGCGCGACGCGGTCGCGCACCGCTCCGGGCCGGTCGTCGAACTCGGCCTGCACGGTGAAGAAGAAGCATCCGCCGGGCAGTACGCCATCCTCGTAGAACCTCAGCCGTGCCTCGTGCAGTGCGAACAGCCGTCGCACGCCGGCGGGAGCCCGCATGGCGGGCCCCACGACCGACTCGGCCCACTGGCGGGCGGCCCATTCCACGGCGTCGAGCTGCAGTTGCTCCTTATCGCGCCAATGGGCGAAAAATCCGGACTTGCTGGTGCCGGTCGCTATCGCCAGGCGTCCCAGGGAGAGCCCGTCCAGCCCTTCGACGGAGGCCAGGCTCACCGCCTGCTCCAGGATCGCCTCCCGACTGCGCAACCCGCGTAGCCGTCGGCCGTCATGTGTCATGGATGCCAAACTACATTAACGACCGATCGTTTGTATATCTTGCTCAAGCGGATCTGCCCGACAAGGCGGAGATCGAGACGAGTGAACCCGACGTGTTGCGGTCCATGATGAAGACCATGGCGAGGCGTTGATGCCGGCCGAGGCTGACGACCTGTGCGGGACGGAGTACGGCCGGCGCAGCAGCGAACAGACCAGATCGAAGGAGTCAGGTGCTGAGAGGCGGAGCGGTAGTAGACGGGGCGTCGCTGGCTTGGAGGCTGGTGTGGTTCCTGCGCAGTCGGAAGCAGGCCACTGGATGTGCGGGCGGGGCTGGCTGCGACTGCCAAAATGAGGGGGCTCATCGGCACACCGAAAGCGGTCCTCTACAGTCGCAGCCGTGACTATCGCGCGTTCTCTCCTGCTGTTCGTGGTGGCCGCACTCGCCGAGATCGGCGGGGCTTGGTTGGTCTGGCAGGGTGTGAGAGAACAACGTGGGCTGTTGTGGGTCGGGTCCGGATTCATCGCCCTGGGTCTGTACGGGCTCGTGGCCACCTTCCAGCCGGATGCCAACTTCGGCCGTATCCTCGCCGCCTACGGGGGCGTGTTCGTCGCGGGCTCGCTGGCGTGGGGCATGGTGGTGGACAAGTTCCAGCCCGATCGGTGGGACATCATTGGGGCGGCTGTATGCATGCTCGGTGTGCTGGTCATCATGTACGCCCCGCGTGGATAGCCGGAGCTGAGTGGAGCGGCCGGCGCCGGTGTCGCACCACACACGGCTGCGTCCACGGACGTGGTGTACGCGGCGGACCGGTTCGCGCTCGGCCGGTACGGAGCCGTACATGAGCGGACGCTCAGGGGATCTCGCCGGGGCCCTGGCCCGTACGGGGGTGCGCCGCTGTCCAGGAGTAAGAGTCTCCGTAACCGGTCACCAGGCGCGTTCTCCTGGCGTTCTTGAATCAGCTGTCGGCGGCCGGCTTGAGCAGACCGGTCTCATATGCTGCCGCGACCGCCGCTGCCCGGTCATTGACTTCGAGTTTGGCGAAGATATGCAGCAGATGCGTCTTCACCGTCGCCTCGGTGATGAACAGTTCCGCGGCGATCTTACGATTGGTCGCGCCACGGGCGATGAGCCCGAGCACCTCGAGCTCTCGGCGGCTCAGTGTCCGCTGTTCCGGTGTGTGCACCCTGTGCATCAGCATGTCGGCCACGGAGGGGGACAGCACCGTCTCACCGCGGGCCGCCGCCTGCACGGCGCGGCGCAGATCGGCGCGCGGGGTGTCCTTGAGCAGGTAGCCGGTGGCGCCCTGCTCGATCGCGGGCAGGACGTCGGCGTCGTCGTCGAAGGTGGTCAGGATCAGCACGTGGATGCCGGGCGTCTGTTCGCGTAGCCGGCGGATGACCTCTGCGCCGCTCATCTTCGGCATCCGCAGGTCCATGAGCACGACATCGGGTCTGGTCCGCATGGCTACGACGAGAGCTTCCGGCCCGTCGGCCGCCTCACCGACGACCTCGAAGGCATCGTCGGCAGTGAAGATCCCGCGCAGCCCATCGCGGACGACTGGATGGTCGTCCACGATGATCATACGGATCGGCATGTCTCACAACGCGTTTCTGGAGCGGTCGGACGGCTCCGGATCCGGGCCGGCGGGGATGGCCGGAACGGTAGCAGAGAGCCCCGTTCCCTGGCCGGGGGCCGTCTCGATCACGAACGCGCCGGCCAGCCGGGTGACTCGCTGACGCATCGCGATGAGCCCGAAGCCGCCCGCGTCCGAGGAGCCCGCCGTCTCAGGGGTGAAGCCGGAGCCGTCGTCACGCACGTCCAGTACCACGACATCCTCCATGTACGACAGGGTGAGGCCGACCCGGGTGGCCGAGGCGTGCTTGCCGATGTTGGCCAGCGCCTCCTGCGCCACCCGCAGCAGGGTGATCTCCACCTCCGCATGGAGGGGCCGGGGGTCGCCTGTGACTGACACGGAGACGGGTACGCCGGTGCTCTGCGACCATTTCGCGGCGATGTCGTGTAGGGCGGTGGCGAGCTGGGCCTCGTCCAGCGGTGCCGGACGCAACGCCTGAACCGATCGGCGGGCTTCGTTCAGGCTCTCTCTGGCCATGGTGCGCACCGTGTTAAGGCGCGAGCGAGCGGCAGGTACGTCGTCGATCACACTGTCGGCGACTTCGAGCTGGGTGAGGATGGCGGTCAGACCCTGCGCGATGGTGTCGTGGATCTCCCTGGCCATCCGCTGCCGCTCCCCGAGCACGCCGGCCTCATGAGCACTGGTCAGTAGCTGGGCCTGCAGAGTCGCGTTCTCCTCCGCGAGCGCGGCCAGCTTGGCGCCGGTCTTCCTCAACTGCGTGATCATCAGCTTGCGATTCTCGTTCTGATCGCGGATGGTCTGGGTGACCAGGCCGACGGTGGAGGCGATCAGCATCGCGACGAGGAAGGAGAAGAGCATCTCGCTCGGGGTCCGCCCGCGGTCAGGGGGAGCGGCGACCAGCACGGCGGACGTCGCGGCCACCCCTGCGTACGCCCACTGCCCGGGCAGCAGGATGAAGGACTGGATGAACGTTCCCAGACCTGCCACCATGAACAGCGAGTCGATTCTGATCAGTGCCCCGATGACGGCGAGCATCACGATGAAATGGATGATCACCACCACCGGCCGCTCGATCCGGCTGAAGCGTGACGTGACCATGAACCAGTGCCAGGCTCCGGCGAGCAATGCCAGGGCCAGCACCTCCAGCCTCCAGTCCCGCAGCAAGGCGAAGACCGCCGGCAGCAGGATGAACAAGTACGGCAGAGTGGGGCAGGCGCGATCCCAGCGTGAGACGTCGGGGTCGGTGGTGGCTACCACCGGAACGCCCTGACGGCAGCGCCGCCGGCGACGATGGATATCGCGACCATGACGCCCAGGGTAACCGGGGACATCGCATTGCCGGCCCAGCCGTCGCGGATTGCCTGGACCACGGGAGCCATGGGGGTCAGGTCGCCGATGGCACGCATCGAGCCGGATGTGACCTCGCGGGGGATCATGGCGCCGGAGGTGAAGACCATCGGGAAGAAGACGCTCAGCCCGATCACGGTCGCGGTGCGGCCGCTGGGGACGAGCGCGCCGATGAGGAGGCCGATGGAGCCGAGGCTCAGCGCGCCGAGTATCCACGCCAGGAGGACGATCGCCGCGTTCGCGGGTGCCGTCAGCCCGTAGGCGGCCAGACCGATGACGATCAACAGCACCGTCCCGAGCACGGCCAGCAGCATGTGAGCGGCCCACTGGGCACCGAACAGCATGGGGGACGAGGCGGGAGTGGCGCGCAGCCGCCTGAGCACCCGGCGTTCTCTGTACTGGGCCAGCGTGGCGGGGAGGATGACCAGCCCGGCCAGACCGATGACGAAGACGCTCAGCATCGGCACTGTGGCGTCGATGACCGGCAGCCCGCCCGGCAGAGGTGCGCCGGTGCGCATCTTGACCCACAGCAGGACCCCCGGGAAGGCCAGGGCGAAGAAAGCCGACATCGGATCGCGCATGATCAGTTTGAGCTCGACCGCGATGACGTGCGTGATGCCTTTCATGCCGTCTCCCCTCCGGTCAGTACGAGGAACGCGTCCTCCAGCGAATCGGCTCTCCCCTTCGCGATCAGCTCGCGGGGGCTGCCCTCGGCGGCGACTCGGCCCCGGTCGATGATTGCGATGCGGTCGCACAGAGCCGCGGCCTCGTCCATGAAATGGGTGACCATCACGATGGTGACCCCGCGCTCGCGCATGTTGCGGATCAGTCCCCAGGTGGTACGGCGGGCAGAGGGGTCCAGGCCCGTGGTGAGTTCGTCGAGGAAGACGACTTCCGGGTTGCCGACCAGGGCCAGTGCGATGAACAGCCGCTGTTTCCAGCCGCCGGACAGGCTCGCGAAGCCGGCGCGCCTCTTGTCCGTCAGTCCCCACTCGTCCATGAGCTCCCGCCAGTCAGCGGGCTTGTCGTAGAAGGAGGCGTACATCCGTAATGCCTCACCGACCTTGATCGCGCCGGGCAGGGACGCCTCCTGCAGTTGGACACCGATGCGCTGCAGCAGCCTGCGCCGGTCGTTCTGCGGGTCCAGGCCCAGCACCCGCAGGTTGCCGCCGTCTCGGCGCCGCAACCCTGACGCGCACTCCACGACCGTGGTCTTCCCCGCTCCGTTGGGGCCGGCGATTCCGAAGATCTCGCCTTGCTCCACCCTCAGGCAGACGCCGTCCACGGCCTTGTCCGCCCCGTAGTTTTTGCTCAGTCCGTCTATCTCGATGACTGTCATGTTTCGAGAATCATCGGTGGGTGGCGCTTCCGAAATCCACCGAACGGTTGATGGGGGCCAGCCTCTGGACTCCGGGCACTACCCGCGCGTTGGGCTGGTGGCCAGGTCGGAGCCGGACTTCGCCACCGGCGGAGCAGGCGCGAGGTTTGCCGGTCCGATAGCCGCCAGCCTCGCCGGTCGGTCCGGCCCACGATGGGGGCATGGGATATCAGTTCGAGGCGATCAAGCCCGAGAGGTTGGAGCGGCTACGCCACCTGGACGACGCTGGACGGCCACCGCGCCCCTATCTGGACCGCGAGGGAGGCAGCCCGATGCGGTGTTGCCTGGGGCGCGCCCGGCCGGGGGAGGAGATCGCGCTGGTGGCGTACGCGCCGCTGCGGGACTGGGCGGCCCGGACAGGTGCCGATCCCGGTCCCTACGAGGAGGTGGGGCCGGTCTACATCCACGCGGAGCCGTGCTCCGGGCCTGGCCCCGGCTACCCGGTCGCGCTAGGCGGTCCGTCGCGGGTCTTCCGCGCCTACACCGACCAGGGCGACATCCACAGCGGACGCCTGCTCACCGACGGTCTGTCCACCGATCCGGGTTCCGCCCTCGCGGTCCTGGACGGGCTGTTCGGCGACCCGGAGGTCGCGCTGGTGCACGCCCGCGCGGTGGAGTTCGGCTGCTTCCTGTACGAGGTCCACAGAAGCTGATCACAGCGGGGACGCCCGGTATCCGCAGGAGCCTGGCGGGCCGGCCGCGACCCACCGGCCGTGTGCGGCTCGCCTGGCTGATCCGGTCCTGGCCCATCGGGCGCGGTTGGTCGCCGACGTGCTTGGTCAGCCGGGGATGACGACCTACTCGCCCTCACCGACGGGCTCCTCGAAGCCGTTCAGGTAGGAGCTGAGGATCTCGTCCGTGATGGTGAAGGCCGCGTTGGCGTCGAAGCGCTCGCTCCGGATGGCAAGGCGTTGGCGGATGACCTGGGGGTCCACCTTGAGGTAGACCAAGGACCAGTGGCAGCCGTACTCCTCGATCACGGACTTGAAGTGGTCCCTGGTGGCGCGCTGCCAGAAGCTGTAGTCGAGCACGACCGGCTGCCGTACCCCGAGGAGGCCGAGGAACCGGTCCCAGAGATGCTTCTTGGCCTCCTCCTGCAGCCCGGCATAGGCGGACGGGTCGTAGTCAACGCCGTAGCGGCCGAAGCGCTGCCAGATCTCCTCGTCGACGGAGAGGCGGGTGTAACCACGGGCTTCGAGCTTCTGGGCGTAGGTCGTCTTTCCCGACCCGGCTACCCCGCACATCATCACTACATGTCCGGCTTGGGGGGCTGTGTAGTCCATGTCAGCCATCATGCTATTTCCCGTGTCCTGGCTCGGACATCCGGTGGCGAGGAGGGCATCCTCATCGGCTGATCGCCGCCCACAGGGTGGCGAACTCCTCCTCGGTCAGGCGGTTCAGGCCGAAGTCGTCCGGATAGATCGGGCCCTCGGCCAGGAAACCGTGTTCGTCCTCGATGTGCCTCCATGAATACCGGCGGGCGAGGCCGTCCGATCCCAGCTCGGCATGCCTGACGGGCCAGTACTCCCCGCCGTCGTCGATGACGGTCTCGAACAGCCAGACGCGGCCGGCGTCGTCCACCCCGTGCCAGTACCAGTGGGGCCTGTCGCTCTCGTCAAGCGCTCGAATCGCGTCTCTGCGCCGTTCCTGCAGCACTGCGCTCCTCAAAGTCGATCAAGGGCGCCTGCGCTGCCCCTTGCCATGGTGCGTGTTCTCGGTCCGCTCCAGACGGAGATCAACGGCCGTACGGTGGACCTGGGCACCCCCCGGCAGCGGGCTGTGGTGGCCAGGTGGGTCACCGCGGGCGGACACGTGGTCTCCACGGATCGTTTCATCTCGCGGGCGGGGGCGTGGCCCGGAGTCCGGTTCAGGCGTCGGCGAGGGGGCCGAAGACGAGCCGCTGGCGGCGCCGGTGGCCGCCGCGCAGCAGGGAGAGCAGCACCATCAGCATGGGTCCGGCCAGCTCGCGCAGCCTGGCGAGCTCCTCCGGCCTGGCGTACTGCTCGATCTTCGGCAGCTCGACCCTGATGTTCCCGCCCTTGCGGACCGCGTCCTCGACCGTCTTCCAGTCGGCCACGGAGACGTACTTCCTGATGATCGGGAAGAGCAGCCGCTCCTCCTCCTCGATGTGCTCGTCGAGCATGTCCGCCAGCCGGGCGAGCGACGCGGCGAGCGCGGAGGCGTCCCGGGTGGCGGAGAACGCGGTCGCCTGGTCGTTGATCTCGGTCAGCAGCGGGTCCAGTTCGGAGTGGTCGTCACTCAGGCCGCGCAGGTCCACCTCGGTGCCGGCGGCCCGCTCGATGACGGGCCAGAGCACCTGATCCTCCATCGTGTGGTGGTGGTGGATGCCGGCGCACAGGACGGTGATGAATCCGGCGATGGCGGTGGCGCGGGCCGGGGCGGTGGACTGCCGGCCCTCCGTCAGCTCCGTGGCCAGGTCCGCCAGGCGGCGGACATCGCCCCGCATGGCTCGGTGGGTGATCTGGAATCCCAGTAGTTCGGGGGTCATCGCGGGTGCTCTCCTCGGCCGGTACGGCTTGCTGTCCGACCACGATGCGACGGCCCGCTTGTCGTCCACTTGGTAATCACTTGCCGTGTTGCGGGGGAGGGGCGCCCCGCGCCCGCAGACCCCCGCGTGGGCGGGTTTTCGGCGGCGCCGATGACGGAGGTGCGGCGATCCGGGTGGACCTTGATTGATTTCGCATCGCGCTCCCGGGGCGTGTATGGTTACACCTGTCCGCAGCGCGAAAGCGACGCAGACAGGCCCCTTTAGCTCAGTCGGCAGAGCGTCTCCATGGTAAGGAGAAGGTCTACGGTTCGATTCCGTAAAGGGGCTCGACAACCCAAAAGCCCTGACCATCCGGTTAGGGCTTTTGGCTTGGGTAGGCCATGACGGTCGCCCACAAAGCACTCAAGGTTCCCGATGAGCGAACGGGCATACTGGGGAAACTCAGAAGCGATAGCCCTGACCTGCACAAGTACGCAGGTGCTCTGCCCGTCGGGTATCCTTGCGAGGGTCGGTCGATTTCGTCGGCCCAAGGCGGAGTAGCTCAGCCAGGCAGAGCAAACGGCTCATAATCGTTGTGTCGCCGGTTCAAGTCCGGCCTCCGCTACTACCCTCCCGGGTCCCCCTCAAGGGGGCTAGGTTGGGTTGTCCACATTCCCGAACGTAGAAAGGCACTCCCAAGTGGCTGCCACCGACGTTAGGCCGAAGATCACGCTGGCCTGCCAGGAGTGCAAGCACCGCAACTACATCACGCGGAAGAACCGGCGCAACGACCCGGATCGGCTTGAGCTGAAGAAGTACTGCCCCAACTGCAAGACGCACCAGGCGCACCGCGAGACCCGCTAAGTCTCTGCGAAGCCTCCCGGTTCTCGCCGGGAGATGGGTACTTCAGTAGCACTCACATACTCAACGTAGACCGGCGTCCCCGTTCAGGGCGCCGGTCTGTCGTGTCTGTACAGCTTTTCCGCCCGGGTGTTGACCGTGCTCCACAGCCGGTGCCGGACGCGGGACGGGCTACGGTTCTCTGGTGGCCGATCCCGGGGACATACGCCCTGGAATCTTGTTCTGTTACTGTCGGCCTCACCAGCTCGGTATCCGCAAGGGAGCACGATGGCTCTGAACCGTGATTTCGTCGGGCGGGCGTCCGCGCCTTCCGCGCCCTATGAGGTCAGCCGCGTGAAGATCGCAGAATTCGCGACGGCGATCGGCGACGACAACCCGATCTACCGGGACAGGGAGGCCGCCCAGGCCGCCGGTCACCCGGACGTGATCGCGCCGCCGACCTTCCCCATCGTGTTCAGCCTGGCCGGCGGGACGGTCCTGGCCGACCCCGAACTCGGCCTGAACTTCGCCATGGTGGTCCACGGTGAGCAGCGCTTCGAGTACCACCGGCCGATCCACGCCGGTGACGAGCTGGTCAGCGTCTACACGGTGACCGACATCCGCAGCGTCGGCCGCAACGAGCTCATCACTGTCAAGAGCGACGTCACCACCGTCGACGGCGAGCCCGTCTGCACGACCTACAACACCATTGTCGAGCGCGGAGGGGCGGCCTGAGATGGCGGCGACTGTGAAATATGACGAGGTCGAGACGGGCCAGCAGCTCCCGCCCGCCGACTATCCGGTCCGCCGCGCCAACCTGGTGATGTACGCCGGCGCCTCCGGCGACTTCAACCCCATCCACTGGAACGAGCGGTTCGCCAAGTCCGTCGGCCTGCCCGACGTCATCGCGCACGGCATGTTCACCATGGCCCAGGGTGGCCGGTACGTCACGGACTGGGCCGGCGACCCGGGCGCGGTCGTCGACTACGGCGTGCGGTTCTCCTCGATGGTGGTCGTCCCGGACGACGAGCAGGGTGCCGTCATCACGGTGAGCGGTGTCATCGAGGAGAAGCTTGAGGACAAGCGCGTGGTGGTCGCGCTGACCGCCAGGTCCGGTGACTCCCGGGTCTTGTCCAAGGCCCGCGCGGTGGTCCAGCTCGCCTAGACCTGAGGCTCGCGGACCGGGAGGCTGATTCTTCCCCCGGTCCGTGGGTAGCGTCCGGAGATGAGCGAAGTACCACCTCACGTGACGGAGCTCGCCGAGTTGCGGGCCGAGGCGCGGAACAACCGTGACTACGCCGGGGCCGACGCGCTCCGTGACGAGATCGAAGCCGAAGGCTGGCTGGTCCGCGACACCGGGGACGGTTTCGAGCTCACCCCCAAGCCGCCCTTCGAGGTGTGGCCCACGGTGAGCTCCGTCCCCGTACCGGGGAAGGGTGGCCGGCCGGGGGATCAGGCCGCCTCTCCGGGCTCCGGGCTCGTGGGCCGCTCGGACGAGAACGAGGGCGATCCCGAACGGATGATCTTCTCCCAGCTGCTGTGGGACGCGAGCCTGTCCGTTTCACGGCTTGACGAGACGATCACCCCGGCCGAGCACGAGGAGCCGGTCGTACCGCCGACTGTGACGGTCGGGCTCGTGGTCGACGGCTGGCCCGACGACCTGCGCGACTGTGTCCGCGCCCTGGTCGCCCATACCGAGGCCAGGATCATCTGCCTGGACCTGGGAGACGTCGACGGTGCCGGCGCCGTCCTGGAGGAGCTGGCCGAGGAGTTTCCCCATCGGGTGGAGGCCTGGCATGTGGCCGAGACCCCACACTGGCAGGGAGGCTCGGCGGGATGGGGCGAGAGCCGTACCAAGCTGCTGGAGCTCGACACCTCCGACGTGCACGTCGTGATGGAGACCTCCACGATCCTGGACGGTGACGCGATCACCCCGCTGGTCAGGGAGCTGGCCGACGACGTGGTCGCGGCGGGGTGGAAGGGCGTGGATCCCGGGGCGGACGGACACGAGTGGCACGACGCGGGGCCCGGCGAGGTCCGTGGCCTGCTCGGCCACCTGTTCGCGGTCCGGCGTGACGCGGCACTCGCGGCGGGCGGGTTCCCCGCGGAGGCCAACTACTACCGCAACGCCGACCTGGAGTTCTCTCTCAGGCTTCCGGGCACCCTGGTCGCCCTCGGCGATGATCTGCCGGTCCACGAGGAACGGCACCGCGGCTATCACGACGTCGATCCCGGCTACCGGGACAAGGAGTCCCGCCGGACCTATGACCGCGTGCTGGGGCTGCTCCGGGACACGTAGGCCGCTCCGGGATGCGTTAAGGCCGCTCCGGGACGTGTAGGCCGCTCCGCGACACGTAGGCTGGTCCCGGATTTCGGCGGGCCAGGCGGTGGGGAAGCGCATGACTGAGCGGGTTGCAGGGGTACGGCTGGCGCCGTACACGACGTTGGGGCTGGGCGGACCGGCCAGGGCGTTCGTGGCGGCGGAGTCGGCGGAGCAGATCGTCGAGCTGGTGGCGGCGGCGGACCGGGCGGGCGAGCCGGTGCTCGTGCTCGGCGGCGGTAGCAACCTGGTCGTGTCGGACGAGGGCTTCGACGGGCTGGTCGTCCGCGTCGCCTCGCGCGGGATCGAGATCGACGGGGACCGGATCACCGTGCAGGCGGGAGAGGACTGGGACGCGCTGGTTGCCCGCGCGGTGGCGGAGGGACGGTCGGGGATCGAGTGCCTGTCCGGGATCCCGGGACTGGTCGGGTCCACGCCGATCCAGAACGTCGGCGCCTACGGGCAGGACGTCTCGCAGACGATCGCCGGGGTGCGGGTCTACGACCGCAAGGGCGGGGACGTGCGCGACCTGCCCGCGCGGGAGTGCGGGTTCGCCTACCGGCACAGCGTGTTCAAGGAGGAGCTCGGGCGGTACGTCGTCCTGGCGGTCACCTACGAGCTGGCCGGGGACGGGCTGTCCGGCCCGGTCGCCTACAAGGAGCTGGCCGGCAGGCTGGGCGTCGCCCTCGGCGAGCGGGTGCCGCCGGCGGAGGCCCGCGCGGCGGTGCTGGAGCTGCGACGGGGCAAGGGGATGGTGCTCGACGCCGATGACCCCGACAGCCGCAGCGCGGGCTCGTTCTTCACCAATCCGATCCTCACCGCGCCGGAGGCGGCCGAGCTGGAGCTGCGCGCCCCCGGCTTCCCCCGCTGGGACATGCCGGACGGCTCCGTCAAGGTCCCGGCGGCCTGGCTGATCGAGAACGCCGGGTTCCCCAAGGGCTACCGGCGCGGCCCGGCGCGCATCTCCACCAAACACACCCTCGCCATGACAAATCCTGAAATGTCGGCAACAACCGCCGAACTTCTCGACCTGGCCCGTGAGGTCCGCGACGGGGTGCGGGAGAAGTTCGGCGTCACCCTCGTCAACGAGCCCGTGATGGTCGGCACCCACCTCTGACCCGCCCGGTTCCCGCCGGTGAGCTCGGACCGCGGGGATGGGACGGCCGTCCTGGGGAATCAATGGGTGGGTTCCGCCTGTTAGGGTCAGGTGGAAACACCCGAAGGGGAGTAGTCCCAATCGCGTGATCGACATACTGGCGCCTCCGGGCGCCCGGTCACGCGGGCCTCGGATCCGAGCGGTTGCGGCGGATCCAGGCGGACGAGACCTTCGGCCTGGCAGTCATACATCGATGCTGCCGGGCCGGAGCCATGCCCGACTCCCCGGGTGCACCTCTTCCGGCCCGGTCGCGTGCACGGAAGGGCACCCCCGTTGGAAGCGTTCTGGATCAGTCTCGCTGTGATCTTCGTCGCCGAGCTCGGTGACAAGAGCCAGCTCATGGCGATGACCTTCGCGACCAGGTTCAAGCCGTGGCCGGTCCTGGCCGGAATCACCCTGGCCACCGCGGTCGTCCACCTGTTCAGTGTCGGAGTGGGCCGGCTGGCCGGCGACCTGATCCCCACCACGGCCATCGCCGTCATCGCGGGTATCGCGTTCCTCGGTTTCGCCGTGTGGACGCTGCGCGGGGACGAGCTGACCGACGAGGAGTCGCAGAAGGCGCAGCGCACCACCCGGTCGGCGATCATCGCCGTGACCGTCGCCTTCTTCCTCGCCGAGCTCGGCGACAAGACCATGCTCGCGACCATCACGCTGGCCACCCAGCACGGCTGGTTCGGCACCTGGCTCGGCTCGACGGTCGGCATGGTCGCCGCCGACGCGCTGGCCATCGCGGTCGGCCGGATGCTCGGCAAGCACCTGCCCGAGAAGACCATCCGGTACGGCGCCGCCGCCGCGTTCGCGATCTTCGGCGTCATCCTGCTGGCCGAGCCCCTGTTCGGCTGACCGGGCGGAACCCGGGGACCGTACCCCCTCCCGGCCGGGAGGAATCCGGAGACCGTACCCCTCCCGGCCGGCCGGCGGCATCCCCATGATCCGGGGAGCCGCGCCTCGCTGTCTGAGGTGTGACCCCCCTGCCAGACTGGGCGTCATGACCAAGCTGGAGCAGTTTGTGGCATGTCGGCCCGGCCTGTTCGGGCTGGCCTATCGGATGCTCGGGGAGGCGGCCGAGGCCGAGGACGTGTTGCAGGACGCGTATCTGCGCTGGGAGAGGAGCGAGGCGGTAGCCGTACCCGGGGCATGGCTCACCAGGGTGGTCACCAACCTGTGCCTGAACCGGCTCACCTCGGCGCGCGCCCGTCGGGAACGCTATGTGGGTACGTGGCTACCCGAGCCCGTCGTCACCGAGAACGGTGAGCTCGGGCCACTGGAGACCGTGGAGCAGCGGGACTCGCTGTCGTTCGGGATGCTGGTGCTCCTGGAACGGCTCACCCCTCCGGAGCGGGCGGTCTTCGTGCTCCGGGAGGCGTTCGGCCACAGCCACCGCGAGATCGCGGAGATCCTGGAGATCGACGAGACGCATGCGCGGCAGCTCTACCGCCGGGCGCGCGAACATGTCGGTGAACCGCGCAGGCGTTTCAGCGCGGTGCCCGAGCAGGCGAGGGAGATCGTGGAACGGTTTCTGGCCGCGGCCGACAAGGGCGACGTGGCGGATCTTGAGCGACTGCTCGCCGACGACGTGGTGGCCTGGGCCGACGGTGGCGGCAAGGCCGTGGCGGCTCCGCGTCCGGTGATCGGCCGCGCCAAGGTCGCGCGACTCCTGATCGGCCTGGCCAGGCGCCTCAGGGCGGAGCACATGGAGGTAGCGATCAGGTCCGTGAACGGAGGACCCGCGATCGTCGCCTGGGAGGGAGAGGCGTTGAACGCCATCGCCGTCCCCGAGATCAGCGATGGCCGGATCGTCGCCGTCCATACGGTTGTCAACCCGGACAAGCTCGCCTTCGTCGTGGCGCGGCTGACGTGACGTAGTTCACAGTCGATCGCTGTCACGGACTCCCCCGGTCGCCGGTTCAAAGGGCGGACGAAGGGAGAGGGAAATGGCACACCACATGGTGATCCTCGGTGCCGGATACGCGGGGCTCATCGCGGCGAAGCTCGCGGCCAAGCGGACGACCGCCAGGATCACGCTGATCAACGACAGCGACCGGTTCGTCGAACGCGTGCGGCTGCACCAGCTCGCCGCGGGCCAGCAGCTGCGAGACCTGCCGCTGGAGGACACGCTCAAGGGCACGGGGATCGAGCTCGTCGTCGACCGGGTGACGGGGATCGACCCGGCGGATCGGACGGTACGGCTGGCACGGACGCCGCAGGCCGTGGGCTATGACACGTTGATCTACGCCCTGGGCAGCCTGCCGGACCTCGACTCCGTCCCCGGCGTCGCCGAGCACGCCTACACCGTCGCCGTCTCCGGCCAGGCGTCACGTCTCCGGGACCGCGTGCGGGAGAGCGGGGTGCTCGCCGTGGCCGGTGGCGGGCTGACGGGCATCGAAGCCGCCACCGAACTGGCCGAGTCCTACCCGGATCTGAAGGTCAGGCTGGTGACGGACGGCGTCCTGGGCGGTGCGCTGTCGGAGCGTGCCCAGCGATACCTGCGGCGGACGTTCGACCGCCTGGGCATCGAGATCCGGGAGAACGCCCGGGTGGCCGAGGTCCGCTCGGACGGTCTGGTGCTGGAGGGAGGGGAGCACGTCGGTGCCGACACCGTCGTGTGGACCACCGGTTTCCGGGTGCCGGACCTGGCTCGCGAGGCCGGGCTCGCCGTCGACGACAGCGGGCGGATGATCGTGGACGAGACGCTGCGCTCGGTCTCGCATCCGGAGGTCTACGGGGTCGGGGACGCGGCAGCCGTACGCAGGCCGGACGGGCAGGAACTGCGCATGGCCTGCGCGACCGGGATGCCGTCCGCGCAACAGGCGGTCCACGCCGTCGCCGCCCGGCTGGCCGGCCGCGAGCCGCGGCCGCTGCGGTTCCGGTACTTCAACCAGTGCATCAGCCTGGGCCGGCGGGACGGGCTCATCCAGTTCGTCCACACCGACGACAGGCCGCGCGAGGCCGTGCTCACCGGCAGGCTGGCGGCTCTGTACAAGGAGACCATCGTGAGAAGCACGATCCTTGTCCAGCGGCACCCTGATTCGCCGACCTACTTTTAGCCGGATCAGCCGATCAGAGCCAGACGGTGGGCGGCGGCAGCGGCCTCGCCTCGGGTGGAGACGCCGAGCTTGCCGAGGATGTTCGAGACGTGGACGCTCACCGTCTTGGCCGAGATGAACAGTTCGGCGGCGATGTCGCGGTTCGACCGCCCCTGGGAGACCAGCCGGAGCACCTCCTGCTCGCGTGGGGTCAGCAGGGGGTCGGCGCTCGGGGCCGCGTCCTGGGTCAATGTCACCCCGACCCTCCGGGCCAGGGACTCGATCTCCGTGACCAGCGGCTGCGCCGACAGCGCGAGGGCGATCGGATAGGCCGTGCGCAGCCGTACGGCGGCGCCTTCGCGGTCCCCAGCGCCGGCCGCCGCCCGCCCCGCGTGGAGCAGCGACCTGACGCGCATGAGGGGCCGGTCCAGCCGCTCCCAGGCGGCGGCCGCGGCATCGTGGTCGCGGCTGAAGCAGAGCCGGTAGGCCTCGGCCACCGGGCTGTCCACGGTCAGGGTGGCCCCGGCCTCCTCGATCCGGGCGCGTAGCGCCGCCACCCGTTCGGGCGCGAGCGCCTCGGTGGTCTCGCAGACCCCTGCCAGCAGGGCGAGCATCCGCCAGCCCAGCATGGGTTTGCTCAGGATCCGGGCCGTGCGGACGACCTCCTCGGCCACTTCCAGCGCGGCCAGCGGTTCGCCGCTCAGCATGTGCAGGCCGATTTTGAGCCGGGCGTTGGCCGTCAGCTCCTGGGTGAACTCCTCCTGGACGGCGAAGGCGTCCACCTCGTTCAGGACGGATCTGACCACCTCCGTCTCGCCGCGGGCGATCGCCACGTCCGCGCGGATCCGGCGCAGGTGGTGGCGGGTGCGCAGGGTCGGGTCCATGGTGAGCGCCTGGTCGGTCAGCTCGGCCGCCTCGTCGAATCTGCCCAGGGCCTCCAGCGCCTCCGCCCGGTTGTTGGCGATGAACGTGCCCGAGATGCGGTAGCGGCCGTACTTTCTGGCGAGCTGTTCGCCGTCGAGGGCCAGCTCGATGGCCTCGGCCGAGCGGCCCATGTTGTTGAGCGTGTCCACGGTGTTGTTGATGGCCCGGAGGATGATGCGGCCGGAGCCGACGCGCTCGCCGATCGTCTGGGCGGTCGCGTTGGCGGAGATCGTGGCGTCGAGGTGCCCCGTGATCGATTGGCCCAGGGCGAGGTTGAGCAGCAGGTCGGCTTCCAGGCACTCGTCGCCGTGCTCGCGGGCGATTTCGAGCGCCTCCTCGGTGAGGGCCGTCCCCTCGGTCACCTCGCCGCTGAACATCAGGAAGGAGCCCAGCTTGGACAGCACGTGGGCGCGGTCCAGTCCCGGTTCCGGGACCAGCCGCTCGGCGTAGCGGAGGTCGTCCAGCGCCCCGGGCTTCCGCTTGGACATCTTGAACTGCGACCGCCGTACGACGAGCTCGGCCACCCGCGCGGGCTCGGTCCGCTCGTCGAGCTCCTCCAGCGCGGCTTTGACGAACCTGAGGCCCCGTTCCACCTCGCCGCACGCGTGGGCCGCCTCCGAAGCCTGCTCCAGGACCGTGGTGTGGTCCACGCCGATCCGCTCCGCCGCGTCGGGGACCTTGTTCCACAACGTGAGCACCCGCTCCAGGAGCTGCATCTTCTCGTTGTAGGCGAAGGTCTTGGCGGCCTTTCCGGCGGCCTCCCAGGCGGAGATGAGGGCCCAGAGGTCGTCGCGGGCGGCGTACCAGTGGTGGGCGATCTCGATGGCGGCCCGGCCGCGCGGGACCAGCTCCCGGTCCCTGGCGATCTCCTCGGCGAAGCGGGCGTGCAGCCGTACGTGCTCGCCGGGCAGGAGCTCGTCGTGTACGGCCTCGCGGATCAGCGAGTGGCGGAAGGCGTAGGCGCGGCCGTCGGCGATCTGCAGCACGTTGGCGGCGATGGCGGGCCGCAGCGCGTTCTCCAGGTCCACGTCGGACAGCCCGCTGACCGCGGCGAGCAGGTCGTGGCCCACCCGCAGGCCGCCGGCGGCGGTGATGCGCAGCATCCGCTGGGTCTCGTCGGGGAGCTGCTCGACGGAGCCGATGATCAGATCGTGCAGGGATTCGGGGAAGGAGCAGTCGCCCCCGCACTCGACCAGCGCCTCGACGAACAGCGGGATGCCCTCGCTGCGCTGGAAGACCTTGCCGACCATGGCGAACTCGGGGGCCCTGCCGAGGATGCCGGCCATCTGGGCGGCCACCTCGTCCTGGTTGAGCCGGGGCAGGTCCAGCCGGAGGACGCCGTCCAGCCGGCCGAGCTCGGCGAGAACCGGCCGGAGCGGGTGCTGGCGGTGCAGGTCGTCGGAGCGGTAGGTGAGGACCATCAGGACCGGTGCGGTGCGCAGGTTCCGGCTGAGGAAGGCGATCAGGTCGCGGCTGGAACGGTCGGCCCAGTGGATGTCCTCGATGACCAGGATCACGGGGCGGCGTTCGGCCAGCCGCTCCAGCAGGGTGAGGATCTGTTCGAAGAGCCGCGCGCGGGCGGTGTCGCTCTCCAGGTCGCCGCTCGGCTTGCCGAACTCGGGCAGCAGCCGGGCCAGGTCACGTGCCCCGCCCTCGGGGAGCATCGCCGCGACCTCCTCGGCGCCGCACTCGCGGACGAGCTGGCGGATGGCCGCGGTGAACGGCGCGTAGGCGAGGCCTTCCGCGGACAGTTCCACGCAGCCGCCGATGAGCACGTGCGCTCCGTCGGCCGTGGCCCGCTCGGCGAAGCATCCGATCAGCCGGGTCTTGCCGACCCCGGCCTCGCCGCCGAGCAGGACGGCGGCGGCCGCGTTGTCGCGTGCCTGCTCGAAGGCCTCGGCCAGGCCCGCGAGCTCCGTCTCCCGCCCCACGAAGACGGGGCTTACCGCCCGACCCATCATGTCGTCCAGCATGTCATGCCTTATGGGTAGCTATCGCCCTATTTATCGTCGAGCGAAAGGGCCTACGGGGGCTGAGAGGCCCGGCCGGGCTGAGAGGGACGGCCGGGCTCTCGTGACGGGGTCATGCCGCGTTGATCTTGCCGAAGAAGCTCCGGCGGCGCTCTCCCTCAGCGCGGTTCTTCCTGGCCGCCTCGGCCTGGAGGGCGCGGCGGTGGTTGGCCGCCTGCTCGTGGAGTTCGGCGTTGCGGTTGATGATCATCTGGAGGTGAAGCTCGGGGCTCATTTCGAGTGCTCCTTGAGTGGTGCGATTTCCTTACACACTCAAGGTTCGTCCTAAGGCCCCCACCCCCACATCGGGCGGATGCCCTATCTCCGGGCGATCTCCGGCGTAGGGCTACCTAGGCCAGGCCGGCCGCCGCCTTAGACGGCTGTTTCAGGCGGCCCACCGCCTTAGACGCGCCACGTTCTGGACGGTCTCCGCCGTGGACATACGAGGGCGTGTCCTCAGGGGGCGGATGATCTCCCAGGCCGCCGCATCCCCGTCCGGTACGGGTGTTCGCGGGTCCGGGGGGGACGGTGCCGGACCATGATCGCAGCTCACGTCGGCGAATGTTGACGAAAACGGGCTGGGGGCCTGGGCAGCGTCCAGTTTGGAACTAATCACACCAGTCGGCATTCTGGAGGGGTGTCAACTATGACTACTCCGCTTGCCGACGTGGCCGCGTCCAACGTCACGCTGCGAGCTTTCCTGCACGGCCTGCCCGGTGTTGACCGTGTGGGCGCCGACCAGCGGGCTGCGATGCTCGGCACTCGATCGATCAAAACGACCGCCAAGGCGGAGGCCATCGACCTGGCGATCCGCATGGTGGACCTGACGACCCTCGAAGGCGCCGACACGCCGGGCAAGGTCCGCGCGATGTGTGCCAAGGCGGTCCGTCCCGACCCGAGTGACCCGACCGTGCCCTCGACGGCCGCGGTCTGCGTCTACCCCGACCTGGTCGCCCAGGCCGTCGGCGCTCTCGCCGGTTCCGGCGTGAAGGTGGCCAGCGTGGCGACCGCGTTCCCCAGCGGGCGCTCGTCCCTGGACGTCAAGGTCGCCGACACCGCGCTGGCGGTGGCGGCCGGAGCCGACGAGATCGACATGGTGATCGACCGGGGAGCGTTCCTCGCCGGCGACTACCTGAAGGTCTTCGAGGAGATCGTCGCGATCAAGGCCGCCTGCGGTGACGCGCACCTGAAGGTGATCCTGGAGACCGGCGAGCTGGCGACCTACGACAACGTACGGCGTGCGTCCTGGCTGGCCATGCTGGCCGGAGGAGACTTCATCAAGACCTCCACGGGCAAGGTGCAGCCCGCCGCGACCCTCCCGGTGACGCTGATCATGCTGGAGGCGGTCCGCGACTTCCTGGCGGCGACCGGCCGTAAGGTGGGGGTGAAGCCCGCGGGCGGCATCCGGACCACCAAGGACGCCATCAAGATGCTCGTCCTGGTCAACGAGACCGTCGGCGAGGGCTGGCTGGACCCCGACTGGTTCCGCCTCGGCGCCTCCACCCTGCTCAACGACCTGCTGATGCAACGTCAGAAGATGGCCACCGGCCGGTACGCGGGCCCCGACTACTTCACCCTGGACTGATTCGATGTTCGAATACGCACCGGCCCCCGAATCCCGCGACGTCGTCGACATCAAGCCGTCCTACGGTCTGTTCATCGGCGGCGAGTTCGTCGACGGGACGGGCACGTCGCTCAAGACGATCAACCCGGCGTCCGAGGAGGTCCTGGCCGAGGTGGCCGTCGCCTCCGCCGACGACGTGGACCGCGCCGTCCGGGCCGCCCGCGAGGCGTTCGGCACCTGGTCGGCGATGCCCGGCTCCGAGCGGGCGAAGTACCTGTTCCGGATCGCCCGCATCATCCAGGAGCGTTCGCGCGAGCTGGCCGTGCTGGAGAGCCTGGACAACGGCAAGCCGATCCGCGAGTCCCGCGACGTCGACCTTCCCCTGGTCGCGGCGCACTTCTTCTACTACGCGGGCTGGGCCGACAAGCTCGGCTACGCCGGGTACGGCCCGGCCCCGAGGCCGCTCGGCGTCGCCGGCCAGGTCATCCCGTGGAACTTCCCGCTGCTCATGCTCGCGTGGAAGATCGCCCCCGCGCTGGCCGCCGGCAACACGGTCGTCCTCAAGCCGGCCGAGACCACCCCGCTGAGCGCGCTGCTGTTCGCCGAGATCTGCCGGCAGGCCGATCTCCCGCCGGGCGTGGTCAACATCGTGACCGGCGCGGGCGAGACCGGCGCGGCCCTGGTGAACCACCCGGACGTGAACAAGATCGCCTTCACCGGCTCCACCGAGGTGGGCCGCCTGATCGCCCGCTCCGTCGCGGGATCGGGCAAGAAGGTCACCCTGGAGCTCGGCGGCAAGGCCGCAAACATCGTGTTCGACGACGCCGCGCTCGACCAGGCCGTCGAGGGCATCGTCAACGGGATCTTCTTCAACCAGGGGCACGTCTGCTGCGCGGGTTCCCGGCTGCTGGTCCAGGAGTCGATCGCGCCGGAGCTGCTCGACGCGCTGAAGCGGCGCCTCGGCACGCTGCGCCTGGGCGACCCGCTGGACAAGAACACCGACATCGGGGCGATCAACTCCGCCGCCCAGCTCGCCAAGATCCGCGAGCTGTCCGACCTCGGAGAGGCGGAGGGCGCCGAACGCTGGTCTCCGGCGTGCCCGCTGCCCGACAGGGGTTTCTGGTTCCCGCCGACGATCTTCACCGGTGTGGCCCAGTCGCACCGGATCGCCCGCGAGGAGGTCTTCGGCCCGGTCCTGTCCGTGCTGACCTTCCGTACCCCCGCCGAGGCCGTCGAGAAGGCCAACAACACCCCGTTCGGCCTGTCGGCGGGAGTGTGGACCGAGAAGGGTTCGCGCATCCTGTGGATGGCGGACAAGCTCCGTGCGGGTGTCGTCTGGGCCAACACCTTCAACAAGTTCGACCCCACCTCCCCGTTCGGCGGCTACAAGGAGTCCGGATATGGCAGGGAGGGCGGACGCCACGGGCTGGAGGCGTACCTCGATGTGTGAGCATCGCGAGGCCAGGCGCCGCACCCGCCGTTCCCAGAGCACCCGGGGCCACGATTTCGCCCGCGCCGGCCGTCCGGGGCCGCGGGGCTGGTTCGCCCACCGGTGCGGGGTAAGCCGTTGCGGTCAGATCTTCGTGCCGGCACGGCTGGTACAGCAGGAGAGCATATGGAGAGGGCGGGGAGATGAGTAAGGCGGAGCGGTCCAGTGGCCGCGAGCCCGTACGGCAGGCCGTGCGTAAGACCTACAAGCTGTACATCGGCGGGGCGTTCCCGCGTTCGGAGAGCGGAAGGTCCTACGTGGTGACCTCCTCCAAGGGCGACTTCCTGGCCAACGCTTCGAAGGCCTCCCGCAAGGACGCCCGCGATGCTGTCTCCGCCGCGCGCAAGGCCTTCGGAGGCTGGTCCGGCGCGACGCCGTACAACCGGGGGCAGGTCCTCTACCGCGTCGCCGAGATGCTGGAGAGCCGCCGGGCACAGTTCGTCGCCGAACTGGCCGAGACGGGCACGAAGAAGGCCGGAGACGTCGTGGACGCGGCCGTCGACCGGCTGGTCTGGTACGCCGGCTGGACAGACAAGATCGCCGCGGTGGCCGGGGCCACCAACCCGGTCGCCGGGCCGTACTTCAACATCTCCTCGCCGGAGCCGACCGGCGTGGTCGCGGTGGTCGCCCCGGACGAGCCCCTGCTCGGGCTCGTCTCGGTGATCGCCCCGGTGATCGCCACGGGCAACACCTGTGTCGTGATCGCCAGTGAGCGCGCCCCGCTGCCCTCCATCACCCTGGCCGAGGTGCTCGCCACCTCCGACCTGCCCGGCGGCGTGGTCAACATCCTCACCGGCTCGGTCAAGGAGATCGCTCCCTGGCTGGCTGCGCACATGGACGTCAACGCCATCGATCTGACCGGCGTCGCCGACCAGGACCTGGCGGTCAGATGTGAGGAGGCGGCGGCGGAGAACCTCAAGCGCGTCCTGCGCCCCGCCGAGACCGACTGGTCGGCCGACCCCGGCACCAAGCGCCTGACGGCCTTCCTGGAGACCAAGACGGTCTGGCACCCCATCGGCGTCTGAACCGCTCGTCGGCGCCGGGGCGGGTTACCGCTCCGGCGCCGGTACGGCGGCCCGTCAGTCGAGCGGGGCGTGGCGGAGCCAGGGATGGGCGTTCTCCAGCTGGGCGGCCAGGGCCAGTAGCTGCGTCTCGCCCCCCGGGGCGGCGATGAGCTGGACGCCGATGGGCATGCCGGTGGAGTGCCAGCCGTACGGGAGGGTCATGGCAGGCCAGCCGGCCATGTTCCAGACCCCGGTGGCGGGGGCGTACGTCAGGTTGGTCCGCATGTTGGCCAGCAGCCCGCGCCGGCCCCAGCGCTCGGCGGACGGGGGGATGGTGGCGAGTGTCGGGGTGATGAGCACGTCGGCGTTGCCGAACCACTGGTCGGCCCCGTAGGCGCGCCAGCGGTCACGGCCCGCTGAGCCGTCCATCCCGAACCTGGCGAGCAGCCGGCCCATTCTCGCAAGCGACCTGGTGCGCCGCTCCAGCCTGCGCGGGTCGAGCCCCTCCACGTCCTGCCGGGCGCAGGAGAGCCAGGTGGCGATCGTGGCGGAGCCGAGCCAGCCGGGCATCCGGGCGTCGTGCTCCACCACGGTGTGGCCCGCGGAGCCGAGGGTGTCCGCCGCCTCGACCGCCGCTCGCTGGAACTCGGCGTCCACCGCGAACCCCGGCGGCAGCGGTGCCGGGGCCAGCGCGATCCGCAGCTTCACCGGTTCCGACGGGGTGAGCCCGCCCGGGTAGTCGTCGAGGGCGCTGCCGATTTCGAGGGACTCGCTCTCGCCGGGCGTCGCCAGGGACATGTCGTCCGCCATCACCGCCAACGCCAGGGCGAGGTCGGCCACGGTCGTGGCCAGCGGGCCGTTCTCCGACATCCCGTGCCAGTCGTGCTCGGGCGCGGGGACCACCCCATGGCCCGGCTTGATCGAGACGATCCCGCAGCAGGCGGCCGGGATGCGCAGCGAACCGAGCCCGTCGTTGCCGTGGGCCAGCGGGACCATCCCCGCGGCCACGGCCGCCGCGCTCCCGCTCGACGACCCGCCCGGGGTGCGGTTCAGGTCCCAGGGATTGCGCGTCACGCCGTACACGCTGTCGGAGAACCCCACCAGGCACAGCTCCGGCACGTTGGTGATCCCCACGACCACCGCCCCCGCCGCCCTGAGCCTGGCGACCACCGGATGGTCCTCGGTGGCGGCGCCGTTCGACGTGGCCGCGGATCCGTTGCGTGTCGCCTCCCCCCGGACCGCGACATTGTCCTTGATCGCGACGGGTACTCCGGCGAGCGGCAGTCCGGCCAGGTCGTCCCGCTCCTGTAAGGTCCGCGCCTCGGCGAGCGCCCGTTCGGTGCGGACCTTGCGGAACGCCCCGATGCGCTCGTCGTACTTGGCGATCGTCTGGAGGTGTTCCTCGACGACCGCCGGCGCGGTGACCCTTCCCCGTCGTACGGCCTCCGCGATCTCCGCTGCGGACTTTCCCACCCACGGCATGAACCGAGTGTGGTCCGGCGGATGCCTTAACGGAAGCTTCTCACATCTCAATCAGGTGACTTGTCCGGCTCGTCGGCGTTATCCCGCTCTGTCCCGCCGTCCGATCCGGCCGTCTCCCGCTCGGTCCGCCTGAGGTCACGGCCCGCTCCCCGGAGAGCCAGGCGCAGCGCGTACTCGAGCTGGGCGTTGACGCTCCGCAGGTCGTCGGCCGCCCACTTGGCGATTGCCTCGTAGACGGCCGGGTCGATCCTGAGCAGGACCTTTTTGCGCTCAGCCATACAGACTGCCGGCGTTGACCACCGGCTGGATCGCCCGGTCGCCGCAGAGGACGACCAGCAGGTTGGACACCATCTGTGCCTTGCGCTCCTCGTCGAGATCCACGACGCCCTCCTCGGCCAGCCTGTTCAACGCGAGCTGCACCATTCCTACCGCGCCCGCGACGATCTGGGTGCGCGCCGCGACGACCTGGGTGGCCTGCTGCCGGACCAGCATCGCCTGGGCGATCTCCGGAGCGTAGGCGAGGTGGGTGATCCGGGCCTCCAGCACCTCCACCCCGGCCAGGTGGGTGCGCTCGCTCAGCTCGGTGGTGAGCTCGGCGGCCACCTCGGCACCGTCGCGCAGGCTGGTGCGGCCCTCATCGTGGGCGTCGTAGGGGTGGGTGGTGGCCAGGTGCCGGACGGCGGCCTCGGACTGGATCGCCACGTAGTTCTCGTAGTCGTCGACGGCGAAAGCGGCCGTGGCGGTGTCGACCACCTTGTAGACGACGACGGCCCCGATCTCCACGGGGTTGCCGTCGGCGTCGTTCACCTTGAGCTTGGCCGTCTCGAAGTTGCGCACCCGGAGGGTGACCCGCCGCCTGTTGGTGAACGGCAGCACCCACACGAAGCCGGCCTCGTTCACCGAGCCGACGTAGCGGCCCAGGAACTGCACGACCTGCGCCTCGTTCGGGTTGACAACCGCGAAGCCGGTGGCCACGAGGACCACGACGACCCCCCACAGGATCGCGGCGACGGGGATCTGGGTCGAGTCGATCGCCTGCGTCACCGCGGCCAGGACGATCCCGAGGATCACCAGTCCGGCCAGAACGGCGAATCCGTTCATCCGGAAAGCACGTCGTTCCATGAGTCCCGCCTCTGCTATCGAAGTGATATCACCAAGATATCCCATATCGGGCGATCGCGTGCAAGCCGTACGGAGGCTCAGCGGCGGGGGTGGCTGGTCCGGCGGGTGGCGACGGCGGAAAGGGGATCCTCGGGCCACGGGTGCCTGGGATAGCGGCCCCGCAGCTCGGCACGGACCGAGCGGTAGCCGTCACCGCGCCAGAAGGAGGCCAGGTCGGCGGTGACCGCGGCCGGGCGGCCCGCGGGGGAGAGCAGGTGAACGACCAGGGGCACCCCGGCCACACGCGGGGCCTCGTCCCAGCCGAACAGCTCCTGCAGCTTGGCTGCCAGAACCGGCTGGTCGCCGGAGTAGTCGACCCTGATCCGCGACCCGCTCGGCACCTCGATCCGCTCGGGGGCGACCTCCGCCAGGCGCGCGCTCCACGGGACCAGGCGGTGCAGGGCCGAGGTCACGTCGATCCGCTCCAGGTCGGAGCGGCGGCGGGCGCGGGACAGCTCGGGCTCCAGCCACAGGTCGGCCGCGTCGATCAGGGCCTCGTCGTCCATCGGGTGCCATGGATCGCCGAGCGTCCGGTGGCAGAAGGCCAGGCGCTCGCGCAGGGCGACGGCCTCGGGTGTCCAGCGGAGGATCGCCAGGCCCTCGGCGCGCAGGCCGTCCAGTACGGCGGGGCGGACGTCGGCGTCGCGGAGCCGGGCCGAGGACAGCTCGATGGCACCGAGTCGCTCCACCCGGCGTGCCGAGACGTCACCGCGCCGCTCGCCGCGCGGGACGTGCCACACCACCTCCTCGCCGGTGCCGTACAGGGGAGCGGCGGCGAGCCGGGCGGTCTCCTCGTCGATCACGACGGCCTGCCTGATCCGGGCCGAGGCGGCCCCGGCGGGCCGGTCCGCCACCGCGACGGCCAGCCACTCCGCGCTTGCCAGCCGTGACCCCGGCGGGAGGTCCGCGGCCGTCCCCGACGCCATGAGGTAGGAGCCGCCCCGCCGCCTGGCCACCCGCTCCGGATAGGCCAGCGCCACCACCAGGCCGGCCAGGGCGTCGTCGCCCGCCGCCGGTCCCGTGCGGTCCCCGGTCCGTGTGGGAGTCCGGCCGGTCTCCGCGTCCCGTACGGCCTGCGGCGGAGCGCCGTCCGCTCGGGGGACGGCCCGGGACAGACGTCTCGCCTCCTGGCGCCAGCGCGCAGAGAAGCCGTCGCCGCTCCGCCGGGCGGAACGCCAGACCGAGACCAGGTCGTCGCCCGCGTCCCTGGGGAGCTGCTCCGACAGCAGCGCCACCACCTCGGCGGCCCGGGGGCCGACGTCGATCAGAGCCCTGGCCAGGCGGGGATGGACCCCGGCGGCGGCCATCCGCCGTCCCCGGGCGGTGACCCGCCCGTCAAGAGCACCCGGGGTGTCCGGGGAACGCGGGCCGCCGGGAGAGCCCAGAGCACCCAGGGCGTGCAGGGTCCGCCGGGCGGCGTCCATCGCGGCGGACGGGGGCGGATCGAGCAGGGCCAGGCCGGTGGCGGCGGGATCACCCCAGCAGGCGGCCTGGAGGGCGAAGCCGGTCAGGTCGGCGAGGGCGATCTCGGGCTGGGCGTGCTCGGGGAGCCGGTCGTGCTCGGCCTGTGACCAGCACCGGTACACCACGCCCGGTGCCTCCCGGCCGGCTCGCCCGGCTCGCTGGACGGCCGAGGCCCTGGACACGCGGACGGTGGTGAGCGAGCCGAGGCCGCGGGCGTGGTCGGTGCGAGGCTCGCGGGCCAGCCCGGAGTCGACCACGATCCGGACGCCGGGGACGGTCAGGCTCGACTCGGCGACCGAGGTGGCGAGCACCACCCGCCGGGCCTCGCCGGGCGAGAGCACGGCGTCCTGGACGTGGGCCGGTGCCTGGCCGTGGACCTGGAGGACCTCGACGCCGGGAAGCATCGCGGCCACCCGGCCGATCTCGCCGACCCCCGGCAGGAAGCACAGCACATCTCCCTCGTGCTCGGCCAGCGCACGCCGTACGACGCCGGCGACGTGAGCCAGGAACGCCGGATCCACCCGTAGCCCGTGGGGAGGGGTGACGGGCCCGGCGGGCGGCGCCCAGACGGGCGTGACCGGGTGCATGGTGCCGGAGGCGTGCACGACCGGCGCCGGGCCGTCGGAGCCGAGCAGCCGGGCCCAGGACGCGGCGTCGGCGGTGGCGGAGGTGGCGATGATCCGCAGGTCGGGGCGGAGGGCGGCACGGACGTCGAGGAGGAAGGCCAGGGCGGTGTCGGCGTCCAGGTGGCGTTCGTGGCACTCGTCCACCAGGACCGCGTCCACGCCGCCGAGCTCGGGGTCACGCTGGAGCCGCTGGAGGAGGACCCCGGTGGTGACGACCTCGACGACCGTTCTCGGGCCGGTCCTGCGCTCGCCGCGGACCGAGAACCCGACCTCGGCGCCCACCTCCGACTCCAGCAGCCACGCCATCCGCCGGGCCGCCGCCCGCACCGCCATCCGGCGGGGTTCGGCCACGACCACCCGCTTCGGGGCCGAGCCGCCGAGGAGCCCGGCCAGCGCGAGCGGGACGAGCGTGGTCTTGCCCGTTCCGGGAGGCGCGGTGAGCACGGCGACGCCCCGCCCGTCCAGGGCCGCGAGCAGCTCGGGCAGAACGTGACGGACGGGAAGGCCTGACCAGTCGGAACGCACCCGCCCAGTCTCCCCGAGACCGGCGGCCGGTGGGGAAAGGGGGGCGCCGGTGTCCGGGCGCCGGGGCCCGTACGGCGCGCGACCATGTCCCGGCCCTCCGCGAGGGCCGGGGCGGACCGTCAGGCCGAGGGGTCGAGAACGCCGGAGCTCACCAGGGCGATGATGGCGATGCCGAGGATGATGCGGTAGATCACGAAGCCGGTGAAACGGTGGGTGCCGATGTACTTCAGGAACCACGCCACCGCGGCGTAGCCGACGACGAACGAGATCACGGTGGCCAGGATCGTCGGGCCCCAGTCGGGGGCGCCACCCTCGCCGATCTTGAACAGCTCCAGGAAGCCCGAACCCAGCACGGCCGGGATGGCCAGCAGGAAGGAGTATTTCGCGGCCTCCTCCCGGCGGTAGTCCAGCAGCAGGCCGGCGCTGATCGTGCCGCCGGAGCGGGAGACACCCGGGATCAGGGCGAGCGACTGGGCGAAGCCGTACACCAGGGCGTGCGTGAGACTGAGGTTCTTCCGCAGCGTGAGCTTGTTGCGGGCGGTGCGGTCGGCGAACCAGAGGATCAGGCCGAAGACGATCAGAGTCGTGCCGATCAGGCGCAGATCGCGGAAGGCGGTCTCGATGGAGTCCTTGAAGGCCAGGCCGAGGATGACGATCGGAAGGGTTCCGATGATCACGTACCAGCCCATCCTCGCGGCGTGGTGCGAGCGCAGCTCGCGATTCCACAGCGACCGGACCCAGGTGGAGATGATCTCCCAGATCTCCTTGCGGAAGTAGATCACCACCGCGGCCTCGGTGCCGAGCTGGATCACCGCGGTGAACGCGGCACCGGGATCCTGCCAGCCGAAGAACGCCGACACGACTCTGACGTGAGCGCTTGAGGAGACCGGCAGAAATTCCGTCAATCCCTGCACGAGTCCGAGGACAACCGCTTCGAACCAGCCGATCAACTTGGGCACCTTCCGTCCCCAGCGCGTGCGTGACGTACGCGAGGGTAGCGGAGCCTGGGACCTTCCGTGACCAGGCCATCCGGCTGGGACCGCTGTCAACCGGACGGCAGCGGGAAAACTCACGGACGATGCCGGCGTCCAGGGGCACGCTGTCCGGACGGGTGGCGGTGGGCCAAGCCGCGTCCTGACCTCCGCGACGGGGTACGGCTCCCGCCACGGATGGCGGGAGCCGTACGCGCGCCTATCGGGTGATCTTGACGTCGTCGACGCCGGCCTCGACGAGTGAGGCGCCGGCGGCGTCGGCGGCCTCGATCAGGACGCGGACGGTCTGTCCGGCGTAGGAGGAGATGTCGACGTTGGCGGTGGCCCAGGCGCCGTTGCGGTTGGTGGCCGCGCCGAGCTGCTGGAACACCTGGGTCGTGGTGGAGCCGACGACCTTCACCCGCAGGAAGTCGGCACTGGAGGAGTTGGAGCCGTGCGCCAGATACCAGGAGAAGGCCAGTTTGAGCGTGCCGCCGGACGGCAGGGCGATGGCCGGTGACTGGATGCTGGTGATGCCGTCGTCGACGTCGTAGTCCCCGGCGGAGGCGCCGGCCAGCCGTCCGGTGACCAGGTCGTTGACGCCGCTGACCGTGGTGCCGAGCTGTTTGGCGCCGCTGGAGTTGGTGGCCTGGGGGACACCGCGCTCCCACTGGCCGAGGGTGGCGGTGTCGGTGCCGCCGGGGTTGACGGTCCAGCCGGTCGCCGTCTCGAAGGTGTCCTGCCAGACGACTGCGGGCGGGGTGGCGGTGGCGGTCGTCCACACCGCGTAGGCGATCGCGTTGGCGTTGCGGCTCAGCGCCGTGTCGTTGATGTTCGCCGAGGTGTCGCACGCCCGGTGGTAACAGGCGTCGAACGCCTGCCCCGCCGTACCGCCCCAGAGGGTGGCCTGGGCGCTGGACTTGATGCCCTCCGCGCCGGTGAACGTGCCGCCGGCGGGGATGCCGACGTTGATGAACGGTCCGTAGTCGGAGCGGCCGTCGAAGTCGGTCCCCCGGGTGGGCACGCCGATCGAGCTGAAGTAGGCCGCGAGTGTCGCCTCCAGCTGGGCGGAGCCCGCCGGGCCGGGGCCCGAGCCGACGCGGTCGGAGTCGTCGCCGTCGTAGATGAAGTAGCCGGCGTTGGGCGAGGCGACCATGTCGAAGTTCAGGTAGCCCTTGATCTTGGACCGTTCGGCGGCCGGGAGGTTCGTCACGTAGTACTGCGAGCCGCGGAGGCCCAGCTCCTCGGCGCCCCACCAGGCGAAACGGAGGTGCTTGGTGGGTGCCAGGGCCTGGCGGGAGACCTCCAGCGCGGTCTCCAGGATGGCGGCGCTGCCGGAACCGTTGTCGTTGATACCCGGTCCGGCGGTCACGCTGTCGAGGTGGCCGCCGACCATGAGGATGTCGTTCGGGTCGCCGCCCGGCCAGTCGGCGATGACGTTGTAACCGGTCGCGCCGCTGTAGGAGAACGGCTGCAGGGTGGTGGTGAACCCGGCGCCGTCGAGCAGGCCCTTGACGTAGTTCGCCGAGGCGAGATGGCCCGGACGGCCGTGGGCGCGGTTGCCGCCGTTGGCGTTGGCGATGGACTGGAACTGGGTGAGGTGTGCCTTCATGTTGGCCAGTGAGATGTTCGGCGGGGCGGCCGCTGACGCGGCCGGTGCGGTGAGCGCCAGGGGGATGGCCAGGATCGCCGTCATCCCGATGGTGGTCCACAGGTTGCGCATCATGCTCCTCGGGTTGGGGGGTGGGGGGTCCCCGAGCGGCGCGCACTCCGGGCGGGGTGCGCGCCGTACAGCGTGGTGGTGCGCCTGGGGCGTGCCCCGTGGACCTTCCGCCTGCCGAGGCCGGCCGGGCGCCGCCTCGTCACGGCGGGATCCGCCGGACAGGACCTAACAGCTCCTAACGGAATGACTTTCGCTGTGCCCCTGCCCGTCTCGACGCCGGGGAACTTTTCAGCAGGATCACGCATCTAACAGCTCATGATCGAAATGTCGGGCAAGCGAGCGATGATATCGATGATCGCAACGGCCGTCATGGTGGCCTCGGCGGTCGGCGCGGCCAGTACGGCCCAGGCGGAGACCGTCAAGATCCCCAAAGGGTTTCTGCTGACCGAGGCCGAGGCGACCAAGCCCCTCGCTGAGGATCAGGCGGCCGATGAGTGGTGGACGGTCAGCGACAAGCTGACCAAGCCGCTTGAGCTCAACCCCTGCCGCTCCAAGGAGAAGCCCCGCGATGGCCGCATCGCGATGCGGACCATCATCGGGGGGACCAGCGCCCCCTCGTACGTCACCGAGCAGCTCGTGCTGTATCCCAGCGCGAAGAACGCCGGGGCCGCGTTCCGCAAGCTCCGCGCCGACGTGGAAAAATGCGCTAAGGCCAAGGCTCCGCAGACGGCGACCGTGGCCGGGGGCTTTCACCGCTACACCGGCAAGAAGGTGAACATCGCAGACGAGGCCCTGCTGGTCAAGGGGAGCTCCTACGAAAGGGGCACGGAGGAGCCCCTCAAGGGCGAGCTGTACATCTCCGGCGGAGAGCGGTACGTCGTCGTCCGCCGCGGGAGCGCCTTGGGCCTCTACACCGCCGACTCCTACTGGGCCGGCGAGGACACGACCAAGATACTCACCAACAGGGCAAAGAAGATGGCCAAGAAGGTCTGCGACCTTCCCGGCGTGTGTACTCGGCGAGGATGATTGCCGGCTCTCGGCCGATGTCCGGCAACGCTCGTGGTGGGCATCGCCGGACATCGAGTCCCTCCGCTCCCATAGAAAGAGATCCTCAAAGACAGTGCGGCAGGCATTCTGTTAGGCGCTCTAAGGCGGAACGTACCGTGATCAATCACCTTCGCCTAGACCTACTGACACGGAGTCGCATGGATGATTACGCGCCGTGTCGGGCCGGGGCGGCCGACCCTGTCAGGGTTTTCTCAGGGGCTTCTCGGGAACGGGGGTGTCTTGGCCCTTCGTTCAACCGGGTGAGGAACAACCATCGGGAGATGAAATGCACCGTTCGAGAGACCACAGGATAATCGCCGGTGTCTGCGGCGGGATCGCCGACAGCCTGGGCATATCGCCCACCGTCGTCCGGGTGCTGTGGCTGCTGCTCTCCCTCTTCCCAGGGCCGCTCTGGGTCGCCTACGTGATCATGTGGATCCTCATTCCGGAGGCTCCGGCGGTCCGTAAGTCAGCTTCTCGGTCGTGAACGACCGAGCTTGCAGCTCCTCGCCGTCGATGGGTTCGACGGTTCAGGCCGCGTCGTCGGCAGCGTGACTCACTGCCCAGCCCGCCACACCGCGCGCGGCGATGTTGCGGGCCGCGTTGACGTCGGCGTGCTCAGCGAAGCCGCACGACGTGCAGATGAATGTCGCCTGGTCAGGCCGGTTCTTCTTGTCCACATGCCCGCACACCGAACAATCCTGTGAGGTGTAGGCCGGATCCACGTGGACGACGGCGACCCCGGCGCGGGCCGCCTTGTAGGCGATGAAGCCTCCCAGCCGGCGAAAGCTCCAGGAGTGCAGCGTGACCCGCTGGGGCTTGCGGAGCCGTACCCGCTCACGGATGCCCTGGAGGTCTTCCAGGGCGATGCCGCGTCCGGTGCGTTCTGCCTCGGTCACGATGCGTTTGGCGATGGTGTGGTTGACGTCGGCGGCGAAGCGCGCCTCGGCGCGGCGGCGCTTCTTGAGCAGCCGCTTGGCGGACTTGGTGGCCTTGGCCTGCAGCACGTGCCGTCCCGGCAGACCAGGTCGGATTCGCCTTTCCGGTACAGGGCGAGCGTGGTGAGCTGTTGGGCGGACCCGGTGAGCGCCACGTTGCGCAACCTGCCCGCTGTCGTCCAGATCGACACCGTGCGCGCGTCGATCTGCCACGACAGGCACCGGTCGTCGAACGGTTGGGCGGCCTCGGCGCGGAAGGCGATCGGCTTGGAGGTGGCGCGGGCATGGCGCGCGGACCCGGGCTGGCCCAGGTTCCCGGCCCGGAGGTTGGCGTGCAGTGTGGTGTAGGCGTCGGCGACCTTTTTGATCACCTGCTGGGCGGCCTGGGCCCCCAGCCCGCGTGCCTTCAGCTCGCCGTAGGTGTGCTTGCGCAGCGCGTACTCGCGCCGGGCTCCGGTGGTGAATGCGGTCTGCGAGGCGAGGTTCGCGGCGTCGTTGCACGCGTGCAGGGTCGCCTCCAGCGCTGCCGCCTGCCCGGCTGAGGTCGTCATTTTCCGGTCAGAGTCGTTCACGCCCGGCGTTCCTCACTAGATAGCACTGATGAATATGCTGGTGACATGAGGCGACGCCCCCTGTCACTGGTCCAGGACGACCTGGTCGACTACGAGAAGGCCATGGAACGGATGACCGACCTGGTCGGTCGGCGGCAGCGTGACGAGTGTCCCGACACGCTCTGGCTTCTCAGCCACCCGCAGGTCTACACCGTCGGCAAGCGCACGCTTGATCAGCATCTGCCCGACCCGTCCCACGGCATCCCGGTTGTGAGCACGGGTCGCGGCGGGCAGCTCACCTACCACGGCCCCGGCCAGCTGGTCGGCTATCTGATCGTCAAGCTCGGCGAGGACGAGGGGATCGTCGACTACGTCCGCGAGGTGGAGCTCCGGCTCGTCCGCGCGCTCGGCGCGCTGGGCGTCCCGGCCGAGCGCCGGGACACCCCGGCCGGCTCCGAACTGCTCACGGGCGTGTGGACGGCGGAGACCGGACGGAAGATCGTCTCGATCGGCATGCGGCAGAGCCGCGGCGTGACCAGCCACGGGTTCGCCCTCAACGTCGAGGGCGATCTGACCCCGTGGGACTGGGCGGTGCCCTGCGGCATGCCCGAGGTCGATATGACCTCGCTGAACCGGGAGACCTCCACCGCCATGGCCATGGAGCGGGTCCGGGCCGCGGTGGCGGAGGCCTTCGAGGCGAGCTGATCCGGGGCGGTCCGGCCAGCCGACCGGCTGGTCCTCGCGGGCCGTAGGGCCTGGTCAGCCGACCGGCTGGTCCTCGTCGACCGTACGGCGCGGCCCGGTGAACCAGTGCCGGGCCGAGAGCATCCACCACAGGCCCACGCTCAGGACCATCACGCCGACCACGATCGGTGCGTAGTTGACCGCGGTCCAGGTGAAGTCCTCGCTGAACGGCACGGCGGACGGGACCAGCGGCATGATGAAGTAGATCGAGATGACAGCGATCTCGATGACGGCGATCCAGCACAGGACCTTGTACTTCGCACCCAGCGTCCACGGGCCGGGCTCGAAACCGTCGCCCATCCTCAGGCGCAGCCAGATCGGGATCAGGAACGCCAGGTAGAGGCCGATCACCGCGACCGAGACGACCGCGTAGAAGGCCAGCGGCAGGCCGCCGGGTGCCTCGTAGAGCGCGGGCAGGGTCAGGGCGAGCGCGGCGGCGCAGCCGAAGATGATCGCGTTGACCGGGGTCCGGTTCCCGTCCACCTTCGACCACATGCGCCAGCCGGGGATGGCGCCGTCGCGGGAGAAGGCGTAGGTCATCCGGGACATCGAGGTCACGCAGCTCATGCCGCAGAAGAACTGACCGATGGTCGAGATCACGAAGATGGCCGTGGCCAGGTTGCCGGGGAGCGCGCTGTCGAAGATGGCGCCGACGAAGCCGCCCGCCTCGTTGACCGCCGTCACGTCGGTGGCCGCGAACAGGAAGGCCAGCAGCAGGACCCAGCCGCCGATCGCCGAGTAGAAGATCGACTTCCACAGGCCACGGGCGGCGGCCGTGGACGCGCTCTGGGTCTCCTCCGACACGTGCGCGCACGCGTCGAAGCCGGTGATCGTGTACTGGGTCAGCAGGAAGCCGAGCGGCAGCACGTAGAACCAGTAGGAGGAGTCGGAGAAGCCGGAGTTGTTGATCGTCTCGGTGAAGACGAAGGACATCGACTGGTGCGAGTCGGGGCCGAAGACCAGGATGAGCACGACCACGGCCGCGCCGAACACGTGCCACCACACCGAGACGTTCTGCAGTACGGAGATCAGCCGGTGGCTGTAGATATTGATCAACGCGTGCAGCACCAGGATGACCGCGAACAGGATGAAGGTGTTGACGAGGGAGACCTCGAAGCCCTTGACGAACCGGTTGAGCGTGATGTTCATGAACGTCGCGCAGCCGTAGTCGACCGAGGCCGTCACCGCGATCAGCCCGATGAGGTTGAACCACCCGGTGAACCAGCCGTGGATCGGCTTGCCCATCTTGGCGGCCCACCAGTAGATGCCGCCGGCGGTCGGATAGGCCGACACCAGCTCCGACATGCAGAGGCCGATGATCAAAATGAAGATCGAGATCAGCGGCCAGCCCCACGCGATGGCGATCGGCCCGCCGTTGTTCCAGGCCTGGCCGAAGGTGGTGAAACACCCGGCCAGGATGGAGATGATCGAGAAGGAGATGGCGAAGTTGGAGAAGCCGCTCCAGGTGCGGGAGAGCTCCTGTCGGTAGCCGAGTTCGGCGAGTCTTCTGGCGTCCTCGTCCACCGGCGGAACTGGCTTGGGCATCAAGCCTCCTTGCGTCTTACACGGGGGGTACGTCCCCGGGACCCGGGGGCGGGGAGCCCGGGGCGGCCGGTGTGCGGCAGCCCCGGACGTCATCGATGAGCCGACCGAATCCCGGATCGTCCAGGTCCCGTACGGCTCGCGCGAACTTCTCTGCGGCCTCCGCGTCGTAGTCGAAGTCGGCGGCCGCCGCCTGTTCCTTCAGCAGTCCGTGGTGCACGGCGAACCAGAGGGACCAGGTGAGATTGGACATGATCAGGTTGAGCCGGACCCTGGCGGTGAGCCGTGGATCGTCCTCGCCGAAATAGGCGCGGGCCAGCCGGCAGGTGAGGCCGGGGTCGTAGCCCGCCTCGGCGGCGATGTCGCCCAGCTCGAAGGCCGGGTCGTTGTTCCCGGAGAGCTGGTAGTCCACGATCCTGATCTCCGTGCCGCAGCGGATGAAATTGCCCGGCAGCAGGTCGTTGTGGCAGGGCACCGTCGGCAGCGGATCGGCGGCCAGCGCCCGCTCGATCTCCGCCGCGACCGGCAACCTGTCCTCGTAGCCGTCGGGTGTCCGCAGTCCGTGGGTATGGCAGAGGGTGAGGAACTCGTCGAGCTTGCGGAAGATGGAGAAGTCGTTGACGAACCGGGGCCCGGCGTGCAGACGGCGGCAGGCGGCCGCGATCGGTCCGGGGAGCGTCCGCACGCCGTGCGCGTCCAGGGTGGTGCCGTCGAGATACTCCAGCAGCAGGGAGCCGGGCATCCGGCGCAGGACCCGGGGACCGACCCCGGCCTCGGCCGCGCGGAGCGTGTTGGCGATCTCCTGGTCGAGTGGGATGCCGAGTCCCGCCTCCGCGACCCGCGGATCGAGCACCCGCAGCAGCCATCGCTGCCCGTCGGCCGTGTCCAGCCGGGCGATCCGGTGGCTGAGCCCACCCTTGATCGGCGTCGCGATAACGGGCTGTCCGGCCCACTTTCGGACGTCCGCGAGAGCATCTGGCATGCCGCACTCCTTTGGCCTACCTTCAGACCATTGATCCGTTTTTGCGGGCGAGTTGTTACAGAGGGGCTGCCGACCTTGAAACTTCCCAACTCCGCGCGGGCCGTCGTGATCGGCGGTGGGGTGGCCGGATGCAGCGTGGCCTACCATCTGGCCAGGCTCGGCTGGAGCGAGGTGATCCTGGTGGAGCGGCACGAGCTGACCGAGGGCACCACCTGGCATTCGGCCGGATTCGTGGGCCAGCTCCGCTCGACCGTCACCCAGACCAAGATGATCATGTATTCGGCCGGGCTCTATCCCGAGCTGGCCGAACTGACCGGAATGGACCCCGGCTGGCACGGGGTGGGCGGACTCCGCCTGGCGACCACGTCCGAGCGGGTGGAGGAGTCGCTGCGGCTGGCGGGGGCGGGGGAGACCTACGGCCTGGGCCTTTCCGTGCTCTCCGGCGCCGAGGTGGAGGAGATGCTGCCGCTGCTGGACGCGCGTGACGTGCGGGCCGCGCTCTGGCTGCCCGGCGACGGCTGGCTCGACCCGGCGCTGCTGGCCAGGGCGCTGGCGGCCGGGGCGGAGAAGCTGGGCGTGCGGATCTTCACCGGGACCCGGGTGACGGGGCTCGACGTGGTGGGCGGTGAGATCTCCGGAGTCCGTCTCGCGTCGGGTTCCGAGGAGTGGTCGGTGCAGGCCGACACCGTGGTCATCGCGGCGGGCGCGGCCAGCGGACAGGTCGGGCGGCTGGCCGGGGTGGACATTCCGGTCGTGCCGATCAAACACCAGTATGTCGTCACCGAGCCTTTCGACGTTCCCTCTTCTATGCCCACGGTCCGGGACCCGGACAACATCGTCTATTTCCGGGAGGAGGGCGGCGGCATCCTGGTCGGGGGGTACATCCGGACTCCGGAGATCTGGGATACGGACCGTCCGCTGGCGGAGCCCCGGACGTTGTTCGACCCCGATATGCCGAAATTTCAGGAATCGTGGGAGTCGGCGGTGCGGCGGGTCCCCGCGCTGGGCCGTACCGGGATCGTGAAGGTCGTCCACGGGCCCGAGGCGTTCACTCCGGACGGCGAGTTCCTGCTCGGTGAGACCTCGGTCCGCGGTCTGTGGGCGGCGGCCGGGTTCTGCGTCCACGGCCTGGCCGCCGCGGGTGGCGTGGGCAAGGTCATGGCCGAGTGGATCGTGGACGGCACGCCCGAGTACGACGTGTTCGGCATGGACCTGCGCCGGTTCGGCGGCCATGCCCGATCCGCGTCGTGGGCCCGGGCCAAGGCGCTCGACTCCTACTCGACGTACTACGACATCGTCTACCCGGGCGAGGAGCGTGCCGCCGCCCGGCCGCTGCGCCGCTCTCCGGCGTGGGTACGGCATGCGGAGCTGGGGGCGGTGTTCGGCGAGAAGGCGGGCTGGGAGCGGGTCAACTGGTTCGAGTCCAACGCGGTCCCGTCGCCGGAGTCGCCGGAGTCGCCGGAGGCCCGGCCGGACGGGTGGGCCGGGCGGACCTGGTCCCCGGCGATCCGGCAGGAGTGCCTGGCCACGCGGGATACGGCGGGGCTGTTCGACCAGACCTCATTCTCAAAGCTTGAAATATCTGGACATCAGGCCCTGCTGCGGCTGCAGCGCGTCTGCGCCGGCCAGCTCGACCGGCCCCCCGGCTCGATCGTCTACACCCAGCTCCTGAACGAGCGCGGCGGCATCGAGGCCGACCTGACCGTCACCCGCCTGGCCGAGGACCGCTTCCGCCTGGTCACCGGCACCGCCTTCGGCGTCCACGACGCGGCCTGGCTCCGCGGCCACGGCCTCGACGTCCGGGACGTCACCTCCGCCCACGCCTGCTACTGCCTGTGGGGCCCGCGCGCCCTGGACATCCTCGGCACGCTGTCGGATGACGACCTGACCTTCGGATACATGAAGGCCAGGGAGATCAGCGTCGGGAACGTCCCGGTGCTGGCCCAGCGGGTGACGTTCGTGGGCGAGTTCGGCTGGGAGCTGTACTGCCCGTCGGAGTACGGGCTCACGCTCTGGGACGCGCTCATGGAGGCGGGCACGCCGTACGGCATGCGCCCGGCCGGCTACCGGGCGATCGACTCGATGCGCCTGGAGAAGGGCTACCGCGTCTGGGGCATGGACATCACCCCGGAGACCACCCCGATCGAGGCCGGCCTCGGTTTCGCGATGGCCCGGGACAAGGACTTCCTCGGCCGGTCCGCGCTGGAGACGGCCACCCGGCCCTCCCGTCCGGATGCCTCCGACGGGAGCGACGCACCCGTCCGCCTCGCCTGCCTCGTCCTGGACGACCCCCGCCAGGTGTGCCTGGGCGGCGAGCCGGTCCGCGCCGGCGGTGAGCCGGCCTCCCGGGTGACCAGCGGCGGGTACGGCCACCGCGTGGACCGCTCGATCGCCTACGCCTACCTGCCCGCCGGGACCGCCCCCGGTGACCGGGTCGAGGTGGGCGTCACCGGCACCTGGATCGGCGCCACCGTCACCGCCGAACCCCTCTACGACCCGGCCTCCGACCGCATCAGACGCCTGCCGGCCTGACCCCGCACGGGGGAGGGACACTTCCGCACCCGGCGTCCACCGGACCGAACTGGATGGCCGCCTTTTCACCTTCAGAGGGTGCCGAGGCAGGTGACGGTCCGGTGGACGGGGATTCCGGGGGCGGGTGATGCCTCCGTACGGTTCACCCAGCAGAAGTCCACCCCGGCGGCCTGCGCGCAGCCGCCGTCGCTCGCCGGGGAGTCACCGACCATGAGCGCGTCATCTGCCTCGGCCTCCAGCAGGTCCAGGGTGTGGTGGAGCAGCTCTCCGTCGGGCTTGCGCAGCCCCACCTCGGGTGCGATCACCACGTGTTCGAAGAACCCGCCGATCCGGGTACGGCGGAGCTTGGCCCGCTGCACGTGGGCGATGCCGTCGGTCACCAGGGCCAGCCTGAACCGCCGGGACAGCCGCCGCAGGGCGGCTCTGGCCTCGGGGAACAGCGTCACGTTCCGGCCGAGCGCTTCCTCGAACGCGACCGCGACCGCGGGAAGGGCGCCCATCCTGGCCCAGCGTTCCAGCCGCAGCTCGGCGAGGGTGATCCGATGCTCGCGGTAGGCGGCCCAGAGCGGCTCGTTGGCGGCGTGGAACCGCGTCAGGAACTCGGCGCGGCCCATCCGGAAGAAACGGTGGTGGACCTCATGAAGCGCGCCGCGCTCCGTCCGGGCGTAGTCGACCACAGTCCCGTCCAGATCGACCAGCAGGACCTGGTAACGATGCTCCCTCGCCGAGCCCATCGCGCTCCGACAGCCGGAGGATCTCCTCGACCGTCGCCGCGTCCACGGCATAGATGTGAGGAACGTCGACGAAGACCCTCATTGGTCCACAACCCACCCCGAGGTCGTCGGCGACCTCGCTCTGAATACTACGCAGCGGCACGTAGTTCAGATAGGACGTGAACACGTTCTGCGACCGGAAGGCGGCGGTCATCACCAGCCGCCCGTCGCGGAGCCGGAAGGCCAGGCTGGTCAGGCAGGGCACCGCGTCGAGGGGTTCGCCCGGGACGGTGAGGGAGATCCAGCCGCTCTTGCTGTACGGCTTGGCGCGCAGCACCTCGGTCACCCAGCGGAGCTGGTCGACGCCGAGGAGCCGGCGGAGCCGGCCGCCGTAGCTGTACTTGAAGGGAGGGACGATCGCGCACTCGCTGAACTTGCTGGCGTAGAGCGGGATCTTCCCCGAGTCGCCGTAGCACTCCAGGATCGGATCGTCCCAGCCGAGCTCGGCGATCTCGAACAGCACCGCCTGGGCTTCGACGATCGGGCCCCGGTCGTCCTCGGCGGGCCTGCCGTTGGTCCTTACGTGTCGCATCAGCCAGATCCACGTCTCCCCACAAGACGCGAATCTGAGGAGGTCGGGCATTCAGGTCTCCACGTTGGGGAAATGGAACGGGTTGTGTGGGAGCCGGCGCTGCCGGGAGACGTTGGCGCGGATGTAGTAGACGAAGTAGTGCGCCAGCGCGAGCAGGCCGATGATCACTAGGAGCAGGGCCGCGTTGGGTTCGGCCCCGATGACGCCGAGCACGCCGACCGCGATGTAGGCGCTGTTGACCAGGGCCAGCATCATCACGTGGGTGCCCGGCCAGGCGAGCGGCGCGTAGGTCTCCGGGTAGCGGGGGTCCACCGGCAGGTTGGGGGTCCAGCCGAGGGCGGAGAAGTGTTCCTTGAGCTGGACCACGTAGAGGAGGCGGAAGTTGTTGAGGGCGCGCGCCGTCCGCATGTGCGCGTTCACCGCCTCGATCAGCCGCAGGAACGGCAGGATGTTCAGCAGCCCGAACGCGGCGACCGTCGCGAACAGGTACCACGGCACCCCGATCCAGGAGGTCAGCGCCACCGGATTGATCACCTTCGCGCTCGCCAGCGCGATGGCGGCGGCGAACGGGGCGGCGAGCAGGCTCATGGAGAGCCTGGTCATCTTGAGCCGTTCGTCCTTGGCCGCGAGGTAGACGTGGTAGGTCCCGGTGAAATCCACGGCCACGAGCTGGAGGAAGTCCTTCGGCTCCACGGGCAGGCTGTCGAGCCTCTGGGGCGGCGACTCCGCGGGCGTGCGCGGTGACATCTTCCGCATCGGAACCCACTCTCGGGGCTGGCGGGCGTGCGCGGTACTGCAATTTTTACGCACTTGTCAGCCCCTTGTGGGTGATTCACCAGATCTCCCTCAACTTCTCTGAACCCCACCCGTCAGGGAGGGAAGGCGGAGGGAAGGCGGAGGGGAGGTCTGGTCACTGCCCGGCGCTCCGGCGGCCTGGCGCACGGTCTCGGGGTGCCGCCAGGAGGTCGGGCCTCCCGGCGGCACCCCTCCGTTCCCGCTGGTCCGGGGCCTCCCTACGGGTTGATGGTGATGGTGAAGGTCGACGTCGTGTTCTTCACGTTCGTCGCGTTGTTGCTCAGCTTCAGGTTGTTGAACGTCACGGAACCGACCGCCGGTCCCTGGCCGGGCTCCGGCAGCTCGTTGACCCAGATGCCGAACCCGGACTTGGCGTCGAAGGCGTCACCGCTCTTCTGGGCACCCGAGATCGAGATGTTCGTGAAGACGGTGTCCTTGACCGGGAACTGCGGCTGGCCTCCCACGTAGTTCGTCTGGAACATGATGCCGCTGTAGGTCGGGTCCACGATGTCCACGTCGCTGACGCGGATGCCCTGGAAGACCTTCGAGGCGGAGAAGACCCAGATGCCGGGGAAGGTCTGCGAGCCCCAGAAGTGCCCGCCGGCACGGACGATGGAGATGTTCTCGAACTTCGTCGGCGGGCTGGCGCCGAAGCCGTTCATCGGGTAGCCGAAGTCGAGCGAGCTGATCGTGATGCCGGAGTAGACCAGTGTGTCGGCGATGTAGATGTTCCTGAAGACGTTGTCGTATCCGCCGTAGACCGCGACGCCGGCGGCGCGCCAGGTCAGGATGGACGTCAGGTTCTCGTAGACGTTGCCTCTCATGTCGGACCCGCCGGCGTCGATGGCCGAGAACAGCGCGAAGCTGTCGTCGCCCGTCGAGCGGGCCTCGTTGTTGATGACGTGGTTGTCCGTGCTGCCGTTCGTCATGTTGATGCCGTCGGCGAACATGTCGCGGATCCGGGAGTTCTTGATCGTTATGCGGTCGGTGTTCGCGCCCCAGTAGAGGCAGACCATGTGCTCGTTCCAGATGTTGTCGATCACCACGTCGGAGACGTTGGCGAAGTCGAACACCTTGCCCGGTCCGTCGATACGCGAGGTGTAGTTACCGAAGTAGGCGAAGTTCGCGAACGAGGAACCGCTCGCCGTTCCATCGGCGCGGAAGCCGATGTCGGTGTTGTCCTGGGTCGACGGGGCCTGGAACTGGGTGTACCACGGGCCGGCGCCGACCACCTTGACCGCCTTGCCGTACACCTGGAACTTGCTCGACGTCTGGTAGGTGCCGGCCGGCAGGTAGACGCCGACCAGGGTGCCGGTGTTGTCCATCCGCACCTTGTCGAGCGCGTTCTGTACGTCCTGGTGCGTGAAGCCCGCCGGCACCGTGTACTTGGCCGGGTCGGGGTTCGCGATCGGCGACACCTGCTCAAGGTTGATGAAGTCGATCGCGTACGTCGTCGTGTTGGCGGCGTCCTTCTGCAGCCTGATCTTGCTGCCGGCCTGGACGGTCGTCCCGAGCATGACGTTGGCCTCGTCGTAGATGTGGCGCGGACTGCCCGCTCCCGGCGAGTTACCGGGGTTCGTCTCGTTGCCGTACAGCCAGGCGTACTTGGAGGTCAGGTTGATGGGCTTGAGGAAGGTGCCGTTGACGTAGATGTTGAGCGTCGAGTTGATCCCGCCGCCCCCCGCCGAGTCCGGGATGGAGAACCGGGTGACCAGGGTGTTCGTGCTGGCCTTGGTCGTGAACTCGACGTAGCTGCCGGTGGAGTTCAGCGTCACCGCCCTGCGGCCGGAGGCCTCGCCCGCCAGGTCGCCGATGGTCCTGTTCGGGCCGACGACGGCCGCGCCGCCGCCGATGACGGCGTCCTCCGCCTCGTACATGTCGTAGGGCATGTTGGCGCCGCGCCCGACGAAGAACGGCTGGGTGACGGTGTTGTTCAGCCGCTTCACCGGCAGTTCGTTGGCGTCGTCGGCCAGTACCGTCTTGACGGTGTACTTGCCGTTGGCGGCCGTCCACGTGCCCAGGTTGACCGGGCTCGTCGTGGCGCCGACGGCGATCACGCCGCTGTAGGAGCCGGTCAGCGTGCGGACGACGGTGCCCGCCTCGTTGGCGACCGTCAGTGTGATGCCGTGGGCGCCGCTCGCGGAGGCCACGGTGCCCTGGTTCTTGATCGTGGTCGAGAAGGTGACGACGTTGCCGTTGGCCGGGTTGCTCGGCGTCCAGCTCGTCGTCGCGACCAGGTCGGAGCTGTCGACGGGCTTGACGATCAGCGGGGAGGGGTTCGTGTAGCCGTTGTTGGTCTCGTCCTGCTCGATGACGTTGTTGGCCTCGTCCACCTTGGCGCTCAGCGGGTAGGTGCCGGCGTCACGGGGGCCGATGCCGGCGGAGACGGCGGTGGACGCTCCGGCGGCCAGCGCGCCGACCGAGGCGGTGCCGACCTTGGTGGTGCCCAGATAGAAGTTGACGTCCGTCGCGCCGGAGGCCGCCGTCCCGATGTTCTTGACCGTGGCCGACAGGGTGACGGAGTCGGTCTCGACCGGGGCCGCGGGAGCCACCGACATGCCGGTGATCGTCAGGTCCGGGTTCGGTGCCGGTGTGCCGATGACCTGGAACTCGGCGACCTGCCCGGCGGGCGCACCGGAGTTCGTGGTGATCTTGAGTTGGACGTCGGCGACCGTGGCGGTGACCGGGATCGTCACGGTGTTACCGGAGGCGGGGTTGAAGGTGTAGACCGTCGCGGAGGACAGGCTCGTGAAGGAGGAGGAGCTCTGCTCGCGCCCGAGCACCTGGATGGTCTGCGTGCGCGTCGCCCAGATGCTGTCGGGGTTCAGCTTCAGCACGACCGAGCTGACGGAGGCGTTCGAGCCCAGCTGGACGGTCAGTGTGTTGGGGTAGCTGCCGCCGTTGCCCTCCCAGTAGGTCGTCACGTTGTTGTCGTTGGCGTTGGTGGCCACGTAGGTGAAGACCGAGGACGAGGCGGTGATCGGCTTGCCGACGGCCAGGTTGGAGCCGCCCACGCTGCCGTTGCGGGTGACGGTGTTGCTGTTCGCGGACTGGTTGCCCGCGGCGTCCTTCGCCTTCACGTAGTAGGACACCGTCGTGCCGACAGGCTGGGTGTCGGTGTAGGTCAGCACGTTGCCCGCCACGCTCCCGCGCAGGGCGTTGTTGGCGTAGATGTCATAGCCGGTCACGCCGACGTTGTCGGTGGAGGCGTTCCAGGTCAGCTTGACCTGGCCCGGGACGGACTCGGTGTAGGCCAGGTTCGTCGGCGCGGTCGGCGGCTGCGTGTCGCCGACGGTGGGGCCGTACACCTCGAGCTCGGAGAGCTGGCCGGCCGGCCAGCCCGTGTTGGCCGTGATGTTCAGCCGCACGTACCGGGTGCTGGTCGCGGTGAAGTTGATCGTCACCGTGTTGCCGGTCGCCGGGTTGAAGGTATATCCCGTGGACCCGACGATGGTGGAGAAGGACGAGCCGTCCGTGCTTCCCTGCACGCTCAGGGTCTGTGTTCTGGTGGCCCAATCCGCCGGCGGCGGCAGCTTCAGGACGAGCTTGTTCACGCTGGTCGAGGTCCCGAGGTCCACCTGGGCCCACTGCGGAAAGGCGTTGTTGGCGCTCTCCCAGTAGGTGGACGCGTTCCCGTCGTTGAGGTTGGCGGCCTTGTAGACGTCGGTGGTGCTGCTGGCTGAGGCCGTCTTGCCCGCCGCCAGGTTGGTGTCGGCCGAGGCCGGGGAGACCGGCCCGAACAGGGCGAGCAGGCTGGTCGCGAGCACCGCCGCGGTCAGCCGCAGTAACGTTACGTGCTTACTTCTCAACGCGTTCCTCTATTTCTTGTCTGAAACGACGGGTGCGGTGAGGAGGCCGTGACCTCTGCCGCGCGGCGCACCCGACTCCGGACGGGTACGGCCTTGCTCACGAGGGGGCCTCGGGTTCTGGGATGCCGGGGGCGAGGGACCCGTACCGGCCTGCGCCGGGCTCGGTGTCTACGGCCGCTTGCCGGCCGCGGTCGCCCTGCCGGGGGCGTTGCGGGGTTCATCGCGGGGTTCATCGCGGGGGGATCGTCCGTGCTGTCGCCGCCTGGCGATCGCAGTCGCCGCGGTGGTGACCGAGCACGCAGTGCCGGAGCCAACATCACCCGGGGCCTCTCCGTGGGGGGGCGGAGCGGAGCGGTGTATGGATACGGTGCGCCTATGCGAGAAGTTGCAAGAGGCGGCCAGAAAGTAACAGATCTTTGCAAAAATTTTGCACTGTAATGGCCAAATGTTAACTACGGGCTACAGCCGCGTCAACGGCTGGAAAGGTTGTTTGTTGCGACATATCAACCTGATGTTGGACATGCCAGTAAGGGGCCGGTCGAAGGGCGCGGCGCGCCAGGGCGAGGAGGGCGGCAGGGAGGGAAGCCCGCACGCGGGGCTGAGGATCCTTACGCAGGACGGACGGACGCGGCGAACGCGGCCTCCGCCTGCGCCTCCGTCGCGTCCGGCGGTATCACCCGAAGCGTGATGCCCTCCTTCCCCCTGATACTCAGGGTGACCAGCCGGCGGTCCATGGATCGGAACCAGCCGACCCTGACCGCCCGGCCGGGGGCCGGGATCCGATGCGGGATGTCGTCCCAGGCGTCCACCTGCAGCCCCACCCGGAGTGTCATCTCCCCGAGGTGCCGGTCGACGGCCGCGATGAGACCGGGAAGTTCCGCCGCCGCGTCCGTTGACCGGGGCCACCATGCACCGTCCACGAGTCCAGGATGGTCACGGACAGGTGCGAGGCGCAGCCGTACGGCGGACGGTGTTTCCGCTGGAGATCCCGGCGGAACGCCGGTGGCGGGAGTGGCCAGGGATGAGTCTGCTTGCCGTGGCGTCATGGTCGGCCGGCCTGTCTCGGCCCCGTCGGAGCCGCAGCGGTGAAACGCTTTGGACGGCGCCGAAATGATAATCGGCGTTCAGGAATTCCTCGGTATGGCGAATTCTACGCTTATCACCGGCTCCACCTCATGGGAGCGATTCCGTGTACCCGCGGGGCCGTCAGTCGCCGGTGGCGGCCGCGCGGGCGAGGAAGAGGGTCCGCTCGCGCTCGTTGCGGGTGAGCTCGGCGGCCCGCTCGAACTCCTCACGTCCCTCGTCACGGGAGCGGACGGTCGCTGAGCCGGCAGCCGCGTGGCCGCTCGGGGCGTTCGCTGGTCCAGCCGGCCTCAGGTGCCCATGCCTGGTAGTGCATGAACGTCCCCTTGGCGAGCCCCTCGACGCTCTCAGCCGCGATCGAGGAGTGAGCCAGGACGGTGCCGGTCCGCGGGTCGAGGATGGTGGTGTACCGCTCCGCCACCTGGTCGGTGCCGAACTCGGCGAAGAAACCCTCGCTCTTCACGAAGGTGACCGCGATGCCCGGACGCCCCAGAGGGTCGGTGATCGAGCCGCGCACGTTGGTCGTCGGCAGCCCGGCGAGGAGACGCAGGGCGGCTGCCCTGACCGAGGGCCTGACCGGGAGCTCCAAAAGGGCGGAGGAGGTGGAGAGGAACTCCTCGAAGCTGTCCTTGGACTGGCTGTCTTGACGGGTCTTCCAGAAGGTCCGCAGTTTCTCGCGGAGCTGTCCGGCGTCGCCGGGCAGCGCCGCGAGGTCGGCGAGTGTGAGTTCGCCCAGCCGTCGATCACCGAGCACGCCGCCTGGCTCGGCCGCGCGCGTGTACACGCACCCTGAGGGCTTGGACCGCAGCCGCACCTCCGTGCAGTCGCCCGCGCGGGTGCCCGGCGTGCACACTCGCTGGACCGTGACCGGAGAGCCGGCCGCCCGCCACGCGCGCTCGTCGGCCGGGGTGGCGGGGCGGACGGACAGTTCCCACTGCTCCACCTGGACGGGGTCGCGGGGGTCGCGCGGCTGCCAGAGGTCGATCCGCGACGAGGAGAGGACGTTGAACGTCTCACCGCCCGCCCGGACCCTTATCAGCCCATTGTTGAGCAGCGGCCTACGCCAGTAGTCGCCGCCCTCGTCCGGCAGTTTCGCAACCTGGTCCGCCAGTCGGAGCAGGGCATCGTTGCCGCCGGCGGGCACGAGCACCGGTGCGGGCGCGGCGGTCACGTTCGACACCAGCGTGGCGACGGCCATGATGACGGCGACCGTGGCTGCGGCCGCTCCCAGGGTCCATCCCCAGGCAAGGCCGCGCCGATCCGTTCTACCTGGCCGTACCGGCCCGTGCTGGGCGGCGGACAGCCGCGCGCGGGCCTTCTCGACCACCTCCGCCGAGGGCGGCGGAGCGTCAGGCAGTGACCTCGCCAGGAGGTTCAGCTCATCCATGGGTCTCCTCCAAGGGGTGGACGTCGCCGAGTGCCTTGCGGAGCTGCTTGCGGGCCCGGCTGAGCCGGGACGCGACCGTCCCCGCCGGGATCCGCAGGGCGGCGGCGACCTCGGTGTGGCTGAGGCCGCCCAGCGCGCTCAGCAGTACGACGTCGCGGTCCCTGCGGTTGAGCCCGGCCAGCGCCCCCGCCAGCCTGCCGGTCAGCCTGCCCGCCGCCACGCGGGCCAGCGCGGCGTCCTCGTAGCTGTGCTCGGCGCGCTCGGCTGTCCGGCTGAGCGCCTTCCATCTGCGGATCTCGGTACGGCGGTGCCGCGCGATGAGATGGGTGGCGATGCCGTACAGCCACGGCCGGACCTCGCCACGTGAGGGGTCGTAGCCGCCCCGGTATGCCGCCAGGAACACTTCGGCGGCCAGGTCGTCGGCGTCGTCGTCGGACAGCCGCCTGGCGATGTAGCGGTGGATCTCGGTGAAGTGCGTGTTGAAGATTTGCTCGAAGCCCACTCGGAGATCGGGTGGGTCGGCCAGGTCAGGTGGAACGGCCATGCAGGCGTCTCCGCTGGGTCAAGTGGACGATGGTCGCCCCTTCTTGCCCGAAGTGCCGCAATGCTTTCACGGACCGTCGCTGAGCCTCCTCGCCTGTCGTCTGCCTGAGGCGAGCCGGAGCCGTTCAGGCCACCACCTGATCAGATGAAAGTCCGGTTCCGATGTTCCTCAGACCCCGTACACGCGACCGCGCGGGCCGTCAGTCGACGGTGGCGGACCGCAGGCCCGCTGTCCGGCCTGCGGTCCGCCTGAGCCTCACCCGCCACGGGGTTATGCCGCCGTCATACCGGGGCGGCCTCGTCGTCCGCCGGGACCGCGGCGCCGCTGAACTGCGCGGCGTACAGCCGGTGGTAGGCGCCCTGGGCCGCGAGCAGCTCGTCGTGGGTGCCGTGTTCGACGATGTCTCCCGCCTCCATCACCAGGATGAGGTCCGCGTCGCGGATGGTGGACAGCCGGTGGGCGATGACGAAGCTGGTGCGGTCGGTGCGCAGCGCGGCCATCGCGTGCTGCACCAGGACCTCGGTGCGGGTGTCGACCGAGCTGGTGGCCTCGTCCAGGATGAGCAGGGACGGGTTGGCGAGGAAGGCGCGGGCGATGGTCAGCAGCTGCTTCTCCCCGGCGCTGACGTTGCTGCCCTCCTCGTCGATCACGGTGTCGTAGCCGTCGGGCAGGGTGCGCACGAACCGGTCGACGTAGGTGGCCCGCGCCGCGGCCTGGATCTGCTCGTCGGTGGCCGCCGGGTTGCCGTAGGCGATGTTCTCGCGGATGGTGCCGCCGAACAGCCAGGTGTCCTGGAGCACCATGCCGATGTGCGAGCGCAGGTCCTCGCGGCGCATCGCGGTGATGTCGACGCCGTCGAGGGTGATCCGGCCGGCGTCCAGCTCGTAGAAGCGCATGATCAGATTGACCAGGGTGGTCTTCCCCGCGCCGGTCGGGCCGACGATCGCGACCGTGTGCCCGGGATCGGCCACCAGCGACAGATCCTCGATGAGGGGCTGCTCCGGGTCGTAGCTGAAGGACACGTGCTCGAACTCGACGCGGCCCTGCCGGACGGTGGGCGTCACCGGGTCGGCGGGGTCGGGCTCCTGCTCCTCGGCGTCCAGCAGCTCGAAGACCCGCTCGGCCGACGCCACCCCCGACTGCAGCAGGTTGGCCATCGAGGCGACCTGGGTCAGGGGCTGGGTGAACTGCCGGGAGTACTGGATGAACGCCTGGACGTCGCCCAGGCTCATCGACCCGGTGGCGACCCGCACGCCCCCGACGACGGCGATGACGACGTAGTTGAGGTTCCCGATGAACATCATCATCGGCATGATGATCCCGGAGATGAACTGGGCGCCGAAGCTGGCCCGGTAAAGCTCCTCGTTCCGCTCCCGGAACACCTGCTCGACCTCCGGCCGGCGTCCGAACACCTTCACCAGCTCGTGGCCGGTGAACGCCTCCTCGATGTGGGCGTTCAGGGTGCCGGTGCCGGCCCACTGCGCGACGAACAGCTTCTGCGAGCGTTTTGCGATCTGCGCGGTGACGATCATTGACAGCGGGATGGTCACCAAGGCGATCAGCGCGAGCAGCGGCGAGATCACGAACATCATCGCCAGCACGCCGATCACGGTCAGCAGTGAGGTCAGCAGCTGGCTCATCGTCTGCTGCAGGGTCTGGGACACGTTGTCGATGTCGTTGGTGACCCGGCTGAGCAGCTCGCCGCGCGGCTGGCCGTCGAAGAACCGCAGGGGGAGCCGGTTCAGCTTGTCCTCGACGTCCGACCGCAGCCGGAACACGGTGCGCTGCACCACGTCGTTGAGCAGGTGGCCCTGCAACCAGCTGAAGACCGACGCCGCGACGTAGAGCGCCAGAACCCAGGCCAGGACCGTGCCCAGGGCCGCGAAGTCGATCCCGTGACCGGGCACGACGTCCATCCGCGCGAGCAGGCCGGCGAAGTTGTCGTTGCCCGACGCGCGGGCGGCCGCGATCGCCTGCTCCGCGGTCGTCCCGGCGGGGAGCTGCTTGCCGATCACACCGCTGAAGATCAGGTCCGTCGCCTGGCCGAGGACCTTCGGCCCCACGACGGCGAAGATCACGCTGGTCACGGCGAGGCCGATCACGGCGATGATCCTGGGGCGTTCGGGGCTCAGCCGCCGCATCAGCCGCCGTGTGGACGGCCCGAAGTTCATCGACTTCTCCGCGGGCATCCCGGCTCCCCCGAAGGGCCCCCGTCCGAAGCCGCCGCCTCCCGCGGGCGGTCGCGGTCGCGTGGTGGTCATGGGACGCTCGCTCATGCCGCACTCTCCGCGGTCAGTTGGGACTCGACGATCTCGATGTAGGTCGGGCAGGAGTCCAGCAGTTCGTCATGGGTGCCCCTGCCGACGATCACGCCGTCGTCGAGGACGATGATCTGGTCGGCGTCGGCGATGGTGGAGATCCGCTGGCCGACGATGACGACGGCGGCCTGGGCGGTGTAGGGACGCAGGGCGGCGCGTAGCCGGGCGTCGGTGGCCAGGTCGAGGGCCGAGAACGAGTCGTCGAACAGGTAGATCTCGGGCTTGCTGACCAGCGCCCGGGCGATCGAGAGCCGCTGCCGCTGGCCGCCGGACACGTTGGTGCCGCCCTGGGTGATGGGCCCGTCGAGGCCCTCGGGCATCGCCTCGACGAAGTCGCGGGCCTGGGCGACGTCCAGGGCCTCCCACAGCTCCTCGTCGGTGGCGTCCGGGTTGCCGTAGCGCAGGTTGCTCGCGACGGTGCCGGTGAACAGGTACGGCTTCTGCGGCACCAGGCCGATGCGCGTCCAGAGTGTCTGGGGGTCGAGGTCGCGGACGTCGACGCCGTCGACCGACACGGTGCCTGAGGTGGCGTCGAACAGCCGGGGCACCAGGGAGACCAGCGTCGTCTTGCCCGATCCGGTGCTGCCGATGATGGCGGTGGTCTGTCCCGCGGCGGCGCGGAAGGAGATGCCGGACAGCACCGGTGCCGCCGCACCCGGGTAGCGGAACTCGACGTCGCGCAGTTCCAGCTCGGCGCGGCTGTGCACCTGCCGTACGGGCTGCTGGGGCGGGAGCACCGACGACTCGGTGTCCAGCACCTCGACGATCCGCTCGGCGCAGACCGCGGCGCGCGGGATCATCATCGAGATGAAGGTGGCCATCATCACCGACATGAGGATCTGCATCAGGTACATGAGGAACGCGGTGAGGGAGCCGACCTGCATCTCGCCGCTGTCCACCCGGTCGGCGCCGAACCAGAGCACGGCGATGCTGGAGGCGTTGAGGATCAGCATCACGATGGGGAAGATGAGCGCGGTCAGCCGCCCGACGCGCAGCGCGGTCCCGGTCAGCGCGTCGTTGGCCGCGGCGAACCGGTCGGTCTCCTCACGTTCCCGGACGAAGGCGCGCACGACCCGGATGCCGGACAGCTGCTCGCGCAGCACCTGGTTGACCACGTCGATGCGGGTCTGCATCGCGCGGAACTGCGGGACCATGCGGGAGATGATCAGGCCGATCGAGATCAGCAGCGCCGGGACACAGACCAGCATGAGCCAGGACAGGCCGATGTCCTCGCGCAACGCCATGATGATGCCGCCGACGCACATGATCGGCGCGGCGACCAGCATCGTGCAGGTCATCACGACGAGCATCTGGACCTGCTGCACGTCGTTGGTGCTGCGGGTGATCAGAGAGGGCGCTCCGAAATGGGCGACCTCCCGGGCGGAGAACCCGCCCACCTGGTGGAAGACGGCCGAGCGGACGTCCCGCCCGAACCCCATCGCCGCGCGGGCGCCGTAGTAGACGGCCGCGATGGAGCAGGCGATCTGCACGAGGGAGACGGCCAGCATCCAGCCGCCGGTGGAAAGGATGTAGCCGGTGTCGCCGGTGGCGACACCTCGGTCGATGATGTCGGCGTTCAAACTGGGCAGGTACAGCGAGGCCATGGTGCCGACCAGCTGCAGCGCCACGACGGCGGTCAGCACCGACGAGTAGGGCCGCAGGTAGGTGCGGAGCAGACGGCTCAGCATGGGGGTTCTCCATCTGACGTGTCCGGGGGAAGTGCGTCGGGCTCAGGACGCAGGCGGACCACGTCCAGCGGCCGGGAGATGTGCGCCGGACGGCGCCGCGGGATCTTGGGGGAGACGGTACATCCTGGCGTAGATGGTACGGCAGGGCGCGGACGCCCTGCCGTACCACGACTTAGCTTGACCTGTCCGGTTGTTAGACCGGTGAAGGGCCGGGGCATGGCCGCTGTACGGGCGGAGGGCATGGCCGCCGTACGGACAGGGGAGGTGCCTCCATGGCGCTCATCGAGCGGGAATGCATCCGGCAGTTGCTGGAGTCACCGGATCCGGACGCCGCCCTGGTGTTCGTCCGCGGTGACTGCGTGGTCCTGAGGGGCGAGGAGATCGACGAAGATCACCGGGCGCTGGTCGTCGTGCGCCGCGGGGACCTGCTGGGTTTCGTCACCGGTGACACGATCACCGAGCAGCAGCTGGACCTGCTGGCGGACCGGCTCGACAACGTCGCCCGGGACATGGGGGACTGAGTCCCGGCCGGAGCGGCGGGTGGCCGCCGCCCCGTGGATCACCCTTGTGGGCGGGAACGCCACCTGGCCAGGAGGTCGGCCTCCCGGTCCGGGCTGATCGTGATCTCCGTCGAGAAGTCCGCCTCGGACTCGCGGATCTCGCGTATCGACCGGCCCAGCGGACGCGGGGCGAGTCCGGCGGCGGTGGCGGCGGCCGGGTCCGCGGTGTTGATCGCCATCCCCGCGCCGCCCTCCGACCAGAGCGGCAGCGAGCGGCCGTTCTCGCCCTCGGCGAGCAGGAAGTCCTTGCCGACCCAGGTCAGCGTGGTCCCGGGCGGCCCGACCTCGGCCACGATCGCCTCCAGCAGGTCACCGAAGGAGAACGGAGGGGTGGGGCTGACCGCGTGGAAGGCCCCCGAGCCCGTCTTCTCGATCATGGCGATGATCCAGGCGCCCATGTCACGCCCGTCGATCACCTGGATCGGGTCGGAGGGGTCGCCCGGGGCCAGCACCTCGCCGCCGCGCGCGATCCGGTTCACCCAGTAGGTGAAGCGGCCGGTGTAGTCGTACGGGCCGATCACGTAGGTCGGCCGTACGACCAGCGTCTCCGGTCCGAAGGCGTCGACCGCGGCGCGTTCGCAGAGCACCTTCAGCGCCCCGTAGGTCGCGCCGGTGACCGTCTCCGGGACCGGGCCGTCGAGCTCGGTCAGGGGCGAGTCCTCGGTGAAGCCCGGCGCCTCGGGGACGGCGTAGACCGCGGTGCTGGAGATGAAGACGTACTGGCCGGTGGAGAGCGAGCCGGCGAGGGAGGTGATCTGCGAGGGGAGGTAGGCGCTGACGTCGATCGTCGCGTCCCAGCGCCGGTCACGCAGGATCGACAGGTCCTCGTTGCGGTCGGCCCGCAGGTGCTCCGCCTCGGGGAACAGCTCCGGTCCCGTCTGGCCCCGGTGCAACAGGGAGACCTCGTGCCCGGCCGCGAGCGCGGCTTCGGTGATGTGCCGTCCGACGAACCGGGTACCGCCGATGATCAGAATATGCATAACCGGCATTTTCCTCCATCACGACTGTCGTTTTCTCTCATAAAGGACGACCGGATCTGCCCGTTCCCCGTCCGTAGGGCCGTGCCGTAGGGATTTGCGGCCGTCTTTTCGCCGTGAAAGGAGACGGCGGGTACTTTGAAGATGTTCTTTCGGCGTGCGCCCTACAGTCTTACTGTCTGAGATCCGTTCTTGCCCTGATCGGATCGGATCCCTCCCCCGACCGAACCCGTCCGAACCCGTCCGTCCCGGCCACCCCGACCGTCTGAAGAAGCCCGTGCCGGTGCTCTCGGCACCGGTCTCGTCCGAGCCTTGTACGGGCCATCCGGAAGGAAGCGATCCTGAGCCCAGGAAACGAACGTCGCCTGCTGTCCTCCAGCGGGCCGGACGTTCTGGAGACGACCACCGAGGTCACGCCGCCTCCCGGGAAGTGCGACGCGCCTCCGGGGACCGATCTCGTGTTCGGGGGGCTCGGGGAGGCCGCCCCGCCCGCTCCTTCGGCGGCGATGCGGGCCATGCTCGACGTGACGCCCGGATCGGCGAGCTGGTCGGTGCCGGTCCGCGACGCGTCGGGCGTCATCGTCGACTTCCGCATGCAGGCCGTGAGCCCGGAGGCCGAGGACGTCCACGGCCGGCGGGGCGAGGAACTGGCCGGCCTGCGCGTCCGGCTGACCTATCCCTCGGTGACGGGCACGCAGCTCTGGCAGGCCTGCCTGCGCGTGATGGAGACCGGCGTGACCGAGCGGTTCATCCGTTACGAGCACGTCGAGGTCGCCGACGGCGTCCCGCGCCGTTCGACCTACGTCCTGCGGCTCGCCCGGATCGACGACGGCCTGCTCGCCACCTGGGTCCGCGACGACCTCGGGCAGCGGCTGGAGGAGAACCAGCTCACGGCCCACCTGCAGAAAATCATCATGCCGGTCCAGACGGAGCCCTCCATCCTGCCCGGCCTGCGGGTGACCGGGCGCTACCAGCCCGCCGAGAAGGCGGCCTGCCTGGGCGGCGACTGGTACCAGGCGATCGGCCTGGACGACGGTGACGTGCTGCTCGCCGTCGGCGACGTGGCCGGGAACGGCCTGGCCGCCGCCTCCGCCATGGCGAAGCTCCGTCACACGATCACCGGTCTGGCCTTCGCCCGTCACGACCCGGCGGAGATCCTCACCGCGCTGAACCGCCTGCTGTGCAAGCTCCGGCCCGACGTGCTGGCGACCGCGCTCGTGGCCCGCTACCACCCGGGCGACCGCACCCTGCGCTGGACCCACGCGGGTCATCCCCCGATGCTCCTGGCCAGGGGCTCCCACGTGGAGCGGCTGCTGCACCCGGGCGTCCTGCTCGGCGTCTTCGAGGACGCGACCTACACCTGCGGCACCGTACGGCTGCGGCCGGACGACCTGCTGGTGATGTTCACCGACGGGCTCATCGAGAAGCGCGGCCGTGACCTCTACGAGGGCCTCGACCTGATGAGCGCCGCCGTGGCCGAGGCGCTCGGCCCCCTCTCCCCGGCCTCCCCGGACCGGCTGTCGGAGGTCATGGAGGCCATGGTGCCGATCAACGAGGCCGACGACACCTGCGTCCTGGTCGCCCAGGTCACCGGGGCCGGTGAGCCCGTGGCGCACCCCGGCCGCGACGGCTGATCTCCGTACCCCGCCTGGAGACGCCGGCGGCCGGGGGGATCTCCGGTCGAGAGCGGCGGCCGGTGATCCGGCCCCGGCCTCGTTCAGGAGAGCCCGGCGGCCTTGCAGGCGGCCTGGACGCTCGCCACGCAGATGTCCTGGACCTTCCAGAAGCCGTCCTTGACCACGGTCTCCTTGATGTTCTCCCTGGTTACCACGGCGGGCTGGACGATCCGGGCGGGGATCGAGGACGAGGTCCCGTTGTCCACGGTGCCGCTGCCGCTGCCGCTGCCCTTCACCTTCTTGCCCGTGCCGAGGTCGATGGCCATCTCCGCCGCGTTCTCGGCCTCGGACTTGATGGGCTTGTAGACGGTCATCGTCTGGGTGCCCAGCAGGATGCGCTGGATGGCCGTCAGCTCGGCGTCCTGGCCGGTCAGCGGCGTGCCTTTCCTGACCCCGGTGTCCCGCATCGCCTCGGCGGCGCCGCCGGCCAGGCTGTCGTTGGCCGCGTAGACCCCGATGACTTTGGCGGCGCCGAGCGCGGTGAACGCGTCGACCGCGTCGAGGCGGGCCTGTTCGGGGCTCCAGTTCGGGACGTCGTACTCCTTGCCGATCACCACCCGGCCGTTGAGGACTGAGCGGGCGCCCTTCGCGAAGTCGCTCGCGTTCGGATCGAGCGGCGAGCCGTTGAGCATCACGATCGGCCCCCTCTCCGGATCGCCCCCCGTGCTGATCGCGTCGAGCAGGGCCTGGCCCTGCATCTTGCCGACCTGGATGTTGTCGAAGGAGGTGTACGCGTTGATCGGGCCGCGGGCCAGACGGTCGTAGGCGACGATCGGAACGTCCTCGTCGTGGGCCCGGGACACCATCGGCGCGATGGCCTTGGCGTCCACCGGGTCCAGGATGATCACCTGGACGTCGACGTCGAGCGCCGCGTCGAACTGCCGCTGTTGCATGGAGGCGTCGTGGTCGGCGTTGTAGTAGACGACCTGGCACTTGGGGCAGAGCGCGGCGATGCTCTGGGTGATGAGGGGGCGGTCGAATTTTTCGTAGCGCGCCGTCGTCGAGTCCGGCAGCAGCAGGCCGATCTTGAAGCCCTGGGCCACGGTGTTCGGGGGAGCGGAGCTCCCGCCGTTCCCGGGCTGCCCGAACATCCCGCAGCCCGCCATCGCGAGCCCCGCGGCCAGGGTCATCCCGCACGCCGTCAGGCGAGCCAGCCGTCTCCCCACAGTGACCTCCCGAAACACCACCTTATATACCCGTCCCTCAGGCGCCCCTGACCCACACGTCCGTCTGACGGGTCGCGCTCGCCCCGGTGGCCGACTGCGAGGTCGCCCGGATCTCCGTCACGGTGAAGCTGGCGACCACATGCCGGTTGTGGAGGAGGAACCCGATCACGCCCGCTACGGCCTGGACGCCGCCGTGGGCGCGGGCACGGCCGGTCAGCAGGTATACCAGCGGCGTGGACGGCTGGTCGAGGGCGAACCGCCGGCCGTGGTGGTGAACGTCCTGAAGCGTCCGTATGGGGACCGGCCGCTCGGTGGTGAACCAGGCCGCGACCTCCCAGAACGACAGTGCCGGATCGGGATCGACCGACTCCTGGTAGCAGGCCACACAGCCTCGGCGGGCGTCCTGCCCGTGGGGGCACGCCCAGGAGGCGGCGTCGTGCGGCATACTGCGCTGAGACATGAGCCGACCGTACCTCTCGGATGCCCATGTCATGGTCTTCGGGGAACCAGGTATCCATCCCCAGGACCGGCGGTCAGCGTGACCGCGCAGGCCGGTGCGGTCAGGCCATGGGCCAGGGGCGTGCGATGGCGCCGAGCCGGTTCCACGCGTTGATCACAGTGATCGTCCAGATGAGCTCGGCCAGCTCGGTCTCGGTGAACTGGGCCGCGGCCCGCCCGTACACCTCGTCGGACACCGGGCCGTCGGTGAGCCGGGTGCCCGCCTCGGTCAGCTCCAGTGCCGCGCGTTCCCGGTCGGTGAAGAACGGCGTCTCCCGCCAGACCGGGAGGGCGAACAGCCGCTGCTCGCTCTCGCCGCCCTTCCGGGCGTCCCTGGTGTGCATGTCGACGCAGTAGGCGCAGCCGTTGAGCTGTGAGGCGCGTGCCCTGACCAGCTCCAGCAGGGCCGGCTCCAGCTCCGTCTCCCTGGAGGCCGTGTCCAGCGCGTTCATCGCCCGGTTGATGCGCGGGGCGAGCTTGTCCACTGCCAGCCGGACGGAAGAAGGGTTCGTGGTCATACTGTCGATTTTAGGAGACACCGGACCGGTATTAAGATCCAATATCGTGTCGGAATCATGGGCCACTTTCGGTGTCGACCTGTACCTGGAGGTCGACACCGCGACCGGCCGCCGATCCGGTCTGGAGCACGCCCTGCGCGATGCCATCCGGACCGGCTGGCTCGCGCCGCGGGCCAGGATGCCCTCGACCCGTAAGCTGGCCACCGAGCTCGGCCTGTCCCGCGGCACGGTGAGCGCCGCCTACGATCAGCTGATCGCGGAGGGCTACCTGACCGCCCGCCGGGGATCAGGCACCACGGTCGCCGATCTCAAGGCGGCTGCCGCCGTACTCCGGCACGGTCCGCGACCGGACACCGCCGTGCCCCGGTACGACCTGCGGCCGGGTAGCCCGGATGTGGGCGCGTTCCCGTCGGACGCCTGGCTGCGATCCACCCGCCGCGCGCTCGCCGCGACGCCGGTCGAGGCCTACGGCTACGGCGATCCGCGCGGCCGGATCGAGCTCCGTGTCGCGCTGGCCGAATATCTGGGGCGGACCCGGGGCGTGCTCGCGACCCCCGAGCGGATCGTGGTCACCTCCGGCTACGCCCAGGCCCTGGCCCTGCTGGCCGGGGTGCTCGGCGACGCCGGGGTGGCCGAGGTGGCCATGGAGGACCCGGGCCTGGGCTTCCACCGGGAGGTGGTCCGGCGGGCCGGCCCGGCCGTCGTCGCGCTCCCGGTGGACGACCGCGGAGCCCGCGCCGACCTGCTCCGCGGCCACGAGAAGGTCGGGGCGGTGGTGGTGACCCCGGCTCACCAGTACCCGACCGGGGTCACCCTGCACCCGGCCCGCCGCCACACGCTCACCGAGTGGGCGCGTACCCACGGCGGCCTGATCGTCGAAGACGACTACGACGGTGAGTTCCGCTACGACCGCCAGCCCGTCGGCGCCCTCCAGGGCATGGCGCCCGACCACGTCGCCTACCTGGGCAGCGTGTCCAAGACCCTCGGCCCCGCCCTGCGCCTGGGCTGGATGGTGCTGCCGCACCACCTCGTCGGACCGGTGGCGGACGCCAAGCTGCATCTCGATCACCACACCGAGACGATCGGGCAGCTGGCTCTCGCCGACCTGATCACCACCCACGTCTACGACCGGCACATCCGCGCCTGCCGGCTCCGCTACCGGCGCCGCCGCGACCTTCTGCTGGCCCGGCTCGGCACCCTCCCCGGTCTCGCCATCCACGGGATCGCGGCCGGGCTCCACGCGATGATCAGCCTGCCGTCCGGTGGGCCCGGCGAGCCGGAGGTGCTCGGCCGCGCCTCGGCGCACGGTCTGGCCCTGGGCGGCCTGGGCGACCACTGGCACCGCGCCGGCGGCCACCCGCAGGCGATCATCGTCGGGTACGGCACGCCACGCGAACACTCGTATCCGGCCGCCCTCGACGCCCTCGCACACGTTCTCACGCAGCCGGGGGCCGCTCCATGAAAAGCGGCGGCACGTGTCGCCGAAATCGGAAACACGTGCCGCCGTGATGTCCTCCCGGCCTCCGGGATCACCCGGAGGCCGGTGCGGACTGGTCCGTGGCCGTCAGGACACGGTCGGAGGGAGATCGCCGGTCAGGGTGGGATCTACCAGGTGGTGGGCTTGCCCTTCTGGAAGATCCACACGTCGAAGAAGTTGGTCAGGTCCATGCCCGACGTCTTCTCCGCATAGGCGATGAAGTCGCGGGTGCTCGCGTTGCCGAACTTGCGTTCGGCGGCCCATCCCTTGATCAGCGGGAAGAAGACGGCGTCGCCGACCTTGCCGCGCAGCGCGTGCAGGGTCATCGCACCGCGGTTGTACGGCACGCTGCCGAACATGTCCACCGGGCCGGGGTCGGCCGTGATGGTCTGCCAGAACGCGGAGGTCGCGGCCCGCCCGTAGTTGCTGGAGTTGTTGAACGTCTGCTGCGCGGTGATCCCTCCGGTGTGCTCGGTCCACAGCCACTGGGAGTAGGTCGCGAAGCCCTCGTTGAGCCAGATGTCAGACCACCGCGTGGGTGACACGCTGTCGCCGTACCACTGGTGGGCGAGCTCGTGCACCATCGTGCCGAGGCTCGGCGAGCTGGAGAAGATCGGCTTGGTCTGGGTCTCCAGGGCGTAGCCGACGTTCGGCGCGCGGTCGACGATCGCCCCGGTCGAGGCGAACGGGTACGGGCCGAAGACCGAGCTGAGGTAATCGACGATCTCCGGGATCCTGGCGACGGTAGCCGCCGACTGGCTCACCAGCCGCGGGTCGACCGCGGTGTAGACGGGGATGCCGGCCGACGTCTTGGTCTCGTTGACCTGGAAGTTACCGATGGTCACCGTGGCGAGGTAGGTCGCCATCGGCTCGGTCGAGTCCCAGACGAACGTCGTCCGGCCGTCCTTGGTCGTCTTCGACAGCAGCTGGCCGTTGCCGACCGCGGTGAGACCCTCCGGCACGGTCGCGTGGAAGGTGAACGTGGCCTTGTCGGTCGGGTGGTCGCTGCCGGGGAACCACGAGGGGGCACCCTGCGGCTCGCCCGCCACGAACGCGCCGTCATCGGTCGGCACCCAGCCCTCGATGGAGCCGTCCGGGTCCGTGATGACCGGCGGCGTTCCCGCGTACTTCACGGTCACCGTGAAGGTCTCGCCAACCTTGACCTTCGGGCGTGGCGTCACGATGAGCTCCTGCCCATCACGCCGGAAGTCGGCGGGGTGCTTGCCCACGCTCAGCGCCGAGATCTCCGGGCCCTGGAAGTCCAGGTTGAACTGGTCCATGTCCTGGGTCGCGAGCGCGGTGATCGTCGTGGTGGCGTCCATGTGCTTGGTCGCCGGGTCATACGAGAACGCGATGTCGTAGTGCTGGACGTCGAATCCGCCGTTGCCCTGGTTGGGGAAGTACGGGTCGCCGACGCTGGCCGAACCCGCCGAATAGCGGGGCTCACCGGACTTTTCCGGGGCGGCGAGGACGGGCTGCGTCAGCTGGGCGCTCATCGCGACGCACAGTGCAGCTGTGACGGCCGTACCGCGGATACTGCGAAATCTCATGCGGTTCCTTTCAATAGCTCTGGCCGGACGGTAACCCGGCCAGAACGCCCCTGCATATAAGGGAACAGGGTCAGTCCGTAACGGAGCGCGACGGGGTGCCTGCGCTGTGTGGACTCCTCGGCGTTCTCCGCGGCGGTACGGAGGGCGTTCGCGCCACCCTGCGATGCCGCCTCGCGGTGCTGAGCGGCATGACGACTCCTCAGAAGGCAGGGGACGGCCCACTCTTGGGGGAAGAGAGAGGACATCCTGGAAACGGCGCCGCCGGCGCCGGATAAAGATGATGCGAATGGTATAAATCGCCAATAAAACGGTCAAGGCTGTCCGAAGCGCTTAAAAAGCTATTTTCTCTGCCTGCCGGTCCCCCGGTGGACCACTTGGAGAGCGGGCATCTCCAGCTCTGGCAATGCCTCTGACCTGGCCTTATAGGTCGCGCCCAGGCTTTGCGGCCGGGTGGGCGGCGTGCCTGCCGGAGCTCGGCCCCGGGTCATGTGAACATTGTGTTACGTTCGCCGGCCGCGTCGACGGGCCGCGTCGACAGGGCATGGTGCCGGGCCGATGGGATGATGCGATCATGTGTCATTCCGATGAATCCAGGCCCCCGCGGCCACACCTGGCGGGCGTTGCCGCCGATGCCCACGAGCTCCGGCTCACCGCCGCGGACGGCACACGGGTGCTCGCCCACGCGGCGACGCCGCAGAAGCCGAACGGCCGCGGAGTCGTGATCCTCCCCGATGTCCGCGGACTGCACGGCTTCTACCGGGAACTCGCCGTCATCTTCGCCGAAGCGGGATTCCACGCCGTGGCGATCGACTACTTCGGGCGGACCGCGGAGACCGATGACCGTGACGGACCGTCCTTCGACTGGCAGCCGCACATCAAGCAGGTCACCCCCGACATGGTCGCGACGGACGTGCGGGCCGCGGTCGAGCATCTCCGCTCGCTCGACGCCGACCGGCCTGACGCGATCTTCACGGTCGGGTTCTGCTTCGGCGGCTCCGCCTCCTGGCGCCAGTCCGCCGAGGGGCACGGGCTCGCGGGCTGCATCGGCTTCTACGGCGGCCAGCCGATGGAGCGGGTCGGCCCGTGGATTCCCGAGATGGAGGCGCCGCTCCTCATGCTTCTCGCCGGGGTCGACAGCACGCCGCCGGAGGAGTTCGCCGAGTTCGCGGACGCGGTGCGACGCCAGGGCGTCGAGGTTCAGTCGTACACGTACGCCGGAGCGCCGCACAGCTTCTTCGACAGGTCCTTCGCCGAGCACGGAGAGGCGTGCGCCGACGCGTGGCAGCGGATCCTGGAGTTCACCGGCGTCGCCGGCTGAGACCGGTCGGCCCGGTCCGGTCGGCCCGGTCCGGGCATGGCCGGTCACGCGTGCGACAATCGGCAGATCCCCGCACGGTTCGCCGGAAGGACGACGCACGCCGTGAAGGCATACGTACTCCATGAAAATCCCGAGTGGTACCCGCCGTTCGCCGCGGCCTTCGAGGCCGAGGGGGTGGACCACGAGCCCTGGCTGCTCGGCGAGGGACTGCTCGACCTCGACGCCCCGCCGCCGCCCGGCGTCTACTGGTCCCGGATGAGCGCCTCATCCCACACCCGTGGCCACCTGCTCGCCAAGGACCACACGCGGGCGGTGCTCAGCTGGCTGGAGGCCCACGGCCGCCGGGTCGTCAACGGGCGCCGGGTGCTCGAACTGGAGATGAGCAAGGTCGACCAGCTCACCGCGCTCCGTGCGGCCGGGATCGAGGTGCCCCGCACGCTCGCCGTGGTCGGGCGTGAGGACCTCCTGGCGGCGGCGGCCAAGCTGCCGGCCCCCTTCATCGCCAAGCACAACCAGGGCGGCAAGGGCCTCGGCGTAGCCCTGTTCGACAGCGTGGACGCCTTCGCCGAGCACCTGGACTCGCCCGGGTACGAGCCGCCGGTCGACGGCATCACCCTGCTGCAGGAGTACCTCCGCGCCGCGCGGCCCCACATCACCCGGGTGGAGATCGTCGACGGCGGCGTCGTCTACGCGCTGACCGCGGACACCGCCCGCGGCGGCTTCGAGCTGTGCCCCGCGGACGCCTGCGCCGTGCCGGCCGTACCGGCGGACAGCTGCATGCTCGACGCGGCACCGGGGCTGTTCGCGCTCCGCGAGGACTTCGACCACCCCGTGCTGGGCCAGTACCTGGACTTCGCCCGCAGGCACGGCATCGAGGTCGCCGGTTTCGAGTTCATCGAGACCGAGGACGGCCGCCTGGTGACCTACGACGTCAACACCAACACCAACTACAACCCCGGGGTGGAGGCGGCGGCCCCCCGCTCCGGGCCGCGGCAGATCGCCCGCATGGTCAGACGGCTCATCAAGGAAGAGGAGACCCGCTGATGCGGTTCGGCTACTGGATGCCCATCTTCGGAGGATGGCTGCGCAACGTCCCGGACGAGGACATGAGCATCGACTGGCCCTACATCCGGGACCTCGCCGTCGACGCCGAGGACCACGGATTCGACCTCACCCTGATCGCTGAGCTCAACCTCAACGACATCAAGGGCCACCGCGCGCCCGCCCTCGACTGCTGGACCCTGGCCCCGGCGGTCGCCGCCGTCACCCGGCGGACGGAGCTGATGCTCGCCGTACGGCCCAACTACCACGCGCCGTCGGCCACGGCCAAGGCCCTGTCCACGCTCGACACCATCGCGCCCGGCAGGATCAGCCTGAACGTCGTCTCCTCCTGGTGGAAGGACGAGGCGGCACAGTACGGTGCCCCGTTCGACGTGCACGACGCCCGCTACGCCCGCACCCGGGAGTGGCTGGAGGTCCTGGGCCGGCTGCTCACCGAGGACACGGTGAGCCACCAGGGCGACCTGTACGACCTTCAGGGCACCATCCTGGAGCCCAAGCCCACCCGCCGCCCCACCGTCTACATGGGCGGGGAGTCCCCCACCGCGAAGGACCTGATCTCCGCCCGGGGCGACGCCTACGTCATGCACGGGGATTCGCCGGAGACCATCGCCGCGAAGATCGCCGACATGCGTGAGCGCCGGCAGGCCCAGGGGCTGGCACCACTCACCTTCGGCGTCTCCGGCTACGTGGTCTGCCGCGACACCGAGGAGGAGGCGCAGGCCGAGCTGCGGCGCATCCTGGACGTGCGCTCCTCCCCGGAGGCGTACGCCTCCTACCAGGACTTCGTCGAGGGCTCCCAGCTGGAGTCGCAGGTCTCGCTGGAGGAGTACAGCGTCTCCAACCGCGGACTGCGCGCCGGGCTGGTCGGCACCCCGGAGCAGATCACCGCGCGGATCAGGGCGTACGAGCAGGCCGGGGTCGACCTGATGCTGCTCCAGTTCTCGCCCCAGCACACCGAGATGGCCCGCTTCGGACGCGAGGTGATCGCCGGCTACCCCCGGGGGTGAGCGCAGTCCCGGATCCACACGCTTGAAGATCGGGCAGGTAGGGCGACGGGCCCTCCGGTGAACCAGAACGGTCCGTGTCCTTACCTGCGCGGTCCTGGATTGCCAGGTGATAATCCACGCGTGACTGGATACTCCAGGCGATTATTTCTCCAGCTCAGCGGTATCGCCGCGGCTGGAGCACTGATCCCGGCGAATGTCGCGCACCCCGGGGACGATCCCTTCGCCCTGCTCCGCCGCCGCTGGCGGGACGTGACGGCGGGCTCGGGGTTCGACGCGGTGGCCGAGCCGTACCGGACCCGGCTGGCGAAGCAGGGGACGACGGCGGCCGGATACCGGCACACCATGGCGCCGGCCGGCGCGTCGCTCTGGCCCGATCTGGCGTTCCCCTCCTTCGCCGACACCCCGGCGCGGCTGCGGGCCATGGCCCGCGCGTACGCCCTGCCGGGGACCGGCCTGACCGGCGACGCGGACCTGGCCGCGGCCGTCGCAGGCGGCATCGACCACTACCGGCGGCAGGTGTACGCCGCGGGCGCGGACCCGGCCGGCAACTGGTGGAACTGGCAGATCGGCACCCCCAAGAAGCTCCTCGACGCGGCCGTGCTGATCGGTCCGCACCTGACAGACCAGCAGAGCAGGGCGCTGCGGGACGCGGTGGACCACTTCGTCCCCGAGTGCCGCCTGGACGACTACAGCGGCACCAGCACCGCGGCCAACCGCGTGGACCTGTGCATGGTGATGCTGCTCCGCGCCATCCTCGGGTCCGACCCGGGGAAGGCCGCGCTGGCCGCCTCGGCGCTCTCCCCGGTCTTCCCCTACGTCTCCGAGGGCGACGGGCTCTACCGGGACGGCTCGTTCATCCAGCACACGTCCGTCCCCTATCAGGGCGGGTACGGAGCGGTGATGCTGTCCGGTCTCGCGACACTGTTCGCGGTGTTGCGCGGCTCGCCGTGGGAGATCACCGACCCGGACCGGCAGACCGTTCTCGACAGCGTCGAGAGGTCGTTCGCGCCGGTCGTCCACGACGGCTTCTGCATGGACCTCGTCAGCGGCCGCGGGATCAGCAGGGAATCGTACGGTGACCACAGGAGGGGACGCGAGATCGCCTCCGCGATCCTGCTGCTGGGGGAGGCGGCCTCCGCCGCTGAGCGGGCCCGCTGGCAGGGCATGGTCAAGGGATGGGCGCTGCGGGACACCTGCACGCCCATGCTCACGGCGGCCGAGCGCGGCGATCTGGGGTTCCACGCCCGCCTCGCCGCGATCCTGGGCGACGACGCGATCCCCGCGGCCGACGAACCCGTCGGGCACCGGCTGCCGGCGATGAGCGCCCGCGCCGTCCATCGCAGACCCACCTGGTGCGCGGGGCTCAGCATGGCCTCCTCCCGGATCGGCCACTACGAGCACGGCAACGGCGAGAACCTGCGGGGCTGGCACACCGGCTCGGGGATGCTCTACTGGTGGGGCGAGGGCCACGGCGACCAGTACTCCGACTCCTTCTGGTCCACCGTCGACCCCTACCGCCTGCCGGGCACGACCGTCTCCACCCGGCGGCTGGCCGACGGCGCCGGTAAGGAGTGGGGTGACACCTGCCCGCCGGGCCGCTGGGTGGGTGGCGCCACCGACGGCATGTACGCGACGGTCGGCCAGCATCTGAACGGCTTCGAGAGCACGATGGAGGCCTTCAAGTCGTGGTTCTTCCTCGACGACGCGGTGGTCTGCCTGGGCGCCGGGATCACCGGCGAGGACGGCGTGCCGGTCGAGACCGTCGTGGACAACCGCAGAACCGACGCCCCGCTCACCGTGGACGGGCAGGCGGGCTGGGCACATCTGGAGGGACACGGCGGCTACGTCCTGCCCTGCGCCCGCCTGCACACGCTGCGCGAGGAACGCACCGGCGGCTCGGACCCGGTGACCCGGAGCTATGTGACCCTCTGGCTCGACCACGGTGTCGACCCCGGCTCGGCCGGTTATGTCTACCTGCTCCTGCCGGGTGCGAGCCTGGCGCAGACCCGGGCCCGCGCCGCCGACCCCGGCTGGGCGCGCGTGCTCGCCAACACCGCCCGCCAGCAGGGTGTCCAGGTCCCGTCGCTCGGGATCACCGCCGTCAACTTCTGGAACGACGGAGCCGTCGGCGGCCTGGCCGCCTCCGCCCCGTGCGCGGTCCTCGTCAGGGAGCGCGGCGACGGTACGGCCACGCTGACCGTGTCGGATCCCCGGCGCGACCTGAGCGGGCTGACCGTGACCTGGGACCGGCCGGTGGCCGAGGTGCTCCACGGGCACCCGCTCCTGGTAAGCGCCACGACCGGCGCGGAGCTCACGCTCGTCTTCGGACGGCTGGCGGACCGGGACGGCGGCTCAGAGACGGTCACCGTACGGCTCGGCCAGCGAGATGGTGCGCCGGCCGGGCCGTGCCCCTGGCCGGTGGCCGGGGGAGTCGGTCTCCGCTGGGGCGCGGAATCGCTCACCGGGTCCGGGCGGTGCCCTCCAGCATGGCGGCGTCGGCCTCGACCTGGACCGCGTCCAGGTCGTCGGCGATCTCAGCGCCCGCGACCGCGTCGGGCAGCGTGTCCTCCATGCGCCGCAGCGGCCGGTACCACAGCCCCAGCGCGCCCCAGAGCATCAGCAGCACACCGCAGACGGCCAGCAGCAGTCCGACGCCGCGTCCCGGCCCCACTCCGATGATGTCACCGACGACCGTGTCCGCGAGAACACCACCCGGGACGAGCAGCGGGCCGAAGACGTCGTCGGCCAGCACCGGCGCGGTGAGGAACGCCACCGGTGTCATCGACACCGCCAGCATCTGGTTGGTGGCCAGCACCCGGCCCTGCAGTTCCAGGCCGACCTTGAGCTGGATGAGCGCGAGCCAGTGCGCGTTCAGCACGCTGAGGAACGCCCACCACATCAGCCCGCCGAAGGCCGCCAGCATCAGCGAGGGCCGCAGCCCGACCAGCAGCACCCCGGCCCCGAGCCCGATCACGAAGCCGACCATGCCGATCGCGCGCCGCTCGGTGCCGCCCCAGAACACCATGATCAGGGAGCCGAGCACCGCGCCCAGGCCCTGCATCGCGGTCACCGTGCCCACGCCCGCGACGTCGCTGAACGACAGCACCGTGGGCACCGTCACAGCCAGGGCGAGCATGCCCAGGTAGTTCTCCACGACGAAGAACCCGATCATGATCATCAGGGGGCGGCGCCGTACGAGGAAGCGCCAGCCACCGATGATGGCCTGCCCGAAGGACTCCTCCAGGCGGACGAACAGCCGGTCGGGGAAGCGGACCAGCAGCAGCGTGCCGAGCCCGGCGAGGAACGTGACGATGTTCACGGCCACCACGCCGTGCAGCCCGACCAGCGTGATGAGCGCGGCGCCGCCCAGCGGCCCGACGAACATGCCCAGGCCGGTGCCGAGGTTCGCCAGCGCGTTGGCCTGCATGAGGTACGGCTTGGGCACCAGCTGCGCCACCGCCGCCAGGTAGGCGGGCCGGTGGAAGGCCGTCACCAGCGACAGCAGCCCGGCGATGATTCCGACCTGCCAGACCTCCAGCCGTCCCAGCCACAGCAGGATCACCAGGACCGCGGTGGCCGCGGCGGAGACGCCGTCGCACACCAGCATGACCAGCCGCCGGTCCACCCGGTCGGCGACCGCGCCGCCCAACGGCGCCGCCAGCAGCGACGGCAACAGGGCGAGCATGGTGACCAGGGCGTAGTCCAGCACCCGCCCGCTCTCCTGGTAGGCCCACACGCCCAACGCGAAGGAGGTCAGCGCGGCGCCGAGCAGCGACACGGTCTGCCCGGCCGCGACGGTGTAGAAGCGGCGCAGGTCCCGGCGGGCGCTCCGGCCCGCGACCTCGACCTCTCCGATCGGCTCGGGCAGGTCGCCGTCGGTCCAGCGGTCCAGGTGCTCCTCGATCAGCCGGGCCAGGGCCGCGGGCTGGTGCTTGAGGAAGTAGTGACCGGCCCGGGGGATCGTGGCCAGCTCCACCTGGTCGGCGAACGCCCCCCACTCGCGGTAGCGCTCCTGGTAGAGCTCGGTCGCGCGGTCCCGCTCGCCGATCACGCACAGCAGCGGCGCCTTGAGCCTGCGCTCCTCGAAGGAGGAGGAGTCGAGGTGGCGGCCGAACCAGGTCTGCGCCTCCTCGACGTCATGCCGCAGGCCGCGCAGCATGATCTCGGTATCGCCGAAGTCGTCATCCAGGGCGCCCAGTGTGCGCAGGAAGTCGCGCTGGGTGCGGTCGGAGGCCCAGCGGTGAGCGGGGAACCTCCGATTCCACCAGGCCGACAGCCGTCCGGGCAGCCGCGCGTCGGGGAAACTGCCGCCGACGAAGACGCCGGCGACCGGTGTCCCGGACGCCTCCAGCCGCAGCGCCAGCTCGGTCGCGGCGGCCGAGCCGACGCAGTGGCCGTACAGCGCGACCGGGCCGGAGATCCCGGCCAGTTCGGCCACGATCCGGTCGGTCAGCTCCGGCATCGACAGCAGGGCCTCGTCGGGCCGGGCCGGGTCGTGCCCGGGCAGCTCGGCGGCGAGCACCGCCGTGGTGGGGGAGGTGCGGGCCAGCTCGGTGGCGAGTGGCTGGTAGGCGGCGGCCGAGCCGCCGCCGTAGGGCAGGCAGACGAGGGTAAGGCTCGCCGTGCGCGGACCGGCCAGGCGGTGCAGCAGCCCGGCCGTGGCCTCGGCGCCGCCGTCGAGGTGGGTGGCCAGCTCACGGATCGTGGGCCGGGTGAACAGGTCGATCACCCGCAGCGCCGGGTCGATCTCCCGGACCGCCCGCACCGCGCGGAAGGAGTCGCCGCCCAGCGCGAAAAAGTCGTCGTCGACGCCGACGTCCTCCACGTCCAGGATGTCCGCCCACACCGCCGCGATCCGCAGTTCGGTCGGTGTGCTCGGCGCGACCCGCTCCGCGGCGGGCGCCGCCTCGGGGATCGGCAGGCGGGCCCGGTCGACCTTGCCCAGCGGGGTGAGCGGCAGCTCGTCGAGGACAACGATCGCGGGCGGGACCATGTAGTCGGGCAACCGCTCGCGCAGCCCCGCCCGGACCGCGGCGAGGTCCACGGAGGCGGGCGCGACCCAGGCGGCCAGCCGCCGGGAGCGGCGCTCGCCGATCGGCAGCACCGCGGCCTCCCGGACCCCGGGCTGCTCCTGCAGAGCGGCCTTCACCTCGCCCAGCTCCACCCGGAAGCCCCTGATCTTGACCTGGTCGTCGACCCGGCCGAGGAACTCCACGAGTCCGGCGGAGTTGAGCCGGACCCGGTCGCCGGTGCGGTAGCAGCGGCCGGCTCCGGTCACCGGGTCGGGGACGAACCGCTCGGCGGTCAGGTCGGTGCGGTTCAGGTAGCCGCGGGCCAGGCTGGGGCTGGCCACCCACAGGTCGCCGGGCACCCCGGCGGGCAGCGGACGGCCCGCGGGGTCGACGACGTAGCAGTCGACGCCGGGCAGCGGACGGCCCAGCGGAACCGACCCCGACCCCGACGGACGGTCGGGCACCCGGCCGCCGAGCACCGAGACCATCGTCTCCGTCGGCCCGCAGTGGATCTGCACCTCCAGGTCGGGGCGGGCCGCGCGGATACGCTCGGCCAGCTCCCACGACGTCGCCTCACCGGCGAGGATGAGCAGCCGGCGCGGCAGCATCCGGGCCAGGTCGCCGTGGGCGGCCAGCAGTTCCAGATGGCTGGGCACCATCTTGATCACATCGATGGGGTGCGCCGCGAGATGGGCGGTGTACGCCTCCGGGTCGACGGCGGCGTCCTGGTCCACGAAATGGACCGCGGCGCCCCGGACGAGCGCGCCGTACAGGCAGGTCATCACCAGGTCGGAGGCGATCGTGGAGACCACGCCGTAGGACGCGTAGGTGTCGGGCACCAGCTCGGCCACGCCGTGCAGGTAGTGCAGTGCCGACCGGTGCTCGATCGCGGCGCCCTTGGGCCGCCCGGTGGAGCCGGAAGTGAAGATCACATGCACGAGGTGGCCGGGGGTGACGTCGACCTCCAGGGGCTCGTCGGGCCCGGCGGCCAGGAGGTCGGGCAGGACCAGCGTGCCGGGGACCCGGCCGGCGTGCTCGCGGTCGGCCAGCACGACACGCGCGCCGGCCGTCTCCATCATGTAGGCGAGGCGGTCGTCGGGGTAGGCGGGCTCCATCGGCATGTAGGCGCCGCCCGCCCGCAGCACGCCCAGGAGCGCGGGGACCAGCCCGGAGTGCCGGTTGACCAGCACGCCGACCGGCTCGTCCGGCCGCACCCCGGCCGCGACCAGGTGGTGGGCCAGACGGTTGGCCAGCCGGTCCACCTCGCCGTAGGTGAGCGATCCGGAGGCGTCCACCGCGGCGGTCGCCTCCGGCGTGCTCCGTACCCGGTCGCCGATCACCGCGTGCAGCGGCCGGGTCAGGTCCATCCGCATCCGCGTGCCCGCGACCACGGGCCCGGTCACCGGCTCCAGCGGTACGGCCGCCGCGGGCGTGTCCAGGTCGGCGAGCATGCCCTCCAGCAGGTTCAGGTACCAGCCGGCCATGCGCCGCACGGTCGACTCGTCGAACAGGTCGGTGCGGTAGGTGAGCTCGCCGTCGTACTCCTCGCCCTCGTTGACGAAGGCGAGGTTGAGGTCGTATTTGGTGGTGCGCAGCGAGGCCTGCACGGGCTCCGCGGTCAGGCCGGGGAAGTCCAGCGCCTGGGGGCGGTCGTCCAGGACGTTGAGCAGCACCTGGAAGATCGGCGTGGTGGCGAGGCTCCGCTCGGGGTGCAGGTGCTCCACGATCCGTTCGAACGGCACGTCGCGGTGGGTGAGGGCGTCCAGCGCGGCGTCCTTGGTCCGGGCCAGCAGCTCGCGGCCGGTCGGCTCGCCGGACCTGTCGCCGCGCAGGACGAGCGTGTTGACGAAGCAGCCGAGCATGCGCGCGGCGTCGGGATGGAGCCGTCCCGCCTCGGGCACGCCGACCGGCACGTCGTCGGTGCCGGAGATCCGGCCCAGCAGCTCCTGCCAGGCGGCCAGCAGCACCATGAACGGCGTGCAGCCGGTCTCGGCGGCGACCTCGCGGACCCTGGCGGTCAGCGCGGGCGCCAGCCGTACCGGGACGGTGGCGCCCGACCAGTCGGCGACCGACGGCCGGGCCCGGTCCACGGGCAGGTCCAGGACCGGTTCGAGCCCGGCCAGCCGTCCGGCCCACCAGGCGAGGTCGCCCTCCGGCTGCCCGGCCAGCCACGCCGCGTAGTCGGCGTACTGCACCTGCGGCGGTGCGGGCGGCTCGGCCAGGCCGCACCGTGCCGCGTACAGGGCGGCCAGCTCGGCCAGCGCCAGGTTCCGCGACCAGGCGTCGAAGGCGATGTGGTGCACGGTCAGCGCCAGGACGTGCTCGTCGGTGCCGGTGAGGTGGAGCAGCAGGACGCGGGTGGGCGGCTCGGAGTCCAGCGCGAACGGGCGGCCGAGTTCCTCCTGCAGCCGCCCCTCCAGCAGATCGTGGTCGTCGAGGTCCTCGACCGTGATCGGGACCCGGTCGGCGTCGACCGGGGTGGCGCCCTCGTCGGTGACGAGGCTGCGCAACACCTCGTGCCGGTCCGCGAGGTCGCGCACGGCGCCCCGCAGCGCGGCGGTGTCCAGCGGGCCGCGCAGCCGTACGGCGGCGGGCACGTTGTAGGCGGCCAGGTCGTCGAGCTGGGCGAGGAACCACAGCCGGGCCTGGGCGGGGGACAGGGGAGCGGGGCCGCCGGTCGCCTCCCTGGCGGGGATCGCCGGGGCGGCCTGGGCGGCGGCGCGGCGCGCGGCCGACAGCCGGGCCGCGAGGGCACTCCGGCGCTCGTCGCTGATGGTCATGAGACCTCCTCCGTCGGCCTCATGACCGAGGCGCTATATCCGTTGATGACGTCGACAGGCCCGGTCATGCCCCCGCCTCCATGTCGGCCAGCAGCAGGGACTCAAGCCGCGCGGCGTAGTCGGCCAGCGTCCGCCGTTCGAACAGCAGGCGCACGGGCACCCGCAGGTCCAGGGCGTCGCTCAGCCGGGCCGCCACGAGGGCGGCGGTCGCGGAGTGACCGCCGAGGGCGAAGAAGTCGTCGTGCGCGCCGAGGTCGGAGCGTTTCAGCACGGCGGCCCACACCTCGGCGACCAGCAGCTCGGCCTCGGTGCTCGGTGGCACCCGCGTGGCCTCACCGCCGGGTTCGGGCAGGGCGGTACGGTCCACCTTGCCGGAGGCCGTGACGGGCAGGGCGTCCAGGAGCACCCAGCGGCGGGGGACCATGTAGTCGGGGAGCCGGGAGCTCAGGTGCCGTTCCAGCTCGCCGGTGTCGGTCTCCGGTGGCGCGGCGAGGTAGCCGACCAGATGGTCACCGCCGTAGACGGTCACGGCCGCGTCGGCGACGCTCTCGCGGAGCACGGTCTCGATCTCGCCCAGCTCGATCCGGTGGCCGCGGACCTTCACCTGCTGATCCCGGCGGCCGAGGAAGTCGAGCGTGCCGTCGGGCCGCCAGCGGGCCAGGTCGCCGGTACGGTAGCGGCGCCCGCCCAGCGGGTCCTCGGTGAAGGCCGCGGCGGTCAGCTCCGGCCGGCCCCGGTAGCCCCTGGCCACGCCGGCGCCGCCGATCCACAGCTCGCCGGGCGTTCCGGCGGGCAGCATGCGGCCCGCCCGGTCGAGCACGTAGGCCCGCTCCCCGGCCAACGGCGTGCCGATCGGCACCTGGTCACCGACCGGGGCCGTGACCTGGATCATGGTGGAGTAGATCGTGGTCTCGGTGGGGCCGTAGGCGTTCCACAGCTCGGCGACCCGCTCCAGCAGGTCACCGGCGAGGGCCGGGTCGAGCACCTCGCCGATGCCGACCACGCGCACGTCCCCGCCGCGCCAGCCGGAGGCGACCAGCATGCGCAGCGTCGTCGGGGTCGCGGTCATCAGCGTGACCCCCGCCTCCTCGGCCCGCCGCGCGACGGCCCGCCCGTCGAGCGCGTCGTCACGGCCCAGCAGCTCCAGCCGCAGGCCGTGGCAGAGGCTCACCCACAGGTCGAAGCCGAACACGTCGAACGAGAACGGCGTCAGGCCGAGCATCACGTCGCCGGGCCTGATCCCCGGGGTGACCGTCATCGAGGCGACGAACGCGGCGAGGTTGGCGTGGGTGACCTCGACGCCCTTGGGCCTGCCGGTGGAGCCGGAGGTGTAGAGGACGTAGGCGAGGCCGCCGGGTTCCACCGGTGAGAGGTCACCGGGATCCACCCCGTCCTGTACGGCTTCCGCCGAGGACAACCCGACCAGGTCGATGACGGTGGCGCCCAGACTCTCGGCCACCGCCAGCCCCTCGCCCGCCGCGATGATCACCTTGGTGCCGGAGTCGTCGACCTGGTGGCGGAGCCGCTGGAGCGGATGGCCGGGGTCGAGCGGAACGTAGGCGGAACCGGCGAGCAGCACGCCCAGCAGCGCCGCGGGGAGGTACCGGTCGCGGGGCAGGCACACGCCCACGCAGGCGCCCGCGGCTGCCGGGATGAGCGCCGCGGCCACCCGCCGCGACCAGCCGGCCAACTCGCCGTAGGTGAGGACGCCGTCGGCGTCGACGACCGCCGGGGCGTGCGGGCGCCGTACGGCCTGCTCCAGCACCGCCTCCACCACGGTCCGTGGCGCGTCGGCGGGCAGCGGCACGCCGGTCCCCGCGGCCAGCAGCGCCGCCCGCTCCTCGGCGCCGACCACCTCGAAAGCCGACAGCGGCCGGTCGGGGTGAGCCAGCGCGTCCGCCAGCAGGCGGACCAGACGGTCGGTGAGGATCTCGGCCTCGGCACGTTCCAGGTGCTCCACGTCGTACTCGACCTGGAGCTCGGGCCCGGCTGCTGTGGCGTTGAAGTAGACGATCAACGGCGCCTGGGCGCTGCCCGCGTCCAGCTCGCCGACCAGGTCCACGCCCACGCCCTCGCGCTCCAGGGAGAGCGGGACCTCCGACGGCTGGATCGAGAGCGTGACAGGCGTCAGCACCGTGCCGGGCGGGCGCTCGACGCCGCCGGCCTCGGACCGTTCCCGTGCGGGCAGCGCGCGGTGGTCCATCGCGCGGGCGGTCACGGCTCCCGCGTGCCGTACGGCCGCGCGCAGCGACAGCCCGTCCTCCAGGCGCAGCCGTACCGGCACCACGTCGACCAGCATGCCGACCACGGCCTCCAGACCGGGGTCGGCGCGATCGGCCACGGCGGCGCCGAGGACGACGTCCCGCCGGTCGGTCAGCCCGGCGACCAGCATGCCGAGCACGGTCAGGTAGACGGCGAACGGGGTGGCACCGCAGTCGGCCGCGAGCTCGCCGGCCCGCGCGGCCGTCGCCGGGTCGATCCGGCGCACCAGGCGCTCGCCGCGCAGGCTGCTGGGACGGTCGTCCGGGCGGGGTAGCAGATCGTACGGCGGGACCGCCCCGGCGAGTTCCTCGGCCCAGAAGGCCCGCAACGCCTCGGTGTCTCCGGCGGTCGCCTGCTCGCGCAGCGCGGCGTCGCCGACCTGGAACGGCGGCTCCGGGACGTCGCCGGGGTGGGTGAGCCCGTCGAGGAGATCCCGCATGACGACCCCCAGCGACCAGCCGTCGAACGCGGTGTGGTCGGTGAGGAGCACCATCTCCGCGCTGTCCGGCCCCGACCACAGCAGGGTGGCCCGCAGCAGCGGCGACTCCCGGGAGATGTCGAAGTCATGGGCGACCGCGGCCCGTCGCAGCTCGTCGGCCTCCTCCGCCGAAGCCGGGCGGTGCTCGTCCAGTGGTACCGGCGTCGGCGGCCTGACCTCGACGGTCACGCCGTCCACGACAACGGCGCGCAGCGCCTCGTGGCGGCGCACGATCGCGTCCAACGCGGCCCGCAGCGGCTCCGCCGAGGTGAGGCCGCGCAGCCCGAGCCGGAAGGCGATGGCGGTGGCGCCGGAGTTGTGGCTGATGTCGCGCAGCAGGCACAGGTCGCGCTGGACGCTGGTCAGCGGATAGCTGGTCCGCCCGGCATGGCGGACCAGCGGTGTCACGGCGGCCGGGGCGGCCTCGGCGACATACGGCGCCAGCTCGGCGACCGTGGGCCGCGCCAGGAACGTCGTCAGCGGGACGTGGACCCCGAGCGCGTGCTCGATCCTGGCGCAGATCCTGGCGGCGGCCAGGGAGTGCCCGCCCAGGTCGAGGAAGTGGTCGTGGACGCCGACCCGCTGGGCGCCGAGCACCTCGGCGGTGATGGCGGCGAGCCGCCGCTCGGTCTCGTCGCGGGGGGCGACGTACTCGCTCTCGGCCGCGCCCACGGTGACGGAGGACGCCGGGGCGGAGGAGCCCGGAGTGGAGGAGCCCTGGGCGGAGGAGAAGCTCACCGCGGGCAGCCGGGAGCGGTCGGCCTTCCCCGTGGGACCCACGGGGATGGCGTCGAGGAACACGACCCTGGAGGGGATCATGTAGTCGGGCAGCCAGTCGCGCAGCCAGGACCGCACCTGCCCGTCGTTGAGGCCGGGACCGGCCGGTTCGACGTAGGCGACCAGCCGCCGGGTGCCCTCCTCGTCGGTGGGGGCGAGCACAACGGCATGGTTCACCAGCGGGTGGCGCACCAGCCTGCCCTGCACCTCGCCCAGCTCGACACGGAAGCCCGCGACCTTCACCTGGTCGTCGATCCGCCCCTCGTAGAAGTAGACCCCGCCCTCCCTGCGGACCAGGTCGCCGGTGCGGTAGTGACGCACGCCCTCGGTGTCGGTCACGAACCGCTCGGCGGTCAGCTCGGGCCGGTCCAGGTAGCCCCGGCTGACCAGCGGACCGGCCACCCACAGCTCGCCGGACTCGCCGTCGCCGAGCGCCTCGCCGCCGGCGCCGCGCACCGACAGCTCCGACCAGGCGTACGGCATGCCGATCGGCGGCTCGCCCGTCTCGTCCCTGGAGATCTCGTGAGCGCAGCAGTGCACGGTGCACTCGGTCGGCCCGTACAGGTTCACCATGCGCCGCACGCCAGGGCTGGCGAAGACGCGGTCGGCCAGCGCCCGGCTCACCGGCTCGCCGCTGGAGAGCACCGTGCGCACACCCGGAGGCAGCGGCTCCCGCAGCAGCGCGGTCAGCGCCGAGGCCGCCGCGCTGACCATCGTGACCTCGTCCCTGGCGGGCAGAGTGTGCAGCGCGAGGGGGTTCTCCGCCATGATCACCGTGCCGCCCAGCAGCAGGGGGAGGTAGAGCTGGGGGACGGACGGATCGAAGCAGACCGAGGTCGAGGCGAGGAACCCGGCCAGCTCCTCGGCGGTGAAGTAGTCGGCGTCCCAGCGCAGCAGCGTCATCACGTTGCGGTGTTCGACCGCGACGCCCTTGGGGCGGCCGGTCGAGCCGGAGGTGTACATGATGTAGGCCAGGTCGGCCGGGTCGCTCGGCAGGTCCGGATCGTCGGACGGGCGGTCGTCGACCGTGTCCACCAGGATGAGGTCGCGCCCCGGCAGCCGCTCCGACAGCGCCGCGGAGGTCACCGTGTGTGACACCCCGGCGTCATCGATGATGAACTCCAGGCGGTCGGCCGGATAGGTCGAGTCCAGCGGCACGTAGGCGGCGCCGGTCTTCCAGACGCCCAGGAGCGCCGTGATCAGCGTCTCGTCGCGGTTCAGGCACACGCCGACGGTCGAGCCTCGGCCTACTCCCCGGGAGATGAGCTCGTGGGCTATCCGGTTGGCCTGGGCGTTGAGGTCGGTGTAGGTCGTGCGGGTCGTCCCGGCGACGATCGCTGTGTGCTGAGGAGTCCGCCGCACCTGCTGCTCGAAGGCCTTGTGAACCGGTTCGAGCAGCGCAAGGTTGCCAACCACCTACGGATCTCCTCTTGGTGTACGGAAAAGGGCGCACAGGTCATACGAGGGCAAGAGTGGCAAAAGGCGCGCGGCCGGAGTAAGACGAAGATCGTTTTGTTACCTTAACGGTATTAAGTCGGATTTAATCACTTTTGTGTAATATTCTGACTGCCTTGCGACAAGTGACGCTCCGTAGTTTCGGCGGGTGGAAAATGTCGTATTGTGACACGCCGGTCACATAGAATTATCTCCTTTCTTGCGTTTAAATCATGACATTACGCAAGAGGGTCATCAATAGTGGACTGCTGAGCTTTAATGCGTGGAGTTACAACGGCTTGAGGACCAGGCCGGTCCCGGCCAGGCAGCCATCGATCAGATGTGGCCGGTACTGGATCTTCTTCAGCCCCCGCTTGACCACACGCACCAGGTGGTCCAGGCTCGTTGCGCGGCGGTCAGCCCGCCGCCTTGCGCGTACCGCATGACTTGGGCATACCGCAGGAAACCAACACCTGCACATGATCATTGAGCATCACGAATTAAAGATCAGCAATCGGTCGGCTATGGTCGGAATGTGCGGTGGGTGCGTGCTTTCTTTGGGTCGCCTTGGCCATGGTTCGTAGTAGGAGGCGCTTTCCTCCGCCAGGATGAGCCGACTCCTGTCCTCGGAAGCTTCCTCTGGGACTGGCTCCTTGGACTAACACTCCTGGGCGCGTGCGTCACACTGTCGTGGAGGACCCACGCGTACAGATTTCTATGCTTGTTTGCCTCGGTCGTCATGGTGCTGATCGGGGTGCTCATCCGGTGGGGTTATGTCCTCGGCTGGTGGAAGCTGGCCGTTTGGCTCCTGCTCGTTCTTGCCATCCTCGGCATGCCTGTTGCGCGTAGGTGGGCGGAGCTACCCGAGCGTCGTCGGCGTAGGCGAGGCGCTTCCGCTCCTGGCAGACACCGAAGTTCGTGAGCAAGGGACGCTTGTGACTACGCGGCCTGAGCTGTCGGCGGCCGGGACCGGCCCCCACGCCGCATGCCCGGCCGCGCACACTTCTCCCGCCGGATCTTCCCGTCTGCCTCGTCCCACCCCGGAGGGGCAACAGCTCGGGGACGGAGGATCAAGGTCGTCTTCGCGTGTACGCCGGCCGGTAGGCGTTCCCCTCTTTGGCAGGGTCAGGTGAGGTCAGGGGCCGGTGAGGCGGCGGTCGCCACGGGTGGTGACCACGAACACCTGCCAGTTGTAGTAGGCGTAGTAGTTCCGGATGTCCCGCTTGATCTGGCGCGTGTACAGCAGCACCGCGTTGACGTAGGCCTGGGAGTGGTTGTAGGCGTACAGCGCGCGCCGGTAGTCGCGCGGTGCCCCCGACGCGTGCAGGTAGTTGGCCGCGGCGAGCAGGGCGTCGCGGGTGTCGTGGACGTCACCGCCCATCCCGTAGGCGTCCCACGTTCCCGGCATGAACTGCATGGGCCCCTTGGCGCCCGTGTAGCTCGGTGACCTGACTCGGCCGAACTTGGTCTCGACGAACATCACCGCCGCCAGTACCTCCCACTCGACGCCGAACCGGCGCCCGGCACGCCGGAAATGGCCGAGCAGGACATCGGCGGGTTCGGGCGGCTGGACACGGAATTTCGCCGACCCGCTGATGGGGTGGACGAGGGAGAGCAGATCCCGGCCGGCTGTCACGTTGTCTTCGGCCTGCCCGGCCAGGGCCTTCGGCAACCTGGCGTAGGTGCGGGAGGCGACCTGTGGATTGCTGACCAGGTAGCGGTAGATGCGCTGCTGGTGCAGGGCCAGCAGCACCACCGGCTCAGGGGGATTCCCTTTGGCGGGGTCTCCCTCGCGCACCCAGTCATCGATGGCCCGTCGCAGCTCTGCGGTGGTGCCGGCCAGGGAACGGGCCAGTTCCGCTGGGCCGGTGGGGATCGCCGCGTCCGGTGCGGGCAGGACGGGCGCCTGGCGTGCGGGCTCCTTCGCCGGTGGCGTCGCCGACCGCTCTGGAGCCGGCCGTGTCGCCGTCTGGCTGGGAGCGGTCGTGGAGGCGGCGCCCTGCGAGGCGGCGCAGCCGGAGACCGCGACGGCCAGAGCGAGGAGCGACGCGACCATCGGCCGCCCGCTCGATCGGTGGCCACGCCCCGGCCGTGCGACCCCCGCACGCTGATCCTTCACCGACCCCACGGTAGCCGCATTTAGATGTGTTCCGAGTGGCGCAGGAGCATCGCGCCGAGCATGAGGGGGAACATGGCCAGATGCGCGAGGACCATCAGCGCGCCGCCGTCGATCACACCCAGCCAGAGCAGAGGGAACAGCGGAACGGCCGGGGCGAACATGGCGGCGCACATCTCGAGGGTGTGCCGCCAGGCGTGGCCGCGGAAACGCATCCAGACGGCCATGCCGACGGACATGTTGAAGGCCATCACCAGGTAGCCGAGCTCGGGGTACTGCGCGTGGGAGAAAGCCAGGCCGACCGCGGGCTGGAGGGCCCCCAGGGCGAACATCCCGACGAACATCGCGACGATCATTTCGATGTAGTGGAGGGTGAACCTGAGCCAGCCGCTGTGCGCTTTCGTCGCTGTCTGAGTCATGGTTCAACTATGTGAGGCGGGGAGGCCGCGCCCAAGGAATGCGGGCGGGGAGGTCTGGAATCTTGGGCAGTCGGTCTTTCCGGCCTACAGTTGGGTCATGAAGGAGCGGCATTTCGTGGTCGTCGGGTACGACGCCGCCGCGTTACTCGACATCGCCTGCGTGGTGGCGAGCTTGGAGAGCGCGAACTGGTACGGCGCGGCTCCCTACTACAAGGTCCGCCTGGTTACACCGGGAGCGCGGCCCATCGACTGCGGCCCTACCGTGACGCTGCACACCAGCGAGAAGCTCGAACGGGTCACAGGCCCGATCGACACGCTGCTCGTGTCCGGTGGGATCGGCAGCCAGGACGCAGCGGCCAACCGGCTGGTTCTCGCGCACATCCGTCGGCTGGCACGAGAGAGCCGCCGGGTGGCGTCCGTGTGCACGGGAACGTGGATCCTGGCCGCCGCCGGACTCCTCGACGGCCGGCGCGCCACCACCCACTGGAGCTGGGCGGACCAACTCGCCGCGCGCCACCCGGAGGTCCACGTGGATCCCGACCCCATCTTCATCCGTGACGGAAACGTCTACACCTCGGCCGGCGTCACCAGCGCCCTTGACCTGACGCTCGCCCTCATCGAGGAGGACAACGGCGCCGAGCTCGCGCGGACCGTAGCCCGGCAGCTCGTGACCTACCTGCAGCGGCCGGGCAACCAGGCGCAGATGAGCATGTTCACCGCCGCCCCACCGCCGTCCAACAGCCTGGTCAAACGGGTGGTCGACCACATCACCGGCCACCTGGACGCAGACCTGACCGTCGCGGCGCTGGCCACCGACGCGGGCGTGAGCGAGCGGCACCTGACGCGGCTGTTCCTCCAACACCTCGGACAGACCCCGGGCAAGTTCGTACGGCAGGCCCGCGCGGAAGCGGCAGCTCACCTGCTGGTCTCCACTTCCCTGTGCATGGCCACCGTGGCCAGTCGCTGTGGATTCGGCACGGCCGAGACCCTGCGCCAAGCCTTCATCGACCGTTACGGCGTCCCGCCCTCGCACTACCGCCTCACCCAGTCACGCATGGCGTCGCAGGCGCGCCATTGACCGATCTCGCCCAGCACCCTGCGTGTACGGCGGACACCGGGAGGCGACAACCATCTTCTCCCCTCCAAGGGTCGATAGGTGCGGCTGGAATACCGATGGAGGTCGAGGAGTACGTCAGGGTCCCGGCAAAGTCGGTTGAGTGGCGATTGATCACCTGATCCCGAGGATCTGGAGGGGGCGGGCGGCGTCTCGGGCGAGATGTCGGATGGCTTTGGCGATGTTGTCGGTGCCGGTCAAGCGCAGGGCACTGATGGCGAGGTTGCGCAGCGTAGCCATGGCGCGGGGTGCGTTTCCAGTACGGGTCTGGGAATGGTCTTCGCCGTAGGTGACGTCGCGGACCCAGTGAAGTCGGTTTTCGATGGTCCAGTGTCCGCGGATCCAGGCGGCAAGCTCGGCAGGGCCGGCTTGGTGAACGGGCACGCTGGTGATGGCGTAGACGGTGACAGTCCGCCTCTTACTTCCCACAGCGATGCCTCGGACTTGCCGCTTGATCTGTATCGCCTGAACAGCATGAGGGAACAGCAGCCCGGCTTTCACGCTGACGATCTTCAGCGTGCGTCGTTCCTCACGGCCGTGGCCCCGGCCCTTGCAGCGGTGACGACATGCCCGGCCAGGTCAACGTCGTGTAGGAGGGGACGGAATCGGGTGATCTCGTTCGTCGTGCCGTGCACGTCGGTTTGTGCGAGCACGACCCCGGTGGTGTGGTCGATCGCGGCCAGTAGATGCACCAGGTCCGTGCCGTCGGTGTTGCCCGTGTCCTCGACCAGCTCGACGGCCGGTCCCTGCATGCTCTGGTCAGTTCGAAGCCGTGGTGAAAAAGCTCGACTGAGTCAGGCGACGGAGGGCCGCGTCTCGGTCCAGTCGACCATCAGTCTGCGTTCGGCGAACAGCCACCCGATGTCCTGCTTGACGAGTTCGTCGAGATAGCGGATAGAGGCGATCATCAGCGTACGCTGTCCGTCCTCATCCACCGACAGGTGATGCGCCAGGCAATAGCTCTCAGCCGTTGCCCGGTCTCCGTCCAGCGAAACCGTGCTCTGCCCGTTGAAGTGAGTGGTGGTCTCGTAAGTGTTCAGATTGTCGAAGACCGGAGCCAGCGAGTCGCGGCCGTGCAGCTCCTGAGTCGGCTCGGCAGCCGTGGCATCCATGAACACGAGGAACCGGGTGTCGGCAGTGAAGAGCGCCATCTGCCCCTTCGCGTCGCGGCGGTCCGCACAGTGGGCATAGGCGTCGATCAGTTCACGGATGGCCAGCCGGTCGGCGGCCTCCTGGGGTGAGATAGCGGAATGGGAAGCCATGTCGTTCTCCCTCGGGTAACTATTTGACGGATGTATACATCAGTCGCGTCGGCGCGATGGCAAGACATCGGGAAGGGTGTGGCCGCGCCGCCACACCCACCCGTGGATCACGTGAACGCCCCGGGCGCGAGCCGTTGATCGTGGAACTCGCGGCGCCCCAGGCGTCTCGCGGGGTCAGCGTCAGCGTCTCCGTAGACGTGAGGATCGAGGAGCCGGAGTCACTGGAGCGTTCGGCAGCAAGATCCGCCGGATCGTGGGTTTACGGCACCAGCGAAGCGGCGGTCGATCACCCTGTCTTCGTCGCGGCATCCCCGCTCCCGCCGCCCAGCCGGTTGATTTCCGGGCTGTACAGGATCCGCTGCTCGACCGCTCCGGGCCGGGTGACGGCGAGCATGGTGCGGCCGATGTGTTCGGTGGTTGTGGTGTGACGGGGAGCGAGGCGGTGCAGCAGGGGGTAGAGCCAGGAGGTGAGGGCGTAGAGCACCCGGTACGCCGGCGTCCTGGAGACTGCTCCGTGGCGGGGGTGGATATAGCCGGGGCGGAACATGTACGCGTCCATCGGCATGGCCAGCAGAGCGTTCTCGGTGCGGCCCTTGACGCGGGCCCACATGGTCCGGCCGCGTTCGCTGCTGTCGGTGCCATCTCCTGAGACGTAGGTGAAGGTCAATCCGGGGTTGGACGCGGACACGGCACGTGCGGCAGCGAGGGTGTAGTCGTAGGTGACGCGGGTGTACTCCGCCTCGCTGCGACCGGACGATGAGATGCCGAGACAGTAGAAGCAGGCATCGAGACCGACCAGCTGCCCGGAGATGGCGGACAGGTCGGTGAAGTCCTGGTGGATGACTTCCCGCAGCTTGGGATGGCTGATGCCAAGCGGGCTGCGGACCACCACCAGCACACGCGTGACGGCCGGGTCGAGGAGACAGGCGCGCAGTACGCCCTGTCCGACCATGCCGGACGCGCCGAAGATGACGACTTTCACGGGCAGACTCCAGGTAGAGGATGAAGGTTCAGGTCCGCAACACCGCGGTGGCGGTCGCGACGACGGTGGCGCGCCGGCGCTCACGGTCAATGCTGGCGCCCACGGCGGGCGTGAGCGGAGTGTTGCTCAGGGAAAGCACGAGCATGAGGTCACGCAGTTCCCCAGCGGGCAGCGCATCGGAGACGAGGCCGTCTTGAGCTGCCCGACCTCCAGGTAGCCGGGGCGCGTCGTCCAGTCCGCACCAGGGAACAGGACATCCGGGTTGTGGGCCCCGAACCCATCGGGGAGAAAAGTGATCGACGTAACCCCGATGGCAATACGGGACCGAGTGCCCGGCTGGGGCATGGGGGCCTTTCGAGACGTGTGGGTTTCTGTGTTGCGAGGGTGTTGCCGCCCTGCGAGGAGTGAAGTGGGGCGCTGGCCGGGCCTCAGCCGTTGAGCGTGCCCATGAACGCGGGTGCGTAGCGGTCGCCGGTGACCACGCCGTGCGGGGCGACCGCCTCGATCGCGGCGAGGTCCTCGGCGGAGAGGGTCACCTCGGTCGCAGCGATGTTCTCCTCCAGGTAGCGGCGCCGCTTGGTGCCCGGGATGGCGACCGCGCCCTGGTGCTGGACCCAGGCGAGGGCCAGCTGGGAGGGCGTGACGTCCTTGGCGGAGGCGATGCGGCGCACCTCGCGGACGACGTCGAGGTTGCGGTCGAAGTTCTCGCTCTGGAAGCGGGGGTCCGTCCGGCGCCAGTCGTCCTCGGCGAAGTCGTCGGGGCTGGTGATGGCGCCAGAGAGGAAGCCGCGCCCCAGCGGGGAGTAGGCGACCAGTCCGATCTGCAGTTCCCGCAGGGTGTCGAGCACGCCGTTGTGTTCGATGTCGCGTTCGAAGAGCGAGTACTCGGTCTGGACAGCGGTGAGCGGGTGCACGGCGTGGGCACGCCGGATCGTCTGGGCGGACGCCTCGCACACGCCGATGTGGCGTACCTTGCCCTCGGCAACCAGCTCGGCCAGCGCGCCGATGGTCTCCTCGATCGGCACCTTGGGGTCGATGCGGTGCAGGTAGTACAGGTCGACGTGGTCGGTGCCCAAGTGCCGCAGCGAACGTTCTAGTGCCCGGCGCACGTACTCGGGCCGGCCGTTCAGGTCGAGTAGCCGGCCGTCGTCGGTGATCTCCACGCCGGTCTTGGTAGCAAGGACGGCGGCATCCCGGCGCCCTGCCAGCGCCTGGCCAAGGAGCTGCTCGTTGACGAAGGGGCCGTAGCTCTCGGCGGTGTCCAGCAGGGTGATGCCCAGCTCCAGGGCGCGGTCGATGGTGGCCAGCGACTCGGTCTCGTCGGTGGCGCCGTAGAAGACGCTCATGCCCATGCAGCCGAGACCCTGCACGCTGACGGTCAGCCCCTGGCGGCCCAGTGCGCGGTGTTCCATAGAGGTTCCTCCGATAAGTATCTAACTAGATAGATATGTACGATAGAGCGACTGCCTGCGGGTGTCAATAACTAGATAGTTACTTGCTACGGTGGCGGACATGCCACGGAACTCCAGCGCCACCAAGGCCAGGCTGCTCGACGCCGCCTTCACTGAATTCGCCACCCACGGCATCGCAGGCGCCCGAGTGGACCGGATCGCCGAGGCGGCAGGTGCGAACAAGCGGCTGATCTACGTCTACTTCGGCAACAAGGAGCAGCTGTTCGACGAGGTGCTGCACCGGGCGATGACAGAGGGCGCCGAGTCGGTCCCGTTCGACGTCGAGGACCTGCCCGGATACGCCGGCGCGATCTTCGACCACCTCGTCGCCCGGCCGGACCTGATGCGCCTGCGACTGTGGAGACTACTGGAACGCCCCTCCGCCACCGGACTCGAACCGGACAGCTTCCGGCGCAAAGTCGCGGAAGTGGCCGACGCGCAGCAGCGTGGCGATCTCGCCCTGGAGATACAGCCGGACGATCTCCTGACCATGGTCCTCGCCATGGCCCAGGCGTGGTTCTGGGCCGCCGAGGACGTCGATCCCGGACAGGTCAGCCAGTCCTGGCCGCCAGAGCGACTGGCCCTGCACCGCTCAGCAGTTGTCGAGGCCGCCCGCCGGATCAGTCAGAAAACTGCTGACGCTCAGGGCTCGTAACACGATCCGGCCGTTCACTGAGAACGCCGCCTAGATCTGCACGGCGCCGTAGTCGCCCAGGCCTGCTCACTGGTCTGCCGGCGCCAGCCCGTGTTCGGCCACGGGACGGCGTCAGCGGGTCCCGGCGGACGCCGAGCAGGCCCATGCACTCGGCTGGTTCCAGCTCCGATGGTGGTGAGGCGGCCAGCTCGGCGAGTTGGCTCAAGGCAGGGGTGATCGGCAATGATGAGGGGGCAGGCACGGTCTTCCTGATCATTTGGCGTCGAGAACCTCATGATCATCCAGATCGTGCCTGTTCGCATGTCAGCGTCCCGCGTTCGGACCTCGATGCTCGCTTGCGGGCCCGCTAAACGGACACCACGCCACTATGCCGGGGCCCTGAGGAGTACGTGTCAGGCCCCGTCTTGCGTTACGAGGGGCCTCGCGGCGTTTTCCAACTCGACGTCTCACCGAGCTTGACAACTTCCACCGGCAACCCCAAGTCATGCAACACCTGGACCGCTCCCGCAGGCAAGGTTGCGTAGCCCGTCCTGTCGTAGCCGATCGCGGAGTGTCCGCGCGACCTGTGCCATGAGCGCCTCGGCTCCGGGTTGGCTGATGGCCGGTACGCGGGACTCGGTCAGTACGGCGACGGCGAAGACCTGGCCGTCGGCGTGCTCGACGACGCCGACCTCGTGACGGAGGTTGAGCAGCGTCCCGGTCTTGGAGGACCACCTGGACGCGTCGGAGCTGAAATCGGGGGCCAGCCGCTGCCGCAGGAGGTTGTCGGCCATCAGGCCCCGTACCCGCTCGGCCACGCCAGGGTCGATCGGAGACGGGGTCCACAGTGCCTGCAGGAGTTCGACGAACGCCCGCGCGGATCCCGAGTTCGCGCGGGTCACGTCCAGTTGCGGTACCCGATGCCCCCGCCCGGCCGTTCCCGCCTGGATGGCGAGGAAGTGGGCGAGGTGGACCTCGCCGGGATCGAGACGTTCCGCCGGAGTCTCGACCAGCTCCTGGACGGTATGGCGGACCGCGATGCCGCGGAGCCCCAGCCCGTGCAGCATCGCGGAGACCTCGGTGGGCGGGGTGAGGGCGAAGAGCGCGTCCGCCGCCGTGCTGTCGCTCACCGCGATGCTGAGGTAGAGCAGGTCGTCGACGGCGACCCGGGCCGGATGCCGGAACCTGCCCAGCCCGGTCGGCCCCGGAACGGTGATCCCGGTCGGCTGAACCAGGATCTGGGTGGAGCCGTCGAGTTCCCCCTTCCGGATACGTTCGAGCGTCGCGACGGCGAGCGGGACCTTGACGAGCGAGGAGATCGGGAACTCGAGGTCCGGCTCGATACCGATCTCGTCACCGGAGTGCAGATCCCGGACCAGGAACGATCCGTTCAGCCCGGCATCGTCGAGCTCTCGCCGGAGCTGTCGCATCAGGTGCTCGACCTTGATGGTGTCCCTCCGTCCTGGTCGTGCCCGCTGTCTCGGTCGTTTGCGCCGAGGCAGCGGGCGATCGGGTGCCGGAGCCGGGTCCGGATGCGCTCCGCGTCGTCCCCGACGGCGGCCGACACCTCGAAGCCGCGGACGAGCTGGATCTCGCCGAGCGGGCGCCAGTGTAGCCCCAGTTCCTCGGCCTGCCCGACCGAGCAGAGCAGCAGATCCGTCGAGCCGAGGACCTCCGCCGCTGCAGTGGTGAGCGTGGTCGAGACGCCGACCTGTGCGGGCTGTAGACCGATGGCATCCCGGATCCGGAACATCCGGTCGCGGATGTGCGGGACGTCGTCCTCGGGCTGGATCCAGATCCGGCTCCGCCGCGACGACCGCGCGGTGCGGCCGGCCCGGAGCGTCTCGGCGTAGACGGTCTTCACCGGGAGATCCGCGGCGCCGGCGAGCCCGAGCCGTACGGACCAGGTCGCGTCGCCGGGCGGTACGGCGACGAGGGCGGCGCGGACCTCGCGAGACCGGACGAGTTCCGCCCGTTCGGCAGGCAGGGCAGCATGAAAGTGCAGGTAGATGCCCTTTCGGCGGGCCTCCACATCGAGCCGTGCCAGGTCGCGAACCGTACAGATGTCGGGAACGGCAAGCCGGAGGGGACTGAGCTTGGCCTGCTCCGCCTCGTGCTCCATGTCGTCGGCCAGGCGGACGAGACGCTTCGCCGAGGGAAGCAGGTCCCGGCCGAACTGGGTGAGGATCGCCCCGCGCGACGACCGGTCGAACAGCCGCTCCCCGAGGTGCTTCTCCAGGGCGGCGATCCGGCGGCTCGCGACCGACTGCGGCACCCGGGTGGCCGCCGCGCCCTCGGTGAAGCTCCCTCGTTCGCTCACATTGACGAACGCTCGCCAGGCTCCAAGGACGTCCACGAGGTGAGCCTATGCCGTTCTGGCATAGAACCCGCCGTTTCAGTCTTTGACCGCATCAACCGACGGCGTGAGACTGCCTGTCGCATCCACCCCACAACCGGAAGGCATCGCCATGCGTTTTCGACGCGCCACACTCTCGGTGCTGGCATCACTCGCACTCGTCCCGCTGACGGGTGTCACCGCGGCGGGCCACGCGTCCACCACTCCGTCCGTCACTCAGGTGGTGTCGGGCGAAGCCCAGGCCAAGAAGGAACTGCGCACGCTGGAGGCGTCCTTCAAGGGCCGCATCGGCGCGTACGCCATCGACACCGCCACCGGTAAGACGGTCGCCTACCGATCGGGCGAGCGTTTCCCGATGCTCTCCACCTTCAAGGCGATCGCCGCCGCGGCCGTGCTGCACAAGGCCCGCACCGCAGAGCCCGGCCTGATGGACAAGGTCGTGCGCTGGACGGACGCCGAGGTGAAGGAGAACTCCCCGGTCACCGAGAAACACGTCAAGGACGGGATGACCGTCGCGCAGCTGTGCGAGGCGGCCATCACCCGGAGCGACAACACCGCGGGCAACATGCTGCTGAAGCAGCTCGGCGGTCCGGCCGGCCTGACCGGGTACCTCCGTACGCTGAAGGACCCGATCTCCCGGCTGGACCGGTGGGAGACCGAGCTCAACAACTGGAGCCCCAAGGAGAAGCGCGACACCACGACGCCCGCGGCCATGGGCCGCGACCTGCGCGCGGTCACGGTGGGGAAGGCCCTGAACGCCAAGGACCGGGAGCAGCTGAACGCCTGGCTGATCGCGAACGAGACCGGGGACGCCCGCATCCGCGCGGGCCTGCCCACGACCTGGAAGGTCGGTGACAAGACCGGCACGACCTCGCAGTACGCGGCCGCGAACGACATCGCGATTGTCTGGCCCGGCGAGTCGGCCGCGCCCATCATCATGTCGATCTACACCAACGGCAAGACCGCGGACGCTGTCATCGACAACAAGGTCATCGCGGACACCGCCACCATCCTCGCCCGCGGCCTCGGCAAACTCTGATGTCGGGGGCTTCGGGGGGCCCGGACAGATCCACCCCCCGGGGCCTCCTGCCGTACCTGCCATCCACTCCAGCCGGTGCGGCAGTACAGCGAGCTGTGCGGGAGTGAGGACGGGCGAGAGGTTCAGCACAACGCCGGCCCTGGCGGCGCCCGAGATTGCCAAGCGCGCCGGTCACAGCGTCGAAATCCTGCTTCGGGTTTACGGCAGGCGCACCTCGGGCGTACGGCCCACGAAGCGTGCGTACCCTTCGAACGCCTGCTCGATCCTTGCCTGGTCGGCCTTGCCCAGCGGCACGAGTGGATGGACGACGATCTGCACTTTGGTCTTGGTGAGTGACCGTTTCCAGGTGCCGACGACCCGGCCTTCGCATACCACGGTCGCCTGGAATATGCCGTTGTTGCCGGGGATGATGGCTGGCTTGTGCTCGTCGGCGAGCATGAGTGAGCGGTTTTTGTAGCCCAGCAGGTACTCGTCGAACCCGGGCAGCACGAGAACCTCGTGGCTGTCCATTGCGGATGGTGCGGTGTCGAGCAGCGCCGGTTCCAGGTACATCTCGACGCCGTCGACGGTCACGCTGGCTAGCCGGTCGCCGGCCGCCATGATGCCGCGCTTGGCGTCGGCCGCGGTCAGCCCGGTCCAGCCGGCGAAATCCTGCCTCGTGGTCGGCCCGTGGCCGCGGAAGTACCGCAGTGCGATGGTGGCCAGCGCCTCGTCGCGGTCGGGCCGGTGCGGGTCGGGGGCCCACTCGTCGAGCAGCACGAAGCTCTGCTCATTGCCGACGTTCGGGGCGATGCACAGCACGCCGCGCTGGCTGGCGTACCACAGTAGGTGGTAGCCGAACTGGCCGGCGGCTTCAATGCCCTTATCGGCCAGCACGGCCATGCACTGTGATCGGGTCAGCCGGCCACCGCCGGCCACCGCCGCGCCCAACACCTCCACCGCTCGATCGGCGACCTCCTCACTCAGCCCAAGGGACTCGCGCCGCCTTGCCGCGCCTGCCAGTGCCCGCGAACCCATCAGGTCGAGCATCCAGTGGGCGTCCCGCGACGGAACGAAATGGACGGTGCCGCGCATCGGCCAGGTGCGCAGTGCCTCGCGCCGCTCCAGCGCGGCGGTTACGTCGCCGGCGGTGTATCCGGGCAGGCGTACGCCGAACGACCACAGGCCGCTGGCCAGGTCCTGCGCTTGCATCGCACCTAGCCAGGTCACTACCCCGGCCACGTCAGGTAGCCGGTCCGTCCCGTGATGCCGGCCGCGCAACAGCAGGCTGGCCATCCGCAGGGTGAGCGCCTGCGCCCGGGTGATCTGCACCATTACCGCCTCCTCGCTGGCAGCGTACCGATGGCCTACGACAAGATCGGGCCGAGCGGCAGCCCCTGATCATGGCGAGATCATGGCGAGTCTCGCGTCGCTGGCCTGGGCGTGTTTCAGAAGTGGATCACCACGGTGATCCACTTCTGAGATGATCTTGGGGTGAGTAGTGGCGATCTGACCGCCGCGCAGTGGGCGGTGCTGGAGCCGCTGCTGCCGGTGGGCACCAAGGCGGGACGCCCCCCGAAGTTGACCAAACGGCAGCTAATCGACGGGATCCGGTGGCGGACCCGGACCGGTGCACCCTGGCGGGACGTGCCCGAGCGATACGGCAAGTGGGAGACGGTGTACGGGCTCTTCCGCCGCTGGCAGCGGGACGGCACCTGCACGATCCCGGAGAAGGCTGATCAGATCCGCCACCGCAAGAACCGGGGCAGCCGCGGTGGCCGTCCGCCTGCGTTCGACCGGGACGACTACCGCGGCCGCCATGCCGTGGAGTGCGGCATCAACCGCCTCAAGCGCCATCGAGCGGTGGCGACCCGGTATGACAAGCTGGCCGTCCGCTACGAAGCCACCATTCACATCGCCGCGATCAACGAGTGGCTGTGATCGCTCATGAAACAGGCCCAGAGGTCTGTTTCATGAGCCTGCGGTCACTTGGCGGTGAGCTTCGCGACATCGGGGGCGTAGACGGTCATCCAGTGCGGGCGCAGCCGGTAGAAGACCACGCCGTTGTCCCAGTCGAAGGCGCCGTCGCCGTAGAAGTCCTTGAAGTACGCGAGCAGGTCTGGCCAGTCCGCGGCCGGCTCGCCGTCCTCGGGGTTGAGGATCTCCACCGTGCCGTGCGTGAACACGCCCAAGTCCTCGCCGCGCATGTGCGCGACGCTGGCGGCGGGGCGGGCGGCGAGGTGGCGGGCCTTGGCGGCGCTGCGCGCCGTGCCGAAGTACCACTTGCTGTGCAGGAAATGCCCGTCCACGCCGCTGATCCGCGGCTCGCCCTTCGCCGTCACGGTGGACAGGGCGAGCGTGCACATGCCGGTCAGAATCTGGGTGAGCTGCTCCGCGGTCAGGGTGCGCTCGGTGATGATCGAGCGGAGGTGGGTGGTGGAGCGGGACAGGGAGGCGTCGAGCAGGGCCTGGAGTTCGTTGAGTTCTTCGGGCGTTTCACGCATCGGGACACTGTAGCCAGGGTCGGCCCATCCCCGGCATCGGGGGCAACAGCGGCTCCAGCCGCGGCCCACTGGTCGTCCCTCAGATCTCCACGAGCCGCCCCAAGGCCGTTTCACGACAATGATCCACTTCTGAAACACGCCTTAGGAAGACGCGGCCGAGGCGAGCTCGGGGGTGGTCACGGGCTCGGGGGTGGCCGTGCGGTGAGCGATCCTCGGAGCCATGACCCCGACTCCGAGGGCGGCGGCGATGCCCGCGATGGCGCTGAACCACCAGACCACGGCGGGGCCTGCGGTGGCGTAGACGGCCGTGCCCGCAGCCAGGGCGATGAATCGCGCGATGCCCCAGGTCCACTGGAAGCTGCCCTGGTAGCGGCCGCGGGCGTCCGCCGGGGCGAGGCTCGCGATGATCGCGCCCGAGATGCCGCCGACCATGGCCTCACCGACCGACCAGAGCGCGACGGTCCCGGCGTACGACCAGACGTTGTCCGCAACCCCGGTCAGCGCGATGCCGGTCGCGGTGATCACGCTGGCGACCACATAGACGGGGATCTGCCGGAACCGGGACAGGACGTTCGTGGCGATCGGCTGCAGCACCACCACCAGGACCGCGTTGAGCGTGGCCATCATGCCGAGCGCGGTAGGGGGCAGGCCGTGGTCGCGGATCGCCAGCGGCAGGCAGACCTCGGTGAACGAATAGATGACCAGTCCGATGCCGAACAGCGGGAGCAGTACACGCATCAGGGGATCCCGGAACACCACCCCGTAGCCCGTCCCACTCGTGGAGCCGGCGGCCGGGGCAGCGCCGCCCCGTCCGCCGGGCAACATCGTCACCACGATGACCGCGTACGTCAGTACGGCCGCCGCGTCCAGCGCGAACAGCATCCAATAGCCGTGTGTGGCCAGGAATCCGCCGAGAATCCCGGCTGCGGCGGTGCCGATGTTGATCGCCCAATGGAACAGCGAGAATGCGGCACGCCGCCGGTCGGCGGTCACCGAGTCGGTCAGCAGCGCGCCGGCGGCCGGGCTGACCATGGAGCCTGCCGCGCTGAGGAGCATGGCCGCGAGCGCCAGCGTGACCACGTTCGGCGCCGCGAACAACAGGCCCTGCGCGACGGCCGTGCCGATCAGGCCGGTCAGCATCGTGGGACGTCGCCCCACCCGGTCAGCGAGCAGGCCGCCGACCGCCGGGCCGATCAGGTTGCCCGCGCCCAGCGCACCCAGGACATACGGCGTCTGCTCCGGGGTGACGCCGCGGGACCCGAGGTAGAACACGAGGAAAGGTGTGATCACGTAACCGAGCCGGTTCACCACAGTGCCGGCGAAGATGATCCAGGCGGTACGGGGCAGCCCGCTGAAGGTGGAGAGCATGCGGAAATCTTGCAGCCCACATAGACTCGTGAACCATTGATTAAGTTCAGGCCGAATCTATGGAGCCGCCATGCTGTCCGAACTGGCCTTCTCGGCCGACGATCTGGCGTTGACCCGGTTCGCGGTCTCGCCGATGTGGGAGGTCGTCACCAGTTTCCAGCTGCTGACATCGGGCTCCGCACATCCGGTACACCGGACCTGGGTTGATCAGGTACGGCCGCGGGTGGCCGCCGCCGGGCTGGACGCGGGCTGGCTGGCCGAACTGATCCCACCCAACGGCTATCTCCCCGACTTCCTCACGCCACCCCCCGGGGAACTGGCCCCCACCCTCGCCACCGAACTCGCCGCCATCCGCGCCACCTCGGCCGATCACGTCCTGGCCGACCTCGATGTTCTCGGCCGTACTATTTCCCGCTGCCAGGCGTTGCGCAGGGACCCGGAAAGCCGGCTGGCCCAGATCACCGAGGAGATCGAGGCCTACTGGGAACTGGCGCTCGCCCCGTACTGGGCGAAGATCCGCGCGGTGCTGGACGCCGATGTCTTCCACCGTGCCCGCCAGGTGGCCGAGCACGGCGTGGGCCACTTCTTCAACGACCTGCATTCCACGCTGAGCTGGGACGACAACACCCTCCGGATGGTCCGCAGGCATTGCGGCATCTCCCGGGAGACCTCCGGGCCGGGGTTGCTGCTGGTCCCCAGCGCCTTCGCCGTGAACATGCTCACCTGGTCACGGCCGCCGCAGCCACCCCAGCTCGCCTACCCTGCCCGAGGCATCGGCACGCTCTGGGAGCACCGCCCGGTGACGCGCATCGACGCGATCGCCGCCGTCCTCGGCCGCTCCCGGGCCGTCCTTCTGGCCGAGTTGGAATCCCCGGCCTCCACGACCGAACTCGCCCGCCGTACCGGCGTCTCCGCGGCCGGAGTCTCCCAGCACCTGACCGCCCTGCGCGACGCGGGGATAATCAGCGCGCACCGCGCCGGCCGCTCGGTCCTCTACGCCCGCACGGCCGTCGCGGAATCCCTGCTCGCTGCGAGCGCCTGACCGGGAAGGTAGGCCTGAGCCGAGGAGACACATCGTTGCCCGACGTTCCTCTGGGCAGGCCGCCGGATTGTTAGCGTTAACTTTCGGTGTCCTGATCACGTTCCCTTCTCTGTCAGGTGGTTGGAGGTGGTGGTGGTGCTGCGGAGCAAATACGAGACAGGGAGGTGCCGTCAAGGGGCCGACCTGTGCTGTGCCGGCGTGTAGGGGGGCCGAGCGTGGCCCATCTGGTGTTATGGGGGGTCGCCGGACCTGATCGGTGAGGACGCGTCGATGAAAATTTCATCGACGATGTCTCGTCCCAGCATGTCGAGGCCGCCGCAAAGTTTCAGGAGGCCGGGACGGACGTTGGAGTATGTGCGAGGCGTGTACGCCGGACGGGGTGACCGAAACTTTTCAGGGTGGGCTTGACACATTTCGGAGAGGTTTTCACACTGAGGCCTCAGGCGGTCTCCCCCTGCGAGGTCGGTGGTGCGCGGCAGGGGCCGCCGTCTGCGACGCCCTGGTGGTGTGCGTTCCCCGGTGATGGGACGCGGCGTCGATCCCGCGGGGGGTCCCGCGTTTCCCCCCTTTCCGTGATTCAGTTATGGAGGCTCAGGCATGGGCACAGACGCCATACCCCCACCTGGAGCCCGGCGGCCCCTCAGCGGTCCCCTCCGGGCCCTGGTCGCCGGCGCCCTCGGCGTACTCGGCACGATCACGGCGCTGACGGGGTCGGTTCCCGCCGATGCCGCGGCGAGCACGTTGGGCGCGGCGGCCGCGCAGAGCGGGCGGTACTTCGGCACCGCCATCGCCGCGGGCAAGCTCGGCGACTCGGCGTACACCACGATCGCCAACCGCGAGTTCGACATGGTGACGGCCGAGAACGAGATGAAGATCGACGCCACCGAGCCGAACCGGGGGCAGTTCAACTTCACCAACGGCGACCGCGTCTACAACTGGGCCGTTCAGAACGGCAAGCGGGTGCGTGGCCACACTCTGGCCTGGCACTCCCAGCAGCCAGGCTGGATGCAGTCCCTGTCCGGCAGCACGCTCCGCCAGGCGATGATCGACCACATCAACGGCGTGATGGCCCACTACAAGGGCAAGATCTACGCCTGGGACGTGGTGAACGAGGCCTTCGACGACGGCAGCGGCGGCCGGCGTAACTCGAACCTGCAGCAGACCGGGAACGACTGGATCGAGGTCGCCTTCCGCACCGCGCGGACCGCTGATCCGGCCGCCAAGCTCTGCTACAACGACTACAACATCGATAACTGGACCTGGGCCAAGACCCAGGGCGTCTACAACATGGTCCGCGACTTCAAGCAGCGCGGCGTGCCCATCGACTGCGTCGGCCTCCAGGGCCACTTCAACAGCGGCAGCCCCTACAACAGCAACTTCCGCACCACCCTGCAGAGCTTCGCCGCCCTCGGCGTGGACGTGGCCCTCACCGAGCTGGACATCCAGGGCGCCTCGGCCACGACCTACGCCAACGTGACCAACGACTGCCTGGCCGTGCCGCGCTGCGTCGGCATCACCGTGTGGGGCGTCCGCGACAGCGACTCCTGGCGCTCAGGTGACACCCCACTGCTGTTCGACGGCAACGGCAACAAGAAGGCCGCCTACACCTCGGTCCTCAACGCCCTCAACAGCGCAACCCCGAACCCCACCCCGACACCGACCCCCACCCCAACGCCGACCTCCACGCTGCCCGGCGGCGGTAACGGGCAGATCAAGGGCGTCGCCTCCGGCCGCTGCCTGGACGTGCCCAACTCCAGCACCACCGACGGCACCCAGTTGCAGCTGTGGGACTGCTCCGGCGGCAGCAACCAGCAGTGGACCTACACCTCAGCAAACGAGTTCAAGGTCTACGGCAACAAGTGCCTGGACGCCGCCAGCACCGCCAACGGCGTCAAAGTGCAGATCTACTCCTGCTGGGGCGGCGACAACCAGAAGTGGCGCATCAACTCCGACGGAACCATCGTCGGCGTCCAATCCGGACTGTGCCTGGACGCCGTCGGCGCGGGCACCGGCAACGGCACCAAGATCCAGCTCTACTCCTGCTGGGGCGGCGACAACCAGAAGTGGATCTGGAACGGCAGCTCTGGATCCCCCAGCCCCACCCCGACCGCGACGCCTCCCGGGGGTACGCTGCCCTCGAGCTTCCGGTGGAGCTCCAGCGGTGCGCTGATCGCGCCGAAGTCGGACTCCACGCACAACATCGCGGGGATCAAGGACCCGACGGTGGTGTACTACAACGGCAAGTACCACGTGTTCGCCAGCACCGCTTCCTCCTCGGGCTACAACCTGGTGTACCTGAACTTCACCGACTGGTCGCAGGCCGGCTCGGCGACGCACTACTACCTGGACCGCACCCCGCTCGGCGCCGGCTACCGGGCGGCGCCGCAGGTGTTCTACTTCGCGCCGCAGAACCTGTGGTACCTGGTCTATCAGACCGGTAACGCCTCGTACTCCACCAACAGCGACATCAGCAACCCCAACGGGTGGAGCGCGCCGAAGAACTTCTATTCCTCGATGCCCGCCATCATCCAGCAGAACATCGGCAACGGCTACTGGGTCGACATGTGGGTGATCTGCGACAACACCAACTGCTACCTCTTCTCCTCCGACGACAACGGGCACCTGTACCGATCGCAGACGACGCTGTCGAGTTTCCCCAACGGGTTCACCAACACGGTGATCGCGTTGCAGGACTCCAACCGCAACAACCTGTTCGAGGCGTCCAACGTCTACAAGGTGCAGGGCTCCAACCAGTACCTGCTGATCGTCGAGGCGATCGGGTCCGACGGCCGACGGTGGTTCCGGTCCTGGACCTCCAACAGCATCGCCGGATCCTGGACGCCGCTGGCGGCCAGTGAGAGCAACCCGTTCGCCCGGTCCAACAACGTCACCTTCAGCGGTACCGCGTGGAGCCGGGACATCAGCCACGGCGAGATGGTCCGCACCATGGTCGACCAGACCCTGACCATCAGCCCCTGCAAGATGCAGTACCTCTACCAGGGCCTGGACCCCAACGCCGGCGGCAACTACGACACCCTCCCGTGGCGGTTGGGCCTGCTGACCCAGACCAACTCCACCTGCTGATCCTCCCCCTTCCTGGTGTCGTACTCCTGGAACTGATCAGAAACCCGGACGGCGCCGAGCCGTTGTGGTGAAATACACCGAATGGAGCGAGTGAGGCAGCTGGTGGGCGAGATGCTGATCTACTGTTTCGTCGTCATCTTGCTCACCGGCAGCTTCCTGGCCTTCTTCTACACGCCGAGCAACCAGATGATCTCCTACAACGGCTCCTACGAGCCGCTGCGGGGTGTCCCCATGAGCGCCGCCTACGACTCGGCCCTGAAGATCAGCTTCGAGGTGCGTGGCGGCCTGCTCATCCGGCAACTGCACCACAGCTCCTCGGTCCTGCTCGTCCTGGGAACCGTCGTCTGGACCCTGCTCGGCCGATTCCGGTACGCCCTCGCGGCCCTGGGCCTGGGCCTGGTCCTGCTCAGCGCTCTGGCCGGCTACGGCTCCGCCGACGACCTGCTCACCGGAACCGTCCTGGGAAAGCTGCCCACTCCCTGGTGGTACGGCTTGCACCTGCTGACGGCGCTGGCCGTGGTCACCGTGCTGGTGCTCTCCTCCCGCCGCGAGGCCAGCCGAAACCCGAGAACGCCCCGCTTCGTGGCATTGAGCCTCGGCCTCGTTCTGGTCATCTTCTTCCTCTGACCGACTCGCGAGCCTCCACCTGCCGTTCCGAGGCCACCGGTGATCAAAGGTTGGCGTTACCCGTAACACCTCTATAGCCGCTGACCTGCGACGACCTGGAAAGTGCGGGAAACAGGGCTGGCGCGGAAGGGAGATACGGCTGATATTCCAGCTGTGGAGACGACATTTGCCAGACCGACGACCACGCCGCGCGTTCTGCGGACTCATCCGGTCCTCGAGAGCTGGGAGAGAGCGGATCATCCGGATCAACGACGGCTACGTACCTACCTGGACGAAGTCGAGGCGCTCGCCGACGCATGTGTTCCAGTATCCAGTGGCCGTCTCGCAATCGAACTGATCGTCGGCCTGCCTGGAAACCTCACGCTGACCAAGGGGGGCCGTGACCTCGACAACTACCTCATGCCGATCGCGCGGCGTATCGGCGCTGGCCGCCTCGATGCGGCATTTGCACGTAAGCGGCATGCAGAGACCTCGACATTCGCCGTCTCCGTCGCTGTCCGAGCAGACGGCTTACCGTGCGAGCCACAGCTCCGGGTGCGTACAAAGGGCTCCAGCGAATCATCCGCCTGGAAGCAGCAGATTCATGATGCCTGTAGCGCTGTTGTCAGCGCCCCGCTGCCGCAAGGCCCCGTGGCGCTGTGCATCCGATTCAGGGTGTCCAGCCAACGCAACTGGTCAACGCTCTGGAAACCAGCCATCGATGCCCTCGGGCCGCTGCTCGGTATGGCTGATCCCGGTAAACCCTTCCGTCCTGACGACGACCGTGTTGTCGACCTCGCGCTGCACCGCGTCATCGACGATGCCCTGAGCCACGATGTGGACATCGCCGTGTGGTGGCGGCAGCTATCTATCTGATAGGGGTATTGTCCAGAACCTCTGGAGCACCTGAGGTGTTCACGAGTTACACCTGGTACACCGGGAAGAGCGCTCGCAGAGTGACGTTCTGTCTGGCCTGCGACTGAGCACGGAGGGCGCTGCTACCGGGCCCGGCAGGCCGGACCCCGGCGCAACATCACGTAGGTGGCGCAACGGCTGTACGAGATCTCCCAGCTGGTCAGGTCAGATTTCTCCGCTGCGGATGCCCATCAGGAAGTCGTTCCAGATTGCCGGGGAGAAGGTCAGCACGGGGCCCGACGGGTCCTTGCTGTCACGGACGGCGACGAGACCCGGAAGGTTGGTGGCCACCTCGACGCAGTTGTTGTTGGCTCCGCTGAGGCTGGACTTGCGGAACTTGGCGCCGGACAGGTCAGGGGTAATCATGGTTGCTCCTCGCCGCGGCGAGGAGTGCCGCGGACTCTTCGGGGGACAGGCACGCGCTGGCGAGGCGCTCGAACGTCAGCATAAGTCGCCGAACCTGCTCGCCGTCCTCGACATACACCTCACCCGCTGGGCATTCGGCGTAGCCCAGATCCGGATCGTCGTCGTCGAACGACAGCACCGAGAAGGCTCCTTCCATGCCGCCGTGAGCGCCGACCGCCGTCGGGAGGACCTGGACCGTGATGTTCGGCCGGTCCATAGCGTGGAGGATGTCGCCAAGCTGACGGGTCATGATGCCGGATGACCCCACAGGATGGTGCAAGGCGCCTTCAGCAATGAGGATGTGCAGCGTCATGTGATCGCTGAGCAGGCTGGTCTTGCGCTGCATCCGGGCATCGACGCGGCGTGTCACCTCAATGTCAGGCCGATCGGGATGGCCCGCTCGAATGATCTGCCGGGCGTAGTCCTCGGTCTGGAGCAGGCCAGGGACCAGTAGCGGTTCCCATTGATGGATCGCTCTGGCAGCCGCCTCGAACTCGACATACGACCCGGTGAACACATCCGAATAGGCAGTCCACCAGCCGCGCCGGGCGACCTCGCGAGTGAGCTGCACCATGGCTTCGGCGGTCGCCGCTTCCACGCAGTACAGGTGGCAGATCGCCGCCACATCGGCAGGCGTCGGCGCACCCTTACCTGTCTCGAACCGGTTGAGCTTGCTACGCGACCAACCGAGCTGTTCGGCAGCGGCCTCCGTCGTCATCTCTGTGGCCGCACGTAGCGTGCGCAACTCACGTGACAGGCGGCGCAGCCGAACGGTGGAGTGTTTCATGCGGACAGTTTGCCGCACCTCTCCCACCAAGGCATGGACTTATCGGTCATTCATTAGATGCGATTGTCTTCGTGGGATTCTCACGTCATCATAGGAGGCCCAGAGGACGCAGCCCTGAAAGGGGGTGCACGTGGCACGTCATGGGATTTCGATCTCTGTCTCGTATCCCGCCAGGACGCGCGTCTCTCCATCGTCCACGACCAGGACAGGCATCCCCTCTGCCAATCGCAGACGTTTCCGCTCAGCCAGAGTCGGCAAACGCACCCGTATCCGCGCCGGACCCTCGACGCGGAGCACGACCGGCTCGACCTGCTCGCGGACGTAGGAGCCCTCGCGGCTCACCGTTCGCACAAGGCCTTCACTCCGGAGAACAGCAAGAGCATCACGCAGCGCGTCAATCCCCACACCGTACTCATGCGCCAGGTCAGGCTCCGCCCGAAGTCTCTGGCCAGGAGGCAGGGCGCCGCTCGTGATCCGCTGGCGTAGGTCGCCGGCAACCTGGCGGTACAGAGGTTCATAAGAATCAGGGTCGATGGGCACCACACCATGCCACTAGGCCTGCACCCTAGCTTCCCTACTGGCCAGCAGGCCAGGAGGCAAGCAAGGCTACTGACAGAACGAGATCGCTAACAGAAACGGACTCGCCACCGGTATCGCACACCAGTGACGAGTCCTTGATCAGGAAGGACCTCCTGACCCGTGACCAACCCTAGTGCTCCAGTTCTCGACAGACAGACGGTCAATGGCTGCGGTTGCTTCGCCGATGCTGTGCCGATGCCGATGGGCTGCGCCGTCTGCGGGCACGCGCCATACGCGCACGGTTGTCCCGGCCGGGCCGCCGATCACGAGTACGCGCCGCCGTCCGGCGCGCTGATGGTCATCCGCCTGGAGGCCCGCCGTACCGGGGACCGTTCCCTGTGCTGCTTCGAGCCGCCCGCCCTGGTGGCTCCGGCCGAGGTGGTTCCGCTGGTGCCCGCTCAGCGGGGTGCCGGGCAGGGCCCGGTTGAGGTGGTCGCGCCGGTGCCCGCTCTGCGGTCTGTCGCGCAGGCCTCGGCCGAGGTGATCGCGCCGGTACCCGCCCAGCGACCTGCCGAACAGGCCCCGGCCGTCGCGCCCGCTGTGCCCGCCGTACCGGTGTCGTTGCCCCGGCGGGTGCCCTGCCGCCGTCGCCGGGCGCTGCCGTCTTGGTCCGTCGCGACCAGACCGCCCCGGCTCGGCACCGGGCGTCGTCTCGCGGCCCGTCCCAGACGGACGGTCGGTTGTGCCCTCCACCGGGTGGCAGCCGCCCCGTTACCGCACCGGCCGCCCGGCCTGCTTGCCCCGCCTGCTCCGCTCGGCTCGCCGGGTCCGTACGGCGTGCCTCGCCTCGTTCCCCTCCGTCTCCCGACACCACTCCGCCCGGCGCTGCGATCGTCCGGACGGGCCTTTGACCCGCTACAGGAGGTCCGATCCATGGAAGACGCCCAGCCCACCACACCCCGGTCGTCCATCCGGCCCGAGTCCGTGATTCCCGGCTGGCGGGTGATCCTCAGTGACGCCGGGCGGCTGTGGGCCAGCCGTGAGCACCCCTTTTCTCCGGCCGCGTTCCATGCCGGGGCCGAACGCACCGTCGATGCCGACACCATCGACGCCCTGCGGGCCGCGACCGATCGGCAGGAGAGCATCGCCCAGGAGGCCCACGAGCAGGCCGGGCGGGTGATCTCGTGATCCGGCGACGGCCCGCCCGTCCCCGGGGGCGGCACCGCAGCGGCCTGGCCCTCAGCGCCGTCCCCTCCTACACCTGGGATCACGGCGCCCGGGCCGAGGCCGTACGGCTGGGGGCGGCCTGGCCGGGGTGGGCGGTGCTGTACGGCACCGGCAGCCGCCTGTTCTACGCCATCGCGACCTGGCCCACTCCCGAGCCGTTGATTGTCTCCGACCGCACCCCCGACGGGCTGCAGGCGCTGATGAACGAAGCGGAAACGGCCAGGGCCGCCACCCGCCGCCAGGCGCCCACGTCCGCCCCGGCCGGGGCCGTCACCCAGCACCGGACGTCCGCGTCCACACCGGCTGGGGTCGGCCGCCCCTGAGCAGGCACGGCGGCGGCCCCTCCTTCCCGGGTGCTCGCCGTCGTGCCGACCGACAGCGCACCGCACCACGCGGAAGAAGCCGCCGGTGCCGGGCGCGACGCGGGCGGGGCGGAAGCGTTACCCGGCCCGCCCGCGGCATCCACCAAGGAGAACCCGATGGTCACCCCCGAACCCCACCTCGGACAGGAAACCCCGCCACCGCAGCAGAACGACCAGCTTGTCGCGCTGCGGCAGCTCTTCCCTGACTGGTACATCGAGCACGACACCGTCCTGCGGCGGTGGAGAGCGATGCGCCACCAGCCGCTCACCCTGCCGGAGGTGAAGGCCGGCGCCAGATACCTCATCCTGCGTGCCTCGCCCGAACGCCTGGGCACCGCCCTGGCCCGGCAACGAGAGATCACCCGCACCCTGCGCACCGCCCGGCCCGCCGTCCCCTGAACCGGCGCGGCGGTACGGATCGCCCCCGTGCCGTACCGCCGCGCGTCTCACCAAGAAGTAGTCAACTACGAAAGGGGTGGGGACCTCTATCCGGCCACCAGCGGCGACACGCACTCGGCCATTGACACACGGAGTTGATGTGCTCCTCCGTATCCATGAAAGGTGCCTCGATTGGCAGCGCGCTCACGCGAACAGACAGAGCGAGGCGCGCCGACCCCATGCGACCTGGTTGGGCGCGGCAAAGATCATCCCGCGAGCGGGCCGTGAGTAGTGATCCACGATCAGTCCGCATCGTTTGCAAGATCATCCCGTGCATGTCCCGCACCCATCGAGTCGGGTCACCACGTCACTCGGTGGCAAGACACTCGTACCGCAGGGTGGCCGAAGTCTGAGGAGCGGAAGCCGCCGGCGGATCCGCCCTCTGATTTCCGAGGCGACGATGCTTAAAGATCATCATCGACATCTTCTGAAGGTGCATGGCAGCACAAGTCCGCCACCCTGTGGCGACATATAGCATAAACAGGTCATTTGACCCAGGCATATCAATGCGAATACCCACTCAACGGACGCGGCAGCCAGCAACTCGTGGCACTCTATAGTCATGAGTTCTCCGACGCCCCAGCGTCGCCCCCAGCAGTCGAAGCCCCCGAGCGTCAAGCGCAGCGTCTACTTCTATCGAATCGACGCAGGCGCTGATGAAACGGGCATCCCGAAGAACATCAGCGTCGATCTCGAAGTCGGCCTTAAGGCAATTAGCGATCTTCCCTTCGAGTCCGCCAGTCCTCGATACATGAACCAGTCAGATGGCAGTAGCCTGTGCGCTTGGATAGACGCTGTAGGAGGAGTCACCAAACTCCGACTGGGAACTATCCGAAAGAACGCGCTCCCACAGTTCGAACTTGGAGGAACGCTCCGTAACCTCACGCTCGGAGCAGACGAAGGGCTGTGCGAAACATCGCATATTTGCCTCTTCCCCGATGGGATTGTCGGCGTGGAGCATAACTTCTACGGTCCCCGCGCAAGGCGCCTGTCTGCGTACATGATGAACGCCCTGTCTGGATCAATTCCATCATTCACGATGGAAGCCCTGCTTCGCCATGATGTAGCGAAGCAGCTGGAGGGAAATAAGTCTGTCCGTAAGCTGACTCTGCGCGTCCGCAGATCGTACACGTCCACCATCACGGAGGCTAACGAGTCCCTTGGTCGGGCACTCAATGCCGCTGCCACTGGAAGTGATGCTGCCGTTGTCGGACTCATACTCCAGCCAGAACCTTACAAGAAGCTCGATCTCAAGTCTGACTTGATTCACTTCTTGCGTCGCATCATGCGCAAGGAAGACCTTCGCGAGCAGGCCCGGGAGCTTAAAGCAACCATCGTTGATGCCAAAACGGGAAGGACCGATGAAATAAACCTTCTCGAAGATCAACTCATCAGCAAGAAGACGATCCTTCGGCAGACCCAAAGATCTAGAGTTCTCAACAGCAACGATGCTTACCTAAAGATCATCGAGGCCTATGAGGAGCTGCGCGAAGATCTTTTGTCGGCCTCGTCAGCTAGTGTGTCCTCAAAGGGTTTGAACCAATCCCCCTAAGAGGTGCAAACTGATGGCATGGCGGCGACTCCCCTCCTTCGCCAAAGAACTCTTCACATTCGCCGTCATATCCCTGATGCTCTACAAGCTATCGCTTATACCGGAAGTAAATAATCCACTTCAAGGCATCCTGGCAAGCCGTCGGAAAGAGATTTATGCTGCAACCCTTGGACTTCATGGAACCTTCCTTGGTTTCATTATCGCAGCCATCACTATCGCTCTAACCTTTGTAAATTCTCCCAGATTCGAAATATTGCGCCGAACCAAGCAATGGCCTCGCCTGTTCGGCTCCTATACAAGAAGTATGCGGTGGGCCGCCATGGCCACCCTTCTATCGTTTACTGCACTACTAGTCGACAACGATGCCCGCCCGAATCAACTAGCGGCGATTCTCTGTTTCTCTGCCGTCTTCTTCGCGGCCTTGGCCATTACACACATGCTGTGGGTTACTGAGAAGACTGTGAAGGTAGCAATCGCCGCCAAACCTAGAATGCCAGGCGAATAGCACGGATGGGTGGAATAACCATGCAAATCCACCCGTCCATAGCATAACGATATTTACGGCGATAAATCGCCCCTACGCTGAACGGCCAGACTTATATGTCTCGCTGAGCATCAAGGCTCTCGTCGCCGCCGGCCGTCGGGTCGTAGGTCTCACGGAAGACCATCTCGGTCAGCCATCGCTTAAATGCAGGGTTGCCCGCGAACTGGCTGTACAGCTCGGTGTCAGACTTCAGGAACGCCATGATCGCCCGCTGCACAGCGGCGTCACTCTCGACTCGGGCATTCTGTTCGTCGTTGTACCGCTGGGCGTTGATGTACTGCTTATCCTCGCGGACCTTCGCCGGGATCTCCACAGTGATCAGGTGCCGTATCCGGTCCTTGTCGGTCCAGGGGATGTTGCCGAAGTGCTGATTGAAATCCTGAAGGATGACCGAGGCGGGCTTCAGTTCGGGTTCGGACCGCTGTCCCATGCCCATCGGGGCGCTGGCCGTCAGCTCCGCGTCCTCGTTGCTTAAAGCGATGCTGATCGCCGTCTGCTGCTCGGCCCGGTAGCTATCCAGGTCGACCGTCTCCAGGATGCCCCGGGACAGGTCCTCCTCGATCGGCGCAGGCAGTTTGGGGGTGAGGAATGTCAGCAAAATCGATAGCTTCAACCACTCGGGATTGCGGTAAGGAAGGATGCCCGCCAGATAGTCGTACGTACGGACGAACGCCTTGGCCCTGCCCTTGAACTCGACCTGCTGGTCCTCGCTGTCGAGTTCCTGGTAGGCGATGACGAGCTGGTCGAGGAACGCTTCCAGCCGCGAGCGCGGCTCCTTGTCCAGGAACATCTCAACGAACTGGTCGATGTCCTCGCGGCCGTAGACGCCGGCGCCGTCGAGAACTGCTCGTAGATCGTGGAGCTTGTTGGGATCGACCGAGCCCGCAAGGACGGTGGTGCGGTACCACTGCTCGAACGACTTCCGAATGATCTCGGTCTTGTTGTAGAAGTCCAGGACCGCGACATCGTGCTTGTTCGGGTGGGCGCGGTTCAGCCGGGACAGCGTCTGCACAGCCCGCACGCCGGACAGCGGCTTGTCGACATACATGGTGTGCAGGAGCGGTTCGTCGTACCCTGTCTGGAACTTGTCCGCGCAGACCAGGATGCGGTACGGGTCCTCGCGGAAGGTCCTCTCGATAGCGCTGCTCGGGAAGCCGTTGAGGCTCGCCTCGGTGACCTTCTTGCCGCTGTACTCATGCTCGCCGGAGAACGCGATGATGGCTCGATAGGGGCTACCCAACTTCTCTAGGTACGTGTTGATGGCGAAGTAGTAGTCCAGCGCCCGCAAGATACCGTCGGCCACCACCATGGCGCGGGCCTTGCCGCCGATCTTCCGAGGCCGGATCACTTTGTCCAGCAGGTGATCCACCATGATCGACGCTTTGCTCTGGATCGCATGACTGTTGCCCTCGACGTAGCGGCGCAGTTTCTTCGCGGCTTTCTTGGCGTCGAACTCGGGGTCGTCCTCGACCGACTTGACCAGCTTGTAGTAGCTCTCGACCGTCGTGTAGTTCTTTAGGACGTCCAGGATGAAGCGCTCTTCGATCGCTTGCTTCATCGTGTAGACGTGGAAGGGATGGTCTTTCCCGTCCTCGCCGCGGCGGCCGAAGTAGCCGAAGGTCCGGGGCTTGGGCGTGGCCGTGAAGGCGTAGTAGCTGGCGTTGTCAAGCAACTTCTGCCTGTCGATGATCTTATTGATCTTGTCCTCGGTCGTTTCCTCTTCCTCGATGTCTACGGAAGTCGCACCGAGCGTGCCGCTCATGGCGTGCGTTGTTTTGCCACCCTGTCCGGAGTGTGCTTCGTCGATGATGATGGCAAACTGCCGGTCCCGGTGCGCATTGTCGATGTCTTCGAGGATCACCGGGAACTTCTGAACTGTAGAAATAATGATCTTTGTGTCGTTGGCAAGGGCCTCGCGCAGGTCCTTCGACTTGTCAGCGTGCTTGACGAGCGACCGGCGCTGCGTGAACTGCTTGACTGTACGCTCGATCTGTGTGTCCAGGTTGATGCGGTCGGTCACCACGATGACTGCATCGAAAACGGGGGATGCGTCGCCGCCGAGACCGATGAGCTGGTGCGCCAGCCAAGCGATGGAGTTGGACTTGCCGCTACCGGCCGAGTGCTGAATCAGATAGCGCTGACCGGCGCCGTTCTCCTCGCTGTCCTTGAGGAGCTCGCGAACGACGTCGAGTTGGTGGTAACGGGGAAAGATCTGCCAGCGCTTCGTCTTTTTGGTCGTGGGGTCTTTCTCTACCAGCCGCGCGGCGTAGTGCTCGATGATGTCCGCGAGGCTTGCGGGCGACAGGATGTCCTGCCAGAGGTAGGCGGTCCTGTAGCCGTGCGGGTTGGGCGGGTTACCGGCGCCGCCGTCCCGCCCCTTGTCGAAGGGGAGAAACCAGGACTTCTTGTCGGCCAGCCGCGTGCAGAACCGCACCGAGTGCTCATCTACCGCGAAGTGCGCCAGGCAGCGGCCATCGGCGAAGAGCAGTTCGCGCGCATCGCGCGTGTTCTTATACTGCTCGATCGCTTCCTCCACCGTCTGCTTAGTCTGGTGGTTCTTCAGTTCGAACGTCGCGAGCGGCAGGCCGTTGACGAAGATGACCAGATCCAGGGCTCGCTGGGTATCGTCCTGGCTGTAGCGCAGCTGTCGGGTCACACTCCAGCGGTTGGAGCGGTGACGTCGCTCTGCGACAACGTTGCCTGGGGATGGCGTCGCCCCGTAGAAGACGATCTCGTAGGCGCCCGTGCTGGTGGAGTGGTTCATCCCCTTCCGCAGGAGGTCTACGACGCCGTGTTGGGTGATGTAGCCCTGGACACGGTTGAGGAACTGCGCGCGCGTCTCAGACTGGGGATTGCCAAGCTCGAACGCCGCGGCGGCCTCCGGCTGTGCCTCCTCAAGGAACGCCCGGAGTTGCTCGACGTCGATGGCGCGGCCACGGTCATACGACTTGGCGGACCCCTCGATCCACCCTCCCGGCGGCGAGGTCATGTCCGCGACGATGTCGCGTTCGAGGGCTCCCTCACTCATATCCGTACCGCCGTACAGCCCCGCCGCGCCGCTCACATCGACTCCTCGGTCAGATCATCGCCGTCCAGCCCCTCCTCATCGGCGTCGTACGCCGCAGGGCCAGGGTCGTGTGGGTCGACGTCGGGCAGCGCCGCTGCGGCGGAACGGACGTCGAGCTTCCCGGTGACCACATCAGCGGTCAGGCGGATTTGGTATTCGCGAAGGAGGGAGATTTCACGCTCGGCGCGTTGGATCGCGACGCCAATAGGGGTGACCTTGCTGGTGAGCTCCTGCAAAATCCCCTGCTGCTCTTCGAGTGGGGGCAGCGGGACGCGGAATGCTCCAATCTTGGTCTTGTTAGTTGAGGCAAGATTCGTTGTCTGCTTGCTGCTGAGCAAGAAGTACGTCTGTGCGTAAACAGTACCCAGAACTTCGGTCAAGAAGTATGGGTTGAGTCTGACTTGGGGACGCACCGCGAACACATGGTTCTGATGAAGGCAATCTGAAATCTCATCATCCCAGACGCAACCGCGGCCCAATTTGTCTGGATCGCCGCCCTCCGTCATAAGAACATCCCCCTTCTGTAGAGTAGATCGTGCTGCCTCACTCTTGGGGATGTGGATAGTGGAAACTGAATCGAGGCTTAAGCGCCCTGCTTGGACGTTTGCAACGCGCAGATAGGGATATTCATAAACCTTCTTGCCGCTGTAGTCCTTGCCTAGCGTTATACCGGACTGAATGGAGGCCACCGCTTTTAATGGCGGAGCATCCCAGGAATCCGGTAGGTCTTGCGGATCGATTGAACCCGCTGACAGTTGGGAAGCCTGACCAAGTCCGCCGAAGATAACTTGTTGGACTGTAACCCGTTTCAATTCTGTCAGCAACGAGATCATCCGTTGCTTGGCCCGGATGGCTGCTCCGACCTCTCGCTCTACGTGCCATACGTGCTTGACGATGGCACGTTGTTCTTCGATAGGAGGGCGGACCAGGGCGATGTTGAGGAACTTATCGGCGTAAAGCCGAAGGCGCGATGAAGTGACCCCGGTTGAATTAACTCGATATTCATAGGCATAGGCCGGAAGTCTGAGGAGGCGATCGAGGTAGACAGGGTCGAACGTTTGAGGGGCGCGCAATCTATATACGCCATATGAAGGGCTTACAAGTCCGGTTTCCGGCGAGACGCCGAGCGCCGCCATCCAAGCCCACATTGTGTTCACGACCACGTCACCGGGATGGCAGAGCTTGTGCCCTGCGTAAGACGCGGCAACCATGGTGACGTTCTTGTGGCGTCGCGGTCTTACTCCAGTGAGATGCGAAACGGAAAGCTGCGCTTCGGCGCCGGAGCGGGAACGCTCGTCCACTTCTCGCATATAGAACTTGGCGCGCCGTTCCTCCCAGTGGCTAGGAATGCTGCCAAGCTCAAAAACAGCAGGTTCTGCGTACTCGGGGTAGGGACAGAGATCTCCGCTCACTGAGCACCCCCTAGGAACAGGTCGCCCAAAAGCCCCTCGGTTTCCTTCTCCAGCGTCACGATGTCCGCTCGGATCTCCTCAAGACTTCGCAGCACGGGGGGCTTGTAGAAGTGCCGGGGAAAGTTGATCTCGTACCCCTTCTTTGTCGCGCCCTCCTTAATCCACGCGTCTTGCGCGTACGGCAGGACCTCACGGCAGAAGAACGCCTCGATGCCGCCGGGTTCCAGCAGGGGCACCTGTTCCGTATCGCGCAGTTCACTGTCGGGCTCGTACTCGACGACGAGGGCCTGAGGCTTCACCGACGTTGTTTCCTCGATCTCGTACAGGCCGTACAGAGGACGCGCGGTCGTGCCGGCCTTGTGGCGCTTGAGGATCACCGGCTTCGCGGTCTCGTCGCGCCAGCTCATACCACGCAGTAGGACCTTGCGGTCGGCCAGGCTGAGCTTGAGGCCGAGGCGGCCCATCGCCAGACCGACCTGCCGGTCGAACTCGTTGTAGTCGTCGAAGCTCTGCTCGCCCATGTCGCCGAGCAGCGCCGCGCCAACCTTGACCAACTGCCCGTCCCGCTCCCAGGTCTTTGCGTTCAACAGCTTCTTGCGGGCAGCCTCTTTGAGGACTGGTACGTCGGCGTCCACCTCCTCCTCATCGGAGCCGGTCGCGCGCGCCCACGATTCCAGTTGCTCACGCACCTGCTTGGTCACGCTTGCGAAGTCCGTGAACAGGTCGTCGCCGAACTTCTCGTGCAGCAGTTCCCTCGCCTCCGCCTCACCTGATGCAAAACGCAGGACTTCCACACGCGCCTTGGTGAACTGGCTGCGAAGGCGCAGTGGGCGCTCCACCGTGATCTTCCAGTAGCCGAACTCCTCGTTCCGGAAGATCTTGGACTGCTCCGTCTCAGTGAAGTCCATGAATGCCTGTGTGACGCGCTCGATGTCGGCCGCAGACAGCTCGCAGTTCTTGCTTCCCAGGTTCTTACGCAGTGGAGTGGACCAGCCGGTGGCGTCGATCAACTGCACCTTGCCCTTACGGGCCTCGGACTTCCGATTGGTGATCACCCAGACGTAGGTGGCGATGCCGGTGTTGTAGAACATGTTCAGCGGCAGTGCGACGATCGCCTCAAGCCAGTCGTTCTCGATGATCCAGCGTCGGATGTTGCTCTCGCCGCTCCCGGCGTCCCCGGTGAAGAGGGACGAGCCGTTGTGGATCTCAGCGATCCGGCTGCCCAGTGGCGACCCAGACTTCATCTTCGAGACCATGTTCGCCAGGAACATCATCTGGCCATCGCTGGAGCTGGTGACCAGCGAGGACGGCTCCGTCTCGCCCTCGAAGGTGACGATAAACCGGGGGTCAGAGATATTCGCTTTTCCACCCAGCCGCTCCTGGTCGGCCTTCCAGCTCTTGCCGTACGGAGGGTTGGCGAGCATGAAGTCGAACTGCTGACGGGGGAAGGCATCGTTGGAGAGCGTGGACCATTCGGGACCGCCCTTGATGTTGTCGGCGGCCTCGCCATCACCCTTCAGCAGCATGTCGGCTTTGCAGATGGCGTACGTCTCAGAGTTGATCTCCTGGCCGTACAGCCGGGTAACGATGTCTTTCGCACCGTGCTCGGCCGAGAGGCTACGCAAGGTTTCCTCGGCGACGGTGAGCATGCCGCCGGTGCCGCACGCGCCGTCGTAGAGCAGGTACGTGCCACCCTTGATCTTGTCCACGACGGGCAGGAACATCAGCCGGGTCATGAGCTTGACCACGTCACGCGGGGTCCAGTGCTCGCCAGCCTCCTCGTTGTTTTCCTCGTTGAACCGGCGTACCAGGTTCTCGAAGATCGTACCCATGGCATGGTTGTCGAGACCCGGCAGGCGGACCCGCCCGTACGCGTCGAGCACCGGCTCGGGTGAGAGGTTGATCTCTGGCGACAGCAGCTTTTTGATCAGCATGCCGAGGGTGTCGTTGCGGGACAGCTTGGGAATCTGGTTGCGGAACTCGAAGTTGTCGAGGATCTCCTTGACGTTCGGCGAGAAGCCGTCCAGGTATGCCTCAAAGTCACTGCGGAGCTGCTGGGTCTTAGTCCGCTTGGAAAGCTTCTGAAGGGTGAAGGGCGAGGTGTTGTAAAATGCCTCCCCGGCGGCCTCCCGCAGCGGGAAATCCAGCTGCTCGGGGTCGATCAAGCCCAGGCCTCTGAGCTCCTCATGGGTCCGGAGGACCGCATCCTTGGTCTTCTCCAGGACCGCGTCGAAGCGCCTGAGGACGAGCATAGGGAGGATCACGTCGCGGTACTTGCCGCGCACGTACACATCGCGCAGGACATCGTCCGCGATTCCCCAGATGAAGCTCTCGATGCGGCTCTGCTGCGCGCTGTACACCCTGTGACCGTCTCTCCCCGGACTGTACCGGTCCTGTTCAGGCCGGCACGCTATGCGTGTTCTTAATGACATCGCAAAGCGTAGTTGAGAGGACTGACACACGCTGGGCATCTGAACTTGCAAGGTTTGGCAGTCACGTCCACCCCCTGGCCGGTGCCTACGGGATGCGGTAGCGGGAGGCTGTCAATGGCCGAGTGCGTGTCGCCGCTGGCCCTCTTTGGCAGGCTCAACTGCGCATCGACACCGGGCTGGAGGTTTACTTCGCCGACCCGCACAGTCCCTGGCAGCGCGGCACCAACGAGAACACCTATTGGTGCAGGGTGGGTCGCGCGGGGCTTCTTCGACGGGAGATGCTCCGATCGGGCCGTCGGGTGACTCGGAGAACACGTGCCGAAAGGCTTTCCGTTGATATGTCCACGACGGCCCGCAGGGCGAGAGCCCTGAACGCTAGGGCTGCAGACCCCGGCATCTGGCCTCATTCAATAAGTCAGAAGCCTGCTGAGCCGTCAACTCGCAATAGGTCTGTCCCCCGGCCAGGGCCCTCGCCTCTGTCTCATCTACGACAGCAGAGAGGACGAATCGATGGTGACAGTGGGGATCGACCCGCACAAGCACGTCCATGTCGCAGTGGCCGTCGATGCCGACGGCAGACGGATCGGCAAGCCACTGACCGTCAAGAACGACGCGTTCCTGATCACCGCTCTGTTGAAGTGGATCCGGTCGCTCGCCGACGGCATGCCCGTCACCTGGGCCATCGAGGACGGCCGAGGGTTCGCTCGCCGCCTGGCCGATGGCCTGCTGCTCGCCGGCCACGAAGTGGTCTGGGTGCCGACCCGGCTGACCGCCGCTCACCGCAAACTGCACGCCGCCACCGGTGCCAAATCCGACCTCGTCGACGCCGCCGCAGCCGCGCACGCCGCCATCGCCACCCCAGCTCTGGACCGGCACCGCATCGACGAACACGTGCGTGAGCTGCGCGTCCTGGTCGACTACCGCACAGACCTCATCAAGCGCCGCACCATGGTGATTAACCAGCTCAAGGCCCAACTGCACGTCTGGCTCGACCACACCCCGGGCGATCTCGCCCGCCCCAAGGGCCTGGCCTCGCTGACCACGCTGCTGGACGCGGCACGGCTGGGCACGCACGTCCACCGGACGCTCACCGACATGACCACCGAGATAGCCGATCTCAACCGACGCGTTCTCGACCTCGACACCACGATCAAAGAACTCGTCACCCCGCTGGCACCCAGACTGTTGGAAATCACCGGGATCAGCTACATCTCCGCGGCGGTTCTGATCGCGGAGATCGGTGACATCACCCGCTTTGCCAGCTCGGCCAAGCTCGCCCGCTACACCGGCTGCGCTCCGATCCCGGTCTACTCCTCCGACAAAGAACGCCACCGCCTCCACCGAGGCGGCAACCGTCGCCTCAACAGCGTCCTCTACACCGCAGCCATCGTGCAGAAACGCTTCCACCCCGCCGCACAAGAACTATTGGCCCGACACGAACCCACCAAAGGCAAACGCGGTGCACGCCGGATCCTCCAACGCCACCTCATCGACGTCATCCACCGCGCCATGACCACCGACCAAGCGTCCTGGCAGCACCACATCACCCGCCACCAACTCACCGCTTGACATAGAAGCATCAACGGCCTGCTCCGGCAGTACTTCCCCAAGGGAACCGACCTGAGCAGGCACAGCCGAAACGATCTGGACGCAGTCGCCGCCGCGCTCAACAGCCGCCCCCGTAAGACACTCGGCTGGCGTACTCCCGCCGAGGCCTTCAGCGAGTATCTATGCTCGTGCTGACAGGCAGTGTTGCAACGACTCCTTGAACCCGAGCTGGCTCCCCTAGTCACTGTGATGGATCACACCGACGCTGGGGCGGCGCTGGTAGATCGCCATCGCCAGCGCGTCGGTCACAAGCTCGGTGCGCATGTGGTCGGCCATTGCCCAGCCGACGATCCGCCTCGAGAACACGTCCAAGACCACAGCGATTCTGTGGAATGCTCCTACGTCGCAGTCCACAGAATCCTTGTTCTGCAAGGAATAGTTCGCTTCGCTCGTATTCCACAGAACATACAGATAGACGAAACCTTGCCAGGTCGGCACGTACGTGATGTCGGCCGTCCAGATCCGGTTCGGCTCGTCCGCTTCACCAGGTCCGACGCGGCTACAGCCCGCCGATCCGCGATCGTCGTGCGACAGCCCTTACGCCGGGAGACACCGGCCAGCCCGGCCGCGCGCATCAGCCGGGCCACTCGCTTGCGGCCCACCTGCTCCCCGTCGATCTCACGCAGGTCGGCATGGATGCGCGGCGCCCCATATACCTCATCGGATGCCGTGTGGTGTCGGCGGATCTTCTCGGTCAGCTCAGCATCACGACGGGCGCGAGCGGACGGGCCGCGCTTGGCCCAGGCGTAGTAGCCCTGGCGCGACACACCCAGCACCCGGGCCAGCAGGGAGACAGCGTGGTGGTCTTTCTCCGCATCGATCAGCCGGTACTTCATCTCAGCTGATCCGTCTCCCGCGCGAAGAAAACCGCGGCCTTACGCAAGATCTCCTTCTCCTCACGGAGGATCTTGTTCTCACGGCGCAGCCGGGCCAGCTCGTCCCTCTCGGCGCTGGTCAGGCCGTCTTGGCGGCGGCCGTCATCGAGGTCGGCCTGGCGCACCCAGGTACGGATCGACTGCGCGGAGGGCTCGAACTCCTTGGCGAGCTCCTCCGGCGACCGTCCCGCGCGCACCAGTTCCACCATCTGCCGGCGGAACTCCGGCGGACAGTTGTTCGGCACAGTGGACTCCTTCCGGGAACCAGGGTTCCCCAGAGGTCAGGTGTCCACCAAACCGGGCCAACTTCATGCGTGCGGCAAGGCAGGTGTCCGGAGGGTGAAAGTACACACCACACGTAAGACCTGCGCATCCCTTCTCGTCGCGCTGGATGTTCACCCGCGAGTAGCGATGCAGATTCTTCGCCACAGCCAGATCGCGGTCACGATGAACATCTACAGCGAGGTCTCTTCCGAGGAGACGCGCAAGGCGCTCAAGCGGCTCGGTGATCAGCTCGTATCGTAGCCGTTGCTACATTTCGCTGGCACACAAGATCAAAAGGCCGCTTTCCGATCATGGGGAGTGGCCTTTGCGCTGCACAAAATCCACCTACAATTCAGGCCGTTTGATTCAAAATGTGCTGATACATCTACATTTGTCCATTTATCCAGTATTACCGAGGGGTAGGAACCTCTGGATAGCCGAGAGCCAAGTAGGTACGGTGAAGGGCGCCATTGTTTCCAGACGAGCCCACTCTCGAAGCTTTGTTCGATTCACACGCAACTGGTAGGACAGCATGAGCGAAGAAGAGATAGCCATAAGGTCTACCTCAAGGAACACTGCCGACATTGAGCCAATCGTTCTGCGATCAGGAGAACGGGCGCGACTGGTCTTCAAACCAGAACTAGTAGCCAAGCAAGATGACGCCCCTCCCGTGGTCCGAGGAACGTTCGTCTATCAAAAGAAACGTCCGAGTGGTGTCTGGCAGAACTATGACTCGATAAACTTGTCATCACTGAAAGACGGCGAGGGCGTGCGCCTTGCTCTAAGAAGCGAAGAAGTTTCGCTGCTACACGAAACCTTAGCACGGATATACGATATCGCGGAACAGCATGGAATTCCCCGTGGGCAGGTAAACTACATTCGCGAACCGCGCAACAATGGGTTGCGGCACCTACTAGAGGGTGCCAACCTTGAACAGATACTGGATGGGGACGTCGCGAGCGAATCGATCGTCCAAAAGTTCCTCGATTGGCTTACAAATCGCCAGGCCAACCAACTGTCCGACTTTCTAGGGCAATTAGACTCCGCGCAACTGCTTAACTTCGACGCGGCCGTTGGCGCTGCTCGCCTCAAGGCTTTCTTACAGAAGTACGAAGCCAGCCTCGGCCGAGCGGACGAACCCTACTGGCATAACCTGCTAAAGGGGAACAACTGGGTACTTTCACAGGTCTACGCTCAGCCGATCATCATAATAGATGATCAAGTTTACGTCGGCGGGAAAGGGATTGACAACAGGGATGGAAACGTAGCCGACTTCCTGTACGGCAACAGGCTTACAGAAGATGTGGCTCTAATAGAAATTAAGACTCCAAAGACAGATCTTCTATCCAGCCAGAAATATAGGAATAACACATGGTCCCCGTCTAGCGAACTGAGCGGCGCCTCGCAGCAAATTCTCGTTAACAAGCGGTCCCTGGTTGAGGAATACCGCTGTCTGGCCAAAGAGGACGATCCGACGCCGATCAAGGCGTTCAATCCCAGGGCCCTGCTAATTGTGGGCAACGCGAAGCGAGAGCTCGATCTGGCTAGTAAACGGCGATGTTTTGAACTTTATCGCCGCAACTTACGCGATATCGATATAGTGACCTTCGATGAACTCCACTCCAAAGCTCGCCAACTAATCGACTTGTTCGAAAACTTTTAGCATCCAGCACGGGCATGCGCGAGACAGCCCTCAGGCCGCACGCCCAGCTTGTGAGCCGGGCACAGGACCCCCATCTGTGATGGGGCGTAGATCGTCTGTAGTGCTGGGTTGAACTCGACTCCCGCGCTGATCGACATGTTCGTGTTGCTGGTCTGCATGGTTCTCCCCCGCGTCTCGTACACCCTCAAGAGGGACTGTACGGGTGTTTTCGGCTCTGGCACGAATGCGGTGGTAACGGAGTGTGCGAGCTGGCAGGGCGATCTTCGTGTGCCTCGGAGATCCTGAAGACGCTGTTCCCGCAGTTGGCCGACGTGGTTCTCGAGCAGGTGGCCGCGGAGCAGCAGGTCGTGCTTGTGCGAGCCCGGACACGGTCGGTGGCGGTGCCTTGCCCGGCGTGTGGGGTACTGGCCCGGCGGGTGCACGCCTATCACACGCGGCGTCTGGCGGATGTGCCGGTCGGCAGCGGCAGCGTGGTCGTCGACCTGCGAATACGCCGATTGGTGTGTGAAACCCGCGGATGTGTGCGGCAGACGTTTCGTGAACAGGTTCGGCAGGTGGCGGCCCGTTATGCGCGTCGTACCGTGGGGCTGGCCGCGCTGATCGTGGACGTGGCGGTGGTGCTGGCCGGCCGCGCCGGCGTGGCTGTGCTGTCCCGCCTGGCGGTGAAGGTCTCACGGACCACGGTGCTGCGGATGCTGATGGCCGTTCCCGTCACGGCCGGGCCGGTGCCGGCGGTGCTGAGCGTGGACGACTTCGCGCTGCGGCGCGGGAACCGCTACGCGACCCTGCTCATCGACGCGGTCACCCACCGCCGCATCGATGTGCTGCCGGACCGCAAGGCCTCCACGTTGATCGCGTGGCTGCGCGAGCACCCCGGCGCCCAGATCGTGTGCCGTGATGGCTCGGCCGCCTACGCCGAAGCCATCCGCCAGGGCGCACCGGACGCGGTGCAGGTCAGCGACCGGTGGCATCTGCGGCACGGCCTGGCCGCCGCGGTGGAGAAGACCGTGGTCACCCACAGCCGCTGCTGGCACACCGGGCCGCCCCGCCGCACCGGTGCGCTCGCGGAACGGACCCGCCGCAAGCATGCTCAGGTCCACGCGCTCCTTGACCAGGGGCTCGGACTGGGCGAGTGCGCCCGGTGCCTGGGCTGGGGGTTCAACGCGGTCAAACGCTATGCCCGCGCCGCCTCGGCAGACGATCTTCTGCGTCCGCCCAAGTACGGCTCCACCCTGGTCGACCCCTACCGCGAGCACCTACGTCGCCGCCTTGCCGAAGAGCCTGGCGTGCCGGTTACGCATCTGCTGGCCGAGATCCGCGAGCAGGGGTACACGGGTAGCGCCAACCTGCTGGTGCGCTACCTCAACCAGGGCCGCGCCGACCCCGACCGCACCCCGCCCTCACCACGTCGGCTGGTCACCTGGCTCATGAGCCGCCCAGACGACCTGCCGCCTCATCGCCGCCGGCACTTGGAGGAATTGATCCCCGCCTGCCCGCACCTGACGGCCCTGGCCTCGCGGGTGCGGGAGCTCGCCGCCATCCTCACGCAGCGTCGCGGTCATGACCTTGACGCATGGATCAGCGCAGTACGCGCCGATGACCTGCCCGCCCTGCACAGCTTTGCCCTTGGCCTGGAGAAGGATAAGCAGGCCGTCGTCGCCGGGCTGACCCTGCCCTACAGCAACGGCCCGATGGAAGGCACGAATACCAAGGTCAAGCTGTTGAAACGTCAGATGTACGGTCGCGCCGGCTTCGCCCTGCTACGGCAGCGCATTCTGCTCTCCTAGGTGAACTGACCACGTACCGTTACCACCGCATTCGTGCCAGAGCCGTTAACTGGACACACCCGACGGATCTGTAGGCGTGGAGCCTCCAACGTTAGGGATGGATGAGCTGGTTGAGCACTGGACCGTGTTCACCGACGAGGCCGACTTGGTCAACGCCAAGCACGAGAACACCCGTTCCATCGGGGATGGTGGAGAGGCGCTGTGAGAGGGGTGTCGAGCCGAACGCGGGCACGTGATGCTCTGTTCGCCTTCACCGCGTTCATGGCGCGGCAGGGCAGACCGGTGTTTCGAATGTCACGCTGTCCAGGAGGTTCCCGTTCTCTGGGCTGTTACCCGTGGTCGCCACCGACTCGAAGGCGAAGCGCGTGACGGTCTGGCCCGCAGGCACGACGTACACCCCGGTGTAGAGGCGCCAGGCGGTGTTGTCGTCGGCGATGTCGGGCGAGGAGGCCCCGGTGGGGGTCTGGGCCACGGTGGCGCCGGGGGCGCCGATGAGCACGCGCATCACGTCCGTGCCCAAAAGGCCTCGGTGATACAGCGACCAGGTCATGCGGGTGCCCGGCACGGTGGGCAGGTCCTGGTACAGCGTGGCGGCTTGGTGGGCGTTGAGTTCGGCGAACTGCCGGCCGTGGGCCGACGGGACCCCGTTTGTGCCGGTGTGCCAGAACTCCAGCAGGCGGTCGGTGGCGGTGGTGTGCCAGCCGATGCCCGGGTTGGTGGAGGCGTCGGGAAGGAACTGGAACCCGGTCACAGGCGGTGCTTCGAAGCTGCCGTTGGCCAGGCGGATGGGCGTATCGGTGCAGGGGAGGGTGACGGTGACGGTGGCGGTGCTGGTCCCGCAAGCAGTGGTGACGGTGTAGGTGAAGGTGTCGGTGCCGACGAAGCCCGGACCGGGGGTGTAGACCACGTCGGTGCCGGAGACGGTCGCGGTGCCGTGGCCGGGAGTGGTGATGTTGCTGATCGTCGGTGCGGTGGCGGTGTCGTTGGCCAGGACGGGCACACTGACGGCCCTGCCCTGGGCGATGGCGGTGTCGTCGGCGGCCTTGGTGGGCGAGATGGACTGCCCGTTGACGATCTGGATCGGGGGCGCGGAGGTGTTGTTTCCAAGTTGGCCTGGAGCGGCGATGACGCTGCTGATCCCGCTCGGCCGGATGGTCATGCTGCCTCCGACGGTGCCCTGCCTGACCTGGAAGGTGATGACTTTCGCAGGCGGGTCGGTCTTGGAGCCCGACGAGGCGATCGACAGGGTGGTGCCATTGATAGTGCCGGTCCCCGACTGGCCGATGACATCGGCGTAGGTCAGCAGTGACGACAGGTCCCAGGTGGTGGTGTAGGTGCGCACCAGCAGCGGCCATTGGGCGGTGCGGTGCGTCAAGGTGAGGGTGAAAGTGCTGCCCGGGGCGATCTGGCCGCCCCACAGGGATGGGGAGGTGTCGACCGAGACCGACCCGCTGCCCAGCTGCATGCCGAGTGCGTTCTTCCAGTAGTAGCTGACGGGGTAAGTCGTCTGGCCCGCCCGGACGCAAGGCGCCGCGGCGGTTTGGGCGGCGGCGTGGCGCGCGGTGGCAGCGTGCGTACCGGTGTCGGCCGTCGCCGGTGGTGCCGGCGCGGCCAGCAGCGTCGTCAGGACGCAGGCCAGCAAGGTGTACACGGATCGAGGTCGTGGTGACATCGACATGGCATTTCCGATCTGTCGTGAGGGATGGCCTCTTAGGTCGAACCACGGCGATGTTACATTTTGTAGTAGAGCAAATACGTTGAGTAGTATTCGATGGGTCTTTGTGTCGCCTCGCCCGTCGAAGGGGGACAGCAAGCCCAACCCGTCATTTGTGCCCCCGGCCACCTATCAGTTCGAGCCGGAGGAATGAGCTCGGCCCGCTGGCAGGCCACCCTTCACACCAGCGCGCGCGGATCTCCTCCTGCGCTTGCTGGCGGGACGGGGGTGGTTCAGCCTGCCAGCAGGGCGGCCAGGTCTTCGGGCACCGGCTGCGGCTGGGTCAGCGGGACGGTGGCGCGGCCGGTGTTGCCCTCGGGGTAGCGGCCCAGCGCCGAGCCGGGCGCCGCGACGATGATCCGGATCACCTGTCCGAAGGCCTCGCGCCGGTCACGCTCGCGCACCGCCAGGGCGAACATCGCCAGATGGTTGCGGGTGTGCGGCCAGGGCCAGGGCTGGGAGATGATGTGCGCCCGCTCCAGGTGCCTCCAGCGGGCCCCGGAGTCGGCGGTGCTGCGGGCGGTGCGCATCTCGGCGAGGTAAGCGGCCCGCACGCGGGCGGGCATCCGGTGGCGGCTCATGAGGCGTTCTTACGGTCGGCCTGGCAGCAGTCGTCAGCGCACACCGCCGGACGCGAGGCAGAGGCGGGGGCGTCGACGGGGAACGGGTTCGGGGCGCAGCAGGCATCCCCGCGCCAGGCCTCGCGGCCTTCCTTGATCGCTACCGCGGCGATGACCAGCGCGGCGATCGGGTCGGCCCAGGACCAGCCGAAGGCACTGTTGAGCGCGAGCCCGGCCAGCAGCACCGCCGACAGGTAGGTGCACAGCAGGGTCTGCTTGGAGTCGGCCACTGCCGAGGCCGAGCCCAGCTCGCGGCCCGCGCGGCGTTGCGCGGCCGACAGCACCGGCATGATCAGCAGGGATAGGGCGGCCAGGATGAGACCGGGCGTGGAATGCTCAGCCTCACCCGCGTCGAGTAGGGCGCGCACGGAGTCGACGGTGACGTAGGCGGCCAGCGCGAAGAACGAGACGGCGATGACCCGCAGGGCGACCTTCTCGCGCCGCTCGGGGTCGGCGGCCGAAAACTGCCAGGCGACCGCGGCGGCGGAGGCGACCTCGACGATGGAGTCCAGGCCGAAGCCGATCAGCGCGGCGGAGGAGGCGATGGTGCCGGCGGTGATGGCCGCCGCCGCTTCGATCACGTTGTAGGTGATGGTGGCGGCCACCAGCAGCCGGATCCGCCGGGTCAGTATCGCCTGGCGGGCGGGGGTGGGGCCGAGGGCGATCGTGGCCATCAGCAGCAGCCCTTCTCCGCCGCGTCCGGGCAGGTGGCGTCGGCGGCCACCGCGACCACCGCGGTGCGCAGGTCGTCCAGCGCGTGTCCGAGGCGGGGGTCGGCCAGCTCGTAGCGGGTGCGGCGGCCGACGGGGAAGGCGACCACCAGGCCGCAGTCGCGCAGGCAGGCCAGGTGGTTGGACAGCCGGGTGCGGGAGATGCCCAGCGCCTCGGCCAGGTCGGCAGGGTGGGCCGGGGCCTCGCGCAGCGCGATCAGGATCCGGCAGCGGATCGGATCGGCCAGCGCGCGGCCGAACCGCGCGAGCACCTCGATCTCGGGGGCGATCGTCAACATGCTCTTCAGAGTACACGGAATCCTGAATTCAGGAAATCATGGATAGAAAAGGGGGAACTCCGATTACGGCTCGCGCGAGCCCGTCGCCTCATCCCGCTGACGTGCGGGCACGGACGGGCCAGACGGCGTATCCGGGGCAGGGGTGCGCTCGCCTGAGCCGTCGGGGTTATGCCCGCGGCGGGCCAGTCGGAGGCCGGCGTATAGGCCGGTTCCGGCTCGCCTGGCGGTGGCGATGGAGCACCGCATGGAGATGGCGGCCGATCTCGTGCGGCGTACCCCTCAGCTGGAAGCCGTCATGCTGCGCCAGATGGAAGGCCAGGTGGCGCAGGCCGGGCGCGATGCGCTCAATGACATCGCCCGGCACATCACCTGAGGTCCTGAAGGGTGTCGTATCGGGGGATGCGCCGATCGTCTTACGGGTAAGGACAGGCAGCCGCACGGAACCGCCCGGGCGTCGGCGGCACTACGGTGTCGCCCGACGGCCCGGGTGGAGTCGGCCGCCGAGTCGAGGACGACCGTTTCCCAGGGAGTGCGTCATGAATCCGACCATGAACACCATCGACATCGTGGTGTCTGATATGCAGGCGTCGATCGCCTTCTACGCCCACCTCGGGCTGGAGTTCAAGCTCGACCCTCACTCGCCTGAGCACGCCGGATGCGACCTGCCGGGCGGGTTGCACCTGATGCTGGATACCGAGGCCTTCCGCACCTCGTTCCTGCCCGGTTGGAGCGCGCCGACCGGGGGACCCCGCACCCTGCTGTGTTTTGAGTTCGACGCCCCGGCCGGGGTCGACGCCAAGTACGCCGAACTGGTCGAGGCCGGTTACCGCGGACTGGCCGAGCCGTTCGACGCGTTCTGGGGGATGCGCTACGCCACCGTGGCCGATCCGGACGGCAACGGCATCGACCTGTACACCGCGTTGCCGTCCAGCTGAGCGGCGCATCGCCGTTCGAGGAGAACACGACACGATCTGAGGAGGCCAAGGGGTGAAGTACGTGCTGATGTTCATCGAGACCGAGCAGTTCGCCACCGAGCTGGAGGCCATGGGCGAGCTGGAGCGGGATGCGGCCTATGAGGCGGTGGGCCGCTGGTTCGCCGAGCACGCCGACAAGATCACCCACCACACGCACCTGGCGCCGGTGCACACCGCCACCACCGTGCGGCTGGGCGGCGGGGAACCGGTGATCACCGACGGGCCGTTCGTGGAGGGCAAGGAGGTGGTCAGCGGGTTCGCCGAGGTCGAGGTCGCCGATCTGGACGAGGCGCTGAAGCTGGCCAGGTCCTGGCCAGCCTGCCCGATCGTGGAGATCCGCCCCGCGTCGTGAGCGAAGGTGCGGACGGCGTCATGGACCCCGACGCCCATGAGCAGGTGACGCGCGAGGCGCTGGCCCGCGTGGTGCGCGAGCACGCGGGCCGGCTGGCCGCCTCGTTGATGTCGCTGCTGGGCGACTTCTCCGCCGCCGAGGACCTGGTCCAAGACGCGATCGAGACCGCGCTCAAGCGGTGGCCGATCGAGGGCGTCCCGGACCGGCCCGACGCGTGGCTGTTGACGGTGGCTCGCCGCCGAGGTCTGGACGTGCTGCGGCGCGAGTCGAACTACCGCGCCAAACTCGCCCAGCTGCGGCCGTCGGCGGCGGCCGAGCCGGATGATCGGCTGAGGCTGATCTTCACCTGCTGCCACCCGGCGCTGTCGCGTACGGCGCAGATCGCGCTGACCTTGCGGGTGGTGTGCGGGCTGAGCACCGCGCAGATCGCCGCGGCGTTCGTGGTGGCGGAGACCACGGTGGCGCAGCGGATCACCCGCGCCAAGAAGAAGATCGGCGAAGCGGGGATCCCGTACCGCATCCCCACCGCCGAGGAGGTGCCCGAGCGGCTGGAGCAGGTGCTGGCCGTCATCTACCTGCTGTTCAACGAGGGCTACCTGTCCAGCACAGCCGAGTTCGCCCACGCCCGCGACCTGGTCGAGGACACCGAATGGCTGGCCGCGCTGCTGGCCGGCCTCGTGCCGGATGAGCCGGAGGTGATCGGGTTGCTGGCGTTGATCCGGCTGCACCGCGCCCGCGGCGCGGCCCGCTTCGATGCGGGCGGCCGTCTGGTGTTGCTGGCCGACCAGGACCGCGCACTGTGGGACCGCACGGCCATCGAGAAAGCCACCGCGCTGCTCACCCGTACCGCGCGCAGGCACCATCGGCCGGGGCCGTACCAGGTGCAGGCCGCGCTCGTGGCCTGCCACGCCGAGGCGCCGAGCTGGGCGGAGACCGACTGGCCGCAGATCTTGGTGCTGTACGACATGTTGGTGCACCTGGCGCCGTCCCCGGTGACGCGGCTGCACCGGGCCGTCGCGCTGTGGCACGTCCAAGGGGCCGAGGCCGCTGTGGCGGAGCTGGACGATCTGGACGGCGTGCTGGAGCGATATCCGCCCTACCACGCCACTCGCGCCGAACTCCTGCGCGAGCTGGGGCAGGCTGATGCGGCCCGCGAGTGCGACCGACGCGCGCTGGAATTGACCGCCAACCCCGCCCAGCAGGCGCTCCTGCAAGAACGGCTGAGCTGGCAATAGCGGACCGACGCCATTGAGGAGCAGGCCGAAAGCGGGGTTGGCCGAGCGTACGTGCTCGTAGAAGCGCAACCGACCGCCGGATTTGAGCACCCGGGCGTTCACGTGAGCTGCCAGGGTGAGTGCGGCGCGCTTGGCCGCGCTTGCTCACCGACGAGGACCGCGTACGTGGGGCGTGGGCTGGCCGAAAGCAGGCCGCGGTAGGTGTGGCCGGTCAGGTGGCACCAGGCGGGCAGATCCAGCGGAGCGGCCGGAGCGGGTACGCCGTTCGTCATCGTCCGCGACGCCGACCAAGACGCCGGCGAGATCGTCTGGCAAGCATTGAAGATCGGCTATGAGGCGCTGGCTGGCGAGCTGGCCGAACCATGGGACGGTCGCCAGGAAAGGATCACGATGGTCACCGCCGACCGCCTTGAGGTCGGCGCGGCGCTGGATGTGCGCCAAGACAGCGAGTACGCCGCCGGGCATGTGCCGGGCGCGGCCCACATCGAACTCGGCGAGTTGCCGGTCCGTGCCGTGGACGTGCCGCGTGAGCCGACCGTGGTGATGTGCGGTCATGGCGAGCGCGCCATGACCGCGGCCAGCCTCCTGGCCCAGGCCGGGCACCGCCAGGTGCGGGTGCTTGACGGCGGCCCCGACGATTGGGCCAAGGCCACCGGGCAGCCGTTGGAGGAAGGAACGTGACCACCGACAGCACCACCCCCAACACCACCCCCCACGCGCCGGTCCGGCTCGGGCTGCGCGCCAACCTGGCCCAGTTCGCCCAGTTCGCCCTGCTGGTCGCGGCCCGCATGTATGAGACTCACCCCAAAGAGCGCAGGTGACCATCCACCGGCCCGGGCCGCAGCTCGATCCCGAAGCGAGTCCGTGGCCGTCTGCTGGACCACTCAGCGAACACCTGCCGTCAGGCGCCCTTCTACGGCTTGCGGGCGGTGCCGCGGATGTGGAAGGAGAACGGGGTGCGCGCCTGCGGGAACAGGAACCGATCGAGTTCGGTGATGTCGAACCCCGCTCCAGCGATGGCGGCTGCGGTGTCGCGGCCGGTGTGGCAGCCGCCCAGTAGCAATGGCCAGACGGTCGCGTCCAGCAGCCGGCTCCACCGCCACCACCCTGCTCACCGACGGCGGGTAGTGAGCGAAGGTAGCCCCGTCGCCGGCACCGACCTCGATCACCTGGCCGGTCAGCCCGGCCAGCAGCGCCTGGCGGTGCTCGCTCATCCCGCCGGTGTTCATGGCCCGGCTCATCCGCGGATACAGCCGAGCGAAGATCGGACGGCGCACGCTCGTGCGCGGCTCGGCTATGCCCGCCGTCACCATTCCACCGGCAGCGCGACCAGGCCGCCGACCGCCTCGGCCAGGCCATCCATGGCGTCATCGCCGCCGCCCAGCCTGAAGCCGCCCAGCGGCAGAGCATCCACTCCAGCTGAGGTCACGGCATCGGCCGACGGCCGATCAGCGGTAGGTGCAGCTCAGCGGCGACGAGCCGCCGGGTCACGGCCCTCCTGCCAGCGGGCCAACGCCTCCGGTGAGACGCGGGCGTAGCGGGCCAGCGAGGCGACCGAGGTGTGCCCGGAGTAGGCCAGCAGGGTGGAGGTGTGGGCGCCATCCTCGGCGGCATGGGTCAGCGCACTGTGGCGCAGTTGATGCAGCGTCCACGGCCAGCCTGGTAGTTCGGCGGTGGCCGACTCGAACAGTTCGGCGGCGCGGCGGTAGGACAGCCGGGCCCGCCCGGACGCCGGATCCGGGGGCGGGGTCATCACATACCTTCGGGCGTCGCATCTCGGGTGGGGCCGCTTCAGGCCGACATCGAGTTTCCGAGATCATCAGCGAGGCCGGGTGGGTCCAGGTCAAGCCGTCCGGGTGGGGCCGTTCCAACCGTCATAACCTGTCAGCCGCCCATGTTCGCCGTCATCCGGGCCAGGACGTCGACCGTGGCCCGATACTCCTCGGCGCTGATGCCCTCGGTGACACGGGCGCGGGTGACGGTCACCCTGTCGTGTATGTCCGCGTGCGCGCGGATCCCCGGGCCGGTGAGAGTGAGCAGCTCGTCCCCGGTGAGCCAGCCACGGTCGCGGAGACCGTCGGCCACTGGGCGCAGGGACGGCTGCTCGGCGCTGAGAAAGGGGCTGAGCTCGGCGTCCAGGTCCGCCTGTGTGCGGGGTTGCCTGGCGATGACGTTCATCACCTGCCAGTGACGGCGGGTTAGCCCTTCGCTGGCGAGCAGGTCGTCGATGGAGCGGTCGATGGCGACATGGAGCTGTTTGATCCAGTAGCCGATGGGACGCTGCTCGCCGGTGATCTCGGAGATGTCCATGGCGCCTTCCTCTGTGACAGATGCATGTATTCTGACAATAACATGTATTTATACATGTATCCTGGGTTCATGGAAGACCAACAAGCGATTGCCGCAGTCGAGCGGGCCATGGTGGCGATCCGGCGCAGCCAGAGCCGTCGCGCGATCCAGCGCATCGCGGGAGATACCCGGCTGGACCCCGCGCTGTTCGGAGTGATCGACGCCGTGGAGGAGGGCCCCGGAGCGGCGACGGTGAGTTCCGTCGCCGATCGCATGGGCGTCGATCAGCCCCGCGCCAGCCGTCTGGTGGCCAAGGCCGTCAATGCCGGGCTGCTCCGGAGGGTGGCCGATCCCGAGGATGGCCGCCGGAGCACCTTGGAGCTCACCGATCTGGGCGTGGAGCAGGCGGAACAGGTCCACCGCTTCCGGCGCGAGGTCTTCGGTACGGCGATGCGCGGATGGCCGGAGGACGACCAGCGGGAGTTCGCCCGGCTGCTCACCTCTTTCGTGAGAGTCCTGGGGGAGCGGTACCGGGGAAACTGAGACGTCCGCGAAGGCACCCGCGCGGCAAGGGGCCGTCCAATGGACGGCACGACGACCACTGGAACGGAAGGGCCAGCCCTGGCATCCGACGGGATGCCAGGGCGCCGCCTGATCACCCAGGGAGCACCCGGACCTCGGCGCTGGGCAGTGTGGTCCACCAGCGGTCGTGGCGTCGGTAGACCCGGGGGTCGCGGCTGGCCAGGAGTGCCACCAGCGACCGGGCCTCCGTAGCGAGTCCTTCCCATGTCTCGGCCGGTAGGCGGTGGAAGGCGGTCGCTTCGATTCCTCCGTCGACCGGGCGCCATACGCCGGCGACGTACCCGTCGACCAGGAGTGTCGGCAGCACGTCGCCGTTCGACCGGGTCACGAGCTTGCGGTACTCCGGCGGAATGACGCGGCTCCGGTCGGCGTAGGCCAACAGGATGCTGTCCCACATGGCCATCAGTCTGGGCGGAGCCGGCGTGTCCTCGGCAGGGCGCGGTGCGCCGGGGACGTCGAACAGCTCCGTGCCGTCGGGTCCTTCCAGCCGTTCCAGTACATCCGCGAGAGCAGCCAGGGCGTCCCGTGCCCTGGAACGCTGGACCAGGGCGAACTGTGCCACGTCCGCCACCGAGGCGGGGCCGAATCCCTCCAGGTAGCGCAGGGCCAATGTCTGCAGGTACTTGTCAGAGGTGTCTCTTCCCCCAGGCGTCGGCGGTGTCCCCGCCGCGACGTACGACGGCCGCGGACCGAACGACCACGGTCCGCCCGTAGGGGCGTGCAGCAGTGGTGCGAACGACCGCACCGCCCACCACACGCCCTTCGGGGGAACCCCGAGCCGCTCGGCGATCCATGCCTGGACCTCATCCGCGGTACGGGGCCGGCCCGCGAATTCCAGCAGGTCCGGGAGTAGGACGTCGGCGTCGGCGGCGCGGAGCCCGCTCACCGTGAAACGAGGATCGCCCAGCCTGGCGGCTCGCAGCGTCGGCTGCATGGCGGCATGCATGGCCGGATGGTCATCTGCGTGCACCACGTGCAACGTGATCCGCATCAGCGTCGCCTTGACCAGTGTGCGGTCGGCGAAGGCAACGTCGAGGTCGACCGGGTCGAAGCCGGCAAGCCGGTTCCACAACGCAACGTACGGCGAGGCGGGCTGCTGCGCCTGCAGAGCGACCACGCGCCTGGCGGCGTCGACGACGCCCAGTCGCTGCCGCCCCAGAAGCAACTGCCGGGCGAGCGTGGCGCGATTGAGCTCCTGCGCGGTGATCCTCACGACACGTCGCCACTTCCGTGCGATGCGGATCTTTCCAGCCCGTAGGGGGTGCAAGCGGTCACCGTGGAAAGCTACACCGTCCCGCAGCCGGGCCAGACGCGGCCACTAGCTGCTTTCCGGGACATCTGCCGGCGGCGCGTCCTAACAGTCCGGCTGGACGAAGCCTTCCTATGGCTGCACGGATGTGAAGGAATGACGCCACAGCAAAACGATGCTTTCGATACGGCACGCGGCCTTGGGTGATCCACCGCTCCACCGTTTTGGCGTCCACCTCGACGGCTTCGGCCAGTGCGTCGACCGTGGTGCCGTGTTCGAGAAGGGCCGCGCGCAACCGCTCGTTCGCCATCTCACCTGCCGAAAGAGGGGACATCCAGGGACCTGCTTCCCACCTCGTTCGCGCCGTTGCCCAAGCGCGGGATGGCGGAGCAGGTCTTCGGCACGCTGATGCCGCACCACATCGATGATCTACTGGCCGAGACCCCGTGTTCGACCGTGACCAGGCCGACCCTCGGCCCCGCGGGGCCGAGGGTCGGTGGTGGTTCTGCGGGCTTACGGGAGCTGTGACATCCCTCGGGATCGTCGGAGGCCGTGCCCGGTTACACGATCGAGCCGGTCCAGATCCCGCTGGCGGTACCGTAGACCGCGCGCAATTGGCCATCGAAGTACGGGGAGACGCTCGTGTCGTAGCGCAGGTTGCCGTCGGTGTCGGAGACGCTGGTGGTGATGCCGTTGAGGTAGCCGAGGTGGGCGCGCTTGTCATAGGAAGACAGCCAGGACGAGCCGAGGGAGCCTTCACCGGTGAACCGAGAATCGACGCCGATGATCTGGTCTGCAGGCAAGTTGGTGATCCTCATGCCGAACGTCGGGCCGCTGGACGATTCGATGGTCTCGCCCGTGTAAGGCTGCTTGCCGTCCGGGTGGGGGCCGGCCGGGTAGCCGAAGACGTCGACCGAGGTGCCCGCGGTCAGGTTGAAGGCCAAGCCCTGTCCGCCGACGTTGTCGCCCAGCCTCCCGAGGTCGGTCAGCTCCCCTGAGGGAGAGGAGACGACGCCGCTGTAGACGTTGACGAAGGCGTAGTTGCGGTCGTGATCGGTGTACGTGCGGAAGTCGTAATGGGTGGAGGCCTGCTTTCCGACGTAGAGGCCCCACGGAGTCGTGCCCGCGGAGTAGCCGGGAACGAAGACCCACTTGTCGAGTGTGGTGGCGTTGCCCTGGATGTCGTACACGCAGTGCCCCGCGGTGGCGACCAGGTTGCGGTAGGCCGAATGCACGGCGGTGCCCGTGCACCAGTGCGGCCGGCCGTCGGCGTCGACGAAGAACACCTTGCCTGAGGCAACGGGCGTCTTGACGTTCGGCGGACCGGAGGTGCTCGGGGCCAAGGGCGCGATGTAGCCGGATTTGCCATCGGCCGGGACGCCGGCGGTCGGAACACGCTCGCCGACGACCACGGTCTGGACGTTGTACGGAGTGGCGTTCCTCAGGTTGGCCCCGCCGTCTCCAAGCCAGAACGCCGCGACCTGCTGAGCGGTCGCTATATCGGGGACCAGAGAGTCCGTCACCGCATCGGCGGCCCAGGCCGGTGCGGCAACGAGACTGGAGCTCAGCAGTCCGGCAGCTAATACAACTAACATGCGCTTCATTCGTCATCTCCAGGTCTGCTCATGCGAGTGGTTCACGGCTCATGCATCGGTGGTGAAATCCAGCAACCACGGTCGAGGGCAGGCCAAATGCCATGACCGGGGCATCACGCTACCGGTCCGCCTCATGATGATCCACGGCTTTTGTGTGCCGTCTGTTATGAACTGCGGGGTGATGAGTTACCCGATTCGCGGATATGAATCTCCCAGTGCACCATGTGCCGCGAGAAAATGTCGATCACCACGTATAGGTTGAAGAACTGGCCGCGCGTGGGCACGGACAATTTCGTGATGTCCCACGACCACACGTCATTCGGGCCGTGCGCCGGCCTCGTGGTGATTCCTCAAGGTCACTCCGAGACGAGGCAGAACGGATGGCCTACGGGATCGGCTCCGGAGCGTAGATGTTGCGCACGGCCCGTCTGAAGTCCGGACACTCGCCGAGCGGCTCGTGCGTGCACGTCGCGGCGTGGCGGAGACTCTCACGCATACGGGTGAGCCGGCCGATCTGCTCGTCCAGGCGTGGAAGCTTCTCCGCCATCCGAGCGCGCAGCTCGGTCTGCTCGAGCCCGGACTCCAGGAATCGGCCGATCTCGGCGATCGTGAATCCGGCACTGCGCGCGCAGGTGATCAGACCGAGGCGTTCCATCACCTCCGGCCGGTAGGTCCGGCGCAGGCCGTTGCGACCCGTGGACGTGATGAGCCCCTTCTTCTCGTAGAACCGCAACGCCGACGGTGCCAGGCCGGTCCGCGCCGCCACCTCGGCGATGTCCAGCAACGCCTCGTTCAACGGGGCTCCTTGACTTGAACTGCGCTTCAAGTTGCAGTCTAGGCGGCATGAACATCCATCATCTGAACCTCGGGTCGATGCGCAAGATCGACCCCACGTATGACGCCCTCTCTCCGGAGCACGTGGTGTGTCACGCACTCCTCGTCGAAACCGATGCGGCAGGCCTGGTGTTGGTGGAGACGGGGCTGGGCCTGGGTGATGTGGAACGACCGCGGGAGTCCCTGGCCCACGACTGGATGCAACTTGCCGAGCCGCTGCTCGACCCAGCCGAGACCGCCGTACGTCAGGTCGCCAGACTGGGGCACGATCCTGCTGATGTACGGCATATTGTCCTGACGCACCTGGACGTGGACCACAGCGGCGGGATGCCTGACTTCCCCCAAGCCAGAGTCCACCTCCTGGAGTCCGAACGACGGGCGGCGCTCGCGGAGGCTCCCAGCCGCCGCTACCGTCCGGCGCATTGGGCGCATGAGCCGCAATGGGTCACGTACGGCACGGACGGAGGTGAGAGATGGTTCGGATTCGACGGCGCCCGGCTGTTGGAAGGGCTTCCGCCGGAGATCCTTCTGGTGCCGCTCGGCGGACACACCGCCGGCCATGCCGGAGTGGCGGTACGTGACAACGACCGGTGGTTGCTGCACGCCGGCGACGCGTACTACTACCACCGCGAGCTCGACCTCATCGATCCCCACGGTCATCCACTGCTGGACATCCTGCAGTGTGACGCCCAGGTCGACGAGGCCGAAAGGGTGTCCACGCAGGCGCGGCTACGCGCTCTGATCTGCGATCATGGAGATGAGGTGGAGGTCTTCTCAGCTCACGACCCATGGGAGCTGGACCGCCACCGCTCCCGCTGGTCGGAGAGCGGCTAGCGGTCGCGGCGGTGCGCCACCACCTGGGCGACGAGCACGACGACGACGGTCATGACGAACATCAGCGTCCCGATGACGTTGACCTGGGCCGGTACGCCGCGACGTGCGGAGCCCCACACGAACATGGGGAACGTCACCATGCTGCCGGAGTTGAAGTTCGTCACGATGAAGTCGTCGAACGACAACGCGAACGCCAGCAGTGCGGCGGCGACGATCCCGGGCATGGCCAGCGGCAGCGTCACCCGGCGGAAGGTCCGCCATCGGTTCGCGTAGAGGTCCATTGCCGCCTCTTCCAGGCGCCCGTCGAAACCGGCCAGCCGGGCCTTCACTGTGACGACGACGAAGCTCAGGGAGAACATGATGTGGGCGATCAGGATCGTCCAGAAGCCGAGCGGCATCTTCAGGTTGACGAACAGCGTGAGCAGCGACGCACCCAGGACGACCTCCGGGGTCGTCATGGGCAGGATCACGAGAAGGTTCGTCGCACTCCGGCCCCGGAATCGGTGCCGTGCCAGGGCGAAGGCGATGAGGCTGCCGAGGACCGTCGCCCCGATCGTGGTAAGCGCCGCGATCTTCAGGCTCAGGGAGAGCGCCGTGCACATGCCCTCGACGCCACAGAGGTGGGTCCAGTTGTGCCACGTGAACTCGTTCCACGTGTAGTTGTAGCGGCCCGCCGGGCGGTTGAACGACAACATGAGGACGACCGCGATGGGCAGCAGCAGGTACGCCACGGTCGCCATGGCCGCGACGAGCACGACATGCCGTGCGACGAAGTCGAGTACCCGGCGCAGCGGCCCCCGTCGCGCCGGACGTAGGGCCGGACGCTCCACAGCCTGGGTGGTCGTCATACGAGCTCCTCGGTGCCGGCTCGCCGCACGTACACGGCCACGAGCACGATGATCATCGCGATGAGGGCGACCGACAGCGCCGCCGCTGTCGGATAGTCCATGGTACGGAGGAACTGGCTCTGGATGACGTTGCCGATCATGTACGTCTGCGGGCTGCCGAGCAGTTCCGCGTTGATGAAGTCGCCGGCGGCCGGGATGAAGGTCAGCAACGTGCCGGCCACGACACCTGGCAGCGAGAGCGGGAACGTCACCTTGCGGAACGTCGAGAAGCTCGACGCGTACAGGTCGCCGGCGGCCTCGATCATGCGTCGGTCCAGCTTCTCCAGACTGGCGTACAACGGCAGCGTCATGAACGGCAGGAAGTTGTAGGTCAGGCCGCAGATCACCGCGAAGGGAGTCGCCAGTAGGCGATCCTGCGCGCCCAGGATGCCGATGCTGTGGAACACGCCGACGACAGGGCCGGTGTCGCTCAGGATCGTCGTCCAGGCCAGGGTCCGCACGAGGAAGCTGGTGAAGAACGGCGCGATGACCAGGACCAGGAGCAGGTACTTGAAACGACCGACCTTGAAGGCCATCGCGTAGGCCAGCGGGTACCCGATCAGCAGAGCGGCGACCGTGGCGATACCGGCGTATTCGAACGACCGCACGTACCACAGCAGGTAGGCCGACAGCGCCTCGGGGTAGTTGCCGAACGCGAACGTGAGCCGGTAGCCGGTGGCGAACGACCCGCTCTGCAGCGACATCGACACCAACGTGACCAGCGGCACCAGGAGGAAGAAGGCCAGCCACGCAAGGCCGGGTAGCAGGAGCAGGTATGGGGTGGGGATGCCGCTCCGCCGCCGGCGCACCGGCTCGGTTACGGCCTGCCCGGCCGTGGTCACGGCTCGGCCCCGACGGCGCCCGCGGTCGCCATTTCGAGCCGCGCCTCGTCGCCCGCGGTCGCCTCCTCCGCACCGTCGAGCGCGAAGGTGTGGGCGACGTCCCAGTGCAGCGTCACCTGCTCGCCGGCGGGCAACCGGGCCCCGGCGGAAAGATTCTGAGCGAAGGCCATCACCTCCTGGCCCCACGGCAGGCGCACCTGGTACTGCGTTCCGATGCCGGTGAAACTCGAATCGACGACGCGGCCGGGCACGGCGTTGTGATCGGCCGGGACCGGTGACTCCGCGGTCGTGATGTGCAGCTTCTCCGGACGTACTCCCACGTACACCCGGCCGGACGGCGCGTGGTTACGAGCGGCGGGGACCACGATCCGGTGGCCGGTGACGTCCACCACGAGATCGTCGGCACGGCGTTCGCCCACCTGGCCGGACAGGAGGTTGGAGTTGCCGAGGAAGTTCGCGACGAACGTCGTCCGCGGGTTCTCGTACAGTTCGACGGGACTGCCCAGCTGTTCCAGCCGGCCGTTGTGCATGACCGCGATCGTGTCCGCCAGCGTCATCGCCTCTTCCTGGTCGTGCGTGACGAGCACGAAGGTGAGGCCCACTTCGGTCTGGATGCGCTTGAGCTCGATCTGCATCTGGCGCCGCAGCCTCAGGTCGAGCGCGCCGAGCGGCTCGTCGAGCAGCAGCACCTGCGGTTCGTTCACGATGGCCCGGGCGAGCGCGACCCGTTGCTGCTGTCCACCTGACAGCTGGGCCGGCCTGCGGTTGCCGTAGCCGCGCAGCTGCACCAGCTCCAGTATCGCGTCGACTTTGGACGCGATGTCCTTCTGCCGCCGCTCTCGCAGTCCGAACGCGACGTTTTCGAAGACGTTGAGGTGGGGGAAGAGCGCATAGTTCTGGAACACGGTGTTCAGTGGCCGCTGGTGCGAGCGCAGGTCGGTGATGTCGCGCTCGCCGAGAAAGATGCGCCCGGAGGTGGGCCGCTCCAGCCCTGCCACCATCCGCAACGTCGTTGACTTCCCGCAGCCGGACGGCCCGAGAATGGCGAAGAACGAGCCTTCGGGAATGGTCAGGGACAGGGCGTCGACCGCCGTCGTCTTGCCGAACCGCTTGGTGACATCGACGATCTCAAGTGCTCCGGTCGGTGTGTTCATGGTCATCGGAGCTCCACTACAGGCCGGTGGTGCGGTCGAACGCATCCTGGTACTTCTGGTTCTGGTCGGCGCTGAGCGGCATGAACCGATGCATCATGGCCATCATCGCGGCGTCCGGGAAGATCAGCTTGTTCTCCGCAAGATCCGGTTCGACCTTGGTCATGGCCTCCTGCGCGCCGCGGACCGGGCAGAACGCGTTGATGTACGCCGCCGCCTGCGCCGCCACCATGGGGTCGTAGTAATAGTCGATCAGTTTGTGCGCGCCCTCCGGGTCCCTGGCGTGGGCCGGGATCATCATGATGTCCTCGCCGAGAGTGGATCCCGACTCCGGGATGAAGAACTTGATCTTCGGGTTGTCCTTGCTCAGCTGGACGACGTCGCCTGCCCAGGCGAAGCACGCCGCGAGGTTGCCCTTGGCGAGGTCCGGCGCGTAGTCGTTGCCGGTGAACTTGCGTAGTTGCCCTGACTTCAGCGCCTTGTCGATCTTCTCGAGTGCCGCGTTGAACTGGTCGTCGGTGAACTTGCCCGGGTCGGCGCCCATCGAGAGCAGGAGCAGGCCGACGGTATCGCGCATCTCGCTGAGCAGCGCCGTCTTGCCCTTCAGATCTGGGGCGGTGAGCAGCTCGTCGACCGTCCGGACGTCCCGGCCGGTGACTTCGGTGTTCACGGCGATTCCGCAGATCCAGCCCTGCCAGGCCATGGTGTGCGTGCGGCCCGGGTCGAAGGCGGGGTCCGCGAACGCGGGCAGCAGGTTGCCGGCGTTTGGGATCTTGTTTCTGTCGAGCTTCTCCGCCCAGCCCAGCTCGATCATGCGCTGGGCCAGCCAGTCGGTCGGGCTCACCACGCTCGCCGTGAGCCCCTGACCGCTTTCCAGTAGCGGCCGTATCTTGGCGAACCATTCGTCGTTGCTGTTGATCTCCGCGACGTAGCTGGCCTTGATGCCGGTCTTCTTCGAGAACTGCTCCAGGCTCGGGATCCGGCCGTTGTCGTCGGTGTCGATGGAGAGTGGCCAGTTCGCCCAGACGAGGCTCCCATCACCGCCGGTGGAGGCGGCGCCACCTGCTCCGGACGCAGCCGGATCAGCACCGCAGGCGGCCAGCAGCCCGGCTCCTGCCACGCCCAGTCCCGCCAGGCCGACACCGTGCAGGAAGTCCCGGCGACGAAAAGCGCGCCGGGGAGTGACACCAGGCGTTCCGCCTGTGGCTCCCATGTCATTCACCATGGGGTCTCCTCCGCGTCCCGAACCGCACCGGCCGAGGCTCGTGCTCTCCGTCGCGGCCGAGGGGCTGAACACGACAGTGGCAGGATCGCCGCCAACTGATGGATTCCTCTGATATATGGATCTTCTAAGACGGATATCGTTGCGGATAGGCTGAGGGGTCACGGATACAAAAGTCAAGGGTCTCCGGTGACCTGGGCATTACCGGGCCTGCGCAACGCAACGGCGACCCGGGAGCAGGCCGTGGCCACCCTGACCTTCGCCGAGTGGTCCGAACTAGAGGAATTCAGGGCAAATGTGATCCCAATGTCATAAAGATCCGCCATCGTGGAGGAGTGCGGACGTGGCTCGGTGATCAGGTTAGGAAACGGCTGGGCACGTTTGGCCTGATTGTGCCCTCCATCGCGCAGTGTGCCGTGGGCGCCGCGCTGGCCTGGATCGTCGCCGTTCATCTGCTCGGCCACACCCACCCCCTCTTCGCGCCCATCTCCGTGATGATCTGCGTGGGTGTGGGGCTCGGGCAGCGGCTGCGCAGGGTGGCCGAGCTGGTGGTCGGCGTCAGCCTGGGCGTGGGCATCGGCGACCTGCTGGTGTCCTGGATCGGCTCGGGCCCCTGGCAGATGGCGCTCGTGATCGCGCTGGCGATGACCATCGCGGGGCTGCTGAACAGCGGTGAGCTGTTCGTGTCGCAGGTCGGGTCGTCCGCGGTGCTGGTCGCCATGCTGGTGCCGGGCGAGGGCGTCGGCGGGCTGGACCGGATGGCCGACGCGCTCACCGGCGGCGTCATCGGCATCGCCGCGGTCGCACTGCTGCCCGCCAGCCCGCTCACCATCGCGGGCAAGCATCTGTCCGGTGTGCTCGACGCCCTCTCCACCGTGCTGGAGCAGGCGGCGGAGGCGATCGAGAAGTGCGATATGGACCTGGCCGCCGAGGCCCTGGAGTGCGGACGCAGGACCCAGACGGTGGTCGAGGAGTTCGAGGCGGCGCTGGAGAACAGCAAGGAGATCATCATGATCTCGCCGTTGCGCTGGCATCACCGGGCCAGACTGGCCAGGTACGAGACCGCCGCCGTACCGGTCGACCTGGCGCTGCGCAACGCACGGGTGCTGGTCCGCCGCACGCTCGCGGCGCTGGGTGAGGCCAGCCCGCCACCGGCCGCGCTGGCCGAGTCGCTGCGTGAGGTCTCGGAGGCGGCGCTGCTGCTCCAGCTCGAACTGGGGGCTGGGCGCGAACCGATGCTGGCCAGGCAGGCGTTGCTCGCCGTCGCCGCGCGGGAGCGGCCCAGAAACCTGGGCTTCTCCGCGAACGTCACCATCGCGCAGCTGCGCTCCATCGCCGTCGATCTGCTCGAGGCGACCGGGATGGACCACGACGCGGCCTCGGCCGCGCTGACCCCGCTGGACGAGTCGAGCGACGAGAGCACGCCCGGCTGAGGCCGAACAGCCCGAAGGCTCGTCAGATCCGTGAGACGGTCGATTGTGGCGGAGAGAGCGTCGCCGAAGGCCGTGATGCATCGGCCGACGCCGTACCCGCGGGCGGGGCCGGCGTAGTACTGGAAGTTTCCAGCGTCGGAGTCGCCGGCGATGGCGTTGCAGTAGCTCTTGCCCCTGTCGCGATCGAGCGTCAATCGGGAAGCGGTAGTGGACCGCCGTGGCCGGGCAGGCCCCGGTCGACCGGGATCGCCTCCTCGACCGCACCGTCGGCGGTGACGCCCTGGCCGCGGGTCTGCTCGGCGAGGCGCTGGTAGTAGGCCGAGACCGCAGCGAGCGCCTCACGTGCCGCGTTCAGCAGCGTGGCCCCCGCCTGCTCGACGACGTCGGCCTCGTGAATCTCGAACGCCCGAATTCCTTCCAGCACAGCGGTTTTCAGGTCGCGCAGCAGTTGGACGTCGACGTGCGCGTAGGTGCGGCACAGCGCCGTGATCCGCCGGAAGTCGTCCCCGGCGAGCAGTAGCTCCTTAACGGCGGATACGGAATGCCGGACCAGCCCGACATCCGACCGCGCGGACATGGCGGCGAGATCGGTGTCGAAGGACCGGATGTCCAGATGCGGGTCGCAGAAGCCGACGGTGAGTTGCCACAGGGCGCGCAGGTCCTCGTGCACCAGCCCGTCCAGATAACTGACCAGGAACCGCCGGTGCGCCTCGAGGACGTACTGCGCCTTGAAGGGCGTCAGCTCCTGGGGATCTTCGCCCGAGGTGGTGACCGACGTGGTGAATCCGTAGTCGGCGGTCAACGCGTTTTCCATGCCGACCAGCAGGTACACGAACCGTACCCAGGTCCGGAACAGTTCTTCCAGCGGCAGCGCGTGCAGACCGTCCTCGGTGAGCACCACGCCCCACCGGGCGCCGAACTGCAACCGGCGCAGATGGCCGATCTGGTACATCGCGAGTTGGGAGTCGATCTCGGCGTGCGCGTGGTGCAGCACTTTTCGGTACGCCGCGGTCGCGTCGAGCCCGACGTGATTGCGGATGATGTGCGGCCCGCCGATGTGCAGGTGCAGGAATTCGCTGACGTCGAACACCGCGCCGCCGATCGCCATCCAGTAGCCCGCGTCGGAGGTGTTGTGCTGCGCCAGATCCGACACCTCGAAGCGGGGACCCTGCTGCGCGTGGCCCAGATAGGTGGTGAAGACGTCCTCGCTCAGACGTCCGTCGGCCACCAGCCGGCGGAGGAATTCGCGGCCGTCGCCGGGCACGATGTCGGTCAACGCCGTCAGGACGGAGACGGCGAACCGTGCGCTGCCGCACACGTAGACGGATGCGCCGAGGCCGCCGTCGTCGGTGGACCGCAACAGCTCCCAGAGTGCGTCCGCCTCGGCGCGGATCACATCGTCCACCCGGCGCCGCTGTCCGGCTTGGACGACGTGGCGCCGGCCGTCGAATCCGATCGCGGCATCGGCGCGGGAGAACGCGACGGAGAGTTTCAGCCGGCCCGCGGCCGCCGCCGCGTCCAGGTCTGCGCGCTCGACGAATTCCTCCGGCGTCCGGATGCCCAGATAGAGCCGATTCTCGCCCGGCCCGGTGCGCGCGGCGACGAACCCCAGGAACGGGGCGATCCCGGAACCGGCCGCGAACATGACGACGGGCCGGGCGGGATCGGCCGGCAGCCGGAACCGGGGCGTGGGGACGATCTGCAGCGACAGCCGTTGCCGACCCTCGACGCTCGCCCGGCGCAGGAAATGCGATGCCGTGCCTTGCCGTTCCCGCGGGTACGACCACGGCGTCCGGGCGGAGGTGTAGTCGAGGCCGGCGACCACCAGCTGCAGCGTGGTGGCCGGTTGGCCGGGCGGCGGCGCCGAGGCGATCGAATACAGCCGGAACGGCTCGGGTGGAATCACCGCGCAGAACGCGTCGTCCTCGCGGGGATCGGCCTTCCACAGCCGGGTGACGTCATATCCGCCCGCGTACAACAGGTTCAGGACGTCCCACAGCTCCCACTGGTCCTCCATACGGGCGTCCACCACTCGCTGCCACGAGCCCACGGCTGTCAGTTTCACCAGCCGTTTCGCCACCTCCCGTCCGATCGGCCGGAGCCGGGCGAAGCGCAGCAATGTCCGCAGCGGCAGCACGTCGACCTCGCCGTAGCCTGCCCGGCAGGCCACCGCCGCTCGCCATTTCGGGGTGAGCCGCACCAGCTCCTCGCCGGTCGCCTGCAGGGCGGCGACGGTGCGGCGCACCAACTCGTCGTCGTTCTCGGCCAGCACGCCGACCCGGTCACCGGGCAGGTGGTGCACGCCCTGCCCGGTGACGTCGATCTCCAGATAACAGGTCCAGGCGCCGGACTCCGCGGTGACGGCACGGCCCCGACGGGCGGTCCCGAACACCACCGGCGGACCCACCGGTGGGCGGCGCTCCTCGCGGGCGATGGCCAGCTGGTCGTCCACCTTGTCCCAGGTCCGGTCCTTGAACAGTCCGGTGAACCGGGCGCCGGTCGTCACCTGCCGGCCGACCTTGAACGCCACCTCCAGAAAGCCGTACGTCTTGGCGCGGTGCAGGCCCATCCAGCCGCGGTCGCCCACGTAGGCGTCGAGCATGGCGTTGTAGATGCCGCGCAAGGTGCTGTTGCGGGTGTCCTCGACGTACTGGCGCACCGACACCTCGCGCAACGCGGCCACCAGCTCCTGCCAGTGCCGCGGGAAAAATCCGGCGAGGTAGACGCTCTGTCGCCCGACCAGCGAGCCGTAGTCTCGGCGCTCGAGAAACGCGTCCAGCGCGTGGATCTGCGGTTGCGCGGTGCCGCTCGGGCTGGGCGCGCCGTCGAAGATCGGGACGCCAGCGGTGCCGACCGTCTTGGCCCACAGCACCTGGTCGAGCGGATACCGGGCGCGGGGGTTGGGATCGATCTTCGGATAAATGGCCTGGGTGACGTGCTGCAGCCGGTCGAGGATCACCAGTAGCGCGCTCTCCAAGGCGGCCGGATCGTCCGCGACAACGGCCTCCTGAGCCTCCAGCATGGCGCCCAGCACGGGCGTGAGCCCCATCGCGAACTCGGTGGTGACCAGGTAGAACACCCGCTCCGCCGGGTTGTTCCAGGTCGGCACGAGCAGGTCCATGTTGTCCAGCGCCCGCGGCCCGGCGGGATCGCGCAGCCGCCAGTTGTAGAAGAACAGATCGATGTAGGAGACGGCCGGGATCTCCTTGCCCAGTCGGCGCGAGACCGTGGTCCACGGCCGCAGCAGCGACTCGGGCAGGGCGGTCGGCGGATCGATCGCCATGTACTGATAGGCGTGGGCGAAAACGCCGAGCAAGGTCGAGGCGCGCAACAGGTACCGGTCGGGCAACGCCGCGGGCTGGGCGTCGAGCACCGGCATCGCATCGAACGCCTGGCGCAGCGACAGCCGACGGAACAGGTCGGGGAGCCGGTCGGTCATCTCGTCCCAGGCTCGGTGCGATTCCGGGAAGGCCTGCAGCGGCGGATCGGCCGGCAGAAATCCGTGCGCAAGCGACAGGAATCCATCGAGTTCGTGCCCGACCCGCCGGTTGTGCGCCTCGGCGGCCTCCACCACGCGTCGTGCGGCGACGCGCGGCGGCGCAATCGGCCGCAGCACGGTCAGCTGGTCCCGATTGACGAGCGACGTCGCCTCCGGGTCGAAGAACGTCCACGTCAGCTCGTATCGGCCGATGCGCATTCGATCCCCGGGAACGAGCACCCGGCGCGTCACCCGCGTGTCGTTCACGTAGGTTCCGTTGGAGCTGCCGAGATCGGTGAGCACCAGCTGGTTGTCGACGATCTCCAGCCGCGCGTGGCGCCGGGAGACGGTGCCGTCGTCCAGCACCACCGCCGCCGTACCGCTGTCCCGGCCGAGAGTGGCCGGCAGCGCGCACACCCGCTCGCGGGTCTCTCGGGTGTGCCGATCAGTGAGGATCAGCCGGAGTTCAGGAATGGTAGATCACCGCACGGCACAGATCGGCCCGGGACAGCGTGCCCACAAGGGTCCCGTCGTCGACCACGGGAAGCCTTCGGATCCCGCGATCGATCATCACGATCGCCGCCCGGGCGAGTTCGTCGATCGATCGGACCGTCGCCGCGTCGCGCACGACGAGGGGGTCGATGACGCGGTCGGCGAGGGCGCGGCCCCGCTCCAGGAAAATCCGGAACGCGTCGGCGAGCGTGCCGCCGGCGGCGGTCACGTCGTCGAATCCGGGCAGCATGGCCCGCACCAGGTCTTCCTCGGATAGTGACCCGACGAACCGGCCGTCGTGGTCCAGGACCATCAACTGGCCGACCTCCGACACACTGACCACCTCAGCCGCCCGCCGGATGGTCGCGCCGAGCCGTATGTAGGCCGGGAACGCCGTCATGACGTCGCTGACCAGCACGCCACCTCCCAGGTCCGCCCTGCGGTTGTCCCGCACAATTGGTTACCTGGCCAATCATCCGAAACGATCATTCGTGAGTATAAATCCATCACGAATGCGGTGTACACCCACCCGGACGCGGTCGGCATACATCAGGTCGGCCACTTAACGCCGGTACTTTCTCGGTGAAGGCTCCCTCTCTGTCAGACCGCAACGAATCTCATCGATGCCGGGGTCGTGGCTGGAGAACGAGATTCACTCGCCAGTCGCAGAAACCACCGAGAGATACCGGCTGAAGAATTTTGGCCGTGAAGAATTTCACGATTGGGGCGGGGTCCATATCGACTTTCACGAGCTGGTTCTCATCGATCGCGCCGCAGGGACCTTGTCGTCAACGAGTGCTGCGCTCATCCGCTGAGCAGAACGGGCAGGTTTGAGAAGGAGTCGATGATGTGGTCCGGGGCTGGGCTGGCGGTCTCGTCGCGGGGGAGGTATTTGCCGGTCCGGACGAGGACGCCCGTGATGCCACAGCGCTGTGCGGCGAGTACGTCGGCCTCGACGTCGTCCCCGATCATGACCGTCTCTTCTGGGCGTACGGCCAGCATGTCCAGCGCTGTCTGGAAGAAGGCCGCCGCCGGCTTGCCCACGACCTCGGCCTCGACGCCGGCGGCGCGTTCCAGGCCGAGCAGGAAGGCGCCGCCGTCCAGTTGCAGCCCTTGAGCGGTCCGCCAGCAGAGGTTGCGGGCCATGGCGACGAGGCGTGCTCCGCGCTGAAGGTCGCCAAATGCACGGTTGACGGCCTCGTAGCTGAACTCCGGGCCGGCGCCGCCCACGACGAGCACGTCGGGGTCGTCCTCGACGAGTTGCACGCCGGGAAGATCGTCACGGATGTCGCCGCTGTTCAACAGGGCGCAGCGGGCTTCCGGATATCGTGCGGCGAGGTAGGAGGCGGTTGCGGTGGGTGCGGTGAGGATGTCGCCGGGGCTGATGTCGAACCCGGCATCGAGCAGCCGGGCCGCGATCTCGGCCCGGGTGCGTGAGGTGGTGTTGGTCAGCAGCTTGACGGCCATGCCCATGTCGCGTAGGCAGGCCAGCGCTTGAACCGCGCCGGGGATCGGCCGCCAGGAGATGGTGAGCACGCCGTCGATGTCGATCAGGACGGCCTTGGGCATCGTCATATTCCGAAGGTATCCCCGGGGACCTCGGCTCGGAATCTGCCCCGGCCCCCGGATCACACGGCCGCCACAGCGGCCCCGGCAAGAGGCGCAAACGCTGATCAGTCCCGATCTGTCAAATTCCGGCAGATCGTGATATTCCCACAAAATCAGGAAGTGGCCCCGGGAGGATTCGAACCTGCGGCATATCAGACATTGTGCTGCGTCGAGAACTGCCGTCAGATGGCATTCCAGGGGCGCGGAAAATGCCCATGATCCCTACCAGGGTGGCCACACTGCTTCGCTACCCGTCAAAGCCTCTGGCCGACGGTAGTTTCTTCTACGTTTCTTCAGTCCTGACCACCCGGGTCGCCGTGCGCTCGCCGGCGTCGGCGGTCCCGGCGACTGCGGAGAAGGATCAACGCCGCCGCCTCGCCCAGCCTGTATTTGTAGGTCCGACCGGACCGGTCCGCTTCTTTCCCCTTGAGCAACGTCTGTACATACTTCTTTCCGATGCTCGACTTTCCGAGGAGACTTGCCAGTTCGTGTGCTGTGACAAGGGTTTCCGCCAGTTCGACCTCCGCAGGCCCAGAAGGTGGGAGGGACGGCGTCGCATCGTCTGATGGGGGCTGCGCATCCTCGGTCAGTCGGGTCCGTGTCTTGAGGTGCCATTGTGCGATCCGCCGGTCGATGCGGTCGTCGATGCGGTTGGCGACACGCGCTTGCACCAGTGTGTCGAGTCGGGCGCTGAACCGGCTGTCGAAGTAGGCGTCGAGTTGTTGTTTGAGATGCTCGTTCTCCCATGCCTGTATTCGTGCATCCACCCGGGACTGGAACTCCCATTCCGTCCGCTCCTGAGACCACTCCTCGAACCACCGTCGAACCAGCGCCTTTAGTCCCACGTGTACCCCTCGCCAGGAGAAAGGGAAGGTGCAGATGAACGCACCATACGGAGCGGCATTCATTCCGGATAGGTGATAGTTGGGCATGGTTTCGTCTCTTCGGAGAGACGGAGATCAGGATTGATCCTTCAGCCCTGGCTCTGCAGGAACTGGCCTCGATCTTTCTCGACCTTGACGCAATGCCGCTAAGTTAAGCCACCGTCGGGAGTTCTTCGAGCTTGATCGTTGGTGGGCTGGTGTGGGTGATGCCGACGTCGCCGGGGCGTTTGACCCAGTAGGAGTTGTGGCGGGCGCGTTTGACGACGCGGGGACAGGTCCGCATCCGGCGTTGCGGGTTGAGTCCCCCAGGATCTCGGCGAAGACGGCAGCAGTGATCGCGGATAGGCGGTCAGGGGGAAAAGGCCGCCGGATCGTCGATCCGGCGGCGGGCGACCCGGACGGTCCGGATGAAGCTGACCCGGTCAGGGTCGTGCTCGGCCTCATCAGCGGTCCGGCACATCAACTCCCGGATCGCGTAGTGGTCCCACAGCCGCCAGGAGTAAAAGCCCGAGTCCGCCCGGGAGGGCTGGAGTAGATCACGGTGTCCAGGCCGGATCCCGGCCGATGACGCCGAGCAGGCGGTCGAACCGCGGGGCGTCGTCCGGCACCGCCACCGGCGGCCCGAAGGCGCCGCGCTGCCTGCCCGTCTCCGCCATCTGGTCAGTGAAGTGCAGCGCCCGCGAGACGGCCTCGGGGTCCGGCTCGTACTCCTGACCGGTGGCCCTGGCCAGGTCCCAGCCGTGCACGACCATGTCGACGAGGTACATGTGGGCCAGCATGGTCATCGGCAGGCCCATGCCGGGGCTGGTCCCCTCCCATGCCTCGGGCCGCGACCAGGCGGCCAGCATGCGCTCCGCTCGCTCGGGGAAGTCGCCCGCGTAAGGCCCCTGCTCGACGTTCGGCCCCTTGCGACCCAGCGACTCGAACATCTCCGCTACCCACTCCAGGTGGTTGATCAGGTCTTTGACGTCGAACTTCGCGCATGGCGTCGGCGACCCGAACTGCTCTTGCCGCACCGCGCGCACCAATCCTGAGGTACGTTCGGTGGCGCGCGTCATCAGCGGCATCATTTCGTCCATGGCAGCCATGGTGCCCCGCCTACCCCAGGCGAGGCTTGTAGAAACGCGACAGCGCGGCTGGGTCGACCCGTACGCGGGGCTTACCGCCTTCGATTTCGCCCGTCAGGCGCCATCGCTCGAAATTTCGGCGTATGTGGAGCACTTCTGGGTCGTCACCTGGACCGACCTCGCCGAGCCGTACGAACAGCGCATCGTCTCGCAACCCATCGTGAACATGACGATCACCCAGAACTTCCACCGGATCGCGGGAGTGATCAAGGGCGGGTTCTCCTACACGATGCGGGGCAGTGGCCGCGTGCTCGGCACGCGCTTCCGCCCCGGTGGCTTCCGGCCGTTCCTCGGCGGCCCGGTGTCCCAGCTGACCGGCCGCTCCGTGGAGATCGGCGAGATGTACGGCGCAGCGGGCGCGACCCTGGTCGTGGATAGGTGATGAGAGTGCAGGCGGCGGCCCGTCGCCATGTGGGGGCCGGATGGGTCAGCAGTGCAGCCGTCAGCGCCTCCAGGTCTCCGGCCAACTGCTCGGCGAACCAGTTCAGGTTGGCATGGCCGGCGAGAACGAAGTCGAGCCAGCGTTCGTACCAGGCAGTGATGGCGGGCCGGGTGGAGCGGCAGGGTCGACTCCGACCCTGCCAGGATCGCGCGGCGTGCGTTCCCGCCCGCTACTGCGCCTTCCTGTGCCGCATCGGATGTGTGATCACATCAAACCGGCACTCCTGTCCCTGGCGTGAGCATCAAGCCGGTGAACGTTCCGGGCGGCACTAGCTGAGCGCCAGGGCCGTATGGATCAGATGGAGGTGGGTGAACGCCTGAGGGAAGTTGCCCAGATGGCGCGCCTGGACGGGGTCGTACTCCTCGGCGAGCAGGCCCACGTCGTTGGTGAGGGCCAGCAGCCGCTCGAACAGGTCCTTGGCCTCGTCCTTGCGGCCGATGAGGTCGAGCGCTTCGGCCAGCCAGAAGCTGCAGGCGAGGAAGGCGCCTTCGGCTCCGGGCAGGCCGTCGATGTCGTTGCTCTCGGAGATCGGATAGCGCAGCACGAAGCAGTCGGTCATCAGCTCGCGTTCGATTGCGTCGATCGTGCCGATGACCCGGGGGTCCTCAGGAGGCAGGAAGCCGACGATCGGGATGAGGAGCAGCGCCGCGTCGAGTTCGCGAGAGCCGTACGACTGGGTGAACGTGCCGCGCTCGGGGTCGAAGCCCTTGTCGCAGACCTCGGCGTGGATCCGGTCCCGCATGGTCCGCCAGCGCTTGAGGGGACCGGTGTGGCCGAGCTCTTCGATCGCCCGTACCTGCCGGTCGGCCGCCACCCACGCCATGACCTTGGAATGGACGAAGTGCCGCCGCGGGCCGCGAATCTCCCACAGGCCCTCGTCGGGCTGGGCCCAGCTGCGCTCCAGGAAGTCCATCAACTGGCAAACGATGGACCAGGCGTAGTCGTGGGCCGGCATCCCCAGCTTACGGGCCCGGTAGAAGCAGTTGACCACCTCGCCGTAGACGTCGAGCTGAAGCTGGCTGACCGCGCCGTTGCCGATCCGCACCGGCCGGGAGCTTTCGTAGCCGGGAAGCCAGTCGAGCGTCTGCTCTGGCAGGCGCCTTTCGCCTGCCACGCCATACATGATCTGGAGGTCCTCCGGGCGGCCCGCGATGGCGCGGAGCAGCCAGTCAAGCCAGGCGCCCGCCTCGGTGACGTATCCGGATTCGGTCAGGGCGTTGAGTGTCATCGCGGCATCGCGCAGCCAGCAATATCTGTAGTCCCAGTTACGCACCCCGCCGAGATGCTCGGGCAGCGACGTGGTGGGAGCCGCCACGATGCCGCCGGTCGGGCTGTAGGTGAGCGCCTTGAGCGTGATGAGGGAGCGGACCACGGCGGCGCGGCAGCGGCCTGGGAGCCAGCAGCGGGAGACCCACTTCTCCCAGAAAAGGCTGGTCTTGGTAAGTTGCTCGCTGGGATCGATGCAGTGGGGTTCCGGCTGGTGCGAGGGGTGCCACGTGAACACGAACGACCGGCGTTGCCCTGCGGCGATCGTGAAGGTGCCGGTGTGCCGATCGCCGCTGCCCTTCAGGTGGAGGGGGGCGTCGATCCAGACCGAGTCGGGCCCGCCGATGGCGTGGAGGCGGCCGTCGAAGCGGCGGACCCAAGGGATGATCCTGCCGTAGTCGAACCGGATGCTGATCTCTGTGGTCATGTCCACCGTCCCGGACACGCCCTCCACGATCCGGACCAGGGCGGGGTTGTCGTGCCGGGGGGGCATGAAGTCAATGACCTTGACGGTCCCTGTGGAGGTCTCCCATACGGTCTCGAGGATCAGCGTGTCGTTGGCGTACGCGCGTCGCGTGGCCATCTCGTGCCCGGCGGGGGCCAGCCGCCAGAACCCGTTGGACTCGTCGCCGAGGAGCTTGGCGAAGCATGCGGGGGAGTCGAACCGGGGAAGGCAGAGCCAGTCGATCGATCCGTCGCGACCGACGAGGGCGGCTGACTGCGTGTCCCCGATGAGGGCGTAGTCCTCGATCCGCATGTGGACCACACTACTCGCCGGGCGGCGCGTCATCGCTCGGGCGTGTCTTCGTGTGAGGGCCTATGCCACCGGACGCCATATCTTCATGAACACCTAGGCTAGAGCTTTGCTACCGCCTTGCTACGAACCACTCCTGACATCAACACGCCGGGGCCCTGGGCTCGTTCCGGGGCCGTCTGCATTTCGCCGGTCCGCATGTCGTACTCAACCGGTGGTTGATGTGACGGCCTCCGCACAATGATCTTCATCGGAGAGCGCCGGCTCGCTCCACGGACGTCTGAGTCGCCGGTCACACCTGGGAAAACGTAGTCAAGATCATCACGTGCATGCTCCGTGACCGCTGACATACAGCTGCCTACAGCGGCATCGAGCTGCCTGCGACTGTCGAGGAGCGAAAAGCGAAAGCCCAGGTCACTGGGTGTTTTCACTGGTCAGAAGAGTGCCCCCGGCATGATTCGAACATGCGACACCCGCTTCAGGAGAGCGTGGGCGGAGTCGACTGCTTGCCCGGGCTGACTTGCTTCAAGCCTCTATAGAGGTCATGGCATCCGCCGGTGTGGCGGGTGTGGCCTGCGCACCAATTTGGCCCAACTCGGCTGGTACATCGCGCGCAAGCGGGCAAAGGTCTGGTGGAGACGGGGGCGTGGGCTCCCCGCCGGCGGCCCTGCGCCCCGCGGGCGGGTACGAGAAGGAGAAGGAACTGATCCGCCGGGGCGTACGACAGCTGGTGACGCATGCGGAAGACGGCGCGGGGAGAAGATGCAATGGCCGATGAGCGCTACGACGCGATCGTGATAGGGACCAGCCAGGGCGGCCGGTTCCTGCCCGTCGAGCTGGCGAAGGCGGGCCAGAAGGTGGCGCTGGCCGAGCGTGACCAGTTCGGCGGCGTCTGTGTCAACAGGGGGTGCACCCCGACCAAGACGATGGTCGCCAGCGCGCGCCTCGCCTACCAGGCGCGCCGCGGCACGGAGTACGGCGTGCGTATTGGTTCGGTATCGGTGGACCTGGCCGCGGTGCGCGAGCGTAAACGGGCCATGGTCGCCGGCGCGCGGCAGAACTACGTGAGCCGTCTGGCGCAGGACGGGCTTGACGTGATCGAAGGCGAGGCCCATTTCACGGGGCCGAGGACGGTCGAGATCGCTTTGACGGACGGCGGGACGCGGCAGATCAGCGCGCCGGTGGTCGTCATCGACACGGGTGCCCGGCCCAAGCCGCTGGCGATCACCGGCGCGGGCGACGTCCCCGTGCTCGATTCAACATCGATCATGGAGTTGGACGAGCTCCCGGAGCACCTGATCATCCTCGGTGGCGGCTACATCGGGCTTGAGTTCGGGCAGATGTTCCGCCGGTTCGGCAGCGAGGTGACCATCATCCAAAGCGCCGCGCGTCTGATGATGCTCGAGGACGAGGACGTCTCGGACGAGGTCGCCGCTATCTTGCGCGATGACGGGATCACGGTCCTGGTCTCGTCGACGCCGGTCCGGGTTGAGTCGGTCGACGGCGGCTGCCTGCGCCTCACCGTTCGCACGGAGGACGGTGAGCGACAGTTCGAAGGCTCGCATCTGCTGTCGGCCATCGGCCGCATCCCGAATACCGAGGCGCTCACCCTCGAGGCGGCCGGCATCCGTGTCAACGATCACGGCCTCATCGAGGTCGACGAGTACCTGGAAACCAGTGTCCCCGGCGTCTACGCGATGGGGGATGTCAAGGGCGGCCCGGCCTTCACCCACCTTTCCTACGACGATTACCGCATCCTGCACGCCAACCTCATCAGGGGCGAGAAGGCGAGCACGCGGGACCGGATCGTCCCGTACACGGTGTTCATCGACCCGCAGCTTGGCCGCGCCGGCATGACCGAGCGTGAGGCCAGGGCGCAAGGACGCGCGATCCGGGTGGCGAAGCTCCCGATGAGCGCCGTCATTCGGGCCATCGAGACAGGAGAGACGCGCGGCTTCATGAAGGCCGTCGTCGACGCGGACAGTGGGCGGATCCTGGGTTGCGCGGTCCTCGGCAGTGAAGGCGGCGAGATCATGACCATGATCCAGGTCGCCATGCTGGGCAAGCTCACTTACACCGCCATGGCGGACGCGATCTTCACGCACCCGCTCCTGGCGGAAGGCCTCAACACCCTCTTCGCGATGTTCGACGCCTAAGACGGCGCGCTGTCCCGCGCCAGCTCGCTGACTTGCGGACTAATTTGGCCCAACTCGGGAAGGCTGGTGAATTGGCCTGGTACTGATGCGTGTTGCTCCAACGACGAGCTGCCCGATGGCACTCAGACCCGGCCGGGCGCGCTCTCCACAACGCGGATGCGCCAGCGTCCTCCAGCCTGCCACGCCGCCGGCAAGAGTAGGCCAATCACAACGAGTCGCAGCTGACCGACGTGTGGCGCGGCTCCACGGTCGGATCCACGTCGCTGAAGAACCTACTCGTCGTTGATCAGCCAGCTCGTGCCGTCGTCGGCCGCGTCGTTCAGTTGCCTAGGCCGTTCGGTCGGGTGCTCCTCGAGATCCAACGCGAAATCGCGCCCGTCCTGCCGGCCGTCGCGGGCCGGGCATGTCCTCAGATGGAAGCGGAACATGAAGCAGACTCAGACGATTCCGGAGACGTTTCCCGGCGTCGGTTACACAAGAGACCAAGCTGGGCTGCCGCTTGAGGCGGTGCGTGTTCCCGTCCCGCAGCCGGCGGCCGACCAGGTTCTGATCCGCGTCGCCGCCTCGTCGCTCAACCCGCTGGAGTACAAGCTGGCCGACCTCAATTTCATGGGACGGACGCCCCCCGTCGTTCTCGGTCTTGACCTCGCTGGCGTGGTGGTCGCCGTGGGCCATGGTGTGAGTGGCGTAACCGTCGGCGACGCGGTGGCCGCCATGGCCGATTTGAACGGTGATGGCGGCTGGGTCGCAACGGGCGGGAGCGGAGGCGAAGGCGGCTATGCCGTCGCACGCCAATTCCTCACCGTCCGCAAGCCGCCATCCCTGAGCTTCCGCGATGCGGCGGCGCTTCCGATGTGCTTCCTGTCCGCTTTTGCGAGTCTTTACCGGGCCGTCCAGGCCGGTGACACGGTCTATATCCCGGGCGGTGGGGGCGGCGTCGGGCATCTCGCCGTGCAGATGGCGGCGCGCGCCCTGGGGGCCGGACTGGTCATCAGCAGCGGCAGCACGCCGCAATCGATCGCACTGGCCCGGCAGTCCGGCGCCCATCACATTTTCAACTATAAGCACGACGACATTGCCGCCGAAATCGCGAAGCTGACCAGTGGCCGGGGCGTTGACCTCGTCTTCGACGCCACCTACCGCGAGCAGGGCTTTGTCGAGACCGCGAAGACCGTCCGGCGGGGCGGCAGCTGGATCGTGCTCGGCGTCGGCCCCGGCAAGACGACACGCTTGGTCGAAACGCACAGCCCGGTGGATGCCATCCTGGCCGAGCGCGGCGCCAAGCATGTCAACATCAATCTGCTGCGCTACTTCTCCGAACCCGCCACGCTCGACAGCGAGGCGCATGCCTTTCTCCACCACGGGATGGCTCTGGCGATGGAGTGGGCGACGCAGGGACTTGTGGTCCCGCACGTCAGCCAGACCATCGACAGCACCGTCGAGGCGATCAATGCGGGACTGCAGTCGCTGAAGGCGGGTCGTGGCGTACCGGGCAAGGTGGCGGTGATCGTGGATCGCGACCTGGCCGCGGGGAAGTGACGAGGTCGGTGCCGATGTTCCCCGACCGACGATCGCGGCCGTCGGCCGGGTGCCGAGCACCACGCCGCCGCCGCCGGAGGAGGCGTTGTCGGCGATCGTGTCGGCCAGAGTGATCTTCCAGTCGGCGATCCGGGAGTCGATGATCTCCAGAGCGGGCAGTTATAAAACAGGCCCTAGATCCATCCGACGCCGGTGTGGCGGCCTGGCCCGTAGGCGATGGCCAGCGCCTCCTCGGCCTGTTCTGGGGTGTCGGCGCGCAGCTGGGCGCGGTACCCCTCCCAGTCAGGTATGCGGCCGTCCAGCGCCCATTGGTCAAACGGGATGATGTGGACGTGCACCCATGGTCCGTGCGCGGGCAGGACGCCGGGGCCGAGGACCGACCGGACGGCTTCGGTGGTTTTGTTCATCACGGCGCGGGCTTCCTCGGGGAAGCCGAGTAGTTTCTGTGGCGTGATGACGTCGAGTTGGATTCGGGAGTCAGGGTTGGCTCCGGCGAGATTGGCCGGGGCATACCAGTTCTCGGGCTCGAACTCATAGAACTGTACCCAGGATGTTTCCTTATGGTGTTCGTTGTTGACCAAGCCTTCGACATCGGAGACGGCTTGGATCAGCTTCGCACCCAGCTCCTCCTTCTGTGCGGCACTCAAACGTCCTTTGATCAGGTGTACGCGGACGAAAACCATCTGTGGCGTCCCTCCTGCATTGCGCGTTGGTTATCCGGTGCCGGTGTTGACTTCCTTCCATGCGTTCCATCCAGTCAGGTAAACGTGGTCGTCGACGACCACGATGCGGTTGGCTGCGCCATATTCGGAACCGCCGATGGTCGTTGCGGATAGACAGTGAATCCCCGGCACGTCGAGCAGTCGCGTCGATCCCGCACTACTGCAGAAAATTCAGCAGTTGGCGTGTGGTCTCCTCGGGTGCCTCTTCCGGAATGAAGTGACCGACTGGTACCGGGCCGCCGCGAACGTCATCGGCCCACTCCTGCCATATCGCGAGCGGATCATCGTAAAGTTTCGCGACCGAACCGCGCTGGCTCCAGAGGAAGAGCACGGGGCAGGAGATCTTCCGGATCCCGCGATCCGCCTCGTCCTGCTGGTAGTTCAAGGTTGGGGATGCGCGGAACTCCTCGCAGATGGCGTGCACCGTATCGGGGTGGTTGAATTTCTTGACGTACTCGCCGCGTACCTCGGTCGGGAAAGCGTCCTCCACCTCGGACCACGTGTTGAGCATGAAGTCGACCAGGTTGGCCGGTGCCGCGTTGATGAACTGTTCCGGTACCGGTTCTGGCGCGGCGAGGAAGGACCATTGCCAGTAGAGGAGGCTGAAGTTTTTGTCGGCACGGTTGTACGCGTCGCCGACGGGAACGACGTCCATGACGGCGAGCCGGAGAACAGCATCCGGGTGATCCAGCGCGAGACGGTAGGCGCAGCGCGCCCCGCGATCGTGTCCCACGATGCTGAACTGGTCGTAGCCCAGATGCCGCATGACCTCGAGCTGGTCACGGCCGATCGCGCGCATGCTGTAGGGCTCGTGATCGGCGGTACTGGGCGGCTTGCCGCTGTCGCCGTACCCACGCAGATCGGTGGCGACGACGGTGTGGCGCTCGGCGAGGTCGGGTGCTACCCGATGCCACATCAGATGCGTTTCCGGAATACCGTGCAGGAGCAGCAGAGGCGGGCCGTTGCCGCCTCGGCGTCCGTGGATCGACGTACCCGCGGTAGAGATGTCGAACTCTTCGAATCGATCGAACATGGCCACGAACCCCCTCGAAACTCGAAGACCGTCCTGTCTTGTCGCAACTGGCGGTCAGAGTTAACGATGGATCTCTCTTGTCGTTGACCAGCCAAGTGGCCGGCGGCATGATCACGCCTTGGCCCTCGCCCCTCCGGTCGACGCCGGCGTTCCCGGTCCTCAGCTCCGGTCCGCAACAGACCCTGGACCGACGTGGGCCTGATCTTCACTGGTGCCCACGACCCCAGGTTACTCCGGCACGGGCAGTGTCATCTGGCCTGTCACCAACGTCTCCGCAGATCACGGTGGTTCGGTGACCAAGTGACAGCGGCGACAAGGCAGACTGGTTCGCTCGTCACCGTGTGGACGCTCGTGGCACGCAGCGCGGTATCAGCCCGCGTGTATGCGGGCGTTGTGGGCCCTATGGCCATCCAGATCCAGCGCATCCTCCGGCGGCACGGTGGGCGCGACGCCGAGCCTGACCGCAGCCTCATGGCTCCCTGGAGACGGTCGCGTGCACGGTCTGATCGTGGCGCGGTGCCATCACCGGTGGCCTTCCGATGTGTCGACGGCTGCACTGCGTTCATACGACGCGTATGGGCCACATGATCCGAGGACAAGCCGACCCAGCCCGCAGGAGCCGCCAGGCTCCGAGGCCGTCACTCCGATTCTTCCCGTCCCTCCCGTACTGGTCGCGATTCTGCGAGAGCACATCGACCGCTACGGCGTCGCTCTCGACGGTCGTCTGTTCCGCACTGCCAAGGGGCGCCCGTTCTCCTCCTCGGCGTTCCCGGGGCGACCTGGGGAAACGTCGGCGGGAGTGGTTCGCACATGGTTCGCGATCATTGACCTACGGCTGCATACAGCGGCCTACGGCTGCGTTGAATCAACCAGCAGCGATCAAGGGAATGTCCAGGTCAAAGGCGTGATCACTGGTCAAGAGAGTGCTCCCGGCATGATTCGAACATGCGACACCCGCTTTAGTCTCCAATCTTCCCCTGGCGGAGGAGGCCGTTCGAGCCTGAAAAGGGCTGGGAGTCGCGTATGTGCTGGCGCTCAAGCGGCGCAAGGGCCTGGGGGCGCCCGCCTACGCCGATCACACCCCGATCGATGCCGCCCGCGCCCTGGCCTGGGGTGGCCCGGGGCATCCCGGCGACCGGAGGCGCGTGCAGCGCCGTTTCCGTGACGGCCACACCGAGATCTGGTGGGCGGCTGACGCCCGGCTCGGCTCGTGGGGTCCCGATGAGCCCTACCGGCTGGTGATCGCCACCACCGATCCGGCGACGCTGCCGGATGCGAGCACCTGATATCTGACCACCAACCTGCCGCGACCCGGTGGCCCGGCCGCGGCCGGCTCGCCGCACCCACCGGCCGACCTCGTCCAAGTCGGCGCCGATCATGCCTGTCTCGAGGCGGATGTGGGGTCGCGGTTCGTAGCGGTCGACGACACCGTTGAGGCGAGATCGACGAGGGTTCGCTTTGTGAACGTCCCCGCTTCACTCGCGATCGGGGGCGAGGAACTCGTCCGCAAGTGCAAGCACTGATCGCAGTGCCGGGCTGCCGTCATCGGATCGCCAAGCCAACTGAAGGTCCACATCGAGGGTCTGGTTCTCGAGATGGACGAACTCGACATGGGTCTGGCTCGCGTGCCTCGCTACCGACGCCAATGTCAGGTGACAGCCGACCTCCGCACTGACCAGTGCAAGCGCGGACTGGGTATCGGGTGCGATCTGGACAACGTTGGCCGAGAAGCCGGCCTCGTGGGCCAGCCTCCGCAACCTATCGGGCAGAACTGCACCTTCATAGGGCGGCAGGGAGATGAAGTCCTCGTCGCGAAGATCCGCGATCGCGAGGCTCGGAGCCTGAGCGAGACGATGTGTGTCCGGCAACGCAACGACGAGCGAGTCCTTCGACACGATCCGCGACCCGATGCCAGCTGGGATGAGATCCCAACGGCCGAGCGCGACATCGACCTCAGCGTTGATGAGCTTGCGCATAGCTGGCAATGCGAAGTTCTGGCTGTAGAGCTCCAGGCGGATCCCAGGTCGGTGCTGTCGAACGACCCTCGCCCACTCGGCGACCAGCTGGTAGGACGACACGCCCGCAAATGCAAGGCGCACCAGGCCCACCTCTCCACTGTCGGATGCCCGAACCGCTGCCTCCGCCCGCCGAATCGACTCCATGACCTGGTACGCGGGCTCCAGCAGTGCTTGCCCGGCAGCGGTGAGTCGGACGGACCGCGTGCTCCTGTCGAACAGTCTCGTTCCGAGTTCTCGCTCGAACTGCTGGATCGTGCGACTCAACGGCGGCTGCGCGACGTGGAGACGTTCGGCCGCTCGTCCGAAATGGAGCTCCTCCGCTACGGCGATGAAGCTCCGCAGTTGGACGACGTCCATGACAGCCAGCCTTTCATGCTCAAGCAGGATAACTGCGTAGTCGATTAGGTATTGGACTGAACATAATCTACGGGGTGATGCTTCTGGCATGGCCACCACTTCCTTTGTCGCACCGGACGTCTTCGCTGATGTCCTCGCCCAGGTCCGTGACTTCGTCCGCAGTCGCGTCGTACCTCGCGAGATCGAGATCATGGACGGGAACGCGATCCCGGACGACCTTCGTAAACAGGCGGCCGAGATGGGGCTGTTCGGTTACGCGATCCCTGAGGAATGGGGCGGCATCGGTCTCGATCTGACGCAGGACGTCGAGCTCGCAATGGAGCTCGGCTACACATCGCTTGCGCTCCGCTCAATGTTCGGTACCAACAACGGGATCGCGGGACAGGTCCTGGTCGGCTTCGGCACCGAAGAGCAGAAGGCAAGGTGGCTTCCTGCGATCGCAGCGGGCGACGTCATCGCCTCATTCGCACTGACCGAGCCCGGGGCCGGCTCCAACCCCGCGGGACTACGCACCACAGCGCGGAGGGACGGCGACAGCTGGGTGATCGACGGTGGTAAGCAGTTCATCACCAACGCTCCTATCGCCGGCTTGTTCGTCGTCTTCGCTCGGGTCCAGCCCGCGCCTGACAGGGGAAATGGCATCGCTGTGTTCCTGGTCCCCGCTGACGCCGACGGTGTCGAGATCGGATCGAAGGACGCGAAGATGGGCCAGGAAGGAGCATGGACCGCCGACGTTACGTTCCACGGCGTCCGAGTCGGCGACGACGCATTGGTCGGCGGCGAGCCTGAGGTTGGCTACAAGGCCGCAATGACGTCACTGGCTCGTGGGCGGGTCCACATCGCGGCCCTCGCTGTCGGTTCAGCACAGCGCGCGCTCGACGAATCAGTCGCATACGCCGCCACCGCTAAGCAGGGCGACAACGTCATCGGCGACTTCCAGCTCGTGCAGGCAATGATCGCCGATCAGCAGGCCGGTGTCATGGCTGGTCGTGCCCTGGTTCGCGACACCGCGCAGAAGTACGTATCGGGGGAAGACCGCCGGATTGCGCCGTCGGTGGCGAAGCTCTTCTGCACCGAGATGGTCGGCAAGGTCGCAGACCTGGCAGTCCAGATCCACGGAGGTGGCGGCTACATGAGGCATGTCCCGGTGGAACGGATTTATCGCGACGTAAGGCTGCTTCGGCTCTACGAAGGCACGAGCGAGATCCAGCGGCTGATCATCGGCGGCGGGCTGGTTGGCCGGGCCAAGCGAGAAGCATCATGAGCCTCCCGCTGGACGGTTACACCGTCGTTGCCGTGGAGCAGGCTGTCGCGGCCCCACTCGCGACACGCCACCTCGCCGACCTGGGTGCACGGGTGATCAAGGTGGAGCGACCGGGCGACGGCGACCTGGCCCGTGGCTATGACCACCTCGTTCACGGGACCGGATCCCATTTCGTGTGGTTGAACCGCGGCAAGGAGTCGCTGGCGATCGACCTGAAGGACCCGTCCGGACTGGAGGTGCTGCGTCGCCTCATCGCAGAAGCAGACGTTTTCGTTCAGAACCTCGCCCCTGGCGCCGCCGCACGACTGGACCTTGACGCCGCATCGCTCCGACGCGCCAAGCCAGAACTCGTCGTCGTCAACCTGTCGGGATACGGCGCTGGCGGCGACAAGGAGCAATGCAAGGCCTACGACATGCTGGTGCAGGCGGAGGTCGGCCTCGTGTCGATCACAGGCACCGCCGAACACGCTGTGAAGACCGGCATCCCCACTGCCGACATCGCCTCAGGGATGTACTGCGCGCAGGCCGTGTTAGCCGCGCTACTCCGACGTGAGCAGACCGGTGCCGGCGCGACCATCGAAGTGACGATGTTCGAGGCGACTGCGGAGTGGATGGGCCATCCGATGTACGTCCAGCTCTACGCGGACCGGCAGGTGCCCCGAATGGGCCTGAGCCATGCAGCCATCGCACCGTACGACGCGTACCCGACCGTCGACGGCCAGGTGCTCATCGGTATCCAGAGCGACAGCGGCTGGCGGACTCTTGCCGGCGAGGTGTTCGGGAGCGCCGACCTCGCGTCCGACCCCCGGTTCACCACCAACGTGCTGCGCATAGAGAACCGAGCGGCCTGCGACGCGGCCGTCGCTGAGTTCACCAGCCGCTGGACGACGGCTGAGCTGAACGCTCGCCTAGCCGAGGCCGGCGTTCCTGCGGCACGGGTCAGCACCGTCGAAGATCTCGTCGAACATCCACAGCTGAAGGCGCGGCGACGATGGCGCACGGTCGAGACCGAAGGCGGCCCGATCGAGGCCCTCTTGCCGCCGATCACGTTCGACGACGTCGAATCCGCGATGGGCAGTGTCCCCGGGCTCGGGCAGCACACGCGCGCCCTACTCGCAGAGGTCGGGCTCACGCCAGAAGAGACCGCAGCGCTGCTCGACCGCGGCGCAGCTGAACAGCACGTCACCCGCCAACGACAGGAAGCACTCTCATGACAACCGTGTTGCAGGACAAGGTCGCCGTCGTCACCGGGGGCGCGCAAGGGATCGGAGAAGCCATCGCGCGGCTGTTCGTCGACCACGGGGCACGGGTCGTGATCGGCGATCGCGACGGCGCAGCGGCAGAGCTGACCGCGAAGGGCATCGGTGCTGAGGTCGCGCGCGGCTTCGGATGCGACGTGACCGACGGGGACCAGGTCCAGGCGCTGCTCGCCTTCGCCGCCGAGTCCTTCGGGGGCGTCGATGTGATGGTGAACAACGCCGGCATCACCCGGGACGCGACGATGCGCAAGATGACGGAGGACGAGTTCGACCAGGTGATCGCGGTGCATCTGCGGGGAGCCTGGCTCGGCACCAAACACGCCGCCGCAACCATGCGTGAGCAGGGGCGAGGCGGCGCGATCGTGAACATGTCGTCGATCTCGGGAAAGGTCGGGTTCTTCGGTCAGACCAACTACTCGGCCGCGAAGGCCGGCGTCGTGGGTCTGACCAAGGCCGCCGCGAAGGAGATGGCTCGCGACCAGATCCGGGTGAACGCCATTCAGCCCGGTCTGATCGCGACGGAGATGACACGGGCGATGCCCGAGCACATCTGGAAGTCGAAGATGGCCGAGATTCCGCTCCAGCGTGCGGGAACCGTGGACGAGATCGCGAATGTCGCGCTCTTCCTCGCCAGTGACATGTCCTCGTACATGACTGGCACCGTTCTTGAGGTCACCGGCGGGAGGCTGATGTGAAAGCCAGTAGCGACGATGTCGTCATCTGCGAACCGCTCCGGACGCCGATCGGGCGCTACGGCGGAGCACTCAAGCCGCTGAGTGCAGCTGACCTCGGCGCCCAGCTTCTCGGCGCGCTGCTGGAGCGGACCGGGCTCGCAGGGCATCAGATCGACGACGTGATCCTAGGCCACAGCTACCCGACCAGCGAGGCACCGGCGATCGGCCGGGTCGTCGCTCTCGACGCGGGCCTGCCGGTGACGGTCCCTGGCATGCAGATCGACCGCCGCTGCGGCTCAGGACTCCAGGCAGTCCTGACCGCGGCCAGCCTGGTGAAGAGCGGCGGTATCGGGCTCGCGGTCGCTGGCGGTGTGGAGTCGATGAGCAATGTCCCCCACTACTCCTTCGACGTCCGGTGGGGCACCGCAGGCAGCACCACACTTCATGACGGACTCGGTCGAGGTCGAGTGACCGCCGGCGGGAAGAACTACCCGGTGCCCGGAGGCATGCTCGAGACCGCCGAGAACCTGCGCCGCGAGTTTGGGATCAGCCGCCTGGCCCAAGACGAGCTTGCCGTCGAGTCGCACCGCCGCGCTGTCCAGGCGCGGTCCGAGGGTGTCTTCGACGAGGAGATCGTGCCCGTCACGGTTCCGGGTAGCCGTGGCGAACAAGTCGTTTCCGCTGACGAACACCCGCGACCCGGAACGACGGTCGAGTCCCTCAGTGGGCTCCGCCCCGTGCTCGGTCGAGGCGACCCCGACGCGACTGTCACCGCGGGAAACGCCAGCGGCCAGAACGATGCGGCAGCACTATGCATAGTGACCACTCGTTCGCGAGCGGAGGAACTCGGTCTGTGTCCGCTCGCCCGGCTGGTCTCTTGGGGTCTCGCTGGCCTGGGTCCCGCAACTATGGGGTTGGGACCTGTGCCGGCGTCGGAGATCGCGCTCGAGCGGGCCGGACTGAAGCTCTTGGAGATCGACCTGATCGAGCTGAACGAGGCGTTCGCGGCTCAGGTCCTGGCATGCACAGCAACCTGGGGACTTGGTACGGATGACTTCGATCGTCTGAACGTCCGCGGATCCGGCATTTCGCTCGGCCATCCGGTCGGCGCGACAGGTGCTCGAATTCTAGCCACCCTGACACGCGAGATGCAGCGGCGTCAGGTTCGCTATGGGCTGGAGACGATGTGCATCGGTGGCGGTCAGGGCCTAGCTGCGATCTTCGAGCGCGTGGCATGACTCCGACTGGCCATCCAGAAGTCCTGCAGTTCTCGGAGCTCGCCAACATGGCCGGACGCGTCCTCGGTCCCGGTCCATAGCACGTTGTCGACCAGGATCGAGTGGATCTGTTTGCGGAGTGGGAGTTCCTGCCGCAGGAACTCGGGTTCGGCTCGGGCATGACCTGCTGGCGCCGGTTACGTGACCGGCGCCAGCAGGTCGGCGTCTAGGCTTGCGGCGTTCGCCTGACGGTGGCTCACCGCGCTGGGGTTGTGGGTTCAGATCTCCGTGCGCCTCGGCCGCGGGTCAGGCTGGGCGGAACCGGGAAGAATCCGCTCGTTCGTTCGACGTAGTCAAGGTAGGCCTGGCCACGCTTGGCGGCCATCCGCCTCTCAGTCAGTGCCTTTCCGTTCCCGCGGATGAGTCGGTAGGTCATGTAGACCGGCGAGATCAGGGTCACCATTCCAAGCCAGTGGCCGCAGGCCATGAGCCAGAGCCCGAACATGACGCAGCTGTCTCCGAAGTAGTTCGGATGCCGTGTCCAGCCCCACAACCCGCGGTCCATGACGCGGCCCGCATTCGCGGGGTCGGACTTGAAGCGAGCCAGTTGAGCATCACCCACGGTCTCGAGGGTGATGCCGACCGCAGCCAGGGTCAGCCCCACCCAGGTGACCCCCGACACTGGGGCGTCCTGGTACATGGCAACCTGGATCGGCAGCGAAGTGATCACCATCGTCCGTCCCTGGGGCCAGAAGATGCTACGGATGACGTACGGGACGAGTGGGCCGGTGTTCCTCCGCAGGAGCGCCGTGTAGCGCGGGTCCTCGGCGGCTCGGTTCCGCCAGAGCAGGTAGCACGCCAAGCGCAGGCCCCAGACGGATGTAGCTGCGAGCGTGAGGATGCGTCGAGTGTCGTCACCCCACTCGCCGGACAGGGCGAACGACGCCACGGCGATGGTGACGAACCCCAGTCCCCACAACACGTCAATGGTTGACCAGTCCCTGCGGACCGCGGAGACGGCCAGACACGTCCCCATGAGGACCACGACTGCCATGACGCACGCGACAAGATTGAGCACGAGGGCGGATGTGGCTGCGGCTGACATGTGCGGTCCCTCCAGTGGTAGTGGCGGGGCGGCAACGCACACGCTGTGGTAGTTTGCGGGGATCGCCGATCCAGCCGATTAGACTTCTATATATGTAGTGCATGAAGGGTGCTGACCACAAGGTTGAGATGGGCGAGTGTCAGCGGCGCGTCTCACGTCGGCTTGCTGCCAGATGGTAGAGAGGCGTTGTGCGTCCCTGTGCTGGGAGGTGCATTGACACTCTGGCTTCTTTCCCTGTAGTAATTCGAGGAGATTTCATCACTCCTCCATCTGAAGGGGCGCCCATGCCGTTCCATCGTCATCCGCGGGCGGCGCTGCGAATGGTCGTCCTCGCGACCCGAGACCTGCCGGGGTCGGTGCGGCATGCGCGAGAGCGGCTCGGCCTGCTTCCCGGCATCCACGATCCGTATATCGCCGATCTCAACCTCGTCGATGAGGTTCTGACGGTTGGAAGGACGTACCTTCAGCTGCTTGCCCCGGTGGACCACTCGTCGCGGGTACACCGCTGGCTCGAGCGCAAGGGCGGCGACGCCGCATATCTCACGGTGATTCAGACCAACGATGCCGACGGCGTCGTCGAGCGCTGCGCGCAGCTCGGCATCCGCGTCTCGTTCGACGGCATATTCGACGGCAACCGAGTCGTCCAGCTCGATCAACGGGACCTTGGCATGCTGGTCGAGATCGATGAGATCCCGGTCTGGGAGTCCTGGCACTGGGCGCCCGACGTCCTCGAGCGCGTGTCGTGCGACGTCGTCACGGAGATCGTGTCAGTGGAGTGCGTCGTGCCCGATCCCCTGAAGACCGCGAATTTGCTGGCCGCGATCCTTGGCGTGACGCACGACGGGCAAGCGACTCTCGAGCTGGAGTCCGGGCACGTGCGCCTCGTGGCGGGGGATCGCTCAAAGATCGGCATCTCGTCCTTTGATGTCAGGGCCGCACGTCCTGACCGCGTGGGCGAAACCTTCTCCCTCTGCGGGACCGTCGTGCGCTTCGTTGCCTAGTCGGCCGTGTGCCGCCGACCGTATTCCGGCTGGGAAATGACAATCCAAGAAGAAGAGTGAGGTCAGTCAATGAGGTCTGAGACATTGGGGTCCTTGCTTGGCGACGCCATTGAACGGGCAGGTGACGCTGTCGCTGTCCGCGCCAGAGGCGACATCCGAACGCACCGCGAACTCTTGCGGAATGCCACGCGATTGGCACATGGCCTGAGTGCGCAGGGGCTGCGCGCGGGTGACCGCGTGGGCATCATGGCCGAGGACCGCGTGGAAACACTGGAGGCCTACGTCGGGACGTTGCTGGGTGGTTTCGTGCCGGTCCACATCAACGACCGACTCCAGGCGCCCGAGGTCGGCGCGATCCTTGAGCGCGCGGACGCGAGTTCCGTCATCTACACCGACGGCCGCTCAGCAATTCTTGAGGCGGTCCCCGGCCTCATCGGCGATGGTGGCGTGCCGGTGATCGGAATCGGCAATGACCTGGCACGCGGATCCGTAGCCTACGCAGACCTCATCGCAAGCGGCTCATCGACGCGACCTGACGTTCCACGCGATGCAGACGATCTGGCCTTCGTGGGCTACACGAGTGGCACGACCGGCTTACCGAAGGGCGTTGCGCATACACAACGCACGATGCTGCGCATCCTTCGTCACATGCCGGTGCACTGGAGTCTGGTGCCCCGAGGCCGCATGGCCACGACGGGCTCCTTCTCCTTCGTGTCGGGGATCTGGGGGATCTTCCTGCCCCACCTGTACCTCGGTGGCGAGATCTCCTTCATGGGTCACCTCGCAGCCGACGAGTGGGTCGATCGGATGATCGCCGAAGGATCCATGACCACGTCGGTCCCCACGCCCCTCGCGCCGGGATTCATCGACGCGGTCAGGCAGCGCCCCGAGGTCCTGGACTCCCTTCAAACCGTGTTGCACTCCGGATCGCTGATGCCGTCCCAGACCAAGCGCGAGCTCGTCGATGTCGTCGGACGCCGGTTCCTGGAGGCCTACGGGATGACCGAAACAGGGGCGCCTGTGACCCGGACCACCCCTGAGGACTGGACGGCGAGATCAGCGGCCGAGGACGTCTATGCCTCGTCGGGTCGTCCCGTTCACATCGCCGAGGTGAGCGTCCTTGGACAGGATGGGTGCGAGGCCGCGGTGGGTGATGCCGGTGAACTGGCAGTGCGTTCCGAGACCCTGTTCGCCGGCTACTACCAGGACCGCCAGGCGACGGACGAGGTCATGCGCGACGGGTGGTTCCGCACGGGTGACATCGGGCGCGTCGACGAGGCGGGATACGTCTACATCACCGATCGCCTCAAGGACATGATCGTCAGCGGAGGGATGAACGTGTTTCCCGCAGAGGTGGAACAAGTGCTCACTTGCCACGCGGGTATCGAGCAGGCGGCGGTCTTCGGCGTTCCGCACCCCCGATGGGGGGAGACGGTGGTGGCGACGGTCGTGAGGCGAGACGACTCATTGACCGAATCGGCAATCATCGACTGGGTCCGAGCGCAGCTGGCCTCCTACAAGAAGCCGACGGAGATCAGGTTCGTTCGCGAGCTTCCCGTCAGTGCCAGCCGCAAGGTCGACAAGCGCCGTCTGCGCGAGGCATGGGTGGCCGGATGATGGCGCGAGGTGCGCCCCTCCCAGACTCCAGTATGCTACGAAACACGAAGTTACATATGGGCATGAGGTAGCGGGGCCGAGGGGCAACATCGCATGGTCGAGATCGAGCAGCAGAGCATACGACTGGCTCGCAAGCCGCTGGCGACGGTGCGGCCAGATGATTTTGCGGTGGTCGATGAACTGCTTCCTCCGGTCGCGCTGGCGGCAGGTGAGGTCGAGGTGCGACCCGAGTGCTTCGGGCTCAACGCCGGGCTCCGATCGCGCTTGGCGACTGGCAGGTCCACCACGCTCGGACCGGCTGTCGACATTGGTGACGTGCCGGCGAGTGACGCAGTCGCCCGTGTGACTCGTTCCCGGGATGGGTGCCTGCCAGTGGGCACCAGGGTCGTCGGGCTGCTGCCATGGGCGTCCCGCTCGGCGCATCCGGGTACCGCACTCACCCGGTTGGGCGACGACGTTGACGATCTCCGTGCGCTGACCCTGCTGGGCCACGCGGGCCTCACGGCCTATGTTGGCCTGGTGGCTGTGGGCGGACTGAAGCGCGGCGAGACGGTGTGGATCTCTGCGGCGGCAGGGGGTGTCGGCACGTGTGCGGTGCAGCTTGCCCGCGCTCTCGGCGCGAAGGTGGTCGCCAGCGCGTCGGGCGCACGACGTCTGTCCTTGTTGCGCGAGGACCTCGATCTGCCGGCCGTGATGGACCGACGAAACGATCTGGACGGCCAGCTCGAGCGCCTTGCCCCCGAGGGCCTCGACCTCTATCTGGACCTGGTGGGCGGTAATCATCTGCGGCAAGGCATCGCCCATTTGCGGGACCGAGGGCGAGTGGTCCTCATGGGTCGGTCCGGCGGTGTCCCCCACCGGCCCGTCCTCGAGGACTCGTCGGACCTGATCCGCAGGAGACTCACCCTCATAGGCATGTCGGTAACCGACCATCCCGAGGCGCGCTGCGGACTCGAGGCCTTGGTGCGGGAGGCAGACGAGAGCCAATCCCTCAAATCGGTCGCCACGGTGTACTCCGGGATGCGGAGCCTCCCACACGCCTTTGCGGCCTTGTTACGGGGTGACGTGCTTGGACGGGCCCTCGTCCGATGTTCAGGGGAGTCGGACGCCCTCGAGCCTGCACCGGCCGTGGAGATGATCAGATGAGGTGGTGGATGCGATGACGAGCCAAGCACGAGACGTGTTCGAAGGACAGCAGCCGAGCGCTCTGGGCCAGACGATGGCGTTGCTCGGCGACCACTGGACGCTCCTCATCCTGCAGTGCGTCCTTCGAGGTAACCGTCGTTATCTGGAGATCCGAGATGCGATCGGCGTCTCGGACTCTATTCTGGCGAAGCGGCTGGTAACGATGACCGAGGGGGGACTGCTCGTCAAGACGCCGTACAAGGACGGCCGTCTTCGCTACGAGTATTCTCCGTCCAGAGCAGGTAGGGCTACGTGGCGGATCTTCCTGGCGGCCTGGACATGGCAGGGTCGTTGGGGAGACGCTGAGACGTCTGAATTCGTACACGGGTCGTGTGGCGCGAATGCCAGCGCCGTCCTCGTCTGCGGGAAGTGCATGCTCCCCGTCAACATGGGAGGCACGTCTGTTCGGAGGCCTGTCGAGCGCCTCGGTTACGTCGGCACCGTACCCCGGCGACACCGACAGGGCCGGACAATGGGCACGACCCCGCCGATAGGGTTTACGGCTGACACGTTGGCGTTGCTCGGCGATCGATGGAACATCGCACTGATGGCGGCGGCATCTCTCGGAAGGCGTCGATTCAACGAGTTCGAGAAGTTCCTCGGGATCCCGCCCACAGTCCTGTCAGCGCGACTGGCGCAGTTCGTCGAGCTCGGTGTGTTCGAGATTCGTGACCTCGAGGGCAGCGCCAACCGGAGCGAGTACCGGCTCACCAAGAAGGGTCGCGCCTTCGACGCCGTGCTTATCCAGTTCGCCCGCTGGGCGGACGAGCATGCGCGCCATGTGGGCCCGGCGTCCCTCGAGATCATGCATGACGCTTGTGGCCGGAAGCTGTTGGCCGAACTTGCCTGCAGTCACTGCCAGGCAGTGCTGCGCCGTTCAGACGTTCGGATCGAACTTCTGACTCTGCAGTAATTCGCCCTTCGACGTCGCCCTGCGGGGACAACGCCTGACTGGGGATCTTCGTGTTCGCGTGCCGCCTTTCACCAACTCATCGTGGGCCGCTTCGGCTCACATCGTGGTTCGGTGGTTGACATTGCTGACTCCTTAACTCATAGTGACTCGCATATGGATCCCAGGTGACCCCCTCGGTAGGGCGTTGTCGCCAACGTCAGGGAGTGCATTGTGAGCAAGGAAGCTTTCATCGTGGAGGCCGTCAGAACGCCGCGTGCTAAGGCAACCCCGGCTGGAGCGCTGGCCAGTTCGACCCCCACCGACCTCCTGGTGGCGCTCCTGCATGAGCTGCCCCGGCGCATTCGCCTGAACCCGGAGGACGTGAACGACGTCGTCGTCGGGGCGGCGCGGCAGAACCTGGGGCAGGGCTCCAACCTCGGTCGGATCGCACCCCTCATGGCGGGATGGCCCGACACGGTGCCTGGTGCGACAGTCAGCCGAGCGTGCGCGTCCGGGCTGGAGGCCCTGCACAACGCAGCGGCGCGCGTGAGAAGTGGTGACGACGATCTCATCGTTGCCGGTGGTGTGGAGTCCCTGTCGAGCGTCCCCATGTTCTCGGACGGTGGTCCTTTGTGGAACGATCCCGGCGTGAGCGGCACCATCGGCGCGCTGCACATGGGAGTTGCCGCAGACGTGGTGGCGACCATCGAGGGATTCGATCGGGATGAGCTCGACGCGTTCGGCCTGCGGACGCAAGAGCGCGCTACCCGCGCGCGTGACGCGGGGCGGTTCGACCGCTCAATGGTGGCGATCACCAGCCCGGACGGTGCCGTCACGTGTGCGACGGACGAGCACATTCGCCCGTCCACAACCCTGGCTGGTCTCCGCAGCCTCGAACCGGCCTTTGCGGCATTGGGTGACGACGGGCAGGATGCCGTTGCCCTGTCCAGGTTCCCCAACATCGGCGAGGTCCGCCATCTTCACACACGCGGGACCTCCCCGTCGTTAGCTGACGGTGCCGGAGTGGTCGTGGTCGCCAATGAACAGGCTGTCTGTCGACTGGGGTTCGAGCCGCGAGCCAGAATCGTGGCGACAGCGGTGGTCGGGGCGAACCCGATCACCATGCTGACCGGCGGGCAAGACGCCACGGTGAGGGTCTGTCAGCGTGCGGGGCTCTCGGTGGACGACATTGATCGGTTTGAATTCGCGGAGGCCTTCAGCGCTCTGTGCCTCCGCTTCCAACGGGACCTACATGTCGACGACGAGCGATTCAACGTCAACGGTGGGACGATCGCCATTGGCCACGCGTTCGGGTCTACCGGCCCCTTCCTCGTCGCCAACCTCATCGACGAGCTCGAGCGGTCCGGAGGCCGGTACGGCATCGTCTCCATCAGCGGAGCCACCGGCGTTGGTGCCGCGACGCTGCTCGAGAGGATCTAGGTGCCGGGCATGGGCGTGGTCAACGTCACCCTCGGCCTCTGGCAGGATCGGCCGCCCGCCGAGGCGTTCCAGACCGCAAAGGCTGCCGATCAGCTCGGATTCGGCGAGCTGTGGATCGGCGAAATGGCGACCTTCGACGCGTTCGCCCTCGCGACAGCAATTGGCACGATGACTCAGCAGATCATCCCGTCGGTCGGTCCGTTCCCGGTGTCCGTCCGGACGCCCGTGAATGTTGCGATGGGGGCTGCGACCGTTTCGCTCGCGATAGGGCGTCCGGTCAACGTCGCGCTCGGAACCTCCAGCGACGTCGTCGTGGGCCAGTGGCACGGACGAGACCGCACGCGGTCTGCGAAGCGCCTCGACGAGTCGGCAGTCGTCCTGCGCGAACTGCTTCGCGGGGACAAGGTTTACTTCGAAGGCGAGACGGTTCGAACGAGCGGCTTTCACCTGCGGCTTCCACCCCCCACGTCGAGGCTCTCGGTTGCGGCGTTCGGGTCGAGGGCGATTGGGGTAGCGGCGGCGCGAGCCGATCGCGTCCTTCTCAACATGGTCACCGTTGACGCCGCTCGACGGCTCTGCGCCGATATCGAGACGGCCGCGGCTGCGGCCGGCCGCCCGCGGCCGACTGTCGCCATGTGGATTGCTGCATCTGTGGACCCGACCGAGGCGGACCGCGCCCAGATGGTACGGAGCAAGACCGGTTACCTCGCGGCCCCCGGCTACTCCGACATGTTCGTCGCGGCGGGATTCGGCGAGCTGGTGGACTACGCGAGGAGTCGGCCGCACCCCAAGGACCTCAGAGCCGCCATGCCCGACTCGGCGATCATCGCAGCCACGTGCGTCGCCGGCTCCGCCCAAGAAGTTTGGACCAGAATCGAGCAGTACTTCGAAGCCGGGGTCGACGAGGTCTGCATCGCGCCCACGACCGCCGGCGATCCCGGTGGCCTCCGCACCCTGAGGGCTGTGGCTGCCCGTCGTTGACGGCTCGGGGCTCCCGCGGCATTTCAAGGTCCGCAGGCTGACCAGGGTCTTGACGGAGTCCAGACCTTCAGGCATTCTCAGCTTCGTAATAAGTAGTAATCCCATGCAAAAGTCCGATAAGGGTTCTCGGGAACCCGCATTACGATCAAGCAGGGACAGAGGACAAGGTCTAGATATGCTCCCGATTACCAAGCGGCTTCTTAACTTCTTGTGTCTCTTGGGGCTCGTCTCTGCGATCACCTTCCTGCTGACCCTGCTGATCCCGGGAGACCCTGCACACGTGGCTGCGGGGGAGGGAGCGACGGCGGAGCAGGTCGCGGAGGCACGCCAACGCCTAGGTCTCAATGACCCAGTCCTGGTGCAGTTCGCCAAGTGGCTCGCAGCCCTTGTGCATGGCGATCTCGGAGTCTCCATGCAGGGGGGGTCCCCTGTGTCGATGCTCATCGGGGACCGGCTGCCCGTCACTGTCGGGCTCGCGCTTCTGGCCATCGTTCTGGCCGTCCTCGTTGGACTACCGGCGGGCATCATCGCCGCCTCCCGCCGTGGCAAGGTCACCGATCGAGTGATCACGGTCGTCGCGTCGTTGGGTATCGCCGTCCCCTCCTTCTGGCTCGGACTCATGCTCGTCCTCGCCTTCGCGGTCTACGGCCGGATCCTGCCGTCGTCGGGGTATGCGCCCTTTCTCGAAAATCCCGTGGAGTGGCTCAAGTTCACGATCATGCCTGCCCTGACCCTCGCCGCCGCCCCAGCGGCCGAGATCGCGCGCCAGCTTCGAGGCGCCATGATCGGCACGCTCGAGCAGGACTACATCCGTACGGCGCGAGCGAAGGGTCTGTATGGGACATCGGTCCTGCTGAAGCATGCACTCAAGAACGCCGGCGTGCCCTTGATGACTGTCATCGGCCTGCAGATGGCCTTCTTGCTCGGCGGCTCGGTGATCGTCGAGCAGGTCTTCGGGATCCCGGGCCTCGGGTCCCTTTCGGTGACTGCGGTCCTTCAGCGCGACATACCGGTCATCCAAGGTGCCGTGCTGGTCGCAGCGGCGGCCGTGTTGATCGTCAACCTGGCCGTCGACCTGTCCTACCGGGTCTTCAACCCGAAAATGAGGTGATTCCGTTGAGTGTGAACGAGGTTGAGGACACATCCGATGTCTGGGCGCAGTTCAGTCGCAGCGGCTCCGAACGTGGGTCGGTGAGTCAGAAGGTCGACGCCGTCGCTCGCCCCAAGCCCTGGAAGCGATTCCTGGGGCGTTTCCTCAGGCAACGCCTTGGTGTCGTGGCCGGCATCATCCTCGTGTCCGTTGTCACCGTCGCGGTGCTGGCGCCGGTACTCGCCCCCATGGATCCAAACATCCAGGACCTGCGCAACATCCTCCGGTTCCCGGACGCCAAGAATCTTCTCGGCACCGACGATCTCGGTCGTGACGTTCTCTCCCGGCTGCTCTTCGGGGCGAGGGTCTCGCTCATGGCGGCCGTCCAGGCAACACTGATCGCGGTTCTTGTCGGGCTTCCGTTTGGACTCATTGCCGGGTACTTCGGGGGACTGACCGACCGGGTCATCTCCTTCGTCAATGACGGGGTCATGAGCATGCCAGGTCTGCTCCTCGCCGTCGCGATCGTCGGGATGCTGGGACCTGGGCTGCGCAACGCGATGATCGCGATAGGAATCGTGTTCGCCCCACGAATCCTTCGAATCGTGCGTGGCTCCGTCATGGAGGTGAAGCGCGAGACGTACATCGAGGCATCGCGCAGCCTTGGCACGTCCGACAGTCGGATCATCCGCACGCATGTCCTGCCCAACGTGCGTTCACCGCTCATCGTCGAGCTCTCCCTACTGACGAGCCGAGCGATGCTCGTCGAGGCGAGTCTCAGCTTCCTCGGGATGGGAGCCCAGTACCCGGAGGCAAGTTGGGGGGCGATGGTCGGACGGGCGTTCACGTATGTGGACCGGGCTCCCTATCTAATCGTCTTCCCCGGTATCGCGATCGCTGTTGTCGTCCTGGCCATCAACGTGGTGGGAGATGCCCTCCGTGACTCGCTGGGGCGCGAAACGAGGCGGGCATGAATCGCACTCTGGCGAGAGGAATTCCACCTGTGATCCAGGGTGGCGAGAATGCCGTTGCGGTGTCGGTCAGGGACCTGTCGGTCGACTTCGCTACCCAACACGGCTGGCAGCGCATGGTTAACCAGGTGTCCTTCGACATCGCACCAGGCAAGATCCTGGGGATCGTCGGCGAATCAGGCTCCGGCAAGAGCGTCACCAGCCTGGCCATGATGCGGCTGCTGCCTCCGGGCACCTCGCGAATCAGCGGGACGATCAACGTAGGCGGAACGGACATCGGAGCGCTCAACCAACGGGATCTCGCCGACATCCGCGGAGACCGGATCGCGATGATCTTCCAAGAGCCGATGACCAGCCTCAACCCGGCCTTCACCATAGGCGAACAGATCTCGGAGGCGCTCCGTCGGCACCGACGTCTCGGGAGGCGAGCTGCGTGGGCCCGCGCCGTGGAACTGCTCAGCGAGGTCGGTATCGCCAACGCGGCTGCAAGGGCAAGGCGGTACCCACACGAGTTCTCCGGAGGCATGAGGCAACGAGCCATGATCGCGATGGCCATCTCATGTGACCCTCAACTGCTGATTGCCGACGAGGCGACCACGGCTCTGGATGTCACGATCCAGGCGCAGATATTGGACCTGCTCCGTTCGATGTGCGAGAGCCATGGGCTCGCGATGATGTTCATCACCCACAACATGGGCGTGGTCGCCGACATCTGCGACGACGTCGCGGTGATGTACGCCGGGGAAATCGTCGAGCACGCAAGCGTGTTCGAGATCTTCGCCGCGCCACGTCATCCGTACACCGAAGGCTTGCTCCGAGCCATGCCCAGCTTGCGTAGCACCCATGACCTGATCTCGATACCGGGCTCGCCGCCGGCGCCGTGGTTGATGCCTGAGGGCTGCCGATTCGAGCCGCGTTGCCCCTACGCCGTCGATGAATGTGCGACCACCAAACCCAACATCGTCAGAGCCGATGATCGCGACACCAGATGTCTGCGCAGCGCCGAACTCAGATTGGGGAAGACGAAGTGAGCAGCACCCCTGTGCTCGAGGTCTCCGGCCTCAACGTCAGCTTCCCGGCCCCACATGGCAAGATGATGCGCCGCAAGGGGCGCATCTCGGTGGTGCGAGATGTCGATCTCTTTGTCGGTCACGGGGAGACGCTTGGCCTCGTCGGTGAGTCCGGTTCTGGAAAGTCCACAGTGGCACGAGCTCTCATGCGACTCGTGGAACCAGCTGGGGGCTCGGTCCGCCTCAAAGGACGGGAGATCACCGGCCTGAGCCGTAAGGCCTTGCGGGCTGCCCGACGAGACATCCAGATGGTCTTCCAGGACCCCTACTCGTCCCTGGATCCATCGATGCTCATCGCGGACTCCGTCGGGGAACCACTCGAAGTCCACGACGGGCTGCGTGGGCGGGCGCGCGATGAACGCGTCCGGGAGCTCCTCGAGTTGGTTGGTCTCGGCGCCCACCACCTCGAGCGCTATCCCGCAGAGTTCTCCGGCGGTCAACGCCAGCGCATCGCCATTGCCCGCGCCTTGGCGCTGAACCCGTCGGTGCTCATTTGCGACGAGGCGGTCAGCGCCCTCGACGTTTCGACCCAGAACCAGATCATTGCTCTGCTTGAAAGGCTCCGAGCCGAACTGGGCTTGGGGTATCTGTTCATCTCGCACGACCTGGCCGTGGTCAAACACATCTCACATCGGGTCGCGGTCATGTACTTCGGACGCATCGTCGAGGTCGGCACGACAGAGGACATCTTCGACAGGCCGGCTCACCCGTACACGCAGGCACTCCTGTCTGCGGTGGCCGAGCCCGATCCTGTGGTGCAGCGCTCCCGACGATTCGAGCCGCTCAGGGGCGAGATTCCCGATGTTTCGAACCCCCCGCCTGGTTGTGCCTTTGCAAGTCGCTGCCTACGCAGCACTGATCGATGCCGTACGGAAACGCCGCACCTTGCACCCCAGGGCGAGGACCACACCGTGGCCTGTCACCACCCCTTGATCGCGAGCTGACTCTCCGCCGCCCCTCATCGTCCAGTTCGTCCCCCCCCCAAGATGGAGGAAGTGCGTGTTTCAACGTTCCCGTAAGACGGCCCAGGCCATGGCCGTTGTGGCGACCGCGATGGCCGTGTCACTGTCAGCGTGCAGTCCGCCTCCGGCTGCCACACCCACGAACGCCTCGGCCGCGGCTGGCGATCTGGACCCGCACGCCGTTCTCCGGTATGTGTACCCCAACTCACCAGGCACCCTCGACCCGCACGTCGTCAACACCGCGTACGCGAACGTCCCACTCTTCCTCATCTTCGACCGGCTCATTCACATGGACCCCAAGGGCGATCCCACGCCGGGCCTGGCGAAGTCGTGGGAGTACTCCAAGGATGGGTTGACGCTGACCTTGCACCTTCGCAGCGGCGTGAAGTTCCATGACGGCGCAGCGTTTGACGGCGACGTCGTGAAGGCCAACATCGAACATGGCAAGGAGGTCCAGGGATCGTTCGTCAAGACCGATCTGGCGAGCATCGACTCGGTCAATGTCGTGGACCCGCTGACTGTCGAGCTCAAGCTCAACTCTGCGGACGTCGCTCTGCTGCTGAAGCTCAGCGACCGGGCCGGCGCGATGATCAGCCCGAAGAGCATGAGCGATCCCAAGGTGAACGTGCATCCCGTGGGCGCCGGGATGTACGAGATGGACGGTGACTACCAAGTCGGCGTCAAACTCAAGGTCAAAAAGTGGGACGGCTACTGGGATCCGGCCGCTGTGAAGTTGGCGGGTGTCGAGATGTCTTTCATGGCTGACACGACGGCTGGTCTCAATGCCATCAAGAGTGGCGGCATCGACGCTGGGCAGATCCGAGAGCCCGAGATCGACCCGGCGAAGCAGGCACGTCTCAACGTTCTCGAGGGTTACGATCTGGGCTTCCAGAACATCATCATGAACCCCGATCTCGTTCCGGCACTCAAGGACGAACGCGTCCGTCTGGCGGTCAACCTCGCCATCGACCGGAAGGCGATCGTCGACGGTGTGGTCTTCGGCTACGGCAAGCCCACGAACCAGCCTTTCCCGGAGGGCTACTTCGCGCACAGCGATGCCGCGGAGCAGTACCCCTACGACCCCGAGCAGGCTAAGAAGCTCTTGGCGGAGGCGGGTTACCCGAACGGCTTTGAGTGGACAATCGACAACGTCCCCGGGCCAGGCACGAGGATCAACGAGGCGATTGCCGATCAGCTGTCGAAGGTAGGCATCAAGGTCACGGTCCGGCAGACCGAGGCGGCGGCGCTCGGGGCGGCGCTCTCCGAGGCCAAGACGGTCGCTGCAGCGAACGTCCGCTGGACCGGTCGCCCCGACCCCACGTCGACGCTCACCCTCATCTACATGCCTGGTGGGCCGCAAAATCCGAGCAACATGGCGTCCGAGAACGCGAAGACTCTGTTCGACAAGCAGAAGATCGAGATCGATCCCGCGAAACGGGCCGCGCTGCTCGGTGAGCTCTCCAAGGAGCTGGTCGACCACCCGCCGGCGAACATCGTGCTGTTCCAGTCAGTCAGCGCGATCGCAGCGAACCAGAAGGTTGTCGGGCTGCAGGAGTGGACCAGCGGAAAGGTCGAGTTCCGCGGTGTCGGAATGACGAAGTGATCAACCGGGTGGGGCGGCGCAGGCTGCCGTCCCACCCGCACGCAGACAGCACGAGAAAGCGCAACAGGGAGCCGACTGTGCCCTACGAGTTCATCACCTATCGCCTCGCCGACGCCATCCTCACGATCGAACTTAACCGCCCGGAGGTCATGAACGCCGTCAACCCGGCGATGCGGGCCGAATTAATCGACGCCTTCACCCGAGCGGACGCGGACCCGGAGGTTCGGGTCATCGTGGTCACTGGCGCCGGGAGAGCCTTCAGCGCGGGGGCCGACGTCTCGGGTGGCACGCAGACCTTTGACGCGCAGGCCCGGGGGTGGGCGGAGAACGAGGAGGACTTCCGCGATGGCGGCGGCCTGATCACCCTCCAGATCTTTCGGAGCACGAAGCCGGTCATTGGTGCAATCAACGGGGTAGCCGCTGGATTGGGCGCAACCATGCTCTTGCCAATGGATATGCTCCTAGCGTCGGAGAATGCCCGAATTGGCTTCGTTTTCTCCAAGCGCGGGCTCGTCCCTGAGGCGGCCTCGACCTGGTTCCTGCCCAAGAGGGTTGGGGTGAGCCGGGCGGCCGAATGGTGCTTCACCGGGCGACTGATCTCTGCGGCAGAGGCAGTGGAGTCGGGCCTCGTACGCAGCATGCACGGCCCCGACGACCTTCTCCCAGCGGCCTACGAACTGGCGCGGGAGATCGCCGATAACGCGGCCCCGGTCGCAGTCGGGATGGTCCGGCAGATGCTCTGGCGCTTTGTGGGCGAGGCCGATCCGATGGTGGCCCATCGCGTCGACTCCAAGCTCAACTACCATCTCGGCCGGTCCGGCGATGTCGCTGAAGGCATTGGCGCCTTCCTCGAGAAGCGACGCCCGCGCTTCCCAGGGCGCCTGCCCGACGACGCACCGGCCGCCTTTCCATGGTGGACGGAGTCCCCGTTCCGCGTTGAGGACTGACCGCCCCACACCGCCGGACCCGCTGCGACCATCCACGCAGGCCCGGCTTCGCTAGATGGATCAGCAAGCTAGGAGGAAGGGCTCATGACGACGACCAATGTGTGGGTGCTCGGCGGGTACCAAACGGACTTCGCCCGAAACTTCACTCGCGAAGGCCAGGACTTCGCCAGCCTCGTCGCGGAGACAACGTCGATGACACTTGAGGAATCGTGTGTCGACGCCGACGAAATCGACGTAATCCATGTCGCGAACGCCTTTGGGCAGCTGTTCACGGGTCAAGGACAGCTCGGGGCCATGCCTGCCAGCGTCGATGAGCGGTTGTGGGGGGTGCCGGCAGCTCGGCACGAGGCTGCCTGTGCCTCGGGTTCCGTCGCGATGTTGGCAGCCACCGCCGAGCTCGAGGCCGGCCGATACGACGTGGCACTCGTCCTCGGCGTCGAGCTGGAGAAGACCACGGATTCTGCCACCGGAGCGGCGTACATGGGCTCCGCCGCATGGATAGGGCGGGAGGGTCAGAGTGCCACGTACATGTGGCCATACATGTTCTCGGCCGTGGCTGACGAGTACGACCGCCGCTACGGACTGAAGAACGAGCATCTTCGGGCCATCGGCGAGCTCAACATCCGCAACGCACGCGCCAACCCGAACGCCCAGTCACGAGAGTGGAGGCTGAACGATCGCAGCTTCGCCGACGACGACGTCGCCAATCCTGTCGTCGAGGGCCGACTCCGGAAGTCCGACTGCAGCACAATGACCGACGGCGGCGCGGGAGTCGTCCTGGTTTCGGATCGGTTCCTCGCTAGGCGTCCGGACCTCGCGCGGCGTCCAAGAGCCCGAATCAGCGGATGGGGCCACGCGACAGTGTCCCTCGACCTGCTCCAGAAACTCAAGCGCAGCGCGGACGAGGAGTTTACGTTGCCACACGTTCGGCGCGCGATCACAGACTCGTTCCGCAGAGCCAAGATCGCATCGGTCGACGACCTCGACCTCATCGAGACACATGACTGCTTCTCAATGAGTGAGTACGCAGCGATCGATCACTTCGGCGTCACGGCGCCCGGGCAGAGCTGGAAGGCGATCGAGTCGGGCGAGCTCGAGCGGGACGGGCGCATCCCCTTCAATCCCAGCGGTGGGCTCATCGGCGGTGGCCATCCGGTCGGAGCCACCGGGGTTCGCATGATGCTCGACTGCTACAAGCAGGTCACCGACCAGGCCGGTGACTACCAGATCTCGGGTGCCAATCTGGCAGGGGCGCTCAACATTGGGGGCAGCGCTACCACCACCGTGGCGTGGGTCGTCGATGGCGGAACCGAAGGATTGTGAGGACAGACGTGGACCTTGAACTTGTCACAAGGCACATCTCCAAGCTTCCCGCGGATGACGACCACCCGTACCGCACCGGGGCATGGCGTCCTCAGACGGGCGAGTGGAACGCTGACGACATGGAGGTGATCGGTCACATCCCGGAGGACCTCGACGGGGTCTATCTGAGGAACACCGAGAACCCTCTCCTCCCCTCAATGAAGCTGTATCACCCGTTCGACGGCGACGGGATGGTCCACCTCATGGGCTTTCGCGGAGGAAAGGCCTTCTACCGCAACCGCTTCGTGCACACAGATGGCTTCAAGGCGGAGCAGCAGGCCGGGGAGGCACTGTGGGCCGGCCTCGCTGAGCCTCCCTCGCTGACGAAGGTGGGATACGGCTGGGGGGCGCGAGGGTTCCTCAAGGACTCCTCGAGCACCGACGTGGTAGTGCACGGCGGGGAGGTTCTGACGACGTTCTATCAGTGTGGCGATCTGTACCGGCTCAGCGGAACCACCCTGGAGACCCTGGGCAAGCAGGACTGGCACGGACAGTTCCCTTCGGCCAGCGGAATCTCCGCGCACCCGAAGGTCGATGAGCACACCGGCGAGATGATGTTCTTCAACTACGGTGTCGAGGCGCCGTACATGCACTACGGCGTCGTGGACCGCGACAACAATCTTGTCAACTACTGCGACATTCCGCTGCCGGGGCCGCGGTTGTCCCACGACATGGCGATCACGGCCAACTACTCGATCGTCAATGACTGCCCGCTGTTTTGGGACCCAGAGGCACTCAAGGTGGGGAAGTACGCGACTCGCTTCTTCCGTGACGTGCCGACCCGAATCGGCGTGATACCTCGCTACGGGAAGACCGCGGACCTTCGATGGTTCGAGTTCGAGCCCACGTACGTGCTGCACTGGCTGAACGCCTACGAGGAGGGTGACTGGGTCGTCCTCGACGGGTTCTTCCAGAAGAATCCGTCACCCGTGCCGCCGAGCGGCGGAACGTTCTACGAGCGGATCTTCCGCTACCTCGGCCAGGAGCAGAAGGAGCCACGTCTGCATCGCTGGCGCATGAATCTTCGCACGGGCGAGTCGACGGAACACGACCTCACCGATGTCCACACTGAGTTCGGGATGGTCAACGGCTTGCACACGGGCCGGAAGCACCGGTACGCCTATGCGGCAACGCGGGTCGACGGCGTATTCCTCTTCGATGGCTTCGTCAAGCACGACACCGAGACGGGTCGTGTCGAGACTGTACAACTCCCACCTGGCGTCTTCGGCAGCGAGACCGCGATGGCCCCACGCGTTGGTTCCACGTCCGAGGATGACGGCTACGTCATCACCCTCACCAGCGACGTCAACGAGGACAAGTCCGAGTGCCTGATCTTCGATGCACAGGACGTCACTGCAGGGCCCGTGGCCCGGATCCGCCTGCCGGAACGGGTCAGCAGCGGCACGCACTCCACGTGGGCGCCCGGATCAGCGATCCACGGGTGGGACCACGTGGAGAATCCAATCGGCGCAGTTCGCCTGTGATGAGAGGGGAGCGGCGATGAGACTGTTCAGCGACGCCACGGTGAGGGCCATGCTCGAGGAGGGGTGGTGGACCGGGGAGACCTGGACTGACCGCTTCCGCCAGAATGTCGCGGCCAACCCGGAGTCGGTAGCGGTCGTGGACGCCATCAACAAGGAGTCCTTCCTCAAGCAGCAGCCGACCCGGCTGACCTGGCGGGAGCTCGACAACGCCGTCGATCGGTGTGCCGCGCTGTTCTTCGAGAACGGATTGCGGCCGGGCGACGTCATCGGCGTTCAGATACCCAACTCCGTTGAGCTCGTCATCACTTATCTCGCGCTCAACCGGATCGGGGTGATCATCTCCCCGTATCCGATGCCGTACCGCCGCCACGAGATCGAGACGCTCGCGAGGATCGCAGGCGTCAGAGGATTCGTGACGGCCGCCGGCTTTCACAGTCGCGTCCTCATTGACATCGGCGAGGTCGCTGAAGACATAGAGGGTGCGGACAAGGTCTTTGTCTGGCACGGACAGGACGATCGAGGGGTGCCGATCTCTCTTGACGAGATTCGCAAGGAGGGGCCGTCGCCAAGTCCTGCCTACCAGGGCTTCCTCACGGACCTGCGCCCGCATCCGAACGATTGCGTCCTGATCCTGTTCACATCGGGGACGACGGGTGTTCCGAAGGGGGTTCCACGCGCTCACGGAGACTCGATGGTCAGCGCCGCGACCAACGTCGCGCTTCCGTCATTGACGCCGCGGGATGTCGTCCTCAACTCGATGCCCATGGTCAACGCCGGTTCGATCGGGGGGATCTTCCTCCCGTGGCTTCTCTCGGGATGTTGCCTGGTCCAACACCAGCCGTTTGACTTGCACACCTTCGCCCGCCAGATCGAGCAGGAGAAGGTGACGTACACAGTCGTCTCCCCGACGGTGCTCAACGAGATGGTCGCCGAGAACTCGTTCTTCGAGCAGTACGACTTGTCGTCCATGCGGTGCGTCGGTGCCGGATCTGCGCCCATCAGCGGCTGGACGATCCGGAGGTGGGAAGAGGACCACGGTGTCGAGGTCATCAACTTCTTCGGCGCCACCGAAGGACTTCAACTGAGTGCGGACCCGGACACCGTCCCCGACCCGAGCATGCGCGGCAAGTCTCTGCCGGTCCCCGGATCGCCTCGGTTCAACTGGCGGACCAGGATGGGGCGGGAATCCAAGGTGCGCCTCGTGGACCTCGCCACGGGCGAGGACATTGTGGAGCCTGGCAGGCCCGGAGAGCTGAGATTCAAGGCCCCCAGTCTGTTCTCGGGTTACCTGGGCCGGATCGAGGACGCGTTCGACGAGCAGGGGTACTTCAGCACCGGTGACATCTTCGAGTACTCCGCGGACGCCCCGGACATGCTCGTCCACGTGGACCGCAAGAAGGATCTCATCATCCGCGGTGGCCTCAACATCTCGGCGGTGGAGATAGAGACGCTCCTCGTGGGGCAACCCAAGGTGGCAGAAGTCGCGGCCATCGGGCGACGCGATGATCGTCTCGGTGAGCGAGTGTGCGTCTTCGTCGTCCCTCGGCATTCAGAGGATCCACCGACCCTGGCCGATATCCAAGCGCATCTCGATGCCGGCCGGGTGGCCAAGTACAAGTGGCCAGAATCCGTGCAGATCGTCGCCGCTCTGCCGCGCAACCCATCCGGCAAGGTCCTCAAGCACGAGCTGCGCCGGGAACTCAACGGCGACGCCAGCGCAGTCGTCTGATCGTCACCTCAGGAGCGCCACGTGGAAAAGAGAAAACTGCCCGAACTTCGTCAGATCGTCCTTCTCACGGGCAATCTCGAGGGAACCCTCGAGGCTGCGCGGAGCGCTTTCGGCGTGCCGCACGGTCATCGTGACGAGGAGGGGATGGCGGCCATTGGCTTCACGCACGAGATCTTCGGCTTCGACAGAACCTACATCGAGGTGTGCGAACCCCTCCGCAGCGATTCAGGAGCAGCGAGCAAACTTCGCAAGACTGGCGACTCCGGTTTCATGATCGTGGTCCAGGTCGCCGACTCGGCAGGCATGGTGTCCCGGGCAAGTCGCCTCGGCATCGAGCCACTCTTTGTCAAGGACCATCACGGCAGCCCGATCAGCCAATGGCACCCAAGGGACTTCGGCGTCCTCGCCGAGTTCGACGAACTCGTCCCACCGGAAAGCTGGCACTTCGCGCCGCAGGTCTACGCAGGCCGCTCCACAGCGGTCGTCAACGACATCGTCTCGGCGCATGTGTCGGTGCCGGATCCCCTCGCAATGGCGGCGCGGTGGGCGGCAGTGGTCGACGCCGAGGTGGACGGGGCCACCGTGCGCCTCGGGGATCGCACCATCGAGTTCGAAGACGTCGATGGAGTCCGAGGGCTCTACGCGGTGGACTGCCTCGCGGCACAGGACTCGGGGAGAGGCACCGTCCTCAGTCTGTGCGGAGTGCAGTTCACGCTGATCTGAACAGGTCGTTTCACACACAGAGAGGAGCGTCGTGAAGGCGCTGCAAGTATCAGAACTGGGCGAACCGCGTGACGTCCTTCGCATCGCGGACGTCGATCAGCCCGAGCCCGAGCCCGGCCAAGTCGTGATCCGAGTCCGGGCGGCGGCGGCCAATTTCCCGGACGTCCTCATGTGCCAAGGCGGTTACCAGGTCAAGCCGGAGCTTCCATTCACTCCTGGCATCGAGGCCTGTGGCGACGTCGTCTCGGTGGGGAAGGACGTCGGACACCTCGCGGTGGGCGACCGCGTGATCGGACTGACTGTGCTACCAAGCGGGAGCTTCGCGGAGTACAGCGTCCTCGATGCATCAGTGACGTTCCCGGCACCCTCAGGACTCGACGACGCTCAAGCAGCGGCGATGTTCGTGGCCTACCAGACCGGATGGTTTGGCCTGCACCGTCGCGGCCGGCTACAAGCGGGTGAAACCCTGCTTGTGCACGCGGCCGCTGGTGGCGTCGGGAGCGCAGCGGTCGAGCTGGGCAAGGCTGCGGGTGCCCGAGTGATCGCCGTGGTCGGCGGAGCGGACAAGGTGGACGTCGCCCGGCGGCTGGGCGCGGACATCGTCGTCGACCGGAAATCAGAGGATTTCGTCAAGGTGGTCAAGGAGGCGACCGGGGGGCGCGGAGCGGACGTCGTGTACGACCCAGTGGGTGGAGACGCGTATCACGGATCGACCAAGTGCATCGCGTTCGAAGGCAGGATCGTGCTCGTCGGCTTCGCTGGCGGGCAGATCCAGACAGCCAAACTCAACCACCCTCTCATCAAAAACTACTCCATTGAAGGGTACGTGTGGGGGGCCTACCGAAGGAACGACCTCCCCGCGGTGCATCGGTGTCACCAGGAGTTGACCGCCTTGGCGCAGGAAGGGCGGATCCATCCCTTGGTAGGCGAGACCGTCGATCTCGCTGGGCTACCGGACGCCATCGAGAAACTCGCGCAGGGACTGACGGTCGGTCGCGTGGCGATGGTCGCATGAGAATCGCGCGACGATCCGCGGGCACAGTCTCGTGATGTTGGCCGCAGGACAGGAGGGCGTGACAGTGCACTCGGCTGAAACATGTGAAGAGGCAAACCTCGGGCACGCTGTGAGGACGCTGCTCGACAAACAGGACATCTATGAGTTGCTCGCGAGGTATCTGCGCGCGGCCGACCGCGGCGACGTGGAAGGCCTGCGTGTGTGCTATCTGCCCGGTGCACGTGAAGAGCATGGCGGCGTCTTCGATGGATCGGCCGAGGACTACGTCCATGGCATCGCCGCTGCCCTGAGCCACCCGAGGAGACTGACATCGCACGCCATGACCAACGTGCTCATCGAGGTCGACGGAGATCGGGCGCGGGCGGAGAGTTACGTTACCGTCTTCGCACGGGTCCGGACAGCCGACGGAAAGGGCGACTCCGTGACGGGCCTGCGGATCATCGACAACCTCGAGAAGGTCGACGGACGGTGGGGGATCCGCTTGAGGCGCCTGCGCTGGGACTGGAATCACGACATGCCAGTTGCCGAGTCTTGGATACACGGCAATCTCGTCTCGAAAGGCAACACCTTGATCAAGAGCGAACCCTATCCCGCCGACGTGATCTATGAGGACTGGCGATGAGCGCTCGAGTTGAAGGCGCGGTAGCCTTCGTCACCGGCGCCAATCGCGGTATCGGTCGGGCGTTCGTCGAGCAGCTCCTCGAGGGCGGAGCTGCCCGCATCTACGCTGGCATGCGTGACGGCGCGGCGACGGATCTGGCCGACCGCGATGGCCGCATCCACCCTGTGAGCCTCGATGTCACCGACCGTTCGCAAGTCGAGGCCGCGGCGACCGCCTGCGGTGACGTGGACCTGCTCATCAACAATGCCGGTTACCACGCCCGCACGCGACTCGTGCTCACCGACGACCCCGACGCCGCTCGACGGGAGATGGAGGTCAACTACTTCGGGGTCCTCAACATGACGCGGGCCTTCGCACCGATCCTCGGCGGGAACGGTGGAGGAGCCATCGTGAACGTGCTGTCGGTCGCCGGCGCGATGCCCTCCCCCTTCATGGGCGGCTACTCGCCGGCGAAGTCGGCGGCGCTGTTCCTGAGCACCATCTCCCGTGCCGAACTGGAGCCGCAGGGCACGACCGTCACAGCGCTCATCGTCGGGTCGGTGGACACGAGGATGGCCGACCACGTCGTGGGGCCCAAGGAGAACCCCTCCGACATCGCCCGTGTGGGGCTCGCCGCCATGGAGCGCGGTGAGCGGGTGACGGATACGGACCAGCGCGCCCTTCGCGCCAGGGCGATGTATGCCCTCGACCCCGCTCGCTACGAGCGGGCGCAGGCGAAAATTCTGCATGCCACCACGCTGCGGACCACCTGATGCGCCCAGGAAGCCGACCACTCCGCGTGATTCAGTGGGCCACAGGCGGTATCGGCAAGACATGCCTCCGTCGAGTGATCGACTCGCCCGAACTGGAGCTCGTCGGACTCTATGTCTACTCGGACGCGAAGGCCGGCCGCGATGCCGGAGAGATCGCCCGCCGGCCGAGCACCGGGGTGGTCGCCACGCGGGATCGAGAGGAGATCCTGCGGCTCGACGCAGACGTCGTGATCCACACGCCCCGCATCCAGATGCCGTACCAACGGCATGATGCGGACATCTGCGCGATACTTGCCTCCGGCAAGAACGTCGTGACGACGGTGGGTCACCACTACCCGCACGCTCATGGGGAGGAGCGCGCTGCCACCTTCCTCGACGCGGCCCACTCGGGCAGCACGACCATGTTCGGCGTCGGTGTCAATCCAGGAGTGATCGGTGAGCGCGTCGCGACCGCACTTTCCGGCGCCATGTTCGACCTGGACTCCATCGGGATCACCGAACTGGTGGACACCCGAAAAATGCCGGATCCGGATTTCGTCTTCAACGTCATGGGGATGGGGCGAGACCCCGATGACCTGCGCCAAGTCAACGGGGAGCACGCCGCTCTCTACGGGATGCTCTACTCCGAGACGTTGGCCTTCATGGCCGACGCGCTCGGCATCGAGAACTACACCATTGAGCCGGACCATCAGGTGCTGCCGGCAACTGCAGACATCGTCATGGCCGCCGGCGTCATCGCCGAAGGAACCGTGGCCAGCACCGAGTGGCGATGGCACCTGAAGAGCGCCGGGGAGACCCGGATCACTCTCGCCGTCATCTGGACGATGGAACCCGAGCGCCCCGAATACGTTGGGCAGCCGCACTGGAGCCTGACGTTCCATGGGCGCCCTGGCCTGCGAGTGTCGATCGACCTCGTGGAACCTCCGCCCTCCGAGGTCAGGACGAGGGCATCTCAGTACATCACCGCCGCAACCGTGGTGCGTGCGGTGCCGGCGGTGGTGGCTGCACCACCCGGCATACTGCGCACCGAGACGTTCCTGCCCTACGACGCCCGTATGTCACCCTGACCGCACCAGTGCACGTTCTGCGCGGGGGCGGAGAAGTCCCGTCGAAGGTGGTCCTCAGCTCGCCAGCGGCCTCTGCCCGGCCGGGTGGTGCTGGTCGGAAATAACGACCGTCACGTAGGCACGCGACAGCGCCCGCAGGTCGCGGATCCCGGCGGCCGGCACGAACGAGGGGCGCAGCATCTCCTTCTCGGTCAGCTTGGCCAGTCAAATGCTGTCCAGTTTGTCCGCCTCGGTCTGCCCGATCACTTCGGTCTTGCCTCTGGCCAAGAATCAGCCCTTGCCTTCTGAGATCTTGAGGAGGGAGGCTGAGACGGGGCTTCACCCCGCCCGCTCGCACGGTGAGGCCGATGCCGCGGGTGCGGCACCGACCTCACGCGTGAACGGTGTAAACGGGGTCGTGAGGGTACTTGGCACCACGAGCAATGCCGGATGGATCAGCGAAGGACGTGCCCAGGCCCCAGCTCTCGCTGCTCGGGTACTCCCGGCACCACTCCATGACGAGGACGCGGTGAGAGATGCGCCAGTCACCCGCGATCCGGTCGAACCGATCGATCAACCTGGACTGCGTCTGCACGTCCCAGGACTGGCCGTCGATGAGGCGGCGGCTGGTCGTCGTCACGTAGGCCTCGGCACGTGCCGTGTCCCCATCGACGTCGACGAGGATGTTCGAGAGCACATGCGTCGTGAGGTGATCAGGTGCAGTGATCCTGTCAGCGATCGTGTCGATCCACTCCTGGGCGTCCCCGAAGTACTTACCGGCGTGATCCTCTATCGCTCCCGCGTGGTAGCACTGCCGTAACGCGGCCACGTCGCCACGGTCGCAGGCTCGCATAAAGCGCGCGAGGACGTCCGCGATGTCCTGCTTGGCAAGAAGGTCCTGAATCCGAGATTCCATGGTGACTTTCCGTTCTGGTCGGGGAGAGAAGGTGTCTGTCAGAGCGTGGCGCTGAGGCCCCCGTCGATGACGAGCGACGCGCCGGTCATGTAGGACGAGGCAGGGGTGGCGAGAAAGCGGGTGGCTTTCCACTGGCTGGTCCACTGGCGCACCTGCCGCTCCATGAAGCCGCTCGGACGGCCGTAGTCACCTAGTCCGACGGACTGCTGATCGATAGTGTGCACGGCTCCGAGGGTGTCGATGAAGGTGCGAGCCATTAGTTGTCGGTCTGCGAGCCTGCCGGCATGGTCGACCGGTAGCTGGTCCCGGATGACAAGACCCGGAACCTTGTTCATGACATGCAGGGGATGCCGAGCAGGTCTCCAGCGTCGGCGAGCACGATCCGGGCAACCGGGACCATTGTGCCCGCGAGGCACTGTTGGACGCGTGCCTCGCGCATCATGTCATGCGCGCTGAGGAGCAGATGGCCCGTGGGCGGCCGGCGCAGGATGAGTCCGCCGGCGTCGCTGCGCAGTGTGAAGGTGAGCTTCGACTTGCCGCCGCTAACGAGCTTCACACGCGGCGTGGCCCACGCGGCCTCGCCCGTCGCTTCCACCAAAGCAGGAGCAAGACGGTCGAGGGGTACGAGCTGTTCGACATGCATACGGCCTCCGACCCTAAACACTTAGCGAACGATCGTACTAGCCGTGTTCAGAGGCGTCTATGGGGGGTTACGCTGTTCAGCATGACCGAACAGTTTCCTGTCGGGAGGGCGATCCGCGAAGCGCGCCAGGCGAAGGGACTCTCATTGCGGGCCTTGGCCGGCATGCTCGACGTGAGCCCAGCGACGATGAGTGCAGTCGAGAACGGACACACATCGGTGACCGTGAACCGACTGCAGCGGATCGCCGAACTTCTAGGGGTGTCCGCCGCACGGCTGCTGCGCGGCGAGGGTGCTGTCGTTGATGTGCCACCCCACCCCCGCGTGGGAGGCTGGCGCAACTTTGAGGGGCTCGCGTTGGATCCGATCCTCGAAGCAGCGACGCGACTCTTCCTGCGCCAAGGTTTCCACGCCACGAGCATGCGGGAGGTGGCGGCAGAAGCCGGGCTCAGCGTGGCCGGGATCTATCACCACTACTCCAGCAAACAGCAGATCCTCCTCGTACTGCTGGACACGACCATGGCCGAGATCCGCTGGCGCCAGCAAGCAGCACGCAACGAGGGTGCTACTGCGGTGGAGAGTTTCGCCTTCATGGTTGAGTCGCTCGCACTCTTCCATGCCGTCCGCGGGGACCTGGCCTTCCTGGGGGCCAGCGAGATGCGCGGGCTGAGCGGACCTGACTTCGATCGCATCAAGGCGTTGCGCGATGAGGTGCAGTACGCGCTCGACGAGCAGGCGGCAGCCTGCCTCGAGGCCGGGGATTTCACGACCGATGACCCACACACGGCCTGCCGGGCGATCGCGACGATGTGCACGTCCCTGCCCGCTTGGTTCCGGCTCACAGGGCTCTTGACTCCCGAGCAGGTGGCGAAGCGATACGCGGCGTACGCGCTGGCGTTGATGAGTGCCTGATCGCCCCTCGTAGGGAGCTAACTGCCACCACAGCTGGCCCTACGCTGACTGATCCCAATCATTAGTCGGAAGACATTGGGGTGATCTCAGCGACCCTCATCCGCCGTAGAGCCAGTCGATGTACCGGTAGTCGGCTGGATCGCGATCGGTCAGCAGCGCGTTGCGGACCGTGCGGAACAGCCCGTCGCAGTGCCACAGCTCACCCCAGTTGCGGGCGGTGCGCTGGACCCGTGCGGTGCGCACCGTGCGCAGCTCGGTGTAGTCCGCCAGCGCCCGGTCCCAGTCGGGGCCGTCGGCGCCGCTGTGCTTGCCGACGAGTGTGGCCAGGCTGTCCGCGTCCTCGATCGCCTGACACGCGCCCTGGGCCAGATACTGCAGCATGGGATGGGCCGCGTCGCCGGTCAGCGCCAGCCTGCCTCGAGTCCAGGTGCCGATCGGTTCCCGGTCGTACATCCGCCACCAGCGTTCCCGCCACAGGTGTGGCAGGCCGGCCTGCACCGCCTCACAGGTGTCCGCGAACGCTGCGTCCAGTTCGTCCGGGCTTCCCCAGTCCGGTTCACCGGCCAGCGCCTTGGGCGAGCGGAATACGGCGATCTGGTTGAACATCTCGCCGTGGCGCAACGGATACTGCACCAGGTGGCAGTGCGGGCCCAGGTAGACCACGACGTCCTCGGCCGCGATCCGGGCGCCGACATCGGGCATCGGGATGGCGCCCCGGTATGCGACGTAGGCCGAGCTGACCGGCTCGTCTTGGTGCACTCGCCCGCGCAGCAACGACTTCAGCCCGTCGGCCGCCAGTACCAGCTCTCCGGCGTCGCGGCGTACTGCGCTGACCGCGACCGCATGGTCGTCGCCGATCTCGGCGTCCGTGACGGTGGTGTCGGTCACCAGGTCCACGCCGGCCGCGTCGCACGCCCGGACCAAGATCGCGTGCAGGTCGCTGCGGTGGAGCACCGCGTACGGGGCGCCGTAACGACGCTCGGTGGCGGCCAGGTCGAGATAGGTCAGGTCGGTTCCGTCGAGTGCGTCCCGCATGACCAGCCTGCCGGGCAGCACCCCGCGCTCTACGACCTCGCCGAGCAGCCCCCAGGATCGCAGGATGCGGGTGGCATTGGGGGCCAGCTGCAGCCCGAATCCGATCTCGCCGAACTCGGCGGCCTGTTCCAGTACCCGGACCCGCAGGCCGGCGCGGGTGAGTGCGAGCGCACTGGCCAGTCCACCGATGCCGCCGCCCACGATCACCACGTCGGTCTTCGATGTCTGCACTGTCATCGTCGCCTCCTACAGCCAGCGGGGGAGGTCGGTGTGGACGAGCCGGCCGGTGAGCCAGGCCGCGAGCTCGGCGACCGGCAGCGTCACCCGAGCCGGCGCGCCCACCCCGCGGACCCGTCAGAACGGATCGGTGCTCGCCGGGCCGGTCGCCATTTCCAGCGCCGGATCGTCGCTGAGGTCGCTGAGGTCGCTGAGGTGGGCCACCACGTCGTCGAGCAGCGCCCAGCAAGATCTCATGGCGTGTCGGCGAACGTGACTCCGGCCTCCGAGTCCAACGTTACGCGCGTTCTTCTGAGCCGGAGCTAGGAGGGGCCGGTACGGGGCACCGATCCCGGACAGTAGATCACGAACCGATGATGACCTGGTCGCCGCTGATGTCAAGCAGCCACCTCACGGTGTTTCCACGGCCCTGATCAGGGTAGCTATAGCCGGATATCTCCTCCGCTGGCCGGAGAGCACGCGAGGTACGGCATGCAGGGACTAATCGCGTTGGAGGAGCACCTGTCGACTCCGCGCAATAACGAGCTGTGGGATGCAGCCGGTGAGGCCGTGCGCAACGGCCGGGCTTACATGGCCGATGTTGAGGCCAAGCTGGTGGATGCCGAGCAACGGATCGCGTTGATGGATCGATCCGGTATCGCGACGACGATCGTGTCACTGACCTCGCCGGGTGTGCAGGGGGTGTCTGACTCGCGGCAGGCGGTGGAGTTGGCTCGGGAATCCAACGATGCCGCCAGGCGGGATTTCGTCGACGCCTACCCTGGGCGTCTGGAGTTCTTCGCCGCGGTTGCGCTGCAGGACCCGCAGGCGGCGGCGGACGAACTCGAGCGGGCGGTGCGCGAGCTCGGCGCGAAGGGCGCGCTGGTGAACGGCTACACCAACATCGGTGACCAGGACACCGGCCGGTACCTCGACCACCCGGACAACGCCCCGTTCTGGACGAAGGTCGCCGAGCTCGACGTTCCGGTCTACTTGCACCCGCGTGAACCGTTGCCAAGCCAACGCCGCCTGTACGAGGGCTACGAGTCGTTGGTGGGCTCCGCCTGGGGGTTCGGGCACGAGACGGCCACCCACGCGGTGCGATTGATGCTCTCGGGTCTGTTTGACGCACGCCCGGACCTGAAGATCATTCTAGGGCACCTTGGCGAGGGATTGCCGTTCCTGTTGCCACGCCTGGAGCATCGGCTGTACAAGCAACGCGAGGGCATCGGACTCGGGGCCGCGCAACGGCGGGTCAGCGAGTACTTCAACGATAACTTTTTGGTCACCACCAGTGGGCACTTCCACACCCGCAGCCTGGACAACACCATCAGCGCGATTGGCGTCGACCGGGTGATGTTTTCGGTGGACTACCCCTACGAGTCGATGAACGAGGCCGTCGACTGGTTCACCACGTGCCCACTCAGTAACAACGACCGCGCCAAGATCGGCGGGGACAACGCGAAACGCCTCTTCGGCCTCTGAGCGAGATCAGTGAGTAGGCGCGGACAACACGAATCTCCACGGCATAAGGGCCAGGATGCGACATGCCACAGACCTTCGGGCGGCCGATCCCTGGGAGTGCCTAGAGGGATACGCAACGGCCTACCTGCAGATATGGCTGCAAGATCATATCGCGCATGTATCGCGATCATTGACCTATAGCTGCATACGGCTGCTCTCAGCTGCCTGGTGCGGGATGGGCCGCCGGAAAGAATTCCCAGGTCAGAGCGTGAATCGCAAGGTCAAAGATGTGCCCCCGGCATGATTCGAACATGCGACACCCGCTTTAGGGGAGCGAGTTCTTCTTCCCCTCGATTACCGCTCTGGGCTGACAAAGCCGGACGAAAGGCGATCGCCTCTCTCTTGATCGTTCCGTACATGCTCCAAATCCGCGTCTTACGGTCACCCCTCCGGGCTGTAGAAGATGAGGGACATGTGGACGGGTACACCGTCCTCGTCGTCGCTTCCGTCGAAGTACTCATCAATCAAGGCGGTGAGGCGGCCGCGCAGCTGCGTGGCCCGCTGGGGAGACAGCCGAGCTTCGACTACCGCACTGATCGGGTTGCGGTACGACGTTTCAGGGGACGTCTGCTGATCGAGGCGGACCTTGCCCGATGCCACGGCTACTGCATAGTCCTGGAGGAAGCTCTCGCAGCTCGCCATGTCGATGGCCAACAGGTCGGACGGGTCGGCGGCCTGGCCGAGCAACGCGCTGTCCCAGCGCAGGCCGAGCTGGCCTGTTCGGTAGCGATATTCGACGATTCCCGACACCAGCCGGGTTTCGGCAACCACGATGAGGCCGCACGCCTCCAGCTGCTTGACGTGCCGGTACAGCTTGGTGGGCGGCTCCTCCAGCTCCGCGGCCATCTCCTTGACGGACAGTATTGGCGGAGCTTGGCTTGCACTGCGCATCAGCAGCCGGAGGATGGCCAACCGGAGCGGGTCCGACAGCACCCGCAGCGTCTCGACGTCGTTAACCAGGCGGACCGGAGCAGGGTCGCCGACCGCTGCTGTTGGAAGCACCATGCCGACCATCTTGCCATTGATTCTTCCCTGCGACACCATTAACGTCAGCGTGAATGGTGACTCTTTCGAGAACATTGACGGGGAGCTGAGCGTAGTGTCGTCTGCCGAAGGTACCGAGGCTGCCCCGGTGGCAGGGGAGCCACCTCCCCCGCTACGGCGCAACCGGCGCTTCCAGTTGTTGTGGATCGGGTCGATGGTCGGTTTCCTGGGCAGCGAGGCTGCGGAGGTCACCTACCCGCTTGTGATCCTCGCGGTGACAGGATCACCCGCCCAAGCCGGCCTGTTCGCGTTCGTGCAGCTGCTGGCAGGAGTAGTGCTGGCGCTGCCCGCAGGTGAGGTGGTCGATCGCTGGGACTGTCGGCGCGTTCTCCTCCTCGCCGAAGGGGGCCGCGCACTCGCCGCCGGCAGTGTCGCGGTGGCCCTGATGGCCGGTCATCTGACGATGATTCACCTCCTGGTGGCCGCCGCCGTGCTGGGCGCCGGCTCGGCGTTCGGGGGACCGGCCCGCATGCTCGTGGTACGTGCCGTAGTGCCGAGCAGCCAGCTGACCGCGGCCCTGACCCAGGAGGAGGTCCGTAACAGTGCCGCAAGCCTCGCCGGCCCTCCTCTCGGCGGACTGTTGTACGGCTTGAAGCAGATACTGCCGTTCCTCTTCTGTTCCGTGAGCTTCGCGGTGTCCTGGTTCTGCATCCTCATCGTCCGCACCCCCGCGCGGACCACCTCGTCGACGGCCGATCCGGCACCGGAGAATGAGGCCGGCGGCATGCTGATGGGGGTCAAAGCGCTGTGGGACGACCCCGTGCTGCGCGCCGCCACCCTGGCCGTCACCGCACTCAACACCGCGGGTGCCCCGCTCGTCCTGATCGCCACGATCATCCTGCAACGGCAGCACACCCCCTCGTGGATCATCGGAACGGTGATGGCCGGCTTGGCGCTTGGCGGCTTGGCGGGCGCCGCTCTCGTCGGTCCGCTCCACCGCCGGTTACGTCCTGGTGTACTGCTGGTCGGTGTCGTGGTCATGCAGGTACCGGTGTTCGCGGCACTCGTGCTGCCGTTCGGACCATGGTGGGTGATGGCGGTGCTGGGCTTCGCGATGCTCGGCGTGCCGGCCCTCAGCGTCCTCATCGACGTGCTGGTGTTTCGCGGAGTCCCGGACGACAGGCAGGGCAGGGTCATCGCAGCCGCGAGCATGCTTTTCGGCCTGGGCGGACCGCTCGGAGCGGTCGGCGCTGGCCTCATGCTGCAACATCTGAGCGTCTCTACGACGATGTTGGTGTTCGCGGCGATGCTCGCCATTACGGGCGGATACGCGGCGTCCCGCAAGCATCTCCGGGAAGCCCCGTGGCCGATCACCACAGATCAATCGCACCGGTGATAAAGAGAGCCGTCACTCAGCCAGCGCGATAGAACAGCATCCGAAGCTCCTGGTATGGCGGACGTGATTGTGGTGATCGACCCGTCTGCCGGAGCTTCTCTATGTAACAGGCGGACATCAGACGAGAGCAATCGTCAAGATCTGTGGATCGAGAGTTTCAGGCGGCTGCGGATGAGGCTTGGTCGTCAGGTCGTTCGACCAGGAGTCCATTGACGAAGGTCGCTCCGGCGCGGACCAGAGCCACCAGGTGGGGTGCGTTGACCGCGCGCCAGCGGGCCTGCGCTGACTCGATGAGTTTGAACGCCATGGCCAGCCCGGCGGCCCGGGAGCCGGGTCCCTTGGTGACCTTGGTGCGATGCCGCACCGTGGCGAACGTCGACTCGATCGGATTGGTCGTGCGCAGGTGAATCCAGTGCTCGGCCGGATAGTCGTAGAACGCGAGCAACTCCTCGACGTCATCGATGATCTTCGCGACGGCCTTGCCGTACTTGGCACCGTAGGCGGCCTCGAACGCCGTCACCGCGGCCAAGGCGTGGGTCTTGTCCTCGGCGTTCCAGATCTGTGCTGGCGCCTTCTTAGCCCCCGGCTGGGCGGGCTTGGGTAGCGCGCTCAGCACATTTCCGATCTTGTGAAACCAGCAGCGCTGAGCCCTGGCCTGCGGGAAGACCTCACCCAGCGCACCCCAAAACCCGAGCGCCCCATCACCGACGGCGAGTACCGGGGCGCGCATGCCGCGCCGCTTGCAATCGCGCAGCAGATCCGCCCAGGATTCGGTGGACTCGCGGTAACCGTCGGACAGCGCGATGAGTTCTTTGCGGCCGTCGGCGCGCACGCCGATCATCACCAGCAGGCACAGCTTGTGCTCGGCCAGGCGGATGTTGACGTGGATGCCGTCGGCCCACTGGTAGACGTAGTCGACGCCGCCCAGATCGCGGGCGGCGAAGGTGCGTTGCTCGGCCGCCCATTGCTCGGTCAGCTTCGTGATCACCGGTGCGGACAGGCCCGCGGTCGAGCCGAGGAACTGCCCGAGGGCGGGCACGAAGTCACTGGAGGACAGGCCGTGCAGATACAGCAGCGGCAACACCTCGGTGATGCGCGGGGTCTTGCGTGCCCACGGCGGCAAGATGGCCGAGGAGAAACGCCGACGCTCGCCGGTGTCGGGGTCGATGCGCTTGTCGTTGATGCGCGGTGCGGTTACCTCGATGGCGCCGGCCGCGGTGAGGATCTCCCGTGCTTGGTGTGAGCCGTTGCGCACGACCAGGCGGCGGCCAGCCGCGTCGCGCTCGTCGGCGAAGGCGGCGATGTAGGCATCGACCTCGGCCTTGAGCGCTTCGGCGAGCATCCGGCGGGCGCCCTCGCGCACGATCTCATCGATCAGCGAGGAGGAGGAAGAGCTGTCTGGGAGACGGCGGTCGCCGTCGGCGGGCTCGGGGACTACGGTGAGCATCGGGTGTGCCTTCCCGACCGACGCGCCAACGTCGGCCATGCGTGAGAGCCTCAAACGATCACCGGGAAGGTACACCCCTTCCCGGCCGATCCACAGCTCTCAAGCATTGCTCGTCGGGAACTCGTCCAGACGCGACGACGGGTCGTCTAAGAGCTGAGCAAACAGAACCGCCTGCGCTGCGGCCAGCGGCTACCGAGGCCACACAGGTGCAGGGTGGAGGGGTGGCCATGGCGAATCGACTTCTCCCGGGCTGACTCGCGGTTGATCGTCTCCAGCGGGAGAGCGACCTCGATCAGCTTGCGCTTCATCAACTTCCTTTAGCTCTATGGATCAGAAGGGTGCGGTACCGGCGGTCCAGGTCTTCGGCCAGCTGGCGCGGATGCCGGTCGCAGCGAGATCGCCGAAGTCGACGCCGGCGAAGGGGTCGGCTACGTACCGCACCTGGTCGTGCTCGGGGCCGGCCTTGCTGACGGTGACCAGAGCGAGCCGGTAGTGGGGTACGACGTTCTTGCCGGTAACGATCTCGTTGTGGGTGACGTAGAAGTCCTCGGCTCCCTCGAGGCGTGCCTTGACCTCGATGCGGATCGAGGGGCCGCCGTTGGGGGGTATGGACAGGACGTCGTAGCCGGGGTTGTTGAACGCCTGTTCCTGCGGCTCCCGGCCAAGAGCACGCTCGGTAGCGAGCACCAGGGCGACGCCGCGCCGCTCGACGGCCTTGGTCTCCTTGGCCTGGATGGGGGCATCCGCAGCGATCTCGGTATCGACCATGGCCAGCGGCAGCACGAGCGCAGCGGTCATGATGCGGGGCGGCTTGGACGCCAGCTGGGCCTGCCGGTCCAGCAGCGCCAAACGGGTCTCCCGGCGGGCCTGGAGGTCCTGTGCCTTGCGCATGAGGCTGTCGGAGCTCTCCTTCGGCTTAGTGCCGGTCTGCTCCTTTTCCTGCGCTGCGATTGCCTCGCCGATGAGCCGATTCGACTCATGGGCCAGCCGCTGGTCGACCCGCGTCCGGGTCCGTTCCACCTCCGCGAGCCGGCGGGGTGAGACCTCGGCGAGGTACTCCTTGAGCTGGTGGCCGATGATCCATGTCCGGGCCTGGGACTCGGCCTCACCGAGCCAGGCCAGTTTCGTGGCTGTGGCCACGGCGGGGGTGTGCGGGGCAGCCACGCAGTCAAGGTACGGTGCAGGACCGGCGGGCGTGACCTGGCCGGTGGCATTGACGTAGGCGTAGCCGAACCGCCGGGCGATCGACTCCCCGGTGCCGTCGACAACCTCCTCCACGACACCGACCAACAGGTTCGGCTCCTCGATCTCCGGGGAGACCAGGACGGTGCCGCGTTCGAGGGTGGGTCGGAGCTGGGTGATGGTGAGCTCGGCGACGGCGTCGTGGAGCGGATGCCCGGGGGCGAGCAGGTCGGCACGCGGCTTGTCGTCGACGTCGATGCGGTTCAGCTCGAACGTGACTCGCTCGTAGCGGGTGGCGACGGGGCCGTGCTTGGTGACGGCGCGGACGGTCGCGGGGACGTGGGTGATCTCGTAGCGGCTGCGCTCTCGTCTTGTGAGCCGACCGCCGAGGCGCTGGAAGGCGAGGCGGAAGGCCCACTCGATGTAGTGCGGCTGCAGCCGGCGGGCGCGGGCCTCCTCCATGAGCCGCTGCATCTGTGCCAGGTCGGCGTCCGACATGGCGTCGTGGGTGAGTGCGCGTTCCTCGAGGAGCTCCTTGAGACCGTGGGCGACCGAGTCGTCGATGACCTGCTCCATCTTGGCCCGGGTCTCGGGGAGGTCGCCGTACCGGATGGCTTCGATCAGCAGCTCGCGCAGCGGCGTCTCGTCGAAGGCCGACCCCAGGACGTCAAAGACCTTGCCGCCGTAGGCCTTGCGCTGCTCCTCGACCTTCTGCAGCAGCCGAGTGAACACTTCGCCCTCGCGGGTGTTGGCAGCCACGAGGTTCCACAGGCGGCACACCTCGGTCTGGCCGATGCGGTGGACGCGACCGAAGCGCTGCTCGATGCGGTTGGGGTTCCACGGAAGGTCATAGTTGACCATCAGGTGGGCGGCCTGGATGTTGAGCCCCTCGCCGGCTGCGTCTGTGGCCAGGAGCACCTGGCAGGCCGGATTCTTGGTGAACTCCTCGATGATGGCACGTCGGTCGGCACGTCGGACACCGCCATGGATGGCCTGCACCGTGTCGGGCTTGCCGAAGAGCGAGCGGATCTTGCGGGCCAGGTAGTCGAGGGTGTCGCGGTGCTCGGTGAAGATGATCAGCTTGCGTGGCTTCTCGGCGCCGGGGTGGATGAGGTCGTTGTCCTCCAGGATCTTGCGCAGCTCGACCCACTTGCGGTCGGTATCGAGATTGCGGACCCGGCGGGCGACGTGGATGAGCTGGTCGAGGTCGGCCAGCTCGGTGTTGAGCTCCTCGATGGTGCGGGCGGCGGTGGCCGCGTCCAGCAACTCCTCCTCGACCTGCTCGACCTCTTCGGCGCTGTGCTCGTCGTCGTCCCAGTCGCCCAGGTCAATCGGGGCGGGCTCGTCGGCGACACCGCGGCCGTGGATCAGGTCGTCGCGGCGGCGCTTGAGTCGTTCCGCGCGTCGGACCAGGGACTGGTAGATCGCCTCGGGGCTGGAGGCCAGGCGTCTCTGGAGCACCGTGAGCGCGAAGCCAACGGTGTTGCGGCGCTTGTCGTCCAGCCGTGCGGCCCGGTTCATCCCCTCGCGCACGTACTCGGTGACGCGCTCGTAGAGGTCCTGCTCGTCCTCGGTGAGCTCGTAGGGCACGGTCTGTGCGATGCGTTCGGGGAAGAGGGGCTTGCCTTCGAAGGTGAGCAGGTCCTCCTTGACCATGCGTCGCATGAGCCCGGTGGTATCGGCACTGTGTACGCCGGCCTTGAACTTGCCCTCGAAGCCGTCGCGCTCGAGCAGGGTGAGGAAGAGCTGGAAGTCCTCCTCCTTGCCCGCGTGTGGGGTGGCCGTCATCAGCAGCAGGTGACGGGTACGGTCGCGCAGGCTCTCGCCGAGCTGAAAGCGTCGGGTCTTGTTCAGCTTGCCGCCGAAGTAGTGCGCGCCCATCCGGTGGGCCTCATCCACGATGACTAGGTCGAACTCGGCGTCGTCGAGCTGGGCAGCCAGGCCCTCGTTGCGCGCTAGCTGGTCCATCCGTGCGATGAGCAGCGGGTACTGCTCGAATACGCTCGACCCGAGCGCGGCGTCGACCATAGCCGGGGTAAGGATGTCGAAGCGCAGGCCGAACTTGAAGAAGAGCTCGTCTTGCCACTGGTCGATCAGTCCCCCGGGGGCCACGATCAGGCAGCGCTTCACGTCGTCGCGGAGCAGGAGCTCCTTGATGTACAGGCCAGCCATGATCGTCTTGCCAGCACCCGGGTCATCGGCCAAGAGGAACCGCAGCGGCGTGCGGTCGAGCATCTCGCCGTACACAGCCCGGATCTGGTGGGGCAACGGCTGCACGTCGCTGGTGGCCACCGCCAGCATCGGGTCGAACAGTCCGGCCAAGGAGATCCGCTGTGCTTCGGCGACCAGCCGAAACTCCTCGGCATCGGCGTCGAATGGCCGGCTGCCTGAATTGGAGAGACTCAGTTTGGCCTCGTCGGCACGGAAGAGCACCTGCTGGCGCAGTCCCCCGTCGAGGGTCTTGTAGGTCAGCTCCAGAGCGTCGGAGCCGTGCCACTGCGCGGCGACCACCGAGACCGTCTCGTCGGGCACCACTCCGGCTACCCGGACACCGGACGAGAGATCCTCAAGCCTCACCAGCTACCTCCAGATCGACAGCCTGCAGACCTTACTGACGAGCACCGACATAACTGACGAGCACGACGTCGACACCGGCTGCGTCTTTGGAGGTTCCATTCCCCTTCACGGGTGGGTGCTTTACCATCAACTACGCTAACCCATCAATCCCGCAGCGAGGCATGAACAAGACAGAACGCGAACAGATTCGTCGCCTCGTGGCGGACTTCAAGCAGTGGGGTCAACGAGCTGCGGACGTGCAGGCCTGGCACCACGCTGTCCAGGACGCCGCCAGCAGCGGCGAGCGAGACTTGCGCTCACGCAGCGTCGAGATCACTCGGGCGGGCCAGGCCGCTTGGCGCGTGGTTCCACTCGAGATGAGCGACACAGGCGTCGTCAGGCACTTGTGGGATCGCGCGAACCTCCCTGCGACGACGGCCGACGACCGTGCCTTGCTGCGGCTGCTCACCGAAGACGTATCGCGCGCCATCGCCGACGTCGGCCCCTTGCTCGGCGTGCGTCGCTTCTTCACCGGATCGGCGAGGAAGCAGTCGGCGGACGCCGCAGGTGAGTTCCTGCGTCGTCAGCATACGGCGCTCACCGGGGCCAACGGACCCAGACGTCTGGAGCAGCTCGGCGTCTTCACCGCGCCCGTCGACCCGGCACGACTCGGGTTCAACGCGCTACTCGACCCGGCCCTCCGCTTCGACCTCGTCTCCGGGCGGATCGGCCCGGAGCCCGAGGTCTTGGACCGGTCGGTCGCCGAGGGCCTGTCCGAGGCACTGGCTGCCATCGCCAAGGTCATCGCGAGTGAAGCCTCGTACCGCTCGGCTGCGCGCGACGCGGGCGAGAAGGTCCGACGCGCCGAGGTCCAGCGAATTTTGCAGACAATGCCTGTGGACGCGTTGAGGACGGCCACCCGTGACCGCCTCCGACTGGGTGCACTTTCCGAGGCGGGCATCAGCACTGTGCAGGAGGTGCTGGACTGGGGCTGGTCTCTAAAGACAATTCCGGGCGTCGGGGAGACCTCAGCGCGGCACATGTTGGGAGCGGCGCAGACGCTCTGGCAGATGACGTACGACGAGATGCCCGTCCGCATCGATATCAACAGCCGCCATCCGGAGACCACCCACCTACTGCGCCGCCTCACCGAGTGGGACTCATACCGTCAGACCCAAGGCGCGTCAGCCGACCTCGAACGTGCAGCTGAGCTCGCACCCTTGCGGACAGTCATCAGAGGCGAGACGAGTCACCTTCTCGTGATGCCCACCAGAATGCTTACAACTGCAGGACTCCGCGAGAGCATCCAGATCGTCAAACGGCGAGCCGAGCTGCTCGGCGCATCGTCCGCATCCGGCCCGAAGAGCGTCGGCGCGGACCCGTGGGACGACTTCCTGGTCCGACCTGCCGACTATTTCGCCATGCTCTCCGAGCTCGGTTTCATCACCGAGGACGAGAACGCGGTGCATGGCGATCTCCCGGAGGAGATCATCGAGGCGGTGCGAGACCAAGCGCTCAGCGGTGAACACCTGACCGCATCGCTGCGGGGCTACCAGAGCTTCGCGGCCCGCTTCGCCCTCGTGCAGCGCAAGGTCATCATCGGGGACGAGATGGGCCTTGGCAAGACCGTCGAGGCCATCGCCGTGCTCGCCCACCTGCGCAGCCGGGGTGAGACCCATTTCCTGGTGGTGTGCCCGGCCGCAGTGGTGACCAACTGGGTCCGCGAGGTGACCAGCAAGTCGAAGCTCCGAGCGCACCGGATCCACGGGCCGGAGCGCGACCGCGCAGCCCGGACATGGGTGCGCGATGGCGGCGTCGCCGTCACTACATACGAGACCTTGGCGTGGTGGGAGCCAGCCCTGAAGGAGCTCCGCGATCTGGCGTGCATCGTGGTCGACGAAGCCCACTACATCAAGAATCCGCAGGCACTGCGAACGATCAGGACCAACGACCTCATCGCGCGCTCGGACCGCGCGATCCTCCTCACCGGCACGCCCCTGGAGAACAAGGTCGACGAGTTCCGCAATCTGGCGTCCTACGTGCGCCCTGACCTCACCGTCGATGCCACGGATCTCTCGCCGAGGACGTTCCGGCGGCAGATCGCGCCGGCGTACCTCCGCCGGAACCAGGAGGACGTGCTGACTGAACTTCCCGAGCTCATCGAGATTGAGGAATGGCTGCCCATGTCCGCAGCTGACGTTTCCCGCTACCGCGCGGCCGTCGAGCGTGGGAACTTCATGGCGATGCGCCAGGCGGCCATGCTCCAAGGACCCCAGTCCGAGAAAGTGCAACGACTGATCCAGATCGTCCGCGAGGCGGAGGAGAACGATCGGCGGGTCATCGTGTTCTCCCACTTCAGGGAAGTATTGGACCTGGTTGCCCGGTCGCTGCCGGGGCCGGTGTTCGGGCCGCTGACGGGGTCGGTGCCAGCGAGCCAACGCCAGCAGATGGTGGACCGGTTCTCGTCGGCCAAGAACGGCGCCGTTCTGGTTGCCCAGATCGTGGCCGGCGGCGTCGGGCTCAACATCCAGTCCGCATCCGTTGTCGTCATTTGTGAGCCTCAGCTCAAGCCCACCACCGAGGCCCAGGCCATAGCCCGCGCGCACCGGATGGGGCAGGTGCAGTCGGTGCAGGTCCACCGGTTGCTGTCCGAGGACAGTGTCGATCAACGGATCACCGAGCTGCTGGCCGGAAAGAAGCGGCTGTTCAACGACTTCGCCCGGGTCAGCGACATGGCTGACTCCACTCCCGAGGCGATGGACCTGTCCGAGGCTGAACTTGTCAGAGAGGTCGTGGCCGCTGAGCGCCAACGCCTTGTCGAACGTGCCTCTGTCGAGGCCTGACCTTGGCCTGCTCCGGCTGGCGCGGCTCGGTGCTCAAACCGAAGGCTGGGAGAACCAGTCTGGTTTCGAGTCGAGGGCCTGGGCTATGCCCCGTGAGCGAGCCGACCGACGTCGCTGGCGCAGCACGGCGTAGTGACGTTCACGTCTAATCCTGCCGTACTGCCAATCACGGCCGCGGGAACGACGACCACGCATCACCAGCTTCTGGACGTTCCCTCAACCTCGGCTATTCAGTTCAGCGAAGGTGGCCGGGTCTGGTCGTTGAATGAGAAAAGGTGCATCTGGCCTGCAAGGATGTGATTACTGATGTCATATCCACCGCAGGATCGGATGCACCTTTCTGGTGAACAACACTATCGGCTGGAACCACGGACTGTCGGTGTCCGCGACCGGAAAGAACCTCATCGGACACGCGGGAGCAGTACTGCTGCGCGGCTGCGCCGACCACACCGGGCTGACCACCGCCCTGAGCAAGGTGTTCACCAGCCCGGCGAAGCTCTGGGATCGCGGGATAGTGCTGATCTCGGTCGCGATGACGATCGCGTTGGGCGCCCGATGCATGTCCGACATCGAGCTGCTGATCCACCAGCAGGACGTGGGGGGCAACCGCCCTCGGACTCCACGGTGCGCCGGACTCTGGCAACCACTGGCGACCGGGCCACGCTGAGAAAGATCGCACGCGCCCGGGCGCAGGTCCGCAAGCACGTGTGGGAGTTGATCGCCGCGACCGGCAACGGCTTTCCCTGGCTGAACGTCGCGGGCAAGGTACTGACCGGCTGGGTCATCATCGACATCGACGCCACCATCATCGGCGCGCATTCGGCCAGCAGGGCGCCGCCGCCACGTTCAAGAAAACCTTCGGGTTCCATCCGCTCGGCGCCTGGTGTGCCAACACCGCCGAGTCCCTGACCATGCTGCTGCGCAGCGGGAACACCGGCTCCAAATACCGTGGCCGACCACGTGCAGGTGCTGACCGAGGCGATCAGGCAGATCCCGGCCGACTCCCGCGCCAAGATCCTGATCCGGATCGACGGCGCGGGCGCCACCCACGAACTGCTGGACGCGATCGGGGCGCTGAACACCACCCGGCGCACCGTGCGCTTCCTCGCCGGCTGGAAGATCACCGACGCCGACGAAGTAGCCATCGCGGCCCTGCCCGCCACCGCCTGGGAAGATGCCCTGCACCAAGACGGCACCGTCAACAGCGCCTGTCAGGTCGCCGAGCTCACCGGCCTGAACACCCGCACCGGCTGGCCGAGGCGGATGCGCCTGCTGGTGCGCCACACCCGGCCCTCCCGCCGCCGGCTGGCCAAACTCACCGCCTTGGAGAAGAAAACCGGCTGGCGCTATGTCATCATCGCCACCGACATCGGCCGCATGCGCGGTGTTGTCGGCTCCCACCACCCGCAGTGGCTCGACACTCTGGCCCGCCACCACGCCGACGTCGAAGACCAGGTCCGCGTCGGCAAGGCCATGGGCCTTTCCAACCTGCCGTCGGCGGACTGGACGGTCAACAGCGGCTGGGTTCTGGCCGCCAACCTCGCCGCCGACCTGACCGCCTGGATGTGCCTGCTGGGTCTGCACGACATCGACGGCCTGGCCGACGCCGAACCCGACACCCTGCGCTACCGGCTCTGGCACCTGCCCGCCAAGCTGGTGCGCCACGCCCGCCGCCGCATCTTGAAGATCAGCGCCACTTGGCCCTGGCGCGAGGCTTTTCTGACCTGCTGGCAGCGCCTGACCGCCCTACCCGCACCGACCTGACCACACCCTCGCCAACCCCGCGAGACGAAAGGCCCCCGCATCCCTCCCGGAGCCGTGGAACCCGGGCGCAGCCGCAGCGACACGCGAAGGCCCACCACCCTCACACGAGGGACAAAACGGGCAACCGATCACAGCAGGCGACCCTCGATCACCCCTGACGAATCGAGGCTGCCTCTTCGCTTGACGAGCCGTCCGGGTCGGCGACGCCAAGCAGTTTTATGAGGCGACTCCGCATGCGCTCGCGGCGATGGCCAAAGAAGTCCAGGAACGTTGAAATGTCCAACGGCAAGGACTCCAGATCGTTGTCACGAAGGTAGGTGTCACGCTGCTCCTGCGACGGGAACGCCTTGGCCAGCCACTGGTTCGGCAGCTTTGCCTGTTTCTCGATGTTCGGGATACCACCGATTAGCTGCAGGTTTGGGAGACAGTCGACTCTGGCCCGATAATCCTCAATGTGTTCCGCTGGGATACCGGCTTCACTCAAGCGCTTGGCAGTGAAACGCGACCTTGGAACGACGTGGTCCTCGTGGAACTCCTTGGAGAAGTCCAGCCCGGGGTACAGCAGCGACAGCACTGAGAACGTTCTCTGTCCGCCGTATTTCATTTCAAGCAGCTCATCAATCTCGGTCGCATCGAAGGAAAGCGATTTCCCTACGCCTGCCATCTCGCGCTCAAGCTCCGAGGTCGGGAAGCCACATTGGCCGTGGTCGTCGATGACACGCCGCAGTCGGGTCAGCAGGGTGTCGAGACCAGAACCCCAGATCCCTCGTTTGACTAATGAGCGAATCACCCACCGTTGTACCGCCTGACGGTCGGCGGCGTCAGCAGACGAATGCAGGTAACCGTCGGGCAGGTTTCGGCGACTCAAGTAGTAGGCGATCAGAATGACGACACTGTCGGCGGTCAGGGTCCGGCCTGTGAAACCAAATGTGTCGACAAGGGTCGCTGCTCGGATGAGCGAGGTCCGGGCGTGATCCCAGGTAGCCTCTACTTTCTTCATGTTGTCCTGGGTAAAGTTTGTGACCTGGAATCGGACATCGACTCCGCCGACCAGCAGCGCGGTTTTGAGCACCATGTCCTTCGAGAACCTGAACTCGCGTGATCCGCCCGTGTTGAGCTGCTGCACGAGGGTCCGGACCTCTTCGCGGGCATCGAGGTGTTCCCACTGGTTCGTGGCCATGGAGAGGAGCAGGTCAGAGTAGGACAAGGTGGTGCCGCCGCTGTTGACCCGTACGAAGATATCGAGCACCTTGTCCGGATCCTGGGAAGTCTCCAGATAGTAGTTGATGGGCTTAGCCGTACGGAACGCCTCGTACAGGTCGTACAGACGCTGGTGCGCGGCTTCGATGCTCTCCATGTCGATGCCCCGCGTCGTTAATTCGGCCAGCATCTTCGGCCCTGGCCCGGCCAGCGACATCACCCGGGTCAGTGGGTACCAGCCGTCCGGTTCGTCGGGCGCTGGCTTAGCCTCGTCCTCGGTGAGGAAGCGCAAGTCGTAGCAAAGCCCAAGCTCTTCAGGATCCGCGTGCGCCAGCAGATTAAGGTACAGACGCTTCTTCGGGAATGCGTCCGTGCTGTTCCACCACGCGTACTTCTTCTTGACTGCCAAGCTCCCGTAGACGGCGATGTTCAGCGCAGTAAGGCGCTGTTGGCCATCGAGGATCGCCAGCATGCCCTGTCCGGCTGGGACGATCGCTTTCGACGCGAACGGGCTGTCCCGCTCGTGGTAGTCGGTCAAGAAGTCGTAGAACGTGTAGGCCCCCGCCGTCTTGTGATCTACTTTCCAGATGAGGAAAGACCCGATCGGATAGCCCCGCATGAGGCTGTCGACGAGTCGGCGGATCTGGTCCGCATCCCACACGAACTCCCGTTGAATCGCTGGCAGCAGGTAGTCCTTGTGATGGATTCCCCGAAGGATCTCGTCCACTGGCACCGGAGTCTGAAAGCTCACTGTCGACCTCCCGAGCTAGGACCTCGTCTGAGCAACCACAATGAACGGTGTGACCCTACTGCTGCAACCAGCTGACGTGTCCGCACATGAGACAGTTTGGTGGGGGACTGTCCCGTCGGACGCGGTGCTTCCCTTCCTGGACGTCGTCACTACTGCGCTGCGGGCTCGTCGGGCCGAACACCAGGCGGCATGAGAGGCGGCGGGGGATACGTGGCGGGAAACGGGCCTCGTGTTCACGACCGCGGGCGGCCGACCAGTCGAACCATCGAGTTTCCGCCGTAGTTTCAAGAACGCGTGCGGCAAGGCGAGTGTCCGGAGGGTCCATCACACCACACACTGTCCGGAATGATCTCGGCCCCTCAGGCAGTCTTCCCGAACACGTCAGCGCCCCGATGCGGGCCTGGATCGCCGCGCGTGCCGACTGGCTGCTGGGTTTACCGGCTGCCGCCGTACGCCCCTGAACTGAATCCCGCCGAAGGCGTCTGGTCCAACCTGCGTACCAAGATCCTCAACTTCGCCGTCGGCATCGATCAGCTCACCATCCTGATCAAGAACCGGCTCAAATCCATGCAGTACCAGTCGGACCTGCTGGACGGGTTCATCGCCGAGACCGGACTCGTGATCTTCGATCCGGGGTAACCCCCGGCTTTCTTGTTCAGTACGTCCGTCCGAGATCACCAGATCACGTCTCTCTGGCTGAGATAGTCGTCTTTCACTGTGAACGGAGATTGATTATTCGAAGTACGGGAGGCAATTCAGCCCGGTAGGGGATAATGCCTAGGCGCCGGTGTCTGACGGTGGCCGCCACGGAAATCCGAGCCCGCGTGGGTGCCCCGGCGGGAGTCTTGACGATGACGGTGAGCGTCTCGTCACCGATCAATGGCGTACTGCTGGTCTTGCGAAATCTCCACTCAGGATCGCTGTCCCGCTCGCCCATCCCCACTACGAAGAGCTCCTCGTGTTCACCTTCCGGGGAGAACTCCACACTGGACTCGACAATGGCGAGCTTGGCGGTCAGCGCGATTCGCGCCGCTCGTCTTGCTGGAACCAAGCGTTTCTTGGGTGATATCGACCATGCAATCGGTTGCTGATCGTCCGCCTTGCCGGGAGACTCCAGCTGTATGCCGACGGCCGCGTCGACGAAGGGATCGCCGTTCCCGGTAGGCCGGAATGCGCACACCATGCTCAGCATGAAGTAATCGCTGTGGGGTGACTCCGATTTAAGGAAATCACTCCACTCCTCTTCACCCGCCGCGGCCTCCTCTGCTGTCAGCGCCCGCACGACCGCGCCGAGAGACACCCTCTCCTTCAGGTGGGGCGGTGACGCGGGCGCGTTCAGTCGTGGCTCGGCCACCAGCTCAATGTCATGGAGAATAGGCGCAGCCGTGTCTAGGTCCAGATAGTGGATCAAAGTGCTCCTTGAGTCGATTCCGCGGCGCGCCAGTCACCGATGAAACAGAAAGCACCCCAGTCACGGTAGGCCGCATAAAGGTTGCGCGTGTGGGTCTGCGCGGCTCGGAAAGCGGACCTTCGGTCGGGGTTCGTGGAGAGCTGCTCGTACAGCGCGGTGAAGAAAACCGTAGCCACCTGCGGGTGTACTGGCCAGAGGCATCCGATGACGGCCGAAGCGCCAGCTGCCATGAAAGCGGCGGGCAGGCCGCGCAGGTTGTCGTTGAGGTCGAACCGGCCCAGCGCCGACTCACACGAACTCATGGTGACAAGTTCGACGCCGCGCAAATCGGTCCGAAGGATGTCGTGGGCAAAGACGCGGCCGTCGGTATCCGTAGCCGGTGACAGGAACAAGCACTGGTACCACGAAGCCCACTCGTTGTGTGCTCCGTGGGCCGCCACATGGACATAGCGAGCGTTGGCGAGGTCGGCGAGGAAGCGACGGGGCGTAACGGCGTTTCTCAGCACCGCAGTGCCGCCCATAGCGTTCGCCACCATTGACGCCTGCTGTTCCAAGGCTTCCTGGGAATCCAAGCCGTGCCGGGCGCCGCCGTCAGCCGACGCGAACGCGACCAAGCCTCGTTTCTCGGAGGGTGAGGTGTGCAGGATGGGGCGCAAGAAGGACAGGCTCGGTATTTGCGTGACGATCCAGTCATCGGCCACGGGCTTGCCTGCCACAGACAGGAGGTGGAAGGGCACATAGTGCAATGGCCCGTTCGGCCAGATACACAGGTGGCGTTTGCCCTGCGCGCGCCAACGGGGCAGGCAAGCTGCGAGACCGGCGAGGCAGTGGTGGCTTGCCTCGGAGAGCTGCTGCTGGGCATCACGGCTCACCGGGCGGTGTAGTGGGTCGGTGACCACAGCTTGCCGCAGCGCCGTGATGGGGCCGACCGAAGGGTGGGCGAAGAGCGTATGCCCTGCGCGAGTGAACTCCATCAACCCGCCATGGACGTCTTGCATAGCCATAGTGCGGTGATCAAATCCCTCGCGGGTCACGGCTAGGCCCTGGGTGCTTGCCCGTGGCGTGCCGGTGGTGCCGTCACGCATCTCAGCGAGGAATAAGGAGATCAGGACGGTGTCCTCGGGCAACACTGCCTGCACTTCGTCAAGCCCAATTAGGCGGTTCCGCAGTAAATTCCGGGTCATGTGGAGGTTGCTACTGATCCAGCGATCAGTTACGCGCTGCAGATTGCGTTGCCGTGCCTCGGGGTCGCTCTCCGGTTCGGCTTCGCCGGAACCCACGTAGTAGAGCATGGCGCTCTCGACACCGAAAGGAAACTCCGGATCAGGGGGGAGGGACGCACGAGTCTCGGCCCCGTCCAGGCGTTGGCGGAGCCGTGAGGAAGGTATGAGTGGGCCGGGAGATTCTATGGCGAGAGTGAAGTCCATGCCCTTGGCTGCCTGGTGCAGGAGAATCATCGCGTTGAGGTCCGCTGTTGAACCGCACATGGTGTACCCGAGGCGCTGATACAAGTTGTGAAGCTCCGAGCCGATCGTCTCGTCTGTGCTTGCCCTCAGAGCTATCGAACCCTGAATCAAGGCTGAGGCCGCTCGGCTCGCAGCTAGGCCTTCGTACTTCTGCACACAGTTCAACCCAGAGTGAAGGCAGTTGAGAGCTAGATCGTCTTGCTCGCACAAGACGAACTGGGCAGCGGCTATCGCGAAGTGTTCAGCGGCAGCTTCCCAGGCTTCGGTATCTTCGGCACGCGTCGCCATGTCGTAAACCAGGCTGGCGAGGAGATAGGCGACGGCCTCAACATGTCGATTGCCCCACTCCGCCGGGCCCGTTTGCATCGCTTCGATTGTTAGTGCCCGACCGAACTCCTGCTCACCGTCTTTCAGCGAGTGCGCGGCCAGGTGGACGAGCGTTGCCGCACACTCCTCCGGAGCCCACTTCTCGGTCTGCATCAGAGAGCGGAGCCGCGCTTCCGATGTGCGCGTGGGAACCTCTCTCGGAGGGCACCGGAACCGATTCCCGGGCAGGTAGTGGACTTGACTGGTCCAGCGCAGGCGAAGTTCCTCGCTCACGTTAGGTCTCTTCCCCTGGGCGCCGTCAACAGCGGCACCTTCCTACCACTCGCGACGGCTTGTCAGCGATGTCTCTGGTCGCGCTGCTGCTCGGGGATAGCTGCGAACTGCGGATATGCCGGCAAGATCGTCCCGCGTATGTCCCGCGACCGCTGACATATGGCTGCCCACGGCGGCACCCGGCTGCATGTGATCGTTAAAAGAGGGTGCGCTAAGCCCCAGGTCGAGGGCATGGTCGCTGGTAAGAAGAGTGCCCCCGGCATGATTCGAACATGCGACACCCGCTTTAGGAGAGCGGTGCTCTATCCCCTGAGCTACGGAGGCAGGGGCTACAGGTAAGAGTAGCGAAAACGGCGAGTGGATGTGCGGCTGGAGGGTGGGTGGGTGACGAATGATGGGTCATCACTTCACTGATCTGCGGTAAAGAGAGGGTAAGTGGGCGGAAATCTCGGGTCATGCATGGCTAGCGTCGCCGTCCGTGACTGAACAGCGACGGAAGCGGATCCGGGGGCGTCGCGCGCTGCAGCCGCTGGTGCTGTGTGGGGCGATGCTGGCGCCTGCGCTTCTGGCGGGCGGTCTCCTGACGGCCGAGCTCGAGAGGCGCGACGAGAGCTCTCGGGAGGCTGCCGCCGTGGCGGGCTCTCCGGGGAACGGGGCCGTCGTCGTGCCGGTGGTGATGCCGTCGGTCCGGGATGGGGCCTTCGAGCCGAGGCTGGTGCCCCCCTTCTCCGGCCGGAGGTACGAGATCCGGGCGTCCAGGGGCGGGATGGACGTGCGTCGCTCCACGGCGGAGATCGTCCCGGTGGATGTTCCCGACACCGTGCGGAAAGATGCGCGCCGGCTGCCCGGAACGCGGACGCCAGGCCTGCCCGGAACGCGGACGCCCGGGCCGGCCGGAGTGCGGACGCCTGGAGTGCGGACGCCCGGGCCGGCCGGGACGCGGACGCCCAGGCTGTTCGGAGCACGGGTACGGACGCTCGGGCTGGCCGGGATCCCCCGGATGAGGTGGATGCCACCGAAGCATGGGCGGACGCTCCGGTTCAGATGCCCGGTCGAATGGCGGGAGACCTGGCTGTGGAAGGTCTGCCGGGAGCGGGAGCGGCGGGAGGCCTGAGGGGTCGGGTCGTCAAACGGGGTGTTCTACGCATATCGGCTGAGGGGAGTCTGGCTCGGACACTCGGCGAGCTGTAGTAGCGTGCGTGCCTGACCCAGGTCACGAGTTCGCAAACGGAGGGGTCGAACGTGCCACCTCGTCGATCAGCGGGTCTGATCGCCGTTGTCGCGACCATGATCTCCCTTTTGCCGGGGGCCGCTGCCGCAGAGCGGGCGCCGATGGAGACCAGGTCCGTCGCCACCCACGAGCCCGTGAGTCTCGCCGCTCACCAATTCGCGGGTCTCCCCGCTCACCAGTCCGTGAGTCTCTCCGAGCTGCGCCGTGACCCCACGAACCTCACCGAGCTGCGCCGTGAGGCGGAGAGGGCGTCCAAGGACCTGGAGAACGCGACGAAGGCGCTGGAGCAGCGGCGGGCCAAGATCCAGGCCTCGCAGAAGGAGCTCACCGCCAAGTTGCGCGAGCTGCAGGTCGCGGAGAAGGCCTTCGCCCAGGTGCGGCAGCCGCTGTCGGACCTCGTCGGGCAGCTCTACCAGCAGTCCACAGGCAGCGACCTGGCCGCGTTCCTGTCCGGCGCGGCCGACGGGTCGACCCTGCGGGCCATGGCCGACGTCTCCCAGCTCGTGGCCGAGCGGGAGCAGTTCCTCCAGGACACCGGCAAACTGCAGGCCGAGCGTGAACGGCTGGCCGCCCAGGCGCAGGAGCTGCGGGCGACCAGCCTGCTGGCGGAGGCGCAGATGGGTGCCGAGATCGAGACGCTCAGGGTGCGTTCGGACAAGATTGTGAAATCGCTGTCCCAGGCTCTGGTGAAGCTGGGAGTGAAGATCGACAAGGGAGGGCAGCCCGCGGCGGGCTGTGCTCCGACCAAGGCGTTGTCGGCGAACGAGTTCGCCAACGGGCTGATCCCGAAGGCCTACCTGTGCCCCCTCCAGCAGCCGGGCAACGAGTTGCGGGGGGACGCGGCGCTCGCGTTCATCAGCCTCAACGAGGCATACCGGAGGCAGTTCGGCACCCCCATGTGCGTGACCGACAGCTACCGGAGCCTGGCCGAGCAGCAGTCGGTCTACTACCGCCGCCCAGGCTTCGCCGCCATCCCGGGCCGGAGCAACCATGGTCTGGGGCTCGCCGTCGACCTGTGCGGCGGGGTCGAACGCTTCCGGTCGCCCCAGTTCAACTGGGTGGAGGCCAACGGTAAGAAGTTCGGCTGGTTCCACCCGCAGTGGGCCTATGTCAGCCCGTTCGAGCCCTGGCACTGGGAGTACGACCCGGAGCTGGGCTCTCTGCTGTAGACCGTCACCTCACCGGGGCGGCACGGAGAGCGGTGGGCGGTGGCCGCGAGGAGTTCGGCGCCCTGCCCGTCAGCCCCGGTGATGGTTGATCGTGATCGACAGGTGCCCGCCCGCCTGGGCCGAGGCGAGTTCGACGGCCTGGTCGGAGGTTGTCGCCAGCACGATGAGCGCGCCCTGGCCCTGTTCCCCGCCCGGAGTGGTGAGGACCGTGACGTCTTCGGCCACGGTCCGGGCGGGGGCGGCGCCCTCCCAGGTGGAGGGGGCGGCGAGAACGTTCACGACGTCGCCGGGGGAGAGCAGGCGCGCGGTCTCCGGGTCGGCGACCCGGACGGGGGTGGCGACCGTTCCCGGGCCGTAGGCGGCGAGCAGGCTTGGGCCGAGCAGCCGGGCGTCCGTCAGCGCTTCCCCACGGCGCATGGGACCGGCCAGGACCCTCCCGGCGACCGGCGTGCCGGGCTTCACGGCGCCGTCGGGCACCGTGTCGGGCCGCAGGGCGACCGTCTTCAGGTCGGCGGCCTCCAGCGTGCCGCCGGGGAGGTCACGGGCCGCGGCGAGAACGGTCACCGAGGCGGTGTCCGGCCGCAGGCCGACGAGGGCGCATACCGTCGCCAGGGCGGCGACGGCGGCGGCGATGAGGCGATGGCGACGGCCGAGGAGACGGCGGAAGGCGCGCATGACTGACTCCAGCGGGGGAGAGCCGGGCGGCGCGGAGCCCGTGACGGGGTGCTCCGCCGTACGGCGGAGCGGGGCCGGGTGCTCTGCCGTACGGCGGAGCGGGGCGGGTGCCCTTGTACGGCGGAGCGGGGCGGGGTTACCGGGGGAGGTCGAAGGGGAGCTTGAGGCCGTCCAGCACGCTGCCGCAGGCGCAGGTGCGCTCCTCGGGCAGGGCGGTGACGACGTCGGTGACGAGGGAGCGCATGCGGGCGATGTTGGTACCGAAGAAGGCGAGGACCTCCTCGTGGGTCACTCCCTCGCCGGCCTCGACTCCGGCGTCGTGGTCGGTGACCAGGGACAGCGAGGTGTAGCAGAGGGCCAGCTCACGGGCGAGCACGGCCTCGGGGAAGCCGGTCATGCCGACGACCGTCCAGCCGTTGGCGGTGAACCAGCGGGACTCGGCGCGAGTGGAGAAGCGGGGGCCTTCGATGACCACCAGGGTGCCGCCGTCGACCAGGTCCCACTGGGAGGTCTGGGCGGTGGAGACGGCCGCCGCCCGGCCGGTCGGGCAGTAGGGGTCGGCGAAGGAGACGTGCACGACGCCGTCGGTGTCGTAGTAGGTCTGCACGCGGCCGGAGGTGCGGTCGACGAACTGGTCCGGGACGACCAGGGTGCCGGGGCCGACCTCGGGGCGGAGGGAGCCGACGGCGCTGGGGGCCAGAACCTGGCGGACGCCGAGGGAGCGCAGGGCCCACAGGTTGGCGCGGTAGGGGATGCGGTGGGGCGAGAAACGGTGGTCGCGGCCGTGCCGGGGCAGGAAGGCCACCGAACGGGACCCGATCCTGCCGACGGTGATGACGTCGCTGGGAGGGCCGTAGGGGGTGGTGACCTCGACCTCCGTGGCGTCGTCGAGCAGGGAGTAGAAGCCCGAGCCGCCGATGACCCCGATGTCCGCGCGAGTAACCATGTCGCAGAGATTAGCGCCCTCGCCGACCGCCTGAGGAGACCGCCCCCACCCTGTGGATAACGCGGCCACGCCCTGTGGATAACCGTGCACCCTGACGTGCCCCCCGACGGGCCTCGGTGCGCCTTCCGAGGTGCCCTCCGGGGTAGCTGACCGGTCACGCTGGGTAGGATCTGCCGTACACCGATCGGGGGGTCGGATGAACGCTCGGCGGTCTCAGCGGCATGTGCGGGGCTCATGATGAGCGCCCGGCGGTCTCGGCGGGGCTCACGATGAATGCCCGGCGGTCTCCACGGCACGCGCGGCGCACGGAGGGTCTGGGGATCATCATCGGCGCGCTCATGCTCGGCATGCTGCTCGCCGCGCTGGACCAGACGATCGTCTCGACCGCGCTGCCGACGATCGTCAGTGATCTGGGCGGCCTGGGGGAGCTGTCCTGGGTGGTCACCGCCTACATGCTCTCCTCGACGGTCTCGACGCCCCTGTGGGGCAAGCTCGGGGACCAGTACGGCAGGAAGAGGCTGTTCCAGGCGGCGATCGTCATCTTCCTGGCGGGCTCGGCACTCTGCGGCCTGTCGCGGAACATGGGTGAGCTCATCGGCTTCCGCGCCCTGCAGGGGCTCGGCGGTGGTGGGCTCATGGTGCTCGCCCAGGCGATCGTCGGGGACATCGTGCCCGTCCGCGAGCGGGGGAGGTACCAGGGATTCTTCGGCGCCGTGTTCGCTGTCTCCAGCGTCGCGGGCCCGCTGCTCGGCGGCCTCTTCGTGGATCACCTCTCCTGGCACTGGGTCTTCTACGTCAACCTGCCGATCGGGGTCCTCGCGCTGGCCGTGGTCTCCTCGGCGCTGCCGTCCGGTACGGAGCGGACCCGGCACACCATCGACTACCTCGGCATGGTCTTCCTCGGCGGCGCGGCCGCCTGCCTGGTGCTGATGACCACCTGGGGCGGGACCGTCTACCCCTGGGGCGATCCGGTCGTCGTCGGGCTGGGGGCCGCCTCGGTGGCGCTGTTGGTGCTCTGGCGGCGGGCGGAGAGGCGGGCCAGGGAACCGGTGCTGCCGTTGCGCCTGTTCAGGCTGAGGGCCTTCAACGTGGCCTCGCTGATCGGTTTCGTCGTGGGATTCGCGATGTTCGGCTCGCTCACCTACCTGCCGCTGTTCCTCCAGGTCGTCCAGGGGGTCTCGCCCACGATGTCCGGGATCCACCTGCTGCCGCTGATGGGCGGCCTGCTGGCGACCTCGATCGCCAGTGGCCAGATCATCACGCGCACCGGGAGATACAAGATCTTCCCGATCCTCGGCACCGCGATCGTGACGCTCGCCCTCGGTCTGCTCTCGTCCATCGGCGCGGACGTCTCCACCTTCCGGCTGAGCGCCTACCTGCTCTTGCTGGGCGTCGGCATCGGCCTGGTGATGCAGGTGCTGGTGATCGTGGTGCAGAACGCCGCCGGCTTCGAGGACCTCGGAGTGGCGACCTCGGGGGCCACCTTCTTCCGCCTGATCGGCGGCTCCTTCGGCGTCGCGGTCTCCGGGGCGATCTTCACCTCACGGCTCGGCGACGATCTGGTACGGCTCTCGCGGACGGTGCGGGTTCCGCCGGGGCTGGAGAGGACGGTCCAGTCGGATCCGACGGCCATCCGGACGCTGCCGGCGGAGACCGCCGTGGCGTTCCTCGGAACGTATGCCGACGCGATCGCCCACGTGTTCCTCTACAGCGCGCCGGTGGCCCTGGTCGCCTTCGCCGCGGCCTGGCTGCTGCCGGAGGTGCCCCTGCGGGAGACGACCAAGCCCGCCGACCTGGGCGAGTGCTGCGGCGCCGTGCCCACCGCGCGCTCCTCGCTCGACGAGGTCGAGCGGGGGCTGCGGCGGCTGGCCGACGTGGACATGCGCAGGGACTACTACCGCCGTCTGGGCGACCTGGCCGGTGTGAATCTGCCCCCCGGCGCCGTATGGCTGGTCACGCGGCTGGGCACCCATGGTCCTCAGGCGGGCGTCGAACTCGCCGAGAGAGCGGGGGTGCCGGTCGAAAGGGGCAGGCCGTACGAGGATCTGCTGGTCGCGCGTGGCCTGGTCAGCAGGGACGGTGACGGCGTCCTGGCGCTCACCCCGGCCGGGGAGCGGGCGGCCGATCGGCTGGTCGTGGAGGCCCGTGAGGGCCTCGGGCGGCTGATCCAGGACTGGGACCCCGAGGGGCATCCCAAGCTCCGTGAGCTGCTGCGCAGTCTCCCTCGCGAGCTGCTCGGCTCGGCGGCCGATCGCCCGCGGAACGGCTGGTCGCCGGTGGAAAAGGCTGATAACCCGCAGAACGGCTGATCGCCCGCGGAACGGCTGACCCGTCCCCCGCGGGGGCGGGCTCCGTCGCGGGGTGGGCGGCTCAGGAGGCCGCGGCCGCCGGGCTGCTCGTGGCCTTCGCCGGCGCCGAGCTCGTGGACTCCGTCGACGAGCCGGAGGAACCGGACGAGCTGGACGAGTCGGAGGTCGATGAGGACGACGCGCCCGTGCTGCTGGAGCTCACCGTGCTGGTGGCGGAGGACCGGCTGTCGGTCCGGTAGAAACCCGAACCCTTGAAGACGATGCCGACCGCGGAGAACACCTTGCGGAGATCGCCGGCGCACTTCGGGCACTCGGTGAGCGCATCGTCGGAGAACTTCTGGACGATGTCGAACTCGTTGCCGCATGCACTACAGGCGTACTGGTAGGTGGGCACGCGCTCCTCCTTTTAGGTCCGCGCCGATTGGCACTCTACTGACGCGACTGCTAATGGTACGCAGCCGACAGGCATAAACGCGAGTCGGAGCCATCGCATTCCACGTGGATCAGGCGCCCCGCTCGCCGAACCAGCCGGCGAGTTTGCCCCTGCGGCTGATCGCCCGTATCCGTCTCTCGGCCGCATCCCTGCAGGCCGCGGTGGTCACGACCAGGAGCTGGTCGTCGAGCATGATCCTTGTGGAGTCGGTGGGCACGAACGTCCGGCCGTCCCTGACGATCAGCGTGACCTGGGCGTCGGTGGGCAGTCTCAGCTCGAAGATCTCCACGCCATGCAGCTTGGAGGTCGGCGGCACCGTGATCTGCAGCAGGTCGGCGTTGAGCTCCTCCAGCGGAGCCGACTCCACCTCCAGATCACGGGCCTCGTCGGGGGTGGAGAGCCCGAGCAGCTTCGCCACGAAGGGCAGCGTCGGCCCCTGCACCAGGGTGTAGACGACGACGATGACGAAGACCTCGTTGAACACGAGCTTGGCGGTGCCGTTGGCCACCGTGGTGGCGGCCCAGGGGATGGTGGCCAGCACGATGGGCACCGCCCCGCGCAGTCCCGCCCACGACAGGAACGCCTGTTCCCGCCAGTTCAGGCGGCCGACCCGCGCCAGCCGTACCAGGAAGGCCGAGACGACGATCGACAGCGGCCGGGCCACCAGGACCAGGATCAGCCCCGTCACCAGGCCCGGGACGATCGCCGACGACATCTCCGACGGGTTGGCCAGGATGCCGAGCATGACGAACAGGCCGATCTGGGCCAGCCAGGCCACGCCCTCGGCGAATCCCCGGGAGGAGCCCCGGTGGGGCATCCGGGAGTTGCCCATCACCAGGGAGGCCAGGTAGACCGCCAGGAACCCGCTGCCGTGCAGGAGTACGGCTCCGGCGTAGGCGACGAACGCCAGCGCGAGCACCGCGAGCGGATAGAGGCCGGAGACCGGCAGCGCGATGCGGCGCAGCGCGTAGACGCCCAGCGGCCCGACGGCCAGGCCGGCGATCGCGCCCACCACCAGCTCGAAGACGACCAGCAGCAGCGCGTTTCCCAGGCTGGGCGAGGCAGCGGCGCTCAGCAGCATCACGGCGATGACGGTGGGCGCGTCGTTGAGACCGGACTCGGCCTCCAGGATGCCCGCCAGGCGCGGGGGCAGGGGGAGGCGGCGCAGAACGGAGAAGACGGCCGCGGCGTCGGTGGACGCGAGGATCGCGCCGAGCAGCAGCGAGGTCCGCCATTCCATGCCGAGCAGCAGGCGCACCGGGATCGCGACGGCCGCGACGCTCACCCCGACACCGACGGTGGCCAGCACTATCGCGGTCGGGACGGAACGCTTGACGTGGTTCCAGTTGGTGGTCAGGCCACCCTCGGCGAGGATGATCGCCAGGGCGATCAACCCCATCTGCTGGGCGAGCTCAGGGTTCTCGAACTGGAGCCCGAAGCCGGACTCGCCGATGACCAGGCCGAAGCCCAGGAAGATGAGGAGGCTCGGCAGTCCGCTCCGATGGGCGACCCGCACCGCCAGGATGGCCGCGATGACGATTCCGGCACCCAGAAGCAGCCAGACGTCCCATCTCACCTGGCACCCCTTAACATCTTCATTCCGGGGACCATTGTGTCGTATTCAGTCCGTTGTCAGGCGCGTCCGGTGGCCACCCGGGTGATTCCGCTCGGCAGAGCCGCGTAGCGGACCGGCAGGTCATGGGGCTCGGCGGGGACATCTTCCAGCAGTTCACCCTCGTGCAGCAGGGCGACCGTCGGCACGTTCGGGCCGACCCGGGCCAGTGCCCGGTCGTAGGAGCCGCCGCCGCGGCCGAGCCGTACTCCGGTGGACCTGTCCACCGCCAGCGCGGGAACGATCACCAGGGCCGCGGTCCTGATCGCGTCGACGCCCCGCCGGGTGTCCACCGGCTCCATGATTCCGAAGCGGCCCGGAGCGAGGGTGTCGGGCCCGTCGTAGACCGCCCAGTCGAGATCGTTGTCGGCGCGGAGCACCGGGAGGATCACGGTGGCGCCGTGTTTCCACAGCGCGAAGACCAGTCCGTTGGTCGCCGGTTCCGTGCCGCTCGACCAGTAGCACGCGACGAGTCCGGCCATCTGGACCCAGGGCTGATCCAGAAGCGCCTCCCTCGTCCGCACGGAGGCCGCATGCCGCTCGTCCTCAGGGATCGAGGCACGTGCGGCCTCGATCGCCGAACGCAGCTTCAGCTTGTCCACAGATCCCTCCACTATGGTTTGAGTTATGGCCGACTTCCATCCTGTGACCAAAGCCGTCGTTCCCGCCGCGGGGCTGGGCACCCGGTTCCTGCCGGCGACCAAGGCCACTCCCAAGGAGATGCTGCCGATCGTCGACAAGCCCGCGATCCAGTATGTCGTCGAGGAGGCCGTCTCCGCCGGTCTGCTCGACGTCCTCATGGTCACCGGCAAGAACAAGCGGTCCATCGAGGATCACTTCGACCGGGCGATCGAGCTCGAAGACCTCCTGGAGGCCAAGGGAGACGACGAACGACTCTCCCAGGTGCGTGAACCCGCCGACCTCGCGACCCTTCACTACGTGCGGCAGGGGGAGCCGCGCGGCCTCGGCCACGCCGTACTCTGCGCCAAGCAGCACGTGGGCGACAACCCGTTCGCCTGCCTGCTCGGCGACGACCTGATCGACTACCGCGACGAACTCCTCAAACGCATGATCGAGGTGCGCCGCACCCATGGCGGCAGCGTCGTCGCGCTGATGGAGGTGCCCAAGGAGCAGGTCTCCCTGTACGGCTGCGCCGCCATCGAGCTCACCTCCGAGGACGACGTGGTCCGGGTGACCGACCTGGTGGAGAAGCCCGCCGCCGAGGACGCCCCGTCCAACTGGGCCGTCATCGGCCGCTACGTGATCGACCCGGCCGTGTTCGAGGTCCTGGAGAACACCCCTCCGGGCCGTGGCAACGAGATCCAGCTGACCGACGCCCTGCGCACCCTGGCCGGTCGCGGCAGCGCCGAGGGCGGCCCGGTCCACGGCGTGCTGTTCCGCGGCCGTCGCTACGACACCGGCAACAAGCTCGACTACCTCCGCACGGTGGTGCAGTTCGCCGCGGACCGTCCCGACCTGGCGCCGGAGTTCATGCCCTGGCTGAAGGAATTCCTGGCCTCCCGATGAGCCCGACGAGCCCCATGAGCCCGATGCGATCGGTCGACGACCATCTGGCGGACATCCTGCGTACCGTGCGGGTGCTCGCCCCGCTGGAGCTCGACCTGGAGCTCGCACTGGGCACCGTCCTGGCCGAGGAGATCACCTCTCCGGTCGCGCTGCCGCCGTTCGACAACTCGGCCATGGACGGCTACGCCGTACGGGCGCAGGACGTCAGCCGGGTCCCGGTGACGCTCCCGGTGATCGGCGACATCGCGGCCGGCGGCGACGGGGGGCTCACCGTCGGCCCCGGCACGGTGACGCGGATCATGACCGGCGCCCCGATGCCCGAGGGCGCCGACACGGTGATCCCGGTCGAGTGGACCGACGGCGGCACGGACCAGGTCACGATCAACCGGTCGGCGCCGGAGGGGAACGCGATCCGGCGGGCGGGCGAGGACGTGCTCCCCGGTGAGATCGTGCTGCCGGCGGGCACCCTGATCGGGCCGGCTCAGCTGGGCGTCCTGGCCGGGGTCGGGCGCCGCCGGGTGCTGGCACGGCCCCGCCCGAGGGTCGTGGTGATCTCTACCGGAGCCGAGCTGGCCGAGCCGGGCACGCCCCTGGCCCCCGGCCAGATCTGGGAGTCCAACAGCTACACCCTGGTCGCCGCCGTCCGCGAGGCCGGCAGTGAGGGATACCGGGCCGGGGTCGTGGCCGACGACGCCCGGCTCTTCCTCGACCAGCTCGACGCCCAGCTCCTGCGGGCCGATGTCGTGATCACCAGCGGTGGCGTCTCGATGGGCGCCTACGAACCGGTCAAGGAGGCGCTCGCCCCCCTCGGCACGGTCCGCTTCGACCGCGTCGCCATGCAGCCGGGCATGCCCCAGGGGTTCGGCGTGGTGGGCGAGGACCAGATCCCGATCTTCGCGCTGCCGGGCAACCCGGTGTCGTCCTTCGTGTCGTTCATGCTGTTCGTCCGGCCGGCACTCCTGAAGATGCGCGGCCTGCACGCCGGTCCCACCCCGACCGTCCGGGCCGTGACCACCTCGCCGCTCCGCTCGCCCGCGGGCAGGCGGTCATACCTGCGGGCGGTGCTGGCCGACGACGGCTCGGTGGCCCCCGTGCGGGGACAGGGCTCACACCAGCTCGCCGCCCTGGCCTCGGCCAACGCTCTGATCGTGGTCCCCGAGGACGTCACCGAGCTGCCCGGAGGCGCGACCGTGGAGGTCATCCGGCTGTGAGCGAACGTGCCGGGGACGGCGACCTGAAAGGCATGGTGTCCGCATGAATGGATTCACCCACCTCGACGAGACCGGCGCGGCGCGCATGGTGGACGTCTCGGCCAAGGACGTCTCCGTCCGTACGGCGAGCGCCACCGGCAAGGTGCTGCTGTCCGCCGAGGCCGTGGCCCTGCTGCGGTCGGGGGACATCCCCAAGGGCGACGCGATCGGCACCGCGCGGATCGCCGGCATCATGGGCGCCAAACGGACCCCGGACCTGATCCCGCTCTGCCACCCGATCGCGCTGCACGGGGTGAAGGTCGAGCTGTCCGTGGTCGACGGGGGCGTGGAGATCGTCGCCCGGGTCAAGACCGCGGACCGGACCGGTGTCGAGATGGAGGCGCTGACCGCGGTCGCGGTCGCCGCGCTCGCGCTGATCGACATGGTCAAGGCGGTGGACCCGGCGGCTGTGATCACCGACGTCCGGGTCGAGGAGAAGACCGGCGGGAAGACCGGGGTCTGGACCCGGCCGGTATGACCGTCAGAACTCTGGTGATCACGGCGTCCAACCGGGCCTCCGCCGGGATATACGAGGATAAATCCGGGAAACTGCTGGCCGAGCTCCTGCGGGAGGCCGGCTGCGAGGTGGACGGCCCCCGGGTGGTCCCCGACGGCGACCCGGTCGAGGCGGCGCTCCGGGCCGGGGTGGCCGAGGGCTACGACGTGATCGTCACCACCGGCGGCACCGGGCTGACCCCGGCCGACCTCACCCCGGAGATGACCGGGCGGGTGCTCGACCGGGAGATCCCGGGCATCGCCGAGGCCATCCGCCATGCGGCCCGCGACCGGGTGCCCACCTCGATCCTGTCCCGCGGCCTCGCCGGGCAGGCGGGCCGCAGCCTGATCGTCAACCTGCCGGGCTCCTCCGGGGGAGTCCGTGACGGCATGGCCGTACTCCTGCCCGTCCTCAGGCACGCCGTGGACCAGATCCACGGGGGAGACCACCCGCGCTGACCCACCCGGCGGACTCCATGGCACGTCGGCGTGCCTTCGGGGGATGATGGGATGCGTGGATCGACTTCGTGGCTGGCCGGTGACCCTGGCGGAAGGCGCGGTGGGACTCCGGCCGTTGCGCCTGCGGGACGTGCGTGTCTGGCGAGAGGCGCGGCTGCGTAACGCCAACTGGCTCCGCCCCTGGGAGCCGAGCAACCCCGAGACCCCCCTGTTCAGGACGGGCCTCGGTCCCTACATCTCGATGACCGGCACCCTCCGCAGGGAGGCCAGGCAGGGGCTCGCGCTGCCCTGGGTCGTCACCTACGAGGGCGCCTTCGCCGGGCAGCTCACCATCGGTGCCATCGTCTGGGGTTCGGCCAGGTCGGCCCAGATCGGCTACTGGGTGGACAGCGCGCTGGCCGGCCGGGGCATCATCCCCACCGCCGTGGCCATGGCGGTCGACCACTGCTTCTTCACCACCGGGCTGCACCGGGTGGAGGCCAACATAAGGCCGGAGAATCACGCCAGCCGCCGTGTGGTTGAAAAGCTGGGTTTCAGGGAAGAAGGCGTCAGAAGGCGGCATCTGCACATCGACGGTGCTTGGCGCGACCACATTTGTTACGCCCTCACGGTCGAAGACGCACCCAGGGGTTTACTCGTGCGGTGGCGGAGAGCCAGAGAATCCGCAGCCCACGGTGGCCCTCCCCATGAAGAGGTTTGAAGATCTCGCGACACACCGCACCGAATACTCGTCAAATAGTGACACGCGGTCTTACGGTGCGTGACGTGAGCACATTGAGGACGCCAAGAGACCACAGGCGTTCTCCTGCTGCCCGGAGGTGTCCGTGAGCAGCGCTTTTCTGTATCTGGCCATTGTCGTGATGTGGTTGTGCGTTCTCGTTCCCATGTGGTTGCGCCGGGACCGGCCCACGTTCGCCGAGACATCCAAGGGCGCGGAGCCGTCCGTCCAGGACGAGCAGCAGATCGAGGACGAGGCGTCCGACACCAGGTCCGACATCGTGCCCGGGAGCTCGGACCCGGCCGAGCCCGAGCTGTCCCCGCGTGAGCGCCGTCGCGCCGAGCGGCGCCGCCGGGCGGCCCAGGTGGCCAAGCGCCGGCGGTTGACCTTCTGGTGCACGCTGCTGGTCCTCGCCTCGGTGGTGACGGCCGCCGTCCGGGTGATCCCCTGGTGGGGCGTGCTGCCCTCCACGGTGCTTCTGGGGTCCTATCTGGCCGTCCTGCGGGTCTCGGTGCAGATCGACACCGAGCAGCGGATGGCCGCCGCCCGGGCCCGTAGGGAACGTGCCAGGCGCGCCCGCCGGCGGGCCGCCGAGCGGGAGGCCCAGCGGCCGGTCGCGGAGATCATCGACCTGGACGCGCACCGCGACGAGCTCTTCGATCAGTACGCCGAGGCTCCCCGCCGCGCGGTCGGCGACTGATCGATGCGCCGGATGGCGCGAGCGCGCCCGGAAGTTTGCTAATCTAGTCCACGTCTTGGGGATGTAGCGCAGTCCGGTAGCGCACTTCGTTCGCATCGAAGGGGTCAGGGGTTCGAATCCCCTCATCTCCACCAGGTCAGAGGCCGCTTCCGAAAGATCGGGAGCGGCCTTCTGCATTGCTGGGTGACTAACTGAGTGACTACGCCGGACGAGAACCAGCGATGTGGGGGCGGGGTGGACGAGGCAGCGGCAGCACGGTTGCGTGATGTCGCTGTGAAGGCGTTTCCCTCGGAGCTGGGCGCCGAGGTCGAACAGGCCGTGCGACTGCTGATGCCGTCCCGCTACGCGCCGGTGGACGGCTTCGACGTATCGGTGTGGGGGCATCGGTTGCGGATCCCGTACCGAATCTACGAGGACCCGCCAACGCCCGGGATGCTGGACGATCTCGGTGAGGTGGCCCGGGTGGTTCTGGACTGCCTGCTCACCCGCCATCACAGCGGTCACGTGCGACAGCGGCACGCGGAGAGGGTGATCTCCGTCGACGCCGACTGGGTCGTGCCGTTCGCCGTCACCCTGGTCGGTGAGTATGTCATTGAGATCGTTGATGTGGTCCGGGCGGGCCTTGCCGAGCTGGACATTCCCGGTACCCGGCAACGACAGCGGTACGGCCGCTTCGCGGCCGACAACCTGGACTTCATGACGTTGACGCGGCAGCGCGCCGTCAGCTACTGGAGTTGCTACTACCGTTGGAGGTTTCCGGAGTTCAACCATTACCCGGGCGCCCAGGTGCTCGCGTCCCTCAGCTCGGCGGCCACTGATTATGTGTGAAGGCCGCTTCCGTTCGGTGGAAGCGGCCTGGTTGCTGCTGGTATGTCCAGCCGGGTGGACTATCCGTCCCCGAAGATCTGGTCCATCGCTTCGGCCCCTTCCAGGAGCATCGGGCGGAGCTGCTTGCGGTAGACGGTCTCTGTCACCGAGGTGTTGCGGTGGCCGACCAGGCGGGAGATGTTCTCCAGCGGCACCCCGGAGTCCGACAGCAGCGAGACGAAGCTGTGGCGCATCTCGCGGGGTGTCCAGTCCTGTGCGTTCAGGCCGGCCTTCATGAGGACGGCTCGGACCGAGCGGCGGACGTTGTGGGAGTCCAGCCCCGTGCCGACCTTGGACGCGAACACGAGGTCGTTGTCCTGCCAGCCGTCACTGGCCGCCTTCTTGGCCACGTTCTGACGCTCACGGTGGAGCTTGAGCGCGTCCACGCAGCGCCTCGGCATGGCCAGCGTGCGCCGGGATTTGCGGGTCTTGGTGTCGCCGCCCTCCCGGACCGAGCGCCAGACCATGATGGACGGCGGGGTGCCGTCGAGGTCGACGTGGGACCAGGTGAGCGCCCGCAGTTCCTCCGTACGAGCCCCGAGCAGCAGCGAGAGCACGATGTAGGCATGCAGCGCGGTCCCCTCGGACGCCTTGAGCACGGCTTCCGCCTGGTCGAGGGTGAGCGACTTGGACGGACGCCCCTCCTTTCCTCTGGGGATCTCGCAGAGCAGCGCGACGTTCCGCTTCACCTTGTCGCGGGCTTGGGCGCGGGAGATGGACCGGACGAGGGTCGAGCGCAGCTCGCGGAGGGTCCGCGTGCTCAGTTCCTTCGCCTTGTCGGCCAGCCAGCGGTCAACGTCATCGGCGGTGAGGTCGACGAGCTTCCGCGCGCCCAGACCAGGGATGATGTGCTTGTTCGCGAGGATCGAGCACTTGTCCACCGTCGCGGACCCTCGGCCGCTGAGCCCGAACTCCAGCCAGTTCCGTACGGCGTCGGCCACGGTGTAGCCGGTCGAGGAGACCAGGAGCCCATCCTCGTAGTCGCGGATGATCTCCTTGAGCTTTTTCATGGCCGCGGTCTTGGTTCTGCCGCTGGCCTTCTTCGCAATCCGCTTGCCCGCCGGGGTGTAGCCGACCGTCACCGAAGCGATCCAGCGTTGCCGCGCCTCGTCCCAGTGCAGTCCGCCGTCCCCACGGCTACGTCGTTCGGTCATCAGGCGGCCTCTCGCTCCAGGAGTGCGATGTACTCGCGGATGGCGGACGCCGGGATGAGCCGGGTACGGCCCTCCTTGACCGAGCGCAACCGCCCCGAGCGCATCAGCTCGTAGAGCACACTGCGGCTCAGCCCGAGCCGTCGCATGGCGTCGGACACCCGGTAGAGCTGGGCCTCGGTGGTCGAGATCAGGTCAGCGGCCAACAGTTCCCCCCTGGTGTGAGAGCGACGAGGCGAGAGCGGATTCCCCGGCTGTGTAGCCCTGTCCGGCGTATCTCCAGTTGGCGAGGACGAGCGTGGCGGCGGGGTCGTACGGCAGCCGCTCAAGGTCGCGTGCCTGGCGGTACTCCAGGCGGACGCGGCGCAGGGCGGTCATGGTGGTGGAGTAGGCCCGGCTCTTGGTCGAGAAGTGACCGCGGAAGCCGAGCATGTGCGCCCACTGCCGGAGGCGGAGCGGTGCGAGTTCGGGATGGGCCTCGGTGTCGCCGAGGTGCCATGCCGTACGGATCAGCCGGGCGGCGTGCTCGGTGACACCCTGCTGTTCGAGCCGGGCGAGGTCGGACCGTCTCACCCTCCGGTCGAGGGTGCCGGAGGTCTCGGCGGCCTTCGTGGCGTACTTGGCGCGTAGCCGGCTACCGCCGCCTCGGGGAGCGCGGACCCGTCCGGGCCGGTCGACTCGATCCGCCGCACGTCGACCGCGCCCCAGCGCAGCTCTTGCGAGCCTTCTCCGTCTGGGCCGAGGCCATCGAGACGTACGGCCTTCGCCGCCCAGGCCCGTCCGGCCCGTGACGGAACCGAGGCCGATGCGTCCGTGGACGTCTTCACCGCCGTGGCCGAGATCCGCATGGCCGCCTCGCGGGCGCTGGCACGGCTGCACAAGCAGCAGATCGCCCTCACCGCCGATCGCGCCGAGGCCATCGCCACCGGCTCCGCCTTGGACGACGCCGCACTGGCGAAGTTCATGGACGAGAACGGCGGGCTGCCGTGAGCAGCCGGCAGACATCCCGGCGGACCTCACGGCGCGACGCGATGGGCTTCACGCAGGCCGAGAACGACGTCGCCGACGTAATGATCTGGCTGCGCTGCAACCACGGGCGCGAGGTCAGCTATGCCGAAATCGCGGCCAGCGTCGAGATCCCCAACGGTCACCGGCTGCGGCAAGCCGTCCGCCTCGTCCGCGTGATCGCGGCCAATCGGGGCGACCGCCTGGAAAGGTTCCAGCCCTCAGCCAACCTCGCCCGGCGCGACTCTGCCCGGCGCCGGGCCTGTGGGTCATCTGCTACATGCGCCACGGACACGGCGACGAGTTCAGCGCCCGCGACGCCATGTCGGCCGCACGAGCGGCGATGACGTCGGTGAAGGACATGCACCGCCCCATCACCTTCGAGGTCAGCAACCCTCACTCGATCGCCCGCAAGGAGTTCGAAACGATGGTCCAAGCCGCCGACGAGTGCATCACGAAAGTCGCCGGCATCGACAAACTCGGCCCGCAGACGGTCCGGCGCGAGAACACCAGCCTGCTCACCCAGATGATCGCCGACCTCGAAGCCCGGCTCACCGAGCCGGCGACGCCCTGACCGCGGGGCAGCCTTCGCGTCGTGGACCGAAGGGGACCACCTGGTCAGCAACCCGATCAGCGCCGTGCCGATCGGCGACAGCGGCCCCACCGCACAGTGCGGTGGGGCCGGTCAAGCCGGTCAGCAGCAGTCAGCCCTCGCTCCGGCGGCGGGGACATCCCGCCCGCCAGGCTGCTCCGTGGCCTGACCGCACACGTACGGCGCGGTAGTCGCGTCCTGGGCCGTGGCCGATGTGCTGGCCGACTTGCCGAGCGTGTCGGCGTCGGCCTTGACCACATACACCTCCCAGGGCTCGACGCCGAGGTGGTCCATGCGGGTGTCCTGACCCTCCTCGCCCTCGATGAGCACCAGCTTGAGCGGGCGCTCAGCTCAGGCGGTAGGGATGATTCCGAGCTGCTGAAGGACCTTCACACCGTCGTCGAGCCCGAGCTCCTCGACGATGAGACCGTCCTGGATCTTGAGCACCGTCGTGCCGGTGAAGCGGAGCGTCTTGCCGGACGCCGCCGGCGCGGAGCCGATGGGAAGGTCATCGAAGACGATCGGCCCGGTGTGCGTGCCGCCGCCCTCCCACTGGCCGACGACGTAGTCGCCCTCGGCGATGAGGTCCGCGGTGCCCCAGAAGTTGAGGTCCGGGAACGCGGTGCGGAAATTGGTCGCGAACTCGCGCACCTCGTCGCGCCCGCGCATCGGCTGGTGCAGGGAGTACTCGAAGCGGATGTCGGGGTGGGCGAGCTCATCGATGACGTCGGGCTTCCACGGGTTGCCCCAGAATTCGGTGAACCAGCGTCCGACGATGGCCTTGTTCTCTTCAACCGACATGTACATGTCCTTTTCTGTGGATGTGCCGCCGTTTCGTCTTTGACTGGCGACACGTCGAAGACGTTGGGGAACGTCAGTTCGTGAGATCCTCTGCCGGACTAATTTCGAGCGCCGCGTAGAACGTCACTGATCTCGTGTCCCCGGGCGCCCACAGAGCAGTGATTCCGGCCCTCTGGGCGCTCTGAAGCGCCAGGCGTTTTAGAAGGCCCTGTGCTCGCCGGCTAGCTCCGGTGCAGCAATGCACCGGAGCTACCCGGCGAGCACAGGGCCGTCAAAACCGATACGTGAGATTGGCGGTGAAGATTCATGTGCGAAGGCCGAGTGTCTAGTGGAACGACCGAGCGACATTGTCTGAGGGATCCCAGAGCGCACTGCTTCCGGCTTGCGCACGTCATGAATCGAATGGATCTTCATGGCAGTCGCAAGGCCGCGGTGGCGCCATTACGGGTTGGTTCACGTCAGGGTGTCGAACGCGGTGCTGTCGGTGGGGTCGATGATCGACAGGCCGATGCTCTCCTGACCGCGCGATACGACGATGAGTTGGTCGGTGGTGAGGGTGAGGGACTCGGGTTGGGGGCTGCACGATGTCGGCGAGCATTCGCGAGAAGGGCCGCTGAACGACCACGGATTGAAGAGGCGAAGCCTGCTGCGACAGGAATCTCCTCTTCGATGTACAGACGCGTCCGGTCTAATCCGGTGGGGGCGTGGGCGTCCGTGATGCCTCGGTCATGCGGTCACCCCGATGGGGTGCAGGCCAAGGGCCTTGTAGATGGCCTCTGTCGCCGTGCCGTCCCGGACGATCACTCGGTCGATGCCCGCCTCGCGGGCGTTACGCAGAAGTTCGATCTTGAGCACCTGCTCCACCCACGCCGCGTGGGTCGGCTCCATCCATGTCACGACGTCGCGTGGGACATCGCCGGTTGGGTCGATGATCGAGATGCCGACGGTCTCGTAACCTCTGCACGCTACGACGACGAGGCTCTCGTCGCGGATCGTGAAGGGCATCACGTCGATGCCACCGCAGATCATGGCGGATTGGAGGAGGTCTCCGACCGCCATGCCGAGCTGAGCCGATCGGGCGCTCTTTTCCGCGAGACTCGGGAAGTAGTACGTGGCAGCGGTCGCGCGGTGCGTCTCGATCCAGTAGTTGTCGGCGTCGAAGTCGGTCAGGTCGTATTCCTTGTCCTGTCGACTGGTCATTCGCATTGTCCCCTGCACGCCCAGCTGTAGCAGCGGTGCCCGCGACCGCCGGGCGCATGACGGCCGCGGGCATGCTGAGCTGACTGATGTCAGCAATGCCGGGCGATTGCTTCCCGGCACGTGGAAGACGCCGGGTCGCACAGGAACGTGAGATTGGGGCCTGGCTTCAGGATCGCGTCAGTCCGGCCTGGCCGCGCCGTAGGCGACGTCCGCCCACAGATGCATGAGCGCGTAGGAGCGCCACGGTGCCCACGCCGCAGCGATGGTCCGCGCCCGGTCAACGGTGACGGCTCCAAGCGCCCTGCGGGCGACCAAGTCGCCGGGAGCGAAGGTGTCGGGATGCTGCATCGCGCGCACTGTGAGGTAGTCCGCGGTCCAAGGGCCGATGCCGGGGAGCGCAAGCAGGGCACGACGCGCCTCGTCGACAGTGAGTTGCGCGAGCGTGAATCCGTTCGCCCACTTCTCGGCGACGGCCCGAAGCGTGCGGGTCCGCGCGCCGGTGAGGCCGACGGCCGCCTGCAGTTCCGCGTCGGGAATCGCCGCGAGATCCCGTGGTGCCGGGAGAGCGTGCAGACCGGCTATCGGCGTCCCATAGGCGGCCACGAGCCTGCCCATGAAGGTGCGGGCCGCGGCGAGTGAGACCTGCTGGCCGATGACCGTCGCGGCCACCGCCTCGAACTCATCGGGGTAGCCAATGAGCCGGATGCCGGGCCGGCGCTCGACCAGCGGCCGGATCAGCGGGTCCGTGGTGAGGTGATCGGCGATCCGCTCGGTGTCGGAGTCGAGGTCCAGCCAGCGTCGAATCGCGACCGCGATGCCGTCGGGGTCAGGCACCTCGTCAGGGAGGTTCGCGACGACCCCATCCTCGGCGAAGGTCATCTTCACCCGTGCAGGGCCTCCTGCGTGGGTCAGAAGCCGGGTGTAGGTGCGGCCCGGGATGTCGACTTCTTCGGCTCCTGGGATCGCGTGGGCAGCCAGCATCCGTAGAGCGATCTCAAAGTCAGTGGGACCGTTCGGGATCAGGTGTAGGAGGGTCACGATGTCCAGATTCCAGAGCTGCCCCGTCGATGCGAGCCGAGCAGATGGGTGTCGACGATGCCGATCGCCTCCATGAGCGCGTACATGGTGGTCGGGCCGACGAAGGCGAATCCGCGTCGGCGCAGCTCCTTTGACAACGCGACCGACTCGGCGGACTTCGTGGGGATCTCTGCAAAGGTCTGGGGGCAGGGCGTGCTCTCGGGTCGGAAGGACCACACCAGCTCGGCCAGGCCCATCTCCTCGCGCAGCGTGATGGTGGCGCGGGCATTGGTGATGGTCGCCTGGATCTTCTGCCGGTTGCGCACGATGCCGACGTCGGCCATCAACCGCTCGACATCGGTCTCGGTGTACGCAGCGATCGCGTCCGGGAGGAAGTTGTCGAACGCCGCACGGAATGCGGGTCGCTTGCGGAGGATCGTTGCCCAGGACAGACCCGCCTGAAATCCTTCGAGACTGACGCGCTCGTAGACGCCGCGTTCGTCCGTGACCGGCATGCCCCACTCTGTGTCGTAGTAGTCGCGCAGCAGAGGGGCAGCGGCTGCCCATGCGGGCCGGGCGAGCCCGTCGTTCCCGACGACGACGCCGGGGTCGGCGGTGGTGCTGCTTGCATCCTGTGTCATTCGATCACCCGTCAAGCCCGGTCATGCGCATCGTGATGTTGATCCGGCCGCGACTGAGTCCGCATCCCTCGGGGGCGGTGCTCTCGTGCACCTTGGTGACACCGTGGTAGGCCAGTCGGGCGGGTCCGCCGAAGACGAAGAGGTCGCCGGAGGCCAGCAGCACGTCGGTATAGGGTTTGCCGCGGCTTTCCGTGTTGCCGAATCGGAACGTGCAGCTATCGCCGATGGACAGCGATACGACCGGGGCGCGGGAGATCTCGTCCTTGTCCTGGTGCATTCCCAACCGGGCCTCCGCGTCGTAGTAGTTCACCAGCGCGGTGTCGGGTGTATAGGAGCGGATCGCGGCTGCGTCGTGGCCAGTGGCCTTGAGGGCATCCCGTCCCAGGCGGATCATCCAGTCGGGGAACGGAAGGACACGGGCGCCGTTCACGTCGGTGGCCTCTCGCGTGTACTTGTACGGTTGCCAGTGCCAGCCCAGACATACGGTGCGCACCGACATCTCGTGTCCGCGGACCTTCGCGGCGCGGATGGGGACAGGGCCTTGCACCCACTCGCGGAACCGATCCACGATCCACTTCTGCTGTTCCCGAGTCAGCCAATCAGGGACCAGGGTGGCGCCCGGGGCGACCTCTCCTCCGTCACGCTCGGGGATCTCCGGAGTGAACAGCGCTGTCATCGCTTGCCCTCCGTGTGTGTGAGGTGCACGAGGGAATCGTGCGCAACGAGCCAGGAGGTACCGTCTGCGTTTGCGCCGGTCAGGCCGTCCAGATTGGTCAGTCCGACGAGTGCGAGAGTGCGCGGGTCGCCGATTCCGGCGGTCGCGAGGGTGCGTGCGGGGCTCCAGGGAGTCGACCACAGCAGCCGCCGGGTCATCTGTGCCCAGCCGGTTGCCGGCCCGACCATCACCCACAGGTCGGGGTCGGCGGCGGCGAACCGTGACGCGTGACGCAGCCAGGAGGCCCCGGTCTCGGGCCAGGTGATCGTATCGAGAGTTCCGCCTCCTGTGCGATCCCAGGCCGATTCGATCAGGCGTGAGGTCGCAAGGGCGTGAGGGGTGCGGCCGGAGCCGATCACGATATTGCGGGCACGGCGGTCGCGAGCAATTCTGATGACGGTCGCGACCTCGGCATCCGTAGCCGTCAGGTCCGCGTCATAACTCGCTGACGCCTTCAGTAAGGGGCTGGTCAGGGCTTCCATCGTTCGCCGTTCTCCCGGGTGGTCTTCCACGTCTGATAACGGTCCCTGCAGCAGGCTCCGCAGGGGCGGAACCCGGCGGCGACCGCCGTGGCCTCGTCAGCGAAGAAGACCCGGTGCTTCACGTAGCCGCCGCGAGCGATGGCGCGCAGCGCGGCGGGACAATCGAGTCGCCCGTAGATCTTCGAGCCGCGATGGCCGCCCCACAGCCCCTTGACCGCAGACCGATAGGGACGGCCGTATGCCCCCAGAAGGGTGTACGTCTTCGTTGCGTCGCTCATGCGGCGTCATGGAAGACGAGAGCGAGGGTGTGACGTTCGCCGGACCGGATGGCGGATACGCCGTGCCGAACCGGCGCGGCGGACCATCCGCGGGCGGACTTGACGGGTCGGTCGCGGGTGGTGAACAGGTATCCGTGACCGTGCGGCAGCAGCGTGGCCGTGCCCCGCGACTGGGCGCGCGGGCGCTGTTCCAGCAGCAGGAACTCGCCGCCCGTGTGATCCACGCCGGGCTCGTTGAGGTTGATCACGACCTGCAACGGGAACACGAGGTCGCCGTACAGGTCGCGATGCAGAGCGTTCCAATCCTTCTCGCCGTAGTGGAGCAGGATCGCCGAAGACTTCGTCTGGCCGGCGTCGTGGCACATCTGAAGCCACTCGTCAAGCGAGTCCGGCCACGGTGCGGGCCGGCCGAGCTTGGTCCACCAGTCGCGGGCGATGGGAAGCAGCCGCGGGTACAGCGCCTGCTTGAGCCGCTCGATCGGTTCTGGGTACGGCGCGTTGAAGTATCGGTACTGGCCCTCACCGAAGCGGTGCCGGCCCATGTTGACGGTGCTGCGGAACAGGCCGTCCTGCTCGTACAGCTCCCTGATCTCCACGGTCTCCTCCGGGGTCAGCAGTTGCGGCAGCAGTGCGCCGCCATACTCGTTGACCTCTGTGGTGATCGCCTCCCAGTCGCCGGACTCGACGCGGCTGTACCACCGATCCGTCTTCCTCCCGGTCGCCTTCGCGATGCTCATGCCGCGGCCTCCAGGTTCAGCAGCATGGTCTTGGCCTCGAGTCCGCCGATGTAACCGCCGAGCGTGCCGTCGGTACGCAGCACGCGGTGGCACGGGACGACGATCGGCAGCGGGTTGGTCGCACAGGCGGTGCCCACCGCTCGGACGGCCTTGGGGTTGCCGACGAGCTCGGCCATGTCTCGGTAGCTGCGGGTCTGGCCGTACCCGATCTCGGGCAGATGCGTCTGCACGAGGCGCCGGAATCCGCGAGACAGGGACAGGTCCAGCGTCAGGTCGAAGACCTGGCGGTGCTTGGCGAAGTACTCGTCGATCTCGCGAGCCACTTCGTCCAGCCGCTTCGGGGCGCGCAGGATGCGCGGGCTGAGCTTCTGGCCGAGGGCTTCCAGAACTCGATCGTGGTCCTCGCTGGCGTACGCCACGCGGACCAGCCCCTCCGGGGTAGCGGCGAGCAGCAACTTGCCGACAGGTGAGTCGATGGTGGTGTAAGCGACATCGACGAGATTGGCTCGCTCTGCCGCCTGCTCCAGACGGCGGTGGAGCCGACTGAGAGTGCCGGCGTCCACAGGCGTCGACAGCAGGGCGGCCATGTCGTCATCGTTGCGAATGTCGTTCATGATGATGCTCCTCTCGTGATCGCGCCCGGATATTTCTTCCTGAGATTCTTGAGCCCGTCTGCGGCGGCTCTTCGGGCCGCCTCAACGGTGCCGCCGAGGATCTCCGCGATCTCGGCGTATGCCAGCCCCGCCACATAGCGGTAGGCGACAGCCTGGCGTTGTTTGCGCGGGAGCCCTTTCACCGCGGCCCACAGGTCAGAGTCCCCAGAGTCCGGGATGCCCCGCCCCGTCGGTGCTTCCGGTACCTCGTCGACGGGCAGGGGATTCCTTTTCGCGACACGCAGCACGTCGATCGCCTTGCGATGCGCGATCGTCACGAGCCATGCCTCCACGTTCGCCGTCTCAGGCAGGTCGGGATAGGCGCGCATGGCGGAGAGGAAGGTCTCCGACCATGCGTCGTCCGCGTCGTGCGGGCCGAGGACGACCCGGCAGACGCGCAGCACGGTTGCGCCGTGCTGCACGACCACGTTCTCGAACGGTTGTTTCATGTCCATCCCATTGACGACATACTTTCGGTGACAAACGTGAGGTTTACGGTCAGAACAACCGTCCAGCGCTGACCGCAGGCGGCTCCTCAAGCTCCAGCAGCGCCTGCTTGCGTTCCAGTCCGCCGGCGTATCCGGTGAGGGAACCATTGGAGCCGACGACGCGGTGGCACGGCACGAAGACGCACAGCGGGTTCGCACCCACGGCCTGTCCGACCCGTTGCGCGAGACTGCGGTCTCCGACCTGCTCGGCGATCCGACCGTAGGTGGTCGTGTCACCACACTGAATGCTCTTCACGATGTCCCAGACGGCGTGCTGGAACGCGTCCCCCTCGGCGGCGAGCGGAAGATCGAACTGCCTGCGCCGACCCGCCAGGTAGTGGTGCAGCTGTCGGGCAGCTTCGTTCAGCAGCGGGTCCGTGGAGCCGGCCACCTCGGGGCCGAACGTCTCCTGCGAGGGCCGGCGGACGTGGTGCCTGAAGTACAGGCCGGCAATCGTCTCGCCCTTTGCAACGAGCGTGATCGGTCCAAGGCGGGTCTCGATCACGATGTGTCGAGTGCTCATCTGCGTTTCCCTTCTCCTGGCTGGTAGACGTGCGCCGCCCGCAGAACGTGAGATTTCAGATGGTGTCGTTGCCGGTCGCCGTGCTAGTACGACGTTCCTTACCGGAAGTACAGCTCCATCCCGGTCCTGGCATCAGGAAGGCAGGCCCGACAATCTCGGTTTCCCTGCAGCGCGTTCGCAACCTCCGTTGAGGAACGGAGCACTAGCCGTCCCCGTCTTCGCCTTCTTCGCCGCCGGCGTGAACCTCGGCGGGCTCAGCAGACTCGCCGAAACGCTCACCACCCCGGTAGCAGTCGGCATCACAGCCGGGCTGCTGGCCGGCAAGCCCATCGGCATCCTGGCCGCGACCTGGGGCCTCACCCGCTTCACCCGCGCCACCCTGGACGAGGGTCTGGCCTGGATCGGAGGGGACTTCGGCGGGTTCGGCTGCGGGTTCGGGTCGGTGCCGGCGTCGCCAGATGTCGAGAAAGTGGTCGTTGGCGACGGTGATCATGAGGGCCACCAGCAGAGTTTGCGCGACCCGGCCGTGCGCGAGCCGGTTCTTGGGCTCGCTGAGATCGAGGTCATGGCCCTTGATACGGCCGTTGATCCCCTCGGTGTTGGCCCGGACAGCCGCATAGGTGCCCGACCAGGAGGGGCTCAGGTAGGGGAGGCCTGCCGGAGCTTGTCCAGGTGGCTGAGGTCGCCGGGGCGCAGGGTGATGGATTTCTGGCGGCAGATTTTCGGCTCCTCGTCCAGCTGACCAGCGTGGGCGGGCAACAGGATGCGGGGCTTGGCGGCCGTGTGGGCCGCCCGTCTGCGAGGGTCGGCCAGATCTACCACGGCTGGTTTGCCATCGCGTGCCCGATGGAGCCGGTCGAATCGAGGACAGCTCACCGAGGGGGAGGTGCCCGCAGCGGGGCATTGCAGCCGGAGCGCGCCGTGTGCGCCGGCGTTCTGCTTGCGTTGCAGCAAGTAGGGCTCGCGCGCCGCCGCCGATCAGATCGCCGCGGTAGGCGCGCGGAGTGTGCCCGGAGGCGCCAGCGTTGACCAGATCGGTGAGGAAGTCATCGAGGTGCCGGGCGAGCGAGTGCGCGCGGCCGAGCCGCTCGATTTGGCGACGCGAGGAGGAGACATCGAGCAAGGCCGCCGCATACATGCGAGCCACGCATTTTTGCGTGACTCGCATCTTTGCGTGGATCGCAAATTTGGGTAGAGTGTTCGCGTGGGGCTGAGAGAGCGCAAGAAGGAAGAAACCCGGATCGCGCTGAGCTGGGCGGCGATCAAGCTGACCGTCGAGCGTGGCTTCGACAACGTCAAGGTGGAGGACATCGCCGCCGAGGCGGGTGTCTCGCACCGCACGTTCAACAACTACTTCTCCAGCAAGGGCGAGGCGATCGCGGCCAGGCACTTCGACCGAGCGGTCCAGATCGCCGACGAGCTGAGGTCCAGGCCGGACGGCGAACCTCTGTGGGAGGCCATCACCAACGCCGTGTTCGCCCGGTTCGCGCTTGGCATGCAAGAGGCCGAGCGCCCGGCCGACGAGCGCTGGATCGCCGGGGTCAAGCTGATGACCCAGCATCCGGAGCACCGGGGCGAGTTCCTCAAAGCCCACACGGCCGCGCTGGATGCGCTGGCCGCGGCGGTCGCCGAGCGCACCGGCACCAATGCCGATCGTGATCTGTATCCGCACCTGGTCGCCGGCGCGGTCGGCGCCACCATACTCGCGGCCATCCACCTGTGGCTCCACGGCGATGCGCCGGCACCATTCGAGGAACTGCTACGCGACGCTCTCGGCCAGGTCGCCGCCGGCCTGCCCACGCCCTGACCCTTCCCAGACCTTTCCCATCTTCCCTATCGAGGATCAGCCGGCCTGCCGCCGGTCGATCCGTCATGCCCAGAAAGGAGCACCGTGATCGCCGATGTCGTCATAGCCGGAGCCGGGCCCAACGGCCTGATGCTGGCCTGCGAGCTCAGCCTGGCCGGAGTCCGCCCCCTGGTCTTGGAGCGCCTGCCAGAGCGCACCCAGGAGAACCGCGCCAACGGCCTGGTCGGCCAGGTGGTACGGATGCTCGACCGGCGAGGCCTGTACGAGCGGCTCGCTGGTAACCAGGACCCACCGCGGCCCGCTCCCGGATTCGTCTTCGGCGCGCTGCCCATCGACCTGAGCGTGCTGGACGACAACCCCCTCTACATCCTCCAGGTTCCGCAGCGCAGGATCGAGCAGATGCTGGAGGAACGGGCCGTCGAACTCGCCGTCGAGATCCGGCGCGGCCACGAGCTCACCGGATTCACCCAGGACGCTGATGGCGTGACCCTCCAGGTCAGCGGGCCGGCCGGGCCGTACACGATCGAAACGCGCTACCTGATCGGTGCCGACGGCGGGCACAGCATCGTACGCAAGCTGGCCGGGATCGCCTTCCCCGGCGTGACGACCGACGACACGATCGCGCGCACCGCGCACGCCGTCGTGCCGGCCGAGCTCGTCGATCCGGCCACCGGCGGCCTCGACATTCCCGGGTACGGACCCATCCCGCCGTTACTGCACCACCGGACCGACCGCGGGTTGTTCGTGTACGCGCCCCTGCCGGGCGCCCCCGCACCGTTGATCTCCACTATGGAGTGGAACGGACAGGATGCCGAGGGGCCGCTCACGCTCGCGGAACTGCAGGCCAGCGCCCACCGCGTGCTCGAAGTCGACATCGCCTTCGGCCCGCCCGACGGCCAAGGGCCGCACTTGATGCGCAAGCTCAACGGCGGCAACACCCGCCTGGCCGAGCGTTTCCGAGACGGCCGCGTGCTACTGGTCGGCGACGCCGCCCACGTGCACTCGGCGATCGGCGGGCCCGGGCTCAACCTCGGCCTGCAAGACGCGGTCAACCTCGGCTGGAAACTCGCGGCCGACGTGCGCGGCATAGCTCCCACCGGTCTCCTCGACACCTACGAGTCCGAGCGACGCCCGGTCGCCGAGCGGGTGGTGATGTCCTCGCGCGCCCAGTCCGCACTGATCGCCCCGGGCAGCGAGGTCACCGGCCTGCGCGCGCTGTTCACCGAACTCCTCGGCGACCCGTGCAATGTCCGCCGTATCGCCGACCTGATGTCGGGCGCCGACATCCGCTACGACGTGGGCGTCAACCATCCACTGGCCGGTCGGTGGGCTCCCGACCTGGACCTCAAAGACGGTGTCCGGCTCGCCGAGCTGGCCCGGGACGGCCGCCCGCACCTGATCGACTTGACCGGCGGCGACTGGGGATACCCCGCAACCGCGGCACTGCCCGGCTCCGCTGTACCGTGCACGGCGCTGCTGCTGCGGCCCGACGGATACGTGGCATGGGCCTCCGACGTCCCGCAGCCGGACGCGGAGTCCCGCGCATCGCTCCGGACGGCGATCCAACGATGGCTGGGATGACCGGATGGGCGCACCTCGTCCTAGGTGAGCACCTGAGCTGGGCTTTTGCGATCGTGACTATTTGATCGGAAAGGTGTCCGGAATGCGGCGAAACCCACATGCAGGACCCGCCGATGACGCCCGGCCGTACCCGACAGCCCGGGAAACGATCAACTCCTGTCCGGGAAGCGATCTCTGACGACGCCACTGCTCCGCAGGTCATTGGTGGCGGGGCGGATCGCTCGCGAGGTGGTGGTCTGCTGTCTGCCCTGGGCGTCGGAGGATCTTCCAGCCCGTGTGGGGATCTTCCAGCCCGTGTGGCACATGAATTTCATGCATGTAACAGCATGTAAAACATTCACTTGCTTGATATGAGGCCAGCCACTTCACTGAGGGCATGACCACCCCGTCTACCTCCGACGTCGACCTCTTCGCCGACGAGGTCGTACTCGACCCGTACCCCGTCTACGCCGAACTGCGGGAGCAGGGCCCCGTCGTCCATCTCCGGAAGAACGATGTCTACGCGCTGACGCGGTACGCCATCATCCGTGATGCACTCTCGGACTGGGAGTCGTTCTCCTCGACCTCGATCGCATTCAATCCGATGACCAACGAGGCGCTCACCGGCACCTCGCTCGCGTCCGATCCGCCGGTGCACACCCAGCTGCGCGCCACGCTCACCGAGAACCTTTCACCGCGTGCGCTGCGCGGGCTCAAGGGCCGGATCGAGGCGAAGGCGGACGTTCTCGTCGCCGAGCTCGTCGAGAAGGGCTCCTTCGAGGCCATCGACGCCCTCGCTCGGGCCTTCCCGCTGGAGGTCGTCGCGGACCTGATCGGCTTCAGGGGCCACGTGCGCGACAACATGCTGTGCTGGGGACAGGCCGCCATGCAGGTCATCGGTCCGATGAATCAGCGCACGGCCGAGAGCTTCCCGATCGCCGGCGAGCTCTACGAATGGTGCTCCCAGGTCAAAGCCTCCGACCTGGCCGAAGGGTCCGTGGGCCGCGGCATCTTCGACGCCGAGGCACGTGGCGCCATTCCGCCGGACACGGCCGGCCACATCATCCACCAGTACCTCGGTGCCGGCGTCGACACCACCGTGGCGGCGATCGGCAACATCGTCGCCCTCTTCGCCTCGCACCCCGATCAGCTCGATCTGATCCGCGAGAACCCGTCACTGGTACCGGGGGCGTTCAACGAGGTGCTGCGCTTCTGGCCTCCCATCAACGCCTGGGGCCGGCGCGCCACCAAGGACGTCGACATCGACGGGACCGTCATCCCGGCAGGCGCACAGATCGCGGTCCTGCTCGGCGCCGGCAACCGCGACCCCCGGCACTACGAGAACCCGGACGCCTTTCTCGTCGAGCGCAATCCGGTCGACCATCTGTCGTTCGGCTACGGCCCTCACGGCTGCGCGGGCCAGGGACTCGCGCGCCTGGAGGCTCACGCTGTGATCGAAGCGCTTTCCCGGCGCGTCAAGCGCCTCGTCGTCGGGCCCGAGGTCCGTGTTCCCAGCAACATCACCCGGAGCATCGAGGAGCTCCCCGTCCTGGAGGTGATCCCCGCATGAAGATCGTTCTTGACCGCCCCCGCTGTGAGGGCCACGGCCTGTGCGAGGAGGCCGCCCCGCAGCTCATGCACCTCGACGACGACGGCGAGCTCGTGCTGGACCGCGAGGAGGTCGACGAAGCCGACGCCGCCCTGGCGAACGCCGCTGTCCGCGTGTGTCCGGTCGCGGCGCTGAGGATCGCATGAGCGGGGGCACGATGGACCGTGTCGTCGTCGTCGGCAACGGGATCGCCGGGCTGACCGCGGCCGACACGCTCCGAGAGGCCGGCTTCGACGGCGAGCTGACCATCGTCGGCGACGAGCCGCACCCGGCGTACAGCCGCCCGGCCCTGTCGAAGGCGCTCCTGCTCGACGGCGACGACATGTCGTCGCACGAGCTTCCGCCGACCAGCCACGCGGCGACCGAACTTCTGGGCGTACGTGCGACCGCACTCGACCTCGATCGTCGGCTCGTCACCCTCAGCGACGGCACGGCTCTGCCGTACGACCGCGTCGTCCTGGCCACCGGCTCCCGGGCGCGACGGTTGTCCGACCTTTCCGAGGAACTCACCCTGCGCGGACTCGATGACGCGCTGTCCCTGCGCAGCCGGCTGGCGGCCAGGCCATCGGTCATCGTGGTGGGCGGAGGCCCGCTCGGAATGGAGATCGCCTCGGGGTGCCTGGCCGCCGGCTGCCAGGTCACCCTCGTCTCCCAGGGCGTGCCGCTGATCGTCCAGCTCGGTCCATACCTCGCCGACGTCTTCGTCAAGGCCGCGCTGGACCAAGAGCTCACCATCGTCGAGACCGGGTCGGCACGGCTCGAACGGCGTGAGGGTAGTGCTCGGGTCGTCCTTGACGAGGGTGCGGTCCTCGAGGCGGAGATGATCATTACCGCCGTCGGCGACGTACCCAACACGGAATGGCTCGCGGACACGGGACTCGCGGCGAAGGGCGCCATCCCGGTCGACTCGCGTGGGCTGGTCCGGCCCGACGTCGCGGCCATCGGTGACCTCGCGGCTTTCCCCACTCCGTACGGCCTGCGCCGCATCCCCCTCTGGAGCAGTGCGATCGAGCAGGCGAAGGTCGCCGCCAGGGCACTTGTCCGCGGCGACGACGCGCCGCCGCTCCAGTTCCAGCCGTACTTCTGGACCGAGCAGTTCGGGCTGAGCCTCAAGGCGGTGGGCTATCTACCGCTGGAGGGGGAACCGTCGTACGTCGACGGAGAGCCCGGTGGCGGGCCGGCGTTGATGCGCTGGTCACACGATAACGGGGCCGGTGTGGCCGCGGCGCTCAACTACCGGGTCCCGATTCCCCGGCTGCGTCGTATGAGTCAGGCAGCCGCGTAAAGTTCCTCTCCATGGGAGACGACGGAGAGGGCGCCACAGGTTCGGGGTTGGACCGGCTGACATCGGTCAACCTCAACCTGTTGGTGCCCCTCCTCGCGCTCCTGGAAGAGCGTTCGGTGACCAGGGCGGCGGAACGAGTCGGTCTGTCACAGCCGGCGATGAGCCACGCCCTCGCGAGAATGCGGCGTCTGCTGGGGGACGACCTCGTCGTCCGGCAGGGGGCAGGCGTCACCCTGACCCCGCGGGCACAGGAGCTGATCGCGCCGCTGCGCAGTGCCCTGCAACAGACGGCACGCATCGTGAACTTCCCCTGCTTCGACCCCGTCACGGATCAGCGTGTCATCACGATCGCCATGACGAACAGCACGGCGTTCGTCGTCGGCCCTCGACTGACGCGGCTCATTGCCGAGCGTGCTCCTCGCGCCACGTTGCGTATACGTACGATCACGGTGCCGACCGAGGCCACTTTCACCGACAAGGGCGTCGACGTCGTGCTGCTCTCCGAGGGACACTTCTCACCGTATCCGCGCGAGCGCCTCTACAACGACCGCTGTGTGGTGGTGGCCTCACCGGACACGCCACCGGACGCGAACGCGCTCGACCTGCTGACCACACAGCCGCACATCGTCGTCGACACTGATCGGCGGGTCTTCCCCTATCCGGTGCTGGAGGAGAAGGGGATCCCCTATCGTGTCGGCCTGTTGATCTCCGACTTTCTGCTGGTACCTTTCCTGGTCGCACGCGCGGGCGGCGTCGCTCTCCTTCGCTACCAAGTCGCCGCCGCCATGCGGACACTTGCCGACCTGCGGATCGAGGAGTTCCCGTTCCCGCTTCCCGGGCTCGGGATCGACATGGTCTGGAACCCCCGACTGGCTGATCAGTACTTCATCGAATGGCTTCGGGCGCTACTGTTCGACGTCGCAACGCATCTCTGATGCTCGCCACGGCTTGATCAACTTCTTGGCGACTCGCTAAGGTTGGGCGCTTTGACCGCTCCGCCCTCCCGAGAGATGGCCATGCGTCGCTACCGTTTCGGCTTTCCCGACCTGTCATTCAACGGCCGTGCGGGTCACTACCGGATCCGCGTGCACTACGACTGGTTCAAGTGGAAGGGACTGCAAGGGGGCGGCCAACGTCTGCTGATCATGGCGTTCCCCGGAAAGGGGGACAAGCCGGTCACGTACCGCAAGCCGCCCAAGCGGTGAGCACGCCTCAGGCCTGCCCGGCTTGGCCACCCGCTTTCCGATCAGACGGGTCAGGACGACGCCTACGCCGCCCGCGCCTGGCACAACTTCCTCACCACGCCCCTGCCCTGGGAGTACGCTCACGACCGCGACTGATCGGCCGGGAAGGTGGACACCACGCTCACCCCGTCCTCCTGCGTGCCGTGGGTCTTCACCCCGTTCACCGCGTTGTTCGCCCTGTCGGGCATCCAGCGCCTCGTCCTCCTCGGCGACAAGCTGCCGAGGCTGTGACATAAGCCGATCTCGGCAAGCGATCGTGGCCATCACCTTCCTCGCCACGATCACCATCCGTTGTACCTCGGCATAGCTTCCGGAATGACACGATTCCGGAAGGAGACTCCGGGAGTGACCTCTGGAAACACAACGCCGGAGATCTCGCGGGGCCCCGGATCAGCTTCCGGAAACACAAGTCGGTCGCGGGCGGTCATGTTGCCCAGTCCGTATGCGATCTCAGCGTGTTCCTCGGCGGCTGCGTCGTCGACGCCTTCTCGGTCTCCACCGTGATGATCTGCGGCGGGCTGACCGCTCTGCTCATGGTGGTATCTCTATGGTCGCTCGCCAGGCGTCGCTGAGTCCGCGTCTTGCATCCCCGCAGCCCTCGCCACCCACAGGAGCCCTAAGCCGACCAAACAGTCTCGATCCCCGGGAAACGATCAACTCAGATCCGGGAAGCGATCTTCAGACCCGTTCGGGCAACCTCAGCCACATGTCGGATTGGCCGACGATTGCCTGAGCGTCGGCCAACCGGAGGCCCGCGCCGGCACAGCAGTAGGCCACGGCCTCATCGTGATAGAGGTAGGCGGCGAGGACTTCCTCGGCTGGTCCGCCGGCGGATACCCAGCCACCGCCGGGATGCGGGTCCCAGGCCCCGATGACGCCGCTGCGGGTGATGCTCCCCTGATTGCCGCTCTTGGGGTTGGCATACAGCCCGTAGCAGACGGTGCCTGCCGACAGACGCTCTGTATGGGTACGAGCGCAGAGCCGGAAAGTCATCGGTCGCCGCCGTAATGTCGGTGATGGCGCGTATGGTCAAGGGGTGGTGGAGACCTTGACCGGTGAAGGCTCCCGGCTGGAGCCGTTTCGGGCCGAACTGACCGGCTACTGCTACCGGATGCTCGGCTCCGGCTTCGAGGCCGAAGACGCGGTGCAGGAAACGCTGCTGCGTGCCTGGCGGTCGTTCGATCGCTACGACGAGCAGCGGGCGTCGCTACGAACTTGGCTCTACAGCATCGCCACCAACATCTGCCTCGACATGCTGCACAGCACACAACGCCGGGCCCTGGCCATGGATCTCAGCCGGGCGGCGGATGCCGGGTCGGGCATCGGCGAGCCGGCGTCGGAGCGGATATGGATCCAGCCGATTCCGGACAGGCTTGTGCTGCCGATGGACAGCGATCCGGAAGGGTTGGCCGTGCAGCGCGAGACGATTCGCCTGGCGTTCGTTGCCGCGCTGCAGCACCTGCCGCCCCGGCAGAGGGCTGTGCTGATCCTGCGCGATGTGTTGTGCTGGAAGGCCGAGGAGGTCGCACACCTTCTGGAAACCACCGTCGCCTCGGTGACCAGCGCGTTGCAGCGGGCGAGGTCGACGCTCAAAACGGTTGACGTCATGCCCGGTGAACCGTTCCGGCCGTCCGACCCCACCCAGCGCGAGCTGCTCACCCGTTATTGCAACGCGTTCGAGCATCACGACATCGCCACGCTCGTAGCTCTGCTTCACGAGGATGTCACGATGTCGATGCCTCCCTTCACCTGGTGGCTTCGCGGCCGTGATCAGATCAGGCAGGCGCTGCTGCACCCGGACGCGTCCTGTGAAGGCGCACGCCTCGTTCCGGCCGCGGCGAACGGCTTGCCGGCGTTCTGGCAGATGCGGTCTGGCCCCGACGGTGTCTACACGCCCTTTGGGCTGGTCCTCCTCCATGTGTTCGAGGGTCTGATCAGCGGCATCACCACATACCTCGACACCGACCGGCTGATCCTGCTTTTCGGCTCTCCGGCCAATTCCTTCCAGCCGCCGGAAACGCTTCCGTCACGCCGATGAGTTTCGTGACGCCACGGCGTATCACTGTGGACAGCGGCTCAAATGCAGACCGGAGGAGTGGACATGACAACTGTCCAGCCCATCATCATCACATCCGACCTGGCCCGACTGCAAACGTTCTACGAGCGCCTGTTCGGGGCGGTGCAAGTGCACCGCTTCCCGGACGATGGACCCGTCTTCTTTGTGGGCCTGAAGTTGGGCGACTCGGAACTCGGACTGGTCAACGAGGCGGCGACGGACCTGTCCGCAGCCCAGCGGATCCTGCTGAGTGTGGACGTCGACGACGTCAACGGCTTGCTGGACCGGGTCGAGGCGGCTGGCGGACGCGTGCTCGGCCCATCGACCGATATGCCATGGGGACAACGAGTGGCCCACGTCCACGACCCTGACGGAAACATGGTCAACCTGACCCAACCCCTCTGAGAAAGCGTTGTGTACTGGCAGCGTCCCGGTGGAGTCGCGGCTCGGGTTGGTGGAGGGCTACCCGGCCTGGCTTGGCTGGGCCGGTCTCGTGATCGGCGCGACGACGGCCGCCGCCTCCGTGGCGCTGCTCCTGCGCGAGGACCTGTTTCCCGGGGTTCTGCTCTACGGTGCGCTGGTGTCCCTCATCGCGCAACTGTGGAGCCTTGCCCTCGGTATCGCGATGTGGCGTCAAGCCCGCAGAAATCCGCCATTTCAGACCCCCTCGTCTCCACCAAGGCCAAGGCCAAGGGCCGGTCCCGGTAGCCGGGAGCAGCTCTTTTGATCTTCTGAGTGACTCGTCTCCTACGAGCATGAGGAGCCCCTTCAGTACCTCGGCGGAGAGGCCGTGCGGGAGATCATCGTCGCCGACCTCGGCAGCTGCGGTCAGGCGGACTGCACGGCAAGCGCGGTAAGGCGGTTGCTGTAGCGGGCGAGCATGGCGGTCTGGGACGTTTCGGGGAACAGCCGGCCAATCAGTGGTGGGATGCGCCAGTTGGCGGGATTGCGCCTGGCCAGCCCGGAAACCAGAGATATGTGTGGGTAGCGGGCCTTCTCGTAGGCGCGCAGCCGTACCGCCGGATCGTCGCCGTCCTTGGCGAGCTCGCGCCCGAGCACCCACGCGTCCTCGAGGGTCTGGTTGGCGCCCTGCCCCAGGGTGGGTGGCATGGTGTGGGCGGCGTCGCCGACCAGGGTGATGCGGCCCTCCCCCCACACCTGACGGACCTTGTTCCAGTGGTGCCCGAAGAATTCGAGGTCGTCCTCGGAGGCGGCGGCGAGCACCTCGGGGACAGGCGATGCCCACCGCCCGAAACGGCGCCTCAGCTCGGTCAGTGGTGCGGCGGGCCGCTTGTCGGTGGATGACCAGCGCACGTCGAACCACCACTGCAGCAGGCCCTCCCCGGCGGGCATGAGCCCGCACGAGCCCTCTCGCCCCGTGATCATGAGATGGTGGTGGGTGCTGGTGAGAGCGATGTCGATCGGGCTGAGGCCCTGCCATGTGCCGAAGGTCGCCGGCCGGACGGCGCCGTCGCCCCACAGGCAGCGCCGTACAGCCGAGTGGTGGCCGTCAGCTCCGATGAGCAGGTCTCCTGTGGCCGTCGAGCCGTCGCTGAAGGTCGCCGTGACCCGGTCATTGTCCTGAGTTACGCTCTGGCAGCTCATGCCGTAGCGGATGAGGTCGTCGGGCAGCCCATCGGCCAGGCGTTCCTGCAGGTGACGGCGGGGGATCGCCTTGGTCGGGAAGCCGTAACGGTCGGCTGCGTGGGCGATGTTCATGCTGGTGCGCAGCCGGCCGTCGGCGGTCAGCGCGTCGATCCTGTCGATGCGGGCACCGGTGCCGTCCAGGCTGACGCCGAGATCGTTCAGTATGGCAGTGCCGTTGCTCCAGATGAGCACCGCCTTACCGCCCGTCCGCGGGGCCGGAGCCTGCTCGAAAACCCGCACCTGGTGACCGGCGGTCAGCAGCCCGCGTGCGACAGCCAGGCCACCCACCCCGGCGCCTATGACAAGAATCTCCATGTCTTCTCCAAGTCAGAGTATCTTCGATACGAAGATATATCGTAGTGGAGTAGATTGGGGAGGTGGTGGACAAGCATCCAGAAGAGGCCGTTTTCCGCGAGTTCCTGATCGCGGTCCTTCTGCACAACGAGGCGGTCGCCGACCGGCTCGGCCTGCAACCGGTCGACGTCGCCGCCGCCATCCTGCTGGAGATGCGCGGACCACTCGCCGTAGGGGCGATCTCCGAGGAGCTTGGGCTGCCGTCCGCCTCGACAACCCGGCTGATCGACAGGCTGGAGAGGGCGGGCTACGCGCGACGGGTGCGCGGCGAACGTGATCGGCGCACGGTCACCGTGGAGCTGGTCGAGGGCGGCATGGACGATTACGATGCCGCCTGCGAGGCGTCCAGGCGGCACCTGGAGGCGCTCGGCGCGCACTACGGACCGGAACAGGTGCCGGTGCTGTTGGGTATGTTCACCCGCGTCGCCGAGGCCTATCGATCGGCCACCAGGGAACTGCGAGAGGACGCGACCTGAACCACCCCGGACGAGGAGATCGCCGAAATGGCCGGGTGGGATGTCGCAGAGGTCGCCCGGTGTGTCGGACTCGCCGACAGCTGAACCCAAGGCCCGTTGAGGACGGCCGGACCGTCGGCTTCGCCTCGGGTGATGACACGCTTCACGTCCAACCTCGACGGGCCAGGCAAGTTCAGGCGACCGGCTGGCGGGTCAGCAGTTCCTTCAGCGGGCGGCTCGTGTCGGCCAGCATGCTCGCCTTGACGTTGGCGCCATGGTCGACGAGGGCCTTGCCGTGCGCGAAGTCCGCCGCGGTGTTGACGCAGTCCAGCGCGATGATCCGGCCGCCGGAGAGATACGCCACCGTGAACGTGCCGCTCTCCGGCGTGCCGCGTACGACCAGCTCGTCGTATTCGGACACGATGCCCACGGTCTTGAGTCTGACCTTGAACTGGTTGGACCAGAACCAGGGCACCACCCGGTACGGGCGGGGGTCGCCGGCGATGTCAGCGGCGACGACCTTGGCCTGTTCGGTCGCGTTCTGGACCGATTCGAGGCGCATGCGCCGGCCGCCCGCGAACGGGTTGGAGTGGCTCGCGCAGTCGCCGATGGCGGAGATCCCGGGCAGGTCCGTACGGCAGAACTCGTCGACTTCGACGCCGTTGCCACAGGCGGCTCCGGCACCGGCCAGGAGCTCTGTGTTCGGCAGCAACCCGACGCCGACCACGACCAGATCGGCGGGTACCTCCGCGCCGGTGTCCAGCACGATGGACCGTACCCGGCCGTCGGCGCCGCGCAGTTCCCGTACGCCGGTGCCGAGCCGCACGTCGACGCCGGCGCTCCGGTGCAGGTCGAGGAAGAAGTCCGAGATCACCGGGGAGGTCACCCTCGCCAGCAGGCGATCCTGCACCTCGATCACCGTGACCTCGATGCCGAGCGTCCGGAACGCGGCCGCGGCCTCGAGGCCGATGTACCCGCCTCCGATGATGACGGCCCTCTTGACCCCGGGAAGCTCGCCCCTGAGCGCGTCGAGGCCGACGATCTCGCGGATGCCGTGCACGCCCGCGAGGTCGTGTCCGGGCACCGGAAGGGCTCGGGCGCGCCCGCCGGCCGCCCACACCAGCCGCCCGTACCCGATCTCGTCGCCGGCCTCCGTAACGACCCGGCGCTCGCCGGGCCGTACCTCGGTCACCCGTGAATCGAGCAGAAGCTCAACCGGCGATTTCTCCCAGTAGGCCGCCGTCCGGAAGGCGATGTCGTCGAACGACTCGGAGCCCAGGAGATACCCCTTGGAGAGCGGAGGCCGCTCGTAGGGAATCGCTGACTCGGCGCTGACCAGAGCGACAGAGCCGTCATAACCGCCTTTCACCAGAGCCGTGGCCAGATGTACTCCGCCATGGCCGGCCCCGACGATCACGACATCATATTCACGGTTCATCCGTGGTTCCTCCCCCTTCAGAGCGCGGGTGCCGGCTGTCACTCATCCGGCACGATGACCCGAAGACCGTCGAGGTCCTCGTGGAAGACCAGCTGGCAGCTCAGGCGGCTGTTCGGCCGGGCTTCGTCGATGACGTCGAGCATGTCCTCCTCGTCGTGGTCGCGTTCTGGCAGGTGCTCGACCCATTCCGCGTCGACGTAGACGTGGCAGGTACCGCAGTTCATTTCGCCACCGCACTCGGCTTCGATGCCGGGGATGTCGTTGTTCACGGCCGCCTGCATCACGGACTGGCCGGCGATCGCTTCCGCCATGCGTGAGCCGCCTCGCATGTCAGAAAAGTTGATCGTTGCCATTGGTGCCTCTCACTTCACGGTCTGGTGAATTAGACGCCATTCTTTCCGCGCGACGTGGAAAGAATGGCGTACATCTTTCTTCGAAAGGTGTATTAATGCATGTCGAATGCATTTTTCTGGTTATTTTTATGCATTAAGTGCACAGGACTGCTGGGTCAGGCCGACACCGCGGCACGCGGGGTGAACTTCACGGGGAGGCGCTTGAGTCCGGTGGTGTTGTCGGAGGCCACCCACTCCGCCTCGCCGTTCGGGGACAGATCCGGGAACGCGGCGAAGACCTTCTGTAGCAGCACCTGCAGTTCGAGGCGGGCGACGTTGCGGCCCAGGCAGATGTGCTCGCCGTCGCCGAAGCCGAGATGCTTGTTCGGGGTGCGCAGGATGTCGAACTCCTGCGGGTTGTCGAAGACGGTCTCGTCCCGGTTCGCCGAGACGATCCAGCCGACGATCCAATCGCCCTTCTTGATCTTCTTGCCCCCCAGCACGGTGTCGGCCGTGGCCACCCGCAGCCGGTTCTTCGACGGCGTCACCCAGCGGATGATCTCCTCCACCGCGCTCTTGGCGACCGCCGGGTTGTCCCGGATGAGCCGCGCCTGTTCCGGGCGCGCCATCAACTCCATGATCCCGATCGCGGCCGCGTTGCGGGTCGTCTCGAGACCACCCGCCACGACGGAGAAGGACATCCAGCCGGCCTGGCGCTCGTCGAGCAGTTCGTCGCCGACCTTGATGTTGGCGATCAGGCTGGCGAAGTCGTCCGCCGGGTTGCCGCGGCGGGCCATCGTGTGCTTGTAGACGTAGTCGTAGAGCGCAGCGGACGCTTCGACGACGGCCTGGGTGGGATCCATGCCCTCGGCGAGGAACTCCGGGTCCTGCGGATGCAGCATCGTCAGCGTGATCTTCCGCAGGTCGGCCCAGTCCTCTTTCGGCACGCCCATAATCGACAGGAACAGGTTCACCGGCAGCTGGGCGGCGATGTCCTCGACGAGCTCCGCCTCTCCGTTGGGCGCGATCTTCGCGATGATGTCGTCGACGATCGACTCGCAGGACTCGTGCATCTTGGCCACCGCCGGCACGCTGAAGTGCTTGTTGAACGGGCGGCGCAGGCCGGCGTGCCCGGGCGGGTCCGCGACGACCAGCTGGACGTCGTAGCCGAGCTTGTACCGCTCCTCCTCGGTCAGGTCGCGGCCGTCCGGGGGCAGGTGCGTACCGGCCGCGCTGCTGAACAGCTCCGGCTCGTCGAGCAGCCGGAGGCAGTCCTCGTAGCGGGTGACCGACCAGTAGCCCCGGGAGTAGCTGCCCGTCGTCCAGTGCACCGGGTCTTCCCGCCGCAGCAGCGTGAAGAGCTCGTGGAAGTGCGGGCCGGCGAAGTACGCCGGGTCGGTGAGTTTCGCGTCAACGTCGTTCCAGTCGACCACGATGGTCGTCCTCCTTCAGGCGGATGTCTGAGCCGCTTCCGGCAGCGCCTCGGCGGCGGCCTGGTTGCGGTCAGTGATCTTGAACAGGCCGAGCAGCAGGGCGCTGCCCAGGTAGCACGCGGCTCCGACGTAGCACGCCGACGTGTAAGAGCCGGTCGCGTCGACGATCCAGCCGAACGTCAATGGGATGGTCACGGAACCGATGCCGGTCACCGCGAAGCAGAGGGAGTAGAGCGTCGCGTAGTGCGCCCGCCCGTACTCCTTCAGCACGAAGTAGGCCGCCACGTCGCCCTCGCCGCCCTGGCTGAACGCGACCATCAGCGCCGCGATACCGATGATCGCCACCGGGAACATCGCCACGTTGGTGAGGGTGAGAGCACCGACGGCCGAGATGGCGAACAGGCCCATGCCCACCCAGTAGCGCGACATGATGTCCAGCAGCACCCCGGCTCCGAGACGGCCGACGATGACTCCGGCCGAGAACAGGGTGGTGATGGACGTGGCGACCGTGACGCTGAGTCCGCCGTCGAGCAGGATGGGCTGCACGTTCGAGAGGAACGCGTTGGCGCCGCCGGTCGCGAGCGTCATCGAGAGAGTGAAGATCCAGAAGCGCGGCGTCCGGAGGATGGCGCCCGCGGCTCCTAGCCTCTGCCGCGTGTTCACGGTCGCTTCCGCCTTCGCCTGGCGCTGCTCCGCGGGCGGCGACTTCAGCCCGAGGAGCGCCGCCGGTAGCGCGATCACGAGCGCGAACACGGCCAGCACCAGATAGCCCGTGCGCCAGCCGAGGTTGTAGATCACGAGCGTGACCAGCGGGATCGCGAGGAACGGCATGGCCGCGCCGCCCGCCCCGACCAGGCCGAACGCCTTGCCGGCGCCCTTGTCGAACCAGGACGCGACCGCCCGGTTGTATGGGACGGCGTACGCGAACGAGCCGAAGAATCCCATCAACGCGGCGAGCGCGTAGTAGGTGAAGAGGTTGAGTGGGAGCGTCGCGAAGATGACGAGCAGGACGATGAACGGCACCAGGCCGGAGGCGACCGCGATCTTCACGCCGCGGCGGTCGGAGAGCCGGCCCGCCAGCGGCCCGAAGAGGGCGAACAGCAGCGAGAGCCACGGCGAGATCAGGACCTGGGTCGTGCTCCAGCCCGTGGCCTCGATGGTCGGCTTGACGAAGAGACTGGCCGTGGTGAGGAACAACACCGGGCCGGCCCCGTAACCGATCGCGGCCGAGACGGCCACACGGCCGCCGCGGCGCCATTCGGCTCGCTCCGTGGTCTGTTCGGGGTTCGGGTGAGCGACCTCTGTAGGTTGAGACACTGCTTGCTCCTAGTCGCCGGATGCTGCGGGGCAGCGACCGGGATGTGCGGGGGGAACTTCACGAGGAAGGGCTGGCTGGTATCGGGGCTCAGCCGGTCGTTGCCGTGGCGGGCACATGACCCGCTATCCATGCCTCCGTGCGGGCACGCAGCTCCTCGGCCGGCGCGGGGTGAGTGAGGCAGTAGCGGAGATCGTTGTCGATGGCGTGGATCACCATGTCGCCGACGACGTCCGGATCCAGTGGGAGCGCGTGCGTCTTGGGCTCGCTCCGCCGTTCGTACGCCTTCACCTGGCGCGCGTCCGACCGTTCTCCGGCGGCCCGCAGGCGTTCGCTGGTCGCGATCCTGGTGGTGACCTGCCCCGGGTAAAGGACAGTGACGCCGAAGTCGTCGCCCTGGTCGATCAACTCGGCCCGGAGCACATCGGAGATCCCGTCGACGGCCGCCTTCGACGCGGTGTACATCCCGTGGCCCGGCACCTCGTCCAGGGTGGCCATCGACGAGGTGTTGACGATGTGTTTGTGCCCCGACTGCGCACGCATCCGGGGGACGAAGGCGAGCAGCCCGTTGACGACCCCAAAGTAATTGATCTGCATCATCCACGTGAAGTCGGCGGCGGACGCGTCCCATACGGCCCGGTACGGGCGCATCGTGACGCCGGCGTTGTTGCACAGCACGTCGACCCGGCCGTACTCGGCGTACGCGCGGTCGGCGAGCGCCGCGACGGCGTCGTAGTCGGCGACGTCGACCTGCACCGCGATCGCGGTCCCGCCGGCCGCCCGGATCTCGGTGGCTACGGCCTCGGCGGCGTCCGCCTCGATGTCCGTGACCACCACGCGGGCCCCGCGCGACGCCATCGACTGGGCGATGGACCGACCGATCCCGCTGCCCGCACCGGTCACAACGGAGACGGCGTTGTCCCAATCAACTCTGCCCATGATCCTTCTCTCATAGATCGACCGTCATCGAGGAGTGAGCGCGTACATAACATCGCCGCAGGCAGGGTGTGCCACCATCGCGCGAATGCGCTCGTCTTCGTGAGTCACTTCGACGATGAGGGACAGTCAATCGATGTGTCCAATGCAAGATATATGGCGTTAACATGCGTTTAATGCATTGACCTCGACGGTACGGGGACGGACCGACCGTCAGGCCGCTTGAGAGGAGCGCCCGGTGATCAAAGAGGAAGACCTCGCCCTGACGGTGCAGCTGACCTGGGGAGTGAAGCAGAGCTTCCGCGCTTACGTGGAAGCCGTCGGCGGCACGGTCACCGTGCACGCGCCCGCCCTATCGGCGGACACCGCCTTCGCCTTCCCCCGCGTCGACCGGGCGCCGTCCGAATCCCCGGCGGGCGAGCTCCGGTTCGAGGGCGAAGTGCGCTTCGAAGCGCACGGCGGGATGCTCTCCGTGGCCCTCATCGATCCATGGATCGTCTTCGGCCCGGATGGGGCCGTGCTGACCGTTGTTGACACGGATTATCTGCCCGACCGGTCGAAGCGTCTCAAGATCGCCCGGCTCGGTGGCGAGACCTCCGGCGATGGAGCGGGCCGGGTCGAGGTGCCGGCGGCGCTCACCGTACAGGGCTCGCAACTGCTCGGGGACGTGTATCCGGCGCAGACGGCCCTCGACCCGATCTCCTTCGGCATGACGGTGGAGTCGCGGCAATGATCGACCTTCATAAACTCCACCACTTCGTGGTGCTCGCCCGCACGGGGAGTTTCGTGCAGGCAGCCGAGCAGCTCCACCTGTCTCAGCCGGCCTTGAGCCGGAGCATCCAGGCACTCGAACGGCACCACGGCGTCACGCTCTTCGACCGCAGCCGCTCCGGTGTGTTCCTGACGGCGGTCGGCAAGCAGCTGCTGGCGCACGCGGAGGATCTCATCTTCAACGCGAAGTCGCTTGAGCACAGCCTGACCAGCGCGTCGGCGGGGGTCAGCGGCACGGTGACCTTCGGAATCGGCCCGAACGGCGGCAACGTCATCCTGCCCGACCTGCTCCGCACCGTGATGGAGGACTACCCCGAGATCCGGCTGCACGTGGTGCTCGGCTCCGCCAAGACCATGACGCAGCGGCTGCTCGACACGGAGATCGAGTTCTTCGTCGGCGCACGGGACCCGCAGTACGTGTCGGAGCACGTACGCGTCGAATCGCTGTGGCACGCCTCCCCGGCGTTTCTGGTGCGCGAGGACCATCCGCTCTTGGCCATGGAGAGCATTCCGCTGGAGGCACTGCAGTCCTACCCCCGCCTGGCGCCCGCCGCCTGGAACGAGAACCTCGTGCACATCGTGTCGGAAGAGGCGCGGGACTGGCTCCGCCCGACGATCGAGCTCGACAACTTCGAGCTCCTGATGAACCTGGCGATGAACACGGACGGCGTGCTCATCGCGACGTACAAGCATGAGGTGGAGTTCCTGAAGCGTCTCAGGATCAGGCCGTCCAAGCACATCCTCCACGACACGGCGGTCGGGTTGTTCACTAGGAAGGCCCGTACGCTGTCGCCGGCGTCGAGGTCGGTCCTGTCGATCCTCAGGGACATCGTGGCAAAGGGCGACCCGGTTCGGTGATCTACGGTGCGATCACCATGCACCGAGTGCATCCGTAGTGGACCTCACATGCATTGGACAGCCCGCATGCCCGGCGACTTGACTGCACGTACCCGCATCCGGCCTGACCAGGCTCGTTCCACTGACAGAGGGATATGACGATGACTTCGCGCGAGAAGAAGACGACGCAGCTGCGACGTATTTTCGAGCGGCCCGGCACGACACTCATGCCGTTCGGTGTGCTTCCCATTCACGCGCAGATGGCGCAGCGGGCGGGTTTCGAGGCGTTCGAGGTGTCGGGCGGCATGACATCGTGGTGGGTCGGCGGCTCCGCCGACGCAGGCCTCATGACGATGACCGAGGTCGTCGCGCACGCGGCCGGCGTCGCCCGGTCCGTTGACATCCCGGTGTACTGCGACGCCGACGCGGGCTACGGCAGCGCGGTCAACACCTGGCGGACGACTCAGGAGTTCATCCGCGCGGGTGTCGCGGGTATCCACATCGAGGACCAGTTCGAGCCCAAGAAGGCGGGCGGCCAGGCGGGCATCAGGATCGTGTCCGACGAGGAGGCGATCGGCCGCCTGCGGGCCGCGGTGGACGCCAAGGACGAGCTCGACCCCGACTTTGTCGTCGTGGCACGGACCGACGCATACGCCGCCGAAGGCGGCAGCCTCGACGAGGCCATCAGGCGTGGCAACCTCTATCTGCGCGAAGCCGGCGCGGACGTGATCTTCTATGAGGGGCTGCGATCGTGGGACGAGGTCCGGCGGGCACTCAAGGAAACGGACGGCCCGGCCTACGCGATCGCCAGCCGGCACGCCGGCCCACACCCATCGGTCGCGGAACTCAGCGAGATGGGACAGGCGATCAACATCGTCCCGTTCATTCTCCCTGGCGTGCAGGAGGTCTGGGACCTCCTGCTCAAAGTCAAGGACAGCGGCGAGCTCGCGGCGTACGACGAGTACGTCGATGCCTGTTTCGAGCTGCGGGGCACCGAACGGTACGTCGGCATGGGGGACGCGTTCATCTCCCCTGACTACGACGACGTGCGGGGGTGGGAGGAGAAGTACCTGCCGCGGAGCCTGCAGCGCGACTACGAGAACACCATCCACGACTGACGCCGCTGATCTGCATTGACGTTGTCTCCTGCGACGTTGCTACGGGAACCTCGTGGAGGGCCTTCAGGGCACCGCCGTGTTGGCGTCCTGGCTCACCACGGCGAGCACCCCATCGACCTCGGACAGTGCCGCGGTCAGCTCCGTTATCGAGCCGGTGCCGTGCACGGTGAGCCAGAGCGAGACAGTCGCCGGATCGTGGTACTCGGTCCGCTGGTCGATGGACAGCTCGTCCACACTGAATCCCCGTTGCGTGCACTCGGTCAGCACCAGCCGCAGCACGCCTCGCCCGCCGACGTAGGTCAGGTGGAGCCGCGAGGGTGCGTACTTGGATCGGGGAAGCCGGTTGGACAGTGGCGTTAAGACGATCATCGTCACGAAATACCCCACGGTCACGATGATGGCCAGCAGCCACAACCCCGCCCCCGCCGCCATGCCCACCGCGGCGGTAAGCCAGATCGCCGCAGCGGTGGTGAGACCGCGGACCGAGTCGCGACGGACGAATATCAGGCCGGCGCCGATGAAGCCGATGCCGGACACGATCTGGGCGGCCACGCGGGACGGATCGAGAACGACGTTCTCCCCCAGAACATCGGCGAAGCCGTATTTCGACACCAGCATGATCAAAGCGGAGGCGAAGCCGACCAGGGTGTGGGTACGCAGTCCCGCACTTTTCTGGCGGATTTCCCGCTCAAGGCCGATCGCGGCCGAAAGCACGAATGCCAGGGCCAGTTCCCCGACCTGTACCCAGCCTTGCCCGGCAAGGTCACCGAAATATGCCAGTGCCATCGCCCCAGGTTAGAGGATCTCAATGGAGCCGGGCCTTCCGTCTATGGGTCCGCCTGCGTGGCGTCGGCCAGGGAGGGCATGTGCCGGATCGTGCGGCTCAGGGTGGTGCCCGCGGCCACGATCAGCATGACGAGACCGATGGCGAGTAACGCGGCCGTCGCCCCCCACCGCTCGATGATCGATCCCGCTGCCACGGGGCCCACGGTCCCGATCAGTCCCGCCTGTACGGCCGACCCCGTCAGCTCCAGGGCGATGAGGGGATAGGCGACAGAGGAAACCTGCGCGCCCAGGGTTGATGCGGAGTTGGCGCTCCACAGCAGGACGAAGTCTCGGTTGCGCCATAACGGCGCCGAGGTCGTCCCGGACTCGTTCCCGCCGATCTGCCCTGTGCCGGCCACATGTCCTCCGTCGATGTCGCCGAGATCGAACGGACGCGACCGTCCTGAAGAGCGAGAGGGCCGCCCGAGCGGCAGGAGCCTCGCCGCCTCGATGTCGCGGCCGAGCAGACCCCGCCGGGCGGCACCGTCTCCTGATCGAGGGCACGGACCGTCTCTCTCCGTCTCAACCAAGGCAGAAGGCCGCTTCTCCGGAAGCGGCCTTTTCCGAGACTCAGCTGATCCGTCGGTCGCCGGAAGGCTGTGACCACCACACGCCCTGGCCATGCGTCAGGCCTGCCAGCTGCCTTTCGAACTCGTGCACCCTGCGCGCCGGGATCTCACCCCTGACCAGCCACCCATCCCGCCCAGTCGTGGCCTCCGCGACGTCGGCGCCAAGTGCGGCCAGCCGGGTGGTGATCTGGCTCAGCGACTCCATCGGGATCTCCAGCTCGAAGTGGTGGAGCGGCTCGTACAGCACGGTGCCTGTCACCCGCAGCGCCTCCATCAGTACCAGCCTGGTCCTGGTACGGAAGTCGCCTGCCGCGCTGAGCGGAGGAGCGAAGCCGACCCTGGTCAGGGTGACGACGATGTCGGTCACCGGCCAGCCGGACAGGCCACGGCGCAGGGTGGGCTCGACCGTCTCCTCGATTGCGCGTTGGAAGGCGAGCGGCAGTGAACCCAGCTCGACCTCACGCACGTAGGTGAGCCCAGAACCGGTCCTGCCTGGCTCGACCCGCAGGCCGACGGTCGCCCACAGGTCGTTGCGGCCGTGCCTGGAGATCTCCTGCAACGCCTCGCCGACGCCCGCAGGGCGCTCCAGGTAGACCACGCTGCTCGGCTCGAAGTCGGCCTCCACCCCGAATTCCCTGACCAGGGTCTCGGCGATGACCTCCTTCTGCACCTCGCCGTAGAGCAGCACCGAGGTCTGGCCGGTCTTCAGCGTGCGGGTGCCGATCAGCGGATCCTGCTCGGCCAGTGCGGCCAGCGCTGCGTGCAGGATCCGCTCCTCGCCCGGCGTGCGCGGGGTGACGACGGTCTCCAAGGTGGGCGGTGCGAAGTAGGTCTGCGAGGTGGAATCCGGCGGGCACCCGAGCCGGTCACCGACCCGGATCTCGGGCACGCCCCAGATCTTGACGATGTCGCCTGCCTTGGCCGCCTTCGCGCCGGAGCCCACCACCTCCACAGCGGTGGGCCGCCCGCCGTACTCCTCGCCGCGCCTGAAGAACGCGACCTGGCGGCGCGCCTGCAGCTCGCCGGAGTACATCCGCAGGTAGGCGACCTTCTCGCTGGTCCCGCTCCGCTCGATCGCGAACACGGTGCCGCGGGCCGCACCGATGGCGCTCCCGGCAGGAGGGAGCAGGCGGATGGCGGCCAGCAGGTCGTCGACGCCCTGGCCGGTCATGGCTGAGCCGTACAGCACTGGGTGCAGCACGCCGTCGGCGCACTGCCTGACAACGGCCTGCCGTACCCGATCCAGAGCGGGCGTCCGGCCGTCGACGAGGCACTCGAGGAGGCCGTCGTCGTGCTCGGCCAGAAGCTCGGCTGCCTCGGGCAGCCGCAGTTCCTGTCTGCTGCGGGCATCCGGGGTGCCGATCCGGTCGACCTTGTTCATGGCGAGGCTGTACGGCGAGAGCCACCGGCGGATGTCGGCGAGCAGTTCGTGCTCCCGCGCACCCGCACGGTCGATCTTGTTGACGAAGATCAGCGTCGGCAGGCCCAGCCTGCGCAGGGTCTTCATCAGGAGCCTGGTCTGCGGCTGGACGCCCTCGACGGCCGACAACACCAGGATCGCGCCGTCAAGTACGCTGACCGCCCGCTCCACCTCGGCGATGAAGTCAGCGTGGCCTGGCGTGTCGATGAGGTTGACCTGCAGGTCGTCGATGGTGAACGTGGCGACGGCCGCACGGATGGTGATGCCGCGCCTGCGCTCGATGACGCCCGAGTCGGTCTGGGTACTGCCGTCGTCCACGCTGCCCAGCCGGTCGATGCCGCCGGTCTGGAACAGCAGCCGCTCAGTGAGGCTGGTCTTGCCCGCGTCTACGTGCGCGAGGATGCCGATGTTCAGAGTGTGCATGCGTTGTCGAGCCCTCGAGAACTCTCGTGCCAATGGGGCGCTGGGAGATTTCGAGGCTCCGCCGCATTGCATGCTCCTGGTGTTCGACAGTCGGTGCGCGGTCATCATGCCACCGCGTACCGACGTGGGCCAGCGATTATTCGGCCAGGGCGCGTGGGAGGTCACGGGACGACAGCCACAGCTTGAACATGATCGCAACTTCGAAGACGAGCAGACGTGCCACGCCCATTGCCCGCGCGAGGCCCGGTGCCCGGATCAGCCGGACCACTCCGACGCGGTCACCGCGTGGAGGACGGCGGCGGTGTCGGCGAGGTCTGGCAACACGACATCGGCTCCGGCCGCTCTCAGCTCCGCGACGCTGTTGGTTCCGGTCGCGACTGCGACGATCCTCGCGCCGGCCGCCCGGGCGGTGGCGATGTCGCGGAGAGTGTCGCCGATGATGACGGTGTCGGCGCCGCTGTGGCGCCGGCCGAGATGCTGCTCGGTCCGGTCGAAGGCGTGCACCGGCAGGTCGGCGCGTTCGAAGGCGTCGCCTCCATACGCGCCGAGACGGAAGTCGACGTGACCGGCGAGACCGAACACCGTCATCTTCAGTACCGCGAGCGGATACAGGTTCCCGGTGAGGACCGACTGACGCACTCCGGGGACAGCGCCCACAGCGGTCAGCGCATCGGCCGCGCCCGGCAGGGCATGTCCGTCGGCGGCCATGTCGTCGGCACGGTCCCGCAGCTCAGCGACGAGCAGATCGGTGAAGGTGCCGAGCAGTCCGTCGTCCGGATCCAGACCGTGAGTCCGCAACGCCTCGGTGGCGGCGGCCAGCTCGGTGCGGCCGTCGAACCGCCAGGGCTGCCGTAGCGAAAGGCCTGTCGCCCTGCGGAACGCCGCGGCATAGGCCTGACGCGAGACGGTGCCGCCGTCTATCAGTGTGTGATCGATGTCCCAGAGCACCAGTAGCGGTGTGGACATGTCAGCTGTCATCGTCGCTCCTTCGCCGATCTGCCCTGTGTCGGCCACGTGTCCTCCGTCGATGTCGCCGAGCTCGGACGGACGCGACCGTCTTGAAGAGCGAGAGGGCCGCCTGGCGATTATGTACAGAATTTTGATTCAGTCTCCCTCCTTCTCAACCAAGGCGGAAGGCAGCTTCTCCGGAAGCGGATTTCTGTTTTTGTTGTGGCATGTAACGCTCCGTCTGGCTTCTTCCAAGCAGGGGTGTATTCGGGAGGACGACGAAGGGAGCATGGCCGGTGCGCCTCAAACAGACGGGGTTGGCGGGGATCTCCACCGACCCCGGGGCTTTCGAAGCCTTCTACCGGCGCCACGTCGAAGCGGTCACGCGATTCCTGGCCCGCCGGGTGGACGATCCTCACACGGTCGCCGACCTGGTCGCGGAGGTCTTCGTCGCGGTGCTCGACTCGGCGCACACCTACCGTTCCGGGCGGGGCAACGAGGTCGGCTGGCTGTACGGCGTGGCACGCAACATCCTCTCCGCCGAATGGCGGCGGGTGGCGCGTGAACGGCGTCTCGCCGGCAGGATCGGTGGACGCCGGCTCCTCGACGCGGACGACCTGTCGCGGATGGAGGAGCGTCTGGACGCGGAGAGCACGGCCCGGCGGGCCTTCGAGGCCATGGCCGGACTTCCCGAGAGTGAGCGTGCCGTCCTGGAACTGGTCGTCGTCGACCAGCTCTCCGTGGGAGAGGCGGCCGCCGCGCTCGGCATCCGGCAGGGGACCGCCCGGGTCCGGCTGCACCGCGCCCGTCAGGCACTGCGTCACGTTCCCGGCGTCATCCCTCCCACGGTCATGGAAGGACTCCGATGAACTTCGAAGAGAGGCTGCTCATGGAGCTCAAGGCAGAGATCAACGAGCGGAACGAGCGGGCGGCGCAGGGGCCCGTCCGTTCGAGGCTGCGCCGCCGCCTGCTGGCGGGGGCCGCGGCCACGGGCGTCGCCGCCGCGGCGCTGGTGGCCGTGCCGATGATCACAGGGTCGGAGAACCCGGCGTACGCGCTGACCCAGAACCCGGACGGGTCGATCACGTTGAAGATCAATGAGTTCCGGGACCCGGACCAGGTCGAACGGGATCTGGCAGACCTGGGCGTGAAAGCCGACGTCTCCTACCTCAAGCCCGGCACCTGGTGTGCTCCCGGGCGGTTCAGAAGCCTCGGGGAGCCGGAATTCACCCCTGAGGAGTTGAAGAGCGACGACCCCGCGGTCAGGGCGCGGGTGCGGAAGGCGATAGAGAACACACCCTCGCGGAAGGCGTACGACACGATTCCCGGCGGCGGGCTGAAGATCTACCCGAAGGAGATCAAATCGGAGCAGAGCGTGGTCATGCAGTTCACCGAGAACGCAGACCAGACCTCGGGCCCGGAGAAGCCGAGGGCGCTGTGGCAGTTCAGCTTCGCCCTCACCGAGGGCCCCGTCAAGCCGTGCACGGTCGTCGACGATCCGTCCTGGAACGCACCCCTCGATCCGGTGAAGAACCCCGAGGCCTTCCCGCCCGCGGGTAGCTGACCTCCTGGAGGGGTACGGCAGGCGGGCGTCGGGGGAGGCTCAGCTCAGGTTGACGTACTGGCGGGGCCGGAGCGCGTGGTTCCGCAGTGCGGCCAGGGCGGCCGACCGGCCCGCCGGGGTGAGCCGGTCCGCCCGCCGGAGGCCGAACACGTCCAGGCGTCGGTCCAGCTCGGTCAGCGAGGCGTCCACCTCGGAGATCTGCCACTCCTCGCAGTCGATCACCGTGGCGATGCGGTCGCGGTCCGCGGGCGAGCCGTCGGCGAGCAGCATCAGCGCCACCTCCCTGGCCGAGGCCCGTAAGCCGTGCTCTCCGGCCTCGGGAGCCAGCAGGGCCGCCGCCGCGGCCTCCCAGAGCCGGTCGCGGTCCTGGAGCAGACGGTCCCCGGCCGAGGTGATCACCAGCCGTCTGCCGGCGCGGCGCAGCGCGCCCATCGGTCCCTGGGCCACCTCGCGGACCGCCGCCAGCTCCGCGCCGCTCCAGGCGCTCTCCGCGAGCACGACGCGCGCCAGGTTGTGCCGCTGGGTCAGCGGGATGCCGCCCGGCCGGCGGCCCAGCTCCAGCAGCCACCGCAGCGCGCCGAGACAGTCCTCGGCCGGGGCCGGGACCGGGGCGTGCAGGCGTACCTCGAAGGGCTGGGCGAGCTCGCGCCAGGCGGGGCCTCGGCCGAGCACCCAGCGGTTCAGCCGCTCGCCCTGGACCCGGTGGAGCCAGTTGTCCCCGCCGAGCTCCGGGCGGGGCGTGGTCAGCCAGCGGCGGGTCAGCGCCTGCCGTTCGGACGAGTCGGCGGTGAGCTCACCGGAGACGATGGCGAGCTCCAGCGCGGCGGAGCAGGCGCCGTGCGCGCCCAGCTCCTCGGGGCCCATGATCGAGCTCCACCGCAGGGCGGGAAGGTCGGGCGGGAGCACCCCCGTGGCGTCCAGGGCGCTCTGGTAGGCGGCCATCCCGGCGTCCTCGCCGGAACGGGCGTAGGTGCGCAGGATCTGCATGGTCGCCGAGGACGAGCAGAGCGAGGCATAGCGCTCCAGGCCGCCCAGCCGGAGCAGGCTGCCCAGCGCGCGGGCGATCGCGGGGCGGTCGCCGCTGACCTTGGTCGGCAGCGTGTACCAGAGGAATTCACACACGTTGAGTTCGGTGATGGTCTCCAACGGCTCGCCACCGGTCAGCCAGTCGATGGCGCTCCGGGCGTGCTCGGCGTCGTCGGGCGCGGACCGCTCCAACTCGGAGAGGAGCGCGGCCACGTCCGGTGCAGGCATGTTTCGAAGTCTGCCGTATACGGGCCTGCTCTGACGATGAACGTGACGTAATGGATCGTGCACGTCCCCTACCCTATGGAATCGACCCTAAGCAGCTCATATGTATGGGCGGTCAGATCCAGCCCTTTTTGAACATCATGCGCGCGTGCCACTCCGCGTTGGGGATGATCTCGGCGGTGAGCACCGGGTAGAGCCACCAGAAGTTGATCAACGCCAGCAGGGTGAAGGCGCCCACGATCGAGGCACCGACGATACGCCGCCGAGGCGGGGCGTCCACCGGTCCGATGACCAGCCCGGCGGCCAGGGTCAGCGCGAGGATCATGAACGGGACCATGGGGATCGCGTAGAACAGGAACATGGTGCGGTTGTCGGCGATGGCCCAGTAGAACCAGGGCAGCCAGCCGGCGGCGTAGCTCAGCAGGACGGCTCCGGCCCGCCAGTCGCGGGTGGCGACGTACCAGGCGATCATGGCGATGAGCGCGGCCAGCCCGCCGTACCAGATGACCGGGGTGCCGACCCCCAGAACCGCCTGGGCGCAGCTGTCGGCGCCGCAGCCGCTCTTGGGCGTCTCCCAGAAGAACGCCACCGGGCGCAGCAGCAGCGGCCAGCTCCAGGGGGTGGACTGGTAGTGGTGGGGGGTGGCCAGGCCGGTGTGGAAGTCCAGGACCTGGAAGTGGTAGTTCAGCCAGGAGCGGATCGAGTCGAAGACGAAGAAGACGGGTCCCTGGGAGGTCGCCTGGGCCCAGTTGCGGCCCCAGCCGGTGGCGGTGGCGAACCAGCCGGTCCACGAGAGCGTGTAGGTGAGCGCCGGGAGCAGGCCCATGGCCAAAAGTGCGGTGGGCAGGTCCTTTTCGGCGGTCCTGCGGTAGGGCCGGCGCAGTCCGATGGCTCTGCGGGCTCCGGCGTCCCAGATGAGGGACATGACGGCGAAGGCGACCAGGAAGAAGACGCCGGACCATTTGACCGCGCAGGCCGCGCCGAGGCAGCCGCCAGCCGCCAGCCGCCAGGGGCGCAGGCCCAGCCAGGGGCCGTGGTCGTTGAGGGGTGAGGTCTCGTACCAGTCGACGAGGCGGCCGCGCATCCGGTCGCGGTCGACCACCAGGCAGGCGAACCCGGCCAGGACGAAGAACATCAGGAAGATGTCCAGCAGCGCGGTGCGTGACAGGACCAGGTGCAGTCCCTCGATGGAGAGCAGCAGGCCGGCCAGGCAGCCGAGCATGGTGGAGCGGGTCATCCGGCGGGCCACTCTGGCCAGGATCAGGATCGACAGCACGCCGACCAGGGCCGCGACGGACCGCCAGCCGAACGGGTTCATGCCGAAGAGCTGCTCGCCGAGACCGATCATCCATTTACCCAGCGGCGGATGGACCACATAGGAGGCGCACTTGTCGATCTCGGCAGGGGTGCAGTGCTGCCAGATGTCGGTTCTGCCCTGCATCAGGAGCTTGTCGGCGTCCTTGATGGGGGTCCGTTCGGCGCCGAATTCGATCAGCGCGAACGCGTCCTTGGCGTAGTACGTCTCGTCGAACATGATCGCGTGCGGGCGGTCCAGGTTGACGAATCGCAGGATCGCCCCGAACGCCGCCACCAGCAGCGGGCCGAGCCAGCCCCACAGGACGCTGCCCGGCATCGACGGCACCAGCCGCTCACGCACGGAGCTCTCCGATCCGCCGTCCGGCTGGGGCTCCGGCTCTTCGGAAGCCTGGTTGGTGAAGTCGGTCGCGGCCACCCGGACATCGTACGGGCCCCTCCAACCAGGCAACCCAAGAAACACCGCCTACACCCCAATCGGGGAACAACCCACCGAGGTGGTACCCCGCGCACGTGGGGGCGGGACCTCACCGAGGATGGGGGAGGATGGAACTGTGACGGACAATGGCAGGCTGGTGCTCGCGGGGGCTCCGATCGGGCAGGTGGGTGACGCCTCGCCCCGGTTGCGGGAGGCGTTGGAGGCCGCCGACGTGGTCGCGGCAGAGGACACCCGCCGCCTGCGCCGCCTGGCCGGTGAGCTGGGCGCGGAGATCAGGGGCAGGGTCGTCTCCTACTACGACGCCAACGAGGCCGGCCGAGCCTCCGAGCTCCTGCAGGCGCTCCAGGACGGCCGGACCGTCCTGATCATCACCGACGCCGGGATGCCCGGCGTCTCCGACCCCGGCTACCGCCTGACCCGCCTGGCCGTCGAGGCCGGGATCACGGTCACTTCGCTGCCCGGCCCGTCCGCGGTCACCACCGCGCTGGCCGTCTCCGGCCTGCCGAGTGACCGGTTCTGTTTCGAGGGCTTCCTGCCGCGCAAGCCCGGCGAGCGGGCCCGCAGGCTGGACGCCCTGGCCGGGGAGGAGCGCACGATGGTGTTCTTCGAGGCGCCTCACCGGCTGCAGGTCGCGCTGGAGGCGATGGCGGAGGCGTTCGGCGCCGACCGTCAGGCGGCGGTCTGCCGGGAGCTCACCAAGACCTACGAGGAAGTACGGCGAGGCGGTCTGGGGGAGCTGACCGCGTGGGCGGCCCTGGGGGTCAAGGGGGAGATCACCGTGGTGGTCGCCGGGCACGCCCCGGAGGCCCTGCCGCTGGTCATCGAGGACCTGGTCGCCGAGGTGCTCCGCCGCCAGGAGACGGGGGTGCCCAGAAAGCAGGCGATCGTCGACGTCGCCAAGGCGGCGGGGATCCCCAAACGTGATCTCTATGACGCGGTCCATCGGGGCTGACACGGCCGACGCCACGCGGAGGCCGTCCCCCGAGGTTCCCTGCGGAGAGGGCGGGCCGGGTCCAGGCTGCTGCGGAACAAAGGCCAATCCACGACGTGATCTCTGTTATGCCATCCATCTTGGTTGATTTATCTTCATAATCTCCTAAATGGGATCAATGCGTGATCGACTGGTGCCGTCGATGCCGGGCAGCGTCCTGTGGGGCTGGCTCGGCCCGCTGCTGGTGGCGGCGTTCGGGGCGATCCTGCGGTTCGTCAACCTGGACCGCCCGCACGCGGTCATGTTCGACGAGACGTACTACGTCAAGGACGCGTTCGCACTGATCACCTATGGCGTGGAACGGGCCTCGGTCGGCAACGCCGAGAACCCGATCGCCGACCGCAAGCTTCTCGCGGGAGACACCGACATCTGGGTCGCGTGCGCTCCGCCCGGCGCCGACCCCTGCCCGCTGTACGTGGCCCATCCGCCGCTGGGCAAATGGATGATCGGCATCGGCGAGCAGCTCTTCGGCATGAACCCGTTCGGCTGGCGGTTCGCCGGGGCCGTGGTCGGCGTGCTGTCGATCCTGATCCTGGCCCGGGTCGCCCGCCGGATGACCCGCTCCACGCTGCTGGGCTGCCTGGCGGGCCTGCTGCTCTCCATCGAGGGACTGCACTTCGTGCTGTCACGCACCGCGCTGCTGGACATCTTCCTGATGTTCTTCGTGCTGGCCGGGTTCGCCTGCCTGGTGGTCGACCGCGACCGGATGCGCGGCCGGCTCGTTGACTGGTACGAGACCTCACCGCTGAGTGATCACGGCCCGTGGCTGGGCCTGCGGCCGTGGCGGCTCGCGGCCGGCGCCTGCCTGGGCGCGGCATGCGCGGTCAAGTGGTCGGGGGTCTTCTTCCTGATCGCGTTCGCCGTGATGTCCCTCGTCTGGGACGCCGGAGCCCGCCGTGCCGTCGGACTGCGCAGACCTTACAGCGGGACGCTCAGCAAGGACCTGCCCACCCTGCTGGGTGGCATGGGCCTGGCCCCGGCAGCCGTCTACGTGGCCTCGTGGACCGGCTGGTTCGTCTCCGCCTCCGGCTGGGGCCGCAACTGGGCCCAGGCGACCTCCCAGGGACCCGTCTTCTTCGTCTTCGACTCGATCCGGTCGTGGCTGGACTACCACTTCCAGGTCCTCGGCTACCACACCGGCCTGGCGACCCCGCATCCCTACCAGTCCGATCCGTGGAGCTGGCCGCTGCTGCTCCGCCCGGTGGCGTTCTTCTGGGAGACGCCCACGAGCGGGTGCGGGGCGGAGAAATGCGCCCAGGCGGTGCTCGAGGTCGGCACCCCGGTCATCTGGTACGGCGGGCTGGCCGCGCTCATCGCCATGATCGCCTGGTACGTCGCCACCCGCGACTGGCGGGCCGGAGCCGTCCTGCTGAGCTACGCCGCCGGCTGGCTGCCCTGGTTCTACTACGCCATCGCCGACAACCGGACCATGTATCTGTTCTACGCGATCCCCATGGTCCCGTTCATGATCCTCGCGCTGACCCTGGCCGCCGGGCTGGTCATCGGACCGGTGGACGCCCCGCCCAACCGCAGGGCGATCGGAGCCGCGTCCGTCGGGGCCTTCATGATCCTCGCACTGATCAACTTCGGGTGGCTCTACCCGGTGCTCACCGCCGAGATCATTCCGCACGCTCAGTGGTGGGCACGGATGCTGCTGGCGCGCTGGGTCTAGTGCATCCCCGGCGCAGGGAGATCGCGGCGGCGAGGCAGGCCAGGGGCACCGCGGGAAGCAGGTAGCGGTAGTCGAACTCGGCGGTCGCGGCCGGGGCCAGGATGAGGCCGAAGGCGGCCAGCCACGGCAGAAGCACCGGGCCGCCCAGCGTGCGCCAGCGCGCCACCACCCCGGCCAGGCCGACCAGCAGCAGGATGCCGATCACGGTGCCCGGCAGCCGGACGATCCGCTGGTAGTCCTGCATGAAGGCGGCCCACGGGTCGTGGATCCAGGTGCCGATGACCTTCTGCTTCCCGCCGATCACCGTCGTCGGCAGGCCGGGATCGTATCTCCGCGCGTCGCCGTCACTGGTGCCCCTGTAGGAGGTCCAGGTCGGGAGCACTCTGTCCTCGAAGGGGAACTCGTACTGCTGGTAGGTCCTGAAATCGGGGAAGCGCGGCCTTCCCCACTGGAAGCCGCGGACGAAGTCGAGGCCGACCCTGGCGAGGTAGTCACCGGGCTGGGACAGGATGGCCCGCTTGGCGAACGTCCCGGCGGTCTGGTTCGTCCGCGGGGTGAACGTGCTGCCCGTCCCGAAGGCATGGAAGCGCTGGCCGGAACTCCCGCTGGCCCACCAGAGATAGCTCTGCCCGGAGAAGCTGCGCATGCTCGGCGGGGCGTTGATGCACAGCAGCGCGAGCTCCAGCTCCTTGCGGGGGTCGACCCCCATCTTCGTGCAGTCGGCGAACAGCGCGGTCCGCATGTAGAGGATCGCGCCGTCGCTGTTGGTCATCGCGAAGTTGCCGTACACCGAGGCGAACCAGCCCATGTAGCCGACCACCGGGACCGTGCACGCCGTGATCATGGCCGTGATCGGCTTCCAGCCGGTGCGCTTGACCAGCATGTAGACCACGACCAGCGCGAGGATCGGCAGCCCGATCGACCGGGTGAGCGCGGTGAGGGCGAGCAGCAGGCCGATCACCGCGCCGAGCCGCCACGACATCTTCCTATGCCACAGCACCAGCGTGACGACGCTGACGACCAGCAGTGCGAACATCGCGTCGGACATGACCAGGTGTTCGAGCTGGATCTGGTAGGCGTCGAACAGCACCGGCACCGTGGCCAGCGTCGCCCCCCAGCCGGGCAGGCCGAACCTCACGCGCAGCAGGGCGTAGATCAGCACCGCGACGGACAGGCCCATCAGGTGCTGGGTGAAGGTCACCAGGGTGAAACTGTGGAAGGGGCGGAGCAGGAGGAGCCAGAAGGAATAACCGTTCGGCCGCAGGGCACTGGGCCTCTCGGGGTTGACCGCCCCGGAGACGTATTCGAAGGAGTCGTTGAACCACAGTGCCGGGCCGTACCCGATCATGGTGACCGCGCGCAGGACGAAGGCCAGCGAGAGCACGATCACGAAGAGGTGGTGGCGCCGCAGGAACGCCCACAGACGCCCCGCCCAGACCGCTGCGGGCAGGTTCATACGTGCTCGTTCGGCGACGGTCACCATGCACTACAGGATGCCAGTCCTTTCATGGAGTTGACCCGCACGGTAGGTGCTGCAGGGCATCATGATGAGATTGGGTTGTGCCATGACGAAGGGTTGAGACGTGGAACTGACCGTGGTGATGCCTTGTCTGAACGAGGCGGAAACCGTGGAGACCTGCGTACGCAAGGCACTGGCCTGCATGCGGGAACACGGTATAGACGGAGAAGTGCTGATCGCCGACAACGGCAGCACCGACGGCTCGCAGCAGCTCGCGCGAGACGCCGGCGCCCGGGTCGTGCACGTGGACGCCAAGGGCTATGGGAACGCTCTCATGGGCGGCATCCGGGCGGCGCGTGGCAGATACGTCATCATGGGCGACGCCGACGACTCCTATGACTTCACCGCGCTGCTGCCGTTCGTCGAGCAGTTACGCGACGGAGCGGACCTGGTGATGGGCAACCGTTTCAGGGGCGGCATCGCGCCGGGCGCCATGCCCCCGCTCCACCGCTACCTTGGCAACCCGGTCCTCTCCTTCGTCGGCCGGCTGTTCTTCCCCAGCGCCATCGGTGACTTCCACTGCGGCCTGCGCGGCTTCCGGCGTGACTCCATGCTCAAGCTCGGCCTGCAGACCGGCGGCATGGAGTTCGCCAGTGAGATGGTGGTGCGCTCGACGCTGTCCGGGCTCGACGTGCGCGAGGTGCCCACCACGCTGTCGCCCGACGGCCGGTCCCGGCCGCCGCACCTGCGTTCCTGGCGTGACGGCTGGCGCCACCTGCGCTTCCTCATGCTCTACAGCCCGCGCTGGCTGTTCTTCATCCCCGGCCTGATCCTGATGACCCTCGGCCTCGTCGGGGGCGCGGCCCTCACCTTCGGCCCGGTCTACATCGGCAAGCTCGCCTTCGACGTCGACACCCTGGTCGGGGCCTCGGCCGCGCTGGTGATCGGGTTCCAGGCGGTGCTGTTCGCGGTGTTCACCAAGGTGTACGCGGCGGAGGAGGGTTTCCTGCCGGAGGACAGGCGGGTGCGCAAGCTCATCGACATCGTCACCCTGGAGAAGGGCCTGATCGCCGGTGGCCTGCTGGCCCTGGCCGGTCTCGGCGGGCTGGTCGCCTCGCTGGCCCACTGGCAGACGCGCAGCTTCGGCACGCTGATCCCGTCGGAGTCACTCCGCCTGGTCGTGCCCTCGGCCACCGCGCTGATCATGAGCTTCCAGACCATCTTCGCGTCGCTGTTCGTCAGCATCCTGGGCATCCGCCGTACCAAGGAGACACCCATCGACGTGGCCGCGTCCGCCGCGGAGGAGGCCGCCGAGGCCGTGACCCGGGAAAGTGCCAAGGAGGCCGCCGAGGCGGTAAACCAGCAGGAAAGCACCAGGACCTGAGCCCGCGTCCCTTAGGCTTGTCCTCATGTCCCAGCACATCCTGACCGCCGTCGCATGGCCCTATGCCAACGGCCCTCGCCACATCGGGCACGTTTCCGGATTCGGCGTGCCGTCCGACATCTTCAGCCGCTACCAGCGGATGGCGGGCAACAAGGTCCTGATGGTGAGCGGGACCGACGAACACGGCACCCCGATCCAGGTGCAGGCCGACAAGGAGGGCGTGAGCGCCCGCGAGCTCGCCGACCGTTACAACCGGGTGATCGTCGAGGACCTCCAGGCACTGGGGCTCTCGTATGACCTGTTCACCCGGACCACGACGGACAACCACTACGCCGTCGTTCAGGAGATCTTCAAGGGTCTCTACGACAACGGCTACATCTTCCCCGAGACCACGATGGGCGCGATCTCGCCGTCCACCGGCCGCACCCTGCCCGACCGCTACATCGAGGGCACCTGCCCCATCTGCGGCTACGACAGCGCCCGCGGCGACCAGTGTGACAACTGCGGCAACCAGCTTGACCCGATCCAGCTGGTCAACCCGGTCAGCAAGATCAACGGTGAGACGCCGATCTTCGCCGAGACCGAGCACTTCATGCTCGACCTGCCCGCCTTCGCCGAGGTGCTGGCGTCCTGGCTCCAGTCCAAGCAGGGCGACTGGCGGCCGAACGTGCTGAAGTTCGCCCTCAACATGCTCGGCGACCTGCAGCCCCGCGCGATGAGCCGCGACCTCGACTGGGGAGTGCCGATCCCGCTGGACGGCTGGCGCGACCAGCCCAACAAGCGGCTCTACGTCTGGTTCGACGCCGTCGTCGGCTACCTCAGCGCCTCCATCGAATGGGCCCGCCGCTCCGGCGACCCCGACGCCTGGCGGCAGTGGTGGCAGAACCCCGACGCCCAGGGCTACTACTTCATGGGCAAGGACAACATCGTCTTCCACGCCGAGATCTGGCCGGCGCTGCTGCTCGGCTACAACGGCAAGGGCGCCCGTGACGGCAAGCCGGGCTCGCTCGGCGAGCTGAGCCTGCCCTCCGAGGTCGTCTCCAGCGAGTTCCTGACCATGGAGGGGCGCAAGTTCTCCTCCTCGCGCCAGATCGTCATCTACGTGCGCGACTTCCTGGAGCGCTACGACGCCGACGCGCTGCGCTACTACATCGCGGTGGCCGGCCCGGAGACCCAGGACACCGACTTCACCTGGTCGGAGTTCCTCAACCGGAACAACGGCGAGCTGGTGGCCGCCTGGGGCAACCTGGTCAACCGCTCGATCTCGATGGCCGCCAAGAACTTCGGCGTCATCCCCGAGGCGGGAGACCTCACCGACGCCGACCGCGCGATGCTGGAGCGCAGCCGCGCCGCCTTCCCGAAGGTCGCGGCCGAGCTGGAGCACTGCCGGTTCAAGAACGCGACGAACGAGGCGTTCGAGGTCATCCGCGAGGCCAACAAATACCTCGCCGAGCAGGAGCCGTGGAAGATCAAGGACAACCCCGAGCGGGTCAAGTCCATCCTCCACGTGGCCCTGCAGGTCGTCGACGACGCCAAGACCCTGCTCACCCCGGTCCTGCCCAACTCCTCCAACAAGATCTACGCGATGCTCGGCGGCACCGGCGTCTGGTCGGGCATGCCGGAGATCCACGAGGTCACCGAGGAGAACGGCCGGACCTACCCGATCATCACCGGCTCCTACGAGGGCGCGGCCCGCTGGGAGTCCACCCCGATCCGGTCCGGCACCCCGCTCGCCCCGCCGACCCCGCTGTTCCCCAAGCTCGACCCGAAGATCGTCGACGAGGAGCTCGGCCGCCTGGCCGGGTGACGCGCGGCCGGTACGGCAGGCGCCCCGGCGCGAGCCGTACCGGCTCCTCGGTAGGTTGGGCGGTGTGAGCACGACGAAGCTTCCCGCCGCCCCCGAACCTCTGGCCGCCGAGGTGTTCGACAGCCACTGCCACCTGGACATCATGGTGGGCAATCGCCAGGCGTCCTCGGGAGATCCCGTCGCCCAGGCCGCCCAGGCGGCTCGGGCGAGCGTCGAGGGGATCCTCCGGGAGGCCCGCGCGGTCGGCGTGACCCGGCTCGTCACGATCGGCTACGACCTGCCGTCCTCACGCTGGAACGCCGACACGGCGGCCCTCCATGCCGATGTCTACGCCGGGGTGGCGATCCACCCCAACGAGGCGCACGCCTCGACGCCGGAGACCCTCGCCGAGATCGAGGAGCTGGCCCGGCTCCCCCACGTCAGAGCGGTGGGGGAGACCGGCCTCGACTACTACCGCGACTGGGCGTCCAAGGACGACCAGCACGCCAGTTTCCGGGCGCACATCGAGATCGCCAAGCGGACCGGCAAGGCCCTGGTGATCCACGACCGCGAGGCCCACGACGACGTGCTGCGCGTGCTGGCGGACCAGGGCGCCCCGGAGGTCGTGGTCTTCCACAGCTTCTCCGGTGACGCGGAGATGGCGAAGAAGTGCGCCGAGGCCGGCTACTTCATGTCCTTCTCCGGCCCGGTCACCTACAAGAACGCCGCCTACCTCCGTGAGGCGGCGGCGATCGCGCCCCGGGAGCTGATGCTCGTCGAGACGGACGCCCCCTACCTCCCGCCGACCCCGCACCGGGGCAGGCCCAACGCGCCCTACCTGCTCCCTCTCACGCTGCGCTGCCTGGCCGAGGTCAAGGGGATGGAGGTGACCGAGCTGGCCGCCGCCATCAGCGCGAACGGGGAGACCGTCTTCGGCACCTGGTGACCCGCCGCGCCCGAACAGGTGCCGTGAGCCGGTGCACGGACAGTCGCACTGTGTGCGATGCGCGAAACTTGTCGGATGACGTGGGGAGTGGATCCGTGAGTGAGCGCAGTGAACGATTCCGTGGGCACAGCGGCCCAGCGAACGCGGGTGGCGTCTCGCCGGGCGGAGAGCCGGCATGAGCCTTCTCGGACCGGTAGAGATACGTAATCTGGCGAAGAGACTGGATATCCGCCCGACGAAGAAGCTCGGCCAGAATTTCGTGATCGACGGCGGCACCGTCCGCCGGATCGTCCGGGTCGCTGGGCTGCGGCCGGACGACGTGGTCATCGAGATCGGTCCCGGGCTGGGCTCGCTCACCCTCGCGCTGCTTCCCGAGGTCCGCGGTGTGGTGGCGGTGGAGATCGACCCCGTCCTGGCCACCCAGCTTCCGCTGACCGTCGCCGAGCACGCCCCGGAGTCCGCCGACCGCCTCACCGTCGTGCTCGCGGACGCCCTGCGGGTCCTGCCGGACGACCTGCCGGAGGAGAAGCCGACCGCGCTGGTGGCCAACCTGCCCTACAACGTGTCCGTGCCGGTGGTGCTGCACCTGCTGGAGACCCTGCCGTCGCTCCGCACCATCCTGGTCATGGTCCAGTCCGAGGTCGCCGACCGGCTGGCCGCCGACCCCGGTTCCAAGATCTACGGCATTCCCTCGGTCAAGGCCGCCTGGTACGCCGACGTCCGCCGGGCCGGCCCCGTCGGCCGCACGGTCTTCTGGCCGGTCCCCAACGTCGACTCGGGCCTCGTCGCGATGACCCGCCGCGAGCCCCCCTCGACCAAGGCCACCCGCGAGGACGTCTTCGCCGTCGTCGACGCCGCCTTCGCGCAGCGCCGCAAGACCCTGCGCGCCGCCCTGGCCTCCTGGGCCGGTACGGCCGCCGCCGCCGAGCAGGCGCTCCGCGCCGCCGGGATCGACCCCTCAGAGCGGGGAGAGCAGCTCACCGTCGAGGATTTCGCGCGGATCGCCGAGAACCGCGCGTAGGGCTCCTCCCGCCGAGGGGACCGTACGGGGTGGGAGGAGACCCCGTTACGATCGGAGACCGTGACGAGCAAGCGAGTGCCGATGCCGATGCCGATGAGGGACGCCGCATGAACTCCGTGACGGTCCGTGTGCCCGCCAAGGTCAACCTGCGGCTCGCGGTCGGCCCGCTGCGCGACGACGGCTACCACGACCTGGTGAACGTCTTCCACGCCGTCTCGATCTTCGATGAGGTGACGGCCACCGCGAAGGCCGGGATGAGCGTCCGGGTCGAGGGCGAGTCCGCCGACCAGGTGCCCGACGACGACAACAACCTCGCCATCCAGGCCGCCCTCGCGCTGGCCGGGCACGCGGGCCGGTCCTACGGCGTGAACCTGGTCATCCGCAAGGCGATCCCGGTGGCGGGCGGCATGGCCGGTGGCAGCGCCGACGCCGCCGCCGCGCTGGTCGCCTGCAACGAGCTGTGGGGGCTCGGCCTGCCGCTGGAGGACCTGCTGGAGATCGCCGCCGACCTCGGCAGCGACGTCCCGTTCGCGCTGCTCGGCGGTACGGCCGTCGGCACCGGCAGGGGGGAGCGGCTCACCCCGCTGGAGGTCGGTGGCAGGTTCCACTGGGTGTTCGCCCTGGCCGACGGCGGCCTGTCCACGGCCAGGGTCTACGCCGAGTGCGACCGCATGCGCGAGGCGGCCGGTGAGCCGGTCGCCCGGCCCCGGGCCTCCGAGCCGCTGCTGGCCGCGCTCCGCGGGGGAGACGCCAAGGCTCTCGGCGCCGAGCTGGCCAACGACCTGCAGCCCGCCGCCGTGATGCTCCGCCCTTCCCTGGCCCGCACCCTGGACGCCGGCCGTGAGCACGGCGCCCTCGGCGCCCTCGTCTCCGGCTCCGGCCCCACCTGTGCCTTCCTCGCCGAGTCCGAGACCCACGCCGAGGAGCTGGCCCTGTCCCTCAAGGCCATGGACGTGGCCCGCGACCTCATCACCGCCTACGGCCCAGTCTCCGGTCCGACGGTTGTGTAGGCCGGGACCGGATACCCTTGTAAGGCGATGAATCTGGTCAACCTTGAATCGGTCTCCCACTCCTACGGCCCCAAGCCGCTGCTACGCGACGTCTCCCTCGGCATCGAGGCGGGCGACCGCATCGGGGTGGTCGGCCGCAACGGCGGCGGCAAGACCACGCTCATCTCGGTGATCGCCGGTGACCTCAAGCCCAACAGCGGCCGGGTCACCCACAACCGGGGTCTCCACGTGGGGACCCTGTCCCAGGGCGACGACCTCGATCCGTCGCTGTCGGTGCAGGAGATCGTCCTCGGGGGCAGGCCCGAGCACGAATGGGCGGGTGACGCGGGCGTCCGCGAGATCCTCGCCAGCCTGCTCGGCGACATCGACCTCGCCGCGCTGGCCGCGAGCCTGTCGGGCGGAGAGCGGCGCCGTACGGCACTCGCCAGGCTGCTCATCGACGAGCACGATCTGATCATCCTGGACGAGCCCACCAACCACCTGGACATCGAGGCCATCGACTGGCTCGCCAGGCACCTGTCCGGCCGGAAGACCGCGCTGCTGGTCGTCACGCACGACAGGTGGTTCCTGGACGCGGTCTCCACCAGGACCTGGGAGGTCGTGGACGGCGCGGTCGAACGCTACGAGGGTGGATACGCCGCCTACGTGCTGGCCAAGGCCGAGCGCGCCCGGGTCGCCGCCGCCTCCGAGGCCCGCCGGCAGAACCTGATGCGCAAGGAGATCGCCTGGCTCCGCCGGGGGCCGCCCGCGCGCACCTCCAAGCCCAAGTTCCGCATCGACGCCGCCCAGGCGCTGATCGCCGACGAGCCTCCCGTCCGGGAGACCGTCGAGCTGGTCAAGTTCGCCGCCGCCAGGCTGGGCCGTACGGTCTACGACCTCGAAGACGTCACCCTGCACGCGGGAGGCCCCGGGCAGGGACCGCTGGTCCTGGACCACTCCACCTGGCAGTTCGGCCCGGGGGACCGGATCGGCCTGGTCGGTGTGAACGGCTCGGGCAAGTCCTCGGTGCTGCGCCTGCTCGCCGACACGGTCCAGCCCGACTCCGGCAGGGTGGTACGGGGCAGGACGGTCCGCCTGGCGCACCTGTCGCAGGAGCTGGGCGAGCTCGACCCCACCCGCCGGGTGCTGGAGACCGTCGAGGAGATCCGCAAGTTCATCCAGGTCGGCAAGAAGGAGTGGACCGCCTCCCAGCTCCTGGAGCGGCTCGGCTTCAAGGGCGACGCCCAGTGGAAGGTCGTCGGCGACCTGTCCGGCGGTGAGCGGCGGCGGCTCCAGCTGCTGCGTCTGCTCATGGACGACCCGAACGTGCTGCTGCTGGATGAGCCGACCAACGACCTCGACATCGAGACGCTGAACGAGCTGGAGGACCTGCTCGACGGCTGGCCCGGCACGCTGATCCTGGTCAGCCACGACCGTTACTTCCTGGAGCGGGTCGCCGACCGGACCGTCGCGCTGCTCGGCGACGGCAAGCTGTCGATGCTCCCCGGCGGCGTGGACGAATACCTGGAGCGACGGGCCTCGGGGGCGGCGCTGTCGGCGCGGGCGGCCTCCGGCGCCTCGGCTCCCACCCCGGTGGGGGCGGCCCCGCAGGAGCCCGAGACCGGTCTTTCGGCCAAGGAGGAGCGCGAGCTCCGCAAGGAGCTCTCCCGGCTGGAGCGTCAGCTCGACAAGCTGAGCAGCCGCGAGGCCAGACTCCACGCCTCCATGGCCGACGCCGCCGCCGACTACGGCCGCCTGGCCTCCCTCGACACGGAGCTCAAGGACATCCTCGCCGAGAAGGACACCATCGAGGCCGAATGGCTGGAGGCCGCCGACCGCCTCGGCGAGTGAACGTCCATCCCTCGCCGGCGGGGCAGAGTCTCAGTGCGTTCCGGTGTCGGTCGCGTCAAAAGGGACGAGCAGTGTGCGCAGCAGGCCCGCAAGGGCCTGCTGTTCATGTTTTCCGAGACCGGCCAGCAGGTCGTGTTCACGGCGGAGCAGGCCGGCGAAGGCGTCGTCCACCCGGGTCCGCCCGGCGTCGGTCAGGGACACCAGGACTCCACGCCGGTCCTCGGGGTCGGGACGCCTGCGGACCAGCCCCGCGGCGGCGAGGCGGTCTATCCGGTTGGTCATCGTCCCGGAGGTCACCAGGGTCGCGCGGAGCAGGGCTCCGGGACTCAGTTCGTACGGCTCGCCGGCCCTGCGCAGGGCGGTGAGCACGTCGAACTCCCAGGTCTCCAGGTCGTGTTCGGCGAAGGAGGCGCGACGGGCACGGTCCAGGTGACGGGCGAGCCGGGAGACCCGGCTGAGCACCTGAAGCGGTTCCACGTCCAGGTCGGGCCGCTCCTGGCGCCAGGCGGCGACCAGCCGATCAACCTCGTCCGCGGGGTGGCCTGCGTCGTGATCCGCGTGGTGCAGCGTCATGTGACGAGTGTATCTCTCTTGACGTCGAGATATCTTTATTGATATCAAGCATCTCCGCGTCGAGAGGCATGTGGGATCCGGTGAGCCGGGGCCGCTACGCCGGCGGGCGTCCACGGCCCTTCTCCGCGGTGACCCAGGACCATGGTGACCCAGATTTGAGCGGCTGCCCAGAGTTTCCGGGCGGAGAATCGGGCATCAATAAATACTGCTAGAAAACAGTATTTATCTCGGTAAACCAGGGGATGAGCTGTGGCGATAGAGATCGAGGACAAGTTCGACGTACCGATGGACTACCGGATCCCCGATCTGACCGGCCTGCCGGGAGTCACCGAGGTCGTGGGCCCCAGGACCTACCAGCTCGTCGCGCTCTACTTCGACACCCCTGATCTGAGGCTGATCGCCCGGGGGATCACCCTGCGGCGGCGCAGAGGCGGGACCGACCCCGGCTGGCACCTCAAACTGCCCAAGGCCAAAGGCGTCCGGCAGGAGATCACCCATCCCCTGACCCGTAGCGCCACGGCCGTCCCCGCCGAGCTGGCCGACCTGGTCCTCGCCTGCACCCGGGGCGTCCCCCTGGCACCGATCGCCGAGCTGGACACCCGCCGCGGGGCGACCACGCTGGTCAACGGCGCGGGGGTGCGGCTGGTGGAGGTCGCCGACGACCGGGTCAAGGGCACGGTGCTGGGCACCGAACCGCACGTCGAGCGCTGGCGCGAGGTCGAGGCGGAGCTGGTCGAAGGTGACGAGAAGCTGCTCAGAAAGGCCGGGAGACGGCTGATCAAGGCCGGTGCGGCCCCGGCGGGCTCCGCCAGCAAGCTCGCCCGCCTGCTCAGCGCCGCCACACCCGTCCCCGGGCCACCGCGCGCCGGGACCAGGCCGGGGTCAGCCGGAGAGGTCGTCATGAGCTACCTCGTCGCCCAGGTGGACGCCCTACTGGCGCAGGATCCCCGGGTGCGGCGGGCCGGGGAGGACGCCGTACACCAGATGCGCGTCGCCAGCCGCCGGCTCCGCAGCGCGCTGAAGTCGTTCGCGTCGATCGTCGAGGGCACCGACCACCTCCAGGAGGAGCTCAAATGGCTCGGCCAGATCCTCGGTGAGGTGCGTGACCTGGAGGTGGTCAGGGACCGTTTCGCCCGCAGGCTCGACAGCCTGGACGGCAGTCTGATCGTGGGCCCGGTCAGGGCGCGCCTCAGCTCCGACCTGCTGGACGCCGAGCACGAGGCCTACGACCGGATCAGGGAGATGCTCGGCGGGGAACGCTATTTCGCCCTGCTCGACGCCCTCGACGACCTGACGGGCTCGCCCGCGCTCACCAAGGCCGCGGGCAGGCGCGCCGGTGAGCTGGACGCCGTCGCAGCCAGGAGCTGGCGCCGGGTCACCAGGGCCTACGCCAGAGCTCAGGCCTGCGACGACCCCGTCGCGCGCGAGCACGCCATGCACGACGTGCGCAAGGCGGCCAAGCGGGCCCGCTACACCGCCGAGGCGCTCGGCATGAAGAAGCTCGCCAGGCGGGCGAGGGCCGTACAGGAGATGCTGGGCGCGCATCTGGACGGCGTCGTCGCGCAGGGACGGCTCGCGGCCGAGGCCGGGACCGCCCGGCAGTCCGGGGAGGACGTCTTCACCTACGGCGTGCTGACCGGCCTGGAACGGGCCGCCGCCGAGCGTGCCTTCGAGGAGTTCCCCCGCCTCTGGGCCACGACCACGGAAGCCGTCGGCAAACTGCTGTGAACCTCAGACGATGTAGCGGTCCACGCTCACGACCTTGCCGTCGGCGCGGTGCAGCACCATGAACGCCCCCTTGCGCAGGTGTGTGTCTCCGGGCCGGTCGACGAGCGCCGGGATCAGCTCGGGCAGGACTTTGCCGTGGCTGCAGAGCACCAGGGGCTGCTCCGAGGCCATGGCCTCGGAGACCAGGCGCAGGGAGGCACGGGAGTCGTAGTCGGTCTCCGACAGGAGACGGTCGCGGCGGATCTCCAGGCCGGCCCGTCCGGCGTACGGTTCCAGGGTCTGCACGCACCGCCTGCTGGGAGAGCTGAGCAGCTCCGTGGGGTGATAGCCGGACAGCACGTCCGCGAGCACCTCGGCCTGTATCGCGCCGTTCTCGTCGAGCGGTCGCTCGTCGTCGTCGCCCTTCCATTCCTGGCGGGACCCGGCCACGCCGTGCCGGACGAGGATGAGCGGCGTGGTCCGCAGGGGGACCGCGGTGAGCGCGCGGAGCAGTCCGGCGTCCCATTCGTAGGTCAGCCGCCTCCTGGCCTCATCCAGCGGCAGCCAGACGACCTCGTCGACCTCGTCCACCGCGGTGTGCAGGTCGTCGGAGATCGCCTGGGCCGCCCAGTAGTCGACGCGTTTGAGCCGCCCGCCCTTCAGGTAGTGGATCGGCGGTAGCGAACGGCCGAGCAGTGCGGTGATCCCCGTCTCCTCGACCACCTCGCGCAGGGCCCCGGCGATGACGTGCTCGCCGGACTTCAGTTTCCCCTTGGGGAACGTCCAGTCGTCGTATTTCGGTCGGTGGATGAGCGCGACCTCCGGCGCGGACTCCGGCCCCCGCCACACCACCGCTCCGGCGGCGCGGATCATGTCAGTCGGATGGATGTCCAGCTCAGTCATCAACCGTCCTCCACCTTCGGGTGGCGATCAGATGGGTCTGCAGGTCCGTACCCGGATGCCGGGTCCAGGTCCCGTCGGAGTTGAGCCACCAGGCGGAGGTCTCCTCCGACATCACCAGGTCGAGGAGACTGCTGAGATGGAGCCGCTGCTGCTGGCTGGTGACCTTGACCAGTGCCTCCACCCGGCGGTCCAGATTGCGGCGCATCAGGTCCGCGCTGCCGATCCAGATCTCCGGTCTGCGTCCTCGGCCGAACTCGTAGATCCGCGAATGTTCGAGGAACCGGCCGAGCACGCTTCTGACCCGGATGTTCTCCGACAGTTCCGGAAGGCCCGGCCGCAGCGTGCATACCCCGCGCACCCACAGATCCACCGGGACGCCCGCCTGGGAGGCCCGGTAGAGCGCGTCGATGACCGGCTCGTCCACCAGGGAGTTGGTCTTTATTCTGATGCCGGCCGGCCGGCCCGCCCGCTGGTGGGATATCTCCCGCTCGATCCTGGCCAGCAGCCCGCCGCGCAACGAGTGCGGGGCGACCAACAACCGGCGGTAAGCCGCGTGGTTGGAGTATCCGGTCAGGTGGATGAACAGGTCGGTGAGGTCCTCGCCGACCAGCGGATCGGCGGTGAGCAGTCCCAGGTCCTCGTAGACGCGGGCGGTCTTGGGGTTGTAGTTGCCGGTGCCGATGTGGCAGTAGTTGCGGAGCTCGCCGGAGGGCTCCTGCCGTACGACGAGGGCCAGCTTGCCGTGGGTCTTCAACCCCACAACCCCGTAGACCACGTGGCATCCGGCGCGCTCCAGCTTGCGCGCCCAGGTGATGTTGGCGCGCTCGTCGAACCGCGCCTTGATCTCCACCACCACGACGACCTGCTTACCCGCCTCGGCCGCGTCGATCAGCGCGTCCACGATCGGCGATTCGCCACTGGTCCGGTAGAGCGTCTGCTTGATGGCCAGCACGTTCGGGTCGGTCGCCGCCTGTTCGATGAAGCGCTGCACGCTCGTGGAGAAGGAGTCGTACGGGTGGTGCAGCAGCACGTCCCGCTCGCGGAGCACCGCGAAGATGTCGTCCTCGACGAGGATGACCTCGGCGGGCACGAAGGGACGGAAACTCAGCTCGCCCCGGTCGAGGTCGGCGATGGCGTGCAGTCCGGTCAGGTCCAGCGGGCCGGGCAGCCGATAGATCTCGTGTTCGGCCACCCCCAGCTCGTCCACCAGCAGTTCGAGCACCTCGGGGGTGATGGTGTCCTCGACCTCCAGCCGGACCGGCGGGCCGAAACGGCGCTTGAGCAGTTCCCGCTCCAGGGCCTGCATGAGATTCTCGGTGACGTCCTCGTCCACGTCCAGGTCCTCGTTGCGGGTCACCCGGAAGACGTGGTGCTCGACGATATCCATCCCCTTGAAGAGCTGGCCGAGGTGCGCGGCGATCACCTCTTCGAGCGGGACGAAGCGGTCCTTGGACGCCACCACGAAGCGGGGAAGCTGGCTCGGCACCTTCACCCGGGCGAACACCGTATGGCCGGTCGCGGGATTGCGGACGGTAACGGCCAGGTTGAGCGACAACCCGGAAATATAGGGAAAAGGATGGGCGGGGTCGACGGCCAACGGTGTCAGCACCGGCCGGATCCGCTCCCGGAACAGCTTGCGCATCTCGGTGCGCTCGTCACGGCCCAGGTGCTCCCAGCGCATGATCTGGATCCCCTCGGCCGCCAGCTGAGGCCAGAGTTGATCATGAAAACAGACCGAGTGCCGCTGTGCGAGGTCGTTGGCGATGGCGGCGATCCTGGTGAGTTCCTCACTGGGTTTCAATCCGCTTTTGGTCCGCAGGAGCAGGCCGGTGGCCATCCGCCGCTTGAGGCCGGCCACGCGCACCCGGAAGAACTCGTCCAGGTTGCTGGCGAAGATCGCCAGGAACCTGACCCTTTCCAGCAGGGGCAGGGACGAGTCCTCCGCCAGCTCCAGAACGCGCTGGTTGAACTGCAGCCAGCTCTCCTCGCGGTTGAGGAAGCGTTCCTGCGGAAGAGGCAGTCCTTCGTGGGTGACGGGTACGGGCTCTGCGGACATATGACCAGAATGCCCGCTTTTGCTGAACTTAACGTTTACGCTGCCTCAACGGCTGCTGTCGCTTATCAGCTGGACTCATGTTCTCTGCCGCCTCATCATCCGGGTGTCCGGGGAGTTTGGGCTGCCGGTCGGCGGTTCTGGCCTCCCGGAGCCGGATCTTCTCCTGCTCCTTCAGCTCCCGCTCGCGGATCTTCTCCTGTTCCTTGAACAGCCGCTCCCGCTCGCGGAGCTCCCGTTCGCGCGCCTTCTCCTGCTCGCGCGCCAGTTTCTCGGCCTCGCGCTGCTCGCGCTGCCGGATCTTCTCCTGCTCCTTGAGTTCCCGTTCGCGGACCTTGCCCATCTCCCGCAGTTCCTTGTCGGTCGGGCGTGCCGACAGCGGTGCCCGCCGCTGCTCCGTGCCCCGGGAGGAAGCGGTCAGACGGGGACGCGGGTCCAGCCCGACGAGGCCGTTCCACGCCAGGTTGACCAGGTGCGCGGCCACCTCCTCGCGCGGGGGCCTGCGTACGTCCAGCCACCACTGCCCGGTCAGCGCCACCATGCCCACCAGCATCTGCGCGTACATCGGCGCCAGCTTCGGGTCGTATCCACGTCCCATGAACTCGTCGACCATCACGTCTTCGACCTGGCTGGCGATGTCGTTGATCAGGCTGGCGAACGTGCCCGTCCCCGAGGCGGCGTGCGAGTCGCGGACCAGGATGCGGAAGCCCTCGCTGTTCTCCTCCACGTAGGCGAGCAGGGCCAGGGCGGCCCGTTCCAGCTTGATCAGCGCGTGCGAGGCGGACAGTGCCTCCGTCACCATGGCCAGCAGCTTCTGCATCTCCCGGTCGACGACGACCGCGTAGACCCCTTCCTTGCCGCCGAAATGCTCGTAGACCACCGGTTTGGAGACGTTGGCGGTTGCGGCGATCTCCTCAACCGACGTTCCGTCGAACCCCTTCTCTGCGAACAGGGTTCTGCTGATCTTGATCAGCTGCTCCCGGCGTTCCTTGCCGGACATGCGTCGTCGAGGTTCGCTCACGGTTCTAATAATGGCGCTCCCCGCCGGTAGTGCGGGAACCGCGTCCGTGGCCGCTGGGGCGGTGGATTGGTTGTCAGGTGGCGTTGGGTTGACGCGGGCCGCTGGGGCGGTGGATTGGTTGTCAGGTGGCGTTGGGTTGACGCGGGCCGCTGGGGCGGCGGATCGGCCGTCAGGCGGCAATGCGCTTCGCCGCCAGTCGCTCGGGGGTCGGCCAGCGGACGTCGTGGGCCCAGCCGGCCTTCTCGAACCAGCGGATCACGCCCGCGCTGAGGTCGATCTGGCCCTTGAGCGCGCCGTGCCGGGCGCAGGTCGGGTCGGAGTGGTGCAGGTTGTGCCAGGACTCGCCGAACGAGGGGATGGCCAGCCACCAGACGTTGCGCGATTTGTCCCGTGACTCGAAGGTCTCTTCGCCGAAGACGTGGCAGATGGAGTTGATCGACCAGGTCACGTGGTGCAGCAGCCCGATCCGGACCAGCGTGCCCCAGAAGAAGCCGGTCGCCATGCCCCACCAGGACCAGGTCAGCAGGCCGCCGAGCACCGCGGGGAGCACCATCGTGGTGATCGCCAGCACCGGGAAGAACTTGTGCAGCTTGATGATGTCGGGGTCTTTGACCAGGTCGGGGGCGTACTTCTCGCGGTTGGCCCGGTCCGTCTCGAACAGCCATCCCATGTGCGCCCAGAGCAGGCCCTTGCTCACGGCCCGGAAACCGGTCCCGAACCGCCACGGCGAGTGCGGGTCCCCTTCCTTGTCGGAGAACTTGTGGTGCTTGCGGTGGGTGGCCACCCAGTCCAGCACCGACATCTCCATCGAGAGGCTGCCCGCGATGCCCAGCACGATCTTCAGCGGACGCTTGACCTTGAACGACCCGTGGGTGAAGTGGCGGTGCAGTCCGACGGTCACCCCCAGGCCGGTCACCACATAGAAGACACCGGCGATCACGATGTCGCTCCAGCCCAGACCCCATCCCCAGGCGAACGGGACGGCGGTGATCAGGGCGATCAGCGGCGCGGCCACCACCACGCCGAAGGCGATGATCTCGGGTCTGGTTTTCGGCTCCGGATCGGCATCGGGTTTGGGGCCTGGACCAGGGCGTTCTGTGATGACGGTCATGCGCTACCTCGCGGAGCTTGGAGAAGGGCGATGGGATTCTGTCTGGCTACGCAACCGTAACCTACGCCATCGTAAGTTAGGAATCCCCAGCTGATTAATGTGGAGAAGGTGACTCTCGCGGAGAGACCCGGTAGTGGGTTCATGTCTTGTGTACCACCGGCCTGACCTGCTAAACGACGCGTACCGGACCGTCCCCGTGAGGTAGATACCCCAGTTGGCCCTCTTCTTCCTCGACGAGGACCCCAAACGAGGCGCGTTCGACGTCAAGGGCTCGGTATCGTAGGGGGGCCAGGCGGTCGGATCCGGTCCGGTCCGTCAGATTGATCCGGCATTGGGTAATTGGCAGCCCGCAAGGTTTTGGTCCTTGTTGTCCAGGTTCGAGTCCTGGTGCCGGAGCCATTGCTTCTGTCCGGTTTATTAACCGGGCTGGTCGGCTGGGGGGGTTCTCGGCGGGGAAGGTATCCTCACGTTGTCGAGTGGGTTACCAGCTGCTGCCCTCGTGGTGGCCGGCGGGCATCCCGCTCCGTCATGTCTCAGCCGCGATGCCGAGGGAGCCTCGTCCGTGAGTGTGCCGCGCCCGGCAGCTGTCATCGTCCTCGCCGCCGGCGAGGGCACCCGGATGAAGTCGAAAACACCCAAGATCCTGCATGAGCTGTGCGGCCGTACCCTGGTCGACCATATGCTCGTCGCCGCTCGAGGTCTCGAACCCGAGCGGCTCATTGTTGTCATAGGTCACGAAAGAGAGCGGGTCCACGCACATCTGACGCGGACCAGTCCGGACGCGCAGGCCGTTGTGCAGGCCGAGCAGAAGGGGACCGGTCACGCGGTCAGAATCGTGCTGGAAACGGCCGGCACCATCGACGGCACGGTCCTGGTCACCTACGGGGACACACCGCTGCTGCGCACCGGCACCCTCGCCACGCTGCTGGAGCGGCACGAGCAGGACCGCAACGCCGTCACCGTGCTGACCGCCGAGGTCCCCGACCCCTACGGCTACGGCCGTGTCATCCGTGACGCCAAGGGGGCGGTCCTGGAGATCGTCGAGGAGAAGGACGCCAGTCCCGAGCAGCGGATGATCCGGGAGATGAACTCCGGCGTCTACGCCTTCGACGGGGCGCTGCTGGCCGACGCGGTCAAGCGGGTGTCCACCTCCAACGCCCAGGGAGAGGAATATCTCACCGACGTCCTGTCCATCCTGAGGGAGGACGGCCATCGGGTCGGCGCGCACATCGCGGCCGACTACGTCGAGGTGGAGGGCGTCAACGACCGGGTGCAGCTCGCCTCCGCCCGCGGGGTGCTCAACTCCCGGCTGCTGGAGACCCACATGCGCGCGGGGGTCACGGTGATCGACCCGGCCAGCACGTGGGTGGACGTGGACGTGACCCTGGGACCGGACGTGGTGATCCACCCGGGCACCCAGCTGCACGGCCGTACGGTCGTCGGGGAGGGCGCCGAGATCGGCCCGGCCTCCACGCTGACCGACACGGTCGTCGGCGAGGGTGCGGTGGTCCGCAACGCCGTCTGCGTCGAGGCCGAGATCGGTCCCGAGGCCCTGGTGGGCCCCTACGCCTATCTGCGGCCGGGCACCGTCCTCGCCCGCAGGGCCAAGGCGGGAACCTATGTCGAGATGAAGAACGCCCAGGTGGGCGAGGGGGCGAAGGTGCCCCACCTCACCTATGTGGGCGATGCCACGATCGGCGCCGGGGCGAACATCGGCGCGTCCTCGATCTTCGTCAACTACGACGGCGTCAACAAGCACCGGACGACGGTGGGCGAACACGCCTTCGTCGGGTGCGACACCATGCTCGTCGCGCCGGTGAACATCGGCGACGGCGCATACACTGCCGCGGGGTCGGTCATCGACGGTGACGTCCCCGCGGGGGCGATCGGCGTTGCCCGCGGGCGGCAGCGCAACATTGAAGGATGGGTCGTGCGCAGGCGCGCGGGCACCAGATCGGCTGAGGCGGCGCTGCGGGCCGCCCAGACCGGGAATCAGCAGGGGAGCAAGTCGTGAGTGGCATCAAGCAGACCGGTGAGAAGAACCTGATGTTCTTCTCCGGGCGCGCCCATCCGGAGATCGCCGAGGAGGTGGCCAGCCACCTCGGGATAGACATGACCCCCACCGTGCTACGCGACTTCGCCAACGGCGAGATCTACGCCCGTTACCTGGAGTCGGTCCGGGGCTGTGACGCGTTCGTCATCCAGAGCCACACCGGGCCCATCAACAAGTGGATCATGGAGCAGCTCATCATGGTGGACGCGCTCAAGCGCGCCTCCGCCAAGCGGATCACCGTGATCATGCCGTTCTTCGGCTACGCCCGCCAGGACAAGAAGAGCCGGGGCCGCGAGCCGATAACCGCCCGGCTGATGGCCGACATGTTCAAGACCGCGGGCGCCGACCGGCTGATGTCGATCGACCTGCACACCTCCCAGATCCAGGGCTTCTTCGACGGCCCGGTGGACCACCTGTTCGCCATGCCGGTGCTGGTCAACTACCTCAAGGACAAGCTCGACCTGGAGACGACCACGGTCGTCTCGCCCGACACCGGCCGGGTCCGGCTGTCGGAGCGCTGGGCCGACACGCTGGGCACCCCGCTGGCCTTCATCCACAAGCGCCGCGATCTCGACGTCGCCAACCAGGTGAAGGTGAGCGAGGTCGTCGGCAAGGTGCGCGGCCGCACCTGCGTGCTGATCGACGACATGATCGACACCGCGGGAACGATCTGCAAGGCTGCCGACGCGCTCTACGAGCAGGGCGCCACCAACGTGCTGGTGGCCGCCACGCACGCGGTGTTCTCCGACCCGGCCGTGGACCGGCTGAAGAACTCCAAGATCTCCGAAGTGATCGTCACCAACACCCTGCCGCTCGCCGAGGACAAGAGGTTCGACAAGCTCACCGTGCTGTCGATCGCCCCGTTGATCGCCCGCGCTATCACCGAGGTCTTCAACGACGGCTCCGTGACGAGCCTGTTCGAAGGCGACAGCTGACCCGCTAAGCTGTGAGGATTGCGTGCGTCCGTAACGCCTTCCGCTAGGGCGGGTGAGGGGGGACGCACCTTCCGCCTGTCGAAGATCCCTAGGAGATCCGTCATGTCCGAAGTAGTCATCAAGGCCGAGCCGCGCAACGAGTTCGGCAAGGGCGCCGCCCGCAAGATCCGTCGCGAGAACAGGGTGCCCGCCGTTCTCTACGGACATGGCACGGACCCGCAGCACCTGTCGCTCCCGGGCCACGAGCTCCTGCTCGCCCTGCGCACGCCGAACGTGCTGATCCGCCTCCAGGGCGCGGCCGACGAGCTGGCGCTGCCCAAGGGCGTCCAGCGTGACCCGATCAAGGGCTTCCTCGAGCACGTCGACCTCCTCCTGGTCAAGCGTGGCGAGAAGGTCACCGTCGACATCCCCGTCACGGTGGTGGGCGAGGTGGCCGACGGCATCCTCGACCAGCTGCTCGTCTCCATCTCGGTCGAGTCCGAGGCCACCCACATCCCGACGGGCGTCGAGGTCGACATCGAGGGCATGAGTGTCGGCACCCAGGTCACCGCCGGCGACCTGAAGCTCCCCAAGGGCACCACCCTGGTCGCCGAGCCGGAGACGCTGGTCCTGCACGTCGCCGCGGCCCCGACCGCCGAGCCCGCGGCCGCCGAGGGTGAGGCCGCTGAGGCCGCCGAGGGTGAGGCCGCCGAGGCCGCCGAGTAGTTTTCTCTGCTACACCTGTCAGGGCAGTCCGGGACCGGGCTGCCCTGACGCGCATATGAAGGGATGCCGACCGTGGACCGCTGGTTGGTCGTTGGCCTGGGGAACCCCGGGCCGGAGTATGCCGGGAACCGGCACAACGCGGGTTTCATGGTGCTCGACGAGCTCGCCGCCCGGGCCGGAGGGCGCTTCAAGGTGCACAGGTCACGGGCCGAGGTGCTGGAGGGCCGTCTGGCGGGCGCTCCCGCGGTGCTGGCCAAGCCGCTGTCCTTCATGAATCTCTCGGGTGGCCCGGTCAAGGCCCTGGCCGACTTCTACAAGGTGGACCCGGCGCGCGTGATCGCGGTCCACGACGAACTGGACATCCCCTACGGCGCGCTCCGGGCCAAGCTGGGCGGCGGCGACAACGGTCACAACGGGCTGAAGTCGATCACCAAGTCCCTGGCCACCAAGGACTATCTGCGGGTGCGGTTCGGCATCGGCCGCCCACCCGGGCGGATGGACGCCGCGTCCTACGTCCTGCGGGACTTCGTCACCGCCGAGCGCAAGGACCTGCCGTTCCTGGTCGACCGGGCCGCCGACGTGGTGGAGTCACTGATCACTTCGGGCCTTGAGGCGACCCAGAACGCCTTCCACGCCGGCGACCTGAACATCTCCGGGCCGCCCCGGTAGCGGAGGCGCACCGCGTGGTGGCCCGGCCGATCGGCCCGGCCGCCCCGGTGGTGGAGAACGTTTCGGTCTTCAACCCTCCGGCGCCTCTCCCTCCCGCTAACATTCGGTCACTGTCCGTTGGTAAATGGTTACGCAGGGGGAGCGCGTGCGTGACGTGACCGTCGTCCAGGCGATACCGAGATCCGTGACGGCGCCCCGCCCCCGTAGGCCGGGTTGGGTGCGCGGGTATCGGGCGCGAGCCGTCGCCGCCGACATCGGTTCCGCCTCCCTCGCCGGATTCCTCGCGCTGTCCGTCCGTTTCGGTGAGGTGACTCCGTACGTCGCCCCCTACGTGATGGTGAGCGCCGTGCTCCCCGTCGCCTGGATCTGCGCGGTCGCGCTGAACCGTGCCTACGAGCCCCGCCTGTTCGGCCTGGGCCCGGAGGAGTTCCAGCGGGTCTTCCAGTGCGGGTTCATGTTCACCGCGGCCCTCGCCATCGGCGCCTACGTGACCAAGACCGAGGTGGCCCGCGGTTACGTGGTGCTGGCGATCCCGCTGACGACGATTCTCACCCTCCTCTCGCGCTACGGCCTGCGCCGCTCCCTGCACCGGAGACGGGTGCGGGGCGAATGCATGCGGCGGGTGGTGGCGGTGGGCCACCGGGCCGCGACCGCCGAGCTGATCCGCAGGTTCCGCCGGGAGCGCTACCACGGCATGGAGGTCGTCGGGGTCTGCGTGCCGCGCGACGGCATGGGCGACGTGGAGGGCGTCCCGGCCCTGGGGGACCTCTCCGACGTCGCACTCGTGGTCAGGCAGATCGCGGCGGACACCGTGGCGGTGCTGGCCTGCCCGGAGATGGACGGGGTGGCGCTGCGCCGGCTGGCCTGGAGGCTGGAGAAGACGGACACCGATCTCGTCGTGGCCCCGGCGCTGATGGAGGTCGCCGGTCCGCGGATCACGATCCGCCCGGCGGCGGGGCTGCCGCTGCTGCACGTGGACCATCCCGAGATCACGGGTATGCGCCAGGTGGTCAAGAACCTCTTCGACCGGATCGGGGCGGGGTTGCTGCTGGTCGTGCTGCTTCCCCTCTTCGTCGGCCTCGTGGTGGCCGTACGGACGTCGAGCCCGGGGCCCGCGTTCTTCCGCCAGAGACGGGTGGGCCGGGGCGGCACCGAGTTCACCATCTACAAGTTCCGGACCATGGGCATCGACGCCGAGCAACAGAGGATCGACCTCGCCGGGGACGGGCAGGGCGTGTTGTTCAAGATTAGGAAAGATCCGCGTGTGACCCCGCTGGGCGCCCGGCTCCGCCGTCACTCCCTGGACGAACTGCCCCAGTTGATCAACGTATTGCTCGGACATATGTCGCTGGTCGGCCCTCGGCCGCCACTGCCGGACGAGGTCGCCCGGTACGGCGACGACGTCCGCCGCCGGCTGTTGGTCAAGCCGGGGATGACCGGACTCTGGCAGGTGAGTGGGCGATCTGACCTCTCCTGGGAGGAATCCGTCCGTCTGGATCTGCGTTATGTGGAGAACTGGTCCCTCACGCTGGACCTGCAGATCCTGTGGAAGACTTGGTCGGCTGTCGCGCGAGGAGCTGGAGCATACTGATGACGATCCGTGACGACCACGTTCTCGCCATGGACCTGGCGGCGGAGGCGGGTGAGAGGCTGCTGGCGCTACGGGAGAGAGAGGGGTTCGCCGACCCCTCCGGGCTCCGCGAGGAGGGCGACGCCTCCGCGCACCTGTTTCTGATGGAGGCCCTGGCACGGTCACGCCCGAACGACAGTGTGCTGTCCGAGGAGGCGACCAGGGAGGAGCGTCTCGACCCTCGCCGCCTGCGTGCCGAGCGGGTGTGGATCGTCGACCCGCTGGACGGCACCCGCGAGTTCGCCGAGGAGGGCCGGAGCGACTGGGCGGTCCACGTGGCGCTCTGGGAGCGCGGCGCGCTGACCGCGGGGGCGGTGGCGCTGCCCGCCCAGGGCCGGACGCTGTCAACCCTCGAACCGCCCGTGCTGCCCGCGCTCCGGCCGGACGCCAGGCCGAGGATCGCGGTCAGCCGGACCCGGCCGCCGGAGTTCGTCCAGAGTCTGGCCCGCCTCGTCGGCGCCGACCTGGTGCCGATCGGATCGGCGGGCGCCAAGATCTCCGCGGTGCTCACCGGCGAGGTCGAAGCCTACGTGCACGCCGGTGGCCAGTACGAATGGGACTCCGCCGCGCCGGCGGCCGTCGCCCTCGCCGCGGGAGCCCACGCCGGCCGCATCGACGGCTCACCCCTGACCTATAACCAGGCTGACCCCTCACTGCCGGATATCCTTGTTTCCCTACCGGGACTAGCGCCAACGTTGCTCGCTGGAATCCGGGATCTGCACCGATAATCCCCGCTAGGAGAGTCTGATGCTCCAGAGCGACTACACAACGTCGCAGCTCGATGTTCTCGAGGCAGAGGCCGTTCACATCATGCGTGAGGTGGCGGCCGAGTTCGAGCGTCCGTGTCTGCTCTTCTCCGGTGGCAAGGATTCCATCGTCATGCTCCGCATCGCGGAGAAGGCCTTCTGGCCCGCGCCGATCCCCTTTCCACTGATGCACGTCGACACCGGGCACAACTTCCCCGAGGTCATCGAGTTCCGCGACCGCCGCGCCGGGGAGCTGGGCGCCCGCCTGGTCGTGGCCAGTGTGCAGGACTCCATCGACGCGGGCCGGGTGACCGAGGAGACCGGCCGCCGGGCCTCCCGCAACCGCCTGCAGACCACCACCCTGCTGGACGCGATCGAGGACAACGAGTACGACGCGGTGTTCGGCGGTGCCCGCCGCGACGAGGAGAAGGCCCGCGCGAAGGAGCGGGTGTTCTCCTTCCGCGACGAGTTCGGCCAGTGGGACCCGAAGAGCCAGCGCCCTGAGCTGTGGAACCTCTACAACGCCAGGATCCGCAAGGGCGAGCACATCCGGGTGTTCCCGCTGTCCAACTGGACCGAGCTCGACATCTGGGACTACATCCGCCGCGAGGGCATCGAGATCCCGTCGATCTACTACGCGCACACGCGCACGGTGTTCGAGCGGGACGGCATGCTGCTGGCCGACAGCGAGTTCATCGTCCGCGACGAGGACGAGCCGCTCTTCGAAGCCGTGGTCCGTTATCGCACGGTGGGCGATGTGACCTGCACGGGAGCCGTCCAGTCCGCAGCGGCGACGGTCGAGGAGATCATCGACGAGATCGCCGCCACCCGGATCACCGAGCGCGGCGCCACCCGCGCCGATGACCGCGCCTCCGAGGCCTCCATGGAAGACCGCAAGAGGGAAGGCTACTTCTGATGGACATTCTCCGCTTCGCCACGGCGGGAAGCGTCGACGACGGCAAGTCGACCCTCATCGGGCGGCTGCTCTTCGACTCCAAGGCGATCTTCGAGGACCAGCTTGAGGCCGTCGAGCGGACCTCCCGCGACCGCGGCACCGAATACACCGACCTGTCGCTGCTCACCGACGGCCTGCGGGCCGAGCGGGAGCAGGGCATCACGATCGACGTGGCCTACCGCTACTTCGCCACGCCCAGGCGCAAGTTCATCATCGCCGACACCCCCGGACACATCCAGTACACCCGGAACATGGTCACCGGTGCCTCCACCGCCGACCTGGCGATCGTGCTGATCGACGCGCGGAAGGGCGTGCTGGAGCAGTCGCGGCGGCACGCGTTCCTGACCACGCTGCTGCGCGTGCCGCACCTGGTGCTTGCCGTGAACAAGATGGACCTCGTCGACTACTCCCAGGAGCGGTTCGAGGAGATCCGCGAGGAGTTCACCTCGTTCGCGGCGAAGCTGAACGCCCCGGACCTGACGTTCATCCCGATCTCGGCGCTGCACGGCGACAACGTGGTCTCGCGTTCCGAGAACATGCCCTGGTACAACGGCTCCTCCCTGCTGCACCACCTGGAGAACGTGCACATCGCCTCCGACCGCAACCTGGTCGACGTGCGCTTCCCAGTGCAGTACGTCATCCGCCCGCAGCGGGCCACGGATCCGGCCTTCCACGACTACCGCGGCTACGCCGGCCAGGTCGCCGGCGGCGTGCTCAAGCCGGGTGACGAGGTCGTGCACCTGCCCTCGGGCCTGGTCACGCGGATCACGTCGATCGACACCTTCGACGGACCAGTGGACGAGGCGTTCGCACCGATGTCGGTGACCCTCCGGCTGGAGGACGACATCGACATCTCACGTGGCGACATGATCTGCCGTCCGAACAACCAGCCGCAGGTCGCCCAGGAGCTGGAGGCGATGATCTGCTGGATGACCGACGCGAGCAAGCTGAGCCCGCGCACCAAACTGACCATCAAGCACACCACCCGCACGGCCCGCGCCCTGGTCCGCGACCTGCACTACCGGCTGGACGTCAACACCCTGCACCGTGACGAGACGGCTCCGTCGCTCGGCCTGAACGAGATCGGACGGGTCTCGCTCCGCGTCACCCAGCCGCTGTTCGTGGACGACTACGCCAGGAACCGCCTTACCGGCGGCTTCATCCTGGTGGACGAGTCCACCAGCAACACCGTCGGCGCCGGGATGATCGTCGACGCGAGGTAGTGCCCGGCCCCGGGCCCTCGACGCACCCCTCACACCGGCCCTCTCCGCCGCGCCCGCAGCCCGGGTGGGACGGAGAGGGCCGTTCTGTTGCCGGTCCGGCCATGACATCTCCCAGGTAGATCCTTTTCCCGTTCCTTGACCCCTTGGTCACTCTCCGCGATAGCCTCGGCACGTTCCGTATCCGTCAGGTAAGGATCCGTGCCTGTGTCTGACAGCCCCTCCCCCACCCGGGTCGTTTTCGTGGGCGGCCTTGGCCGCAGCGGCACCACGCTGCTGGAACGCCTCCTCGGTGAGGTGCCGGGCATCGCGCCGCTCGGGGAGGTCGTCCACCTCTGGACGAGGGGCGTCCTGGCGGACGAGGCGTGCGGATGCCGCCGGCCGTTCGGCTCATGCCCGTTCTGGTCCAAGGTCGGCGAGCGCGCGTTCGGCGGCTGGTCCGAGGGATTGGCTCTCCGGATGCTCGACCTCAGGCAGCAGGTGGATCGCACCCGGCGCATCCCCATCCTGGCGCATCTCCTCACCGAGGAGCAGACGGGCGCCCCCGTCGCGTGGCCGTCCCCCGGACTGGCCGGCCTCGATGAATACATCGCCGTTCACCGGCGCCTGTACGACGCGGCGGGTGAGACCGCCGGCTGCCCTGTCGTGATCGACTCCAGCAAGCACGCCTCCCTGGCCTTCTGCCTGGCCGCCGCCGGAGTCGACGTGCATGTCGTCCACGTCGTCCGCGACCCCCGTGCGGTCGCGCACTCCTGGGGCAGGCGGGTCGTGCGCCCCGAGGACGGCCGCCCGATGACCCGATGGTCGCCGGCCCGCACCTCGATGCACTGGCTGGCCCAGAACCTCAGCCTCGAACTCCTGGCACGCAGGGGCGTCTCCGTCACCCGAGTCCGCTACGAAGACCTTCTCGAAGCCCCCGGTGACACGCTCAGACGCCTGGTCGCCAGGATCGGGATCCGGCCCCGCCTCGACTTCCTGGCCGACTGCGAGGCCGAGCTTTCGACGGCCCACACGGCCTCGGGCAACCCCATGCGCTTCGCCGTCGGCCGGATCGACCTGACCCCGGACGACGGCTGGCGTACCGCTGCCTCAGCCCGGCACCAACGCCTCGTCACCGCACTGACCTGGCCACTCATGAACAGATACGGATATCGCGGGAGGCCGGCGTGACTCAATCGGTGGGCGTGGTCATCCCCACGCGAGGGCGTCGGCCCGACCAGTTGCGCTCGGCCACGCGTGCCGCGCTCGGCCAGGACCATTCCGGGGCCGTGGAGGTCGTGGTCGTCGTGGACGGCGTCGACCCGGTCCTGGTTACCGACCAGATGGCCGACCTGCTGGCCGGCCGGGCCCTGACGGAACGGCGGGGAGAGGTGGTCTCGCGGAGCGTCCGGGTGGTGGCCAACCGGCTCTGCCCCGGCCTGCCGGGGGCACGCAACACCGGCATCGCGGCGCTCGGCACCGACCTCGTGGCCTTCTGCGACGACGACGACCAGTGGCTGCCCGGCAAGGTCGCCGCGCAGGTCGCCGCGCTGGAGGCGGTCCCGGGTGCGGAGTTCTCCAGCACCGCCATCGAGGTCGAGTACGGCTCGCGCCGCGTCGTCCGGCTCGCCGGGACCGAGCTGATCACCCGGGCTCACCTGGTGCGCTCACGCATGGTGATGGTCCACTCCTCGACGTTCCTGTTCCGGCGTGGTGCGTTCTGGGCCGACGAGAGTGCGCCGGGAGGCCAGAACGAGGACTGGGACCTGGCGCTGCGTGCCGCCGCGCGCCACCCGATCGTGCACGTCGACCGCCCTCTGGTACGCGTCCGCTGGGGCGACTCCCTGTACGCGACCCGTTGGGCCGACCGAATCGCCGGGCTGGAATGGATGCTCGCCCGGCACCCTGATCTGGCCGTGGACCCGCGCGGCGCGGCGCGGGTCTACGGTCAGCTCGCCTTCCACCACGCCGCCCTCGGCCGGCGCAGGGAGGCGGGCCGCTGGGCCTGGCGTGCCTTCGCCGCACGGCACGGCGAACCTCGCGCCCCCATCGCGCTCGCTGTGGCGGCGGGTCTGGTGTCAGCCCAGGCCGTGCTCAGCACGTTGCATCACCGCGGGCACGGCATCTGATGGCGCTCAGGGCAGTCCATGAGGCGTTGAGCGTCCCGCGCCAGCGGCCGCGACCGGACAAGGCCACCCGCAAGCGCCTGCGCCGCAGGGTGCACGTGGCCGGTCTCGCGATCGACCCGATGACCGAGGGGGAGGTCGTCGACCACGTGGTCGACGCGCTGAAGCGGGGGGAGGGCGGTCACCTGGTCACTCCGAACGTCGACATCAGCTGGGCCGCCGCCCGCGACCCCGGAGTACGCGAGCTCATCGAGGACGCCGACCTTGTGGTGGCCGACGGTATGCCCCTGGTGTGGGCGGCGAAGCTGCTCGGCACGCCCGTGCCCAGCCGGGTCGCCGGCGCCGACCTGATCTGGTCCCTGGCGGAGGCCGCCACCTTCTACCGTTACCCGATCTATCTGCTCGGCGGTCCGCCGGGGGTGGCCGAACAGGCGGCTGACCGGCTGACCGGCCGCCATCCCGGGCTGCTCGTCGCCGGGACGGACGCCCCGCCGTACGGGTTCGAGACCACCCCGGAGAGTTACCGGGAGGTCAGAGACGCCGTGGTGGCGGCCGGTCCCCGGCTGGTCTTCGTCGGACTGGGCTTCCCCAAGCAGGACCGGCTCATCGCGATGCTCCGCAAGGACCTGCCCGGCGCCTGGTTCGTCGGCTGCGGCTCGGCCATCGCCTTCGCGGCCGGCACGGTGCCCCGGGCGCCCGTGTGGATGCAGAAGGCAGGGCTGGAGTGGCTCTTCCGGCTGCTCAACGAGCCGGGCCGGCTGGCCCGCCGCTATCTGCTCCACGACCTGCCGTTCGCACTCTGGCTGCTCACCGTCTGCCTGTTCCGCCGGCTGTTCTCCTGATCCCCGCGACCGGCGGCGGGCCGGTGATCTCCCCGCCGGCCTCCCCCCCTACCGGGAGGCGAGCTCCCTGACCCGGCGGATCTCCTCGGGAGTCAGCCGTCCGGCTGCCGCGGCCAGAGCCTGGCGGGAGTCCATCGGCCGGTAGGCCGTGCGGGACAGCCCACTCCAGGCGAAACCGTCGGCACCGCCACCGGCTGCCGTACACGCGCGGGAGATGCGCTCCTCGGCGCGGGCGGACCACGTCAGGCCCGACCATCCGTACAGCCGGCGGAAGCCGCGCGGCGGGTCGGTGGCCAGATCCTCGTAGCGGACCAGCAGGATTCCCGGGTGCCGTGCGGCCAGCTCGGTGGCGACCGTCCGGGCCGCCCGCCAGAGCGCGACGGCCTTGGCGAGCCGGTCCTGGCAGCCCACCAGCGGGCGGAGCGCCTCAAGATGCGGGTGGTCCCGGATCAGCAACGGCTGTTCGAGCAGCTCATGGAAGTAGATCGTCCAGCCGAGCCGCTGCCAGCTCCCGACGAACGACACGGGGTCACGGAGCAGGATGATCACCCGGCAGCCCAGCCGTTCGGCGAACCAACCGGCCGAGAACAGTGCGAACGGGTCGTCCAGCAGTGCCCGGCGTCCGGTCAGCCGGCCGAGCGTGAACGCGGTGCCGTACCGGACCATCCTCGCCAGGTCGTACGGCGAGCGGTTACGGCGCAGCTCGGCCAGGAACCGGTAACGCAGCGCGGCCGTGTCGGTGAAGGCGGGCAGCCAGACCTCGTCGTTGTCCGGGCAGATGTACTGGAAACGGTGGGTGACCTGGGCGTTGAGCACTCCGGGGGACCGTCCCGGCGGGTGCTGCGGGTTCAGCGGCTCGTTGACGTAGACCAGCTCGCCGCTCGCCGAGAGCATCTTGCCCGTCCAGCTTGTCCCGCTCCGGGGCAGCCCGGTCACCAGGACGGGCGTCATCGCGCCCGCCACGACGTCAGGGCGGCGAGGCTGTGGACGCCGAAGGGACGCAGGCCGTAACGGCGGTGGATCAGCCAGAGCGGGAGCAGGTTCTTGACCAGCACACCCCCGGCCCAGCCGAGGGCCGCGCCGAGCGCCCCGCAGGTGGGGATGAGCAGCACGTCCAGCACCACGGTCACCGCGATGGCGGCGACCAGGGCGGCCAGGCTGGAGCCGGTGTGCCCGGCGGCGGTCAGCACCACGTCGACCATGCCGCAGGCGGTGGCCAGCATCATCGTCGCGGCCAGCACCAGCGCCACCGGGACGCCGGCGGCATAACCGTCGCCGAACAGGCCGAGCAGCCAGGGCGCGAGCGAGGCATAGCCCAGCCAGATCGGCCAGGTCAGCAGGACGAGCCAGATGGTGGCCGACTGGTACAGCTCGCGGGCGCGCGCCAGGTCACCCTCGGCCAGCGCCCGGACCAGCCTCGGCTGCACCGCCTGGGCCAGCCCCTGGTTGGCGAGCTGGCCGACGACCTTGAACCGGGTGGCGGCGGTGTAGACCGCAGCCTCGACCGGTCCGGCGAGCATCGCCACGACCACGATGTCGAGCCGCTGGAACACCGCCTGGATCGCGGCGGCCGCAGACCGGGGCCAGGTGTAGCGCCAGAAGTCGTGGACGGTGCCCGGCAGGTAAGGCATGTACGGCAGCCGCCGGTGCAGCCAGAGCGCCGCCAGCACCAGGGCCGGGAGGGCCGGCAGACCCCAGGCCGCCGCCAGCAGGGGCGCCGACTCCGCGCCCGCCAGTATCACGGCCCCGACCAGCACGAGCTGGGCCACCGGCTGGAGCACGCCGTCCAGCAGCACGGTGGGCCGCATCGCGCCGAACCCCCGGGTCGCGGCCACCACGACGTCCGCGCACACCATCACCGGGAGTGCCGCGGCCAGCACCCGGACCGTGGGGTCGGGCGCGGTGAGCACGGCCACCACCCCGGTGAGCAGCGAGAGCGTCACAACGGGGACGAGCGCCGTCCGGACATAGCCGCGGGTGCGGCGATATCCGGACGGCCGTGACCGGGCGATGAAGTAGATCAGCCCGTTGCCGGCGTCCATCCGCAGGATCCCGCCGGCCATCAGGCAGAGCGCGGTCGCCGCGAAGAAGGTGCCCGCAGCCTCCTGACCGGCCTCCCTGGTGACCAGCACGACCACCCCGAACTGCGCGGCGGCGCCGATGCCGGCCCCCGCCAGCCCGGCCAGCCCGCCCCGCGCCGGCCCCTTCAGCCAGGGCAGGCGGGGCAGGCGGCCAAAGGTCAGCGCCGCCATGTCGGCTCCGCGCCGAGCCACGAGGTCAGCAGGGCGTCGGACGCCTCGAAATGGTCGGTCAGCTCCCGGCGCAGCGACTCGGGCATCGGCGCGGGCCGGGGCCGGGCGTTGTGCCGCTCGAACACCGGGTCACCAATGTGCGGCAGCCCGAGGAACTCCAGCACCCGGTCGTAGACGACCTCCGGCTCGGTGAAGAACCGCCCGCTGTCCAGGACGAGCAGCCGATCCCGGCCGATCAGCGGTTCCAGCGGGGCGAGCTGTTCGGCGTAGCGGCCCCTGGCCAGGTAGGCGTGGTGGCGGTGGGAGTGGTGCACCGAGTAGGGGGAGGCGCACAACCCCTCCACCGCCCCGGCCAGCCTGCTCTCTTCCAGCTCCACGGCCCTGGGGAAGGAGGTCTCGGTCTCGAAGCCCCGCGCCAGCTCGTGGGCGTGGGCCGAGAAGGCGCGTTCCACCGGGTCGCGGACCAGCACGATCACCTTCACTCCGGGCAGATCCCAGGCGATCCGGGAGCAGGCGAGCGGATGGAACAGGTAGTAGGGCGACGACTCGAAGGCCTGGGGGCGCCAGCCGTACCGGCGGGCCAGCCGGGCGGCCGTGGCCCGCAGCGGAAAGTGCGCGCGGTACCAGAGCAGGCCCCGGTCGTAGCCCACGTCGAAGTAGTGCACGCCCTTGTGCAACACGGGCTTGAGGATCAGCGGATGCTGGGCCAGCGCCCGGTAGAGAGAGGTGGTGCCGGAGCGCTGTGCCCCGGCGATCAGGAACGAGGGCAGCATCCGGCTCCGGGCGGTGAGGCGTCCGGTGGTCCGCGAGAGAACGTGGACGGAACGCTTCAGTCTGGTTTTCACGTAAGGATTTCCTGGAAGTCGACGACGGGATTGAGCCAGTGGTCGGGCGGACCGAACGGGGCGTGACCGTCGGCCGCATGCCGGTCCGCCAGCGCGATCAGGTAGCGGACGGCGGTCAGCCTGGACTCCGCGGCCGACAGCCCGAACGGAGCGAGGATGGGCAGCGACTGTGCCAGGCACGCTCTGGCCGCGGTCGCCGGACCGGTGCGGCGCAGAGCGCGCTGGAAGAAGTGGTGGAGGGCGTCGAAACCGGGCGGCACCCCGGTGGCGAACCGCTCCCAGTCCCAGACCAGCAGCCGCCCGTCCGCGCCGCGTGCGATGTTCCACGGGGAGAAGTCGCCGTGCCAGGCGGACCCGCGCCCGGGGATCCGGCTGATCTCGCCGACCGCGTCGATGAGCAGGTCTGCGGAGATCCGGCCTCGCCGTACGGGGAGCGGGCTGAGCGCGAGCACGGACAGGCCGCGCCAGGATCCGTGGTGCAGCACGGACGGCGGGACGACGGTCCGCAGCGGCACGCCGGCGAGCAGGTGGAGGGTCCGCGCCTCGTTCGCGATGAGCTCGCGGCCCCGGTCGGTGTCGCCGATCTTCACGAAGGCGGCCAGTCCGTCCGGGGCGTGGGCCTCCAGGATCGGTTTGCGGTTGACCCTCAGGGCGGGCCGGACGTGCAGCACGACCCGGATCGGGGTGCCCAGCACCTCGCTGAGGTAGGTCTCGACCGTGGCCTCCCCCACCGGGACCGTGATCTTCCTGCCGGGGTGCCACCAGGCGCGGGGGACCAGCCTGCGGGGGAGAAGGGGGTGGGGGAGCAGGCTGTAGGGCCGACCCTCGCCGGGACCGGGGAACAGCAGGTCGAGGGTCTCGCTGAGATAGCGCAGCCGGACGCGGGCGTCGTTCATCCGGCTCCGCTCGCCATCGAATTCCTCCAGAGCAGTGCGAATGAGATCAGGTACAGGCTGAGCGGTGTGACCAGCCCGTCGTAGACGAACATGTAGAGCAGGGTCAGGATCATCACCAGGACTCCGGCCAGGCCGATCGGGCTCCGGTCGTGCCAGTGGCGGCGGATGGCCCCGGCGAAGAACGCCACGTAGAGCGCGGCTCCGACGAATCCCTGCGTGATCATCAGATGCCAGAGCTGGCCGTCGCTGCCCAGTGGGGGATGACCGCAGGTGTCACACCAGCTGGTCTTCCCGGTGGTGACCGTACGGTGGTTGCCCATCGCGTTGCGGGTGTTGCCGTAGCCGATGATCGGCGAGGTGCCCGCGGCGGCGACGGTCGCCGACACGGTGAAGGCGCGGATGTCGTTGCTGTGCGGGCTGTCCAGCCGCTGGGCCACCATCGTGTGCAGGGGGGTGAGGAACAGCACCAGCGCCCCGCAGGCGGCGGCCGAGCAGACCAGGACGCGGGCTCTCGGGCCCAGGCGCAGGAACAGGTAGGCGCCTGCGACGCCCAGGCCGATCCAGAGGCCGCGGTTGAGGGAGTAGACGATCGGGACGGCGGCCAGCGCGAGCAGCGGGGCCACGGCCAGGCGCCTGCGCGGGCCGCCGTACACCCACCAGCCGACCACGAACCAGATGAGCAGCACCGAGATGTTGCTGCCCCAGGCGTTGGCCCACTCGAACGGGGCCTCCGGGCGCGGGGAGGCATGGCCGAGGACCTTCTGCACCTGGGCGGTGGTGGGGTGGATCAGATTGCGGACGAAGGAGTTGCCGCTGACCCACCCGGGCAGGATCCGCTCGACCGGCGAGGTGAAGTCGGCATGCGGGGCGAACACGCCCAGCAGGCCGCCCGCGACGGTGGTGATGAACAGCGCGCCCAGCATGCGCACCAGGGTGAGCTGGGGCAGCTCCCGCTCGGTCAGGTTGCCCAGGTAGAGCACCATGATCAATAGTGAGACGTAGAGGAGCAGTCGCATCACATAACCGATCAGCCGGCCGGCGCTGAACTCGCCGTAGGTGCTGGGTGGCATCTCGTCGAGCATGAGGGCGCTGATCAGGTAGCCCGCCAGCAGCAGCAGCCAGAGCCCGAACCCCCGCGGCGCCCTGATCGGCCGTCGGCGCCACAGGACCAGCGCCATCGGCGGGGCCAGCACGATCACCGACAGCCCACCGATACCCAGTGCCCACCACACCGGGTATCCCACCAGCAGCGCGGCGATCGGCCAGGCCGCCCGGTGCAGGCCTCTCACCAGAACCTCCCGAGGATGCCCCGGCCTTCGGGCCGGGGAGGAATCGGGAGCGGGAGGGCCGCCCAGGCCCGAACGCGCCCTAACCAGTCAGGTATTTCGATCAGCTTCTTTCTGAGTCGTGTAGCCGTAGCCGTCCGCGCGCTGAAGATGACGGACATGCCTGTGGTTGATCCCGGCGACGCGACCGTGCCGGGTGGTGATGTCGAACGAACCGGAGGAGCGGACCAGGACTCGCCCGAGGTGAACCCCGGCCTTCTTGCCTGCCGGGACGTTCGCCCGGACCAGGTCGCCGGTCTGGAAGCCGTGGTGCAGTTTGATCCGTGGCCGGACCAGACGGGGGAACCCGTAGCGGTCGGGGGTGGTGCGGGCGTAGGTGCCGCGCCCGGTCGCCGTGACCACCAGGACCGTGGACGGCCAGACGGTCACGGTCTCCAGTTCGCCGACGTGCAACGCGTCCAACGTGTGCGACTTCGGCGCTTGGGTGCGGGAGCGGTTCCACTTCGTACGACCGCCCGAGGCGGGGTGAACGGGCAGGCCGGTCGCTTCCAGGGCCCGCCACAGCGCCCACCGGGTGGCGTTGACGGCGGCGGCGTCGCGCAACGGCGCTTTGGCCTGCTTGAGGATCTTCGTGAGCAGCGCGGGCCTGCCCGTGAGGAACTCCTCGATCGGGGTGGCGCTCTTCGCCTGGTTGCAGGGGATGCAGGCCAGGGTGAGGTTGCTGATCCGGTCGGAGCCGCCCCGGCTGCGGGGGTGGATGTGGTCGAGGTTGAGCGGCACGTCCTGCTTGCCGCAGTATGCGCACGCCCGGCCCCACGTGGCGAGCAGGTATTCGCGGACCTCGTACCCGGCGAGGGTGCCCTGCTGGTATTCCGCTCCTTCGAGCGGTCGCCCGGCCGACATGCTGTGGGTGTCGAAGGAGACCCGCTCCACGTGCACGGCGGCCACGGGCGCCCACCGGGTCAGCCGCGCCACCTGCGACAGGGTGGTGTCGAGGCGGTGGCGCAGCGACGGCGCCAGCCACCCCTTCGGCTTGGTGCGGTTGGAGAACCGGGGCGCGCGGTAACGCAGGTTTTTACTGCGGCGCCGACGCCGATACTGCGAGCGGGCGCTGAGCTTGTCGCGGATCAGTGCGCCTCGGTGGTCGAGCTGGAGCGCGTACCTGCCGGTCCGGCTCCCGCCGTGGCTGGTGAACACGGCCAGGCCGGTGTGCTTGCTGCCGGGGTCGATGCCGACGTGCACGCCTTCGACGGTCGAGGTCGCCGCGTCGCGGTCCTTGAGGCGGATGACGAACGGGGTGTGACGGGCCACCACCGCCCGGCCGGCCGCCAGCAGGCGGCGGGCACGGGCCGGGTGACACGGTTGCAGCGGGGTGCCGTGTCTGTCCAGGACGAACACGACGGGGTGAACCTCACGGTTGGCTCCCTCAGACGTCGAAGCGTCCTCGGGGTGACGCCGAGCAGACCGGGTGCCGGTCGGCTCGATCTCCCCTCGCCCAGGTTGAACACCAGGTACCGCCGTGTGGCGGTGTCCGTGAGCCGTTTCGTGCCCACCCTCGGGCGTGTCTGCTCCCACGGATTCCAGAGCGGCAGGCTGAGGAAGCACCTGCCGGTGGGTCTGCGATCTTGTGTTCAACGTAGCCATCTGGTCTGCACCTCCAATAGGTGATGGCTGGGGCTGGTCAACGCGGGGCTTCAAAGCGCATTACTGCGCCTCAAGCCCCCTCCTTCAGGAGGGGGTCGTTGACGCAGGGAAGACCAAGGTGTCGGTCGGGGGCGGCGGCGAGGGCCAGGGCGGGTCCGGCGCCCGCCGGCTCCCGGCGGAGGGCGTCCCCGTGGAGGAGGACGGGCCGGAGTCCCGGGGGCCGTAGATGTCCGGTGGCTCGCCCGGAGGGGTGACGACCGCGCCGATCACGGGGATTCCGCGTTCGGTGAGCTGCCGTACGGCCTGCGTCACGTCACGCGAGGAGGTCCCGGGCACGCTGACCAGCAGGACGGCACTCCCGGTGCCCGTCAGCTCCTTGAGCTCCCGCGCGCTGACGATGTCGAGGCCGGTCAGGCGCTTGACGTCGGCGCCCTCGCGGATCCGGGTGTCCAGGCGATCGCGGCCCCAGGCGACGGTGACCCCGGCGAGCAGGCCGATCATGAGGCCGCTGCCGAGGCTGAGGGGAGCGCTGGGGGAGCTGGGCTCGGCCGGCGCGGCCGCGTCGCTGATCACCGATCCCGGGGTGACGGCGATGGTCTTGAGCGCGTCGTATCTGAGGGTGAGGTGGTAGGCCTGCCTGCTGAGCATGTTCTGCCGCTGCAGGGCGATGGTCCGCTCCGACGTTCCCCGCGCCAGCTTGGGCAGTGTGTCCGCCGCCGCGACCAGGCCCGCGCTGACCTGCCTGAGCTTGGTGAGAACCGTCTTGAGCTGGGCGTTCAGTGCCTGCGTGGTGGACTCGCTCCGGTTGGCCAGGTAGGCCTGGGCATAGGCGTCGGCCCCGGCGGCCGCGGTGTGCGGGTCGGCGGCCGTGTAGGAGATCCGCAGGACCGAGGTGTTGGGCGGCACGGACACCTCAACGGCCCCCGGCTTGCCCCTGAGCGCGGGCGCGACCTTCTTGGCGACCACCTCGGACTGGGCGACCTGCACCTCGGTGTCGAGGTTGAGCAGCTCACGCTGCCGGTTGGTGACCTGGTTGGTCTGCTCGGAGAGGCCCGTCGCGGACACCAGCACCTGGGCGGACGCGGTGTAGGCGGGCGGGGTGAGCCGGAACTGGGCGACGCCCCCGCCGAGTCCGGCCACAAGGAAGATCAGGAGGGTCAGCCATCTGCGGCGGAGAAGGGACGCGTAGTCCGACAGCTCTCCGCCGGAACGGCGGATCGAGACGTCCGGAGGCAAGCTCATGCGGGTGCCTTTCGGGCGGCGTCGACGCTTCAGGACCCTAGGAACTATAGGTCGGATCGCCATTTCGCCGATCCGATACGCAAGATTTTCTTCAGGGGATCACGGCTGATCACGGTGAGATAACTGTCATTTATTAGACATTTCCCTACTCTTTTCTGTGAGGTGCGACGCGGACTGGCGAAGTCCGGGACATGGCACGTCCGGGGAGTGAGATGGTGTGCCGCGAGTAAAGTCAGGAACCGTTCGCGTGGAGCATCTGTGGAGGGATCGTTGCCTCGGATAAATACCTTTTTAGGGGCATTGTCACGCAAGGCGAGAATTGGCGGTGCGGGTCTGGCGCTGGCTCTCGGAATGGGCGCGTGCGGTCAGCCTCCGGCGATTCCCGAGAACTCGCCGGAGCCTGCCGCGGCCCGGGTCAACGCCCTGCTGGGCATCCGCTCGACGGTGTCCGCCTGCGCGGTCACCGACAGGCTCATCCCCTCGTGCGGGGCGTGGTGGGGGGTCGCACCGGAGATCTTCACCGGGCGGCGCCCCGGCCGGGCGCTGGCGCGGGCCGAGAGGCGCATGGGCCGCCCGGCCGACATCATGCACGTCTACCACCGGGGCTCAGAGCTCTTCCCGACCCCCGAGGAACGGAAGATCGCCCGCGATCCCGCCGGCCGCAGGCTCCTGCTGGTCAACTGGAAGCCGTCCTCCGACCGCACCTGGGCGGAGATCGCCGGCGGTGCGATCGACCGGCGGATCGACCGGCTGGCCGACCATGTCCGCCGGAGCTTCCCCGAGAGGTTCTTCCTGACCGTGCACCACGAGCCGGAGAACGACGTGCTGGGGTATCCGGGCTCGGGGATGACCGCCGAGGACTACTCCGCGATGTTCCGGCACGTGGTGCTGCGCCTGAGGCAGCGGGGCGTGAGGAACGTGGTCACGGTCATGACCTACATGGGCGCGCCCAGCTGGGCGGCCGAGCCCTGGTTCGAGAGGCTCTACCCCGGGGACGACGTGGTCGACTGGGTGGCCATGGACCCCTACGCCGACGACAGGGTGCGGACCTTCGACGGGCTGGTCAACAAGACCCGCGTGGAGTTCGCCGGGTGGCCGGGGTTCTACCGCTGGATGCAGTCGCGCTTTCCGACGAAGCCCATCATGATCGCGGAATGGGGTGTGTTCGAGCGCCGTGACGATCCCGGGTTCAAGGAGGCGTTCTTCTCCTCGGTGCGCCGGGAGATGCGGCTCTATCCGCAGATCAAGGCGCTGGTCTACTTCGACTCACCGCGTGCTCCCCGGGGAGACACCCGGTTCGACACCACTGCCGGTGGCCTGAGGACCTTCGAGGACCTCGCCCGCGATCCCTACCTCCGCGCGACCGCGGTTCCTGACCAGTGACCACCCGGCGGCCCCGGCGATGACGGCACCGGCCAGGATCCAGAGCGTGGCCGCGTTCCCCGCGCCGAGGAGTTTCAGCGCGGACGCCAGCAGCACCACCGCGAGCAGCGCCCGGATGACCCCGCCGGGCGCCCGGGCCGAGATACGCGCGCCCAGGTAGACGCCGGGGATCGAGCCGGCGAGCAGCGAGGTGGTGATGTCGAGCTGGAAGTCACCGAACAGCAGGTGCCCGAAGGCGGCCGAGACGACCAGCGGGACGGCCTGGACAAGGTCGGTACCGACGAGCTGGTTGGCCTTCAGCGCGGGGTAGAGCGCGAGCAGCGCCACGATGATCAATGACCCCGAGCCCACGGACGAGATCCCGACGATCAGACCACCAACCGTACCGACCAGTAAGGTCGGAAATGGGCGCACGACAATGTCGCCGAGGTCCGCCGAGGACTTCCCTTCATGCCGCGAGAGCCAGGTCTTGGCGACCAGGCCCGCGACGGCCAGGAGCAGCGTGATGCCCAGGGCGTATCTGATCGCCTGCTGGAGCTGCTCGCCGTCCCCGAACGCCCGGGCCACGAGCACCCCGCAGAAGGCCGAGGGCACCGATCCCGCGCACAGCCAGCCGACCAGCCGCAGGTTGACCGTGCCCCGCCGCAGGTGGACGAGCCCGCCGACCGGCTTCATCACGGCCGAGGCGACGAGGTCACTGGAGACGGCGGCCAGGGGAGGCACGTTGAAGAACAGCATCATCATCGGCGTCATCAGCGCGCCGCCGCCCATACCGGTCAGGCCGACGACGATCGCGACGAGGAACGATCCCGCGGCGAGGGGGAAGTCGATGACCATCGGTCGTTCACCCCGTCCTCTCGCTCACCGTGCCGGCTTCTCCGCTCAACGGACCCACCCTCCCTGGATCAACGGGTCAAGCACCTGCTGGACGGCCCGCTCCACGCTGATCGACGTGGTGTCGATGACCAGGTCCGCGTCGTCGGGCTCCTCGTAGGGGTCGGAGACGCCGGTGAACTCGGGGATGAGCCCCGCCCGGGCCTTGGCGTAGAGGCCCTTGCGGTCGCGGCGCTCGCACTCGGCGAGCGGGGTGGCCACGTGGACCAGCAGGAAGTCGGCGCCGACGGCCTCGACCATCGCGCGGACCTCGTCGCGGGTGGCGGCGTAGGGCGCTATGGGCGCGCAGATCGCCAGCCCGCCGTGCCTGGCGGTCTCGGCGGCGACGAACCCGATCCGGCGGATGTTGAGGTCGCGGTCCTGCTTGGAGAAGCTCAGTCCCGCCGACAGCAGGTGGCGGACCACGTCGCCGTCGAGATAGGTGACCGTACGGCTGCCGCGCTCCAGCAGCGCGTCCCGCAGCCCCCGCGCGACGGTGGACTTGCCGGAGCCGGACAGGCCGGTGAAGAAGACCACCAGCCCCCGCCGGTGCGGCGGCCCGGGGAGCGTCACGGGCTCGGGGCCGGCCAGGTGCTCCGTCGCGCCGTAGGCCTCGGCCACGTGCTCACGCAGCTCCAGGTCGATGCTGGGCTCCTCCCGGGGTGCGAGCGGCACCACGGCCACGAGCGTGTCCCCGGGCAGCCTGTCGCGGGCCTTGAGCGCCGCGCGGACCACCGCGGGGCCGCCCTCGCCGAAGGCCAGCGGGAGCAGCAGGACCGTCGCGTCCAGCTCCTCGGCGGTCGCTCTGATCTCCTCCAGGTCGTCCAGCGGCCCGCGCATGGTGACCGCCAGCACCTCCCGGCCGGAGAGTTCCTTGCGGATCTCCGTGGGCGTACGGCGCAGCCGGGCGAAAGGTCCGTGTTCGGGCGCGTCCAGCGCCTCCACGGGTCCGGCGACGGAGCCGCCCGCCCGCTCGGTGACGGTCAGCACGGCCAGTGCGACGCCTTCGGGGTCGCGTAGCGTGATCCGGTCGCCGGAGGCGGCGGGGTGGTCGTCGGGCAGGGTGAACGACACGGGCGCGGGCCACGGGGTGCCGTCCGCCAGCGTGCCGTGCTCCTCCACCGCGTGCGTGTCCGCGGAGCTCAGAAAGCCCGTCAGCGGCTGGAAGGCACCGGAGAGCAGTAGCTCCAGATCGGCCAGCTCGTGGGCGTCGGGGGTCCACTCGAAAGGCGCCGTCATCTGCTCCACAATTCCGATCGAATTAGTCGGATTTTGCCACTGTACCCATTCCGGCACCCCTGTGCCAGCCGGCCGTCCTCAGATCAACCGGGCGAAGTGGCTCTGGGGTTTGCGGATCACCATGATGATCTCATCGTGGGAGGCGGGCCACCGTCCCCTGGAGAGAGTCTCCAGCATCGAGCAGACGGCGCGGGTCAGCCCGCCCAGCGGGCCGCGCAGCGCCGGTCCGCTCGTCGCGGAGGCGTCGTCGGTCACCATGAGCCCGCGCGTCAGGCAGAAGGAGTGCATCCCCTCGCGCGAGGCGATCGGCCCGTAGAAGGGGCGCAGGGGCCCCACGGCGTCGGCCGGGGCGAACCTGTGCCACAGCAGCCGCCGCAGCGCCGAGGGCATCAGCCGGTCGCATGTCCCGTAGGCGGAGGCCCGGTCGCGCATCTGCAACAGCAGCAGCCCGCCCGGGCGCAGGCCGGTGAGCAGTCGGTCGAGCACCAGCTCGGGGTGCTCGAGCCGCTCCAGCAGGAACGACACGTAGACGATGTCGAACGACCGCGGCGGCACCGGCACCGACCGCAGGTCTCCCAGCGCCCAGGAGTCCAGATCCTTACGTGTGGACGTGCTCGCCCGCAGCACCGGCAGATCCTCGTCGATCCCGGTGACCCGCGCTTCCATCTCGTCCAGCTCCAGCTCCAGCGGCTCGGGCCACCCGCACCCGGCGATCAGGGCGTCGAGTCGCCGACCTGACTGCCCTGTCCACTGCTCGCGGATCCGCCGACTGAATATGTCGTCTCGCGCGACGACCGACCGTACCTCTGACATGTTACTAAGAGTAGTCATCTCAACACGATTCATCGTGCATTTCCCCCCGCCGCGAGAGCGGTCTCTCCGAGGAAGGCCGGTCGCCGGGGCAAGTAGCCTTGGGTGGTGACCCCCGTGCCCTGATGGCTGGGGGCCTGTCGTGTTGCCGTCGTGGGGCTGTGGGCGAATCTGATGAGCCTTTCCGGACTGCTGGACCTGGTCGTCGCGGAGCCGAAACTGGCCGCCGCTCTTGAAGACGTCCGAGGAGGAGACTTCTCCGACGTGTCGCTGATCGCGCCGCCCGCGCTGCGGCCGTTCACCGTGGCCGCGCTGGCGAGGGAAGGGGCCAAGGACGGGAAGCGGACCGTTCTCGCGGTGACCGCCACCGGGCGCGAGGCCGAGGATCTCGCCGCGGCGCTTACCAGCCTTCTCGACCCGAGCACGGTCGCGGTCTTTCCGGCCTGGGAGACGCTGCCGCACGAGCGCCTGTCGCCGCGCGGCGACACGGTGGGCCAGCGGCTCGCCGTACTGCGCAGGCTGGCCCACCCGGTCGAGGGGGATGTCGCCGCGGGCCCGCTGCAGGTGATCGTCGCGCCGGTCCGGGCGGTGCTCCAGCCGATCGTGCGCGGCCTGGGCGACCTGCGGCCGGTACGGCTGCGCGCGGGCGAGGACGCCGATCTCGGAGACGTCGTCCAGCGGCTCGTGGAGAACGGCTACAACCGGGTCGACATGGTGGAGAAACGCGGGGAGGTGGCCGTCAGGGGTGGCCTGCTGGACGTGTTCCCGCCGACCGAGGAGCACCCGCTGCGGCTGGAGTTCTGGGGCGACAGCGTCGAGGAGATCCGCTGGTTCAAGGTCGCCGACCAGCGCTCGCTGGAGGTGGCGGAGGAAGGGCTGTTCGCGGCCCCCTGCCGTGAGCTGCTGCTGACGGCGGAGGTCAGGGAGCGGGCGCGGGAGCTCGCCGAGCGGCACCCCGCGCTGGCCGAGATCCTCGGCCAGCTCGCCGAGGGTGTCCCCATGGAGGGAATGGAGGCGTTCGCGCCGGTGCTCGCCGGGGAGATGGACCTGCTCCTCGACCACCTGCCGGCGCAGGCGGCGGTGTTCGTGTGCGACCCGGAGCGGATCCGCGGCCGTGCCGACGAGCTGGTCCGCACCAGCCAGGAGTTCCTGGAGGCCTCCTGGATCAACGCGGCGTCCGGCGGAGAGGCGCCGATCGATCTGGGGGCGGCGGCGTTCCGGACGCTGGAGGAGATCCAGGACCACGCACGGGAGCTCGGCCAGCCCTGGTGGTCGATCGCGCCGTTCGGCGGCGACGACCTCGGTGACGGGCTGGTCCTACGGGCCCACGAGGCGGAGGCCTACCGGGGCGACACCCAGCGGGCGCTCGGCGACATCAAGGGCTGGCTGGAGGAGCACAAGGTCGTCGTGCTGCTCAGCGAGGGCCACGGCCCCGCGGAGCGGATGGTCGAGCTGCTCAAGGGCGTGGACCTGCCGGCGCGGCTGGAACGGGCACTCGACCGGGCACCGGACGCGAAGGTCGTCCACGTCAGCACGGGCCTGATCGAGCACGGCTTCGTCAGCCCCGGGCTGGCCGTGCTGACCCATCTGGACCTGGTCGGGCAGAAGGCGTCCACCAAGGACATGCGGCGGCTGCCCTCGAAGCGGCGCAACGTGGTCGACCCGCTCCAGCTCAAGGTCGGCGACCACGTGGTGCACGAGCAGCACGGCGTGGGCCGCTACATCGAGATGGTGCAGCGGACCGTGCAGGGCGCCACCCGCGAATACCTGGTGATCGAGTATGCCAAGGGTGACCGCCTCTACGTGCCGACCGACCAGCTCGACGAGGTCACCCGTTACGTCGGCGGCGAGTCGCCCACGCTCAACCGGATGGGCGGCGCCGACTGGGCCAAGGCCAAGACCAAGGCGAAGAAGGCGGTCAAGGAGATCGCCGGGGAGCTGATCCGTCTCTACTCCGCCCGGATGGCCTCGCCGGGGCACGCGTTCGGGCCCGACACGCCGTGGCAGCGGGAGATGGAGGACGCCTTCCCCTACGCCGAGACCGGCGACCAGCTGGAGGCCATCGACGAGGTCAAGCGCGACATGGAGCGCGGGATCCCGATGGACCGGCTGATCTGCGGCGACGTCGGCTACGGCAAGACCGAGATCGCGGTGCGGGCGGCGTTCAAGGCCGTGCAGGACGGCAAGCAGGTGGCGGTGCTGGTGCCGACCACGCTGCTGGTCCAGCAGCACCTGTCCACCTTCACCGAGCGGTTCTCCGGGTTCCCGCTGAACGTGCGGCCGATGTCGCGCTTCCAGAGCGACGGCGAGGTCAAGGCGACGCTGGAGGGCATGCGCGAGGGCTCGGTGGACGTGGTCATCGGCACGCACCGGCTGTTCTCGTCGGAGGTCAGGTTCAAGGAGCTGGGCCTGATCATCATCGACGAGGAGCAGCGGTTCGGCGTCGAGCACAAGGAGGCCATGAAGCACCTGCGGACCCAGGTCGACGTACTGGCCATGTCCGCCACGCCGATCCCGCGCACGCTGGAGATGGGGCTCACCGGCATCCGTGAGATGTCCACGATCCTCACCCCGCCGGAGGAGCGCCACCCGATCCTGACGTTCGTCGGCCCCTACGACAACAAGCAGATCGGCGCCGCGATCCGGCGCGAGCTGATGCGCGACGGCCAGGTCTTCTTCGTCCACAACCGGGTGGCCAGCATCAACAAGGTCGCGGCCATGCTGCACGAGCTCGTGCCCGAGGCCAGGATCGCCGTCGCGCACGGCCAGATGCAGGAGCACCAGCTTGAAAAGATCATGGTGGGCTTCTGGGAGCGCGAGTTCGACGTGCTCGTCTGCACCACGATCGTCGAGTCCGGCCTCGACGTGCCCAACGCCAACACGCTGATCGTGGACCGGGCCGACAACTACGGCCTGTCCCAGCTCCACCAGCTCCGCGGCCGGGTCGGCCGTGGCCGTGAGCGCGGCTACGCCTACTTCCTGTACCCGCCGGAGAAGCCGCTCACCGAGACCGCGCACGAGCGCCTGGCCACCATCTCCCAGCACACCGAGATGGGCGCGGGCATGTACGTCGCGATGAAGGACCTGGAGATCCGCGGCGCGGGCAACATCCTGGGCGCCGAGCAGTCCGGTTTCATCGCGGGTGTCGGCTTCGACCTCTACGTGCGCATGATGGCGGAGGCCGTACAGGAGCAGAAGGCCAAGCTCTCCGGTGGTCCCGTGGAGGAGGAGCGGCCGGACGTCAAGGTCGAGCTGCCGATCAACGCGCACATCCCGCACGACTACGTGACCTCCGAGCGGCTGCGCCTGGAGGCCTACAAGCGGATCGCCGCCATCGGCGCCGACGTCCAGATCGCCGAGGTGCGCGACGAGCTCGTCGACCGGTACGGCAGGCCGCCCCAGGAGGTGGAGAACCTGCTGGAGGTCGCCCGCTTCCGGATCCGCGCCCGCGTGGCCGGTCTGACCGACGTCACCCTGCAGGGCCAGAACATCAGGTTCGCTCCGGTGACACTCAGGGACTCGCAGCAGGTCAGGCTCCAGCGGCTGTACCCGAAGGCGCTGCTGAAGCAGGCGAGCGGTACGTTGCTGGTACCGGTGCCCAAGACCAGGCCGCTCGGCGGTCAGCCGCTGCGCGACCTGGATCTGCTCACGTGGTGCGGTGACCTGGTCAAGGCCATGTTCCTTGAGAACATGCCGGTAAAGTAAGCGGCGTTTGTCGTGAAGGGAACGCATGTGAAGTCAACTCGAGTGCGTATCATCCTGGCGGTCGCCGCCGCGGGTGTCGCGCTGACCGCCTGCTCCGCGACGCAGGCAGGCGCCGCCGCCGTCGTGGGAGGGGAACGCATCAGCTCCAGCCAGTTGGACAGCAGCGTGCGGGAGTACGAGGCCGCGCTGGCCAAGATCGAGGTCTCTCCCGACCAGCTGCGGTCCTACGGGAGCCTCCCGCAGCTCGTGCTCTTCCGGCTCGCCACCGCCAGGCAGTCCATCATCGCGGCCGAGAGCAAGGGCGTCACGGCCACCGACGGGGAGATCGACCAGTTCATCTCGGCCAACGGTGGTCAGGCCCAGTACGAGCAGCAGCTGCTCCAGAACGCCGTGGCGCCGTCGCAGGCGCGCGACTACGCCAAGGCGAGCCTGCTGTTCAGCAAGCTGGCGGCCCATTACGGCGGGGGCACCGACGAGGCGGCCCTCCAGCGAGGCCAGGTGCAGGCGGTCAAGGACGTCGAGTCCGTGAAGATCACCTGGAACCCCCGCTACGGCACGCTCAACCCGAACCGGAGCGAGCAGCAGCCGGCGGTCTTCCTCACCGGTGACCGCTTCGGCAGGGACTCCGCCGCCGATCCCGCCTCCGCACCGGAGCAGTAACCTCGGTGGCATGCCCCTGATCGTCGTCACCACCTCGCCCCGGGTCGCTCCGGGGCTGCTCAGCCGCCGTGCGTGGCAGGTCCTCCAGGACGGCCCGGTGCGCACCGCGTCGGCGGACCACCCGCACCTGCCCTATCTCGCCGACGCCGGGATCGCCGTCGAGGTCGTGACGGCGGATCCGGCCGCCCTGGTGCGGGAGGCACGCGAGGGGACCGTCGTGTGGCTGGAGGCCGACGAGGCGCTGATGCGCTCCATCGGCTACGCGGCGGTGGCGCTTGAGGACCCGCCGGTGATCGAGGTCGTGCCGGGCTCGTACGACCTTCCCGGGGCGAGGCTGCTCGACCTGGTGGCGGTGATGGACCGGCTCCGGGTGAACTGCCCCTGGGATGCCGGGCAGACCCACGAGTCGCTGGCGCCGTACCTCCTCGAAGAGGCCTACGAGGTGCTGGAGACCATCGAGGAGGGCGACCACGCCGCCCTCCGTGAGGAGCTGGGCGACCTGCTGCTCCAGGTGGCCTTCCACGCGCGGGTCGCCCGCGAGCGCTCCGACGGGTTCGACATCGACGACGTGGCCGACGGGATCGTCTCCAAGCTCGTCCGCCGTCACCCGCACGTGTTCGCCGGCACCGAGGTCGAGGGCGCCGAGGAGGTCAGCGACAACTGGGAGACCATCAAGGCGGCCGAGCGTGCGGCCAAGAACGGCGGCGACGCGGGATCGGTCCTGGACGGAGTCCCGATGGGCCAGCCCGCGCTGTCCCTGGCCGCCCAGCTCCTGCGGCGCGCCGAGCGCGCCGGAGCTCCCGCGGACCTTTCCGCCGAGGACGCCGAGGGCGTGGGGGCGAGGCTCTTCGAGCTCGTACGGCAGGCGCACGCGGCCGGTCTCGATCCGGAGGCCGAGCTGCGCGCCGCCGCCCGCGCCTACCGCGACCGGGTCCGCGCCTGGGAGTCGGGCGGCGCGTCCCGGAACGGCCGGCAGTCCGGGGATGGCGCCCGCCATACCGACAGGTAGGCCTCGGTAGGCTTCTGAGGCAAACTGTCCTGCGACTTTAGGAGCGCTTCGTGGCTTCCATCGAGGGCGTCACCGCCCGCGAGATCCTTGACTCCAGGGGCAACCCGACAGTCGAGGTCGACATCCTGCTGGACGACGGCAGCGAAGGCCGTGCCGCAGTCCCGAGCGGCGCGTCCACCGGCCAGTTCGAGGCCGTGGAACTGCGCGACGGCGATGAGCGCTACGGCGGCAAGGGCGTCGAGAGGGCCGTTCTCGGTGTGACCGACGAGATCGCCGACGAGGTCATCGGGTTCGACGCCGCCGAGCAGCGCAGCATCGACCAGGTCATGATCGACCTGGACGGCACGCCGAACAAGGCACGGCTGGGCGCCAACGCCATCCTGGGCGTCTCCCTGGCCGTGGCCAAGGCCGCCGCCGAGAGCGCCGAGCTGCCGCTGTTCCGCTACCTCGGCGGCCCGAACGCGCACGTGCTGCCGGTCCCGATGATGAACATCCTCAACGGTGGCGCGCACGCCGACACCAACGTGGACATCCAGGAGTTCATGATCGCGCCGATCGGCGCCGAGTCGTTCCGCGAGGCCGTGCGGATGGGGACCGAGGTCTATCACGCGCTCAAGGCCGTGCTGAAGGAGAAGGGTTACGCCACCGGCCTGGGCGACGAGGGCGGCTTCGCGCCGAACCTGCCGTCCAACCGCGACGCGCTGGACCTGATCCTGGTCGCCATCGAGAAGGCCGGCTACGTGCCCGGCGAGGACGTCGGGCTGGCGCTCGACGTGGCCGCCTCCGAGTTCCACTCCGACGGCGTCTACACCATCGACGGCAAGGGCCTGTCGGCCACCGAGCTGATCGCCTTCTACGAGGACCTGGTCGCGAACTACCCGCTGGTCTCCATCGAGGACCCGCTGAACGAGGACGACTGGGAGGGCTGGAACGCCATCACCAGGGCGCTGGGCGACAAGGTCCAGCTCGTCGGCGACGACCTGTTCGTGACCAACCCCGAGCGCCTGGCCCGCGGCATCGCCGAGGGCACCGCCAACGCGCTGCTGGTCAAGGTCAACCAGATCGGCACCCTGACCGAGACCCTCGACGCCGTGGACCTGGCCCACCGCAACGGCTACCGCTGCATGATGAGCCACCGCTCCGGCGAGACCGAGGACACCACGATCGCCGACCTCGCCGTGGCCACCAACTGCGGCCAGATCAAGACCGGCGCCCCGGCCCGCTCCGACCGCGTGGCCAAGTACAACCAGCTGCTCCGCATCGAGGAGCTTCTCGACGACGCCGCCCGCTACGCGGGTCGCGCGGCGTTCCCCCGGTTCCGGCGGTAGTTTCACACCTACGGCTTGCGCCCGATTTGGCCGGGCGCGAGCCGTATCGTGAGGGAGCCGTCCGGTTCCGGCATCCGGGCCGCGACGCGGGGAGGCCGCCCGGCGGCGGCCGGGCCGTGGTGCGGGAAGGTCGCCGGGGGCGGTGGCGGTGGCACGGCGGAGAGCACAGACGGGGAGAGGCGTATGGCGAAACGGCCACAGCTGACGGGACGGGCCGCGATCCTCGCGGTCGTGGTGTGCGCGATCGCCATGAGCCTCGCCTACCCGATCAGGGAGTACATCGCGCAGCGCCGCTACATCGCCCACCTCCAGCAGCAGCAGGCCAAGGAGCTTGAGGCCATCAAGGCCCTGGACGACCGGCGTAAGCAGCTCCAGGACCCGGGCTACATCAAGCGGCAGGCCAGGGAGCGGCTCCTCTACTGCGACCCCGGGCACACGTGCTACGTCGTCATGGGTGAGAAACCCGCGGAGGGCAAGGGCGCGGCGGGAGAGAAGAAGGTCGTCAGGCCGCCGTGGTACCAGACGCTCTGGGAGTCGGTCGAGGCGGCCGACACCGGGCAGGGCCAGAAGGCGGCCAAGCCCACGGGATGACCCGGATAATCTGGTCTCCGTCTTCTCAGGGGGGTTCACGGATGGTGGATGAGCGTGACGTGGCGGCGGTGGAGCGGCAGCTCGGCCGGACGCCACGGGGTTTACGGGCGGTGGCGCACCGCTGTCCGTGCGGGCTGCCCGACGTGGTGGAGACCGCGCCCCGGTTGCCCGATGGATCGCCCTTCCCGACGCTGTTCTATCTGACCTGCCCGAAGGCCGCCTCGGCGATCGGCACGCTGGAGACCTCCGGGATGATGCGGGCCATGCAGTCCAGGCTCGCCGAGGACCCCGAGCTGGCGCGGGCCTACCAGGCAGCCCATGACGACTATGTCGCGCGCCGCGACCAGGCCGCCGCCGAGGACGGCCTGGAGCCGCTGCCCAGGGACATGCAGAGCACCGGGGGCATGCCCACCCGGGTCAAGTGCCTGCACGCCCTGGTGGGCCACGAGCTCGCGGTCCCCGGGAGCAACCCGTTCGGCAGGGAGGCCCTCGACGCGCTCGGCGAGTGGTGGGCGGACGGGCCCTGCTGCGCCGTCGACGAGGCCGGCCAGGCCGAGAAGGCCGACGGGGCGGCCCCGGCCGCGGACCCCGCGGGGGCGGCCATGACCGCGAGCACCGAAGAGGAGACCGCGTGACCCGCGTCGCCGCCATCGACTGTGGCACCAACTCCGTCCGCCTGCTCATCGCGGACGTCGGCGGAGACGCCCTGACCGACGTCGAGCGGCGGATGGAGATCGTCCGGCTCGGTCAAGGGGTGGACAAGACCGGCAGACTGGCCCCCGAGGCCCTGGAGCGCACGTTCGGCGCGATGCGGGGCTATGCCGGGCTCATCGACCGGCACGGTGCCTCCGCGGTCCGCGTGGTGGCCACCAGCGCCACCAGGGACGCCGCCAACCGGCAGGAATTCGTGGACGGAGTGCGCGAGATCTTCGGCGTGGAGCCCGAGGTGATCACGGGTGCCGAGGAGGCGGAGCTGTCGTTCACCGGGGCCACCCGTGATCTCGTACGGCTCTCGCCCGAGACCGACCTCCCGGCTCCCCACGGCACGCGCCCGCCGTACCTCGTGGTCGACATCGGCGGCGGCTCCACCGAGTTCGTGATCGGTTCCACGCACGTGGAAGCCGCACTGTCGGTGGACATCGGCTGTGTCCGGCTGACCGAGCGGCACCTGCGTGACGCGGGCACCCCGCCGCCCACCGAGGTGGTCGAGGCCCTGCTCGCCGACATCGACGAGGCGCTGGACCGGGTCTCCCAGGAGATTCCCGTGGAGCGGGCGCTCACATTGGTGGGCCTCGCGGGTTCTGTCACCACTGTGGCGGGAATAGCGCTTGATCTGCCGGAATACGACCCGAAGAGAATTCACCACTCACGAATTCCGGCAATTCGGACAAATGAGGTTTCCCGGCGCCTGTTGGAGATGACCCATGACGAGCGGGCGGCCATTCCCGTCATGCATCCCGGCCGGGTCGACGTGATCGTCGCCGGCGCGCTGATTCTGGACCGGATCGTCGAGCGCTACGGCTTCACAGAGGTTGTCGTCAGTGAACACGACATTCTGGATGGAATCGCCTGGTCCGTATCTAAACTTTGACAACATATGGACATTCTCCCTACTTAGGGAGTATTGAGAGATCCTTCTGTTTTATGGTTAGGTGAAGAAGCTTTAGTGAGGCTTTGCCGTGGGGCCCGGCACAGCTGGTGTCGGGGCGGCAACCGTCTCCGGAGCGCACTTTCGTTCCTAATGAAACGGAGCATCCCCTCATGTCCGGACTAGCTCGAAAGCTAGCCGCCGCAGGAGCCAGCGCGGCCATGCTGGCGACCATGGCGGCAGGGCTTCTGGCCACGCCCGCAGCGGCGGCCAGTGGTTCCACCCAGGCGGGGAAGGCGGCAGCCACCCACGCCACGCCGAGGCCCGCGGTCTCGGTCAGCGCGACGAAGGCCTCTCCCTCGAACTCCGACGAGTGTCCCGTCAAGGTGACCTTCTCGTCGAAGGTCAAGGTCAAGGCCTATGCGAGCAAGACCAAGGTCTCCTACCGCTGGTTGCGCGGCGACGGCTCCAAGGGCCCGGTCAAGTCGTTCGTCGTCAAGGGCAAGGGCGTCAAGAGCGTCACCGTCAAGGAGTCGTCGACCTTCAAGGGCGGCGACCTCAAGGGCTGGCAGGCGCTCCAGGTTCTGGCGCCGCGTAAGGTGACCTCCGCCAAGGGTTACTTCTCGGTCTCCTGCGGTGACGGCGGCAAGCGGATCCTCAACACCGGCAGCGTCGGTGCCCGGGTCTGGGTCGACGAGGGCAACTGTGAGGCGTCCCTGATCGGCCGCATCACCTCCTCCGGCCCCCGCTGGGTGCGCTACCAGTGGGTCGTCAACGGCCGCGTCGTCGACCGCGACGCCGTCCGCGTCGACGGTACGCGCAGGGTCTCCTACACGATCAGGCCGCACCAGGACCTGCGTGGCTGGGCGGTTCTGGAGGTTCTCGACCCGGCCTCGACCCGCTCCAACCGCGCCTACTTCAAGATCGAGTGCAGGAACTGGTCGCCGAAGGTCTCGGCCTCCGTCGACACTCCGGCGAGCTACGAGGGCGACTGCCCGGTCACCCGCACCTTCACCGGCACGATCAGCGCCTCGTATGGCCAGGGCCAGGCGAAGTACCGCTGGATCCGTGACGGTGTGGCGGGCAGCTGGCAGGACGTCTACTTCAGCGGCAACGGCTACCAGACCCGCACCGTGAGCGACTCCTGGAGCACCTCGGTGTCCGGGACCAGCAAGCGTGCGATCGAGATCTACGGTGGCCCGACCAGCGGCACCGTCGAGGGTAAGGTCACCTGCAAGCCGGCCCCCCCGGCCTCGAAGGCCTGGATCCAGACGGAGAAGACGTCGGTCACGCCGACCGCGGGCACCTGCCCGGCGGCCTCGGTCACCGGCACCGGCAGCATCTACGCCACCGGCCCGATCACGGTCACCGTCACCTGGACCCTCAACGGCTCCGTCGTGAAGTCCGAGGAGCTCACCTTCACCTCGGAGGGCACCAGGGACGTCTCCTTCACCAGCGCGTCGGATGGTCTGAAGGGCGGCACGGTCAAGCTGGCGATCGTCGGCGCCGGCTCGACGACCGCGGACTACTCCGCGGTCTGCCCCGCCTAGCGGAACAAGACTGGGGGCGCCTGACGCCGAGCCCAGTCTGATGACATGAGAGCGGCGCCCGCATCCAGCGGTCGCCGCTCTTCTCTTTTTCTTTCGCCGATCAGGCACCATCGAGGTTATGACCTACGTTCCTCCCGGATCCGGCTGGCCGGACGATCCGGCCCGGCCGGACACCCCGGTCGCCCACGATCCCTCCGAGGTGATCGAGCTCGCGGGCGCGAGCCGTACCCTCGCCGAACTCACGGCCCGGCAGTCGGTCTGCCGCGCCTGCCCGCGCCTGGTGGAGTGGCGCGAGGAGGTCGCGACGGTCAGGCGGCGGGCCTTCGCAGAGGAGACCTACTGGGGCAGGCCCGTCGCCGGCTGGGGGGACGAGAGGCCGGAAGTGCTCATCGTGGGGCTGGCCCCGGCCGCGCACGGCGGTAACCGCACCGGGCGCATCTTCACCGGGGACCGCAGCGGGGACTGGCTGTTCGCCTCGCTCCACCGGACGGGCCTGGCCGCGCGGGAGACCAGCCTCCACGCGGGCGACGGGCAGCGGCTCATCGGCGCGCGCATGGTGGCCGCCGTCCGCTGCGCCCCCCCGGCCAACAGGCCCGAGCCGGCGGAGCGGGCCGCCTGTTCCCCGTGGCTGGCCCGGGAGGTCACGCTGGTCGCCGACAGCGTGCGGGTGGTGGTCGCCCTGGGGGGCTTCGCCTGGCAGGCGCTCTGGCCCGCGCTGAGGGACGCCGGATACGAGCTCCCGAAGCCGAGGCCGCCCTTCGGGCACGGGACCGAGGTGGAGATCTCCCGCGGCGGGGTGCCGGCACGTCTTCTCGGCTGTTACCACCCGAGCCAGCAGAACACGTTCACCGGCCGGGTGACGGCAGAGATGCTTGACCAGCTGTTCACCAGGGCAAACGTCTTACGTAGCTTGTGAACTCGATCACAATAGGAATGTTGACCAATATTCTCAAGGATGAGTAGGCGTCAACTTCCGAATTTGTCAAAAATCTCATGATTTGCTCAAAGGGGGCATGGTGCGATCCGGGGGGCGGACGTATGCTTGTGAAAGCTTTCACAAGCCGTGAATCGAAGGATGGCGCCGAAGTGAACCGCAACTCCAAGCACATCGTGGTCGTCGGTGGGGGCTACGTCGGCCTCTACACCGTGCTGCGTCTGCAGCACACGCTCCGCAAGGAACTGCGCGACGGCAGCGTGCACATCACTGTCCTCACTCCCGAATCCCACATGACCTACCAGCCGTTCCTGCCCGAGGCGGCGGCGGGAAACCTCTCGCCCCGGCACGTGGTCGTCCCGCTCCGCCGGGTGCTGAGGAAGGCGACGATCCTCAACGGCAAGGTCTCCAAGGTCAACCACGCGGCCAAGACGGTCACCTTCGCGCCCAACGTCGGCACGCCCCACGAGATCGACTACGACATCGTGGTCATGGCCGCCGGCTCGATCTCCCGCACGCTCCCCATCCCCGGCCTCGCCGACGCCGCGATCGGCTTCAAGACGGTCGGCGAGTCGATCGCACTGCGCAACCGGGTGCTCGAACTCCTCGACCGGGCCGAGTCCGACGACGACGAGACCCTGCGCCGCCGGGCGCTGACTTTCGTCGTGGTCGGCGGCGGCTTCGCGGGCGTCGAGGCGCTCGCCGAACTGGAGGACATGGCCGTCGACGCCGTCCGCTACTACCGCACCGTCTCCCGCGAGGACATGCGCTGGATCCTCGTCGAGGCGACCGACCGCATCCTCCCCGAGGTCGGTCCCGAGATGGGCAAGTGGACCGCCGAGCAGCTCCGGGAACGCGGCATCGAGGTCAAGATGAACACCCGCCTGGACTCCTGCGTGGGGGGCCTGGTCAAGCTCTCCGACGGTGACGAGTTCGAGTCGGCGACCATCGTGTGGACCGCCGGCGTGAAGCCCAGCCCGGTCGTCAACGCCGGTGACCTGCCGCTGGACGAGCGTGGCCGGATCAAGACGACCTCCCGCCTGACCGTGGCCGGGGTCAGGGACGCCTTCTCGGCCGGAGACGCGGCCGGGGTGCCCGACGTCACCACCCCGGGCCAGTACTGTGCGCCCAACGCCCAGCACGCCGTACGGCAGGCCAAGGTGCTCGCCGACAACATCACCCGTCACCTCCACGGGCAGGACCTGGTCGAGTACCGGCACAGGTACGTCGGATCGGTCGCCGGCCTGGGCCTCCACAAGGGCGTCGCCAACGTCTACGGGATCAAGCTCCGCGGACTGCCCGCGTGGTTCATGCACCGCACCTACCATCTGTCGCGGGTGCCCACTCTCAACCGTAAGGTCCGGGTGGTGGCGGACTGGACCCTGGCGCTGTTCTTCAAGCGGGAGACCGTCTCACTCGGAGAGATCGAGGCACCGCGCACGGAGTTCCGCAGAGCGGCGACGGCCTGAGTCCCCGCCCCACGGGCGGGAGGCTTCAAGGGTTCTCCGCCGGGGTCACACGGGCACACGGGCCTGACCGGTCGCCCGCGAAGAGCCATCGGGCATGACTGTGTGACGCATGATACGAAGTTGTGCTCCTCGGATGAGTGGTCCGTTACGTATGATTACGGCGCCCCCGTAGCCCAATGGCAGAGGCAAACCCCTTAAAAGGGTTCGAGTGAGGGTTCGAGTCCCTCCGGGGGCACCGTGATCTCTGCCGAAAGCCCGACCTGGTCGGGCTTCTCGCTGCCGATGATCCTCGGTGTCCCGAGCCGGGCAGCGTCGGCGGCCCCGCCACACCGGCCCGCGAGCGGACGCTGAAACCGAGGTGAAGGGCGGGAACCCGACGGGCGCGCCGTTCGTTTGATCCCTCGGCGGTAGCCGTACGGCCACACATGAACCGGATGGACATGGATATCAACACGATACGGCCGTGTGACAACCGATCTAATACGCTGATCGCGTAGGTCGCAGCGTGGAGGCAGCGATGGAGAGCAAGAACCCCGTATTCAGCCGGCAGTTCAAGGGCCCCCAGCAGGCCTGGGGAACGCCGGCCCCCACCCCTGACCAGCTTCAGGGTATGTACGACAGGCCGTCGTACGCACCCCCCGCACAGCGGACCATGACGATCGACGACGTGGTCGTGCGCGGTTTCATCACCCTGGGCACGCTGGTCGTCTCCGCGGCGGTGGCCTGGACGCTCGACCTGGGCAGAGGCGCCCTGATCGTCGGCGTGATCGTCGGTCTGGTGCTCGGGATGATCGTCTCGTTCAAACAGAGCACGAACCCGGCGCTGATCCTCGGCTACTCGGTCGCCTACGGCGTGGCCATCGGCGTGGTCAGCCACATGTACAACGATCTGTACAGTGGCATCGTCTTCCAGGCGGTGGTCGGCACAGGGCTGGCCTTCGCCGCCATGCTGACGGTCTACGCGCTGCGCATCGTCCGTGTCACGCCGAAGTTCACCAAGTTCGTCGTGGCTGCGGGCCTGGGTCTGATGGGTCTCATGCTCGTCAACTGGGTCGCGACCTTCTTCATCGCCGACGGCATCGGCATCCGCTCCGGCGGGGCCCTGGCCTACGTGTTCAGCGTCGCCGCGATCCTGATCGGATGCTTCTTCCTGCTGCTCGACTTTGACGCGATCGAGCAGGGCGTGCGCGCCGGAGCCCCGGAGAAGTACTCCTGGCTGATGGCCTTCGGCCTGACGGTCACCCTGGTCTGGATCTACCTGGAGATCCTCCGCCTGCTGAGCTACTTCGCCCGTAGCGACTGAACGGGGGCCGGTAATGACCGGCCGCACGAGAGAACCCCCGCCGGAGACGCTCCGGCGGGGGTTTTTTCTTGCCCGGGATGGGAACGCACAGGAGCGAGAAGCCGCCAACGCACATGAACGAGAAGCGACCGATGAGCGATGAACCATCACGGATGACCAGCTAGTGAGGGCTTGCTATCTGCGGACTCGTGATGCACTGTCGAGCAAAGGAGCCCTATCCGTGGAGGTGCCCATGTCGTTGAACCACTCACTGGAGACGCAGAACAAGCTGATCGCAAGAGTCCCGGACATCACGGGACGCGCCCTCCCCGAGTGGTTTCAAGCCATCGACAACGGCCCGTCTTTCCTGCGCTGTGATGAGCGTGCCAACTGGCTCGCCGACGAGCACGGGCTGACCCACGGCTACGCCGCCGCCATCGTGCACGAGCACGAGCGGCACCGTCGTAACCGTTACCTGTAAGCCGTCCATCTTCGCAGGGCCCGCGTCTCCGTCCGGTGGCGCGGGCCTTCGCGGGCCTTCGCGGGCATGATGGTGCCATGGATCTCGACAAGGCACGTGACTTCATCCGCGACAACCACCGCGCGGTCCTGCTGACCCGGCACGCCGACGGCCGGCCACAGATGTCCCCGGTCACCGTCGGGCTGGACGCGGAGGGACACGCGATCGTCAGCACCAGGGAGACCGCCGCGAAGGTGCGCAACCTCCGCAGGGATCCGCAGGTGGCGCTCTGCGTGACGACTGACGCCTTCTACGGCGAGTGGATCCAGGTCGAGGGCACCGCGACGGTCGTCTCGCTGCCGGAGGCGATGGAGACGCTGGTGACCTACTACCGCGACATCTCCGGTGAGCACCCCGACTGGGACGACTACCGGGCGGCCATGGAGCGGGACCGGCGGGTGGTCCTGAGGATCGACCTCACCCGCGCCGGTCCCGACGTCCACGGATGACTAGCTGAGGCGCTCCAGGACCATGGCCATGCCCTGGCCGCCGCCCACGCACATGGTCTCCAGTCCGATCGATCCGTCGTGGAACCGCAGGCCGTTGATCAGCGTGGAGGTGATCCGGGCACCGGTCATGCCGAACGGGTGGCCCACCGCGATGGCGCCGCCGTTGACGTTGAGCCGGTCGAGGTCGATGCCGAGCTCCTGGTAGGACGGGATGACCTGGGCGGCGAAGGCCTCGTTGATCTCCACGAGATCCACGTCGCCGATGGACATGCCCGCCCTGGCCAGGGCCTGCCTGGAGGCCTCGACCGGCCCCAGTCCCATGATCTCGGGGGACAGGCCGGTCACGCCGGTGGAGACGATCCGGGCGATGGGGGTGATGCCCAGCTCGGCGGCCCTGGTGTCGCTCATCACGATCACGGCGGCGGCGCCGTCGTTCAGCGCGCAGCAGTTGCCGGCGGTGACCGTTCCGTCGGGACGGAAGACCGGCTTGAGCTGCGAGACCGCCTCGTAGGTGGTGCCCGCGCGAGGACCGTCGTCCTTGCTGACCACGGTGCCGTCGGGCAGGGTGACCGGGGTGATGTCCGTCTCCCAGAAGCCGTTGGCGATCGCCTTCTCGGCCAGGTTCTGGGAGCGGACGCCGAACTCGTCCTGCTCCTGGCGGGAGACGCCCCTCAGTCCGGCGACGTTCTCCGCGGTCTGGCCCATCGCGATGTAGACGTCGGGCAGCATGCCGTCCTCGCGAGGGTCGTGCCAGACCTCGCCGCCGCCTCCGGCCGCACCGGCCGAACGGCTGCGGGCCTCGTCGAACAGCCCGTTCTCCGTGTCGGGCCAGGAGTCGGAGTTGCCCTTGGCGAAGCGGGAGACGCATTCCACGCCCGCCGAGACGAAGACGTCGCCCTCGCCCGCCTTGATGGCGTGCAGGGCCATCCGGGTGGTCTGCAGCGAGGACGAGCAGTAGCGGGTGATGGTGGTGCCGGGCACGGTGTCCAGCCCGAGCAGCGTGGAGACCACGCGGGCCATGTTGAATCCCTGCTCGCCGCCCGGCAGGCCGCAGCCCAGCATCAGGTCGTCGATGCCGGCCGGGTCGAGCTGGGGGACCTTGGCCAGCGCGGCTTTGATCATCTGTGCGGTCAGGTCGTCGGGGCGGATGTCCTTGAGGGACCCCTTGAAGGCGCGTCCGATCGGCGAGCGCGCGGTTGCGACGATGACTGCCTCGGGCATGTGGCCCTCCTGGGTTCGTTTGACGGTCCTTCTGCGGAGGTTACCCCGCGGTATCCCAGATGCCACGCGCCGAGACGGAACGGAACAGAACTTTGTACGGCATGCACAGGAGCCCACCCGGAGGTGGGGTTCCCGTCATGGGGGGCGGGTCAGCCGTACATGCCCGGAGAGGTGCCGGTGCCGTCCTTGATCCCGTGCAGGCCGCCGCGCTCGTCGGTCCACGTCCGCCAGCCGTCCTGGCTGCCGGTGAACCAGGCGGGCGGCGCGGCGGAGCCGTTCAGCTTCTTGCCGTCGGCCAGTCCGTACTCGCAGAGCGAGGCCACCGGGTAGAAGCCCGCATTCTGACCCCGGAGCGCGAGCGGCTTGGGGTCGGTGACGCAGAAGGACCAGCCCCGCTCGTTCTCGACCTTGGAGCTCTGGCCGGTGGTCAGGTCGAAGACGCTGCCGGGCTTGTCGTGTTTGAGGAAGCCGAGCCTGTCCATCCGGTCCGGGAAGGCGAGCCACCAGCCCGACCCGGGGACCTGGGTGACCGGGATCTGGCCGAGGACCCGGCCGCTCTCGGCATCCAGCCGGGCGAAGCCGCCGTACTGACCCTGTTGGTCGACCGGGCGGACCACCGGTGCGAAGCCCGGGCTGCCGCTGGGGTAGACCCGCACCACCGAGGGGCGGATCCAGTTGACCGTGCCGTCGGTGAGCTTGACGGAGAAGAGACCGAATGCGGACACCTTCTCCGTCTTGGGGTTGGTGTAGGGAGCGACGTAGCCGATGAGGTTGGCGGTGGTCGCGCCGAAGGACCAGCCGCCCGACATGTCCACCCCGGCGCCGAGGGCCTGTTCGATGGGCAGCCGCCATCCGGCCTTCCCGGTGCTCAGGTCGTACGACTCCAGGACGGGGTGTTTGGCCAGGCGCAGGAACACGACGCGGGAGGCGTCGGACCACTCCACCTCGGCGATGCCGGGGAGCCTCCATCTCGGCTTGCCGGTGGCGGGGTCGAGCACGGCGACCCGTGCCGAGGTCAGGGCGGTCTGTTCGGACACGCACACGGACGCCCCGCATTTCTGAGGTCCGAACGTGGAGTGCACCGGGCGAGTCCACCTCTGCGCTCCGGTCCTCGCGTCGCGGGCGATGAGCGTGGCGTTCCATCGGCCTCTCCGGGTGGGGTCCACCGCTACGACGACGGCCTGACCCCCTCCGGTCTCGACGATCGCCGGAGCAGGGATCCCCATCCCCGGCAGGCGGCCCGCCATGGTCGCGGGGTGGGCCCACAGTTTCCTGCCCGAGGCGAGGTCGACGGCCACCGTTTCCAGCGTGCCGTCGGATTTCGCGGAGGTCGTCACGGCGACTCCGGCGGCGGCGGCGGTGCGGCTGACCGCGTTCACCTCGGGGTTGTACCAGGTGGGGTAGGTCGGCGTGGCCGCTTCGGTGCCGGAGCAGCCGGCCAGGGCCAGGGCTCCGGCGAGCACCAGAACCGGTTTCGCATGAGGCCGGATCACGGGCATTCCACTCCAATGCGGGCGAGGCGTCACGGCTTCGCCGCGGAGGGTAACCGTGTTCAGGCACCGTCAGACGGCGCTCCGGGCCTCCGGCGGAACATCGTCACCCACCGTCCGTGGGGTCCGGTCGCTCGGCCGGCGACGCGGGTCGCGGAGACCTCGGTGCCGGGTTCCTCCGCGGCCATAGCCGCCGCGAGGTAGATCGACTCACTGCGCTGAGGTCGAGGCTCGGGCCACAGCCCCAGCGCGGTGCCTACAGAAGGTAGCACCGCATAAGCAACCTGTAGATAACCTTGGGCAGATGGATGGAAACGATCCGGTCCGAACATTTCGTCCGGATTTGTATCGAATTCGTCACCGAGCATGTCCGCGAAGGCCACCGTCCGCCCGCCGGCCTCGACCACGGCGACCGTCTGCGCGGCGGCGAGCTGGCGGCTCCAGCGCCGGGTCACCCAGCGCAGTGGCTGTGCGATCGGCCGGACCGTGCCGAGGTCGGGACAGGTGCCCACGACCACCTCGGCACCGGCCTCGCGCAGCCGTCGCACCGCCTTCTGCAGATGTCGTACGGCCTGCGCGGGCGGCGTCTGCGTGGTGACGTCGTTGGCGCCGACGAAGATGACCGCGATCTCGGGCTCGGCGTCGAGTGCCCGGTCCACCTGCCCGTCCAGCTCGGCGGAGGCCGCCCCCGACCTGCCTACCACCGTCAGCCGTACCGGCCGTTCGGCGACGACGGCCAGCCCCGAGGCGATCAGCACCCCGGGGGTCTCGGCGGGATCCGTCGTGCCCAGACCCACCGACGTGGAGTCGCCGAGCATGGCCATCCGGAGCGGCACGCCGGGAAAGTTGCCGTAGACCCCGTCCGACGGCGGCCCCTCCGTGCCGTGCGGGCGGCCGACGATGCGGCGGGCCACCATGGCCTCGGCCAGCAGCAGGCCGTAGGTGGCCACGCCGAGCGCGGTTATTCCGCCTCCGCCCAGGGCCGCGGCGGCCGCGATGCGCCGGGCGGCCCGTGCCGCCCCAGGTGTCCAGGTCACGTGGCGTTGCTCCCTCAATACGGCGCAGCGGTAGCGTTGCCTTGAGAACGAGCCGAGTCGTGCCCACCCCAGCGGACCCGGCATCAAACACAACAAGCTGACAAAGCTTTGGTATTTCGAGGTGATCATCCGGTGCGCGTACATGACTCACTTGTGGAGCTGATGGGCAACACTCCACTCGTCCGGCTGCACAGTGTGACGGCGGGTCTGCCGGCCCAAGTGCTGGCCAAGGTGGAGTATTTCAACCCGGGCGGCTCGGTGAAAGACCGGATCGCGGTTCGGATGATCGACGCCGCCGAGAAGTCGGGCGCGCTGCGTCCGGGAGGCACGATCGTGGAGCCCACGTCGGGTAACACGGGGGTCGGTCTGGCCATCGTGGCCCAGCAGCGGGGCTACAAGTGCCTGTTCGTGGTGCCCGACAAGGTGGCCCAGGACAAGATCTCGGTCCTGCGTGCCTACGGGGCCGAGGTCGTGGTCTGCCCGACGGCGGTCTCCCCCGACCACCCGGACTCCTACTACTCCGTCTCGGACCGGCTGGCCAGGGAGACGCCGAACTCCTGGAAGCCGGACCAGTACTCCAACGCTCAGAACCCCGAGAGCCACTACCACTCCACGGGTCCGGAGATCTGGGAGCAGACCGAGGGCCGGATCACCCACTTCGTGGCGGGCGTCGGCACGGGCGGCACGATCAGCGGCACCGGCCGCTACCTCAAGGAGGTCTCCGGCGGCCGCGTCAAGATCATCGGAGCTGACCCGGAGGGCTCGGTCTACTCCGGCGGCACCGGGCGGCCGTATCTGGTGGAGGGCGTCGGCGAGGACATCTGGCCGGCCACCTACGACACCACGATCTGCGACGAGATCATCGCGGTCTCCGACAAGGACTCGTTCGGCATGACCCGGCGCCTGGCCCGCGAGGAGGCGCTGCTGGTGGGCGGCTCCTGCGGGATGGCGACGGTCGCGGCGCTCCGCGTGGCCGAGCGGGCCGGTCCGGACGACGTGGTCGTGGTGCTGCTGCCCGACGGCGGCCGGGGCTACCTGTCGAAGATCTTCAACGACGAGTGGATGGCCGACTACGGCTTCCTGACCACCTCCAGTGACGAGGGCCTGGTCAGGGACGTGCTGGTCCGCAAGTCCTCCGGCCTGCCGGAGTTCGTGCACACCCACCCGCACGAGTCGGTGGACACCGCGATCTCCATCATGCGGGAGTACGGCGTGTCGCAGCTCCCGGTGATGAAGGAGGAGCCACCGGTCATGGCCGCCGAGGTGGTCGGCTCGATCCTGGAGCGCGACCTGCTCGACGCCCTCTACCGCGGCCGGGTGCGGCCGAACGACCCGCTGGCCGAGCACATGTCCCAGCCGCTGCCGATGATCGGCGCGGGCGAGCCGGTCTCCATCGCGGTCGAGGCACTGGAGAAGGCCGACGCCGCCGTCGTCCTCGACGACGGCAAGCCCGTCGGACTGCTCACCCGCCAGGACCTGCTGGCCTTCCTCGCCAACCACTAGCCGGACGGGACCGGCCGCCGGTCAGACGGGAAACTCCGCCGACACCTCCCAGGCGCCTTCCGGAGTGGGACCGGCGACAAGGCGGCCGCCGAGCGCCTCGACGCGCTCGGCCATGCCCACCAGGCCGAACCCGCCTCCCAGATGGGAGACCCTGACGTCGGCCGCCGAACCGTAGTTGCGCACGCGCAGCCGTACCGTGCTCCTGACGGGGCCCGGCCGGCTGCGCGGACCCCGGTCGCCGTCGGAGGGCCACCCACCGGGGCCGGTCCGCCCATCGTGCCCGTCGACCAGTCTCAGGTCCGCCTCCACCCAGCCGGCGCCCGGGGCGTGCCGGCGGACGTTGGTGAGTGACTCCTGCAGGACCCGGTGGAGGGTGGTCATCACCTCCGGGGCCAGGGTGTCGTCGGTGATGCCCTGGCCGATGTCGAAGGCGACCTTGGGGCCGCCGGCGGAGAAACGCTCCACCATCGTCCGCATGTCGACGAGTCTGGTGCCCGGGCTCCGGGCCGCGTCGTCCTCGGCCCGCAGCACGCTGACCAGGCGGCGCATCGAGGTCAGCGCGTCGGCCCCGGCGCCTGCGATCGCCTCCAGCGAGGGGATCACGGCCTCCGGTCTCTGCTCGGCGACGACCTTGGCCGCCTGCGCCTGGACGACGATCCCGGTGATGTGATGGGCGACCAGGTCGTGCAGCTCCCTGGCGAGCTCCAGACGTTCGGCCCGCCGTACCGCGTTCACCGCCTCCTTCCGGCGCTCCATCTGGAAGCGGAGATAGGCGCCGACCGCGGCGGCGGCCGACCAGCCGACGAAGGTGAGGAAACCGGTGGCTATGGAGGCGCTGCTCTGCGTGACGCGTCCCGCCGCGGCCTCCAGCACGATCATCGACGCCACGGAGAACACCACGGCCTGCCTGATCGGCTCGATCCAGCGCAGGGCGCCGATGGTCAGGACCAGCAGCGACACCGTCTCGGCCAGACCCGGCATCCCGGTGCCGCCGACGCTCTTGACGATCAGGGTGCAGACGGAGGACACCGCCAGGAGAGCGGCGAACCCGCCGACCCGCCGGGTGCGGCGCCACAGCACGGCCAGGATGCCGGCGACACCGCACACGGGCCTCAGCCACGTCGTCCAGTCACCGTTCACCGCTATCGCGAAGTCGATCAGAAGCAACAGCGAGAGCCAGCCGATGAGCGCGATTTCGCTGAGCCGTTGGATCCAGTGGACAGCGCGATGTGTGTCTCCCACGGCCCCTGAGCCTAAGCCTCACGGCTGACATGACATATCGGTCGTTCGGCTGACCAGGGCGGCTCCGGGATGGTCTCCGAGGGAGGTGGGGTGAGGGCCTGCCGCCGCGGGCCGTGTGAGGACCCACCCGGAAGGCCCGGCGGCCGAGTCACCGGGCCTGACGGCTCCGGTGTTTTTGCGAGTAGCGTTGGCCATATGAGTGAAGGATTCGAGACGCTTGCCATCCACGCAGGTCAGGAGCCCGACCCCTACACCGGGGCCGTTGTTCCGCCGATCTACGCGGTGTCGACATACAAACAGGACGGCGTGGGCGGGCTACGCGCCGGATATGAGTACAGCCGGTCGGCGAACCCGACCAGGACCGCGCTGGAGGAGGCCATGGCCGCCGTCGAGGGCGGCACCCGGGGCCTGGCCTTCGCCTCCGGCCTCGCGGCCGAGGACGCCGTGCTCCGTACGGTCTGCAAGCCGGATGACCACGTCATCATCCCGGACGACGCCTACGGCGGCACCTACCGGCTGTTCTCCAAGGTCCACGAGCGCTGGGGCCTGCGCTACGACCCGGTCCCGCTCGGGAACCTGCACGCGGTGGCGGCCGCCATGACCCAGAAGACCCGGGTCGTCTGGGTCGAGACGCCCACCAACCCGCTGCTCGGCATCGCGGACATCGCGGCCCTGGCCGAGCTCGCGCACGACAACGGTGCGCTGCTGGTGGTCGACAACACCTTCGCCTCGCCGTACCTCCAGCAGCCGCTGTCGCTGGGCGCGGACATCGTGGTGCACTCCACCACCAAGTACGTCGGGGGCCACTCCGACGTGGTCGGCGGCGCGCTCGTCACGGCCGACGTCGGCCTGGGTGAGGAGCTCGCCTTCCACCAGAACGCGATGGGCGCGGTGGCGGGGCCGTTCGACGCGTGGCTGACATTGCGCGGCCTCAAGACCCTCGGGGTGCGGATGGACCGCCACTGCGACAACGCCGAGCGCGTGGCGGACCTCCTGCTCGCCCACCCGCGGGTGACCTCGGTGCTCTACCCGGGGCTGCCCGACCACCCCGGTCACGAGGTCGCGGCCAAGCAGATGAAGCGCTTCGGGGGCATGATCTCCTTCCGGGTCGCCGGGGGAGAGGAGGAGGCGGTCGAGCTCTGCAACCGGACCAAGCTGTTCACCCTGGGCGAGTCGCTCGGCGGCGTCGAGTCGCTGATCGAGCACCCCGGCCGGATGACGCACGCCTCCGTGGCGGGCTCGTCGCTGGAGGTCCCCGGCGACCTGGTCCGCCTGTCGGTCGGCATCGAGTCGGTCGACGACCTGCTCGCGGACTTGAGCCGGGCGCTGGGCTAGCGGCGGGCGCCGGGCGGTACGGGTCGCCGGTGCCGGGGTGAGCGGTCAGGTCAGGACGGGCTGCCCCAGACCATCAGCGCCAGGATGACCAGCCAGATCAGGGCCACTATGCCGGAGAGCGCGGCGATCCGCCCGGTCTGCGCTTTCGCGTTGCCATCCGGGTTCTCGTCACTGAGGACCCGGATGGCGGTGATCTGGTCCCGGTCCACGATGACCAGGAGCACCGCGGCGACGATGAAGAGCGTCATGGAGGCCGACAGGTAGGGCGCGCCCAGGGAACCGCGGCCCAGGATCAGGCCGAACACGAACACGCCGATGGCCGCGATGGCATAGATGCGCGTGGTCCTGTGCAGGTAGCGCAGGACGTTGAGGTCCCTGGCGCGGATGAACCGGGGGGTGGACATGGTGACCGCGGTGAGCGGTCCCAGAGCGAAGATCGCGAAACCGATGTGCAACCAGAGCAGCAGGTCTGTCATGCGCCAGACACTACCGTTCGCTGACCTTCCCCCCCTTGTGGCGTACCCGGGGCCTCCGGACTTCTGCGGTAGATCTTCGCATTTCGGCCCGGAGCACCCCGGCGGAGTCAGTAGGATCGCAGACGGACTCGTTCCCGTGTGTTGGGACCGTCGGCGGTGAGGTCGCGGTCGTGCCGGGCGAGCGTTGAAGCAGACCATGCACGACGGCACAAGGGAGTGCCCGCTGTGGGTATCAGACATGTCGAGCCGTACACCGAGGAGTGGCTGGGGCAGCCGGCTCTCTACGTGAGCCGGGTCGTCGACGCGCTGGGCGCCGAGGCCGTCGACTGGTGGGAGGGCCCCTGTGATCCCCGTGCCGTCACGATCCTCCTGACCGGCGGCGAGGCCCTGGTGTGGGACGAGGAGAGCGGCTGGCGCCGCGGCGGTTACGTGTCCGGTGGCCGTGACGCCTGCACGGTGCTCGCCGGCGCCCGCTATCTCGGCGGTGGCCTGCTCCTCCGTCCGGAGCGGGTCCCCTCCGCCGCCGCCGAAGCCCGCGCGGGTGTCGGCAACAGTACGGCCTGGCGGCCCTACTACCGCTCCTACCGCCACTACCGTGACGGTTTCGACGTCGCGCTCAACGGCTACCTCGCCTACGCCGACACGTCCGCGATCAGCGCGTCCGGCGGGTCCGCAGGAAGTCGCTGACGACATACTCTCCCAGGCGGTCGGCGCTGGAGGAGAACACCCGGCCGCCGTTGCGCCGGGCGACCTCGTTCACGAACTCCTTCAGACGGTCGTCCTCGGCGAGCATGAACACGTTGAGCGTTGCCCTGCGCCGGGTCATCTTGTCCACCTCGGCGAGCGTCAGCTCCAGCGTCTCCTGCATGGGCGGCCACTCGAACGCCGCGGAGCCGTTGCGGCGCAGGTGGGCGGTCGGTTCACCGTCGGTGACCACGAGCACGACCGGCTCGAAGTCGGGGTGACGGTCAAGGTGACGGCCCGCGATCAGCAGGGCGTGGTGCAGGTTCGTGCCCTGGACCATGTCCCATTCCAGCCCGGCGAGCTCGTCGGGCTGGAGGATACGGGCGTAGTTGGAGAAGCCGATGATCTGCACGGAGTCCTGGGGGAACTCCGTACTGACCAGTGCCTGCAGGGCCATCGCGGTCTGCTTCGCCGCCGCCCAGGTGCCCCGCAGGGCCATCGAGTAGGACAGATCCACCAGTAGGCACACCGCCGCGGCCGTGCGGCTCTCGGTCTCGGCCACCTCGAAGTCGTCGACCGACAGGGTGACCGCGCCGGCGCCCCCGCCGCGCCGTACGCCGTTGACCACCGTGCGCACCACGTCGATGGGCTGCTCGTCGCCGAACCTCCAGGGCCGGGAGGAGCCGGTGAGCTCCCCTGCGGCGCCCGCGTCCGCCTGATCGTGGTCCCCGCGGCGCCCCGTGCCGAGTGAGGCGAAGACACGGCGCAGGGCGGTCTCTCCGAGACGGCGGACGGCCTTGGGAGTGAGCTCCAGCTTGCCGCGCCGGCGGCGGAGGTAGCCCTGCTGCTCCAGCTCCCGCTCGATCTGCCGGAGCGCCTCCAGGTCGTCGACGGCCGCGCGGCCCAGCGCGCGGCGGATCGCCCCCTCGTCGATGTCGTCCAGCCGTGCCCCGGGGTAGTCCTGGCGGAGCGCGGCCTCCAGCTGGGTCAGGTCGGCGAGCTCGTCCAGCGCGGACACGGCGTCACCCATCCCCAGCGGGTTGTCGCCGGTCAGCCGTTCAGGGGTGTTCCAGGAGAGGTCGGGGCGGCGGGCGTGGAGCGACTCGCCCAGGCGGCGCATCTGCTCGCCCATCCCGGCCTGGTCCAACGTCTGGTTGATCAGCGCGTTGAGCTCCTCACGCTGGCCGGGGGTGAGCGAGGCCAGCAGGCGCTGGGTGGCGGCGGCCCGGCGCGCGAGAGTGTCGACCAGCTCGTCCAGGTTCCGCGGCGACTCCGGGAACATATCCCCATATTTCGACATGAAACGGTCGAAGTCATCCTGGGTGTGCTCGCCCCGCGCATCCCGGTCGAGCATGTCGTTCAGCTCGGACATCATCTCCCGGACCCGCTCCATGACGGCGGGGTCGGGGTTGGCCAGCGCCTCCCGCATGCCACGGAACTGGCTGTCGAGCACCTCGCTGCGGAGCAGGTCGCGCAGCTCCTCGAAGGTCTGCCGGGCGGCCGCCGAGCGCCACTGGTAGGTGTTCAGCTCCTGGATCGCGCTCGCCGTGTCCTGCGGGAGGCCGTCGAGCTCCGAAAGACGCATCCGCGTCTCCTCGTCCGACGGATCGGGACTGCGCTCGCCCGGGGGAGGGCCCCCGGCACCCCTCATGAGCTCGCTCCGCTCCTGGCCGATCGCCCTGTCCAGCAGGGCCCTGGCCCGTTCCAGCGTGCCGTCCAGCCGGCCACGCTCGCGCAGCTCGCGCCGGCGCCGGCGTACCTCACGGAGCAGGTCGTCCAGCCCACGTCTGTTCTCCGCGCCCGGAAGGCCCTGCTTGAGCAGGTCGCGTAGGGCATGCCCGGGATTGGAGCCGGACAGGACGGAGTCGCCCATCTGGTCGAGCGCCGAACGGACGTCGTACGGCGGGGCGAGCGGGTCGGGCCCGTCCCGGTATTCGCCATAGCGATAGCTCATGCTGACACCTCAGGTGCGATAGACCGCCGCGCCGTCCACCTCGTCTTTGGACAGGCGGCGCAGGAGGTAGAGCCCCTCCAGGGCGAACTCCAGCGCGGCCGCCGCGTGTCCCGGGGACTCGTCACCCATGCCGAGCCTCGACATGATCTTGGCCAGGCCGGGCACCGGGCCGATCCTGCGCAGCAGCTCGGCGGCGGGGACCATGGACCCCGACTCGACCTGGGCGCCATCGGAGAACTTCTCCATCAGCCCGTTCAGGTCGGCGCCCCCGAGCGCGCCCCGGAACGTCTCGGCCGTGGCCCGGCGGAGCAGGTGGGCGAGGACCTCGGTCTCCCTGCCCTCCTCGCTGACCTCGAACTCCACCTTGCCGCGCAGCGTGTGCACGATGCCCGGCAGGTCGGCCACCCGGGTGACCGCGCGCTCCTCGCCGGTCAGGGCGGCCCGCTGTACGGCGGAGGCGGCCGCGGTCTCGGCCGCGGCGATGGAGAAGCGGGCCGACACCCCGGAGCGGGCGTCCACCGCGGTCGACTCCCGGACCAGCCGGGTGAAGCGGGCGATCACCTCGACGAGGTGGTCGGGCAGGTCGGCGCCCACTTCGTCGAGCGTCGCCTCCTGGCGGATGAGCGTGAGCTCGGCCTCGACCGAGAGCGGGTAGTGGGTGCGGATCTCGGCGCCGAAGCGGTCCTTCAGCGGGGTGATGATCCGGCCGCGGTTGGTGTAGTCCTCGGGGTTGGCACTGGCGATCAGCAGGATGTCCAGCGGAAGCCGCAGGTTGTACCCCCTGACCTGGATGTCGCGCTCCTCCAGCACGTTGAGCAGCGACACCTGGATCCGCTCGGCCAGGTCGGGCAGCTCGTTGACGGAGAAGACGCCCCGGTTGCTCCGCGGGACCAGGCCGTAGTGAACGGTCTCCGGGTCGCCGAGTGTGCGCCCCTCCGCGATCTTGATCGGGTCGATGTCGCCGATCAGGTCGCCGACGGAGGTGTCGGGAGTGGCGAGCTTCTCGCCGTACCGCTCGTCCCGGTGCTTCCAGGAGATCGGCAGGTCCTCCCTCTTCTCGGCGGCCAGGCGGCGGCAGCGTACGCAGGAGGGCCGGTAGGGATGGTCGTTGATCTCACAGCCGTCGACGACCGGGGTCCACTCGTCGAGCAGACCGATGACGGTGCGGATGAGCCGGGTCTTGCCCTGGCCACGTTCGCCCAGCAGAACCAGGTCGTGCCCGGCGAGCAGGGCACGTTCCAGATGGGGCAGGACGGTGTCGTCGAAGCCCACGATGCCGGGGAACCGCGGCTCTCCGGCCCGCAGACGGGCCAGGAGATTCTCGCGGATCTCGGCCTTTACCGTACGGTGGATATGGCCGCTCGCGCGAAGCTCGCGCAGAGTACGTGGCTCTGGGATTTGAGGCACGGGATCGAGCCTACGTCTCCGGAGTCGAAACCGGCACTCTTATCCATGTTTCGGATCTTGACCATTGTGTGACGGTCGTTGCGCGTGCTTGTTCCCGCAGTGGGGACAATCGCTCCAGGGCAAGGCTTCGGACAAGAAGAGGAGGCGAGACGAGTGGCGTTGTTGACGAGTCGTTTCGCCGATGGTCTCGCAGTGGGGCCCGATCTGGTCACCACTGCCGAGATCGCGGTGCGCCAAGCCCTGTCAGGCCTTACCGAGCCGCCTGACCTGGTCTGTTTCTTCATCTGCGGTGAGGATCCCGAGGATGTCTCCCGCGCGGGACTACGCGTGATGAACATGGCCTCGGGTGCCTCGGTGGTCGGCTGCAGTGCCACCGGGGTGATCGGTGGTGGTCAGGGGGTCGAGGTCAGTCCCGCGGTGAGCGTCTGGGCCGCCACCCTGGACGGAGCCCGGCTGACGACCTTCGCGCTGGACACCCTGAAGACCGATGACCGTTTCGTCGTGGTCGGCCTGCCGGAACGTCGTCCCGACGACCACGCGGCCATCCTGTTCGCCGACCCCTACAGCTTCCCCACGGACGGCTTCGTCGAGCGCTCCCAGGAGGTGCTGGGCGACCTCCCGCTGATCGGCGGGATGGCCAACGCGATTCAGGGCAGAGGCGCGGTGCGGCTGTTCGCCGACGGGGAGATCTACGAGGAGGGCGCCGTCGGCGTGCTGCTCAGCGGTCCCGTCAACATCAGCACCCTGGTCAGCCAGGGATGCCGCCCGATCGGCCCGACGATGGCCGTCACCGCTGTCGAGGACAATCTGCTCCTCGAACTCGCCGGCCAGCCGGCTCTGGCCCGGCTGGAGGAGATCGTCAGCGCACTGGACGAGGACGACCGGGACCTGGTCGCCTCGGGGTTGCAGATCGGCGTGGCCATGGACGAGTACGCCGAGCGGCACGAGCGCGGGGATTTCCTGATCCGGGGGGTGCTGGGGATCGACCCCGAGCGGGAGGCCGTGGCCATCGGCGATGTCGTCGAGATCGGCCGCACCGTCCGCTTCCAGGTCCGCGACGCCGCCACCGCCGACGAGGACCTCTACGAGCTGCTCGACGCCCACCGTGAGGAGTTCGGCCGGGTGGACGGCGCGCTGCTGTTCTCCTGCAACGGCCGGGGCTCGGCCATGTTCGGCAGTGCCGACCACGACGCGGTCGCGGTGCGCGACACGCTCGGTCCCGTCAGCGTGGCCGGATTCTTCGCGGCCGGTGAGGTCGGTCCGGTCGGCGGGCAGAACCACGTGCATGGTTTTACCGCTTCCGTCCTGGTCTTCTCCTCCCCTCCGAGCGCGGACCGGCCTTTATGATCGTTAAGTGTCCGGATTAGTGCTTGCTGTCGACATCGGCGGGACGAAGTTCGCTGTCGCCCTGGTGGATCCCGACGGCAACGTACGGATGGCCCGCCGGGTGGCGACTCCACCGGGCGGCGACGCGCGGACCCTGTGGGAAACGCTCGACGAGCTGATCGATTCCGTGCTGGGCGGCGCCGCGGCCCGCGGCGTTGCGGAGGGTACGGCCGACGGCGTGGTCGGCGGTGTGGGGATCGGCTGCGGCGGCCCGATGACCTGGCCCGAGGGGGCCGTCTCCCCGCTGAACATGCCGGGGTGGCGCGGTTTCCCGCTGCGCGCGAAGCTCGCCGAGCGGTTCCCCGGGGTGCCGGTGCGCGTCCACAACGACGCCGTCTGCCTGGCCGTCGCCGAACACTGGCGGGGCGCGGGACGCGGCAGCGCCAACATGCTCGGCATGGTCGTCTCCACGGGGGTGGGCGGCGGGCTGATCCTGGGCAACCGGCTGATCGACGGCGGCAGCGGGAACGCGGGGCACATCGGGCACATCGTGGTCGACCCCGGCGGGCCTGCCTGCGGCTGTGGCGGCCGCGGCTGCCTGGAGGCCGTCGCCCGAGGCCCGGGGCTGGCAGCCTGGGCGGTGGAGCAGGGCTGGACCCCGGGCGCCGCCGCGCCGTCCGGCACCGCGCTGCCCGGCGACGGGGCCGGGGCCTACAGCGGTCAGGCGGCGGATCCGGCCACCGGAGCCGCCTACGTCGAAGCGGCGGCGGCCAGCGGGCGGCAGCTCGCTCTGGACGCCCAGGCGGGCGACGAGATCGCCCTCGCCGCCATGAGCCGTGCCGGCCGGGCCCTGGGCATCGCCATCGCCTCGGCCACGAACCTCTGCGACCTGGACCTCGTCACCATCGGCGGCGGTCTCTCCCAGGCCGGGCCGCTGCTGTTCGATCCGCTGGAGGCCGCGCTACGGGAACACACCCGGATGGGGTTCGCCCAGCGGGTCCGGGTCGTCCCGGCCTCCCTCGGCCAGGGATCGGGCCTGGTTGGCGCCGCCGCCCTCATCCTCGCCGCTGACCGCTACGGGATTCGTCCGCAGTGCTCCGGCGTTCACGCCGGAGGTGAAGCGGACCCTCCCGCGTAGCGGGGCAGGAAGAGCCGACGTGTCCTCCGAGAGGCCTCCACCCGATCCAGCGTGGTGCTCGGCACGCCACGGGAGGGAAGGGCATTACCAGTCGGTTGGCTTCTCCGCCGTGAACAGCCAGACGTTGAAGAGCTTGTCGAGCTTCTTGCCGGAGAGCTTCTCGGCCAGGGCCACGAACTCCTCGGTCGTCACGTATCCGTACTTGTGCTCGGTGTTCCAGGTCTTCAGCAGATTGAAGAAGACCGGGTCGCCGATCCGCTGCCTGAGCGCGTGCAGCGCCATGCCGCCGCGGGTGTAGACGGAGTCGTTGAACAGGTCCGCCGGCTGGGCGCGGCCGGGTGTGTACTTCCAGATGGCGGCGTCCGGGGCGGCCGCGTAGTGGTTGCGGAAGGTCGTCTCGACGGTGGATCCGCCCTCGTGCTCGGACCACAGCCACTCGGCGTAGGTCGCGAAGCCCTCGTTGAGCCAGAGGTCCCTCCAGCGTGTGATGGTCAGGCTGTCGCCGAACCACTGGTGGGCCAGCTCGTGGGCGATGATGCTCGAGTCCGGGGTGAACCCGCCGTACTGGGGCTTGGTCTGGTTCTCCAGCGCGTAGCCCGCGGTGAAGTCGTCGATCACGCCGCCGGTGGAGGAGAACGGGTAGGGGCCGAACACCGTGCTCCAGTAGTCGGTGATCCGCCCCGACTGCGTGTAGAGGCTGTCGAGCGCGCTGTGGAAACGGGGGTCCACGGCCGTCAGGTTCGGGATCCCCCCGGGAGTCGTGCCCTGGCGCAGCTCGAACCTGCCCAGCGTCGCGGTGGCCAGGTAGCTCGCCATCGGGTGGCTCTCCCGCCAGAGGAAGGTCGTCTTGCCGCCGGCGGTCTTCGGTGCGCTGACGAGTTCGCCGTTGGCCAGCGCGGTCAACCCCGCGGGGACGGTGATCTCGAAGTCGTAGCGCGCCTTGTCGGCCGGGTGGTCGTTGCTTGGGAACCAGGTCTTGGCGCCGTTGGGCTGGCACGCGACGAACGCGCCGTCATCGGTCGGGATGAATCCGTAGGTGCCGAGATTGGAGGAGCCTCTGACCGGCTGGGGCTCCCCGGCGTAGGTGACCGTCACGGTGAACCCGGCCCTGTCGGAGATCGGCCTGGCGGGGATCACGGTGAGCTCGTCCTGGTCCCGCTCGAACCTCGCGGCGCTGCCGTCCACGGTGATCCGGCTGACCTCGAACCCGCGCAGGTCCAGGTTGAACCTGGTGAGGTCCTGGGTGGCCTTCGCCTCGATCGCGGTCACGCCGGAAAGGTGCCGGGAGCCGGGATCGTAGTCGATTCTCAGCCGGTAGCGGTCGACGTCGTAGCCGCCGTTGCCGTCGGTGGGGAAGTCGGGATCGCCGATCCCGGGGGCGCCTATCCCGTACGTCAGCTGCCCCGCCCCGGGGGCTGTGACGCTCGGGGGCGTCAGGCTCCGGAGGGGGATGGTCTCACCGTTCGACGCCGAACAGGTGACCGTGCCGAGTATGCCGAGAAAAGTAGCGATTGCCGCAATAGCCCGCCGACCGGACGCCATGCCCTCGATTCCCCCTTCCGGGCCCGGTCTTGCCGAGCCGCCTGGACGGCAGACTACGCGAGCAAGGCGTGTGACCTGGGGCGATCAGGTATCTACGACCAATGTCCTGGCGGCGATGTCGTGAATAGCCTGTTTGCGACTGTGGAAAAGGATGAAGGCGAGGTCGATCCAGCCCAGGCAGCAGGTGGCGTACATCACCCACGCCACCAGTTCGCGGACAGCGGCCTGCCCGACCCCGACCCTGCCCCAGCCGGAGTCGACCACGCGCAGGCCGAACAGCTTCTTGCCCAGCGTCTGCCCGTTCCAGAAGGCGGTCAGCAGCCAGTAGTAGAGGAAGCCGACGAGAGCGGCCAGGAAGGTGTGCTGGACGGGCACCCGTACGAAGACGTCCTTGCCGGTGTCCCAGACGGTGGTGAACGTCTGGTAGGTGAAGGGCGAGGAGATGACACCGACGATGATGATGTCGAGGATGCCCGCGAACAGGCGTCGCCAGCGCCCGCCGAGTCTCTCGCGCGCCGGCCCGCCACCGCCGTAGCCCTGCCCTGGGGGCGGAGCGGACCAGGGAAACGATCCCGAGTCGTCCGGCGGTGGCGATGGCGGTGGCGGTGGCGGTGGTGTTCCCATGAGTTTTTGATCACCGGGGCACCGCTCCCGCAAAGCCAAGAGCTGTTACAGGTTGCCCCTGAGGTCCTGCTCGCGCTCGATCGCCTCGAACAGCGCCTTGAAGTTGCCCTTGCCGAAGCCGAGCGAACCGTGCCGCTCGATGAGCTCGAAGAACACCGTCGGGCGGTCCTGCACCGGCTTGGTGAAGATCTGCAGCAGGTAGCCGTCCTCGTCGCGGTCGACCAGGATCCGGCGCTTCTTCAGCTCGTCGATCGGCACGCGGACCTCGCCGATCCGGGCGCGCAACTCCGGGTCGTCGTAGTAGGAGTCGGGCGTGTTCAGGAACTGCACCCCGGCCGCGCGCATGTGGTCGACGGTGGAGAGGATGTCGTTGGTGGCCAGCGCGATGTGCTGCACGCCGGGGCCGCCGTAGAACTCCAGATACTCGTCGATCTGCGACTTCTTCTTGGAGATCGCCGGCTCGTTGAGCGGGAACTTCACCTTGCGGGTGCCGTCCGCGACCACCTTGGACATCAGCGCCGAGTATTCGGTGGCGATGTCGTCGCCGATGAACTCCGCCATGTTGGTGAAGCCCATGACCCGCTTGTAGAACTCCACCCACTCGTCCATCTTGCCGAGTTCCACGTTGCCGACGCAGTGGTCGATCGCCTGGAAAAGGCGGCCGTTCTTCACGTCGGGGGCCGCGACAAGGGGCTCCGCCGCGACGTAGCCGGGCAGGTACGGGCCGCTGTAGTTGGACCGGTCGACCAGGGTGTGCCGGGTCTCGCCGTACGTGGCGATCGCCGCGAGCATGACCTTGCCGTGCTCGTCCTCCAGCGTGTACGGCTCGGCCAGGCCCCTGGCGCCCTGGGCGAGCGCGTGGGCGTAGGCCGCCTCCACGTCCGGGACCTCGATGGCCAGGTCGATCACACCGTCGCCGTGCTCGGCCACGTGCCGGGCCACCCCGGTGCCGGGCCGTACCGCACCGCGCAACTCGAACCGGGCGCTGCCGGAGGTGAGGACGTAGGCGACCTCGTCGCGGCTGCCGTTCTCCGGGCCCCGGTAGGCCACCAGCCGCATGCCGAACGCGGTGGAGTAGTAGTGGGCGGCCTGCTTGGCGTTGCCCACGGCGAAGACCACGGCGTCCATACCGTTCACAGGAAAGATGTCACTCATGCGGACACTTTCTGGTCCTATGGGCGGGTTGTGCAACAGTTACTTGGGAAGGTAGGCAATCTGTACACCTGAGAGCGCACTCCATGGGAGTTTCTGTACACCATGACGATTGATCAACTGGATGCCCGGATCATCGCCCTGCTGGCGGGGGAACCCAAGCTCGGCGTGCTGGAGTGCTCACGGAGGCTCGGTGTGGCCCGGGGGACCGTGCAGGCCCGGCTCGACCGGCTGGCCGCCCGGAAGGTGATCACCGGGTTCGGTCCCGACGTCGACCCCGCGGCGCTCGGATACGACGTGACCGCGTTCGTCACCCTGCAGATCCGCCAGATCAGCGGACACGAACCGGTCGCCGACCAGCTCGCGGCGATCCCCGAGGTCCTGGAGGTGCACACCATCACCGGCGGCGACGACATGCTCTGCCGGGTGGTGGCGCGCAGCAATGCCGATCTGCAGAGGGTCATTGACCTGATCGTTGACGTTCACGGTGTGGTGAGGACCTCGTCGGTGATAGCGCTGGACACCCCCGTGCCATACCGGGTTCTCCCTTTGGTGGCCGATGTACCGCGCCAGGGGAAGAGCTAGCCGTACCGTCCCAAGCGGGGTTCAGACACCGTTATCCATCGTTTACCCTTACGGTCCGCACTGCTCACGGGGGTGAATGCGGAGTGGACGGGGGTTCGGGCGTGCGACAGGATGACGAGAAGGGCAGACCCAGGAGGAGGAAACTCCTGTGGATCACGCTCGCCGTCTTCGGCGCCACCGTGGTTTCGGTGGTCGGCCTTCTCGGGGTGGCGTGGTTGATGACGCCCATCCCGGACAGCACGCAGCCCAGAGCCACCGCGCAGGGCTCGGTGATCTACTACCGGGACGGTAAGACCGTGCTGGCCAAGCAGGGGGTGAACCGCAGGAGCGTGGCGCTGGCGCAGATACCGAAGCACGTCAGCGACGCGGTCATCGCCGCGGAGAACCGCTCGTTCTACCGGGACAAGGGTGTGTCCATCTCGGGCACCTTCCGCGCCATGTGGTCCACGGTCAGCGGCCGGCAGATCCAGGGCGGCTCGACCATCACCCAGCAGCTGGTCCGTAACTACTACAGCGGCCTCAGCCAGGAACGTTCCATCGTCCGCAAGCTCAAGGAGGTCATGATCTCCTTGAAGGTGGACCAGTCGAAGTCCAAGGACTGGGTGCTGGAGCAGTACCTCAACACGATCTACTTCGGCCGGGGAGCCGACGGCATCCAGGCGGCGTCCGACGCCTACTTCCGCAAGGACGTCTCCAAGCTGACCGTCGCCGAGGGGGCCTACCTCGCCGCGGTGATCCAGCAGCCGTCCCGGTTCGCCGACCCCCAGGGCGCCAACCTGGACGCGGCCAGGGCACGCTGGCGGTCGGTGATCGACGGCATGGTGCAGACGGGGGTACTGACCTCCGAGCAGGGCGCCGCGACCACCTTCCCCACCCTCAAGGCACCCCGGTCGGTCTTCACGCTCAAGGGCCAGCAGGGCTACATGCTCGACCAGGTGGCGGCCGAGCTCAAGCGCAGGGGATACACCGACGAGGACATCAACCAGGGCGGCCTGAAGATCGTCTCGACCTTCGACAAGAACCTGATGGCCGCCGCGGCGCGGGCCGTCACCTCGGTCCTGCCGGAGGGCACCTCGAAGAAGGTCCGCACCGGTCTGGCCGCCGTGGACCCCGAGACCGGAGAGGTCGTCGCCTTCTACGGGGGCCCCAGCTACGACGCCAACAAGTTCGACAACTCCTTCTCGGCCAAGGTGCAGGCCGGGTCCACCTTCAAGGCCTACACGCTGGCCGCCGCCCTGGACAACGGCCTCGGCCTCGACACCCGGGTGAACGGCAACTCGCCGCTGCACGTCACCTCGGGGGACAGGGGCATCCCCAACTCGGGGGATTACTCCTACGGCGAGATCAACCTGGTCAAGGCGACGCAGAGTTCGGTGAACACCGCGTTCGTGGACCTCGGGCAGAAGGTCGGCCTCAACAAGGTCGTCCGCACCGCCGAGAAGTCCGGCATCCCGGCCGATCAGCTCGCCCCGCACCAGTCCGCGCCCGCGCTGCCGCTGGGGGTGGCGTCCGTGAGCGCCGTGCAGAACGCCTCCGGCTTCGCCACGTTCGCCGCCGGAGGCGTCCACCGCGACACCCATGTGATCCGCTCGATCACCGACACCACGGGGAAGACCACCAAGGTCAAGGTCCAGGGTGAGCGGGCCTTCACCGAGCAGGCCGCCATCGACGCCACCTACGCGCTGACCCAGGTCGTAGAGGCGGGCACCGGGTCGGCCGCCCGCCTCTACGACCGTCCGGTGGCCGGCAAGACCGGTACCACCGACAAGTCGGCCGCCGTGTGGTTCGCCGGGTTCACCCCGCAGCTGGCGACCGCGGTGGACATGTTCCGCGACGACAACAAGCCGGTGGTCGTGGACGGCAGTGCCCTGTACGGCGGGACCTACCCGGCCCAGATCTGGCGCGCCTTCATGACGGAGGCGATGGACGGCAAGCCGGTCAAGGAGTTCGCCGAGCCGTCCACCTACGGTAACTCCACCTACTACGACGACGGCTACCGCTCCGGCAACCGCGGCCCCGGCCCCCGCAACGGTCCGGACAACGTCCCGCCCCTGCCGTTCCCGGACGGGACGACCGGCACGGGTCCCGACCGGAACCCCTCCCCGGACGGCAACGGCGGCGGCATGCGCAACGGCCCCGGCCCCGGTAACGGTGACGGCGGCTTCGGTACCGGCCCCGGCAACGGCCCCGGCACGGGGCCGGGGAACCCCGGCCCCGTGGACCAGGGGCCGCCCCAGGGAGAAGTCCCCCAGCAGGCCCCGAGCACCGGGTCCGACCCCCAGGGGGGCTAGTGGCAGTGCCGGGGAGACCGGTCCCGGCAACGGCCGCTCATCCGGCGGCGGCACGTGGTCGCCGTCCGGGGACGGTCCACCGGCGCGCCTTCAGGACGCCAGCTCGGCCCGTAGCCCGGCCGGGGTGGTGACGGGCATCCGGCAGGTGAACCCGCGGCACACGTAGGCCGCCGGGGCGCCGTCCACCAGGCCCCGGCCCTCCAGGAGCGGGACCTCCTCCGCTCCGGGCTCGCCGAGCGCGACGACCAGGCCGGGGACGGAGGAGAGCAGGGCGGTCCTGTGCAGGGCCACGGTGGCAGGGTCGTCGAGCGGGCCCACGATCGCGGCCTCGACCGGCCCGGCGACAGCGGCCTGGGCCACCGCGAGCCCCCACCCCGCGAACCGCGCGTGCCTGTCGGCCAGGACGGTCACCGTGCCAAGAGCCCCCTCCGCCGCCGCCCGGTGCCTGGCCGAGCCGGTCAGGGCCGCGTACGACAGCAGTGCCCCGGCGGCGGCGAACTGCCCCGAGGGGGTCGCGTTGTCGGTGGGGTCCTGCGGCCGCTGGAAGAGCCGCTCGGCGTCGTCGGCGGTGTCGAAGAAGCCGCCGGAGCCGGCGGCGAACCGGTCGAGGACGGTCTCCAGCAGTGCCCCGGCCCGGTGGAACCAGCGGACCTCCCCGGTCACGCCGTACAGCGTGAGCAGGCCCTCGGCCAGGTCGGCGTAGTCCTCCAGGACCCCGGCGTTGGTGCCCGCACGGCCGTCGCGTGAGGTGCGCAGCAGCCGGTCGCCGTCCACGTGCAGCTCGTCGAGGAGCGTGGCCGCCGTCCGTGCCGCCGCCACCAGGTCGGGCCGGTCGAACAGGGCGCCGGTCTCGGCGAGGGCGGCGATGGCCAGGCCGTTCCAGGCGGCCACCACCTTGTCGTCCCGGCCGGGCCGCACCCGGTGAGCCCGCGCGGCCAGCAGCGCGGCCCGGACCCGGGCGAACCGCTCGGCGTCGTCCGGATCGGACAGGAGCTGGAGCACCGAGGTGCCGTGTTCGAACGTGCCGGTCACCTCGAACAGGCCGGCCGCCCAGGCGCCGTCCTCCTCGCCCAGGACCTCGTGGATCTCCTCGGCCGTCCAGGCGTAGAACTTGCCCTCCACGCCCTCGCTGTCGGCGTCCAGGGCCGAGGCGAAGCCGCCCTCGGGGGTGCGCATCTCGGCCAGCAGCCAGTCGGCCGTCTCCAGGGCCACCCGCCGGGCCAGGGCGGAACCGGTGGAGCGCCACCAGTGCGCGTAGACCCGCAGCAGCAGCGCGTTGTCGTAGAGCATCTTCTCAAAGTGCGGCACCACCCAGCCGGCGTCCACGCTGTAGCGGGCGAAGCCGCCGCCGAGCTGGTCGTAGATGCCGCCCCTGGCCATGGCCTCCAGCGTCCGCCCGGCCATCGCCGTCGCCGTCGCCGTCGCGGCGTCCGCCCGCGGTCCCGCGTCCCGGTCCTGGTCGGCGGCGCCGTACCTCAGCAGGAACTCCAGCACCATCGACGGCGGGAACTTGGGCGCCCCGCCGAACCCGCCGCGCACCGGGTCGAAGGTCTGGCTCAGGGTCTGTACGGCGCGGGCGAGCGTGCTCGGTGTGGGCAGCGGCCCCGCGGGGAGCCCCGACCGCTCGTTCAGCGCCTCGACGATCTTCGAGCCCTGCTCCAGCACCGCCTGGCGGTCGCCGTTCCAGGCGTTCGACACCCCGGCCAGCACCTGCTGGAACCGGGAGCGGGGGAAGTAGGTCCCGGTGTAGAAGGGATGTCCCTGCGGGGTGGCGAAGACCGTCATCGGCCACCCGCCCTGGCCGGTCATGGCCTGGGTGGCCGACATGTAGACCGCGTCCACGTCCGGCCGCTCCTCACGGTCCACCTTGACGTTGACGAAGCGCTCGTTCATCAGCGCGGCGGTGCCGCCGTCCTCGAACGACTCGTGAGCCATGACATGGCACCAGTGGCACGCCGAGTAGCCCACCGAGATCAGCAGCGGCACGTCCCGCCGTCTGGCCTCCTCGAAGGCCTCGTCTCCCCAGGGAAACCAGTCGACGGGGTTGTCCGCGTGCTGCAGCAAGTAGGGGCTCGTCGCGTCCTTCAAGCGGTTCATCAAGACCTCATCCTGCGTACGCGGTGCGTACATTCTCTTCGCGAGGTGCGCGGAGGTCGCGCGTCACGGTTCTTCTCACAGTAGACCGGGACCGGGGCGACGCTGTGAGCGCGCGTCAGCGGCAGCCGGCGACTCATCTGGGTGAGGCCGTCCGACGGGGCCTTCCACACGTGTTCGGCGGTCAGGGTGCTTCCAGGGCATTGTCCGCGGGTCCGCGCGGGTGTTCACTGGCTGAGGAATCCGCCGCACCGCTGTTCGACGAGGTGGTCCAGACGAACGCGGAGCCACGCTCCGCCGATTCGAGGAGAACCACGATGACCGACGCCATCTCGGTGGCAGGGCTGACCAAGACGTTCGGCCAGACCCGGGCGCTGGACGACCTCGATCTCGTCGTACGCACCGGCGAGGTACACGGTTTCCTGGGGCCGAACGGCGCGGGCAAGAGCACCACGATCCGGATCCTGCTGGGCATGATGCGCGCGGACGCGGGCACCGTACGACTGCTCGGCGGCGACCCGTGGGCCGATGCGACCGCGTTGCACCGCCGGCTGGCCTACGTGCCCGGGGACGTCACGTTCTGGCCCAACCTGTCCGGCGGTGAGGTGATCGACCTGCTCGGCAGGCTGCGGGGCGGGCTGGACAAGCGGCGCCGCGCCGACCTGCTGGAGCGCTTCGACCTGGATCCCCGCAAGAAGGGGCGCGCCTACTCCAAGGGCAACCGGCAGAAGGTGGCTCTCGTCGCCGCGCTGGCCTCCGATGTGGAGTTGCTGCTGCTCGACGAACCGACCTCGGGTCTGGACCCGCTGATGGAGGAGGTGTTCCGCGAGGTCATCCGGGAGGAACAGCGCCGCGGCGACCGGACCGTGCTGCTGTCCAGCCACATCCTCGCCGAGGTCGAGGCACTGTGCGACCGGCTCACCATCATCCGCGACGGCCGGGCCGTCGAGACCGGCACCCTCGCCGAGCTGCGACATCTGACCCGCACCTCCATCCAGGCCGAGCTGGCCGGGCCGCCGGACGGGCTGGCCGACCTGCCCGGCGTGCACGACCTGCGTACGGAGAACGGCCGGGTGTGCTTCGACGTCGACACCGTCGCCCTGGACCCGGCGCTGCGCCACCTCACCGCCGCGGGTGTGCGCGGCCTCATCAGCCAGCCGCCCACGCTGGAGGAGCTGTTCCTGCGGCACTACCACCGGACCGGTGCGGCCGGCGAGAAGGACACGGAGATGTCGCGATGAACACGCTGACGGGCACCGGCGGGCTGGTCCGGCTGATCCTGCGGCGGGACCGGGTCCTGATGCCGCTGTGGGTCCTGATACTCGGCCTCGTCCCGATCTCCTATGTGGTCTCCTTCAACGAACTCTTCCCCACGGCCGCCGAGCGTCAGGGGTACGCCGCCGCCAGCGCGTACAACGCGGGCTTCGTCGCACTCTACGGTCCTCTGACCGGGCCCAGCCTCGGCGAGCTGGTCGCCTGGCGGGCCGGTTTCATTCCCGTCATGGTCGGGCTGTTCAGCATCCTCACGGTCATCCGGCACACCCGGACCGAGGAGGAGGCCGGGCGCCGCGAGCTGCTCGGCGCGACCGTGGTCGGCCGGCACGCCGGCCTGACGGCGGCGCTGGTCGCGACGTTCGGCGCCAACCTGGCTCTCGGCGCGTTGCTGGCCGCGGGCATGATCGGTCAGGGTCTGCCGGTCACCGGATCATGGGCCTTCGGCGTGGAGCTCACCGCCACCGGCTGGGTGTTCGCCGCGATCGCAGCCGTCGCCGCACAGCTGACCAGCGGCGCCGGCAGCGCACGGGGGATCGCGAGCGTCGCCCTCGGCGCGGCCTACCTGCTCCGGGTCGTCGGCGACATCAGCGGCCTGAGCTCCGGCGCGCTGTCCTGGATGTCCTGGCTGTCGCCGATCGGCTGGGTGCAGCGGATCGGCCCCTACAGCGACGACGACTGGTGGCCCGTCGCGCTCGCCGCCGGCTTCACCGCGGTGCTCGCCCTGGCGGCCGTCGCACTCTCCGCGCGGCGCGACGTCGGCGCCGGCCTGCTGCCACCCAGGCTCGGCCGATCTTCGGGGGCACCCGGCCTGCGTTCGCCGCTGGCGCTGGCCTGGCGGCTGCACCGCAGCCTGCTGGCCGGCTGGATCGCGGGGTTCGCCGCGCTCGGTGTCGTGCTCGGCTACCTCGCCGCGGGCATCGGGGACCTGGTGCGCGGCAACCGCCAGATGGAGGACATCTTCGCCCGTATAGGCGGCGCGGCCGGACTCATCGACAGCTACCTCGTCGGCGTGATGGGCGTGCTCGGGCTGGTCGCAGCGGCCTACGCCATCCAGGCCACTCTCAGGCTGCGCAACGAGGAGAGCGGCGGGCGCGCCGAGCCGGTGCTGGGCACTGCGGTCGGCCGGTTCCGCTGGGTGGGCGGTCACCTCGTCTTCTCGCTGCTGGGTCCGGCCGCCGCCCTGGCCGTCGCCGGGCTGGCCATGGGGCTGGCCCACGGGCTGAACACCGGTGACGTCGGCCGCGAGCTGCCCCGGGTGCTGGCCGGCGCGATGGTGCAGCTGCCCGCGGTCTGGGTCCTGGCCGCGATCACGGTCGTGCTGTACGGGCTGCTGCCCCGGTTCGCAGCCGTCAGCTGGGGCGCGCTGGCGATCTGCCTGCTGCTCGGGCTGGTCGGCGCCGCCCTCCGGTTCGACCAGTGGATCCTGGACATCTCGCCGTTCACCCACCTCCCTCGGGTTCCCGGGGGTGAGGTCAGCGCGGCACCGCTGGTATGGCTGTCGGCCGTCGCTGTGGCGCTGACCGTGGCCGGACTCGCCGGCTTCCGCCGCCGGGACCTGCCCATCGCCTGACACCCACACGGGAAAGAGCCGCCGAAGGTCCGGGCGACGTGGGGTCCGTCAAGGATGATCTACGCTTGGAGTGGCGTCGTGCCGACGCCCCGCCTGGCCGTCGATGATCCGGCCGCCTCCGTCATGAGACCGGTGATCCGGTCGCGTCTCGGTAGGGACCGCCAGCCGTTCCGGCTCGCGGTGTGGCTGCGACGCTGTGATCATCTGGGTAGCTCTCCCTGGAGGTTCGGCGCGTGCCGAGGTGGATCCGACCTGTCTCGCGACTTCCGATGACGGAGCCGGCACGTGCCGCCGGGCCGTACCGTCGCGCGCGGTCCGCGGGGGGTGCGGGGCTCGCCGCGATCGGGCTCGCCATCGCGCTCATGACGGCCATCGCCATCCTCGGACCCTCGGCGGCGGTGCCCGAGCTCGGTGGCGGGGAGCCGCCCTGGTCCTTCCGCGCCGCCCCCTCCGACACGCTGGTGATCCTGCTGGGCTGGACGGCCGTCATCGCCGGCGGGCTGGGGGTGGGCGCCGGGCTGTACGCGCTGCGCCGGGGGTGGCGGCCGGCGCGGGGAGTCCTGCCCGCCGGCGCGGTGACCGCCGTTCTCGCTCTCACGCTCGTCCCGCCCGCCGGGTCGACGGACGTGCTCAACTACGCGGTCTACGGGCGCATCGCCGCCCTCGGGCAGGACCCGTACGTGCTGACCCCGGCGTGGCTGCACGCGATGGCGGACCCGGTCGGCGAGCTCGCCCCGCCGGCCTGGCGTAACGCCCCCTCGGTGTACGGGCCGCTGGCCACCTGGGCGCAGCTGGCCGCCTCCCGGCTGGGCGGCGAGTCGATGGCCGGCACCGTGTTCGCGTTCAAGATCATGGCCGGACTGGCGTTCCTGCTGTCGGCGTTCATGCTCGACCGGCTGGCGGGTGCCGACCGCGAGCGGCGGGTCCGCGTCCACCTGCTGTGGAGCCTCAACCCGCTGATGCTCTGGCACGTGGTGCTGGGCGGTCACGTCGATGGGCTGGGGGCGTTCTTCCTGGTCGCCGCCCTCCTCGTGATGCGCGGGAGCGGGGTGGTGACGGGACTGGCGGCCGGGGTGCTGCTGGGTGCGGCGGCCGCCGTCAAGGCGCCGTTCATCATCGCCGGGGCAGGTCTGGCCTGGGCGGCTCGCCGGTCGGTCACCACGTTCCTGGCGATGGTCATGGGGGTGTTCTCGGCCCTGGTCACGGTGTACGCGACGCAGAGCCCGGAGGCCTTCGGGAACCTGGTCGGCAAGATCGGCGCCCACTCGCTGGCGGATCCGTGGCGTGTGATCACCGACGCGCTGGACCTGGGGGCGGAGGGGGCCACGCTGAAGGGACAGCTCACCCTCGGCGCCGCTTTCCTCATCGGCCTCCTGCTGTGCCGGCGGCTCCCACCGGGACCGCCCGGCCTGGACACCGTACGGCCGGCGCTGGCGTGGTGCCTGTGCTGGCTGCTCACCTCCCCGGTGCAGCACCCCTGGTACGACGCCATGCTGTTCCCCCTGCTGGCCCTCATGCCGGCCGGCCGTCTCGACGGGTTGCTGATCGCCCGGGGGGTCGTGACCAGTCTCATCTACCTGCCCGGCGCCGTCGGCTTCCTCCTGCTGCGGCCCACCGGGCTGACCCGGTGGATCATGGAGGTCTACCGTCCGTGGGTCGCTCCGCTGGCCGCCGACCTCATCATTCTCTGCGTCATCGTGCTGGGCGCCGCGGGCGCCTTCCGTCACCGCCGCGCACCGGCGCCGGCCGACGCCTGAGGGGGAGGCCGGGCGTCTGCCGTTCACGGTCAGGCGGCGGGAAAGCCGGGCGTGCGCCAGGTCTCGCCCGAGGCGGTGACGGCGAAGGCCTCCATCCCGTCGAGCCGCTCGACCCAGGTCCGGGCGGCATCGCCCATGGCGAAGGCGGCCGTGGCGTACGCGTCGGTCATGGTCAGGCTCCCGCCGACCAGGGTGATCGAGGCCAGCTCTGTCGCGGGGCGCCCGGTGTGCGGGTCGAGGATGTGCGCTCCGCGCTCGGCCGTGCCCGAGGTCGCCACGGCCAAGTCGCACCCGGCGACCACGGTCGCCAGAGCGTCCGGACGGAGCGGGTGGGCGATGCCGACCCGCCACGGGCGGCCGGGCGCGGCCGTTCCGGCGAGCTGGATGTCGCCGCCGCCGTTCACGCAGTGGTCCACCGCTCCCGACCGGCTGAGGATGAGCGAGGCCCGCTCGATCGCCCAGCCCTTCACCATGGCGGAGGGGTCGAGACGTCCCCCGGGGTAGGCGGTGAAATACCCATGGGAGAGCTCGGCCGCCGTGTCGCACAGGGCGAGGACGTCCGCGACCTCCGGCGGGCAGTCGGCCAGGCCGATCTCGCCCTTGCCCAGCCGGCTGACGGGGCTGTCCGGCCGGTATGTCGAGAAGATCTCGTCGACGCGGTGCAGCCACGCCACGGCCTCGCCGAGGGCTTGCCCCACGTCACCGGAGAGGTGGCGGACGCCGAGGTCGTGGGGGCGGCGGATGTCGAAAGAGAAGACCGTGCCCATGGCGTGTTCGACGTGGCGCATCAGAGGCCGTTCCTGTCGAGGGCGCTCTGCAGCGACCGGATGTATCCCTCGCTGGTGTAGGTGGCGCCGGAGACGGTATCGATCTGGGCGGACTGCGCGGAGAGCGTCTCCTGGTTGAGGATCGGGAGTGCCCGGTTGTTGATGGAGATGTCCCGGTGGTTGTTGTCCGGGGCCTGGAGCACCTTGACGCCGGTGACCTTGCCGGAGGAGAGCACGAGCTCCACCTGTACGGGGCCCCAGCGCGTGTCGACCGCGTCGCCGGTCAGCACCTTGTCGCCGCTCACCGCGCCCGCGCCCGCGCCGGCGCCGGTCCAGCTGCCCGAGTGCGCCGTGACCCGGCCGCTCTGCCCACCGCTCTGCGACACGTAGGAGGGACGGTTGGCCGACGCCGCCATCTCGTGGGGTTTGAAGGACAGCAACAGCACCAGGCCGACAGCGGTGACGAGCACGGCCAATATCGCTCTGCGCATAGGGATTCCTTCAGAACTCGAATGATTCGTGGTGGATGTGCCGGTGCGGTACCCCGGCGGTGCGGAGCGCGGATATCACGCCGCGGGTCATGCCGGAGGGCCCGCACACGTAGACCTCGTGCTCGGTCAGTCCGGGGACGAGTCCGGCGAGCGTCTCCGGGGTGAACGGGTCGCCGATCCTGCTCCGGGGGCCGACGCAGTAGTGCAGCGCCGCGCCGCGGTGGGCGGCGATCGCCTCCAGTTCCGTGCGGAACACCAGGTCCTCGGCCGTCCGGGCCCGGTAGAGAAGGGTGAGGTCACCAGGTGCGGCCGGGATCGACTCGAACAGCGCCCGCACGGGAGTGATGCCCACCCCTCCCGCGATGAGCAGCACCTTGCGCCCGCCGCGGCGGCCCGGGGTGAAGGCACCGTAGGGACCTTCGGCGAGGACTCTGGTGCCGGGTCTCAGCCGGGCGAGCGCGCGGCTCTGGTCGCCCAGGTCCTTCACCGTGATCCGCAGCTCGTCAGGCCGGGGAGCGGCCGACAGCGAGTAGGGATTGGGGGACCACCACAGGTCCCTGGTGAGAAACCGCCACCGGAAGAACTGCCCGGGCTCGGCCCGCAACCGGTCGAGACGGCGTCCCGAGAGAAAGACGGAGACGACCTCGGGACTCTCCCGCACCACCCTGCTGACCGTGAGCCGGTGCCGGAACGCCTGCCGTACCGGGGTGAGGAACCGGTACCAGACGAGCACCGTCGCGACCCCGGCGTAGAGGGCGTACCAGGCGGCCTGGGCGGCCGGAAATTCCAGGAACTCGTTGCCGGTCGACAGCTGGTGCCCGAACGCCAGCCAGGCCGCCAGGTAGGTGTAGAAGTGCAGGTGGAACCAGGTCTCGTAGCGCAGCCGGGGCCGGACGGCGCGGGCCGAGACGGTGCCGACGCCCACGAGGAGGAGCACCGCCACGGTGGCTTGGAGCACGTCCGGATAGGTGAGGTTCAGCGTCACCGTCTCGTTCACCACGCCGGTGGCGTCGGCCACCGCGTAGCCCCAGATGGTCAGCAGCATGTGCGCGACGGCCAGCCCGACGACGTACCGTCCGCCCATGGAGTGCCAGCGGGCGAGCTTGTCGGACCCCACCCCGCGCTCCAGCGCGGGGATCCGGGCCATCAGCGCGAGCAGCACCGCGATCGCGTACCCGGCGAGGAGCCCGATGATCCGTCCTGCCCCGATCAGCCAGCCGTCCAGTCCGGCGACGGCGGGAGTGTTCACCCACCACAGGCTCAGTACGGCGAGCACACCCGTGGCGATGACCGGTAGGACGGCCGCCGGCCGCACGCGAGCACCGCGGGGAGGATCGCCCCGATGCGCGCCGGTGGCGGCCCTTCCGACGGCGGTGGTACTCACGAAATATCCCCCTTATGTCTATTCGTGCACCACCGTGCCAGCCGAACCTCTCGTTTCCCTATGAAAACGGGTCATATCTCAACGATTCATAGGATTCTCGGGGGCGGCTCAGAGGGTCCGCGTCGAGAACAGGAAGGACCCTGACATCACCATGCGCGCGAATTCTCGTGATCTTCCTGATCTGGTCCGGCCGGATGGGACGCCCATCCGCGTGCTCGTCGTCGACGACGAGCCCGACCTGGTCGAGGTGCTCGGCACGGTGCTCGGCTACGAGGGCTGGGAGGTGCGCGCCGCCGCCGACGGCGCGGCCGCGGTGCGGGTGGCCCGCGAGTTCCACCCCGACGCGGTGCTGCTCGACGTCATGCTGCCCGACATCGACGGCATCGAGGTGCTGCGCCGCCTGCGCGCCGAGGCGCCGCACGTGTGCGTGCTGTTCCTGACCGCCAGGGACGCCGTGGAGGATCGGATCGCCGGGATAACCGCGGGTGGCGACGACTACGTGACCAAGCCGTTCAGCCTGGAGGAGGTCCTCGCCCGGCTGCGCGGCCTGCTGCGACGCTCCGGCATGGCGAGAATCTCGGAGGGAGACCGGCTGGCCGTGGGAGACCTGGTGATGGACGAGGACGCCAGGGAGGTGACCCGGGGCGGCGAGCTGGTGGAGCTCACGCCGACCGAGTTCGAGCTGCTGCGCTTCCTCATGCGTAACCCGCGCAGGGTGCTCAGCAAGGCCCAGATCCTTGACCGGGTCTGGTCCTACGACTTCGGCGGCCAGGCCCACGTCGTCGAGCTGTACATCAGCTACCTGCGCAAGAAGCTCGACCTGGGACGTCCGCCGCTGATCCACACGGTTCGGGGCGTGGGATACGTCCTCAAGCCGTGAGACCCCGCACGCTCCGGACCCGGCTCGTCGCGGGCGTGCTGGTCCTGCTCGCGCTCGCCTGCGCCACGGTCGGCGTGGCCACCTCTCTCGCACTGGAACGGTTCATGGTGGACCGGCTGGACCAGCAGCTGTCCATGACGGCCGGGAAGTTCGCCGCCAGCCTGGAGCACAGGGAGAGACACGGCGAGCGCGGCGACAGCCGCGGGCAGTCTCCCGGGACCCTGGGCGTCCGCCTTGTGAACGGCCGGGTGACCGACGCCGCCGTGGTGGCGCCGGGCAACGCCGGCCTCGGCCTCTCCACTGACGACGCGGCCGTCCTGGACGCCGTCCCGATGGACGGGCGCGGCCACACCGTGGAGCTGTCGGCGCTGGACGACTACCGCGTCATGGCGATCGAGGGCGACGACGGCGACGCCCTTGTCAACGGGCTCCCGCTGGAAGGCGTCAACGCCACGGTGCACCGGCTCCAGCTTGCCGAGCTCGTGGGGTTCGCCATCGTCATGATCGTCACCGGGGTGGCCGGCGCGATCTGGGTGCGGCTGTCGCTGCGTCCCCTGGAACGGGTGGCGGCCACGGCCCGGCGGGTCAGTACGCTCCCGCTCGCCAGCGGTGAGGTGGCGCTGCCGGACCGCGTGCCGGACGAGGACCCCCGGACCGAGGTGGGCCAGGTGGGGGAGGCGTTCAACCGCATGCTCGGCCACGTGGGGGAGGCCCTCGCCCGGCGCCATGCCAGTGAGCAGCGGATGCGGACCTTCGCCGCGGACGCCGGCCACGAGCTCCGTACCCCCCTCGCGACCGTCCGCGCCCATGTCGAGCTGGCCCGGCGTAACCCCGCCGACGTCCCGGCGGAGATACGGCACGCCCTGGAGCGGGTCGACGCGGAGTCCTCCCGCATGGGCAAGCTCGTCGACGACCTGCTGCTTCTCGCCAGGCTCGACGCGGGCAGGCCGCTGGCCCGCGACCAGGTGGACCTGAGCCGGCTGGTGATCGACGCGACGGGTGACGCGCGCGTCTCCGCGCCGGGCCATCACTGGCGGCTGGAGCTCCCCGAGGAGCCGGTCACGCTGATCGGCGACGTGGACCGGCTCTACCAAGTCGTCACCAACCTGCTGGGCAACGCGCGCGCCCACACCCCGCCGGGCACCACGGTCACCGTCTCCGTACACGCCCCCGGCGAGGGGAAGGTGGAGCTGACCGTGGCCGACGACGGGCCGGGCGTCCCCCGGGAACTCCAGGGTGAACTGTTCGAGCGGTTCGTCCGCGCGGACAAGGCCCGCTCGCGCGCCTCGGGCGGCAGCGGCCTCGGGCTCGCGATCGTCAGGGCAGTGGTCGCCGCGCACGGCGGCACCGTGGACGTGGAGAGCCGCCCCGGCCGTACCGTCTTCCGGGTGCTGCTCCCCGGGTGACGGCCGGTGCGGGGTGGACGCCGCCTGCCTGAACGCCGGGGAATCCGGCGGTCAGGCAGGCGGTCCGGGGGTCACCGGCGGCCGAGGACGTCGATGGCGCCGATCATGAGGTCCCAGAACCGGTCCTTGTCGAGGACGGTGCCCACGTCGGCGTTCGGTTCCCAGTCCATCCGGCCGTGCAGGTCGGCCACGGTGGCGCCCCGGGTGTAGGGGCCCTCCAGCTCGATCCGCAGACCCACCCGGACCCGGGTGAGGACCGCCGGGTCGATCAGGTAGGCGAGAGTGATCGGGTCGTGCAGCGGAGGCGCCTCGAACCCCCACGTCTGGTGGTAGCTGGAACCGAAGAAGGTGAGCAGCTCCACGCAGAGCCGGGCCAGCGGGGTCCCCAGCGCGGCGATGCGGTCCAGGACGTCGGTGGTGACGAGCGCCTGGTGACTGACGTTGAGCCCGACCCAGGTGGTCGGGATGCCGCTGCTGAGCACCTCGGCGGCGGCCTCGGGGTCGGTGTAGATGTTGAACTCGGCGTAGGGCGTGTGGTTGCCCCGCTCGGTGGAGCCACCCATGATCACGATCTCGCGGATCCGGTCGCGGTCACCCGGGTGCCGGCGCAGCAGCGTGGCGATGTTGGTCAGCGGCCCGATCGCCACGATGGTGACCGGCTCCTCCGACGCCGTGAGCGTGTCGTGGATCAGCTCGACGCCGTGGCGCGGGTCGAGGGGCACGTCCGGCTCGCCGAAGGCCGGGCCGTCCAGGCCGCTCTCCCCGTGCACGTAGTCGCCGATCTCCAGCGGAGCGACGAGCGGCCGGTCACAGCCCGCCGCGACCGGCACGCCGGTCACCCCGGCGACACTGAGCATCCGCCGCGCGTTCAGCGCGGTCTTCTGCACGGTCTGGTTGCCCGCCACGGTGGCGATCGCGCGCAGGTCGATCGCCGGGTTGGCCACCGCCAGCAGGATGGCGAGGGCGTCGTCGTGGCCCGGGTCGCAGTCGAGGATCACCGGGATCGGCATGTCAGATCTCCTTCGCCAGCCAGCGCACCGCGCGGGTGAAGAGCGTGCTGTAACCATCCCACTTCACGAACTCCTCGGGGCACCAGTGGGGGGCGATGTCGGAGGCCCACGCGAGGGTACGCCCGGCCGCCGCCTCGCGTACGGCGAGCAGCGGGTCACCGTTCACGGTGGCGAGCAGCGTGGCGTCCTGGGGGAGCTCGAAGCGGTTGTAGCCGAGCAGGCCGGGCCAGGCCGCGGGCAGCCCGGCGACGATGACGTGGTCCGGGTCGGTGACGGCGCCGGGCACGCCCTGGGGGGTCTCCACCCGGTCGTCGTAGGGGGACATCCGGGCGGGAAGCACCCGCTCCACGGCCGTGCCGCGGAAGGCGGCCTTGGCCTCGAACCCCTGGAAGCTCAGGTAGCCGCCCGCCATCGCCAGGCCGCCGCCCTGCTCCACCCAGTCGGCCAGCAGGTCGAGCCGGTTGACCGACGTCCTGCTGTGCAGCCACGTGTCGGGGTGGAGCAGGATGCTGTTGGCGCCGATGTCGGAGAGCACGATGACGTCGTAGGCCGACAGCTCGTCGAGCGTTCCGGGGAACAGCCCCGGCACGTCGTGCGCCGGCAGGTGGTCGACCTCCATGCCGTCGGCCACCAGAACGTCACGCAGCGGGTCGATGCCGGTGTGGTAGGTCGATGTGGTGAACGAGTCGAAACCCTTGTAGTGGGTGGACTCGCTGATCCACGACTCGCCGGCGACCAGCACGCGGGTCATAGGGGTCTCTCCTTCTCTGGGTGTTCAGCCGTTGGACGGCAGGGCGGCGGCCCGCACCTGCCGGTGCGCGGCGGTGAAGAGCTCTCGCGGGTTCGCGACGAGCATCCGGTGGGTGTCCTGCGGAGTCAGCCCATGGCGGTGCAGGCGGGGGACGAAGTGGGTGAGGATGTGCGCGTAGCCGGTTCCGCCGTACCGGACCAGCATGGTCTTGAGGAACACGTCCTGGGAGAGCAGCAGCCGGTCGCCGAATCCGGCACGGACCAGCCAGGCGATGGCCGCCGCGTTCTCCTCGTCGGACGGAGACTGGCCCTCCCCGGGGAACAGATACTCCATGCCGCACATGTCGTACTCCAGGTAGGCGCCGCGGACGGCGAGCGACACCTGGTGGTCGCGGTCGCGCAGGCTGGGGTTCATGTGCGACAGCACCGTGGCCGCGAGCAGCCCGCCTTCCTCCTCGACGATGTCGAGAACCCGGTGGCCGTGCCGGACCCAGCCGGGCAGGTGCACCGAGAGCGGCACGCCGGTGCGGGACTGCGCGCGGGCGGCGCCGCGGAGAATCTTCTCCTCGGCCGGGGTGAAGTCCGGCGAGATCCCGATCTCGCCGATCACCCCCGCGCGCACTCCGCCGACGCCGTCGACCAGGTCCCGCTCGATCTCCGCGGCGACGTCGGCGACACCCATCTCGCGCACCCGGGCCGGATGGGTGCGCTCCAGGTAGAAGCCGCAGCCCATCACGATGTTCAGGCCGGTGGCACGGGCGATCCGGACCAGCTCGCCGGGCGCGCGGCCGATGCCCTCGGGGGTCACGTCCAGCAGGGTGCGGCCACCGTGAGCGGCGAACCGGCCCGCCTCCTCGACCGCGACCTCGGTGTCGTCAAGCGAGACGTTGTCGCGGGAGAGGTAGGGATCGTGCCGTAACCGGCCGAGGAAATCCATCCGGAGCGGGGAGCCGGCGATCAGCTCCCCCTCGGTGTCGCCGGGCTGGGCCGGGTGCCAGGCGCTGGCGCCGTCGTTGCGCAGATGCTCGTGGCAGAGCGTGACGCCGAGTTCGGCGACGGGCACCGCACCGAGCACCGTCATCGCGGTCGCCGTCGCCGACTTGCCCGCTCCGGCCCGGGCGGTCATTTCCGCACCGCGCCGAACTTGGCCCAGACCTTGCTGTTGGCGAAGACGGCCAGGAGCAGGATGCTGCCCTGGACGATCTGGATGTAGAACGGCGAGACGTGCAGCAGTACCAGGCCGTTGGCGATGACACCGAGGACGAGGGCGCCCAGGATGGTGCCGAGCATGCTGCCCCGGCCGCCGAACAGGCTGGTGCCGCCGAGGACGACGGCCGTGATGACCTCGAGCTCGAAGCCGGTGCCCGCGTTGGAGGACCCCGAGCTGAGCCGGGTCGCGATCAGCACACCGGCGAGCGCGGCGGCCAGGCCGGTGAGGACGTAGACGGTGAGACCGACCCTGCGGGTGTTCACGCCGGTGCGGCGGAGCGACTCCCCGTTGGAGCCGAGGCCGATCACGTAGCGGCCGAACGGGGTGCGGGTCAGGGTCAGCCAGGCGATCAGCGCGATGACCACGGCGAGGATCGCCGGCACCGGAATCCCGGCGATACGGCCCTGGCCGAGCTGGACGATCCACAGCCCACCGTCGATCGGGGTGGAGTAGCCCTCGGTGGCCCGCAGTGCCGTGCCACGCAGGATCGAGAGCATGGCGAGTGTGACGATGAATGGTGGAATGCCCTGGTAGGAGGAGAACCACCCGTTGATGAACCCGATCGCGGCGCCGAGCGCGAGGATCGCGATGAGGGTGAGGGTCGGATCCCAGCCGTGCTGGAGCATGATCGCCAGTAGCGACCCCGACAGCGCCACGGTCGAGCCGACCGACAGGTCGATGCCGGAGGTGCTGATCACGAATGTCATCGCGGTCGCGACGATCAGCACCGGGGCGATCTGCCGGATCAGGTTGAGCATGTTGCCGGTGGTGGCGAAACGGTCGGCGGAGAAGGCGAAGAAGATCAGTAGTGCGACCAGCACGACCCCGATCGCGATGGTCTGGGCGTGCGTGCCGATATGCGCGCTGGCGCGGGCCGACCGGGTGGTCACCACCCGCTCGCTGGTGACGGTCATCGTGCCCCCTCGGGCAGTTCGTGGGCGACGATCTCCGAGACGAGCTGCTCCAGGCTGGTCTCGCGGGCGTCGAGGTCGGCGCGGAGCGTCCCCTCGTACATCACGCTGAGCCGGTCGCACACGCGGAAGAGGTCCTGAAGGCGGTGGGTGATGAGGATGACGGAGACCCCCTGAGCGGAGATCGTCTTGATGAGTTCGAGAACCGTCTCGACCTCGGTAACCGCGAGGGCCGCCGTGGGCTCGTCAAGGATGAGGAGCTTGGGCGCGAAGGTGACCGCGCGGGCGATGGCCACGGCCTGACGCTGGCCGCCGGAGAGCCCGCCCACCGGGATGTCGGTGAGCGGGATCCGGATGTTGAGCGCGTCGAGGTGCTGCCGGGCCTCCCTGTGCATCTTCGCTACGTCGAGCAGCAGGCCGCCGGCCCGGCGCGGCTCACGGCCGAGGAACAGGTTGCCCGCCACGTCGATGTCGTCGCAGAGCGCGAGGTCCTGATACACCATCTCGATGCCCAGTTCGCGGGCGTCGCGGGGACTGGCGAAGGACACCGGGCGGCCGTCGAAGACGATCTCCCCGGAGTCCGGTACGACCGCGCCGGCCAGTACCTTCATCATGGTGGACTTGCCGGCGGCGTTGTCACCGACCAGCCCCACGACCTCGCCGACGCCGACCCGGAGGGTTGCGCCGCGCAGGGCGTCGACCATTCCGTACCGTTTGCGGATGTCGCGCATGACCACCCGGTCCGCGACCTCCGCCTGCTGCTTGCTCATCTGTGTTGGGTCTCCCGCCGGCCTACTTGAAAGTGGTGCGGTACTTGTCGACGTTGTCCTTGGTCACGATCGTGATGGGCACGTCGATGCTCTTCTTGGCCTGCCCGCCGTCGGCCAGGGCCTTGGCCTCCTTGACCGCCTCGTAGCCCTCGGTCCGGGGGTCCTGCTGGACGACTCCGGCGACGAAGCCGGCGTCGATGCCGCTGATCGCCTCCTTGGTGAGGTCCCAGCCGAAGACCTTGACCCGGTCCGCGGCGTTCTGCGACTTCACCGCCGCCACGGTGCCGAGCAGCGCGGGCTCGCCGGTGGCGTAGATGGCGTCCATGTCCGAGCGGGAGGTGAGCAGGTTCTCGGCGGCCGTCATGGCGGCCTCCTGCTTGTTCTGCCCGTCCACCGTCTGCACGATCTCGGCGCCGTTCGCCTGCACCGTGGCGTTGAAGTCGTCCTTGCGGATGTTCTGGATGAAGGAGTTGAGCGCGCCCACCACGCCGATCTTCGGTGTGGCCAGGTTCTGCTGCTTGGCCCAGTCGTTCACGAACGCGCCGGCCTCCTTGGCGGCGGCGGCGTTGTCCACACCCACCTGGGTGTCGACCGCGGGGGAGTCCACGATCGCGTCGACTGCCACGACCTTCAGCCCGGCGTCCTTGGCGATCTTGACGGCGGGCTTGATGCCCTCCACGTCGATGGCCACCACGATGACGGCGTCGAACTGCTGCTGGACGAAGTTGTCGACGGCCTCGTTCTGCTTGGCCGCGTCGTCGTTGGCGTTGAAGATCGTGAGATCGACGCCCGCCTCCTGGGCCGCCTGCTGGGCGCCGGCGTTCATTTCGTTGAAAAAGACCGCCTGCTGGTTGATCTGTACGAGGCCGACGCGGAGCTTGCCGCCCCCGGAGCCGTCCGAGGCGGCGCCGTCGGTGCCGCCACAGGCCGCGGCCAGCAGGCCGGTGGCCAGCAGCGCGGAGGTGACTGTCAGCCGGGTGAGTCGATTGGATCGTGCCATCGGATCAGCCTTTCGGGGGACTGCTTTGGGGGGGCAGCTTTGGTAATCGATTACCAGTAGGCGCGATGCTAACTACGGCGACAATCTGACGTCAAGGTTACGTATGTCCAAAAAGTCGGTTTTTACTTAACCTCTCCCCTGGCAGGGATGTTCCGCGATAAGCTGCCGACTGCCCCGGTGGTCCACGGTGGGCCGCCCCGAGCGTGATCCAACGAGGGAAATCGATTTCAGCGATGGGTGTGACGATCCACGATGTGGCCAGGGCCGCGGGCGTCTCCGTGGCCTCCGCCTCGCGCGCCCTTTCCGGACGGCGCAAGGTCGGGGCCGACGTGGCCCAGCGGGTGGCGCAGGCCGCCGCCGAGCTCGGCTACCGGCCGAATGCCGTCGCCAAGGCGCTACGGGACCAGACCACCGAGACGATCGGCATGGTCGTTCCCGGCATCGGCAACCCGTTCTTCACCATGATCGTTGAGGCGGTGGAGCAGCAGCTCCAGCAGACCGGCGTGGACCTCCTGCTCTGCTCCTCGCAGTACACCCCGGAGATCGAGGCCAGGCGGCTGGACACGCTCATGGCACGTCGGGTGGACGGCCTGATCATCAGCCCGTGTGACATGGAGGCCAGCGTGCCGGCCGTGCTGAACGCCGCCGGACAGGTCCCCCTGGTGCAGGTCGACCGGTACATCGAGGGTGGCGGGGCGGACTGGGTGGGCGTGGACGACGCGCAGGCTCTGACCCTGGCGGTGGATCACGTGGTCGCGGGTGGCGCCCGTTCCGTCGCCTTCGTGGGCAGCCGGCTGGTGACCTCCTCCGCCCGCGTGCGGCTGGACGGCTTCCAGCGCGCCGCCGCGCGTGCGGGGGGGGAGGCCCGTTCCCCGCTGCTGGGCGACTTCACCCTTGGCTGGGGTGTCGAGGCGGGGCGGTCGCTCCTCGCGGAGGGGCCGCTGCCCGACGCGGTGATCTGCGGAAACGACGAAATCGCGATCGGTCTGCTGCGGGCGCTGAGGCTCGGCGGGGTACGGGTCCCCGAGGAGGTGTCGGTGGTCGGGTTCGACGACGTCGGCTACGCCGCGATGTGCGACCCGCCGCTCACCACCGTGCGCCAGCCGGTCGAGGCGATCGCGGCCGAGGCGCTGCGGCTGCTGGGCCAGGTGCGGATGGATGACCCGCGTCCCGCGCAGCGCATCGCCATCGCCCCGCAGCTCGTCGTCCGCGAGACCAGCAGGCCCGTCCCTGGGACGGGCAGGTCCGTCCGCGAGACCAGCGGGCCCGTCGGCGGGGCACCCACCGTGACCGGAGAGGAAACACCCACATGAGCGACGCACTGGCGCTGACCCGTGAGCTGATCAGAATCGACACGGTCGGCGGCGGCGAGGCCGCGGTCGCCGAGCCCCTTGCCCGCCGTCTCGAGGCCGCCGGATTCGAGGTCCGGGCGCACGACTACGCCGCCGGCCGTACCGGACTGGTCGCCCGGTGGGGATCGGGCCTGCCGGTCACCCTCACCGGCCATCTCGACACGGTCCCGCTGGGAGGCCAGGACTGGACGCACGGGCCGCACGAGGCCGAGGTGGACGGCGACCGGCTCTACGGGCGCGGGTCCAGTGACATGAAGGCCGGGGTGGCCGCGATGGTGGTCGCCGCCGAGCGGCACGCGGGCGGCCACGGCCCTCGGGTGGCGTTGGAGCTCGTTCTCACCGTGGGTGAGGAGACCGGTTGCGAGGGTGCGGTCGACATGATCGCCCGCAACCTGGTCGGGCGATCCCGGGCGCTGCTGGTGGCCGAGCCGACCGCCAACCGGGTGCTGCTCGGGCACAAGGGCGCCCTGTGGCTGAAGATGATCGCCCACGGCCGTACCGCGCACGGCTCGATGCCCCACCTCGGCGACAACGCGATCTACAAGCTGGCCCGTGCGATCGGCAGGGTCGAGGACTTCGATCTCGGTGTTCCCGCACACGCCATGCTCGGTGCCTCCACCGTGAACGTGGGTACGGCGCACGGCGGGATCAACGTCAACTCCGTCCCCGACCTGGCCGAGGCGACCGTCGACCTGCGCACGATCACCGGGCAGGACCACGCGCGGCTCCGCGAGCGGCTCCGGGCCGAACTGGGCGGGGAGACGTCGCTGGAGGTGCTGGTCGACCTGCCCGCGGTGTGGACCGACCCGGAGGATCCCTTCGTGAGCGTGCTGCTCGCCGCAGGGGCCCGTCCGCCGGGTGACCGTCCGGCCGCCAGCTACTTCACCGACGCCTCTGTGCTGGGCCCGGCCTGCGGTGGCGTTCCCACCGTGATCTGCGGCCCCGGCGAGCCCGAACAGGCGCATGTCACCGACGAGTTCTGCGAGATCTCGAAGATCGACGGAGCGGTCGAGATCTACACCGCGGCCCTCGCCCGGATCACCCCCTGACGGGTCCGGCCGGGACGGGGTGGCGGACGTGTCCCCGGGGCGAGAGGTGTGTTCACGCGTCTTCGGGCGTAGGCTCACTGGGCGTGGATCTCGACTTCGTCTGTGTGCATGCCGGGCGGCCGGCCGCCGAGCTGACCCGCCGTGATGTGGCCCGTGCTCTGCTCGCGGTGCCGTCGGGGATGGCGCTGGTCGCCCTCCCCGACCTGCGCCGGGCGCTGACGGCGACGGGAAACCCGCTGTCCTCGCCTTTCTGGGAGTCCGCCAAGACGACGCTGCGGGCGATCGAGTCCGGCGGCGCGACCGTGGGGGACGTGCAGCGGTGGCTGGAGTCCACCGGCACCGAGCCGCTCCTGCTCACCCGGAGCTTCTTCGTCTGGCCCGAGGAGGACGAGCGGGGGCCGATCGCCGAGGAGATGTTCCGCGGGCTGGTCGCCTACCTGGAGGAGCGGGTCGCCGCCGGGGAGATCGATCCGGACGCGCTCGCGCTGGGGGACGAGCAGGCCCGGGAGGTCTACGAGGAACTGCAGGAACGCTGGCTCGACAGCCCGATGCCCGACGGCCGGGTGCCCGGGATGGCGGTCAGCGACGAGCAGGACGAGGAACTGTTCGCTGCCTGGGACGAGGAGGAGGCGTTCGCCCTCAGCGAGCTGCGGCGCATCCTGGCCGATCTGCCCGACCCCGAGCGGCCCGCTGGAGATCTGCGGGCGGCGTGTGTACGGCTACGCGAGGTGCTGTCCGGCCCCGGCTACCCCGGGAACGTGCTGCGGGCCTGCGCCGGGTATGGCGGGGCGCCACTGCCCGCCGACGACGAGGAGCTCTGGCTCACCGTCACGGCAGGCATCGCGGGGCCCATTTCCGACCTGCCCGAGGACGACGACACGCCGGAGAGGTTCTCCGATCTGGAGGGCGAGCTCAGCCACGAGGACACCGTGCTGGCCGCGCTGTGCGCGATCCACCACGCGGACTGGCTGGCGGTGGTGGCAGCCCTGGCCAGGCGCGGTCCAGGGGTGCTGGCCTCGCCCGAGCGGATCGCCCGGTTCATCGCCGAGTCCGAGGACATCGACGTCCAGATGGACGAGCCGGACGACCTGGAGGCGGCGGAGACACTCTTCAGTTCCGTAACGCCGCTCTGGGCGTGCCTGGGGATCGTGGACAAGACCGAGGTACTCACCCCGCTGGGCCGCTGGGGCCTGCCCAAGGCGCTGGAGCGGGCCTGGTCGGCGGACTGAGGGTGCCGGCCGGGCCGGCGGCCGGCGGCCGCCGAGCGGAGGCGGACCTTCCGGAACGGAGGGCCCACCTCTGGACGGCGCCCGCGGCCGGATGGCCCGGCGGAGGAGCGGTCCCCGTCATCATGCCCGGAGCGGGCTAGGCGGTGGGGTCGTGCTTCTTCAGGTCGGCCTCGGACGGGACCTCGATCCTGGAGATCTGCCTTCTCATCGACTTCACGAGCAGGAACAGCGCCAACCCCAGAGCGGCGACGACGAGAAACCCCAGAAGACCCGGGCCGAAGTCACCCTTGGCGATGGTGTCAAGTGCAATCACCCCTCAAGTCTGCCACCGCCCCCCCTCGGTCGCGTCAGTGGCAGGCGGGCGACACCTCTTCGGCGTGGATGCCGGTGAACAGGTCGTCCTCGGGAAGCCCGGTGTCCACGAGGGATCGGGCCAGGTGGTAGTCCTCCGTCGGCCAGACCTCACGCTGCAGCTCGCGCGGGCAGACGAACCAGAAGCCGTCGGGGTCGACCTGGGTGGCGTGGGCGAGCAGCGCCTCGTCACGGATCTCGAAGTAGTCGCCGCAGGGGATGCGGGTGGTCACCGGCCATTTCTGCGGGCGGTCCTCCCAGCGCGCGATCCAGTCGGCGTAGGGGGAGCCCATGCCGCGGGAGTCCATCGCCTCGTGCAGCGCCTCGAACCGGTCCTTGGTGAAGCCCATGTGGTAGTAGAGCTTGAGCGGCTGCCAGGGTTCCCCGGCCTCGGGATAGCGGTCGGGGTCGCCCGCGGCCTCGAAGGCCTCCACCGACACCCGGTTGGTCATGATGTGGTCCGGGTGCGGGTAGCCGCCGTCGTCGTCGTAGGTGAGGATGACGTGCGGCCTGAACTCGCGCACGGCGGCGACCAGCGGCGCCGAGGCGATCTCGATCGGCTGGACGGCGAAGCAGTCTTCGGGCAGCGGCTCGTTCTCGTCCTCCGGCAGCCCCGAGTCGACGAACCCCATGAAACGCTGCTGCACGCCGAGGATCTCCCGGGCGCGCTCCATCTCCAGTCGCCGGACCTCACCGATGTTCTCCAGGATCTCGGGGCGGTCCATCTTGGGGTTCAAGATTGAGCCACGTTCTCCTCCGGTGAGGGTACAGACGAGCACCTCCACGCCTTCGGCGACATAGCGCGCCATGGTGGCGGCGCCCTTGCTCGACTCGTCGTCAGGGTGCGCGTGAACGGCCATCAGCCGCAGCGGTGCACTCACGGGCTCGATGTCTCCTCTGTATAGGTCGCGCTCAGATCCTCGCTCGCCCCGTGGGCGACCGGCTCCGCCGTACGGTCCACTGTGCTCGCTCCGATGCCGCGCCGCTCCCCGGGTTGGCCTGAGTCACTCCAGGGAGAGGTTAGTTTCTCTTATGGCGGTCGCGAGGGCGAGGCCCCCGCGAGGGACAATTGTCTCGGATAACGCCGAGGTAGTGCAGGGAGATTCCGTCATGGCCACCAGCGAGGCCGAAAAGGACCGGCAGGACGGTCCGATTCTCGGCACCCCGGACGACTTCCCCGACCGTCCGGAGCGCAGGGGACGCTTCGTCGTGCACGTCGTGATCGCGATCCTGTGCGCGGTGTGCGCCGGTGGCTGGGGTTACGTGATGTGGGCGGCCAAGGGGGACACCGAAGTGATCAACCGGGTCATCGCTTTTGATCCCGGCCGCGGCGATTCTATTCAGATCACCTTTGAGGTGGTCAAGCCGTCCGACCGCGCGGCCCTCTGCCGGTTGCGGGCCATGGATGTCTCGCATGTGGAAGTCGGGAGCCGGGAGGTCGCTATTCCGGCTGGTGAGGGATATGTCCGGCTTACTGAGCGGCTAGAGACCAGTGCCCTGGCCACTTCGGGCGACGTCCACCACTGCTATCTCGTATAGTGAGACATTTGGGGAAGCGTTCGAGCCGTTAACTTGTTAGCCTTTCGAAAATTCGAACGTCAGCTACCCACGTACGAAGCCCCCATAGAGGAAGCAAGGAGAACCCGTGGCCGACTCCCACAACGAGAGCGTCACCTGGCTCACTCAGGAGGCGTACGACCGCCTGAAGGCGGAGTTCGAACACCTCTCGGGGCCTGGGCGCGTCGACATCGCCAAGAAGATCGAGGCCGCCCGCGAAGAGGGTGACCTGAAGGAGAACGGCGGCTACCACGCCGCCAAGGACGAGCAGGGCAAGATGGAGGCCCGCATCTTCCACCTCCACCAGATCATCGAAAACGCCAAGGTGGGCGAGGCGCCCCGCACCGAAGGTGTGGTCGGCCCCGGCATGACCGTCACCGTGCGATTCGAGGGCGATGACGAGGAGGTCGCCTTCCTGCTGGCTTCCCGAGAGGAGAGCGGCGCCCCGATCGACGTCTACTCGCCCCGGTCGCCGCTCGGCTCGGCGATCAACGGCAAGAAGATCGGTGAGAAGGCCACCTACACCATGCCCAACGGCCGTTCCAACACGGTCGAGATTCTTGAGGCCGTGCCGTACATCGGCAACTGACCTCCCCCCGAACCAGTCGATCCGCCGGATCCCTTTCCGGCGGATCGCCGTGTTCATGAGCCTGTTGGCTAAGGCGTGCTTTTAAAGCGTGTCGTCCAGCTTGTGACTGTGTTGCGGTTAACAGAGTGTTTTGGCGGGATCGCGTGCATCGTGGCGCGGCGTACGGCACTCTCTTAGGGCTGGAGCCGAACGGGTGGAAGGGGGTCTCGTGCCGGATCGGCGGACACGCGTCTCCGGCCTGATCCACGAGGCCCGGCAGGACCTCGCCTACCGCCCGCGCCTCCGCTACGGCCGGCGCCTGCCCCGGCAGGTGTTCCCCGCCGTCGTGCTTCTCCTCGTCGCCGTGCTGGCCACGGGCGTGGTGGTCGTCACCCAGCTGCCGGGGCAGGTCCCCGAGGCGGTCGCCCTGCGCAGGCCCGTCGCCAGGCAGACCATCCAGGGCGACGTGACCGCGGCCGGGCCCACACCGGCCCCGCCGCCTCCGGTTGCCCCGCTGACCTCGATCCACCGGCCGCACCTCTTCGTCGTCGCCACCAGACCACTGTCCTCGGCCGTGGTCGCGAAGATCGCGCAGGTCACCGGGGTGCGGGCGGTGGAACGCGCCGACGCGGCGGAGGTGGGCATGGACGGCAAGCGGGTGCAGACCCTGGGGGTGAACCCCTCGACGTTCCGCGCCTACACTCCCAAGCCGACAGCGCGCTCCGACAGGCTCTGGCGTAACATCTCCGCCGGTGAGATCGCCGTCTCCTTCGTCCTCGGCAACGACGGCGGTATGCCGCTGGGCAAGTCCGTCACCACGGCCCGGCAGACCCTGCGCGTGGGCGCCTACGCGACGATGGGCATGGGCGCCATCGACGCCGTGGTCTCCCGGCAGACCGCCCGCGCGCTGGGCATCCCCGAGAACAACGCGCTGGTGGTGAGCGCTCCGAAGGTCGATTCGGCCAAGCTGCGCCGCACTCTGCTGCGGATCCTGCCCCGGGGCAGTCAGATCGCCACGATCAATCCGGTGTTGCCGGTCCCCCTGCGCACGACCTGGTCGGCAAGCGCCTTCATGACCGCTCCCCAGCTCAGGACCGCCCTCACCGCGGCGATCAGCAAGCTCGGACGTCCGTATGTGTGGGGTGCGGAGGGGCCGGACACCTTCGACTGCTCGGGCCTGGTCCAGTGGGCCTACGCCCAGGCGGGCGTCAAGGTGCCCCGGGTGACACACCAGCAGTTCGTCTCGGGCCCGCAGATTCCGCTCTCCCAGGCCCAGCCCGGGGACCTGCTGTTCTGGCGGCACGACCCGACCAACCCCACCTACGTCTCCCACGTGGCGATCTACTGGGGTAACGGCAAGATGCTGCACGCCCCCAGGACCGGTGACGTGGTCAAGCTCGTCCCCGTCAGCACCCGCAACTTCGCCGGTGCCGTGCGGATCAGCCCGGACATCGCGGCCCGGGTCCGCTGACGCACCGGGATCGGGGGAGGGCAGCGCCCCGAACGCCCAGGCCCTCTCGGAGGAGGCGCGAGGCGCTCAGGGGTGCGGGTCCGCCTCCAGGAGGCGCGGGGCGCTCAGGGGTGCGGGTCCGCCTCCAGGAGGCGCGGGGCGCTCAGGGGTGCAGGCCCGCCTCCAGGAGGCCGAGGGCCTCGTCGACGGCGTCGGCCAGGCGTCTGGTGCCGTTGGCCTCGGCCCAGGCGAACAGGGCGGCGATCATCGCGCCGACCACGGCTCCGGCGGCCGTGCGGCTCAGCGGGTCGGTGGCCTCGCGCCCCAGGCGCCGGGCGACGCCCTCGGCGAGCATGTCGATCGTGGTCATCATGTTGTCCACCGCCCTGGCGCGCAGCGCGGTATGGCTGAGCTGCAGTCTGGTGCGGGCCAGGATCTGCAGCTCCTCCTCCTGGGGGATCTGCTCGAACGCCCCGCGCAGGGTGGCGCGGAGAGCGGGAACCGGCGCCAGGTCCGCCGGCTGCGCGGCCAGCATATACATCAGGAGGGGGTCGTAGTCGTCCTGGACGACGACGTCCTCCTTGGTGGGGAAGTAGCGGAAGAAGGTGCTGGGGGAGATCTCCGCGGCCTCGGCGATCTGCTCGACCGTCGTGGCCTCGTACCCCTGCTCGGCGAACAGTCGCAGGGCGTGGTCCTGGATCATCCGCCGGGTTTTGGCCTTCTTCCGTTCACGCAGGCCCTCAGGGCGTGGAGGTGAGCTCATGTGCCGATTCTCGCGGCTCGGCGGCGCGCATGAACACCGACACGAGCCCCGCGCTCACCAGCACGAGCACCGCACAGACCCCGAGCACCGTGTCCATCGCCAGCGTGTACGCCTGCCTGGCCGCCGCGGTGAGCGCCGCGTCGCCGAGCCGTACGGCCGCCGTCACCGAGTCCCTGGCGACCTCCGGCACCCCGGCCGGCAGCCCGTTGACGTAGACGGCCGACAGCAGGCTGCCCAGCCCGGCCACGCCGAGCGCTCCGCCCGTCTGCCGGAGCGTCTGCAGGACGCCGGACCCGGCACCCACCCTGTCCTCCGGCAGTACGGCGAGGACCCCGTCCATGGCCGGGACCATCGCCAGGCCCACACCCGCGCCCGCGATCGACAGCCACACGGCCATGGGACCGTACCCGGCTGAGACGTCGGTGAGGGCGCCGAGAGCCAGCCCGGCGGCGAGCACCAGCAGGCCGATCGGCATGATCACACGGAGTCCGGCCACCTTGAGGAGCCGTTCGCCGGCCAGGCCCCCGGCCATGAGGCCCAGCACCATGGGGACCACCCGGATACCGGTGCCGAACGCGTCGTGGTCGAGCACGGCCTGCAGGTGCAGCGGGACCACGAACAGCACGCCCATCATCCCCAGCGAGACGAGGGTCGCCCCCAGCGCACCCGGCAGGAACACCCGGTCGCGGAAGAGCCGGAGGTCCATCATCGGCGCCTTCGACCGGGCCTCCACCACCACGAACACCGCGATCAGCGCGATTCCGGAGAGGACGGCGGCGAGTACGCCGAGGTCGGTCCATCCGCGCGCGGGGGCCTCGATCACTCCGTAGACCAGGGCGGCGAGCCCGGTGACCGACAGCAGCGTGCCGGGCACGTCGATGGCGGGACGGGCCGGATCCCTGGACTCCGGCAGGAGCATGGCCGACGCGACCAGGGTGACCACGACCACCGGAATGTTGATCAGGAAGATCGAGCCCCACCAGAAGTGGTCGAGCAGGTAGCCGCCGATGATCGGGCCGAGGGGCAGGCCCAGGCCCATGCCCGCGGACCAGACGGCGATGGCCCTGGAGCGCTCGTGCGGGGGGAAGACGCTGGGCAGGATCGACGTCGACAGCACCATGATCAGGGCCGCGCCGGCGCCGAGGAGCGCGCGGGCCGCGATCAGTGTCGCCGACCCGGTCGCCAGGGCCGCGGCCACCGACGCCGTGCCGAAGAGGGCCAGCCCGGCCAGCAGCAGGCGCTTGCGGCCGAACCTGTCGCCGAACGCCCCCACGGGAAGCATGAGGGCGGCGAACGGGATCAGGTAGGCGTCCACGATCCACTGCAGGTCGCTGGTGGTGGCGCCGAGTCCCACGACCAGCGTGGGCAGCGCGACGTTGAGGACCGTGGCGTCCAGCCCGATGAGCAGGACGCTGAGGACCAGTGCGGCCAGGGCCCACCAGCGCCTCGAAGAAGTGAAAGTATCCATAATTTGAAAGTAACTCTCAAAAACTAGTTGATGTCAATATCCGCTCCTGGCCTCCCCGAAGAGGCGGGCGTAATCTTGATTACATGGAAAGCAAAGAAGCAGTGCAGAAGCTCCGGGGATGGTTCTCCGGCCGGCTGCCCGCGGAGTGGTTCGAGGGGGAGCCGGAGATCGTGCCGGACCGCGAGGAGATCGCGGTGATCGGCAGGCTCCGGGCCCCCGCGTTCGGTGACGACGTCTCCGAGGTGGAGCGGGCCGCCGCCGTGGAGGGGGGCGTGGAGCGTTTCCGGGAGGAGACCAGGGAATGTCGCATCGAGATCGCGCTGGAGGCGGAGCGCCGCTTCCGCCGGAAGGTCTCCTGGGGAGTCGTGGTCGGTGACAGGACGGTGATGTTCACCACACTGTCGGTGCCGGTCATGACCCGGCTGCGACAGTCGGAGCGACGGGTGCTCGACACGCTCGTGGCCGCCGGAGTGGCCCGCAGCCGGAGTGACGCGCTGGCGTGGTGCGTGCGCCTGGTGGGCAGGAACACCGACACCTGGCTCACCGATCTGCGGGACGCACTTCAGCATGTCGACCGGGTGCGGGCCTCGGGCCCGGACGTGAACTCCTGAGGCTGGTCAGGGAAAACGTCCGAAAATTGGTCTGAACCTATTCGATCATTGGTTTAGACCTCTGCCAATGGCCTATACCACTGCCGCAACGGCTTTCTTTATTTTCTCTTCTTCTGGGTAGGTTCTCACGATGTCAACGGCTTCTGCCAGCCCGTATGTCCTACGGGGCGGGCGGACCGAGGGCGGCCCGACGCCCAGCCGCGCGTATTCAATGGTCTACGCCAATTGGATTGAATGCGGTTTTTCGGTCAATGATGTTTTGGCCCTGAGAAGTGTAAGGAGCCCCAGCAGTGTCCGTTATCGTAGACGTAACCACCCCCAACCCGACCAGCCACAAAGAGCTGGAGGCGTGGGTCAAGGAGATCGCCGAGCTCACCCAGCCCGACCGGATCGAATGGTGTGACGGCTCGGAGATCGAATGGACGCGCCTGACGAACCTGCTGGTCGAGCAGGGAACGTTCAAGCGCCTGGTCAAACGGCAGAACAGCTTCTACGCCGCCTCGGACCCGAGCGACGTCGCCCGCGTCGAGGACCGGACCTACATCTGTTCCGAGCGCGAGGAGGACGCCGGGCCGACCAACAACTGGATCGCGCCCGCCGAGATGCGCAAGACCTTCGGCAAGGTCTTCAAGGGCAGCATGCGCGGCCGCACCATGTACGTCGTGCCGTTCTGCATGGGCCCGCTGGGCGGTGACATCTCCCAGCTCGGCGTGGAGATCACCGACTCGCCGTACGTGGTCGTCTCCATGCGCGTCATGACGCGCATGGGCGCGGCGGCGCTGCGGCTCATCGAGGAGCGCGGCAGCTACGTGAAGGCCGTCCACTCGGTCGGTGCCCCGCTCGAACCTGGCCAGCACGACGTGCCGTGGCCGTGCAACTCCACCAAGTACATCAGCCACTTCCCCGAGACCCGGGAGATCTGGTCCTACGGGTCGGGCTACGGCGGCAACGCGCTGCTCGGCAAGAAGTGCTACGCGCTGCGCATCGCCAGCACGATGGCCCGTGACGAGGGCTGGCTGGCCGAGCACATGCTCATCCTCAAGCTCACCCCGCCCTCCGGGGAGACCCGCTACGTCGCCGCGGCGTTCCCGAGCGCGTGCGGCAAGACCAACCTGGCCATGCTCCAGCCGACCATCCCGGGCTGGAAGGTCGAGACGGTCGGCGACGACATCGCCTGGATGCGTTTCGGGGCCGACGGCCGCCTGTACGCCATCAACCCCGAAGCCGGTTTCTTCGGCGTGGCGCCCGGCACCGGCGAGGCCACCAACGCCAATGCGATCAAGACGCTCTGGGGTAACAGCATCTTCACCAACGTCGCCCTCACCGACGACGGCGACGTGTGGTGGGAGGGCCTTACCAAGGAGCCTCCGGCGCACCTGACCGACTGGAAGGGGCGTTCCTGGACCCCGGACAGCGAGGAGCCCGCCGCACACCCCAACGCCCGCTTCGCGGTGCCCGCCGCGCAGTGCCCGACGATCGCCCCCGAGTGGCAGGACCCCAAGGGCGTGCCGATCTCGGCGATCCTGTTCGGTGGACGCCGCGCCACCGCGGTCCCCCTGGTGACCGAGTCGCTGAGCTGGCAGCACGGGGTCTTCACCGGAGCCAACATCGCCTCGGAGAAGACCGCCGCGGCCGAGGGCAAGGTCGGCGAGCTGCGCCGCGACCCGTTCGCGATGCTGCCGTTCTGCGGCTACAACATGGGCGACTACTTCGCTCACTGGATCAGGATGGGCCAGCGCGCGGACGTCCGGCTGCCGCGCATCTACTACGTGAACTGGTTCCGCAAGAACAACGAGGGCACGTTCATCTGGCCCGGCTTCGGGGAGAACAGCCGCGTCCTCAAGTGGATCGTCGAGCGCCTCAACGGCGAGGCGGAGGCGGTGCGGACGCCGATCGGCCTGCTCCCCGCCGAGCTCGACACCGAGGGGCTCGACATCTCGGCCGAGGACCTGCGGACCCTGCTGAGCGTGGACAGGGAGGTCTGGAAGGAGGAGGCGTCGCTGATCCCGGCCTTCTTCGAGACCTTCGGCGACCACCTCCCCAAGGAGCTCTGGGATGAGTACAACGCGCTGGTCGAGCGCCTGGGCTGAGAGGGCCGTCCGCCGATAGGTTCCGTGTGGCCCCGTGCGTCTCCACGACGCCGGGGCCCGCTTCCGGAAGTCGCCATGGTGTCCACTCTGATCATCGTTGTGGTCATCGCCCTGGTGGTGGTGGCAGGTCTGATCGCGCTGAGACTGGCGATACGTGCCCCGAAGGTCTACAAGGGGCCCGAGGTGGGCGTCTACGAGCTGGCCCAGCTGGCGGGCGGGCGGTTCCGGGTGGCGAACACCGCCCTGGCCTCGCTGGCCGCCAGGGAGCTGATCCGGACCCAGCGTGACGGGACGCTGACCAGGGTGGCCGGTGCGTCCGAAGAGGCCGTGGACCCGGTGGAAGCCGACATCCTCGCCATGCTCGATGCCCGGCCCGACGGCGTCATGGTCTGGGACGTCAGAGCGGAGGTCGCCCTCCGGGGTTCCGGAGTGGCCGGGCTGGTCGAGCGGCTGCAGGAGCTGGGACTGCTCGAGGACGAGGGCACGCGGCTGGCCCCCACACGCCTGGGAGAGGCCGCCCTGGCGCACTACCGCCTGCGCCACCGCGAGGAGAGGATCCTGCCTCCACGACCTCGGGACCGTACCTCCGGCGGCGAGTTCGGTCTCTTCGGGGTCGCCCTGTACGGCCTGAGCCAGATGAAGGACCGGGAAGTGGCCGGGGTGCTGTCGTTGAGCAGCCCGCCGCCGCGCGGACCCGGCTGGCGTTAGGAACGTTTTAGCAGGCTGTGCCGGGGATACCCTCTGTGAGGTGGGGGGACTGCGTTGTCTTGATGGGTCGTATCTGACCGTTACGCCGGTGGCGTGCCGGGACAGTGTCGGCCTGCCGTACGAGGTAACACTCGAACTCCATCGCGACGGCACGCTCTACGGAACGGTGGGAGAGCGGTGCGGCTGGCTCCTGGTCCGGCTGGCCAGGGGCGTTGCCGAGGCCCGCGCCGATTTCGCGGCGCAGTGGCCCGACCCTGACGACCGGTTTCCCGACGAGGAAGAACTGTTCGCCTTCCGTTACCGGACCAGGAACGGGGTCGTCAGTGGGGGCGAACTCCGATGTCAGCTGCGCACCATACCGATCTGGATTCCCGCTCAGCGCGGAGCGGCGGGCGAATGGCGATTGACCAGAAGGGCTTTCGTGGAGGCATGGGGTCGCGGCGGAATGGGAATGCGGGCTGTTCTGACCTCAGCTGAGCTGGGCGCTTTCGTGGGAGCGCTCATCACCGAAGCGGAGGAGTGCCTGTCGCCGCAGAAGTCCGGAAATTCAACCAGAACCCGCTAGACGGGGTGGAGGGGTCTTCCGGGCGGCGATAATTGCCTGTCAGCGCTCTCGACGACGGGCGTTGGGGGAGGGGCTCCAATGAGCGTGCGCGATCTCGTTTACCGGCTGTACGAGCGGCGGCTGGAGATGAAGCTGTCCCGCCAGAAGGAGATGGTCCCCCGGCACGTCGGTGTCATCGTGGACGGTAACCGTCGCTGGGCGCGTTCGATGGGTCTCGACGACGTCAGCCGGGGTCATCGCAAGGGCGCGGACAAGATCTCCGAGCTCCTCGGCTGGTGCCGGGAGGCCGGTGTCGAGGTCGTCACCGTGTGGCTGCTGTCCAGTGACAACATCAACCGGCCCAAGGACGAACTGGACCTCCTGATGAAGATCATTGAGGATGTGGTCCAGGAGCTCGTCGCCGACGGATGGCACATCAACCCCATGGGCGCGCTCGATCTTCTCCCTGACCACACGGCCCATGTCCTGAAAAATGCAAAAGAAGCAACATCACACCGTCCAGGTTTGATTGTGAACGTTGCCGTTGGGTATGGAGGAAGGCGTGAGATCGCTGATGCGGTGCGCTCCCTTCTCCAGGAGCACGCCAGCAAGGGCGCGAGCATTGAGGACCTGGTCGAGGTTCTCGATGTGGAGCACATCGCGGAGCATCTCTACACGCGCGGTCAGCCCGACCCGGATCTCGTCATCCGGACCTCGGGAGAGCAGCGGCTCTCCGGCTTCCTGCTCTGGCAGAGCGCCCACTCCGAATTTTACTTCTGCGAGGCCTACTGGCCTGATTTCCGCAGGGTCGATTTCTTGCGGGCTCTCCGTTCGTACGCCGCGCGGCACCGGCGGTACGGAAACTGAAACATCACATGAACACCCCCTTTCGGACAGGCTTGTCCCTTTGGAAGCTGGGTATTCAGGACGTACCGTAACAAGTAGGTGGGCACAGCCCGCCTACTCCGGAGAGGGCCCGCCTTTGCGTCACGACTGCCAAGGAGGGCCGGATACCGGCACCCCCTCGGCAAGCCGCGAGCGTGGGCCCGGGTCCGGTCCGCATCCCAGCTCATGGCAGGGCGCCCCGTATGGCGCCCGGGGGAGAACGCGTGGCAAACCCTTCGTCCTCACCCACGTCGCCGGTCACCAGCCGGCGTACGTACGTCCTGGACACCTCGGTACTGCTGGCGGATCCAGCGGCGATGAGCCGCTTCGCCGAGCATGAGGTCGTCCTCCCGATCGTCGTCATCACCGAGTTGGAGGGCAAACGCCATCATCCAGAGCTCGGATACTTCGCGCGCAAGGCGCTGAGATACCTTGACGACCTGAGGGTGACACACGGGCGGTTGGACGAGCCCATGCCGATCGGCGAGGGCTACCTACGGGTCGAGCTCAACCACAGTGACCCATCGATCCTGCCCGTCGGCTTCCGGCTCGGCGACAACGACACCCGCATCCTCACCGTGGCGCGGACCCTCGCCGCGGAGGGACGCGACGTGGTGCTGGTCTCCAAGGACCTGCCGCTGCGGGTCAAGGCCGCCTCCATCGGCCTCGCCGCGGAGGAGTACCGTGCCGAGCTGGTGTTCGAGTCCGGCTGGACCGGCATGGCCGAGCTCCAGGTGACCGCGGAAGACGTCGAGACGCTCTTCGAGCACGGCACCGCCGATCTGGCCGACGCCCGTGACCTGCCCACCCACACGGGCCTGCGGCTGCTGTCCAGCCGGGGTTCGGCACTGGGCCGGGTGCTGCCCGACAAATCGGTGCGGCTGGTCCGCGGCGACCGGGAGGTGTTCGGCCTGCACGGCCGTTCCGCCGAGCAGCGCATCGCACTCGACCTCCTGATGGACCCCGAGGTCGGCATCGTGTCGATGGGCGGCAGGGCGGGCACCGGCAAGTCCGCCCTCGCCCTCTGCGCGGGTCTGGAAGCCGTACTGGAGCGCCGCCAGCACCGCAAGGTCATCGTCTTCCGCCCGCTGTACGCCGTGGGCGGTCAGGAGCTGGGCTACCTGCCCGGCTCCGAGAACGAGAAGATGAGCCCGTGGGGGCAGGCCGTCTACGACACCCTGGGCGCGGTCACCACGCCCGAGGTGATCGAGGAGGTCATGGACCGGGGCATGCTGGAGGTGCTCCCGCTCACCCACATCCGCGGCCGTTCCCTGCACGACGCCTTCGTGATCGTGGATGAGGCGCAGTCGCTGGAGCGCGGGGTGCTTCTGACGGTGCTGAGCCGGATCGGGGCCAACTCCCGGGTCGTGCTCACCCACGACGTCGCCCAGCGCGACAACCTCCGGGTCGGCAGGCACGACGGCGTGGTGGCGGTGGTGGAGAAGCTCAAGGGCCATCCGTTGTTCGCGCACGTCACGCTGACCCGCTCGGAGCGTTCGCCGATCGCCGCCCTGGTCACGGAGATGCTGGAGGACGTCACGATGTAGGCCGCGGATCCCGCTCCCCCGGAAGGCGCTGTCCGGCCGATCGCGGGAGCGGGATCCCGCCCGGTCACGGGGAAGGCGCACGCCCTCCGCCGCGAGCTTCCGATACTCGAAGCAGGTGTGCTCGCCGAGCGACTCCGGGGCGCCCGGGAACAGCCGGGTGACCTCGACGCTCCAGATGCTCTCCTGCTTGTTCTGCCTGATGGTGCAGGTGATCTGGGCGAGACCCTCCTTGATGATCGCGCCCTCGCCCGTGATGATCACGTTCAGCCGGCTGAGAGCCTGAGCAGGGGCTTCCCCCGGCACGGGGGCACGCCGGGGCGACCCTTGCCTGAATATGTGACGAAAATCACATCTACGTCGCCAAATATCAAGAAAGACCAGGTAACCAGTCAATAGGCGGCAAAAAACTCAGTGGGCGTGCCAAGGAACCCCAATCAACTCTTCCGTTCGGGTTGCGGACCACCCCCCTGTCCACGGCAAGCTCATAGGTCGTGAGTTCAGGACCACCGCACGTGAAGGAGCGCTCAGCTCCCCGCCCCCGCCGTACGGCCAAGCAGGCCAAGGTCAGGAAGCGGGGATGGCTGACCCCCAAGCGCGCCCTCATCCTCGGCACCACGGCCGTGATCCTCGTGGGAGGTGGCGGCTTCACCGTCTACACCGCGATCCAGAACGCCTCCGCCCCGGCGACCCCGGCGCTCAGCCTGGACGAACTGTCGAAGATGCTCGGCGGCGACCCCTTCGGTCCCGATCCGGAGGCCGACATCCTGAAGGCCCAGGCGGCCCAGGCGCTCAGGGCGGACAAGCTGGCGGCCCAGCGCGGCAAGCGCAAGGCGCTGGACCCGATCGTGATCCCCAAGCAGGCGCCCGGCGGCGGCGGCTTCGATCCACAGACACTCCCGCCGGGCACCGCCAACCCGACCGGCAACAAGGCGCTGGGCAAGCGGATGCTGGAGGCGCGCGGCTGGGGCGACCAGTGGGGCTGCCTGGAGAAGCTCTGGATGAAGGAGAGCGGCTGGAACGAGCGGGCGATGAACCGCTACAGCGGGGCCTACGGCATCCCCCAGTCTCTCCCCGGCCACAAGATGGCCAGCGCCGGCAATGACTGGCAGGTCAACGCGGCCACCCAGATCGAGTGGGGGCTCAGTTACATCAAGGGCCGCTACGGCACGCCATGTGGTGCCTGGGGCCATTCCCAGGCCAAGGGCTGGTACTGAGACACCAGGACTCGGCAAGTCTGGCCGTCTCCCGGCCCCGGGCATCGCACGCTTGGCCGTATGGATGTGAAGGTCAGCGTGGTGGTGCCGGTGCACAACCCCGGTGATAGCGCCGACGCGTGTATCCGTTCGGTGCTGGAGCAGTCGATGTCCTCGGAGGAGTACGAGGTCATCTTCGCCGATGACGGGTCGGACGACGGGATCCAGCAGCGTCTTGATTCCGTCGCGGCGGTGCGGCCGAACGTGCGGGTGCTCCATCTGGGCCCCGACAGTTCACCGGCGCGCGCGCGCAACATCGGTATGGCGATCGCCAAGGGCGAGTACGTGTACCTGATGGAGCAGACGGACCGCCTGGAGCGGGTCGCCCTGGAGCGGATGTACGCGCGGGCGGTCGAGACCGACGCCGACATCCTCATCGGGAGGCTGGTCAACGACCAGGGCCCGCCCTCCACCGTGTTCGAGGGCAACCGGGAGCGCGCCGACATCTTCAGGGACCGGCTGCTCTCACTTCTCACCCCGCACAAGCTCTACCGCAGGACCTTCCTGGACGCCGAGGCGCTGAGCTTCCCCGACCTCGGCGGACGTCTGTCCGAGCAGGCCTTCGCCATCCGGTCCTACCTGCGGGCCAAGGTCATCGCCATCCTGGCCGACCAGGTCTGCTGCCATGTCGAGGAGCGGCCGGAACCGCCGGGAGACCCCTATGTCCGGGGCGCCGAGCTGCGTGAACTGCTCGACATCATCGACGTCGAGGTCCCCGCGGGACGCCAGCGCGACCGGATGTACGCGCACTGGTTCCGTACCTCGGTGCTGCGCCGGTTCGGCGGAGGCCGATTCGCCTCGGCCTCGGCCAAGGAGCGGGCGGCCACCTTCACGACCCTGCGCGAACTGACCGTCCAGCGATTCCCCCCGCGCCTCGACCGCTACCTGCCCGTTCACCTCCGTGCCCGCGCCGCCCTGCTCCGCGCCGGCCGGCTCGACCAGCTGGTCGTGCTGGCCGAGGCCATGCGCGGCACCCGGCTGCAGGCCGACCTCAGAAACGTCGTCTGGGAGGACGGCACGTTCATCATGGGGCTCACCGTGGAGATCGTGCGCGGTGACGGGGCCCCGACCCGCTTCGTGCCGTACGGCGAGGACGGCCTGCTCTGGGAACCGCCTGTGCCCCTCGACGGGCTCCGCCTCAACCCCGAGCTGGCCGACGTCTCCCAGGCCGCCGCACGGGCCCGCTTCGAGGTCTACGTCAGGCACGAGGACACCGGGCTGGTCTACTTCCTCCCGGTGGCCTGCTCGATGATGCGCTCGCGCCACCGTAACGGGGTCAGGCTGCAGGTGACGGGCGCGGCCAGGCTGGACGTCGCCTCCGCCGCGCTCGGTCACCCGCTGCCTCCCGGGCTCTGGGAGATCCACGTGCGCATGTACGGCGGAGCCCACCACGTGCGCACCCGGGTGACCGGCTCCCCGCTGAACTGCACCGGCGTGCTGGCCGACTACTCCAAGCGGCTGGTCATCCCCTGGTGGTCGGACCAGGGTGAGCTGGGCATCTGCGTGGAGCCTCGCTCGTTCGCCGAGTCGATCGTCCTGGTCTCGGCAGGGGCGACGATCACCCGGCAGCGCGAGCATGTCTTCGTCGTCGTGCCCGTGCCGTACGTGCCGCCGAGCGGAGGGCCGCCCGCCGAGCTCGTGCTGCGCCCCGCGCTGCGCGGGGATCGCGAGGAGGTCTGCGCGCCCGCCCTGGTCGAGCCGGGCGTGCCCGGGCAGCACCCCGGGCGGCTGGTCGCCAAGGTCCCCATCCGGCTGACCCGCCGCGACGGTGCTCTCTCTCCGGGTGACTGGGTGCCGTTCCTGCGGGTGGACGACAAGGAGGTCGAGCTCCGCTTCAAGGTCGGAATGGGCCGCGGTGGCCGGGTGGAGATCCGCGGCTCCGCCGCGGGAGCGCCCGAGCCCCGGCGTTCGCTGCTCAGACGCGTCGCGCTGCGGATCCCCGGGGCCCGGAGCACGGCCCGGCTCGTCCGGGCCGTGCGGGAGCGCTACCTGCCGAGCTGACACCCGTCCGGTGCGGGTATCCGGTCAGCTCCGCCTGAGGTGGTCGATGAGGGCGGCGCGGAACTCCTCCGGCCGTTCGATGTGGGGGCTGTGGCCGCAGTCGAGGACGACCTCGCTGTGGTTTCCGTACCGTTCGAGCACGGTCCGGGTCTGGGTGACCATCGGCTGCGCCGGGGTCCCCGGCGAGCCGGGGACGACGCCGAGGGCACCCAGGTGGGCCAGGTCGAGCATCGAGGTGTCGGAGATGATCACGTCGGCCTCACCCCTGATCCACAGGATCGGCGGCCTGGAGTCGATCGCCTCCAGGTCGTCGAGCCGGAAGTGCGTGGGCGCGATCGCGTTGAGCACTCCCCGGGACCCGGGGGCGACCCCCGGCCACACCTCGGAGGCGACGGCGTCACCCGGATAGTGGTCCTCGCCGATCTTCGTGGAGAGCATCGACTCCACGAAGGTGTCCTCGTCCTCGTCCCTGAACACCGCCCCGGCCTTGACGTACGTGCTCCGGAAGACGCTCCTCGGCGACAGCGGGGAGTCGCCGGAACGGTCTCCGGCCGCCAGCAGCTTCACGAAGTCGGGGTTGGCCGCCCCCGCTCCACCGCCGACCCCGTCGGGATGGTTCAGCGCGCCGTCGGGCCCGTGCGTGCCGCCGAAGCCGTACGGGGAGACCGGGTTGACCAGCGTCACGCTCCTCACCGCGGACGGCCGGTCGCGCAGCGCCTGGAGCACCACCCCGCCGCCCATGCTCCAGCCCACCAGGTGCACGCCGGGAAGGGCGAGGGCGTCGATCAGGGCGAGCACGTCGTCGGAGTAGTCCCGCAGGCCACGGGTGGCGTCGACCGGTGCGGGATCGGTGTCGCCGAAGCCGCGCAGGTCCACCGCGAGTGGCCGGTAGCCGTCGGGCAGCGCGAGCAGCGTCTCCCGCCAGAAGGCGGCGCTCGACACGTTGCCGTGCACGAACAGCACCACCTCACCCCCGGTCTCGCTGACCGACAGCACGTTCTGGGTGATCCGGGCGGTGGGTACCCGCCGGTTGTCGAGGCGCATCAAGTGTTCTCCGTACGGTTTCAGGAGGTTGTGGAGGATGCGGGGGTGTCCGCGGTTCCGTCGAGGTTGGCGAGGTCACGGCCCCTGGTCTCCCGGGAGACGGCGACGGTGACCAGGGTGACCACGGCCGCGCCGACCACGTAGAGCATGACCGGGAACGCGGACTCGTAGGCTTGCAGCAGGGCCACCGCGATCAGCGGGGCCAGGCCGCCGGCGATGATCGAGGCGAGCTGGGCGCCGATCGACACGCCCGAGTAGCGCATCCTCGTGGCGAACAGCTCGGAGAAGAACGCCGCCTGCGGGCCGTACATCGCGCCGTGCAGGATCAGACCGACCGTCACCGCCAGGGTGACCGCGGCGAAGTCCTTGGTGTCGATCAGCGGGAAGAACGCGAAGGACCACAGGCCCACCCCGGCCGCGCCGAGCAGGTAGACGGGGCGGCGGCCGAGCCTGTCGGAGAGCGCGCCCCACATGGGGATCGAGAAGAAGTGGACGGCGGACCCGATCAGCACCGCGTTGAGCACCATGGGCTTGGACAGTCCGGCCGAGGTCGTCGCGTACACCAGCACGAACGCGGTGATCACGTAGTAGGAGACGTTCTCCGCGAAGCGGGCGCCGATCGCGGTGATCACGTCCCGCCAGTGGTGCCGGAAGACCTCCACGATGGGCATGCTCCTGGTGGGCTCGGCGTTGGCGACGGCCTGCTGGAAGATCGGCGACTCGCTGATGGACAGCCGGATCCACAGGCCGATCACCACCAGGACACCCGACAGCAGGAACGGGATGCGCCAGCCCCAGCTCTGGAACGCCTCGTCGGTCTGGACGGCGGCCAGGACCGCGAGGACCGCGGTGGCCAGCAGGTTGCCGCCCGGAGCGCCGGACTGCGGCCAGGAGGCCCAGAATCCGCGCCGCTCCGTGTCGCCGTGCTCGGAGACGATGAGCACCGCGCCGCCCCACTCGCCGCCGAGGGCGAAGCCCTGGACGAGCCGGAGCGCGGTCAGCAGCAGCGGGGCCAGCGCGCCGACCGCCGTGTAGGTCGGCAGGCAGCCGATCAGGCAGGTCGCGACGCCCATCATCAGCAGGCTGACGACCAGGAGCTTCTTGCGGCCGAGCCGGTCACCGTAGTGGCCGAAGACCAGCGCGCCCAGGGGCCGGGCGACGAAGCCGACCGCGTAGGTGAGGAAGGCCAGCAGGGTACCGGTGAGGGGGTCGGATTCGGGGAAGAAGAGGGCGGGGAAGACCAGTGCGGCGGCGGAGCCGTACAGGAAGAAGTCGTACCACTCGATCGTCGTGCCGACCAGGCTGGCTGCGACGATCTTCCCGATGGGGGTCCGTGTTTTCTCTGACATCTCACTCACCAAGGGGTATCGCTTTTGGGGGGGATGTTGGCTCACGGTACGTAGTGACCGGCGTCACTCCTATGGCCTCGGCCGCCATATCGGCTGACCGGTCTATGTGGATACGTGGGATTACCGTGCGGAATAGTCGCCGGTGGACGGCATGACCGTACGGCCGCACGGTCCGTATGGCCGGTCACGTGCCGGGGAGCGGCCCCGGGGCGGTCAGCGGCTGAGGCGGTGCAGGCGGAGGGCGAGCTGGATCTCCAGGGCGCGATCCGGCTCCTGCCAGTCGGCGCCGAGGAGCTGGGCGATCCTGTCCAGCCGCTGGGTGACGGTGTTCACGTGGATGTGGAGGGCGTCAGCCGTGCGGGAGAGCGAGCCGCCGGAGCCGAAGTAGGCGGTGAGAGTGCGGACCAGGGCGGTGCCCCGGCGGGCGTCATAGTCGATCACCGGGCCGAGCGCCGAGCCGAGGAACGTCTCGATGTCGCGTCCGTCGCCGATGAGCAACCCGACAAAACCCAGCTCGGCGGCGCTCGCGCCCTCACCGGCCCGGCCCAGGGCCAGCAGCGCGTCGGCGCAGCGCTGTGCCTCGCGGTGGGCGGCGGCGATCATGGCCGGGCCGCGCACCGGTCCGGAGGCGCCCACCGTGGCGGGATGGCCAAGGGAGAGGCTGAGCTCGGCCGCCACCCGTTTGGCCAGGTGGCCGGGTCTGTCGCCGGGGAGGAACAGCACCACCTCGTCCCCGCGCAGGGCCGCCAGACCGTGGCTCATCGTGGCCTGGGACGAGGCCCAGAAGGCGGCACGCTCGCGCTGGCCGCCGTGGCGGACCACGACCACCACGTGCTCGGCATCCAGGTCGACCCCGACCCGCCGGGCCCGCCGGCCCAGGCCGTCGAGGCCGGGACGGGAGATCAGGTCGTCGAGCAGTTCGCCCCTGACCCGGCCCTCCGCCTCGGCCACCGTGCGCCGGAAGAGCAGCAGGAGCGCGGTGACCAGCGCGGCCCGTTCGAGGATGCGCTGGTCGGTGTCCGCGACCTGCCCTTCGGCCCGCAGCACGAGCGTGCACAGTGGCTCCGCGCCCACGTCCACCGAGGCGACCAGCAGGTTGCCCTTCCTGACGGTACGGCCCAGCGTCCGGGACGTCTGCGCGGCATCCGCGATCATGGCCGCGGTCGCCTCGGGCTCCCGGCCGGCGTCCGCGGGCCCGCCTTCCCGTTCCGGAATGTCCCCGGTCAGCCCGCTCGCGTCTCCGGCGATCGGCCGCCCGGTGTCGTCCAGCACGACCAGTGAGCCACCGAGCACCTCGGTGACCACGGCGGCGACGCCCTCGACCCCGCCGCCGCGCAGCACCAGCCCGGTCATCCGGTCGTGCGCGAGCGCGGCCCGCTCCACGGCCGCGCTGTGCGCGTTCATCTGCCGGTTGGCCTCGCTGAGCTCCTCCAGGGCGCTCCGGGTCTCCTGCAGCAGCCGGGCGTTGTCGATCGCCACCGCCGCGTGCGCGGCCAGCGAACCGAGCAGCACCACCTCGTCCTGGGTGAAGGGCCGTACGCTCCGGTTGGACGCGAACAGCACCCCGATGACCCGCGCGCCCAGCTTGAGAGGGACGCCCAGGATGGCGACCAGGCCCTCCTCGTGCACCGCGTCGTCGATGTCGAACTTGTGGCGGAAGCGCTCGTCGGCGAAGTAGTCGGCCGTCGAGTACGGCGTGGCGGTCTGGGCCACCAGCCCGCCGAGACCGGCGCCCATGGGCAGCCGGATCGAACGGAACTTGGCCGAGACCGACCCGTCCGTCACGCGCATCCAGGTGTCGCCGCGCTCGGGGTCGTGCAGCGTCATGTAGGCGGCGTCGGTGCCCAGGAGCTGCCTGGCCCGGTGCACGATGGCCTCCAGCACGGCGTCGAGGTCGCGCAGCCCGGCCAGGTCACCGGCGGTGTCGAACAGCGCCGACAGCTCGGCCTCGCGCTTGGCCCTGCGCCGCAGCAGCGCCCGCACCTTCAGCGCGGCGAGCTTGGCGTCCTCCAGCTCGGCCAGCGTCGCCGCGTCGACCCCGCCGGTCCGGGCCGCCAGGATGGGCCCCTCGAACTCCACCGCCGACGCCTCTCTGGCCAGCAGTTCGAGAAAGACCCGTGCGCTCATGTCTTCCATTCTCATGGCGATCTCATGGCGATCTTATGGCCACGCCGCGCGTCGCGGCTCAGCGTGCCATCCAGCCGCCGTCCACGGGCAGGGAAGTCCCCGTGATGAACGAGCTGTGCGGGCCGCACAGGTAGGCGACCAGCTCGGCCACCTCCCCGGGCTCGATCAGGCGTTTGATCGCGGCGGGGGCCAGCATGATCCGCTCGACGACCTCGTCCCTGCCGATTCCGTGGGCCTCGGCCTGGGCGTCGATCTGGTCCTCCACCAGCGGGGTGCGGACGTAGGCGGGGTTCACGCAGTTGGAGGTGACGCCGTGCGGTGCGCCTTCCAGGGAGATGACCTTTGACAGCCCTTCGAGCGCGTGCTTGGCGGTGACGTACGCCGACTTGTACGGCGAGGCGCGGAGCCCGTGGACCGACGAGATGTTGACGACACGCCCCCAGCCTCGCTCGTACATACCCGGCAGAGTGGCCCTGACCAGCAGGAACGGTGCCTCCACCATGACTTTGATGATCTTCGCGAAGACCTCCGGCGGGAACTCCTCGATCGGCGCCACATGCTGGAATCCGGCGTTGTTCACCACGATGTCCACGTCGGCGGGGAGCGCGTTCACGAAGTCCGGCGCGGACAGGTCGGCGACGACCGGTGTCCCGGAGACCTCCGTGGCCACCTTCACCGTGGCCTCGGCGTCGATGTCCACCACCACCACATGCGCTCCGGCCGCGGCCAGCCGCTGCGCGCAGGCACGCCCGATCCCGCTGCCCGCTCCGGTCACCACGGCCTGCCGCCCCGTTAGGTCAATCATGCTGCCGAATCTAGGCAATCAGCCGAATCCCGGCCCATGTCGCCAGCCCCCATAGTCCTGAGGTTATCTATGTGTGCGAGGCGGCTCTCCTGCGAGGACCGTCATCGCGAGGCGACGGGACGGCGGATGACGGCCCGCGTCTTCTCCGGTGCTCCGTCCTACGACGGCGGCCGGGTCATGGACAGCACGTCGAGGAGGGCGTCGAGTTGCTCCTCGGTGAGGGTGCCCCGGGCGACGTGGCCGCGCTCGATGACGACCTCGCGGATGGTCCTGCGCTCCGCCAGAGCCTGCTTGGCTATCTTGGCGGCCTCCTCGTAGCCGACGTACCGGTTGAGCGGCGTGACGATCGACGGCGACGACTCGGCGTACTCACGGAGGCGGTCGGCGTTGGCCGTGATGCCGTGGACACAGCGGTCGGCGAGCAGCCGGGAGGCGTTGGCGAGCAGCCGGATGGACTCCAGCACGTTGCGGGCGATGACCGGCAGCATCACGTTGAGCTCGAAGTTGCCCGAGGCTCCGGAGAAGGCGATCGTCGTGTCGTTCCCGATGACCTGCGCGGCCACCATGCACACGGCCTCGGGAATCACCGGGTTCACCTTGCCGGGCATGATCGACGAGCCGGGCTGGAGGTCGGGCAGGTTGATCTCACCGAGTCCGGCGCGCGGGCCCGACCCCATCCAGCGGAGATCGTTGGCGATCTTGTTGAGTGAGACCGCGGCCGTGCGGAGCTGGCCGGAGAGCTCCACGACGGCGTCCCGGGCCCCCTGGGCCTCGAAGTGGTCGGGAGCCTCGGAGAACGGGAGCCCGGTGGCCTCCCGGAGCTTCTCGATGACCTGGGAGGCGAAGCCGGCCGGGGTGTTGACACCGGTGCCGACGGCGGTACCGCCCAGCGGGAGCTGGGCGAGACGGGGGATCGAGCTGCGCACCCGGGCGATGGCGTTGTCGATCTGGGTGGCGTACCCGCCGAACTCCTGGCCGAGTGTGACCGGGGTGGCGTCCATCAGATGGGTTCTGCCCGCCTTGACCACCTGGTCGAACTCCAGTGACTTGTCCCGGAGCGCGGTGGCCAGGTGCCTCAGGGACGGGATGAGGTGATAGGTCACCTCGGTCGTGGCGGCGACGTGGATGGAGGTGGGAAAGACGTCGTTGGAGGACTGCGAGGCGTTGACGTGGTCATTGGGGTGGACGGGACGGCCCAGCCGCTCCTCCGCCAGCGTGGCGATCACCTCGTTGGCGTTCATGTTGGAGGAGGTCCCGGAGCCGGTCTGGAAGAGGTCGATGGGGAACTCGTCGTCCCACTCGTTCTCCGCGACGTCGGTGGCGGCCTCGGCGATGGCCTGGGCCAGCTCCTTGTCCAGCACCCCCAGCCCGGCGTTGACCTCGGCGGCGATCGCCTTGATCAGGCCGAGGGCGGCGATGTGCGGGCTCTCCAGCCCGCGCCCGGAGATGGGGAAGTTCTCCACCGCCCGCTGGGTCTGCGCCCGCCACTTCGCATCCGCCGGGACCCGCACCTCACCCATCGAGTCATGCTCGATCCGATAGTCGCTCATGGGTCCAGTCTGCGTCCTGGGTGATAAAGCGGAGGTTCAGCGCCAGGCCGCGAACGCCAGGATCACTATGGCCACCAGGGAGACGGCCGCCACGCCCATGAGGACGATCAGGCCGACCCTGGTCCTGGCCGGTGTGGTCGTCTGCTCGCCCTTGCCGCCCTGTCCCGCGATCGCGAACAGGTCGGTCCCCAGGCCCGGATACCGCGCGTCGCCCCGGCCGGGCGTCTCCAGTCCCGCCGGACGAGGGGGATCGCCGCCGGGGATTCCCGGCGGCTCGGGGACCCCGCGCGCCGGCGTGTCCTCCATGGCCGGTCTCACCGCGCCGGGGAACCCCCGCGGCGGTACGGCGGGCGGCCTCTGCCCCGAGTCCGGAGCGGGTGGCGGAGGTGGCGGCGGCGCCGGGGGCACCACGCGGGGGCCGGGCACCGGGCCCCCGGGGGGGAGGGGGAGGCCACTCTTGGGACGGATGACCAGCATGGTGCGGTCGGCGTCGAACTCCTCGTCCGCCGGGGGGATGACGGGCGGGGGAGCCGGTACGGGGTTCACGGGAGCCGGTACCGGTGGGACGACGGGCCGGGGAGCCGGTCTGTGCGAGGCACCGGGAGCCGGTGCCGGTGGGGCGACGGGGGCCGGCGCGGAGGCGAACGCGGACGTGGACGGAGTGTCGGCCACGGTCCGGAGCATCACCGCGGCCTGGGCGGCCGCCAGCCGTACCGTGTGGTCCCGCTCCAGGAGCTGTTCGAGCACGGGACGGAGCGGTCCGGCCTGGACCGGGGGGTCGGCTCTGTCGGTCATCAGCGCGGCGAGGGTCTCCGCCACCGTGGACCGTTCGTAGGCCGGCCGGCCCTCCACCGCGAAGTACAGGGTGGCCCCGAGCGACCAGAGGTCCGACTCCGGTCCGGTGTGCTCCCCGCGAGCCCGCTCGGGCGCCGTGTATCCCGGAGAGCCGATCACCATGCCGGTCTTGGTGAGGTTGGTGTCGCCCTCGGCCTTGGCGATGCCGAAGTCGGTGAGCACCACCCTGCCGCTCTCGGTGATCAGCACGTTGCCGGGCTTGACGTCGCGGTGCAGCACCCCCTGGGCGTGGGCGGCGCGCAGCGCCCCGAGAAGGTCCGCGCCGATCTCGGCGACCAGCCGGGGCGGCAGCGGGCCCTCCTCCTCGACCACCTGCTCCAGGGAGCGTGCCTGCACTAGCTCCATGATGATCCACGGGCTGCCGTTCTCGATGATCGCATCGTGGACGGTGGCCACGGAGGGATGGCTGATGCGGGCAGCCGTACGACCCTCACGGATCATCCGCTCGCGGAGTTCGGCGCGCTGCGCCCCGCTGAGCCCGGACTCCTGGCGGATCTCCTTGATCGCGACCTCGCGGCCCAGGGCACGGTCGAAGGCACGCCAAACGGTGCCCATGGTGCCCCTGCCGATCGGTGCGACCAGCTCGTAGCGGTCAGCGAGCACGCGCGTCTGCTGTTCCGGCATGAGAAGAAGATATCTATCCTTCTTGAGGAACGCTTTATCCGCGCTTACGAAGTTCTCTCGGCCATAGAAGGCGCGGGAGCATCAACCGGATGAAAGGCGTCAAGAACCGGATGAACGGGCGCTGAACGGGTGGTCGTTCCACCGACTTGCGGTGCACCCCCTCGGCCGGACGCCGGTGTCCCCGGGGATGCGGCACCGGAGTCGACACCGGCAGCGGGTCGGGGACCGGTGCGGAGCCGACCCGGTGCATCCCGCGATGCGAGGGCCGTCGGCTGAACGAGGGGACGGTGATCGTGGCGGAGTTCCTGACCGGCCTGCTCGTGCTCCGGGCGAACGGCTCCTCGGCCGTTACGCCGGCCGCCACCCGGGCGAGCATCATGGCGGCGCGCACCGAGTCGAGCCGGCTGTTCGGATCGATCGTGAGCAGGCCCTGCAGCACCGGGGTCAGCGGGCCGGCCCTCTCCATCGGAATGGGCTCACCGCTGGTCAGGGCCGCCAGTGCGGCGGCAGCCGTACGGCGTCCGTGCAGGCCGCGGCCTTCGACGGCGGTGTAGAGGGTCGCGCCGAGCGACCACAGGTCGGCGGAAGGGTGGGCCTTGGCGCCCAGCACGCGCTCGGGGGCGATGTATCCGGCAGAGCCGAGCACGATGCCCGCCTGGGTGATCGACACGTCGCCTTCGAGCGCGGCCAGACCGAAGTCGGTGAGCACCGCCCGGTCGTCGGTCACCAGGACGTTGCTGGGCTTGACGTCGCGGTGCAGGATTCCCTTGGCGTGCACGGCCCGCAGCGCGCCCAGGACCTGCCGCCCGATCTCCGCCACCTGGCGGGGCGGCAACGGGCCCCGTTCCTGGAGGAGTTGCTCCAGGGACCTGGCCCGGAGCAGCTCCATCACGATCCAGGGACGCTCGTCCTCGGTGACGACGTCGAAGACGGTGATCACCGAAGGGTGGGCGACCATCGCGGTCGCCCGGCCCTCGCGTTCGGTCCGGGCGCACAGCTCCGCCCTCAGCTCCTCGTCGAGAACGAGAGGAAGCCGCACCTCCTTGACCGCCACCTCGCGGCCCAGCAACTCGTCGTACGCCCGCCAGACGGTGCCCATGCCGCCGCGCCCAACCGGTTCTGACAGCCGGTAACGCGCTGCAAGGAGGTATCCGGACGGCGCACGCATGTGGGGCAGCTTACCTATTTGCGTAATGCGACCAGTAGAGACCGGGCCGAATCTTCTTGCGTTCTTCAGTCAGATTTTCATGCTCGTAACTGTTGATAAGCACTGCGTGACATTCATCCCGTTGACGGGCACACAGAGCCCCGGAATGTCGCCGGGGCAACCGCACCGCCGTGGTGGTGCGACACCCCGGCCAGGCCGCCGCCGGCAGGGCCCGCGCGTCCGGCGTCGCGGCCGTCCGCCGCTACCCGCCCTCGTAGGACCAGCCCGTCCAGGACTCCACCTCGATGAGGACCACCGGGCCCTGCGGCGGGTGGTCGCGGTACTGCGGGTAGCGCTCCGTCAGACGGGCGACGGCCCGTTCCCTGGCCGCCCCTTCCTCGGCTATCCGGGCTCTCCCGTCGGCGCGTACCCACCAGAGCCGCGACCAGTCGTCGTCGTAGTGGTCGGCCAGCAGGCACACCCGGTCGTTGGCCGCGATGTTGCGCAGGCGGCGGAGGTCGGTCGTGCGTTTGGGCTTGTGGTCGACCGCGAAGGCGACCGTGTCACCGTCCACGTCGAAGGTGACGGGCACGAGGTGCGGTGTGCACCGGGCGTCCGCCGTGGCCAGCCGGGCGACCCGGGCGGCCTGGAACCTCGCGCGGGCCTGAAGCTCGTCCATCCGGCCATTCAACCAACAGGGCGGGCCGGTTACGGCCGGCGGGTCATCGGCGCCCGATGGAGAGGACCGGACCGGCCGGATCAACGAAGAAGTCCTCGCCCTTGTCGTCCACCACGATGAACGCGGGGAAGTCCTCGACCTCGATCTTCCAGACGGCCTCCATCCCGAGTTCGGGATACTCCAGGACCTCGACCTTCTTGATGCAGTCCTGGGCGAGGCGGGCGGCGGGGCCACCGATGGAGCCGAGGTAGAAGCCGCCGTGGGTCGCGCAGGCGTCGGTGACCTGCTTGGAGCGGTTGCCCTTGGCGAGCATGACCATGGATCCGCCCGCGGCCTGGAAGCGCTCGACGTAGGAGTCCATGCGGCCGGCGGTGGTGGGCCCGAAGGAGCCGGAGGCGTAGCCTTCGGGGGTCTTGGCGGGGCCGGCGTAGTAGACCGCGTGGTCCTTGAGGTACTGCGGCATCTCGCCGCCGGCGTCGAGGAGCTCACCGATCTTGGCGTGGGCGATGTCACGGGCGACGACCAGGGGACCGGTCAGGGACAGCCGGGTCCGCACCGGATACTTGGTGAGTTCGGCGAGGATCTCCCGCATCGGACGGTTGAGGTCGATGTCCACGACGGTGTCCGACAGGTGCTCGTCGGTGGTCTCGGGGAGGAACCTCGCCGGGTCGGTCTCCAGCTGCTCCAGGAAGATCCCCTCAGAGGTGATCTTGGCCAGGGCCTGGCGGTCGGCGCTGCAGGAGACCGCGATGGCGACCGGGCAGGAGGCGCCGTGGCGGGGGAGGCGGATGACGCGGACGTCGTGGCAGAAGTACTTGCCGCCGAACTGCGCGCCGATGCCGAGCTTCTGGGTGAGCTCGAAGACCTTGGCCTCCAGGTCGGTGTCGCGGAAACCGTGACCGCTGGGGGATCCCTCGGTGGGGATGGTGTCCAGGTAGCGGGCGCTGGCGTACTTGGCCGTTTTGAGGGCGAACTCGGCGGAGGTGCCGCCGACGACGACGGCCAGGTGGTACGGCGGGCACGCGGCGGTGCCGAGGGAACGGATCTTCTCCTCCAGGAACTGGAGCATCCGCTTCTCGTTGAGGACCGCCTTGGTCTCCTGGTAGAGGAACGACTTGTTGGCGCTGCCGCCGCCCTTGGCCATGAACAGCATCTTGTACTCGTCCGCGTGGCCGCCGGGGTCCTCGGCGTAGAGCTCGATCTGCGCGGGGAGGTTGGAGCCGGTGTTCCGCTCCTCCCACATGGTGATCGGGGCCATCTGGGAGTAGCGCAGGTTGAGCTTGGTGTAGGCGTCGTAGACGCCGCGCGAGATGTGCTCGGCGTCGGCGCCGTCGGTGAGGACGTGGCGACCGCGCTTGCCCATCACGATGGCGGTGCCGGTGTCCTGGCACATGGGGAGCACCCCGCCGGCCGAGATCGAGGCGTTCTTCAGCAGGTCGAGGGCGACGAAGCGGTCGTTCCCGCTGGACTCGGGGTCGTCAATGATCTTGCGGAGCTGGGCGAGGTGAGACGACCGGAGATAGTGGGAGATGTCGTGAATCGCCGTCTCGGTCAGCAGCCGGAGCGCCTCGGGGTCGACCTCCAGGAACCTGCGGCCCGCAGCCTCGACCACGCGCACCCCCTCGGCGCTGATCAGACGGTATCGCGTCTCATCCGGTCCCATGGGGAGCAGGTCGGTGTAGTCGAACTCGGGCATCGTCTTCGATCCTCCGTGCGGGGAGCCTTCGGTCCCTAGAGGGTACGGCCTCCCGATCGCGCGAGGTCGCCGAGGTCCGGAGGGGGAGGCGTCTCGCCTCGTATCGCGGACGGCAGGGTGGTATGAGATGAAAAATAATTATTTGGGAGAAGCATTAGCCGCCCATGGCGTCCCCTCTTCCCATGTGCCCGAAGACACAGAGGAAGCTGGAAAGAGACAGGGCCGCGTATCCGGTGGAGCCGGAGGGCATCATGGACATCGGTAACACCATTATGAGCAGCAACATCGTCATGCTTGCGATCGTGGGGATTATCATCATCGCCGGCCTCACCGTGTCGTTGATCGTCATCACGCTAAGGAACATCAGGGAGATCAACGGGCAGCCTCCCGAGTGGCCGGTGAGCTGGCCGGAGCCCCCGGCGCACCAGCACCCGCAGCAGCTCGACGTTTCGCCGCAGGACGACGCCCCGGAGAAAATCGACGTCCCCCAGCAGCGTGCGAGCCTGCCGCAGGCGGAGGCGGACCGGCGCCGCTGAGGCCGATCGCGATCCCGGCCACGACCAGGACGGCCCCGAGCAGGTCGGGCACGGACGGCGTGCCCAGGCCCAGGACCACCCCGGTGGTGATGGCGCCGACCGGGATCAGCCCGGCGAACAGCCCCGCCGTCCCGGCGCCGATCCGGGGCAGCGCGTCGTACCAGAGGAAGAAAGCCACGGCGGTCACGATCATCGCCTGGTAGCCGAGGCCCAGGGCCTCGGGGAGGGTCGGCACGCGCAGCATCGCGGTGCCGTCGAGGAGCAGGCCGGCGACGGTCAGCAGCGGCACGGCCAGTGCGGCCGAGTAGGCCGAGACGCGGACCGCCCCCAGCCTGGGCAGCAGCGGGATGGCCAGCAGCGAGAAGCAGAGTTCGCAGAACAGCGCGCCCAGCGACCACATCAGCCCCGGCAGGTCACCGCTGCCCAGCCCGGTGGCCAGCGTCGCACCGGTCACCACCACCGTCGCCGCCCCGAGGACGCGTGGCGAGGGACGGCCGCCGAGCAGGGCCAGCGCCAGGGGAACGGTGCCGAGCACGGTGCCGACCAGGGCGGGACCGCCGTGCCGGGTGGCCTCGATCACGCAGATGTTGAAGATCACCAATCCGAACAGCGACAGCGCGGCCAGCAGCGCGCTCTCGCGGGGCGTGAGCCGTACGGAACGCAGGCCCGCGACCCGGGTGACGGTGAGCAGGACGGCGGCACCGAGCAGGTAGCGGAGGGCCTGGCCGCCATAGACCGGGTAGCTCTGGATCATGCCGGACACCCCGGCCAGGGTGCCCACCAGGAACATGGCCCCCGCAGCCTGGACCAGGCCGCGGGTGCGTGTCCGAGGGGCGGCAGTGCTGACATCCGCGCTCATGTCGGCAATGCTAGGAAGGCAATGGCTCCCCTCACGGGTCCAATGAAGCGCTGAAAAAGAGGACCAATTGGCCGACCTGCATCTGACCGTCGACCGGGGGGCGGGGGGGATCGCCGGGCAGATCGCCCGTGAGCTGCGGGAGGCCGTACGACAGGGCAGGCTGGTGGCGGGCGAGCGGCTGCCCGCGAGCCGGGAGCTGGCCAGGGACCTCGGGCTGTCGCGCGGCGTGGTCGTGGAGGCCTACGAACAACTCGTCGCGGAGGGCTTCCTTGTCGCGCGGGTCGGCGCCGGCACCAGCGTGGCGCCGGCGGCGGGCAGGCCGGTGGCGGCCACTCGCGATCCCCTGCCGCCCGCCCGTGAGCCCTACTACGGGCACCGCCCCACCTCTCCCGACCTGGGCGCCTTCCCTCGCGAGCGGTGGCTCGCCTCGATCAGGGACGTACTCGCCACCCTGCCCGCAGACGGACTGGACTACGGCGACCCCGGTGGCGTCCCGGACCTGCGCGAGGAACTGGCCGCCTACCTGAGAAGGGTCCGCGCGGCGGATGTCAGCCCCGGCAACCTGGTGATCGTGGGCGGGGTGGCGCAGGGACTGAGCCTGACGGTCCGGGCGCTCGCAGGGCAACTCCCCGAGGGCGGGGCCGGCCACGACCTGAACCGGTCCGTCGACCGGATCGCGTATCCGGCGCCGTCCTCCGGCCGGGTCCGGCTGGCCGTCGAGGATCCGGGCAGCCTGCGCCAGCTCCCGCTGCTCCGCGCGGCGGGGGCCGACCTGGTCGCGGTCCCGGTGGACGGGGAGGGCGTCGACGTCGCGGCCCTGGCCATGTCCGGGGTGCGGGCCGTACTGCTCACCCCCGCCCACCAGTACCCCACAGGAGTGGTGCTCTCCCCCCGACGCCGCGCCGAGCTGATCGAGTGGGCCACCGCGACCGGTGCGATGATCCTTGAGGACGACTACGACGCGGAGTTCCGGTTCGACCGCGATCCGGTGGGCTGTCTGCAGGGGCTCGCCCCCGACCGGGTGGTTCTGGCGGGGAGCGTGAGCAAGTCCCTGGCCCCGGGACTCCGGCTGGGCTGGGTGGTGGCTCCGCCCGGGATCGCCGAGTCGGTACGGCTGGCCCGCGGCGAACTGGACCTGGGATCGCCGGTCCTGGAGCAGTACGTGCTGGCGCACCTCATCGGGACCGGCGGTTACGACCGGCATCTGAGGAGGATGCGCCGGGAGTACCGCGCCCGGCGCGACGCCTTGGTACGGGCGCTGGCCGAGCACCTCCCCGAGGTCACGGTGCACGGTGTCTCCGCTGGACTGCACCTGTTCGCCGAGCTGCCCGGTGGCTGGGACGAACGGTCGGAGGCCGCGACGGCCCAGGCCTGCGGCCTCGCCGCCGACCCGGTGGGCCCGATGCGCAGCTCCCCGGGGCCGCCCGCCCTGGTCATGGGCTTCGCCCGACTCCCCGTCCACCGCGCGGACCAGGCCATCCGTGCCTTCGCGGCGCACCCACGCGGTTGACGGCGACGACGCGCGTCTCGGACCGATAGATCATCTATATGTTCTGACAAATCATGACTACTTTCGATTCTTCCGCTTAGTTCTGTTAGAACTGAAGGTCAGCCGCTATCTCCTCGGAGGTGTCATGCGTGTTGGTCTGCTGGGGCTCGGCCGGATCGGGGCGTTCCACGCCGCGACGCTGGCGGCGCACTCCTGGGTCGACGAGCTGGTGGTGGCCGACGCGGACGGAGCGCGGGCGGCCGAGGTCGCCGCCGGACTGGGCGCCAGGGTGGGGGACGCCTTCGACACCGACGCCGTGGTCATCGCCACCCCCACGGCCACCCACGCCGAGCTCCTGATGCGCGCCTGTGCCCAGGGGGTGCCGGTGTTCTGCGAGAAGCCGGTCGCGACGGGCGTGGAGGACACGCTCCGGGTGCTCAAGGCGGCCAGGCAGAGCGGGACGGTCGTGCAGATCGGATTCCAGCGCCGCTTCGACCCTGGCTATGTGCAGGCCAGGAACGCTCTGCGCGGCGGCGACCTGGGCACGCTGCACCGGGTACACATGATCACCGCCGATCCCCGGCCAGCCGCTCCCGGCTACATCCCGACGTCCGGCGGCATCTACCGCGACTGCCACATCCACGACTTCGACATCCTGCGCTGGGTCACCGGCCGCGAGGCCGACACCGTCTACGCGACCGGCTCCAACCGGGGCGAGGCGATCTTCGCCGAGGTCGGCGACGTCGACAACAGCGCCGCGCTGCTGACGCTGGACGACGGCACGCTGGTCACCCTGCAGGGCTCCCGCTACAACGGCGCCGGGTACGACGTGCGGATGGAACTGGCCGGCACCCGCAGGACCCAGGCGGTCGGCCTCGATCCGCGCACGCCGCTGACCAGCGCCGAGGGACTGCAGCCGCCGGGCGAGCCGTGGCCGGACTTCGCCAGCAGGTTCGAGGCCGCCTACGTCGCCGAGCTCGGCGCGTTCCTCGGCGCCGCACGCGGAGAGACGGAGAGCCCCTGCACCGTCGAGGACGCGCTGGCCGCGCTCTACCTCGCGGAGGCCGCCGAACTCTCCCGACACGAAGGACGTCCTGTACACATGACGGAGGTGGTCCGTTGAAGACGGCTGGTGCACCGATCTCCTGGGGTGTCTGCGAGGCCCCTGACTGGGGCCTGCAGCTCGACCGCGAGCAGGTTCTCGCAGAGATGCGGGAGCTGGGCCTCACGGCCACCGAGCTGGGGCCTCAGGGGTTCCTGCCGCCTTCGCCGTCACGCTGCCGCTCCCTGCTCGCCGCGTACGGCCTGCGCGCGGTCGGCGGGTTCGTCCCCGTGGTGCTGCACGACCCTCACCACGACCCGCTCCCGGAGGTGCGGGCCGCGATGCGCGCCTTCAGGGACGGCGGCATCGAGGTGATCGTGCTGGCCGCCGCCACCGGCGGCGAGAGCTACGACGCCAGACCCGCCCTGGAGGCGCGAGGCTGGAAGACCCTGACGGCCAACCTGGCCCGGATCCTCAGGAACGCCGGGGAGTTCGACATCACGGTCACCCTGCACCCGCATGTGGGGACCGTGGTGGAGGGCCCCGGCGAAGTGGAGCGGGTGCTCGACGGCAGCGCGGTCCCGCTCTGCCTGGACACCGGCCACCTGCTCATCGGCGGCACGGACCCCGGCGAGCTGGTCGCCCGTGTCGCGGAGCGGATCGCGCACGTCCACCTCAAGGACGTCGACGCCGGGCTCGCCGAGCTGGTCGGGGCGGGTGAGCTGTCCTACACCCAGGCGGTCGGGAAGGGGCTCTACCGCCCGCTCGGCCACGGTGACGTGGACGTCTCCGGCATCGTCACGGGCCTGACCGCCGCCGGATACGACGGGTGGTACGTCCTGGAACAGGACGTCGTCCTGGGCTCCATGAGCGACGCCGACCCCAAGGAGAACGTCCGCACGAGCCTGGCGTATCTGAGGGGGCTCGCCGGTGCGCCCCCTCCGGAGAGGCCTGCCGGAGAGCCTCCCCACGGCTGAGGCCCGGGGGCTCCACACTGGAGGTGCGCGATGATCGAGGTCCTGACCATGGGACGGGTCGGGGTGGACATCTACCCGCTGCAGGTGGGGCTGTCCCTGCGGGAGGTGGAGACCTTCGGCAAGTATCTGGGCGGCAGCCCGACCAACGTGGCCGTGGCCGCCGCCCGCCTGGGCCGCTCCAGCGGGGTGATCACCCGCACCGGGGCCGACCCGTTCGGCCTGTTCGTCCACGACGCGCTGCGCGAGTACGGGGTCGACGACCGCTACGTCACCGCGGTGCCGGGTCTGCCCACCCCGGTGACGTTCTGCGAGATCCGGCCCCCGGAGGACTTCCCGCTCTACTTCTATCGCTATCCCAAGGCCCCTGACCTGGAGATCCTCCCCGACGAGCTCGACCTTCCCGTCATCGCCGCGACCCGGCTGTTCTGGGCGACCGTCACCGGCCTGTCCCAGGAACCGTCCAGGAGCGCGCACTTCGCCGCCTGGCGGGTGCGGGGGCGCAGGCCGTACACGGTGCTGGACCTCGACTACCGTCCGATGTTCTGGTCGAGCATGACGGCGGCCCGTGCCCAGGTGCGCAGGGCGCTCGGCCAGGTCACCGCGGCGGTCGGCAACCTCGACGAGGTCGAGGTCGCCACCGGCACGCGCAGGCCGTACGAGGCGGCCAAGGCGCTGCTGGAGGCCGGCGTCGAGCTGGCGGTCGTCAAACAGGGCGGCGGCGGGGTCCTCGGCATGACCTCGGACGAGACGGCGGAGGTGCCGCCGGTGCCGATCGAGGTGGTCAACGGGCTCGGCGCGGGGGACGCCTTCGGCGGGGCGCTCTGCCACGGGCTGCTCGAAGGCTGGCCGCTCGCGGACACGCTGCGCTTCGCCAACGCCGCGGGCGCGATCGTCGCGGGACGGCTGGCCTGCGCGCCCGCGATGCCCACCCTCGACGAGGTGGGAGCCGTGCTCGGCGCGGAGCAGCCGACGTGGCAACGCCGTCGACACCGCCGCGGCGATGCTGGAGGCTACATGAGCGAGCGACCGTGCGGACACGGTGCCGGAACATCACGTCCCGGCGGCCCGCGAGAGGAGGAGAGGTCATGACCTTCATTCCCGCCGGCAGCACGGCGCTGGCCCCCTGGGCGCTACTGATCACCCCGGAGTCGGCCGGGTGGGCCTACGCCGGGCTCCGGCTGCTCTGCCTGTCCGGCGAGAGCGTGGAGTTCACCACGGGCGACGAGGAGATGCTGGTCCTGCCCTTGTCGGGATCCTGTGTGGTCGAGTGCGAGGGAGTACGGCTCACGCTCCACGGCCGGGCCTCGGTCTTCCAGGCGGTCAGCGACTTCGCCTACCTGCCCGTCGGCGCGACCGCCCGGATCACCGGCACCGGCCGTTTCGCGTTCCCCGCGGCCCGGGCGAGCAGGAGCTTCCCCGTCCGGTACGGCCCGGCGCGCGAGGTCCCGGTCGAGATACGCGGCGCCGGCCAGGCCAGCCGCCAGGTGAACAACTTCTGCGCCCCGGACGCCTTCGACTGCGACAAGCTCATCGCGGTCGAGGTGCTGACCCCCGGCGGCAACTGGTCGTCCTACCCGCCGCACAAGCACGACACCGCCTCCGGGTACGAGGCCGTGCTGGAGGAGATCTACTACTTCGAGGGCGGCCCCGGCTACCAGCGGGTCTACGGCACGCACGACACGCTGGCCGAGGTGGCGGGGGGCGACGCGGTGCTCGTCCCGCACGGCTACCACGGCCCGTCGATGGCGGCCCCCGGCTACGACCTCTACTACCTCAACGTGCTGGCGGGGCCCTCCCCGAAGCGGTCCATGGCCTTCAGTGACGACCCCCGGCACGCCTGGGTCCGCTCCTCCTGGGCGGAGCAGGTGGTCGACCTCCGCCTCCCCATGACGGAGGCGCCACGTTGACATCCTCCCCGGGGCCGGAGCCCGAGATCTCCTCGGTGGAAGGATTCCCATGAGACTCACGGTGGTAGGAGCCGGAGCCCGAGCTCTCCACGCTGGAGGATTTCGATGAGACTCACGGTGGCACAGGCGCTCGTGCGGTTCCTCGGGAACCAGTGGTCGGAGCGCGACGGTGTCGAGCGGCGGCTGGTGGCCGGCTGTTCCGGCATCTTCGGCCACGGCAACGTGGCGGGCATCGGACAGGCGCTGGCAGAGCAGGGAGCCGGGACGGCCGACGTCCTGCCGTACTATCCGGCCCGCAACGAGCAGGCCATGGTGCACACCGCGGTCGGTTACGCCCGGACGCGCAACCGCCTGTCCACCTTCGCCTGCACCACCTCGGTCGGCCCGGGCGCCACCAATCTCGTCACCGGTGCGGCGCTGGCCACGATCAACCGGATCCCGGTGCTGCTGCTACCCGGCGACGTCTTCGCCACCCGGGTCGCCAGCCCGGTGCTGCAGGAGCTGGAGGACCCCCGCTCCTACGACGTGACCGTCAACGACACCCTGCGGCCGGTATCGCGGTTCTTCGACCGGATCAACCGGCCCGAGCAGCTCCCCTCGGCACTGCTGGCCGCCATGCGGGTGCTGACCGACCCGGCCGAGACGGGCGCGGTCACCCTGGCGCTGCCCCAGGACGTACAGGCGGAGGCGTACGACTGGCCGGAGGAGCTGTTCCGCAGGCGCGTGTGGCACGTGGCCCGCCCGGTGCCCGAACCGGCCGCGCTGGCCCGGGCGCTGGAGCTGCTGCGACGGTCGCGGCGCCCCCTGGTCGTGGCCGGGGGCGGGGTGATCTACAGCGAGGCGTCGGAGCAGTTGGCGGCCTTCGCCACCCGGCACGGCGTACCGGTGGCCGAGACCCAGGCGGGTAAGGGGGCAGTGCCGTACGATCATCCCTGTTCGGTCGGCGCGGTCGGGCACACCGGGACCGCCGCCGCCAACGCCCTGGCGCGCGACGCCGACCTGGTCATCGGCGTCGGCACCCGCTACACCGACTTCACCACCGCCTCCCGGACCCTGTTCGGCTCAGCCGCCTTCCTGAACGTGAACGTGGCGGCCTTCGACGCGGCCAAGCACTCCGGCGAGACGCTCGTCGCCGACGCCCGCGAGGCGCTGCGGGCCCTGGATCCCGGTGACTGGACAGCCGACCCCGGCTGGACCACCGGGGCCGCGGAGCTGACCCACGACTGGCAGGAGCAGGTCTCCCTGCTCACCACTGGGGACGCGCTGACCCAGCCGGTGGTGCTCGGCATGCTCAACGAGGTGGCCCGGCCGGCGGACGTGGTGGTCAACGCGGCAGGGTCGATGCCCGGCGACCTGCACCGGCTGTGGCGGGCCGGCGGCCCCGGGACCTACCACGTGGAGTACGGCTACTCCTGCATGGGCTACGAGATCGCCGGAGGGCTCGGTGTGAAACTGGCCGCGCCGGAACGCGAGGTCTTCGTGCTGGTCGGCGACGGGTCCTACCTGATGATGGCCCAGGAGATCGTCACCGCCGTGCAGGAGGGCGTCAAGCTCGTCGTGGTCCTGGTCGACAACCACGGCTTCGCCTCCATCGGCGGCCTGTCGGAGTCGGTCGGGGGCCGCCGCCTGGGGACCGCTTCCCGGATGCGCGGCGCCACGGGCGAGCTGGACGGCGCGTTCCTGCCGGTGGACCTGGCCGCCAACGCGGCCAGCCTGGGCGCCGACGTGCTCCGCGCCGATGGTCCCGAGTCCCTGAGGGTGGCTCTGACCAACGCCCGCGAGTCCGCCCGGACCACCGTCGTCCACGTCGAGACCGTCCCCGGTCCGGGACCGGACACCACCGCCTGGTGGGACGTCCCGGTGGCCGAGGTGTCGGACCTGCCGGAGGCACGGCGGGCCCGGCTCGTCTACGAGCGCGCCAAGCGGGCCCAGCGCCCCTACCTCTGATCCGCGAGCCCCGCTCCAACTGGACGCTCCACACGGCGTGGCGCCATCTCCGGCGGTCAATGGCCTGCCGCCGGAGTCCCTCCGGGGATTATGGTCAAAGGGTGGACAGCTTCCAGACTCCGGCCATGCGTAATGGTGCGGGCGAGCCGCGCCCCGGCGATCTGCGGGCGGGAAACGCCGACCGGGAACGGGTGGCCACCGTGCTGGGCGACGCGCTCGCCGACGGCCGGCTGAACCATGAGGAACACGAGGAACGGGTCGCGGCGCTGTACCACGCCCGCACGCTGGGCGAACTCGCCGCGCTCACCGCCGACCTGCTCCCGCCCGAGGCTCAGCCACTGCGGACCGACGTCCGCCCGGTCATGGCCTTCTTCGGCTCGGACGAGCGTTCGGGCCGCTGGGTGGTGCCCACCCGCTTCTCCGCCACCGCGATCTGCGCCAACGTCACGCTCGACATGCGCGAGGCGCTGCTCCAGTCCGGCCACGTGACCCTCCAGGTCACCGTGGTGGCCGCGACCCTCACCCTGATCGTCCCGGAAGGCGTCCGGATCGAGATGCCCGCCTCCAGCTTCATGTCGGGCAAGAAGAACCAGGTGCCCCCCTCGCCCGACGGTCCGGTCATCGAGATCACCGGAACAGTCGCCCTGGGCACCATCCTCGCCAAGCCGCCCAAACGCCCCCGCCGCCCGTGGTTCCGCCGCTGAGCGGCCCGGCCACCGGCACCCCCGGGCCGCTCAGCTCGCGCTGTCGAAGTTGATCGCGCTGTAGGCGCGCAGCTTCGCGAGCTGGTGCTCACTCTCGATCTTGCGGATCGTGCCGGAACGGCCGCGCATGACCAGGGAGCTGGTGACCGCGTAGCCGCCCCGGTAGCGGACCCCCTGTATGAGCTCGCCATCGGTGATCCCGGTGGCCGCGAAGAACACGTCGTCGGACCGGACCAGGTCGTCGGTGCTCAGCGTGGCGTCCAGGTCGAGGCCGGCGTCTAGAGCCCGGCGGCGCTCGGCGTCGTCCTGCGGCCACAGCCTGCCCTGAATGACCCCGCCCAGGCACTTGAGGGCGCAGGCCGCGATGATGCCCTCCGGGGTGCCGCCGATGCCGAGCATCAGGTCCACACCGGTGCCCACGCGGGCGGCCATGATCGCTCCGGCCACGTCGCCGTCGGTGATGAGCTTGATCCGCGCGCCGGCCTCCCGGACCTCGCTGATGATCTTGTCGTGGCGTGGCCGGTCGAGGATGACCACGGTCACGTCCGAGGGCTTGCCGCCCTTGGCGCGGGCCACGGCGGCGACGTTGTCGGCCACCGGCGCGTTGATGTCCACCGACGCGGCGGCCTCGGGTCCGGTGACCAGTTTGTCCATGTAGAAGACCGCGGACGGGTCGTACATCGAGCCGCGCTCGCTGACCGCGATGACCGAGATGCCGTTGGGCATGCCGAGTGCGGTGAGCCGGGTGCCGTCGATCGGGTCCACGGCCACGTCGCACGCGGCGCCGCTGCCGTCCCCGACCTGTTCGCCGTTGTAGAGCATCGGCGCGTTGTCCTTCTCACCTTCGCCGATCACCACCACGCCGCTCATCGACACCGTGTTGATCAACTGGCGCATCGCGTTCACCGCGGCGCCGTCTGCGCCGTTCTTGTCGCCGCGGCCCACCCAGCGGGCCGCCGCCATCGCGGCGGCCTCGGTCACCCTGACCAGTTCGAGCGCAAGGTTGCGATCAGGGGCGTGTGCGCCCGTGGCGAGTGCGGCGGGTACTGATGTCTGATCGGACATGACGAGGAGCCCCTCTCGTGGATTACTCCAACGATCGTAGTTGCCCCCCTTCTCACGGGTACCGGGGGATAATGTGCCCACCATGAGCAGCGACATGGATCGGCAGGTGAAAGGCGTGACTGCACGGACCTCCGAGCGGGGTGCCGCCACGCGCGTCGCACTCCTCAACGCGGCACGAGAGGTCTTCGTCACGAGCGGTTTCGCGGAGGCGGGGGTCACCGACGTGGTCTCCCGCGCAGGGGCGAGCGTGGGCAGCCTTTACCATCATTTCTCCGGCAAAGCCGATCTCTATCTGACGCTCTTCGACGAGTTCCAGACGCGGCAGACCCAGCGGACCAGGCAGGCGGTCCAGGAGGTCCGCGCCGGGGGCGAGACCGACCCGATGCGGCTGTTCGTCGCCGGCGCCCGCGCCTACCTGGAGGGCTGCCTCGCCGAGCGGGAGATCTCCGCGCTGTTCCTGTGCGGCGACGGACCGCCCGGGTTCGAGGTCATCATGCGCGACCGGCTGCGTCAGTGGGCCAAGCGCAACGCCGCCCTGTTCGAGGGCGACCAAGGCGCGCTGGTCGTGGTCCTCACCGGTGCGCTCGCCGCCGCCGTCTCCGAGATCGCCCTGTCCGAGGACGAGGCCGCCTCCCGCGACCTCGTCGAGGGCGTGCTGGCCATCATCGGGGAGATCCGGCGCCCTGAGGGAGGGAGCGCGCCCACGAACGGCTAGTGTCGACAGACGTGGAACGGTTCACTCAGGGTCTCTACGGCTATGCGATCGCGATGCTGGTCTGCCTCGCCGGTGTCGGCGTCTTTCTGCTGATCGCACCGCAGAGCAGGGAAGAGCACATCCCCCAGGTCGACTTCTCGATCGACGTGGCCAACATGCGCCACTCCGCGCCCTACCAGGTGTGGTCGCCCGACCCGGTGCCCGCCGGCTGGATTCCGACGAGTTCCCGGATGACCAGCGAGAAGGGCGTGGTGAGCTGGAGGCTCGGCTTCGCCACCGCCAAGCGCTCCCACGCGATGCTCGCCCAGAGCGACGAGAAGCCCGCGGCCGAGTTCGCCAACCGGATGGCCAACACCAGCGAGGTCGTCGGCAGCGTTCAGATCGGCGGTGTGACCTGGGAGCAACGCCTCCGCAAGGACAAGGACCAGCGCTCCCTCGTCCGGCTCCTGCCCGACGTCACCGTCGTCGTCACCGGCACCGCCCAGTGGGACGAGCTGTCGGCCCTGGCCGGATCCATCAAGCAGCAGACGGAAACGGCCCCCTAGAAGGGCGCGTCGCCGGAGGGGTCGGGCTGCCGGCGTTGCGCCATGGCGGCGGCGAGCTTCACCCGGGCGCCCTGGAGCCACTCCTCGCACAGCGACGCCAGCCTCTCGCCCCGTTCCCAGAGCTCGATCGACTGCTCCAGCGTGAGCCCGCCCGCCTCCAGGCGGCGGACCACCTCGGTCAGCTCCTCGCGTGCCTGCTCGTACGACGGTGTCTTCTCATCGGCCACACCCACCACCCTAGGGTGCGCCCGCTCCGTTGAAAGCTCCGGACCACAGGACTGGGACACTTCATGGATGAGTGTTCGCGACGCGACCCCCGAGGACATCCCCGAACTGGTCCGTCTACGTGAGATCCTGGCCGACCGGATGGCCCAGGACGGCAGCTTCCCTGTCGACGGCCACTGGCAGGAAGCCTATGCCGACAGCCTCCGGGAGCGGCTGGGCAGCGACGACACGGCCGTCTACGTGGTGGACGCCCCCGAGGACGGCCTGGCCGCCTGCGGGATCGGTCTCATCTTCGAGCGGTTCCCCGGCCCCAGCCTCCCCGACGGCCGCTACGGCTACATCCAGGGCATGACCACCGACCCCGGCCACCGGCGCCGGGGACACAGCCGGGCCATCATGTCCATGCTCATGCAGTGGTACCGCGACAGCGAGATCCGCAGGGTGGACCTGCACGCCACGTCGGACGCGGAACCGCTCTACCGCGAGTTCGGCTTCGTCACCGACGGCCACTTCTACCCCTCGCTCACGTGGCGGCATCCCTCCTGACCGTCACCCTGTCGTCGGGGAACCGGATCGTCAGCTCGTCCCCAGGGGCGATGTCGCCCGCCAGCCGTACGACCTCGCCCGAGGGGCGCTGCACGATCGCGTAGCCGCGCTCCAGGGTGGCGGCGGGGGACAGGGCGACCAGACGGGCCCGCAGGTGCCCCAGGGAGTCCTGGGCGCGGTCCAGGGAGGCGGTGAGGGAACGCCTCGCCCGTTCTCTGAGCTGCTCGGCCTGCTCGGCCCTGCGCTCGATCTCGCGGACCGGATCGGCAAGCGAGGGCCGGGACCGGGTCGCCGCCAGCCACGCCGTCTCCCGCTCCAGCCAGCCGGCGGCCACCCGGCGCCCCCGGTCGCGGAGCTGGCGCACGAGCGTGAGCTGCTCGCCGACGTCGGGCACGACCTTCCTGGCGGCGTCCGTGGGCGTGGACGCCCGCAGGTCGGCGACCAGGTCGAGCAGCGGGTTGTCCTGTTCGTGGCCGATCGCGCTGACCACCGGGGTCCGGCACGCGGCGACCGCCCGGACCAGTGACTCGTCGGAGAAGGGCAGCAGGTCCTCCATCGACCCGCCGCCCCGCGCGATCACGATGACGTCGACCTCGCCGTCCGCGTCGAACCTCCGCAGGGCCTCGATGACCTCTCCGACCGCGTACGGCCCCTGCACGGCCACGGGTTCGACCGTGAACCGCACCGCGGGCCAGCGGCGCCGCGCGTTCTCCAGCACGTCGCGCTCCGCGGCCGAGTCACGGCCGCAGATCAGCCCGATCGTGCCGGGCAGGAACGGCAGCCGTCGCTTGCGGTCGACTCCGAAGAGCCCCTCGGCGGCGAGCACCTGGCGCAGCCGCTCCAGCCGGGCCAGCAGCTCACCGACGCCGACCGGCCGCATCTCCAGCGCGGTGAAGGCGAAGGACCCCTTGTTCACCCAGAAGTCCGGCTTCAGGTGCATGACGACCCGGGCGCCGTCCACCGGCCGGGGGACGGTCGCCTCGTAGACGCCGCGGGGGCAGGTGACCCGGGCCGACACGTTGGCCACCGGGTCACGCAACGTCAGGAACACCGTGCCGCCGCGGGCGGTCAGCTCGGTGATCTGCCCCTCCACCCAGACGGTGCCGAGTTTGCCGATCCAGCCGCCGACCATCTGCAACACCGTGCGGACCGGGAGCGGCTGCTCCGGAGTGGTCTTCGAGGTCATGGTCGGGAGCCTACGCGCCGGTGCGGCTATTCCGCCGCCGCGGCCAGCTTGGCCAGCCGGTTCTCGTACATCCGCACGACCTCCGCACGGGCGGTGGTGGCCCGCTCGTAGTCGAGGAGCTCCTGGATCTGCTCGGCGGACTTACCGCGCATCCGGGCGCGCAGGGACGCGATCGTCAGCTGGCCGTAGCCGGGCATCGGCTCAACGGGCTCGCTGACCGGCTCGCTGACGGGCTCGCTGACGGTCTCGCTGACCGGCTGGGCGACCTCCGCCGGCGCGGCCTCACCTGTCTCCGGCTTGGCGGCCTCCACATCTGCGACCTCGGTCTTCTCGGCCGCGGGCGGGGAAGTCACGGCCTCGGCGGCTTCGGCAGGACCTGCGGCCTCGGCGGGCCCGGTGTCCTCGGGGGCGGCGGCCTCGGGGGCGGCCGTCCTGGGCTTGGCGGGGGCGAAGATGACCGGCTCCGGATGGGGCTTGGAGCCGTTGGACTCGGGCGCGACCTCCTTGGGGGAGGCGCTCTCCGGGCGCGGGGCGAAGATGACCGGCTCGCGGCGGGCCGGCTTCTCCCCGGCCTCCACGCTCCCCGCCGCCTTCTCGCTCTCCGCGGGCTCGGCCGGCTTGCCGGCGGTCTCCGGGCGGACCTCGTCGGGGTTCTCGTCCTGGCCGGTGAGGCGCTTGATCGAGTTCCGCACGCGGCCGCCGATCAGCAGAGCCTGACCGACCCCGCTCAGCGTGGACTGCAGCACGTAGAGCGGCAGTTCCTTTGCCTTCTCCTTGAACTCCTCGCGGCTGGAGAGCGCCTCTCGGACGTTTCTGGTGACGTTGCGGAAGATGTCCGGGACTGCCATGTCGTCTCCCTGGGAGATCTGTATTGGGCGTCTAGTCTGTTAAGACTGTGCCGTATGAGGTCATAGGACGTGTGGGCGGCCCAGCGGGCACTCCACGTAGCATAAGAACATGACTTCACAGACCCCCGCGACCCGACGCGTACTTGTGGCCAAGCCCCGTGGTTACTGCGCGGGGGTTGATCGAGCGGTCCAGGCTGTCGAGAAGGCCCTTGAGCAGTATGGTGCGCCGATCTACGTCCGCAAGCAGATCGTCCACAACACCCACGTGGTCAAGACGCTGGAGGAGCGCGGGGCGATCTTCGTCGAGGAGACCGAGGAGGTGCCCGAGGGCGCCATCGTGGTCTTCTCCGCCCACGGGGTCTCCCCGGCGGTCCACCAGGAAGCCGCCCGGCGCAGCCTCAAGACCATCGACGCCACCTGCCCGCTGGTGACCAAGGTGCACAACGAGGCCAGGCGCTTCGCGTCCCAGGACTACGACATCCTGCTCATCGGCCATGAGGGCCACGAGGAGGTCGAGGGCACCGCGGGTGAGGCCCCCGACCACATCCAGCTCGTCGACGGCCTCGACTCGGTCGGGACCGTCCAGGTGAAGGACCCCAGCCGGCTGGTGTGGCTGTCGCAGACCACGCTGTCGGTGGACGAGACGATCGAGACGGTCTCCCGGCTCAAGGAACGCTTCCCCAACCTCATCGACCCGCCGAGCGACGACATCTGCTACGCCACCCAGAACCGCCAGGTCGCGGTGAAGGAGATCGCCGCGGAGGCCCAGCTCGTCATCGTCGTCGGCTCGGAGAACTCCTCCAACTCCAAGCGCCTGGTCGAGGTCGCCCTCGACCACGGGGCCGAGGCCTCCTACCTGGTCGACGACGCCTCACATGTCAAGGACGAGTGGCTTGACGGCGTCACCACGGTTGGCGTGACGAGCGGCGCCTCGGTCCCCGAGGAGCTCGTCGTCGGTGTCCTGGCCCGCCTCGCCGCGCACGGGTTCAACGACGTCGAAGAGGTCGAGTCGGTCGGGGAGAGCGTCCGTTTCGCCCTCCCGCACGAGCTCCGCAAGGACCTGCGCGCCACCGTCTGACCCGATCCACCTGGCCGTACGGTGGCGGATGTCGCCGTACGGCCTCACCGCCGTCCGCGGAACGTTGGATCGGGGACGGCGCGGCGCCTCACCGGCGCGGAGGCCTCACTGCTCTTCGCGGGGCGTGCCGTACACCTTGGGCTCGAAGTAGCCCTCGGGTTCGGGGGCGTAGCCGGCACCGCCGCTCCTCGGGCGAGGGATGTCCGGGCCGGTCGCCCGCAGTTCCTCGCGCAGGTCGCGGACGCACTGGGCGAGGCCGCGGCGCCACGCGACGAGCAGAACCACGATCGAGCCGCCGAAAAGCCACGGAGCGCCGGCCGACAGTCTGGTGAGCATGCCCAGGCTGAAGGCCTGGACCAGTGAGGCCGCTCCCAGCGCCCGGACCGTCTCGACGGTCAGCGTGGCAGCCAGGAAGACCAACGGTGGGGAGACCACCAGCGAGAGCAGGTCCCGCCGGTTCACCAGCGACACCGCGGCCACGCAACCGGCCACGAACGCCACGCCGGTCAGTGCCGGCGACCCGAGTAACGCCTGCAGGACGCTGCCTACCAGTGTGAACACCAGCATGGACGCTATGGCGCCCCGAGCGGTCAGCCGGATGCCGACACTGCGCTTCTGTTCACTCACGCGATCACCCCGCCAAGCGGTTGCCCGTCGCTTCGCTCGCCCACCAGACGTCCCCCTCGACCTCGGCCCCTCATCGCCAACCCCTCCGCTCCGCCTCCAGTGTCCGGCCGTCGACGTCCCAGGAGAACGGCTTCTAGGGCAGGTCGTTCGTCAATTTACCGTTCAGCCGGGACATCAGAGAGGAGCTTGACCTCTCCTCTTCCAGTAGTTCGGGCGAGGTCAGCGCGCGCGGCAGATCCTCGACCGTCCCGGGCCCGTCCAGCTCGGTCTCGACCAGCCCCAGGTCGTTCAGCTTGCGCGCGCTCACCAGCACCCGTGTCTCCAGGGAGCCGACCGTCCGGTTGTAGGACTCCACGGCCCTGCTCAGCGAGCGGCCCATCGCCTCCATGTTCCGTCCCATGGTGCCCAGCCGCTCGTAGAGTTCCTTGCCCAGCTCGAAGACCGCCCGCGCGTTCTCGCTGAGCGCGGCCTGCTGCCAGGCGTACTGAGCGGTGCGGAGCATGGTGATCAGCGTGGTGGGTGTGGCGATGTGGACCCGCCGCCGCATGGCGTACTCCAGCAGGGCCGGATCGCGTTCCAGAGCCGGGGCCAGGAAGGCCTCGCCCGGGATGAACAGCACCACGAACTCCGGCGCCGGGCTGAACGCCTGCCAGTAGGCCTTGGCGGCGAGCCGGTCTACGTGCTCGCGCACGTGCCGGGCGTGGGAGTCGAGCCGGGCCGCCTGGTGGTCGGGGTCGCCGGACTCGGCGGCCTCCAGGTAGGCGGCCAGGGAGACCTTGGAGTCGACCACGACGTTCTTGCCGCCGGCCAGCCGCACGACCATGTCGGGCCGGAGCACGCCGTCGGCGGTGGCGGCGCTCGCCTGCTCGTCGAAGTCGCAGTACCGCTGCATCCCGGCGATCTCGGCGACCCTGCGGAGCTGGAGCTCCCCCCACCGGCCCCTGGCCTCCGGACGCTGCAGGGCGCGCACCAGCGCGGCCGTCTGGATGTGGAGCCGGTCGTTGCTCTCGCGGACGACGTCGATGTGCTTGGCCAGCTCGGCGTGGGCGGCCCGCTGACCCGACTGGGTGTCGCGCAGCTGCGTCTCGACACGGGCCAGGGTGTCCTTCAACGGCTCGATCAGATGCTCGACGGCCTGCTTGCGCTGTTCCAGCTCTCCGGCGGCCTCGGTACGGCTGGCGGCCAGCCGGGTCTCGGCCAGCTCCAGGAACCGCAGGTTGTTGACGTCGAGCGCGCGAGCCGACAGGGCCTGGAAGCGTTCGGCGAGCTGTCCTTCGACGTAGGCGACCTTCTCCTCGGCGACCTTTGCCCGCGCCTCGGCCTCGGCCAGGCGCACCCCCATGTCCGTCGCTCCCGCGGAGGCACGTGCCCGGCCCAGCAGGAATCCGATCGCGAGTCCCGCGGCGAGTCCCACGGCGAGCTGGAAAACAAGTGCCACGACGTCCACCCCGGAATGATCGCAGGCCCGGTGGATCCTGGCCTCCCGACACGCCTTGCGGACCTGCCTCCGCGTCGCTCCCGCGCCACTCCGTTCCGTCGCCCGGAGCGTCCCTCCGAACAGGGAGAGCGGGAGGGGGATGTCGGCGGCCTGTGACGTGCCCGCGGCGGGTAGCACTGGGTGATTCCCCGTAAACTCGGCTGATGTGAGCCTGAGCATCGGCATCGTCGGATTGCCCAACGTCGGTAAGTCAACGCTTTTCAACGCGCTGACGAAGACCGCCAACGCCCTGGCGGCGAACTACCCGTTCGCCACCATCGAGCCCAACGTGGGCATCGTCGGCGTTCCCGACCCGCGGCTGGAGAAGCTGGCCGAGATCTTCGGTTCCGCGAAGATCCTGCCCGCGAAGGTCGAGTTCGTCGACATCGCCGGGCTGGTCCGCGGTGCTTCGGAGGGGCAGGGGCGGGGTAACCAGTTCCTGGCCAACATCCGCGAGACCGATGCCATCTGCCAGGTCATCCGGGTCTTCACCGACCCGGACGTGACCCACGTGGACGGCGGCGTCGCCCCCGAGCGCGACATCGAAACGATCAACACCGAGCTGATCCTCGCCGACCTGCAGACCCTGGAGAAGGCGATCCCCCGCCTCCAGAAGGAGTCCAGGACCAACAAGGACCGCAAGTCCACGCTGGATGCGGCGGAGGCGGCGGTCAAGCTCCTCGACGGTGGCACCACCCTGTACGCCGGAGCGAAGGGGGCCGGGATCGATGTGGCCGACCTGCGCGAGCTGCACCTGCTGACGGCCAAGCCGTTCCTCTACGCGTTCAACCTCGACGCCGACGAGCTGACGGACGAGGACCTGCGAGCCCGGCTGGCGGCGATCGTCGCGCCGGCCGAGGCCGTCTTCCTGGACGCCAAGATCGAGTCCGAGCTCGTCGAGCTCCCCGACGACGAGGCGCTGGAGCTCCTGCAGTCCGTCGGCCAGGAGGAGTCCGGTCTGTCCCAGCTCGCCCGCGTCGGGTTCGAGACCCTCGGCCTGCAGACCTACCTGACCGCCGGCCCCAAGGAGACCCGGGCCTGGACGATCCGCAAGGGCGCCACCGCCCCCGAGGCGGCCGGAGTCATCCACACCGACTTCCAGCGCGGCTTCATCAAGGCCGAGATCGTCTCCTTCGACGAGCTGGTGGAGGCGGGTTCCATCTCCGCCGCCCGCCAGGCGGGCAGGGCCCGCATCGAGGGCAAGGACTACGTGATGCGCGACGGCGACGTCGTGGAGTTCCGCTTCAACGTCTGAAGATGACAGACAAGACCGCCTGACCTGCGACGGAGAGGTCAGGCGCGAGACACGATCCGCTGCGGGCCTCCTGATCCGCTGGGGTTGTCCCCCAATTTCACGGGCAACCTCAACGGAACAGGAGAAAGCCCGGTCAACACCACCGTCGCGCCCTTCGGCCCCGACGTCTCATGGACTCCTGGAGCCGAGGCCCTGGGGCCCTCCTCCAATCGGCCCTGTTCTCCCTTCTGGTTACGCTGAGTGACGCATTTCTGGTAAATGCGCAGGTCGCGACAGTCTCGGCGCTGTTTGGACAGCAATGCGTGGCGTTTGAGTAACCAGGCTCTCCACCGACCAGGCATAACGTGCTTTTTTAGGGATGTGACCAGGTAACGGGTTCGCCGGGGTTCCAGACCGGGTTTGCTCAGTCAGGAGGATGCCTGCAGCATAGGCGTGGCTTTCCTGGAACAATCGCCGGGACGGTTAGAGTAAGTGCTTGACCATGGTTAACGGGGGCGGAAGTAATACGACACCGCGCCGACCGGGGGATGGGCGCGAGCGGAGGCATGATGGCTCGAAGGGCAACGGTCCAGCGTGATCCTCGGATCGCTGGCGAGCCTGAGCCGTCGGCGTACGCGGACGCGTCCTACGACTCCGGCTTCGACGGCGCTCCGGCCCGTGGGCGGAGTGTGATGTCCCGGGGCCGCTGGTCCGGCGGAGGTGGGCGCTGGCTGGTATGGACCGGCCGCGCCGTTCTCTGGGCGTTAATAGTAGTCATCGTGGTGAACGGGGTCCGTGCACCTTTTGAACGTTTCACTCGGCCGAACGCCGCAGGTGGATCGGTCCCTCTTTCCGCCGACACTGAATTTCCCGTCAGCCGGGCGACCTCTTTCGCCAGCCAGTTCGCCGCCGTCTATCTGAATTTCGAAGCCGTCCGTTCCCAGGAAAGGGCGTCCAGACTCGCGCCTTACCTGCCCGACGGCGCCGAACCGCAGTTCGGCTGGGACGGTCTCGGCCGGATGGCCGCCGGTGCCGTCCAGCCGTACGGCACGGAGATCGTCGACAGGGAGAACGCCGTGGTGACCCTGGCATTCCAGTCGGGGAGCCGCCGCCAGCTCCTGTCCGTACCGGTGTTCCACGACAGCCGGACGGACAGGTTCGTGGTCTCCGGGCGCCCGGGGATCCTGCCGGCTCCGACGCCGGCGAACCTGCCCCCGTTGCCCGCGGGTGAGAGGGACGAGGCGGCCGAGGCCGAGCTCCGTACGCCGCTGGCGGACTTCTTCAAGGCCTATGCCGCGAGCGACAGCGCCTCCCTGCAGCGCTACGCCGCCCCCGACGTCACCCTGGAGGGGTTCGGTGGCGCGTTCACCTTCGTGCAGCTCAAGAACCTCGTCGTCCCCCTCGTGGGTGGCGCCACCCGCGACGTCACCGCGACGGTCGTGTGGGGCGTGCCCTCGGGTACGGCACCGTCCGCCGACACCACTTCCACCGATCCCGGGGACGCCGTCGGGAAGCTGGAGCAGGCCTACCTGCTCACCGTGGTCAAGCAGGGCGACAAGTGGTATGTCAAGGACATCCGAGGCGCGAAACGGTCTGTGGGGTAACACATGATCGAATGGTGTCGAGCCGCAGTGAACAGACCCCCCTTGATCAGTGAGTCGGCGGTGGGCGGGTTCGGACATGCGTGTCGCGGGCCCGTGTCCGCCCGCCGAGCGCGATCATGAGCACGGAGGACGTGAAGTGATCCTGAAGACCATCCTGCTGAGCGTGATCGACCTCGCCCAGCCAGCCGCTCCTCCAGCGGGCGTGAACACCGAGGGACTGGCCGACTTCCTCCGCAAGTTCTTCGCCCCGCTCTTCCTTGTCGTCGTCTCCGTCGTCGCGCTCTTCTTCCTCTTCACCCGTGAGATCACCAGGTTCGTGCAGTTCATCATCCTGGCGGTCGCCATCGGAGTGATCTTCTACGTGCCCAACATCATCGAGGTGACGGCCAAGGCGATCGCGGGCGCACTGGGCATCACGGGGGGTTGAGATCGCTTGTAGCGGTCAGAGAAGCGAGAGGCGGAAAGGAGGAGCGCGTGGACCTGCCCACGTACACCAATATCTGGCGGATCGAGAAACGGCTCTACAAGCTGTACGACCTACGGCTACCGATGCCGCTTCCCATTGTCTGGATCGGTGTGTTCGTGGGCGTGGTGGTGCCCTGGTCGCTGCTGCTCTACCTGTTGGGCCTGCCCCTCGCCGCGCCCTGGCACGTGGTCTACCTGGTGCCACCCGGGATCGTCACCTGGCTCTCCACCCGGCCGGTGATCGAGAGCAAGAGACTCACCGAGCTGCTCCAGTCGCAGCTGCGCTACGTCGGTGAGCCCCGCACCTGGTGCCGGATGGCTCCCACCGCCGAGCCCTCGGAGATCAACCTGACCGGCCGGATCTGGCAGGCCGCGCCCCAGCAGGCCGCCCCGGTCCGGGTCAGATCCTCACGCAAGGCCCGGCACGCGCAGTCGAAGCGTGCCGTGTCCTCCAGGGAGGTCCGCCCCGCGGTGGCCGCCGCAGCGGCGGCGGCGGCCGCGGCCCCGGTCGCCCGCGGATCGGTCGCCTGGGGTGCGGCTCCCGCCCCCCGCCGGGGCACCGCCCCGGCCCTCGGGCAGGCGGTGGCCGCCGGTGGCGCCCCGGAACATGTTTCCGCCGTACCGGTCGAACGGGTCTCCCTCGCCCCGCCTCCCGCGGCCTCCACCGCGCTGGTCAAGGCCCTGGTCGACCCCATTCCCGCCAAGCCGTCCGCTCCGGTCCTCCCGTCCGGCCCCGAGTCCGTGCCCGTCGCGTCCGCTGAGCCCGAGCCTGCGTCCCCCGAGCCTGCGTCCGCCGAGTCCGTGCCCGTCGCGTCCGTGCCCGCTGAGTCCGTGCCCGCCGTGCCGGCGGTTCCGATCGACACCGAGGCGCTGCGGCGCCTGCGCAGGCTCGCCGCCTCGGCCGAGGCCGAACGCGCTCCGGCTCCGGCCCGGCCCGCTCCACCGGCCGCCGAGACACAGAGATCGCGGACCTGGCCACAGGAGCGACCCGCGGGGACGCCCGCGGGCGTCTCGATCCGGGCGGTCCCCTCGGGGGCCGAGGCCAAGGCCGATCCGGTGGCGCCCACGGTGGCGGTGCCCAGGTCCGCCCAGGGTGAGACCAGGGTGCGCCGGGTGGAGTCGGTCGTCGGCCGTGACTCCTCGGGCGGATGGCGGCGGCTGGCCCAGGTGGTCATCGGACCGGGGAGCACGAGCCGTACGGACGGGGCGGAGGTCGACGAGGCGCGGGCCAGCGCGGTGTTCGGCGGCAGCCGCCGGGTGGTGGTGCTGGGATGCACCGGGGGAGCCGGGCAGACCACGACCGCGCTCATGCTCGGGCACACCCTTGCCCGCTACCGCGAGGACCGGGTGCTCGCGGTCGACGCGGGCGTCGGCATTCACGCCCTGTCCAACCGGATCCAGGGCGAATCGCCCGAGACCCTGATCTCCCTGCTGACCGGTCTCGACAACGTCCGCGGCTATCTGGGCATGCGCGCCTACACCAGCCGCTGCGCCTCGGGCCTTGAGGTCATCGCCGGCGACAGCGACTCCGGTGCCGAGCAGCGGCTCTCCGACCGCACGCTCTTCTCCGACCGGCGGCTCAGCCAGACCATGGACATGCTGGACCGGCACTACAAGCTGATCGTCATGGACCCGGCGGCGGCACTGGCCGCGCGGGTGCTGCCCTACGCCGACCAGCTGGTCCTGGTGGTCCCGGCCAGCCAGGACGGGCCGGACGCGGTGGCGATGACCTACGAGTGGCTTGACGGACACGGCTGCTCGGACCTCAGACGACGCGCGATCATGGTCGTCAACGGGGTGAGCCGCCGCAGCATGGGCGACGTGGAACAGGCCGAGGCGCTCGCGCGGGGCCGGTGCCGGGCGATCGTGCGGGTGCCCTGGGAGGACGAACTGGCTCCCGGCAGGTCCGAACGGGTGGAGCCGTCCCATCTGCGGGCGCCCGGCCGCCGGGCGTATCTCGCGCTGGCCGGAGTCGTGGTGGCGGGTTTCGGAGCGGCGCAGGCGGTTCGATCCAGCGAGGAGGAATTGGCTCAGTGATCCCCCGGGCGCGAGGAGACGTGGTGAACGGGCGTAACGAGGTGGGTGTGTGAGCGAGCGCGGCGAGCGAGCCGTCAGTCGCAGCGGTCCGGCCCTCCGGCCGGCGAAGGAGGTCGTGTGAGCCGCGCCTCGCGGGCACGCAGCCGCCTCGCGGTCCGATACTTCGACGACCGGATCCTGCTGACCGACTCGTCGGTCTGGGCCTACTTCCGGCTGCCGACCGTCAGCTACGAGTTCATCACGTCCGAGGAGCGGGAGGCGCTGGCCACCAACATCACGATCGCGCTGGCGACGATCCGGATGCCGGACGCCGAGGTGCACCTGCGGGTGGCGCACCGCACCTACCCGGCGGCCGAGTGGGCGATGGCGCTGAACGCCACCTCCGACGAGGGCCCCGGCTGGCGCGACTACCTGGAGGAGATGTACCGGCACGTCTGGGCGAAGGACTTCTGGAGCAAGGAGGTCTACCTGGGCGTACGGCTCGGCGCGCGCGGCAGGCAGCTCGGCACCGGGGTCCTGGCCCAGCTCTTCGGCTTCTACCAGCAGAGCGAGAAGGCCCTGGGGATCGAGGACGACCACGTCCCCAAGGCGGAGATCACCAAGTGGTCCGAGCAGGCCGAGCGGCTGGGCCGGGCGCTGTCGGCGAGCGCTCTGTACGCCCGGCACGCCACCTCCACCGAGATCGCCTGGCTCTTCCAGCACGCCGCGACCGGCTCCCTCGGCGATCCGCCGGCGTCGGCCAGCCCCAAGCGGCGGTGGGGTCAGGGCGAGATCGAGTCCCTGGTGGAGGGGCAGATCCACAACGGCAGGTCGTTGCTCCGGATCGAGCAGCCGCACGGCGAATCCTATGTCGCGCACCTGTCCTTCGCCCGGTTCCCGGACATGATGCCCTTCCCCGACGGCGAGCCGTGGATGCACTTCGCCGACCAGCTGCCCTTCCCGGTGGAGATCAGTTCGAGAATGCGGCTGATCTCGCCGATCAAGGCCAGCAAGGACGTGGCTCGCAAGCTCGCCCATGCCCGTGACATGGACATCCACATCCGGGAGGCGGGTGCGGAGGCACCGCTGGCGCTGGCCGAGCAGATCGACGCGGCCCGGATGCTGGAGCACGGCATCACCAAGGAACGCCTGCCCTTCGTGTACGGCTGGCACCGGCTGATCGTGTCCGCCCCGACCGAGGAGATCTGCGTGCAGCGGGTCGAGGCGGTCGTGGAGCACTACCGCGACATGGGCATTGACATCGTCAACTCCACCGGCGACCAGTTCTCGCTGTTCTGCGAGGCGCTGCCGGGTGAGCGGGTCCGGGTCAACGCCTACGCCCAGCGGCAGCCGCTGCGGACCATCGCGGGCGGTATGGCGACCGCCACCGTGGAACTGGGCGACCGGGCGGACGATGGCAAGGCCGGCTGGATGGGACCGTACGTCGGGGAGACCCTGGGCCGTGCCCGGAGCATCGTGCACTTCGACCCGCTGGTGGCGGCCACGCGCAACCGGCCGACGGCCATCGCGATCACCGGCGAGCCCGGCGGCGGCAAGACCACGCTGGCACTGCTGATGATCTACCAGATGGCGTTGCGCGGCGTGACGGTCGCGGTCATCGACCCCAAGGGCGACGCCGACTCCCTGGTCCAGCTGCTGCAGAGGCGCGGCAGGAAGGCGCGGATCATCCCGCTCGGCTCGGCCGCGCCGGGCCTGCTCGACCCCTTCTCCTTCGGAGACGACCTCGCGACCAAGAAGACGATGGCCAGCGAGACGCTGCGGCTGCTGCTCCCGCGCATGTCGGAGGAGCGCGAGTCGGCGATGATCCAGGCGGTCGCGGCGGTCTCCAACGGGGAGAACCCCTCGCTGGGCAAGGTCGTCGACTTCCTGGAGCGGACCGAGGACGCCGCCTCCAAGAACCTGGGCGCGGTGCTCCGCTCGATGTCGGACATGCATCTCGCCCGGCTCTGCTTCGACCCCTCCGGCGGCGACCAGATCGACACCGAGGGCTGGACCACGGTCTTCACTCTCGGCGGCCTGACTCTTCCCGACGCCTCCACCGGCCGCGACGACTACTCCTACGAGCAGCGGCTGTCGGTGGCGCTGCTCTACCTGGTCGCCCAGTTCGCCCGGGGCCTGATGAACGGCCTGGACCGGCGGACGCCCAAGGCGATCTTCCTGGACGAGGCCTGGGCGATCACCTCCACCCCGGAGGGCGCCAAGCTGGTGCCCGAGGTCAGCCGGATGGGCCGGTCCCGTAACACGGCCCTGGTGCTGGTCTCGCAGAACGCCGGTGACCTGCTGAACGAGCAGGTGACGAACTGCCTGTCGTCGGTGTTCGCGTTCCGGTCCACCGAGCGGGTCGAGGTGGAGCACGTGATGGCGCTGCTCGGGGTGGAACCCTCCGAGGAGCACAAGGCGATACTGCGCTCGCTGGGCAACGGCGAGTGCGTCTTCCGGGATCTGGAAGGCCGGGCCGGCCGTATCGGAGTGGACCTCATCTCCGACGAGCTGCTGCGCTGGCTCGACACGAATCCGACCCACGACAGACCAGACGAGAACGTGCATGATCTTTCCGGGGGCGACAGAGTCAGTAGGCCGGGGGCCGCGGCGCTGGAGGTACGTTCATGAAGGGTCCCCGCAAGGGACGGCTACTCAGACGGATCGCCATCACACTGGTGGCGCTTACCGGCTTCCTCGCTCTGCCCGTGTTGCTGCCGGCGGCCGTGCCCACGGCCGCCGCGGCTCCCTGTGACCTCTCGCCGGACCTGACTCCCGAGCTCGTCGGCTCGGGCGTGGACGGCCTGCTGAAACCACCGCCCCCGGACGCGTCCAAGGCGGGGACGCCGGCCGTTCCGGCGCCGGACGGCAGCCCGGACGGCGGCCCGCAGGGAAACTACGCCACCTACGGCATGAGCGGCCAGTTCTGGCACACCTACCAGCTCGGCTGCACCGATGTCGCCGCGGTGATGGGCAACATGATGGCGAACACGGTCTTCTCCTGGGCCAAGGCCCTGGACCGGCTGACCATCACGACCTACCAGGCGGCGGCGACCGAGGGCCCCCTGGAGTCGATCAAGGACGTTGCCGACGACATCGTGACCAGACTGTCCGAGGCGATGTACTGGCCCTTCCTGAGGCCGATCGTGATCCTCGGAGCCATCTGGCTGGCCTGGTACGGCCTCATCCGCAAGCGCGCGACCACGACCGCCGAGGGCGTCATCTGGATGGTCCTCGCGGTCACCGTCGCGGTCTGGTTCTTCAGCCGTCCCGGCGACTTCACCGGACTGGGGAAGATCGTCACGGACAAGACCGGCGAGGTGGTCAACTCGGCCTTCTCCGGGTTGCCAGGCGCGGGCGGGGTGTCCTGTCTGCCGGCCAAGGGCGACGCCAATCCCCAGGTCAAGCCTGGCGGTTACGGCCAGAGTGGTGTCCCGGGCGTCGACCAGAACGCTGACGCGCTCTGGTCCACCCTGGTGTGCAAGCCCTGGCTGATGGGTGAGTTCGGTACCGCCGACGCCACCGCGCCGGTAGTGCAGAAATACGCTTCCAAGCTGCTGGACATTCAGGCGGTCGACGCGTCCGAGATCCAGTCCTCTCAGGTCCTCAATACAGATGCCCACCAGGCAAGGTATGAGGAGGAGGTCGCCAAACCGCTGGAGAACACGCCTGTCTTCTTCCTCTTTCAGGGAAAGGATTGGACAAACCGGCTGGGCATCGCGATCGGGGCACTGATGGCCGCGATGGTCGCGGGGTTGCTGATCTTCCTGGTGGCGGTCTCGCTGCTGGTGCTCAAGGTCGGGTTCCTGCTGCTGCTGATCCTCGCACCGGTCTTCCTGCTGATCGGCGTGCATCCGGGGACCGGCCGGATCATCGCGATGCGCTGGGTGGAGATGCTGATCGGCACCCTGCTCAGGCAGGCGGTGCTGGCGCTGGTCCTGAGCGTGCTGGTGTACGGCTACGCGCTGATCATCTCCACGGCGATGCCGTGGGGTATGCAGGTCATGTTCATGGCCCTGCTGACGATCGCGGTGTTCTTCTACCGGCGGCCGTTCCAGCACCTGTTCGCCTCCATGGACGGGCACACGCTCGCCACCCGCATGCTGGGCGACGCGACCACCGCGCCGACCCTGCAGCGCGCGGCGGGAGTGCTGCCACCGGTCGCGGCGGCCCGGATGGGCCGCTGGGGGATGCGCAAGGCGGAGCCCGCGTTGCAGGCGGCGGCGCTCGCCAGTGGTGCCTCCGTCGCCACGGCGGCCGCCGCGGTCGCCCAGGGCAAGGTCCGCGGGGGAGCCGAGGAGAGTGCCCCGGGGGCGACGGCCACGCCTTCGGGCGCCCGGGTCCCGGCCGGTGCGCAGCCCGCGCCGCTGGACACCGACGCCCAGCCGGGGGCGCGGCGCAAGGGGACGGGCCGTCCGGTCACCGCCGCCCGTGCCGGTGCGGCGCCGCCGCTCAACCTCTCCGGCGGTGCGTCGGCGGCCGGCGGGTCGCCGACCCGGTCCGGCGGTCCCAGCCGCGGTGGCGGGGGCGGCTGGTTCGGTGGCCCCTCCGGCGGCTGGACCCCGCAGGGCGGGTCGGGCCCGGCCCCGGCTCCCTCCTCCGGTGGCAGGTCGTCCGCCCCCTCAGGAAGCGGCAGCCGGTCGGGCGGGAGCGTCTTCGGCCCCGGCGGTGGTTCCCGGCGCTGGGACTCCGGCTCACGTGGCTCGGGTCCGGGCTCGGGTTCGCGGAGCGGCTCGGGCTCGGGTTCGGGCTCGCGGGGTGGTGGCGGCTCCCGCAGCTCCTCGGGATCCGGGGGCGGTCTGTTCGGGAGTTCCCGGAGTGCGTCGGGATCGGGGGGCAGCCTGTTCGGCGGACCTTCGGGCGGGGGCAGGAACAACGGCGGCGGCGCGGACAGGTCGTCCGAGGCACCTCCGCTCTGGCTGCCCAGCCGGCCCGAGCAGGGGAGGCAGGCCGATGAGGCTGCCGCGCCCTTCTGGCTCCGCGCGTCCAACCCCGACAGGGACTGACGATGGTCGAAGGGGGCAGCCGCAGGGGAACCGTCTTCGCGGTGCTGGTCGTGGTGCTGGCCCTGGTCGGGATCTACCTGACCATGTGGCCCGACTCCGGCGACGGGCAGCAGGCCCGGACCGATCCGGTGGGGGTGAGCCGTACCGGGCGCGGATCACAGGCGCCGGTGAGTGTCGAGCCGCCCCGCCCGTCGGCGACGGCCAGCGACGCGCCCTTCGACGTCTACTCCTACCTGCCGATGACCAAGCGGGAGCTGGCCGCGGCCGCCGACTACGCCCAGCGGTTCACCGCCGAGTACGGCACCTTCAGCTACGACGAGGATCCAGCGGCCTACGGGGAGCGGCTCCGGGGATACACCACGAACGAGTTCGCCGGAGTGCTGCTCCGTACGGTCACCTCCCCGGGCAGCATCGAGGCCAACCGCGCCGACGAGGTCGTCTCGGTCGGCAAGGCGAAGGTGAAGGAGATCCGGCAGATCCAGAGAACCTCGGTGGTGTTCGTGGTCACCGGCACCCAGAACGTCACCGCCAGAAGTGGGGTGAAGGAGCGGGTCGAGGACTACGCCGTCACGCTCGTCGAGGTCGGCGCCGACTGGCGGGTCCATGACCTGCAGCCGGCGGACGACGGTCAGGACGGAGATGACCCGTCCGCACAGGCCGGAGGGGTCGGATGACGGGAAACAGGAAGCTCTACCTCGCCCTGGTCCTCGCCGTCGGGGGGCTCTGCCTGCTCACGCTGGTGATGGCGCCGCTGATGCTGGTGAGCGTCTTCCCCTCCTTCACCGGCGGCGGCCTGCCCGACTGCGAGGACACCGTCACGAGAGCGGGGGGGCAGTCCGAGACGGCGGTGTCGGACATCCCTGCGGACTACCTCAAGCTGTACCGCAAGAACGCCGAGAAGGTCGGTGTTCAGTGGAACGTGCTCGCCGGAGTGGGCAAGCGGGAGACCGACCACGGACGCTCCAATCTTCCCGGGGTGCACAGCGGCACCAACGAGGCGGGGGCCGCCGGGCCGATGCAGTTCCTGATCAGCACCTGGGGCGGCAAGGCGAGGATCAAGATTCCTTCGGAGTTCAACGGCTACGCCTCCGACGGCGACGGCGACGGCTGGGCGGACGTCTACAACCCGGCGGACGCCATCCTGGGCGCGGCGAAGATGCTCAAACACAACGGCGCGCCGGAGGACGTACGGCGGTCGCTGTTCGTCTACAACCGGGCCTGGTGGTACGTGGACCAGGTCATGGAGATCGCCAAGAAGTACGCCAAGGACGGTGAGGTCAGCGTCCCGCCGGAGGCGGAGGACACCTGCGACGGGCCTCTGGTGGCGGCGGCGCCCACCGAAACGGTGGCCGGGATCCTGGAGTACGCGCTGGCCCAGCGCGGCAAACCCTATCTGTGGGGCGGTACCGGCCCGGACGCCTTCGACTGTTCAGGGATCATCTACATGGCCTACCGGAGCGTCGGCCTGACCATTCCGCGCACGACCTTCGGGCAGTGGCCCTTCGGAGTGAAGATCGCGCCGGGTGATGAGCAGGCGGGGGATCTGGTCTTCTTCAACGCCGGTCCGGGCACCACGGTCGACCGGCCCGGGCATGTGGGCATGGTGGTCTCGCCGGGCAAGATGGTCGAGGCGAGGTGCAGCCTGTGCGGGCCGATCAAGGTCACCTCGTACAAGGAGCGGACCGGCATCGTGGGGTTCACCCGGCCGCTGCGAAATCCCGACGTTCTCGCGCAACTCAAATTGAAGGAGCAGGGCTGACACAATCGGATGTCATGGACAAGATCGTTGTAGGAGCCGCCATCGTCGACGGCACCGGCAGGCTGCTCGCCGCCCAGCGCGCCGAGCCGCCCGAGCTCGCCGGTGGCTGGGAGTTTCCCGGCGGGAAGGTCGATCCGGGGGAGGACGATCGCACCGCGCTGATCAGGGAGTGCCGGGAGGAGCTCGGCGTCCTGGTCGAGGCCGGGGAGCAGGTCGGCGGCGACTGGCCGCTGGCGGGCGGCTATGTGCTCCGGGTCTGGCTGGCGAGGATCGTCGAGGGGGAGCCGGAGGCCAAAGAACATCTGGAACTGCGCTGGCTGTCCATGGGCGAGCTGTACGAGGTGGGGTGGCTACCCGCCGACCTGCCGATCGTGCGGGCCCTGCAGGTTCAGCTGGATGAGGGGCGGACGGTAACGTGATGTAACATGGCGATTACTGAACGCATTGTTGTCGTGCGTCCGTATCGGGGGATCGGAGAAGTGCGGTGGCCGGATGGTGGCGGCGTGCCCGGGTCGTGTCGGCCGTGGGTACGGGGGCGCTCATTCTGGGCGGGGGGCCGGTGGTGCATGCGGCCGGGACGGACGATTCCGTCACGCCCCCTGTCGGGGTGGCCGGAGCCGAGGATCTCAACTTCTGGTCACAGTGGGTCAGCACCAGTGACGTGGTCCGCTTCCGGGTGTGGCTGGAGGGATCCGGCACCGACGCGCGGCTGGCGGTCGTGACGACGCCCGCCGAGGCGCTCAAGAGCGTCGAATGCCCGCAGGAGGCCGACGCCCAGGCGCCGGTCAACGGTGGTGCCGGGATGTGCTCCCTGGGGGAGGTCAACACGCGCAGTTCCGTGGACGTACTGCTCGCCATGCCGGAGACGGCCGCGGATGTCGAGCTGACCGCGGTGGCCCGGATGCGTAATTCCGAGGGCGTGTGGGTCACCCACACGGCGCGGACCACGGTCGGGAATCCGGCGTCCAAGGCGACCGAGGTCGTCGAGGCGGCCGGCCCCGTCCTGCCCCAGCCCGCTCCCGGCGTGCCCCCGTGGGCTCCGGGGATCACCGCGGGGGGCGTGAAGGCGCCGCAGGTCGTGGGAGAGCCGGAGGCGCGGGCCGTGCCGCCGGATCAGCACTCGAAGGACCCCTCCCAGGAGAAGGGCATGTCGATGATCCTGGAGGAGCCCTCGACGCCCGGGGGGAGTGCCTCCATATATGAGGACCACCCGGCGGGACCGGTGGAGCCGGAGCTTTCCGGCGCTCCGCAGTCCGTGAAGCAGAGCGGTCCGAGGGGGATGGCCCGGGTGCCGCGGGGAGAGCGGACGCGAGCCGTCGTGGCCGGACCGTCGTTCTCGCGGGTGAGGGCGGCGGCCAAGAGGGGGCGGATGTCCCGGCTGACGGGACAGGTGCCCCGGCTCCCCGCACCGATGCCTCAGATGCAGCAGATGCCACAGGTGCCCCAAATGCCTCAAATGCAGCAGATGCCGCAGGTGCCTGAGCAGATGCCGCAGGTGCCTGAGCAGATGCCGCAGACGTTGCAGTTCCCCCAGGCCCCCCAGGTGCCGGGGCAGGGACCGGGGCAGGGGCAGGGGCAGGTCCCCCCGGTGTGGAACGACCCCGCCGTCCGGATGCCACAGGCCGCGCCCGCGCCGGCCGTGCCCGCGCCGGCCGTGCCCCCGCTCTACTCGGCGGCGGAACCGCAGCCGCCGGGTGCACCGTTGCCCCGGGATCTGGACGGGTCGAGCCAGGAGATCATGTCGATCGCCGACTCGGGTCCGCTCCTGACCGGCATGCGGGGCCTTCCGGTGGTGGGAGCCGGGGTCGGAGGTCTGCTGGGGATGCTCTGGCTGCAGATGAGGGCCCAGCGCCGTCGCGAAGCACGACCTGTGTTGTAAAAAGCACTTTGCCGTTACTTTGCCCGACTAGTATTTTCCTTGACTTTATTGCACGGAGAATCCCCCCGGAGGGCACCGGTGACGCGTTCACGGCGTACGGCGGCCGTCTCCGCCGTTGTGATGTCCCTGGGACTGACTGGTGCGGCGCTGCTCGCCGTCGCGCCGCTCACCACCACCACACCGGCGGACGCGGCCATACGGCTGGTCCTCGCCAGCCCCTCCGAGATCCCGGGCTGTTACGCCGATCCGGCGGCTCCGTGTGAGGAGCAACCCGCACCGGCCGTCACCGTCACGGTTACCCAGTACCCCGAGGAGCCCCCGGCGCCGCAGAAGACGGTGACCACCACGATCACCGTCCCTCCGTCGAAGCCTCCCAAGACCACGGCCCCGGCCCCGGCCCCGACGCCGACGCTGACGCCGCCGCCACCCGTCATCGTCGAGCCACCGCCCGTCGTCACGGCGGAGCCGACGCAGGACGTCACGGCGGAGCCGACGCCCGAGGAGTCGGAGGTGGTCTTCCCCAGCACGGAGCAGTCTCCGACGGAGATCCCCACCGCTTCGCCCGTGCCGAGCGGCACCCCGGCGTTCGAGGACGTCACGCCCGACCCGGTGCCCTATGAGATCCGTAACGCGGGCTCCGAGTTCGACGGGGCCACGCTGAGCAGCCAGCTCGCCATCCCGGCGTTGATCCTCGTGCTGCTCGTGCTGTTCTCCGTACTGATCTTCGAAGGCAGGTTGCGCCGGCTGGCCCACGCCGCGGCCATCCGACACGCGGGTCCCCGCGTCCCGGGCCGGCAGCACGGTGAGTTCATGGGCGCGACGGGATACCCCGCCGGTCCCGGCTACGGGCCGGCGCCGGGTTTCCAGCACGGCGTCTACCCGGGTGGTACGGCGTACGCCCCGATAATCAGCCTCGTCCCCATGCAGATGTACCCCTCCGTCTACCCGGAGAGCCACGCGCCGGAGTGGTATCCCCAGCCGTACGAGCAGATGTCCCAGCCGGGTTATGAGCAGGCTCCCCAGCCGGGCTACGAGCCGGAGTGGTATCCGCAGACGCATGAGCAGCCGTTCCACCAGGGTCATGAGCAGGCGCCCCAGCCGGGCTACGAGCCGGAACGGTATTCCCCGACGTACGGGCAGCCGCCCTACGGGCCTATCGGGGACGGACCGCAGGCCCCCCTCCCCGACGGTGACGTTCCGCCGGCCGCCCCGGGACAGCCGTTCCCGCAGGGGCCCGGTGAATTTCCCGGCGCGCCCCTCCTGCGGGAATCGCAGGGACCGCCGTATGCCGGCGGCCACGCTGAGGAGACGTTCATCGGCCCGCCGCCCCCTCCCGGGCCCGACAGCACGGCGATCCAGCCTCTCCCGGGTCAGGACGCGGGCAAGAGGAGGCGCGGCCTCTTCCGCCGCTCCACGTAACCGCTGCGACCTCGGGGGGGAGCCCCGAAGGACAGCGCCGGCCGCGTGGACGCGGGCCGGCGCTGTCGGCGGAGGTCAGCTCTTCGAGCCGGAGCGCTTGAAGATCTTGTTGCCGAGCCAGACCAGCGGGTCGTACTTACGGTCGACCACGCGTTCCTTCATCGGGATCAGCGCGTTGTCGGTGATCTTGATGTGCTCGGGGCAGACCTCGGTGCAGCACTTGGTGATGTTGCAGTAGCCCAGGCCGTGCTCCTCCTGGGCGGAGTCCTTGCGGTCGGCCACGTCGTAGGGGTGCATGTCCAGCTCGGCGATCCGCATGAGGAAGCGCGGACCGGCGAAGTTGGTCTTGTTCTCCTCGTGGTCGCGGATCACGTGGCAGACGTTGTTGCACATGAAGCACTCGATGCACTTGCGGAACTCCTGGGACCGCTCGACATCGATCTGCTGCATGCGGTACTCGCCCGGCTTGACGTCCGCAGGAGGGGTGAAGGACGGGATCTCCCGCGCCTTCTGGTAGTTGAACGACACATCCGTGACCAGGTCCTTGATGACGGGGAACGTCCGCATGGGCGTCACCGTGATCGTCTCGTCCTCCGCGAAGGTGGACATCCGGGTCATGCAGCCGAGCTTGGGCCTGCCGTTGATCTCCATGGAACAGGAGCCGCACTTGCCGGCCTTGCAGTTCCAGCGGACCGCGAGGTCGGGGGCCTGGGTGGCCTGGAGCCTGTGGATGATGTCGAGGACGACCTCGCCCTCGTTCACCTCGACGGTGAAGTCCTCAAGCTTGCCCTCGCCGCCCTCGCCCCGCCACACGCGGAACTTCGCCTTGTAACTCATGGCTACTCCTTGACCAACGCGTCGAAGTCGGCCAGCTCTTCCTTGGTGATGTACTTCTTCAGCTCGTCCCGCTCGAACAACGTGATCAGGTCCTCACGCATGGGGGGCTGGACCTTCTCCTCGACGGTCACGCCGGAGCCGTCCGGGGAGAGACCGCAGAGCAGGATCTTGCGACGCCACTGGGGCGACATGTCCGGGAAGTCGTCACGGGTGTGACCGCCGCGGCTCTCCTGGCGGAGCAGCGCCGCCCTGGCCACGCACTCGGAGACCAGGAGCATGTTGCGCAGGTCGAGGGCGAGGTGCCAGCCGGGATTGTAGATCCGGCTGCCGACCGCGCCGACCCTCTGGGCGCGCTCCTTGAGCTTCTCCACCGCCTCCATGGCCTCGGTGACCTCCTCGGCCTTGCGGATGATGCCGACCAGCTCGTTCATCGTCCGCTGCAGCTCGTGGTGGACCTCGTAGGGGTTCTCACCCGGACGGTCCAGCGGAGCGAGCGCTTCGGCCCTCGCGGACTCCACCGAGTCCTCGGAGATCTTCGGGCGGGCCGCGAGCCCGTCCACGTACGAGGCCGCTCCGGCACCCGCCCGGCGGCCGAACACCAGCAGGTCGGACAGCGAGTTCCCGCCGAGCCGGTTGGAGCCGTGCATCCCGCCGGAGACCTCACCGGCGGCGAACAGGCCGGGGACGTCGGCCGCGCCGGTGTCGGCGTCCACCTCGACGCCGCCCATGATGTAGTGGCAGGTCGGGCCGACCTGCATGGGCTCCTTGGTGATGTCGACGTCGGCCAGCTCCTTGAACTGGTGGTGCATCGACGGCAGCCGCCTGATGATCTCGGCGGCCGGGAGCCGGGAGGAGACGTCCAGGTAGACGCCGCCCTGCGGGGATCCTCGCCCGGCCTTCACCTCGGAGTTGATGGCCCGCGCCACCTCGTCACGGGGGAGCAGCTCCGGGGGACGGCGGTTGTTGGCCTGGTCGGTGTACCAGCGGTCGCCCTCCTCCTCGGTGGTGGCGTACTTGTCCTTGAACACCTCGGGGATGTAGTCGAACATGAAGCGCCTGCCCTCGGAGTTCTTCAGCACCCCGCCGTCACCTCGGACGGACTCGGTGACGAGGATGCCGCGGACCGACGGGGGCCAGACCATCCCGGTGGGATGGAACTGGATGAACTCCATGTTGATCAGCTTCGCCCCGGCCAGCAGTGCCAGCGCGTGGCCGTCGCCGGTGTACTCCCAGGAGTTGGAGGTCACCACGTAGGACTTGCCGATGCCGCCGGTGGCCAGCACGATCGCGGGAGCGTCGAACAGGATCAGCTTGCCGTTCTCCCGCCAGTAGCCGAAGGCGCCGGAGATCGCGTCCCCGTCCTTCAGCAGGCGGGTCACCGTACATTCCTGGAAGACCTTGATGTAGGCCTCGGCGTCGCCGTGCAGTTTCTCGTCCTCCTGCTGGAGCGCGACCACGCGCTGCTGCAGGGTGCGGATCAGCTCCAGGCCGGTACGGTCGCCGACGTGGGCCAGCCGGGGGTACTCGTGCCCGCCGAAGTTGCGCTGGCTGATCTTGCCGTCCTTGGTGCGGTCGAACAGCGCGCCCCACGCCTCCAGCTCCCAGACCCGGTCCGGGGCCTCCTTGGCGTGCAGCTCGGCCATCCGCCAGTTGTTGAGGAACTTGCCGCCGCGCATGGTGTCGCGGAAGTGCACCATCCAGTTGTCGTCGCTGTTGACGTTGCCCATGGCGGCGGCGGCGCCGCCCTCGGCCATGACCGTGTGGGCCTTTCCGAACAGCGACTTGCAGACGATGGCCGTCCGCTTGCCCTGCTGGCGGGCCTCGATGGCCGCCCGCAGTCCTGCCCCGCCGGCGCCGATGACGACGACGTCGTATTCGTGACGCTCGATTTCCACAGCTGATCCTTATGCGAACGGGAAGTTGATGATGCCCTTGGCGACCAGCCGGACGTAGAGGTCGGCCCCCATGACGGAGAACATCGAGATCAGCGCCAGCTCCTGGTGCTTGGCGTTGAGCTTGGAGACGATGCCCCACGCCCGGTAGCGGACCGGGTGCTTGGAGAAGTGGTTCAGACGTCCGGCCGTGATGTGGCGGCAGGAGTGGCACGACAGCGTGTACAGGTTGATCAGGACGGCGTTGGCGATGAGGATCCACGTCCCGAGCCCCGTGGGGTTGCCGATGAGCGCCTTCACCGCGTCGACGGCGAGGACCAGGCCGATCACGATCGCCGCGTAGAAGAAGTAGCGGTGGACGTTCTGCAGGATCAGCGGGAAGCGGGACTCGCCGGTGTACTTGCTGTGCGGCTCGTTCACCGCGCAGGCCGGGGGCGACAGCCAGAAGCCCCGGTAGTAGGCCTTGCGGTAGTAGTAGCAGGTGAAGCGGAAGCCGGCGGGAAGGCCCAGGATGAGCAGGCCCGGCGGCAGGGTGTACCAGTCCCCGAAGGGCGCGAAACCGAACAGCCGCGCCTCCTCCGGGCAGCTCGCCGCTGCCAGGCACGGGGACGCGAACGGGGCGTGATATGGGGAAACGAAAAAGCTCTTATCGAAGATCGCCCACGTGGCGTAGACGAGGAACGCCATGAAGATGATGAAAGTGACCAGTGGATAACGCCACCACTGATCGGTCCGCAGGGTGCGCTCCTTGATCTGCGCACGCTGTCTTCTGACCGGGCTGTCGGTCGTTGTCTGGGTCATCGGAGACCTCTCCACCTCCCACGGACCCTGCTCGCCGGGGGTCCGGGTCGTTTCAGTTGTGCCGCGCGCTGGGCCATGGTCGCGCCGGCTCACACGTGCGCGCGCATGTTGGTGGGGGATACGTTACGACGGAGCCCGGGGGTTATGTGAGAAGGGTCACTCGCATTTTCACTGACGGGATGTGATTCCTGTCACGTTGGTCAGGAAAGGGCCACGAACCTGCCAGGTTCCACGGGCTGATCAGGCCTTCGGGTAGATCATCGGCCAGCCCGGCCGGCAGTGGCGCGCCGCCCACCCCGACGGGCGCGAGGTGGAGATGGGCCTCGGTGAACCGCGTCAACGCCATACGGCAGCACTTATGGGGTGATGATCAGCTCCAGGCCTTCGGGAAGACTACCGTCGTGGGCGGCCTCGGCCAGGAAGAACAGCAACGTGTCGCGGAAGGCGTGAGCGGCGCGGGTGGGTTCGACGTCCTTGCGGTGGGCGATGGCCACGGTGCGCTGGAGTCCGGGAGGGGCCAGCGGCGTTCCGGTCAGGCCGGGGCGGCCGTCCAGGACCATCGAGGGGACCAGGGCGATGCCCAGCCCCGCCTCCACGAACCGGAGCACGGCGTCCATCTCGCCGCCCTCCACCGCCAGTTTCGGCTCGAACCCGGCCTGGCGGCAGGCGTTGAGGGTGGCCTCCCGCAGGTCGTAGCCGCGCCGGAACATCACCATCGGCTGCCCACGCAGCTCCTGTATCCGTATGTACCGCCTTCGGGCGCGGGAGATGGAGGGGGAGACGACGACCAGGTTCTCCCGGAGGATCTCCTCGGTGACCAGGGCGGGGTCGTCGCTCTGCAGGGGCATGATGATCAGTGCCAGGTCGAGCTGGCCGCGGGCGAGGGTGCGGACCAGGTCGCGGGAGCCCCCTTCCTCGACGAACAGCTCGATGCCGGGATAGCTCCGGTGGAACCTGGCCAGCGCGTCGGCCAGCAGCCCGGCACAGAGCGAGGGCGTGGCGCCCAGCCGTACCCGGCCGCGGCGCAGCCCGGCCAGCTCGCCCACCTCGCGCCGCGCGGTCTCGGCGTCGGCCAGCATCCGCCGGGCCAGCGGTAGCAGGGCCTCCCCGGCGGGGGTGAGGGTGACGTTGCCGCGGGCGCGGCTGAACAGCGGCGCGCCGAGTTCGGCCTCCAGGACCTTGATCTGCTTGCTGAGCGACGGCTGGGCGACGCGCATCCATTCGGCGGCCTGTGTGAAGTGCCGAGCCTCGGCGACCGCCACGAAGTAGGCGAGTTGCTGGAGCTGCACGTTTCCCTAGCGTACGGAGGTGCCGGCGGCGGATCCGGGGCGGCCCCCGTTGTCGGAGACGATGTGAGATTACTCGCACCGGTCCCGGAGACGGCGCCGTGAAGGCGCCCGGAAGCAGAGGTGATAGCCCCAGGCTATGGAAACCACATCCGCGATGACTTGGACGGAGGGAAACCTCGCTACCTAGCGTCACAGATGTGACTGCCACGATTGAGCGCGGATCCGCCACCGCGCGGGTCAATTCCCCCGCGGGCGCCGCCGCGAAGACGACGAAACCCAAGAGGCCCCAGGGCTTGCTGGGTTCCTCCAATGGGAAGAAGGCGGTGATGGCCGTCACGGGCGCCATCCTGGTGCTCTTTCTCATCGGCCACATGGCCGGGAACCTCAAGAGCTTCCTCGGCGCCGAGAGCTTCAACGCCTACGCCGAGTTCCTGCGGACCATGGGCGAGCCGATCTTCCCGCGCCGTGTCCTGCTGACCACCGTCGAGGCCGTGCTGGCCGTATCGGTCGGCCTGCACATGTGGGCGGCGGTCTCCCTGGCCCGCCGCGCGCGGAAGGCCCGGCCGGTGAAGTACGCGGCCAGGCCGAAGTCCCAGGCGTCCGGGTACACCACCCACATCATGCGCTGGGGTGGCCTCACCATCCTGCTCTTCGTCATCTGGCACCTGCTGGACCTCACGTTCGGCGCGGTCAACCCCGCCGGCTGGGACGGCACGCCGTACGAGCGGCTGGTGCAGGGCTTCGACCCGTCGCGCTGGTGGGTCACGCTCTTCTACGTGGTCGCCATGGTCATGATCGGGCTGCACCTGCGGCACGGTCTGTGGAGCGTGTTCCAGACGCTCGGTCTGGCCGGCGGCCGTGGCTACCGTTCCCTTCAGATCACCGCCGCCGTGATCTCCACCGTGCTGGTCGTCGGCTTCCTCGCGGTCCCCGTCGCGGTCATGATCGGAGTGATCAAGTAATGCAGTACACCGAAGGCGAGCCGATCCGCGACACCAAGGCTCCGGAGGGTCCGATCGAGGACCGCTGGGAGAAGCGGAAGTTCAGCGCCAAGCTGGTCAACCCGGCCAACAAGCGCAAGCTCAACGTCATCGTCGTCGGCACCGGTCTCGCGGGTGGCTCGGCCGCCGCGACGCTCGGCGAGCTCGGCTACAACGTCACGTCGTTCTGCTACCAGGACTCGCCCCGGCGCGCGCACTCCATCGCGGCCCAGGGTGGCATCAACGCTGCCAAGAACTACCGCGGGGACGGCGACTCGATCTACCGGCTGTTCTACGACACCGTCAAGGGCGGTGACTTCCGCGCCCGCGAGTCGAACGTCTACCGGCTCGCCCAGGTCAGCGTGAACATCATCGACCAGGCCGTGGCCCAGGGCGTGCCGTTCGCCCGCGAGTACGGCGGCCTGCTCGACACCCGCTCCTTCGGCGGCGCGCAGGTCTCCCGGACCTTCTACGCCCGGGGCCAGACGGGCCAGCAGCTGCTGCTCGGCGCCTACCAGGCCCTGGAGCGGCAGATCGCGGCCGGGACCGTGAAGATGCACACCCGCCACGAGATGCTCGACCTGATCGTCTCCGACGGCCGGGCGCGCGGCGTCATCGTCCGCGACATGGTCACCGGCGAGATCGAGCGGCACCTCGCCGACGCGGTCGTGCTGGCCAGCGGTGGCTACGGCAACGTGTTCTTCCTGTCCACCAACGCCAAGGGCTGCAACACCACGGCGATCTGGCGGGCGCACCGGCGCGGCGCGATGTTCGCCAACCCCTGCTACACCCAGATCCACCCGACCTGCATCCCGGTCAGCGGCGACCACCAGTCCAAGCTGACCCTGATGTCGGAGTCGCTGCGCAACGACGGCCGCGTCTGGGTGCCGGTCAAGGCGGGCGACGACCGGCCCGTCTCGCAGATCCCCGAGGACGAGCGCGACTACTACCTGGAGCGCATCTACCCGGCGTTCGGCAACCTGGTCCCGCGTGACATCGCCTCCCGTGCCGCCAAGAACGTCTGCGACGAGGGCCGCGGGGTCGGCCCCGGCGGCCTGGGCGTCTACCTCGACTTCGCCGACGCGATCCGCCGCCTGGGACGCGACGCGGTGGAGAAGAAGTACGGCAACCTCTTCGAGATGTACGAGCGCATCACCGGCGAGGACCCCTACACCCAGCCGATGCGCATCTACCCCGCCGTGCACTACACGATGGGCGGCCTGTGGGTGGACTACGACCTGCAGTCCACGATCCCCGGCCTGTTCGTGATCGGCGAGGCCAACTTCTCCGACCACGGCGCCAACCGCCTCGGCGCGTCCGCGCTGATGCAGGGCCTGTCCGACGGCTACTTCGTGCTGCCGACCACGATCGGCGACTACCTCGCCGACGGCCCCTACGGGGAGGTCGACGAGGAGGCCGTGACCGAGGCCGAGGCCGCGGTGCGCGAGAAGATCAACAAGCTGCTGTCCAACAACGGCACCCGCACCGCGGACTCCTACCACCGTGAGCTGGGCAGGCTCATGTGGGAGTACTGCGGCATGGAGCGCACCGAGGAATCGCTGCGCAAGGCGCTGGAGCGGATTCCGGAGCTCCGCGAGGAGTTCTGGCAGAACGTGAAGGTGTCCGGCGAGGCCGACGAGCTGAACCAGGCGCTGGAGCGGGCCGGACGGGTCGGGGACTTCTTCGACCTGGCCGAGCTGATGTGCATCGACGCGCTGCACCGCACCGAGTCGTGCGGCGGTCACTTCCGCGCCGAGTCGCAGGACGCCGACGGCGAGGCCCTGCGCGACGACGAGAACTTCGCCTACGTCGCGGCCTGGGAGTACGGCGAGCAGGGCCCCGTCCTGCACAAGGAAGACCTCGACTACGAGTACGTCAAGATGAGCCAGCGGAGCTACAAGTGAGCGCACCCCGCGTAGCGAATGAGGAGCGGTAAGCGGCCATGGGCATGAACCTCACTCTCAAGGTCTGGCGCCAGAAGGGCCCCGAGGACAAGGGCCGCATGGTCACCTACCGCGTCGAGGACGTGTCTCCCGACATGTCCTTCCTGGAGATGCTCGACGTGCTCAACGAGCGTCTCATCCTGGAGGGCGACGACCCGGTCGCCTTCGACCACGACTGCCGCGAGGGCATCTGCGGCATGTGCGGCATGGTCATCAACGGTGTCGCGCACGGCGAGCAGGTGGCCACCACCACCTGCCAGCTCCACATGCGGCACTTCGAGGACAACGCGGTCATCACCATCGAGCCGTGGCGCGCCGCGCCCTTCCCGGTGGTGAAGGACCTGGTCGTGGACCGCTCCGCGTTCGACCGGATCATCCAGGCGGGCGGTTTCATCTCCGTCCCGGCCGGGTCCGCCCCCGACGCGCACAGCGTCCCGGTGAAAAAGGTCGACGCCGACGCGGCGTTCGACGCGGCCACCTGCATCGGCTGCGGCGCCTGCGTGGCCGCCTGCCCGAACGGCTCGGCCTCCCTCTTCACCGCCGCCAAGATCACCCACCTCAGCCTCCTCCCGCAGGGCCAGCCCGAGCGCGACTCCCGCGCCAAGGCCATGGTCGAGCAGATGGACGCCGAGGGCTTCGGCGGCTGCACCAACACCGGCGAGTGCACCGCGGTCTGCCCCAAGGGCATCCCGCTGGACACCATCGCCCAGATGAACCGCGACTACCTCAGGGCCTCCAAGTAGGTCCCGCGGCAGTCCCGCACCGCCCCCGGTGCCCGGCCACAACGGCTGGGCACCGGGGGCGGCCGGCTCTCTCCGGTACGTGCCCTACCCGGCCGTCCGCCGAGTGCCGAGCTCCGCGACGATCTCCCGGCGGAGCGCCGCGGCGTCGATGCCCGCGTCGGCGATGACGCGCGAGGCCAGCCCTTCCCCCTCGCGGAGCAGCCCCAGCAGGATGTGGCCGTCGCCGATGTACTTGTGCTTGAGGGCGAGGGCCTCCCGCAGGGACAGCTCCAGGGTCTTCTTCGCGCGGGAGGAGAAGGGGATGTGGCGGCCGCTGAGCAGGCCGCCGCGGTGGTTCCGCTGCGGCGGCCGGTCCAGGGAGCCGGGGCCGAAGGTGGCCTCGACCTTCTCCCTGATGGCGGACAGGTCGATGCCGATCGTCTCCAGTGCGTCCGCGTCGAGCGTGTCCTTCGGCGGGCGGGGGACGAGGCGCACCACGGCCTGGTAGGCCCGCTCGTGATCCAGGCCGTGCCGTCCGAGAATCCCGGTCGAGACGGCCTGCGACTGGCCCAGCAGGCCCAGCAGCAGGTGCTCGGTGCCGATGGAGCGGTGGTTCAGCCTCCGGGCGCTCTCCTGGGCGAGCTTCACCGTCTCCCGGGCCTGATCCGTGAACTGTTCGAACATGACTATCTCTCCCGTCTCAGCAGGCCACGACCCCCTGCGTACTTCTTGTGCACCGCCTGCCGGCTGACCTCCAGGCAGTGCGCGATCTCCTGCCAGGACCAGCCCTGCTCCCTGGCGTTCTCCACTTGAAGGGCCTCCAGCCGATCCACCAGCATCCGCAGCGCCCGCACGGCCCGCAGGCCCACCGCCGGGTCGCGGCTGCCGGCGTCGGAGGCCAGCTGCGCCGTATCACTCATGTATGTCAATTTAGGTTGACATCGCGTCCGTGTCAACTTTGATTGACGTCGCCGTGGCCGGAAAATGGTTTGCCTGGTGAGGGCGGCCTTTGTCAGGCTGGAACAGTTATGCGCTCCCTACCTGTCGCCGACCCCGGCGTTCCCGATGCCCGCAGCCCGGTCCGCTACCTGTGCTGGACAGCCCGTATGCAGGCGGGCCCCCTGCTCGTCGGGATCGGCTACGCCATCCTGTGGTGGCTCGCGATGGCCCTCGTGCCCGCGGCGATGGGCAAGGGCATCGACGCCATCACGGCCAGGGACATGCCCGCTCTCGTCACCTGGGGCGCGGTGCTGTCCGGCCTGGGGATCGTGCAGGCGGCCACCGGCATCCTCCGGCACCGGATGGCCGTCTACAACTGGCTGAGCGCCGCCTACCGGACCGTCCAGGTCACCGTCAGGCAGGCCACCCGGCTGGGCGCGACCCTGCCCAAGCGCATGTCCACCGGCGAGGTGGTCAGCGTCGGCAACTCCGACATCGCCCACATCGGCAACGCGATGGACATCCTGCTCCGCGGCAGCGGCGCGATCGTCGCCATCGGCACGGTGACCGTCATCCTGCTCAGGACCTCGCTGCCGCTCGGCCTGATGGTGCTCATCGGCGTACCGGTCATGGCCGCCGCCGTCTTCCCCCTGCTCCGGCCGCTGAACAGGCGCCAGCACGCCCACCGCGACCTCCAGGGCGACCTGGCCACCCGCGGCGCCGACATCGTCACCGGCCTGCGGGTGCTGCGCGGCATCGGCGGCGAGCAGGTCTTCGCCGACCGCTACACCGAGGAGTCCCAGAAGGTACGGCACGCGGGCGTGCGCGTCGCCTCGGTCGAGTCGATGCTGGAGGGCGCGCAGATCCTGCTGCCCGGCCTGCTGATCGCCGGGGTGACCTGGCTCGGTGCGACCTTCGCGACCCGGGGCGAGATCACCGCCGGCCAGCTCGTCGCCTTCTACGGCTACGCGGTCTTCCTGGTCGCCCCCATGCGGACGCTCACCGAGGCCGCCGACAAGCTGACCAAGGGACACGTCGCCGCCCGCCGGGTGGTGCGGATCCTCACCCTCGAACCGGAGGTCCACGGCGGCACCGGCCACTCCGACGGGGGACTGCTCCGTGACGTGGCCTCCGGGGTCGCGATCCACCCCGGCGTGTTCACCGCCGTCGCGGCGTCCACGACCGAGGATGCCATCGCGATCGCCGACCGGCTCGGCCGCTACAGCGACGGCGACGTGGACTTCGGTGACGTGCCGCTGGAGACCCTGCCGATCGCCGAGGTCCGCCGCAGGATCCTGGTCGCCGACAACGGCGCGAAGCTGTTCGCCGGCGTGCTCAGGGACGAGCTGGACATCTCCGGTGAGGCCTCCGACGAGGACCTCGCCAACGCGCTTTACACCGCGTGCGCGGAGGACATCGTCGAGGCGCTGCCCGACGGTCTCGACGGGCACGTCGCCGAATCGGGCCGGGAGTTCTCCGGCGGCCAGCAGCAGCGGCTCAGGCTCGCCAGGGCGCTGACCGCCGACCCGGAGGTGCTCATCCTCATCGAGCCGACCAGCGCGGTGGACGCCCACAGCGAGGCACGCATCGCCGACCGGCTGGCCAAGGCCCGCGCGGGCAGGACCACGCTGGTCTGCACGACCAGCCCGCTGGTGCTCGACCGCACCGACCAGGTGATCTACGTCGAGGACGGCATCGTGCGCGCCCAGGGAACGCACCGGGAACTGCTGGCCACCGTGCCGGCCTACACCGCCCTCGTCACCAGGGGAGAAGACTCGTGAGCAGGCAGATTCTTCCCGTCGCCGACGAGGCGCAGGTCCGGGCGTATGCCCGCAGGCTCACCCTGAAGTACCCCTGGGACCTGACACGCGCGCTCGGCCTGCACGGTCTCTCCGCCGTCGCGGGCCTGGCGGTGCCCTGGCTGCTGGGCCAGCTGGTCCAGGGCGTCCAGGACAACACCGGGATCGACGTCACGGCGGTGGCGCTGGGCATCGGCGGTTTCCTGGTCGCCCAGGCGGTGCTGATCAGGTTCGCGGTCTACGCCTCCTCCAGGCTCGGCGAGAAGGTCCTCGCCGAGCTGCGCGAGGAGTTCGTCGCCCGCGTGCTCGACCTGCCGCTCTCCACGGTCGAGCGCGCCGGCTCGGGAGACCTGATCACCCGGACCTCGCGGGACGTGGACTCACTGTCCCGCACCGTACGGCGCGCCGTGCCCGAGACGATGATCGCGCTGGTCACCTGCACGATCACCATCGGCGCGCTGCTGCTCGTGGGGCCGCTGCTCGTGCTGCCGTCCTTGCTGGCCGTACCGATCCTGTTGATCTCCACCCGGTGGTACCTCAAGCGGGCCCGTGACGGCTACCTGCGCGAGAGCGCCGCCTACGCGGACATGACCGACGGCCTGGCCGAGACGGTCTCCGGCGCCCGCGCCGTGGAGGCGCTGGGCCTGCAGGGCCGGCGGCACCACCGGACCGACACCGACATCGCCCGGTCGTGGGCGGCCGAGCGCTACACCCTCGGGCTGCGCACGGTCTGGTTCCCGGCGGTCGAGCTCGGCTACGTGATCCCGATCGTGGCCACGCTGGTCATCGGCGGCGCCTTCTACATCCAGGACTGGGTCTCGCTGGCCCAGGTGACCGCGGCCACGCTGTACGTGCAGCAGCTCATCGACCCGCTCGACCGGCTGCTCATGTGGGTCGACGAGCTCCAGGTCGGCGGGGCCTCCATGGCCCGCCTGCTGGGAGTCGCCGAGGTGCCCGACGACCGCGAGGCCGGCTCGGCCGTCCCCGAGGGGGAGGAGCTGCGGGCCGCCGACGTCCGCTACGCCTACCGTGAGGGCCACGACGTGCTGCACGGCATCGACCTGGTAGTCAAGCCGGGGGAGCGGCTGGCCATGGTCGGCCCGTCCGGCGCGGGCAAGTCCACGCTGGGCCGCCTGCTCGCGGGCATCCACGGCCCCCGCACCGGCGCGGTCACGGTCGGCGGCACCTCGCTGGTCGAGCTCCCGCTGAACGACCTGCGCGGCCACGTCGCCCTGGTGACCCAGGAGCACCACGTGTTCCGGGGCACCCTGCGCGACAACGTGCTGATCGCCCGCCCGGAGGCCGACGACCCCCAGGTCCGTACGGCATTGGAGGCCGTGGACGCCTGGGAGTGGGTCGCGGCCCTGTCCGGCGGCCTGGACACGGTCGTCGGCTCCGGCGGTGAGACGGTCTCGCCCGCCCAGGCGCAGCAGCTCGCCCTCGCCCGGCTGGTCCTGGCCGACCCGCACACCCTGGTCCTGGACGAGGCCACCTCGCTCATCGACCCCCGGGCCGCGCGCAATCTGGAGCGGTCGCTGGCCGCCGTCCTCGACGGCCGCACCGTGATCGCCATCGCCCACCGTCTCTACACGGCGCACGACGCCGACCGGGTCGCGGTGGTCGAGGACGGCCGGATCAGCGAGCTCGGCTCCCACCACGAGCTCGTCGCCACCGAAGGCTCCTACGCGGCCCTGTGGAGCAGCTGGCACGGCACCACGAACTGAACGGGCCGCCCGTTCTCGCACGCCGGGGCAGTGTCAGGGTGGTGATCCTCCATATTTGTCCGGGCAGGCAGTGCTTTCACGGTGTGCTGACACGTTCCTTACCGGTGCCCGAATAGGCTGAACAGGACCGGGTGCTCACGCCCCGGGGACCCCGCCGGGGCGCGGTGCTTGACGTACGGCATCCACATCGGGGGGTGTGATGCGGTCTCGATCCAGTCCGGCCTCTCTCGCCGCAGCCGTGACCCTTGCCGTCGCCACCGTGGCGGGCGGCTTCGCCGGCGGTCCGTCGCCGCCACCGGCGGTGCGAGAGGGATCCCCGCTGCGGGACCCGCCGCAGCTGGTGAGCCACAACGGGCTCTTACGGGTGCGGATCGTCGTGGAGAGGCGGCAGGTGGACGTGGCCGGCCGCAAGCTGTGGGCCCTGACCTATGACGGCCACTACATGCCACCCACGCTGCGGATCCGGCCGGGAGACAGGCTGGAGCTGGCGATGGAGAACCGGCTGGATACGCCCACCAACCTGCACGTGCACGGGTTACACGTGTCACCGAGCGGCAACTCCGACAACGTCTTCATCCACATCCATCCCGGCCAGACCTTCCACTACTCCTACCGATTCCCGAGCAACCTCGCGCCCGGCACCTACTGGTACCACTCACACGCGCACCCGATCTCCGGGCCGCAGGTCGCCGGGGGAATGTCGGGGGTCATCGTCGTCGACGGGCTGAAGCGGTATCTGCCACCGGCCTTGCGCACCATCACCGAGCACGTCATCGCGCTCAAGGACTTCCAGGTTCAGGGCAACGCGGTCAAGACCAAGGATCTGCGCATCAGCGCACCCACCACCCGCACGGTCAACGGCCAGCTGAACCCGACCATCCACATCCGGCCAGGTGAGATCCAGCTGTGGCGGCTCTCCAACATCAGCGCCAACATCTACTACAGGGTCCACCTGCAGGGGCAGCGATTCCGGGTGATCGCTCACGATGCCAATCCCGTCGACCGTATCTGGGCGGCGGACTCGCTCCTCCTCGCGGCCGGCACCCGGTTCGACGTGCTCGTACGGGGCGGTCCGCCCGGCCGCACCCAACTGCAGACGCTCCCGTACAACACCGGGCCCGCCGGCAACAAGTTCCCGCAGGCGACCCTGGCCACCCTGGTCTCCGGAGGCGCGCCGATGCATCCGCCGGCGCTGCCCACGACCTTCGCGCGGACACAGGACCTGAGCCACGCGGCCATCGCCGCGCGGCACACCATCGTGTTCTCCGAGAACAGAGCAGGCACCAAGTTCTACATCAACGGCAAGCAGTTCGACATGAACAGGGTGGACGTCCGGTCGAAGCTGAACACGGTCGAGGAGTGGACCGTCCGCAACGACAGCAACGAGGAACACTCCTTCCACATCCACACCAACGATTTCCAGCTGATGAGCATCAACGGCCGGCCCCATCAGGGCCACGGCTGGCAGGACACCGCGAACGTTCTCCCCAAGGGGCAGATCGTCATCCGGATTCACTTCACCGACTACACCGGTAGGACCGTCCTGCACTGCCACATCCTCAACCACGAGGACGCGGGCATGATGGCCGTCCTGGAGATCGTCAAATGACTGCCCGCCGGCCGGCCACGGCTGGGCGATGGGTCTCGCCCGAGCCGTGGCCGTGGGAACGGACTATGAGGGGGTGCCCAGGGACTTCTTGAGGAAGTCGACCTGGAGCAGGAGCAGGTTCTCGGCCACGACCTCCTGGGGGGTCATGTGGGTGACGCCGGACAGCGGCAGGACGTTGTGCGGGCGGCCCGCCGCCAGGAGGGCCGAGGACAGGCGGAGGGTGTGGGCGGCGACCACGTTGTCGTCGGCCAGCCCGTGGATCAGCAGCAGGGGCCGGTCCAGCTTCTCGGCGTCGGCGAACAGGGACGAGGAGTCGTAGTGTCCCTCGCCGGGCAGACCGAGGTAGCGCTCGGTGTAGCAGGTGTCGTAGAGGCGCCAGTCGGTCACCGGGGCTCCGGCGATCGCCGCGTGGAAGACGTCCGGGCGGCGGAGCACGGCCAGGGCGGCCAGGAAACCGCCGAAGGACCAGCCGCGGATGGCGACCCGGGACAGGTCCAGGTCGTCGGGGAACCGCGCGGCGGCGCCCTGCAGGGCGTCCACCTGGTCATCCAGGGCCGGGGTGGCCAGGTCGTGCAGGATGGCCCGCTCGAACTCCGGGCCGCGGCCGGGGGTGCCGCGGCCGTCGGCCACGATCACCGCGAAGCCCTGGTCGGCGAACCACTGGCTGGTCAGGTAGGCGCCGGAGGCGGCCAGCACGCGCTGGGCGTGCGGCCCGCCGTAGGGGTCCATGAGGACCGGCAGCCTCGCCGAGCCGGGCACGTGACCCGAGGGGAAGAGCACGGCGGTGGACAGGTCGCGTCCGCCCGCGCGGATCAGGGAGACCCGCAGGTCCAGGCCGTGCCGCTCGGCGTGGGAGGTGATGTGACCGCGCGCCTTGCCGTGGTGGAGGACGCGGGTCACCGACCCCTCGTCGCCGAGGGTCTGGCCGGTGACCACCAGCGTGCCGCCGGCCGTGTGACCGTTGTAGACGCCGCTCTCGGCCGGGCTGACCAGGGTGATCCGGCCGTCCTTGTAGGCCCACAGGGCGATCTCGGTGGGCTCGCCGCTGGCCCGGAAGAGCACGGCGTCGCCGTCGATGTCGAGGATCTCCCGGACCTGGAGCGTGGCCGGCGTGACGGGCTCGTCACCGATGATCAGACGGTGTCCCCCGTCGACGTTCGCGGCCCAGACCAGGGTGCCGTCGGACAGGTGGCCGGGCACGCCGGTGACGATGTCCACCCAGGCGGGGTCGGTGTCCTCGCGGATGAGCGTGGAGCTCCCCGTGGCCGGGTCGACCTTGAACAGGCGCATGGTCCGCTGGTCGCGTGCCATGGTGACGATCGTCAGGGCGTGGGCGTCCCAGGAGGCGGTGACCAGGTATTCGTCCTCGAAGGGGACGGGGACGCGGGGGCCGCCCAGGGGCAGAACGGAGAGCTCGACCTTGGCGTTCGCCGTGCCGGCGGCGGGGTAGCGCTGCTCGGTGGCGGGACGGGAGGGGTTGGCCGGGTCGGCGATGTGCCATCTCTCGACCGGCGACTCGTCGACCCGCGCGGCCAGCACCGCGCCGCCGGACGGGGACCACCAGTAGCCCCGCATGCGTTCCATCTCCTCGGCGGCGATGAACTCGGCCAGGCCGTACGTCACCTCGGGAGACTCGGGGCGGGCCAGCGCGTGGTCGACCTCGTCCTCAAGATCCTGGACGTGGAGCGCGCCGCCGGTCACGTAGCCGACGTGCTCGCCGGTCGGAGAGATCCTCGGATCGATCACCGGGCCGGGCGTCTTCAGCTTCCGCACGCTCTTGGTCTTCAGGTCGGCGACGTAGAGGCCGCCGGAGAGCGCGAAGGCCGCCGTGGTCACTGCGGCGTCGGTGCTGTAGCCGACGATGCCGCCCGCCTGCTCCCGGCTGCGCTCACGGCGCGCCCGCTCCTCGGGCGGCAGGTCGTGCTCGTCCACGGCCAGGGCGCGCGGGTCGGCGATCAGCCGCTCCCTGCCGCTGGCGACGTCGTACTCCCACAGGCAGGTAACCGGGTCGGAACCGCCCTTCGTCCGCAGGAAGACGACGCGCTCGCCGCCCGGAGCGATGGTGAAGCCGCGTGGCACCCCGAGGGTGAAGCGGCGGGTCCTGGCGTGCAGACGAGGGAAACTTTCACTCATGTCAGTCATCTTGCCAGCTCCCCGATGCGTACCGAGGTCCTGGGCGTTCGATGCCGCTCACCGCCCCTTTATCGCGGAGTCCCGGATACCCTCGAAACCATGAATGACCGGCGCCTGCTGCTCGTGCACGCCCACCCCGACGACGAAACGATCGGCAGTGGGGCGACCATGGCCAAATACGCCGCGGAGGGTGCCCACGTCACGCTGGTGACCTGCACGCTCGGCGAGGAGGGTGAGGTCATCCCGCCGGAGCTGGCGCATCTGACCGCCGATCGGGATGACGCCCTGGGCGGACACCGGATCGGTGAGCTCGCCGCGGCCTGCGCGGCTCTCGGCGTCACCGACCACCGCTTCCTCGGCGGTCCGGGCCGCTGGCGCGACTCCGGCATGATGGGCGTCGCCTCCAACCACCGAGGCAACGCCTTCTGGCAGGCCGACCTGGACGAGGCCGCGGGGGAGCTGGTCAAGGTCATCCGCGAGGTGCGGCCCCAGGTTCTCGTCACCTACGACGAGAACGGCTTCTACGGTCACCCCGACCACATCCAGGCCCACCGCGTCTCTCTGCGGGCCTTCGAGCTGGCCGCCGATCCGGCGTTCGGTGAGGGGGAGCCGTGGCAGATCGCCAAGTTCTACCTCACCGCGATGGCCAGGTCCACGATGCTCCGGGTGGCCGAGGCGATCCGCGAGGCCGACGTGCGGTTCTTCACCGACGACGCCGTCGAGGATCTGCCCTTCGGCTGCGCCGACGAGGACATCACCAGCGAGATCGACGGCCGCGCCCATGTCGGCCGGAAGCTCGACGCGATGCGGGCGCACGCCACCCAGATCAGTGTTGACCCGCCCTGGTTCGCCCTGTCCAACAACATCGGCCAGGAGGCGCTCGCGGTGGAGCACTTCATCCTGCACGCCGGGGTGATCGGGCCCGCGGGGCCGGGGGTGCCGGCCGAAGCCGGAGGGCTCGGCGAGCCGTACAAACGCGAAGCGGACCTCTTCGCCGGAATCCACTAGCCTCGATGGTTGTGATGGAGCAGGACCAGACAGTGGAGAAGCCCCCGGCCGCGGTGGTCGGCGTGGCGGCGTACGCCATGCTGGGACTGCTCGGCCTCGTGATGGGGGTCGTCGGAGGTTTCCAGCACTCGTGGTACCTCTGGCCGGTCCCCATCTCGGCCATCGGCTGGCTGGTCCTGCTGTTCGCGGCCTGTTACGGCGCCGGACGGGCGATGCGGGGCAGGCTGGCCGCCCTGGCGCCCGGCGCGGGCTGGATAGCGATCACGCTGATCTGGCTGGGCGGCCGGCCGGAGGGTGACCTGATCATCGCCAATGACCTGTCCGGTTACGTCTACCTCTATGGCGGTCTGATCGCGGTCCTGGCCGGTGTCCTGCTCTCGCCCTCGGACGGCGGGGCGTGGTTGCTCGCACGGCCTCCGTACGGGGCGCCGCGGGATCCGTCTCAGCCGCGGGGAGATGACCGCTACCCTGGGTCGGCCGGATAGCGCACAATCCGGGTATGCGACGCTTGCATCGGATACGGCGGGCGCTCAACTACGTGAACCTGTCGACGCCGCTGGGGCTGCTGGTGGCACGTCTCGGCCGGGCCCGGGTGACGGCGGGCCCCGACGGGTTGATCCTCGCCTACGGCTATCGCTTCCCCTTCCCGGTCGCGGGTGCCTTCACCGTCGGCAACGTGGTGCTGACCAGGCACGAGGAGGGCTATCTGACCGGTGGCCTGCTCAGACACGAGGGCCGGCACGCCTCCCAGTACATGGTCTGCGCCGGCCTGCCGATGCTCCCGCTGTACGGCGTCGCGATGGTCGTCTCCATCCTGATCTGCGGTCACCAGGCCTCATGGAACGTCTTCGAGCGACTGGCGGACCTGGAAGACGGGAATTACCCATATAAATCACCGTGGTGGCGGCGGAAGGACACCGCAAGCTCTGCATAGTGACAGCACAGGAATGAATCCGCTTAAAGAGCGATCTTTGGGGAAGCGTGGATCGTTACCGAGAGGGGCCGTTCATGTCGCAGACCATCCAGTCCGGGACGTCGCCACGCGTGCCCGACCGGACCTGGCCACGGGATTTCAAGGATCGGCTGACCTCCCCGCTCCCCGCGTTCCGAGAACTCGTGTCGGTGGCATGGCACGGCGGTTTCCGTCCCGACATCGGGGATGCCGACCAGATTCCGGTCCACCGTGACGGGCTGCCCCTGGCGACGGGGACCGAGACGATCCTCACCTGGGTGGGTCACGCGACCTATGTCCTGCAGATCGGCGGCTTGACGATCCTCACCGACCCGGTCTGGGCGAGAAAGATTCCGGGGATCCGGCAGCGGCTCACCCCACCCGGCGTCGCGTGGACGGACCTGCCCGGGGTGGACGCCGTAGTGATCAGCCACAACCACTACGACCACCTGGACGCGCCGACGGTACGGCGACTGCCCAGGACGACCCCGATCCTCGTCCCGGCCGGGCTGAGGTCCTGGTTCACCCGCCGGGGGTTCCGCGACGTCACCGAGCTCGACTGGTGGGAGAGCAGCAAGATCGGCGAGGTCGTCTTCGACTTCGTACCCGCCCACCACTGGAGCCGTCGCTCGGCCTGGGACACCTGCAGGTCGCTGTGGGGCGGCTGGGTGATCAGAAGCACCGAGCAGACGATCTACTTCGCCGGGGACAGCGGATACGGCGAGCGCTTCGCCCAGATCGGGGCAAACTACCCGGAGGGTATCGACCTGGCGTTGATGCCGGTCGGGGCGTTCGAGCCCCGCTGGTTCATGAGGGCCGCGCACGTCGATCCGGCGGAGGCCGTACAGGCGTGTGACGATGTCGGGGCGCGGCGGATGGCCACCATGCACTGGGGCACGTTCGTGCTGTCGGGCGAGCGGCTGCTCGCGCCGGTGGAACAGGCCCGCGCGGCCTGGGCCGAGACCGGCCGGGACCGCGCGGACCTGTGGGATCTCGCCATCGGCGAGTCCCGCCTCCTCAAGGCCTGAGGATCAGGACGTTCCTGGCCGCCTTCTTGACCGACTCCTCCCGGCCGAGCATGGGAATGGTCCTCCCGTCCAGCCAGAGCGGGGCCTGGTCGGCGTAGTTGTCGTGGAAGGCGTGGCCCGACGCGCCGGTCAGGTTGATCCACTGGGACCTGTCCAGGTCCGACAGGTCGACGACCATCCGCATGGACGGCAGCCAGTTCACCGTGTAGTCCCACTGGGCGTCCCAGCCGGTGGCGTTGACCGCGTCGCCGCCGCCGCCCACCGGGAACGGCCCCCGGTTGAACAGCCACTCGATCGGGGCGATCCCCGAGGTGCCGAAGGTCTGGTTGGTGAGCGTCAGCGAGTGCAGGTCACCCCAGTGCCAGGACTTGGGGTCCGGGCCGAGCTGGGCGCTCAGCTCGTCGTACGCCATCGCCATGGCCCGCCGCAGCATGTCGTCGCGGGTCTCCTTCGCCTCGGTCCGCCCGTCGTCCCAGAACGGGTCGGTGGGGTTGTCGAGCATGAGGCGGACCACCTCGAACCAGCGGTCGCCGCCGGTCGGCCAGGCACCCTCCGGCAGGTCGTCGTTGAAGGTCTCGATGAGCAGGTGCCGCCAGACTGAGTTGAAGTACGCCGCCGGGCTCGACCCCGCACTCTGCGAGTAGTCCCAGGTACGCAGCAGCTCACGGGCGTTCCGGGCAGGCCCGACCACCTTGAGGTCCAGCAGCTTGGGCACCAGGGACCGGGCGAAGCCGTTGTGGGTGTCCTGCTGGATCCTGCTCATCGCCGCCGCGTCCACCTTGCCGTCCTTCAGCTCGGCCTGGAGACGGTCCAGGATGCGCTGGGAGCGGTAGCCGTACGACCAGTCCTTGGTGAGCATGTGCGGGTAGCGCTCGGGGTCGATGACCGCGTTGTTGGCGGTCACGATGTAGCCCTCGGGGGGGTTGTAGGCGCTGGGCAGTTCGTCGAAGGGGATGGCGGACTGCCAGGAGTACTCACCGGTCCAGCCCGGCACCGGCCAGGTGCCGTCGCCCCGGGTCCGCACCGGGATCCGGCCCGGCGCCTGGTAACCGATGTTTCCCTTGGTGTCGGCGTAGATCAGGTTCTGCGCGGGCACGTCGAACTTGCTCGCCGCCGTCCGGAACTGCTGCCAGTCCTGCGCGGTGTTCAGCGCGAAGATCGCATCACCGGTCCTGCCGGGTTCCAGCGCCGTCCACTTCAGCGCGACCGCGTCGGCCTGTTCCTGGAGGGCCGTGGCGACGCCGGGCAACGTGTCCTTCACGCTCCCCATGACGTCGGAGAGGATCGGGCCGTGCATGGTCTCCCGGACCTTGAGCTTGACCGGGTCGCCGCCGGCCACCTTGATCGTCTCGGTTCTGGTGGTGAGCGGCTTCCAGGTGCCCATGAAGAGGTAGGAGTCGTCCTTCACCCGCTCCATATACAGGTCCGCGACATCGGGGCCGAGATTGGTGAAACCCCAGGAGATCGTGTTGTTGTGGCCGATGATCACGCCGGGCACGCCGGAGAAGGTGAACCCGGTGACGTCGAACGGGCACTGGGCGTTCCTGGTACGGCAGTGCAGTCCGGCCTGGTACCAGATCGAGGGCATGCCGGCCGCCAGGTGCGGGTCGTTGGAGAGCAGCGGCTTACCCGACGCGGTGTGCCTGCCGCCGACCACCCAGGAGTTCGAGCCGATGCCGCTGCCGCCCTTGGGGTCGCCCATCAGGGCCGGCACCGTCCGCATGGCCTCTGCCGTCCGGATCAGCGCGCCCGTGGCCGGCGGCTGGACGTCGCTGCCCGGCTCCGTGTCCTGGTCGAACCGGCTCTGGGCGATCGAGCCCTTGGTGACGATCGGCTGGTGGGTGTCGAAGGGGTAGCCGGGCCAGAGCTGCTCCACCCGCTCGCGGGGCAGCCTGCTCGCCGCGAGCGCCCGGCCGATCTCGTCCGACAGGTTGGAGCGCAGGTCCCAGGCCATGGCCTTGAGCCAGGCGAGCGAGTCCACCGGGTTCCACGGCTCGGGTGTGTAGCTGAAGTTGGTGAGCTTGAGGACCGCGTACTCCAGGCTCTTGGGGGTGAAGCCCGTATGCTGGTCCATCCAGGAGTTCACGCCCTTGGCGTAGGCGTCCAGGTAGCGCCGGGTCTGCTCGCTGAGCAGCGGCAGCTCCGCCTCGGCCACCCTGCGCCAGCCCATGGTCCGGATGACCCTGTCCTGGGGGAGTGTCGCCGAGCCGAACATCTCCGACAGCCGCCCGGCCGTCACGTGGCGGCGGAAGTCCATCTCGAAGAACCGGTCCTGTGCGTGCACGTAGCCCTGGGCGAGGAACAGGTCGTCGGCGGAGTCCGCGTAGATATGCGGGATACCCGTCTTATCGCGATATACGGTGACTTTCCCTGTTAGGCCGTCCACCTTGAGCTCGCCAGCGAGCTGGGGGAACGAGGCGCGTACGGTCCATACTCCTACCCCGGCGAGGACCACTGCGAGCACCACGAGGACGGTGAACACCCGTGCGAGCCACCTGAGCGGCCTGGGCATCCAGGCATACGGCCGGAACCTCACAAAGACCTCCTATGCGACGAGCTCGAACAAGTTTGGCAGCCCCCCGGAGGGGAAGTGCCGCTTTCCTGTCCGTCGCACCGCGACATATGGAGGTCGCGAGGCCAGTAATGCCCCGCCGTACGCGTGTCCGCGGTCAGGCCCTGTCCCTTAGGGCCTCCGCCTACCGCGGGAGTGGGTCTAGAGCACGGTCTCCAGGACCACCGAGCGCATGGCGAAGCCGTTGCGCTCGTAGAAGCGCACTGCCGCCTCGTTGCCCGCGTATGCCGTCACCCCGGCGTACTGCGCCCCGTGGTGGCGGGCCCAGGCTCTGAACTCCTCCACCAGGTCGGTTCCGATCTTCTGCCCCCGGTGGGCGGGCCGCACGTAGACACTGCCCAGTGTCGCCACCATGACCGGCCGCATCGAGGTGGGCCCGGACAGCGTGCCGGTCAGATGGCCGATGATCTGACCGCCGTCCTCGGCGACCATCACCAGGCGGTACGGGTCGCTCAGCGCGTCCCGGAACTGGGCCAGGCCGCGCTCGGCGGGCCAGTTCACGTTGACGGTGGGGTCGCGGGTCCCGGCGTCCTCGGCGAACAGCGCGGAACTGCAGGCGACAACCCCCTCCAGGTCGGCAACCGTGGCAGTCCGTACGACAACGCCGGTCTCACTCATGATCGGGACGCTATCCGCCGCCACCGACATTAGACGCGATCTGCTACCACGCCCTGCGGAAACATGACCATTCCCTGTTTGATCGACAACGTCGCCGCCGATCCATCGGTCACGGCTGGAGAAGACCACCTGTTCTCTCAGGCGACCGCCCAGGTCTGGCCGTCGGGGGTGTCGGCTACCTGGACGCCGAGGGCGGCCAGTTCGTCGCGGAGGCGGTCGGAGACGGCCCAGTCGCGGGCGTCACGGGCCCGCAGGCGCTGCTGGAGCAGCTCGGCGGCGCCAGGTGGCAGGCTCCTGGTCCTGCCGATGTCGATCGACAGGTCCAGGCCGAAGATCTGGTCCAGGTGCAGGAACGCCTCGAACCGGGAGCCGGGGGCGACCGCGTCGTCGCGCTCCAGCTCGCGCAGGAGGCGCAGCGCCAGCGGGGTGTCGAGGTCGTCGTCGAAGGCTGCCTCGATCGCCGAGATCCGTTCGGCGGGCATCGGGCGGCTCGGTGACTCCGACCACTCGGCGACGCGGGAGCGCCAGCGCCGCAGGGTCCTGTCGGCGGCCCGGAGCGTGTCCCAGGTGAGGTTCATCTGCTGGCGGTAGCGGTGCTCCAGCAGCGCCAGCCGTACGGCCAGCGGATCCAGGCCGGCGTCCACCACGTCGCCGAGCAGGACGAGGTTGCCGGTGGACTTGGCCATCTTGCGCCCGTCGAAGAGCAGGTGCTCGCCGTGGACCCAGTGCCTGACCACCTCGTGCCCGGCGGCGGAGTCGGACTGGGCGCGCTCGTCCTCGTGGTGCGGGAAGCGCAGGTCGATCCCGCCGGTGTGCAGATCGATGTGCTCGCCGAGGAACCGCAGCGACATGGCCGAGCACTCGATGTGCCAGCCGGGGAAGCCGCGGCCCCAGGGCGCCTCCCACGTCATCTCGCGATCCGCGGGCTTCCACAGGGCCCAGTCGGCGTGGAACCGCTTGCGGGGGTCGACGCCCTCCACGCGGTGGCCGGGCCTGAGCCGGTCGAGCCGGTTGCCGGAGATCTCGCCGTAGGCCGGGAAGGAGGCCGCGTCGAAGAAGACCGACCCGTCGGGGGCCGTGTAGGCGTTCCCCTTTTCGAGCAGCTTGGCGATCATCTCGATCATCAGGTCGATCGTCTCGGTCGCCCTGGGGGAGTGCTCGGGCGGCCGGATGTTCAGCGCGGCCGCGTCGGACAGGAAGGCGGCCTCGTAGAACCGCGCGATCTCCAGCCCGGTCCGCCCCTCGGACCTGGCCTGGGCCAGGATCTTGTCCTCGCCGCCCGGGTCGATCTCGGCGTCGTCCACCAGGTGCCCGACGTCGGTGATGTTCCGGCAGGCGACGACCCGGATCCGCTGGCGCTCGCTGACCCGCCTGATCAGGTCCGAAAGAACGTATGTCCTGAAATTGCCGAGGTGGGGGTAGCGATAGACGGTCGGCCCGCAGGTGTACATCCGCATCGACCGGGCCCCCTCGGGGAGGACCGGTCCGACCTGGCGATTCCGGGTGTCATACAGCCGCAACATGCATCGAGCCTATGCTCAGCCGCCGGGGCCCTCCAGGAAGGCGAGGATCTCGCGGTCGCCGCGGTCGCGCAGGCGGGCGACGACCTCTTCGCGGGTACAGCCGTCGGCGAGACCGATCCGGGCGCCGATCAGGCGGATGCCCTCGGCCTCGGAGGCGACCGGGGCGGTGTAGCCGATCAGGTAGAGAGCCCGGTTCAGCGGCGGAAGGCTCGGGGCCGAGGCGGGCAGGTAGCGGGTCAGGAGTTCGCCGCCGTCGGAGACCGTCAGGAAGACGTGGTCGCCCTCGGAGGCGTTGGCGGTGACCAGCATCGGGCGGATGGAGCCCATGGTCGGCTGGTTATGCCAGCTGATCACCACGTCGCCCGACGGGGTGGAGGTGGTGAGCTGGCCGCCGGGGGCCATGCCCAGGTGCGCGGCGAAGCCGGTCGGCAGAGGGGAGCCCGACCCGCGCAGGTGCTCGGCGTTGACGTCCACCCGGTGCCACCAGCGGCCGTCGCGGCTGCGGAAGCAGCGGCGGGTCGCCGAGACGTCACGGCGCGGTTGGTAGTCGGCCTGCTCGGTCCCGGCCACCCGGATCCATCCGCGCTGGGTGCGCTCGAAACCGGGGCCGCCCGCGTAGGCACGGACCGAGCTCTCGCTCACGTCGTAGCGCGCGGTCAGGTTCGTCACGATCGTGTTGACCGACGCCTCGCCGTTGGACCGTTCGATCTCCCTGACGATCATCTCCCTGATGCCCAGGTACTGCTCGCCGCCCCAGCGAGACAGTCCGTACTTGTTCCGGTCCAGCCGCAGGAACCGGTCGTCGGCGGTGAGCTGGTTGCGGATGCCGACGAGGCTGTAGTCCTCACCGATCCGTTCCTGGATCTCCTCCGGCATCAGCGCGTGGCCGGCCACCGCGAGCACGGCCTCGGCCTTGTCGTTGACGCTGCGCGGCCACGGCACCACGTGGCCCTCGAAAACCCGGAGCTGCGGCACGGCGATGAGCCAGCGCTCGGCCACGTCCTCACGGATACCGAGCTGGCTGACCAGCGTGACGGCCTCCCCCAGGGGGCGCGGCCCGTCGGTGAACAGCTGCCTGGTCTTCTCCCGCAGCTCGTCGGCGCCGCCCGCGACCAGCCAGCCGTCCACCTGGTCGTAGCCGGTCAGCAGGGTCCGCACGAACCGCCAGGCCGGGATGCCGAGCGTGGCCATGTCGGTGCGGTGCCAGGGCACCGCCGCGGCCAGGTCGTCGGCCGGTACGGCGGAGCCGAGCCTGCCTCGCAGCCAGGACACGTGGGCGACCAGCGGCGCCGCGTCCTCGCTCGCCAGCCAGGCCTCGATGTGGTCGCGCAGGTCACGCTCGATCTGCCGGATGCGCTCCCGGGTAACCGAGAACCGCTGTGCCAGGTCGTCGAGCGTGGCCCGCTGGGAGGCGTAGAGACGGTCCCTGGCGATGGTGCGCTGCCGCTCGTCCAGGGTGGTGAAGACCTCGTCGATCAGCTCGGGCAGCGGCCGGTCGGGCCGGGAGGGACGCATCTGGGCGACGCTCTCCTCGGTGACGGGTTCGAGCAGTCGATCCAGCACGCCGGTGAACAGCCGGTGGACTCCTTCGCGGCCGAGTCCCTCGGGCGTGCGGACGCTCGAAGCCGGATCGGCGAACCTGAGCAGGGGCAGGATGTCGCCGAGCATCAGATGCCCCCAGCACGCCAGGGCGAGATCGGCGAGACGTCCGGCGACCTCCGAGGTCCCGATGGTGGAGCAGGCTCGGTCGAGCGGAAGCGCCTGCCACCACGCCTCGGAGAGACGGGGGTCGGTTGCGATCGGCGCTACCTGACCGGGAGAGGTCCAGCGCAGAGGTGGCGCGATGTCGCTCAGACTGAGGTTCATTGAGGTCCAACCGGCAAAGGGGAATATATCCGCAGTTCAGAGTATGTGATTCAGGTAGGAAGGAACGGACTGGCTCGCCCGGAGTAGGAGACGTAGAGGAGTTCGCCGGCCCGGGTGCAGGCCATGTAGAGCAGGCCGCGCTCGCGCTGGAGGTCGTGTGCCCGGGCGGAGGGGTCCTCGTCGGCGGGGGTGAGTGAGTCCAGGGGCGGCACGATGCCGTCGGCCACGCCGATCACGGCGACCCGCCGGAACTCCAGTCCCTTCATGCCGTGCAACGTCGTCACTCTCACTCCCAGCTCGCGCAGGACGGACCGGGCATCACGTACGAGGCCGGCGGTCCTGGCGGCCACCCCGATCTCCTGTGGTGGCACGCCTTCCTCCACCCACTGTCCCACTTGTGTGACCAGACCGGTCAGTTCTTCCTCCGGTGAATCGTAAGCTCGGACCATCGGCCGGTGCCCGTGCCGGGTGGCGCGGAAGCCGTACAGCTCCTGGGCCCCGTCGACCAGCCCGTCGGCGGGTCCGCCGCCGCGCAGCCGTACGCTCCAGGAGAGGATCTCCAGAGGAAGCCGGTACGACACCTGAAACCGCTGCTGGATCGCCTCGATCCCGACGGAGGACAGCGCCACCCGCGCGTCGAAGATGCGCTGGTGCGGGTCGCCCACGATGAACAGGTCGTCGGGGGCGTGCGGTACGGCCGCGCGCAGCAGCCGCCACTGCGCGGAGTGCAGGTCCTGAGCCTCGTCCACCACGATGTGCCGGTACGGCTCCTGCTTCGGCGCGGTCTCCTCCAGCAGGTCCCCGGTCGTCTGGCTCAGCAGCGCCGACGCCTCGGCCGCCAGCTGGAGCAGGGTGCGCTTGCCGCGCTCCCGCAGTCGCCCGGTGACGTGCTCGACGGCCCGCCAGACGGCGGTCCGCTCCGGGCCGGTGAGTTCGACGCCGCGGCCGGGGCGCGGCGCGTTCAGATACTCCTCCAGGGTCTGGAGGTTCTGTGCCAGCACCACCTGTTCCCACTCGCGCAGCAGGAACGCCGGGCTGTGGCCGCTCTCCGTCTCCTGCCAGAGCGCGGTCAGCTCGGCGGCGCCGACCAGCGTGGGGGGCCGTCCCTCCGCCTCGGCGACGATGCGCTGGGCCAGCCGGTCGATGTTGTCGACCTCGACCCGACCGCGGGCCGTCCGATCCTCGATCAGCAGGTCGAGCCGGGCGGCGAGGTCGGCGCTCAGCCCCTGGGAGAAGGTGACGAGCAGGATCCGGCCGGTGGCACGCCTCGCCAGGAAGGCCGCCCGGTGAAGGGCGACGAGTGTCTTGCCGGTGCCCGCGCCGCCGGTGACCAGAACCGGCTGTCCGTAGGACTCCCGGCGGGCCAGCCGGTTCTGTGCCGGATACAGGAACACGCACCAGCCGGGCACGTCGAGCACGTGGTTCAGCTCGCGCGGGCTGCCGACGAAGAAGGCGCGGTCCGGGCTGCGCAGGAGCGCGGCGGCGAAGTTCTCGGGATCGACCGGATCCCGGGTGGCGGCGACCGCGCGGCAGGACTCCAGTTCCCGCCAGGCCCCGGCCATGGACTCGCCGCCGGCCAGCGCGGCCAGTGGTGCGTACTGCGTCGGGGGCAGCAGCGGCTCCAGTGCCTCCAGCATCAGCTCGTCGGTGATCTGCCGGACGAGCGGCAGGAACCTCCTGCCGATGCCCAGCTCCGCCAGGTCGGTGTCGCAGATGTCGGCGAACAGCCGTGCCGGGGAGGACTCGGAGGCCCTGTACACCGCGGGTCCCACCCGGTCGAGCGCCGCGGCGTCCCACATCTCGATCACACCCAGGGCCGTGTTGACGCCGAACCTGTAGCGCTGCGCGTAGGCCCATGCCTCCGCGTCCGGCAGCACGGTCAGCAGCCAGTAGACGTCCCGCTGCCTGACCACGACGCCGCGGTGGCGGTCAGCCAGCCGGAGGGTGGCGATCCGGGGGTCCCTGGCCCCCCTGACCCGCTCCGGGTGCGGCGCGCCCGCCACGTTCTGCATGAAACGGCGCACCGAGACGACGATGTCCCGGCGCACCGGCTGGTCCAGGGCGCCGAGTTCCACCGGGAACTCAGGGGCGATCGCGAGCTGCGGCATCGGCTAGGCCAGCAGGGACAGCAGGTCGCGGTCCCCGCGCTCTCGTAACCGGACGAGGAGGTCGGGGAGGCTCACCGGGCCGCTCATGCCGACCCGGGTGGCGATGACCCGGCCGGCCTGCTCGGGGGTGCCGCCCGGCGCGGTGTAGCCGACCAGCCGCAGGGCCTGCACGGTCGGTTCGATCCCCGCGTCCGCGGCCGGCAGGTGCCTGGCACGTAGGACCCCCTCGTCGGACAGCGTCAGGAACAGGTGGCTCCCCGGCTTGGCGCCCACATCGGAAAGGAGCATTCTGAGCGACTCCACCACGGGCCGGTTCTGCCAGCTCAGGGTGAGCTCGCCCACCGCGCTGTTGACCGTACGGCTGTCGCCGGGCGACATGCCGAGGTAGGCGGCGAACCCGCTGGGCAGCGGGCACTCGGATCCCTGGATGTGCTCGGGCGTGATGTCGATTCTGAGCCACCATCGGCCGTCCGGCTGCCGGAAGCAGCGCCGGGTCAGCGAGACGTCCTTGAGGGGCTGGTACGGGGTCTTGCCCGGTTCCCCCTCCGGTTCCCTGCCGGGGGCGCCGGCCACGGGCCTCTCGGCGGACCTCGGCTTGGGCGTGGGCGCCGAGCTGTTCGCCCGCTGGCCGGTGGCCAGGATGCGGAGCTGGGGGACGTTCTCCAGCCACTCCTTCGAGACCTCGGGGTGGATGCCGAGGGAGGTGACCAGGGCGAGGGCCTTGGTCATGGTCAGCGGGGGCTTGGCGCTACTGATCACGTCGCGGGTGTGGTGGCGCAGCTCGGTGATGTCCCCTTCCACCAGCCACTCGTCGACCAGGTGGTATTCGGGGAGGCTGGCCAGCACGAACTGCCAGGCGGGTATGTCGAGGGAGTGGAGCTCAAGGGCGTGCCAGTCGGCCGCGGCGATCAGGCGCGACTTGGGCGCCGCCTTGCCGAGGATCTTCTTGAGTCCGGCCAGGTGTTCTCGGTACGGCGCCGCCGCCTCCGAGATGAGCCACGCCTTGAACCGCCGGCGGAGGTCGCCCTCCACGTCCTTGATCATCTCAGGGGTCACCGCGAAAAGCTTGGCCAGCGCCTCCACGGTCGCCGGTTCGTCACTGAACAGCCTGTTCTGCGCGACGGCCCAGCTCTTGTCCTCCAGGTTGACGAAGGCTCCGTCCACCAGCGTGTGAAGGCTCGTCGGCTGCCGCGCCTCCTCGCCGTCCGTGGCGGGCTCCGCCTCCTCGGCGGCGGGCACGGCCACGCGCCTGTCCCCCCGTGCGGCGGGGACGGAGAAGGCTCCGGCATCCCGGCCGGGCCGGGACCCGGTCTCGGGCTCCGGCACGGGCTCGGATCCGGTCTCGGGGGCCGGAGCGGGGGCAGCGTATCCGGCGCCGCCTTCCGCGACGGCCTCCGGCCCGGCCTCGGCCGCCGCCGCCGGGACCTGGGAGCCCGAGGCGCCGGCGGGTGTCATCGCCGGGGAGCCGGAGCCGGGGGCGAGGTGGGCCACGCGGTGGAAGACCGCGGCGAACAGGACGCTCAGCAGGGGGAAGGGCTGGATGAAGGGCTGGTCGCGCAGGTCATGGCCGGTGAGGGAGAGCAGGCCCGCCCAGGAGCCGGTGCGGTCGAGGGCGATGGCCGTGCAGGGTTCGTCGGCCTCGTCGGGGTCCAGGACGTACAGGGCGGGGAGCACGTCGCCCACGGCGGCGGCCGGCCAGTGTTCCATGGCGATCCGAGTGAGGATCTCGGCCAGTTCCTCCGGGTCCAGCACGGTGAGCAACCGGGCCATCGGCAGGCTGCGCCACCAGGCATCCGGAAGATCGGGCCGGTCACGTAGGAGTGGGATCGTGGCCGCGTCGCTCCAGCGCAGCGGCGGCACGAGGTCACTCAGACAGAAATTCATCCGTTCCCTTCATCAGCCCCTCAAGCCGCCCGAGTCACTCCACGTCGCCGGGGAAAGAGACTCATGGAACAGACCCTAGTCTGGCAAATCCCCCCGGCGCATCGGTCTGTTCAGCGGCGTACGGCCGCGAAGCGGAGCCGCACGTAGTCGGCCATCCACCCAGTCTCCCGGCGCAGTGCGGGCGCGGCCAACTCGTTCACCCGCCGCAGCAGGGATTCGGCCAGGTCTCCGGGCACTTCACGGAGCAGTGATCCGGCGAACATCCTTACCCAGTCCGCTGCCCCGTTGGGGCATTCGTCCAGCGGGGTCGGCCGGTCGAAGTACTCCAGCAGCCGGACGATGAATCCGCCCTTCTCCAGCCGGGTGGCATATTCAGCCGGAGTCGGGAAATACCACGGTAGATCGGGTTCGCGTAGCCCGTGCTCCCGCCACGCGGTGGACAGCGCCGCCGTCAGCGCGGCGCAGTTGCCCGCGCCGCCCATCTCGGCCACGAACCGTCCTCCGGGGGTCAGCGCCTCACGCACGCTGGCTATCACCGCGTCCGGCTCGCGGCCCAGCCAGTGCAGGGCCGCGTTGGAGAAGACCGCGTCGTACGGCTGGGCGACCGTGAAGTCGCGGCCGTCACCGACGATGAAGTCCAGCCCCGGATACTGGGACAGGGCTTTCTCGATCATCGCCGGGGACCCGTCGATCCCCAGGGCGTGGGCTCCGCGGGAGGCGATCTCGGCGGTCAGCACCCCGGTGCCGCAGCCGAGGTCCACGATGCGTTCCCCCGGCTGGGGGTCGAGCAGGTCGACCAGGGGGGCGCCGTGTGCGGAGACGTATCCGAAGCCGCTGTCATGGGAGCGAGCGTTCCACCTCGTCAGGCCGGGGACGTCGTATCGCATGACGATCAGCTCACATTCTGAGACGCCACGGCCTCTTATCGGTGCTCTCCAGACACTTTAGAGCCTCCGAGATGTCGTGACATGTCAGTCCCAGCAGCCTCTGGTTTATCCGAGCTTCCTGTCCCACTCCCGCTGGAGGTACGCCTTGGCGGCGTCGGTCTCCGGGATGGTCAGCATCACCGGCCGGGCACTCGTGACGGGCAGCTTGGCTGCGAGCTCCTTGTCCAGGGTGCCGCGCATCTGGAGGGCCTCCATCCGGGCCGGGCGGGCGTGACCCTTGAGGAACAGGTTCTGGCCCCTGTCGGAGAACAGGAACTCCTGCCACAGCCGGGCGGCGGCCGGGTGCGGGGCGTTCTTGTTGATGGCCTGGACGTAGTAGGAGCTGAGCACGGTCTTGCCCGGGATGGCGACCTTCCAGCCCGCCCGCCCGGCGTTCTGGTAGTCCCAGTCGAGGACGACCGAGGCCGTCTGCTCCGACGGCGCGAGGTTGCCGGCCTTCTTCAGGCGGCCGAAGAACTCCACGCCCCTTCCCGCCTCGGCCTTGCCGCCGCTGAGCGAGGCCGCCATCACCCCGTTGAAGGCCGCGGCGGTCTGCCGCGGGTCGCCGGGCAGTGAGACGCTGTAGCCGGGCTTGAGCAGGTCGCCGTAGGAAGCCGGGGCCGCGACCTTGCGCGGGTCGTAGCCGATGGACATGTAACCTCCGTAGCCGGCGTACCAGCGTCCGGGGTAGTCCTTGAGGTTGTCGGGGATGTCCTGCCAGTTCTGCACCTTGTACGGGGCGAAGGAAGCGGCGTTGGCCACCGCGACCTCCAGACTCAGATCGAACACGTCGGGTCTGAGCCGGGCCGCGGCCTCGATCTCCTGCCGGCTGCTCGCGTCCGGTTGGAGCTGCTCGACCTTGATCCCGTACTCCTCGGAGAAGGTGTCGATGATCTCGCCGTAGTTCACCCAGTCGCGCGGCAGCGCGATCACGGTGAGCGCGCCTTCCTTGCGAGCCGCCTCGGCGAGGCGTTCCATCGTCGAGAACCCCTCCTGCAGGGAGGCGGCCCGAGGGTTGACCGGCGGAAGTTGTCTGTTCTCGGTAGCCGGCGCGCCACATCCGGCGATCGTGGCGGTGAGAATCACGGCGGCGGCGCTGATGCGTACGGTCACGCTTTCAATACTCTACGTGACAGTTGGACGGGTCGAGGAGGCGCGGCCTTTTTTGGTGAACGGCTTACGCCCGGAAAAGGGGGTGGCGCGCGCCACCGTCAGCCCGAGACGACCTTCGCCGCCACGAGCGTGTCCTGGGAGATCTCGACCAGGGTGCCGTCGCGCTTGCGCACGCCGAGCACGCCGTCCCGCCAGAATTCGAGATGCCCCACCGCGTCACGGAACCCTTCTGGAACCCGTCGCCGTGTGGTTACTCTTTTGCCCACGTCAGAAGGGGTTATGGTGACATTGAGGCGAGCACCGAGGCCTGGGGTCACCGTCTTTTGCCCCCTCCCGTTTCAGACATATGGCGGGCACGGCAATACTAGGGCGTAGCAACCCGCGGTCGAAGTCGTGCCTAGGTGCGTAAAGAAGAAGGAGCCCGAGGTGACCTACGTCATCGCGCAGCCTTGCGTGGACGTTCTGGACAAGGCGTGCATCGAGGAGTGCCCCGTCGATTGCATCTACGAGGGCGAGCGCATGCTCTACATCCACCCTGACGAGTGCGTGGACTGCGGTGCGTGCGAACCCGTCTGCCCCGTTGAAGCGATCTTCTATGAGGACGACCTTCCCGAGCAGTGGAAGGACTTCTACAAAGCCAACGTGGACTTCTTCGAGGACCTGGGGTCGCCCGGCGGTGCCTCCAAGGTCGGCAAGATCCAGAAGGACCACCCGGTCGTCTCGGCCCTGCCTCCGCAGGCCGAGAGCCACTAGGAGCACGTGCCGGGCAGGGGGGAGCGCAGTGAGCCGCCCCTGCCCGGCCGGGCCCACTCAGAAGTCGTCTTTCCCCGCTCGGCCCGGGTGGGGACATGCCCAGCGGGGAGAGCTGTGATCGGCCTGCCGGACTTTCCATGGGATCGGCTCACGCCGCATAAGGAGCTGGCGCAGTCGCATCCCGACGGGATCGTCGACCTCTCGGTCGGCACCCCCGTCGACCCGGTGCCGCCCATCGTGCGGCAGGCGCTGGCTGACGCCTCCGACAGCCCGGGCTATCCGCTCACCCACGGCACCGAACGCCTCCGCTCGGCGGCCGCCGGCTGGCTGCGGCGCAGGCACGGCGTGGTCCTGGACCAGGCGAACGTACTGCCGCTGATCGGTTCCAAGGAGTTCGTGGCCTGGCTGCCGACGATGCTCGGCATCGGGCCCGGCCAGCGGGTGATCTTCCCTGAGCTGGCCTACCCCACCTACGATGTCGGAGCCCGTCTCGCGGGTGCCCAGCCGTACGCCACGGACGGCCTGCTGGCGCTCGGGCCCGAGCGGGTGCCGCTGGTCTGGGTGAACTCCCCGTCCAACCCGACCGGCAGGGTCCTGCCCGTCGAGCACCTGCGCAAGATCGTCTCATGGGCGCGCGAGCACGGCGCCGTCGTGGCCTCCGACGAGTGCTACATCGAGCTGGGCTGGGAGGAGCAGCCCGTCTCGATCCTGCACCCGGACGTGTGCGGCGGCTCGCACGAGGGCCTGCTCGCGGTGCACTCGCTGTCCAAGCGTTCCAACCTGGCGGGTTATCGGGCCGGGTTCGTCGCGGGAGACCCCACGCTGATCCAGCGGCTGCTGGAGGTCCGCAAGCACGCGGGCATGATCATGCCGGCGCCCGTCCAGGCGGCGATGGCAGTGGCCCTGGACGATGACGAGCACGCCGAGGAGCAGCGCGCCCGCTATGCCGCCCGCAGGGCCGCGCTGCGCCCCGCCCTGGAGGCGGCCGGCTGGGAGATCGAGCACTCCACCGCGGGCCTGTATCTGTGGGCGTCCAACGGCACGGACTGCTGGAAGCAGGTGCACACGCTCGCCGGCAAGGGGATTCTGGTCGCGCCCGGTGACTTCTACGGACAGGCCGGGGGCGCGCATATCCGGATCGCCATGACCGCCGGTGACGAACGCATCAGTGCGGCGGTCCGCCGCCTCCAGTAGGATCGCGCGGCATGACCCCTGAGGTCGCCGCGATACTCGGACTGAGTGCAGTGACGCTTGCCCTGTTGCTTGGCGCGTTCTACGCGACCACGCGCCAGGACAGGAGGCAGCCAGAGCCCGAGCGGCCCGGCGATACCCCCCTCCCACCGGCCGAGGTGGCGCAACCGCCGCCGCCTCAACCGAGCACGGGCCATGTAGGCATCGACTACCCCGATCCTCGCACGATCAAGGTGGGCGACACGATCGACTGCCAGGGTGTGCGGACCCGCGTCCTGGGCGCCATGTACCTGTCGTGGCAGGGCAACCAGTGGACGGAGTACCTCCTCGACGACAGCACCCGCTGCTACCAGTGGCTGTCGGTCGAGACGCGTCCAGGCCTGAACCCCGGAGACCCGTCCCATCTCGAGGTGCTGCTGTGGACGCCGGTGCCCACGCAGGGCATGATTCCGGCCAGGACCACGCTGAGCGTCGAGGGGGTCGAGTTCTTTCCGGTGGACCGCGGCACCGCGGCCTTCCGCGGGGAGGGCGTCACCTCGATGCCGGAGCGGGGCCTGCTCGACTTCGCCGACTACCGGGCCGCCGACGGCCGCCTGCTCTCCTTCGAACGGCTCCAGGGCCAGCCTTGGAGCTCCTCCTACGCCCAGGCGCTGCCCCCGGGCTCCATCGGGATCGAGAAGAAGGACTAGGAGATCTCGACGCGGCCCGCCGGGGCCTGGGCATCGGCCTGCCATCCGCGGTCGGCACTCTCCGGCGTCCAGGCCTGGCCGCTGTAGCGGACCCGGTGCAACCCGAACTCCTGGGCGTGGGCGACGGACCAGCTGGACATCAGCCAGCCGTGCTTCTGCGAGGTGGCGTTGAGCGTGGTCCCGGAGCCGAGCGCGCGGGCGAGCTCATGCTTGGCGGCGGCGGCGCCCGGCAGGGGCGTCTTGCCGGTGGGTGCCGGGAACCAGCAGTGCACGGCCTTGGGCACCCGCCCGGTGAACGCCGCGGCCAGGATCTCCGCATTGCCCTCATGCTGGGCGTAGGCCGACCCGTCGGCCGAGCGCTGCACCTTCTGGGCGGCCTCGTGGAGCGGCAACTTCTGGTAGTGCTTCACCTTCACCAGCGCGGAGAAGAACTTCCCCGAGGAGTAGACCGGGTCGACCAGCTGCTCGGGCCTGCCCCAGCCCTGCGAGGGCCGCTGCTGGAACACGCCGACCGAGTCACGGTCGCCGAACGGCAGGTTCAGCAGTTTGGACTCCTGGATGGCGGTGGCGTAGGCGATCACGACGGCCCGCTCAGGCAGCTTCCTGCGGGCGGCCACCGCCGCGATGACCGCGGCCACCTGGGCCTGCTCGATCTCCAGCTCCAGAGAACCGGTCGGGATGGTGATCTTGCAGCCCTCCGTTGCCGCGGTGAACGAGGTGACCCGGTTGAGCAGGATGAGGAAACCCGCGGTGAGGCCCACCGCGAGCACGGTCACGATCACGAGGATCGTGATGATCCCTTTGGAGAAACGCCGTCGCATCCTGAAGAACCTACCGGTCCTGGGCGCGGCGGGGACCGCCCGGAACTCCCCATGGGATCTTGAAGTGGAGTGGCCGGCCTCGGCCTGAGCCACGGCCGGAGATAGGGTCGCGAGCATGAGTACGCGTCTGGATCTCACACAGGACATCGGAGCGCTCACCGCGCGGATCGTGGACGTCGAGTCGGTCAGCGGCGACGAGAAGGCCCTGGCTGACGCGGTAGAGGAAGCGTTGCGGCCTCTGACGCACCTGAGCGTGTGCCGCGACGGTGAGGCGATCGTCGCCCGTACCGAGCTCGGACGTGGCGAGCGGGTGGTGATCGCCGGTCACATCGACACCGTCCCGGTGGCCGGCAACCTGCCCAGCCGGGTCGAGGACGGCCTGCTGTACGGCTGCGGCACCTCGGACATGAAGGCCGGTGTGGCGGTCGCGCTGAAGCTGGCCGCCGCGCTCCGGGCTCCGAGCCGGGACGTGACCTACGTCTTCTACGACTGCGAGGAGATCGAGGCCGAGCGCAACGGCCTGCTCCGGCTCAGCCGCAGGCACCCCACGTTGCTCGCGGGTGACTTCGCGGTGCTCATGGAGCCCACCGACGGTGTCGTCGAGGGCGGCTGCCAGGGCACGCTCCGCGCCCAGATCATCACCCGGGGCAGGCGTGCGCACAGCGCCAGGTCCTGGTTCGGGGTCAACGCCGTCCACGCCGCCCAGCCGGTGCTCGCGATCCTGAACGCCTACCAGGCCAGGCAGCCGGTGGTGGACGGCCTGGAGTATCACGAGGGCCTGAACGCGGTGGCGATCACCGGCGGCGTGGCGGGCAACGTGATCCCCGACGAGTGCGTGGTGACCGTCAACTACCGCTTCGCCCCCGACCTGTCGCTGGAGGCCGCCCGGGAACACGTGAGCGAGGTGTTCGACGGGTTCGAGGTCCGCTTCACCGACGGGGCCGCCGCGGCGCGGCCCGGCCTGACCCATCCGGTGGCGGCGGCCTTTCTTGAGGCCGTCGGCGGCACACCCCGGGCGAAACTCGGCTGGACCGATGTGTCGCTCTTTTCCCGCCTCGGCGTTCCCGCCGTGAACTACGGTCCCGGTGACCCCGACCTGGCGCATCAGCAAGGGGAGTACGTATCGCTGGAGAAGATCGCCGACTGCGAGCGCAGAATGCTGGACTGGCTGGGTTGACCTGGGCCGATGGCCCGGTAGATAGGAGCACAAATGAAAGTGGCTTTCCTCGCCGGCCATTGGCGGGGAAAGCCGCTTTCAGTCCCGAGCAGCACCCTCGGCAGTTAGACGCGGACCCTGGGAAATCCGGTTCCGTGGTTTGCGGGAGATTTTCCAAGATTTTTCCAAAGACGGCGCTACGGTGACCGGCATGAAGAAGACACGTCCGGAACGCCGTCAGGGAGGCGCCGTGGTCCGCGGCGACCTCGTCTCCGAATCCACCCATGACCAGCGGCTTCTCGATCGCAGGGGCCCCGCCGACTGGCTGCACATGGACCCGTGGCGAGTGATGCGCATCCAGGCGGAGTTCGTGGAGGGCTTCGGGCAGCTCGCCGAACTGCCTCAGGCGGTGACCGTTTTCGGATCCGCGCGGACCTCCGCTGACGCGTCCGAGTACGAGATGGGCGTCCAGCTTGGCCGGAAACTCTCCGGAGCGGGCTATGCCGTGATCACCGGTGGCGGGCCCGGTTGCATGGAGGCGGCCAACAAGGGGGCCAGGGAGGCGGGCGGGGTCTCCGTCGGGCTGGGCATCGAGCTCCCTTTCGAGCAGCACATGAACGAGTACGTGGACCTCGGGATCGAGTTCCGCTACTTCTTCGTCCGCAAGACCATGTTCGTGAAGTACGCCTGCGGGTTCGTCGCGCTGCCGGGCGGCTTCGGCACGATGGACGAGCTGTTCGAGGCGCTGACCCTGGTCCAGACGCGCAAGGTCACCTCCTTCCCCGTCGTGTTGCTGGGGACGGAGTTCTGGGGAGGGCTGCTCGACTGGATCAGGAACACCCTCGTGACCAGTGGCAAGATCTCCCCGCAGGACCTGAATCTGATCCATGTCACCGACGACGTGGACGAGGCCGTGCGCATCATCACCGACGCCGACCGGAACAGGGTGGAGCGGATCAGGGAAGAACAACAGGCGGTCCGCGACGTGGTCGCCGACGCGGAGTAGGGCCCGGACACTCGCCTAGGCGAGGCCGCGGCGGGTCAGTGCGGGCGGCCGCCGCCCGGCCAGGGACTCGGTCATCTCGACCGCCAGCCGTACCTGGTCGGGGCGGGTGGTGCGGAAGACCCGGGCACCGGCCCAGGCGCAGACAGAGGCCGCGGCGAGTTCCGCGGCCTCCCCGCCGTCTCCGGCGAGCACGGCGGGTGTGACCGCGACGGTGCGCCCGGCACGGACGAGCTCCTCGACCTCGGCGATCGAGCGGGCCTCCGCCCAGCCGGGTTCGCCCGGGTCATCGGGGCCGATTACCACGAGAGCTGTCATGCCGTGATCCTAGATCAGGGGAGTTGTGGCACGATTCGTATGTGCTGGTCGTACTCGTTCTCGCTGCCATGGCCATCCTCGCAGGTGTGGTGGTGGTCGCCATGGGCTGGGGCGGCGAACTGCGCGAGTTCGCCCCCGATGTTCCTCCGCTGAACCTGCCCGACGCCGGGCAGCTCGGCGCCGCCGACTTCATGGCACTGCAGCTCCCGGTGAGTCTCGTCGGCTATCACACGCCCAGCGTGGACGAGACGCTGAACCGGGTCATGAACGCGCTGAGCGAGCGGGACACCAGGATCGCGGTGCTGGAGCAGCGGATGACGGAACTGCTGGCCGGCAGGCTCCAGGCCCGTCACGAGATCTACGCGAGCCCGTTGGAGAGCGACCGGCCGGACGCGCCGGACGTGCCGGACGCGCCGGACGTGCCGGACGTGCCGGACGCGGAGCAGAGAAGATGACCGGGCCCGCGCAGCCGATCCGCTGCGGCTGGGTGAGTTCGGCCCCCGAATACATCGCCTATCACGACGAGGAGTGGGGCCGCAGGGTCGAGGGTGACGACCGGGTGTTCGAGCGGCTCACCCTGGAGGCCTTCCAGTCCGGCCTGTCGTGGATCACGATCCTGCGCAAGCGGGAGAACTTCCGGGCCGCCTTCGCCGGGTTCTCTATCCCGGTCGTGGCGGCGTTCGACCAGACGGACGTGGACCGCCTGCTGGGTGACGCGGGCATCGTCCGCAACCGGGCCAAGATCGAGGCCGCCATCGCCAACGCGCGAGCCGCCCTCGACCTCGGCCTGTCCGACCTCGTCTGGCGTCACGCCGACCCGGCCTCGCCCGTCCCGAAGACCCCGGCCGACGTGCCCGCCCAGACACCCGGCTCCAAGGCCCTCGCCAAGGAACTCAGGTCGCGCGGCTTCCGGTTCGTCGGCCCCACCACCGCCTACGCGCTGATGCAGGCCATCGGCCTGGTCAACGACCACCTGAACGACTGCTGGGTGCGTTCTGCCCCGGCAGCCCGGTAGGGACTACCGGCCCTCGAAGACGGGGCGCTTCTTGTTGAGGAAGGCGAAGGTCGCGTTCCGGTGGTCGGCGGTCTTGGCGCAGGCATCCTGGAGGTCGGCCTCCATGGCCAGGGCGTCGGACAGGGAACTGTTCGCGGCGAACCCCAGGGCGCGCTTGGTGGCCGCGTAGGCGCTGGTCGGGCCCTGTGCCAGCCGTACGGCCAGGGCACGGGCCTCGGCGGCCAGCTCGTCGGCGGGGACGACCTTGGAGACGAGTCCGAGCTCCAGGGCGCGGGCCGCGTCGCAGGGCTCGCCGAGCAGCAGGAGTTCGGCCGCGCGGGCCGGGCCGACCAGCCGCTGGAGCGTCCAGGAGGCGCCGGAGTCCGGCGCCAGGCCGATGCCGGCGAAGGCCATCATGAATTTCGCCCTGTCGGCGGCGATCCGCAGGTCGCAGGCGAAGGCCAGGGAGGCGCCCGCGCCCGCGGCGACGCCGTTCACCGCCGCGATGACCGGCTTGCCCATCTCGGTGACCGTACGGATGATCGGGTTGTAGTGCGTGCGCACGGTGTCGTTCAGGCCGGCGCCGGCCTCCAGGGCGGCGGCGTGCTCGTTCAGGTCCTGGCCCACGCAGAACGCCCGGCCCGCCCCCGTCAGCAGCACCGCGCGTACGGCGTAGGCCTGCGAGGCCCTGGTCAGCGCCTCAAGCAGTTCGACCTTCATCCGCACCGTCAGCGAGTTCATCGCCTCCGGCCGGTCCAGGACGATGGTGGCGACGGCGTCGTCGACGGAGTAGAGAACGTCGTTCAACGGAAGCTCCTTCTACGGCTCGGTGAGGTGACGGTCGACGAACGCGGCGGCGGCGGGGAGCAGGCGGGCGGCCTCCTGCTCGAAGTAGGCTCTGGCCCTCTCCCCCGGCCAGTCCGGCGGTAGCAGTTCGGCGGGGAGCCCGGGATCGCGGAACAGGAAGTTGCGCCAGCCGTGCAGCAACCTGCTCCGGATGGCGAACACCTGGTCGTCGGCGGCGTCACCGGGCAGCCCTCCGATCAGGTCCACCGTCTGGGCCAGCCAGTCCTCGTAGGCCGAGGCGATGCCGTCCAGGTCCCAGGTTCTGGCGACCAGCGCCCGGGCGTCGCCGTCGAACACCGCGTCGAACCGGTCGGCGCGGATGTTCTCGCCGGCGAGGATCGCGCCCAGTTCGGGAGAGGCCCGCAGGCCTATCCAGGTCGTCTCCGACAGCGGGGCGTATCCGAGGAAGGCGAGGTCGGCCTTGAGCCGTTCCCGCCGGGACCGCTCCCGCACCGGCTCGACCACGAGCATATGCCACCGGCCCGTCCAGATGATCGTCCCGGCTCGGTAAATTCTCAGAGCCGTCTCGTCGAGACGGCGGACGCACTTGGGGGTGACCTCGTATCCCGGTCCCCGGGGGAGCCGGACAGGGGCCAGCCAGCCCTGGCGTACCATCCGCGAGACAGCGGTGCGGACGGCGGGAGCCGCGATGTCCAACGGCGCGAGCAGGTGGACGAGTGCGGCCACGGACGCGCGACCGCCTCGGGAGCGTAGATGGTCCCCATACAGATCGAAGAGAGCGGCACGGGCGTTCACGAGGACAAGTTTGGTCGTCTGAAGGGTGTTGGACAACGGTCTTGATTGCCCGATGAGTCGATGCTGAGGCTGATCGTTCCCATTCTGAGCGCGGAGACGGGATAATAGGACATCACAGAAGACGTGAATGCGTCGGCCACCCTCGGGTCAGTCGGAGATCCGGAGCCCGAAGCAGGAAGGGATACACGCATGGCGGCTATGAAGCCGAGGACCGGTGATGGTCCGCTGGAGGTCGTCAAGGAAGGCAGGGGAATCGTCATGCGGGTACCCCTGGAGGGTGGCGGCCGGCTCGTCGTCGAACTCTCGGCGGACGAGGCAAGCGCCCTCGGTGAGGAATTGAAGAAGGTCGTCGTCTGACCCCGATCTGATATCCAGCGGTGCAGCCGGGCCTCGTCTGATCGTGTTGAAGAACATGACGACCGCTGCGGCCGCTGCGACCGCGACCGACGAACACGGCCCTGGCCGCTGGACCGCCTGACAGCGGCTCGCGCCAGGGCCGCGCTTGTTCTCCCCGGATGATGACTGGAGTTCTCATGCCTCTATCTCCATATCTGCTCCTGCCCCGCGCGTCCTACGGGCAGGGCCTGTCCGCTGTGACGCCCGCGCGGGCCGATGCCGAGCCGGCCTCTCCGGACCGTGCGGGGGCCACGGCGGCACCCGCCACCCAGGACGCCCAACTGCTCGCGGTCCCCTTCGGGGCCGACCTCGCCCCCGAGATCGACCTGCCGCTGCCCGCCGCCGGGCTGCTGGCCCACTACGCGGCCACGGGCGCGGCAGGGGAGGTCGTCGAGGTTCCCGTGGCGAACGGCGACACCGTCGGCCGGGTGCTGCTCTACGGGGTCGGAGACGGTTCGGCCACGGACCTGCGCAAGGCCGGCGCGGCGGTGGCCAGGCGGGGCAAGGACAAGGACGCGATCAGGGTCGTGTTGCCCGAGGGGCCGGTGGCCGCGTTCGTGGAGGGCGCGCTGCTGGCCACCTACACCTTCCGGGTCGGCGTGGCGAAGTCCACACCGACGGTGATCGAGTTCGTCGGCGACGGTGCCGAGACCGAGGCCGAGGTCGCCAGGGGAGACGTGGTCGCCAGGGCCGTCGCGCTGGCCAGGGATCTGGCCAACATGCCCTCCTCGGTGAAGACCCCCGCCTGGCTCGCCGAGCGCGCCGCCGAGCAGGGTGTCACCGCGAAGGTGTGGGACGAGGAACAGCTGCGGTCCGGGAAGTTCGGCGGCATCCTGGCCGTCGGCCAGGGGTCGGTGAGCCCGCCGCGGCTGATCCAGCTCTCCTACGAGCCCGAGGGCGCGACCAGGCACGTCGTCCTGGTCGGCAAGGGCATCACCTACGACACCGGCGGTCTGTCGCTCAAGCGGGGCGACAGCATGAAGTTCATGAAGACCGACATGGCCGGCGGCGCGGTCGTCATCGCGGTCCTGGGCGCGCTGGCGTCCCTCGGCGTACGGGTCCGGGTCACCGGCCTGATCGCCGCCGCGGAGAACTCCTTCTCCGGTATGGCCCAGCGTCCCTCCGATGTGATCACCCAGTACGGCGGCCGGACCGTCGAGGTCCTCAACACCGACGCCGAAGGCCGTCTGGTGATGGCCGACGCGCTGGCCTACGCCGACGCCGAGCTGGACCCGGACGTCATGGTCGACATCGCCACGCTGACCGGGGCGATCAGCATCGCCCTCGGCAAGGACCTCGGCGCCGTCTTCGCCTCCGACGACGATCTGGCCGCGGAGCTGGCCGAGGCGGCCGAGAGCACCGGGGAGAGGATCTGGCGGATGCCGCTGATCGACGACTACACCCCGGCGCTCGACTCCACCGTGGCCGACCTGGCCAACATCGAGGCCGGCTCGACCTACGGGGCCGGTTCCATCACCGCCGCGCTGTTCCTGCGTGAGTTCACCGGCAAGCGGCCGTGGGCCCATCTGGACATCGCCGGCGTCGGCCGCAGCAGCGCGGACGAGGGCATCTTCAGCAAGGGCGCCACCGGTTACGGCGTGCGCCTGCTGCTCGAATGGCTCTCTAGCCGGTGAGTTTGATGGCGGCCAGGATGCCGTCGCCCAGGGGCATCATCAGCGGGCGGAGCCGTTCGTCGGAACGGACCAGCTTGCCCAGCTCCCGCATGGCGACGGTGTCCGGGTCGCGCTGCGCCGGGTCGGCGACCCGGTTGTGCCACAGGGCGTTGTCGAAGACCACGATGCCACCGGGGCGTAGCAGGCGGACGGCCTCGGCCAGATAGTCGCCGTACTCCTGCGTGGACCCGTCACAGAAGACCAGGTCGTAACCGCCGTCGGACAGGCGGGGCAGGACGTCCAGGGCGCGGCCGGTGATCAGCCTGGTCCGGCCTCCGGAGAAACCCGCCTGGGCGAAGCTCTGCCGTGCCAGGCGCTGGTGCTCCGGTTCCACGTCCACGCTGGTCAGCGTGCCATCCTGGCGCATGCCGCGGAGCAGCCACAGTCCTGACACTCCGCAGCCGGTGCCGATCTCCACAACCGCACGGGCGCTGATGGCCGTGGCGAGGAAGCAGAGGGCGGCGCCGGCGCCGGGCAGGATCGGGGGCGCTCCCACCTCCGCACCGTGCTGACGCGCGGTGAGCAGAATCTCGTCCTCCGTGTGGAATTCCTCGGCATAGGCCAGAGTGGCCTCCAACGGACTTGTCGGCGTCTCTGCCATCGGCCTCTCCTCCCGCTTTCTCCGTACACAGTCATATAGGCACTGGGTCGCAGCCTAAGGGAGGCAGGCCCGATCGGGAACTCATGTCGCGCCCGGTGCGTTGCACGGTTTAAGCGGCCTTTGCCGGTCCTGAAGACAGTGAACGCGCACGAAGGGACGAAACCAGGCACTATGGCGATAGCGGTGGTCCCGGAGAGAGGAGTGCTGGTGGAGGAGTCCGACCACCAGGTAGAAGCTCCCATGCCTGACTGGACGCCTCCCACCTGGGAGGAGGTGGTCAGGAATCACTCGGCGCGTGTTTACCGGCTCGCCTATCGGCTGACCGGCAACGTGCACGATGCCGAGGACCTCACGCAGGAGGTCTTCGTCCGGGTCTTCAGGTCCCTGTCGAACTACACGCCCGGCACGTTCGAGGGCTGGCTGCATCGCATCACCACCAACCTGTTCCTCGACATGGCGCGGCGCAAGCAGCGCATCAGGTTCGAGGGGCTCGCCGACGACGCCGCCGAGCGGCTACGCGGACGTGAGCCGTCTCCCGCCCAGGTGTACGACGACACCCACCTTGAGCCGGACATCCAGGCGGCGCTCGACGCGCTCGCGCCGGAGTTCCGCGCGGCGGTCGTGCTGTGTGACATCGAGGGGCTGTCCTACGAGGAGATCGCCGCCACGCTGGGCGTGAAGCTCGGTACGGTCCGCAGCCGCATCCATCGCGGCCGGGCTCAGCTGCGTGACGCGCTGGAGCACCGGGCGCCGCGTGGCGACCAATTCCCCCCGACCATCACCCGCGGGGAGGGAATCGCATGAGAAACCACAGTCATGACGAATGTCACGACGCGCCGTCTGGCAAGGAGTGGGCATGAGTCATCTCGGAGAGCGCGTTTCCGCACTGGTCGACGGTGAGCTGAACCACCACGAGCGCGACCGTGCCCTGTCCCATCTGGCTTTCTGCGCCGGCTGCCGGGCCGAGGTCGACGCCATGCGTGCGTTGAAGAACCGCCTGCGATCGCTGGACGGCCCCGTGATGCCCGCCGACCTGACGATGTCGTTGCTGCGGATGGCCGAGCCAGGCGGCCCGCTGCCGCCGCGTGAGCGGCCCTTTCCGGCCTCGCGGACGTTCGGAGGGGTGCCGATCCCGAGCATGCACAGCGTCGCGCCACTGGACAACCGGCCCCGCGGGCGTGCCGGAGGGCCCCGCCGGGCCAGGAAGGCGGGCTACGTCGCGGTGAGCGTCGCCTCAGCGGCCGTGGCGATCGGCACCCTTTTCGTCGCGGGCGGTTCCGACCCCGGCCCGCGTGTCGTGCCGCCGGTCGACATGTTCGCCAACCAGCACAGGAACACCGCGCCTTACGGAGGGTCGGCGACGCCGACTTCCTTCCCCACTCCGTGATCCGGCTGCCCGTCACCGTCCTTCTTGTCGCTGTCATGCTGCTGGGGCTGGTGGTGGGCAGTCCGGCGTCCGCCGGCCCGGCGCACGCCGGGCCGCCGGACGAGTCCGAGAGCGAGGACACCGGCCTGCACCTGTTGCGCGAGGCGGCGGTCGCGGGCCGTACCCGCGGATACTCCGGCACGCAGTACGTCACCGCCTGGGGCCGTTCCGGCTCCGTCTCCTCGGTGCTGGAGGTCCGTAATGTCCCCGGTGAGGGGCTGACCGTGCGCGCCCAGCCGTCGGGTCAGGTCCAGCTGGTGGATCCCGGCAGTCCCGCCGGCGGCATGTCCGCCCCGTCCGAGATGATGCTCACGGTGCTCGCCCGCAACTACCGGGTCGTGGCCGCGGGTGAGGGGAGTGCCTGCGGCCGGCCGGCCCGTCTGGTGGACGTCGTGCGCCCGGACGGCACCGTCGCCGCCCGTTACTGGCTCGACGAGGCCGGGGGGCCGGTGCTCCGCCGCGAGATCCTCGACGGTCAGGGCAAGGTCGTCCACGCCGGTGCCTTCGTCGATCTGGCCCTCGATCCGGCGCGGGAGGCCTCCGCCCACGTGCCGGACCCCGGTGGGTCCGACCTGGGTGAGATGCCCGGGCTGCGTGCCCTGGGCTGGCGTTTTCCCGAGACGCTGCCCGGCCGCCTTGAGCTGTTCGCCGTGCACGCCACATCTCCTGGATACTTGTATCTGGGATATTCGGATGGCCTCTCAGTCGTGTCCCTTTTCATTCAGTCTGGTGTGCTTGATGAGGAGCGGCTCCGTGGTTGGCATGCTCGGCGGCTTAACGGGCATACGATCTGGATTCGGGACTCAGCCGAGCAGGAGACGATCTGGGCGAGTGGAGGTCATGTCTACACCGTCTTCGCGGACGCTCCGGCCGACATGGTCGACGCCGCCGTCGCGGTTCTGCCGCACGAGCCCGCGCCCAATCTGTGGACACGGCTCGGCCGAGGGGCGAGTCGCCTTCTGGCCTGGGCCGGCTTCTTCAGGTAAGGCGCGCTTTACATCTCTCGTATCCCGCGCAGAGGAAGATTGCCGGGGCATCCCAGTGAGCGGCCTCGCACGAGGCAGGGAGTGGTGAATTTTCGATGACCGACGAGATCCGTACCCACGAGGCGCAGGGCGCGCAGGGGCGTACGCCGTCGGATTTCACCGACGACGGAGGCCATGTCCCGCCCCCCTCCCGCCCGGACTTCCTGCCCGCCGACGAGGCGGCACCCTTCCCCGGTGAGCAGCCCCGGAACGACGGCTGGAGCCAGCTCGGCGAGCAGCCGGGTCAGGGGCGGTGGAGCCAGGCCGGGAACCAGAACGACACCGGGCAGCCCGGCGGGAGCGGCTGGGGCGATCCGTCGGGCAGGGTGCGGCAGGACACGGTGGTCTTCGGTCCGCCGGCCGGTCCGCCGCCTCCGCCCTCCCAGGCGTTCGGCATGGGCACCGGCTGGGCACCCCCTCCCCGGGGCTTCCCGGGAATGGCCGTTCCCGCTCCGCGCGGGCCGCATACCAGAACGCTGGTCCTCCTCGCGGTGATAATCGCGCTGCTGGCCTCGACGCTGGGGAGCGTCGGCACCTACCTGCTCACCCGCCCGCCTGTCTCCGGCCACGATGCCTCCTTCGCGCTGGGGAACCCGCCCAGTGGCTCCAACTCCCGGCCTCCGGACTCGATAGCGGGAGTGGCCGCCAAGGTCCTGCCCAGCGTGGTGTCGCTGGCCGTCGAGGGCGGTGCCAGCGCGGCCACCGGCTCCGGCTTCCTGATCAAGGGAGGCTACGTGGTGACCAACAACCACGTGGTCGCCGCCGCTGCGCCGGGCGGTGAGATCAAGGTCCAGTTCAGTAACCGCAAGTCCACCGCGGCCCGGATCGTCGGCCGTGACCCCGAGTCCGACCTCGCGGTGGTCAAGCCCGACGAGACCTTCGGCGCCCCGGAGATCAGCCTCGGCAACTCCGACAACGTGGTCGTGGGCGACCCGGTCGTCGCCATCGGCTCCCCGCTCGGCCTCGTCGGCACCGTCACCTCCGGCATCGTCAGCTCGCTGAACCGCCCGGTTCAGGCGGGTGAGGAGAACAGCTCCGACACCACCTGGCTCAGCGCCATCCAGACCGACGCCGCCATCAACCCCGGCAACTCCGGCGGCCCGCTGGTCAACGTCGCCGGTGAGGTCATCGGGGTCAACTCGGCGATCGCCACGCTCGGCAGGTCGGTCGGCGTCCAGAGCGGCAGCATCGGTCTCGGCTTCGCCATCCCGGTGAACCACGTACGCCGGATCGCCGAGGAACTGGTCACCACCGGGGTCGCCAAGAAGTCGCGGATCGGCGTCACCATCGACCAGACCTACCAGGGCGCCGGGGTCCGCATCGACAGCGAGGTCAAGCAGGGCACCCGCCCGGTCGAGCCGGGCGGCCCCGCCGACAAGGCGGGTCTGAAGCCCGGCGACGTCATCCTGGAGATCAACGGGACGGTGGTGCAGGACAGCACCGAACTGATCGCGCTGATCCGGAACAAGGCTCCGGGCGAGAAGCTGACGATCAAGTTCCAGCGGGGTGGCCAGGAGCAGACGGCCACCGTGACCGTGGGCGCCGCGCCCACGCAGCCCACGCCCAGGCCCTCCTGACCCGCGATGTGCGGGCGCATGCTTGGGGTTGAGGGCATTAGTCTGGAAGCTCTCCGGGTGTACGCCCGGGGAGCCGCCCTAGCGTTGTCCCGGTAGGAGATCACCGTGTTCGGACTCGGCTGGCTGGAGGTCGTGGCGCTGGTGGTCATCGCCCTGCTCGTCTTCGGTCCGGAGAAACTTCCCCAGGCCGCCGCTCAGGCGGGCAAGACACTGCGGAACCTCCGCCAGATGGCCAACAACGCCAAGAATGACCTGCAGGCCGGCCTGGGCCCCGAGTTCTCCGACTTCGACCCGGCCGACCTCAACCCGAAGAACTTCGTCCGCAAGCACCTCACCGGTCCACTGGAGGACGACTGGAACCGCGACTCGGCGGACCCTCCGGTCCATGTCGACTCCTACGCGGCTGAGGCGGCCGGTGAGCTCGGATACGGCGAGATCCCGCCCTATGACCCCGAAGCCACCTGACCCCCGCGAGACTCCGCCACAGGGCCCGGAAGGGGCCTGAACGCTGTATGACGACAGGCGCCCTCCGTGGAGGAGGGCGCCTGTCGTCCGTTGTCCCAGAAGACGGGGACCTAGCGGCCCCTGGTGGGGGAGATGCCGAGCTGCATGCCCCTGAGGCTGCCCGACTTCTTGCTCAGACCTGCGGCGATACGGCTCAGCTCGGCGGCGGCCGGGGCGTCGGGGTCGGTGAGCACGAGGGGCTTGCCCTCGTCGCCGCCCTCGCGCAGCCGCGTGTCGATCGGCACCTGGCCGAGGAGCGGCACCCGGGCGCCGAGGGTGCGGGTGAGCGCGTCGGCCACGGTCTGGCCGCCGCCCTCACCGAAGACGGAGATCCGCTCGTCGCAGTGCGGGCAGGGCAGCCAGGACATGTTCTCGATGACGCCCGCGATCTGCTGGTGGGTCTGCACGGCGATCGACCCGGCGCGCTCGGCCACCTCGGCGGCGGCCTGCTGCGGGGTGGTCACCACGAGGATCTCCGCCGACGGCATCCGCTGCGCCACCGAGATCGCGATGTCACCGGTGCCGGGAGGCAGGTCCATCAGCAGGACGTCGAGGTCGCCCCAGTAGACGTCGGCGAGGAACTGGTGCAGCGCGCGGTCCAGCATCGGGCCGCGCCACACGACCGGGGTGTTGCCCTCCGGCTTGAACATGCCGACCGAGATGACCTTGATGTCATGCGCCACCGGCGGCATGATCATGTCCTCGACCTTGGTGGGGCGCTCGGAGACGCCGAGCATGCGGGGGATGCTGTGGCCGTAGATGTCGGCGTCCACGACGCCGACCTTGAGGCCGCCCACGGCCATCGCGGCGGCCAGGTTGACGGTGACGGAGGACTTGCCCACGCCACCCTTGCCGGACGCGACCGCGAAGACGCGGGTCAGCGAGCCGGCCTGGGCGAAGGGGATCTCCTTCTCGGGGCCCTTGGCGCCGCGCAGCTTGGTCTGCAGCGCCTTGCGCTGCTCGGTGCTCATCACGTCCATCTCGACCTGGACACCGCTGACTCCGTCGATCTTGGAGACCGCGGTGGTGATGTCACGGGTGATGGTGTCCTTCATGGGACAGCCCGACACCGTGAGGAAGATCCCGACGCGGACCATCCCGTCGGGGGAGATGTCGACGCTCTTGACCATGTCGAGCTCGGTGATCGGCCGACGGATCTCAGGGTCGTTGACGGTCGACAGAGCGGCCGTCACCAGTTCCGGTGTGGGTGCCATCGAAGTGTCGGCACCTGCACCGTCACCCTGAGGCGACGGGAGGATGCCGTCCCTCCTTGTCTATGTGTCCAGGCGTTCTACGGGCAGGGCTCGTCCGTCGCAGCGCCCCTGTGGCTGAGCGAGAAGCCGCTCCCCACGGGAGAGCGGAGGAGTCACGGCCCCATGGTAAGAACCCGGGGATCCCGCGAGGAATTCCGGAACCTCGCTGTCGGAGCAGAGTCCGGACAATTCGCTGTGTAGATGCGCGTGCAACGTTCTAAGGCTACCTGAACGCGGGCCTTCACCCCCGGCAGGCAGGATGCCGCCGAGCGGGGCGGACGGAGGTTCGCGCGGCAGCCGCTGGAAGTAGGTGGCCTGCCTGGATCACCGCTTCAAGGCACTCTCACATTTCGGACGCCCTCTTGCTCCGGTCCGCCCTATCATGACAGCATCAAAACGCTTAAACGGTAATTACAGGGGGGTGTTCTATGAGGCGCGCCGGTCTGCTGATCGCGTTCGCGTCGTCCTGGTGTTTCGCCTTCTCCGGGCCGATGGCCAAGTATCTGGACACCGCAGGGCTGGCCCCGCTGGAGGCGGTCTGGGTGCGGATGGCGGGCGCCGGGTTGCTGCTCATCGGCGTTCTCGCGGCCGTCAGGCCCCGGGCCCTGCGCATCCCGCGCGCACGGCTGCCATTCTTCCTGGCCTACGCGGTGGTCGCGGTAGCCGGGGTGCAGGCACTGTACTTCGCGGCGATCACCCGGCTGCCGGTGGGCGTCACCCTGCTGATCGAATTCACCTCGCCGGTGCTGGTCGTGCTCTGGGTGCGGTTCGTCCGCCGGGTACGGCTGCCGCGCGCGGCCTTCGTCGGCGCCGTGGTCGCGGTGATCGGGCTCGGCATCGTGGTCGAGGTCTGGGCGGGCATGGCCCTGGACCCGGTGGGGCTGCTGCTCGCCTTCGGCGCGGCGGCGTGTTGCGCCGGATACTTCCTGCTCAGTGACGGTTTCGGGGACGACGTCGATCCACTCGGCCTGATCGCCTGGGGTCTGCTGGGCGCGGCCGCGGTGCTCGTCCCGTTCTCCCAGCCGTGGAACATCCCGTGGACGGCGTTCACCCGGACCGTGGCGCCCGGTGGTGGTCTCGCGCTGCCGGCGCTGGTGGCCGTGATCTGGATGATCGTGGTCGCCACGGTCCTCGCCTACATCCTCGGCGTCACCGCGGTCCGCCGCCTGTCGGCCGCGATCGGCTCCACGGTGGCCTCGCTGGAGGTCATCGCCGGTGCGGTGGTCGCCTGGGTCCTGGTGGGGGAGGCCCTCGGGCCTTTCCAGATCGCGGGTGGCCTCATCGTCCTGTCCGGCGCCTACCTGGCTCAGCGGGCCACGGCCGGACTGCCGCCCGCCGCGGTGGCGGAGGTCAGAGAGCCGGTCCCCGTGGCGTGAGCCGTACCACCTGCGAGTGGGCGGCCCAGCGCTCCGTCAGGCCCGCGCCGTCGACGGCGTTGAGCCGCTCCTTGGCGAGCGCGGCCACCGCCTCGGCGGCCTCCGTCTGGTCCACCACCTCGACGGAGGCCTCGAAGGTGATCAGCCGTGCGCCGTTGTCCTTGCTCCGGAGCGTCACCTGGACCTGGCCGGAGCCGGCGAGGCCGGGCAGCGACTGCTCGCCGCCGCCGGTGACCACGTAGATCGCACCGTCGTGCCACGCGTGCCAGGCCAGCCGGGGCCGGTCCAGTGACAGCCACAGGATCCCCGACTTCTTGGCACCCTCTTCGATCACACCCATGAGACGAATGTACGGCCTGCGTCCTCATATGCCGGAGGGCGCAGGCCGTACACGGTGCCGGGGTCAGCGGCGGGTGAGCTTCCACGCCGCCGGCAGCAGTCCGGCCGCGACCGCGATCTTGAGAGCGTCGCCGATCAGGAACTTGCCCGCGCCCTCGACGAGGGCGGTGCCCAGGTCCAGGCCGGTCACGGCGATCAGGACCGGCAGGCCGAACGCGTAGATGACCAGGTTGCCGAAGACCATCGTGCCGACCGTGCGCAGGACGGTACGGTCACCACCGTGCTCGGCGAGCTTGCCGACCAGGGCGGCGGCCGCGATGAAGCCGAGGATGTAGCCGAAGGTGGCGCCGCCGAAGCCCGAGGCGCCGCCGGCGAACCACGGCACGCCCGCGATGCCGACGAGCGTGTAGAGGACCATGCTCAGCGCCGCGCGGTTCATCCCGAGCGCCGCGCCCACCAGCACGACCGCGAAGGTCTGGCCGGTGACCGGGACGGGCCACATGGGGAAGGTGAGCTGCGCGGACAGGCCCGTCAGGGCGGCGCCGCCGAGCACGAGCGCGATGTCGCGGACGCGGGAACCCGGGATGAGGTCGGACAGTACGGCGGGCCGGGCCACCGAGGATGCGTTTACCATCGTGAATGTCTCCTTACCAATGCTTGATACCCATTGTTCGGATACGCCGGCCAGGAGCCGTACGAGATCGGCGCCAAGAACATGTCCCCCTCTTTGTATGGGCGCCATAGACGGACCCGGCCTGCCGTGGGGGGCCGGACCGGCCGATAGCGTGTGGCCATGCGCTCGCGACGTTCGTGCCTGGCGGTGCCCGGCAGCAACCCCCGCTTCCTGGAGAAGGCCCAGGGACTGCCCGCCGACGAGGTCTTCCTCGACCTGGAGGACTCCGTCGCCCCGCTCGCCAAGGAGGGGGCGCGCAAGAACATCGTGGCCGCCCTGCGCGAGGGCGACTGGTCGGGCAGGACGAGGGTCGTGCGGGTCAACGACCTGAGCACGCAGTGGACCTACCGGGACGTCATCGAGGTCGTGGAGGGCGCGGGGGAGTTCCTCGACTGCCTGATGCTGCCCAAGGTGGAGGACCCGGTGCAGGTGGTCTGGCTCGACACACTGCTCACCCAGATCGAGAAGGCCAACGGCCTCCCGGTCGGCAGGATCGGCATCGAGGCTCAGATCGAGAACGCCCGGGGCCTGGTCAACGTGGATGCCATCGGCGGCTCGTCCCGGCGGCTGGAGACGCTGGTCTTCGGCCCGGCCGACTTCATGGCCTCGATCAACATGCGGACCCTGGTGGTCGGCGAGCAGCCTCCCGGCTACACCGAGGGCGACGCCTACCACTACATCCTGATGCGGATTCTGATGGCCGCCCGCATGCACGGCCTGCAGGCCATCGACGGCCCGTACCTGGCGATCAAGGATCTGGACGGCTACCGCCGGGTGGCCGGGCGGGCCGCGGCGCTCGGTTTCGACGGCAAGTGGGTGCTCCACCCGAGCCAGGTGGAGGCCGCCAACGAGGTGTTCTCGCCCTCCCAGGAGGACTACGACCACGCTGAGCTGATCCTCGACGCGTATGAGTACTACACGACGGTCGAGCGGCGCGGTGCGGTCATGCTCGGCGACGAGATGATCGATGAGGCGTCCAGGAAGATGGCGCTGGTGGTGGCGGCCAAGGGCCGGGCGGCCGGTCTCGGGCGCACCTCCGCCTTCACCCCGCCCACGGCGTGACGCCGGTCGCGGCGGAGAACCACGGCGCCGAGGTCCGCCGGAGCCCGGTTCCGGCTGGCCAGCAATTTCGGAATTATGGGAGAAAACATTGATAATTCCGGCGCTGCATCGATAAATCTGACTAGAGAGGTCTCGTCATCGAGGTCCCGACGTGTTGCTCTGGACTGTGGGAGACCGGGCCTCGGTCACCCCTCCGCCGGAGGTGATCGTTTCAACGGAACGGGGTAGGAGTAGGGTCGCGTGCGATTTGCCGCTCCCGTAGGGGGTTGCGACAGAGTGTCACGGAGCTGACTGGAACGATCCGGGGTGGTGACCCCGGGCGCAGACGGGCTTCCTACAGGAGGTGCTGAGCGTGGCCCCGGGCCCTCACGACCCGCGCTCGCGAGAGTGGCCGGCGGACAACGACGGTGTCCGTGGCGGCGCGGCATCCGCAGCCGGGCCCCAGGAGACTCAGGAGTCTCCGCCCACGATCCAGCATTTCCCGCCCGGACCCTCCGACGACAGCCCCCGCGGGCTCCCGCTGGCCTCCCCGTGGATGCTCCCCCCGTTCGCCTCGCCCACCCCGGACGAGAGCGACCCTCCGCAGGCCCGTCCCGAGGGACTGGGCGGCGAACGGCGCCGCCACCACAGCCGGCCCTACGCCTCCTCCCCCGACGACCCGGGCGCCCCTTCTCCCGCGCGCGGACGGCCCCCCGAGGCCGGAGACGGAAGCGCCGGGTCCGAACATTCACCCCGTCGGCGGATGGCGGACCGGCCGGACCTGCTGGTCGCCTCCGGGCCGCCGCGCGAGCCCGGGGAGGAGCGGCGCCCTGGCCTTCCCGATGACTCCGGGCCGCCGCACGAGCCCGGAGACGAGACCGGGGCCGGACCCCGGATTCCCGCGACGCCGGAGTCCACGCCCGAGCCTGCCGCACCGGTTCAGGACGACTTCGAGCCGGTGCGCCGGGTGGGACGCCCTCCCGGGGGCCGGCCCGCCCGCCCGGACCTGCTGGTCGCTCAGGGGCCGCCCGGCAGGCGGGGGCCGAACGGCGGGCGGCACCACCGCGCGGCCCCCGCACCCTCCGCCGCGCGCCGCTCCAGCCCGACCAGGCGCGGGCGGGGCCGTGGCCTGGTCATCCCGTTCCTGATGGTCCTGGTCCTGGCCGTCGCGGTCGGCGGCGGACTGGTGCTGTGGGAGTGGGTGAGCGGGCCGTTCACCACCGGCCTCCGGCTGGTCGGCGGCGAGGTGCGCTCCGGGGACGCGAACTTCGCGCCGCCGGCCGGCGCCGACGGTGACGGATCGAGCCAGGTGCTCAACGCCGTTGCCTCGGCGGGCTCCACCATGGTCGCGGTCGGCAGCGACACCACCAGCCCCGTCCCCCGGCCGCTGTTCCTGTTCTCCCCGGACGGGGGCGGGACCTGGCAGCTGGGCAAGGTGACAGGACCGGCGGGCTACGAGGCGGGACCGACCACCGTGGGCCTGGTGGCGGGCGGCGACGGACGCTGGCTGGCCGCGGGCAACGACACCCTCGGCACCGGACACGGCCTGTGGGCGAGTGCCGACGGCTACAGCTGGGAGGCGGTGGATCCCGGCGCGCTGGAGGCGTTCTCGGCCGGAGACAAGATCATGGACCTGGCCAGGACCTCCTCGGGGTTCGTGGCCGTGGGGACGAGCGTGCTTCCGGACGGTAGCGCCGGTGCCGTCGCCTGGATCTCACCCGATGGGCGGGCCTGGAACCGGTTGAGCAGCGGGGAGATCGATCCGCCGGACAAGGTCCGGGGCCTCAAGGCGGTCATCGCCAGGGGCGACGCCGTGGTGGCGCTGGGCGACTCGGTCCGGAGCGGCTCCTCCTCGGTGGTCCTGCGCTCGGCCGATGGAGGGAAGACCTGGCTGCGGACCAGTACGGCGCTGGCCGGCGTCATCCCCCAGCCGGGTGCGCTGGCCGTGGCGGCCGACGGGTTCGTGCTCGTCCCGACCCAGCAGCGCAGCGACAAGGGCGAGGTCGCCGTCTACTGCTCGTCCCAGGGCGACGACTGGAGCCGGTGCGGCACCATCGGTGGCCTGGCCCCCGACGGATCGGGTGTCAGGCGCCTGGCCTCCTCCTCGGACGGAGTGGCCGCCGTCACCGAGTCGGGCTTCGAGCGCTACTCCGTCTACACCAGTAAGGACGGCCACGGTTGGAGCAGGACCACCGACCTCGGGCAGGTGCCAGGCTCGCTCCGGGCGCTCGCGGTCTCGGACGGGGGGACGCTCGTCGTCGGCGGCGACGAACGCGCCGCCGACGTGGACAACCGCCTGGTCCTCATCACCGCGCCCAAGGGGGGACAGGCGCGTCCGGTCCCCCTGGGCGGGATCGACGGGCTCACCAGGGCCGCCCGCGAGACGGCCAGGGTGGCCGCCGGGGACGGCATGTTCGTCGCTGTGGGCGCGGCGTCCGGCGACGCGGCGATCTGGACCAGCGCGGACGGCCAGAGCTGGAAGGCCAGTGGTCCGGCCCGTGTCCTCGGCGGTCCGTGGCGGCAGTCGCTCGGCGACGTCGCGCAGGGCCGGCGAGGCTGGCTGGCCGTGGGCAGCGTCATGCCCAACGCCTCCTCCACGTCGCCCCTGCTCGTCACCTCGGACGATGGGACGAACTGGCGCAAAGTGCCCATTGGGGGCCAGCTCGCTCCGGCCGCCGAGCATTACTTCCTCGCCCCCCACGCGGTCGCCGCGGGTCCCTCCGGCTATGTCCTGGCCGGTGAGGACCGCGGCCCGGCCGGGACCGTCCCGGTCCTGTGGTTCTCGTCCGACCTTAAGCACTACACCAGGGCGGCGAAGCTTCCCGCCGGCGGCGGGGTGCGGCTGTACGACGTCTCGGTCACCTCGTCCGGCTACGTGGCCGTCGGCGGTACCGGTGGTCCGGCACACGAGACCGGCGTGGTCTGGGTCTCGGCCGACGGGGTCGAATGGACCGCGCGGAAGCCGGTCCTGCCCCCGGGGGCGACGTCGGCCGGACTGCGGCATGTGGTCCTGCACGGCGGGCACATCGTCGCGGCCGGCACCGCACAGACCGGAGACGGGCTCCGGGCCTTCGGCGCGGTGTCGGCGGACAACGGCTCGACCTGGGAGTTCTCCTGGTTCCCCGCGGACGGCGCGGCTGCCGTCCAGGATCTGGCCGCGACCACGGAGGGCGTGGTGGCGGTCGGCTGGCAGGGACTCCCCGGCGAGGGCGACAGCGTGGCCTGGACCTCCGAGGACGGCCGGGCCTGGCAGCCCCACACCCCCACCCAGGGCAGCCTGGGCGGCGACGGCGCCCAATGGCTCGGCGCGGTCGCGGTCTCCGGCGGTCAGGTGGTGGCCCTGGGCAGGTCCACCACCTACAACGCCGACCATCTCACGCTGTGGCGCTCGACTCTGACCACGGCTCGATGACCGCCCATTCGACGAGGGCGTCCAGCAGCCCGGCGGTGAGCGGGAGCCGTGCGATCTCGTCGCCGGTGAACCACCGGGCGTCGGCGGCGTCGTCTCCGGCGGAGAGCGTGCCGCCGGAGACCTCGGCCAGGTAGTCGCGGATCTCGTAGACGACACCGCCTGGGCCGGGACGCTCGACGGTGCCGGCCAGACGGTCCGCCGTGACCGTCAGGCCGGTCTCCTCCAGCACCTCGCGGGCCACCGCTCCGGCGTCCGGCTCACCCGGCTCGACCCGGCCGCCGGGGAGCGACCAGAGACCCTCGCCGGGCGGGTGGCCACGGCGGACGAGGAGTAACCGGCCGGAGCCGTCACGGACAATCGCTCCCACACAATTTACGCGCACATTGGTAAGATTACGGCTCGATAACGCAGTGTGCCCTTGACGGACCGGCCGATGACGAAGCACCGTAGGTAGGCGTGAGAGCCGCGCCTATCTGCCCGCGGTGTTTCGGCCCGCTCCGCCCGCCGAGCGCTTGGTCAAGCGCCTGGCGATGTGGTCCGCACGGTGACGTCCTGCCACTGCAGCCGCCGATACGCCCCTCCGTCACCGCCGTGGAAGCGATCAGCCGCGACGCCCTTGTCCCCGTCTGGTTGCCGTGGCCCCTGCCCCAGGGCTGGCTGGTCACCGGGCTGGCCGAGGCGGGTGACGAGCGCAGCGGCATCAGGGCCACCGTGGTCGCGGTCTCCGGTCCCTCGCTGACCCACGGGCCGGCCGACATGCTGATCATCGCCGAGGAGCCCGGTGTGGGCCTGGGAGCGGGGTTCGCCGGGCTGGAGGGCACCGACCCGGGCGCCGGGTTCGACGAGGGTCCGTCACACGCCAAGATCCACGCCAGAGGCCATCCGGCCGCGCTGTGGTGCGTCGACGCCGCTCCGGACCGGGCGGTCTACCTGGGCGAGGCCCTGGGCAACTGGCTGTGGGTGGTCGTCTGGCCCGCCGAGGCGGGCTACCTGATCACCCTGAACGAGCTCTCCCTGCGTGACCTGCGGGATCAGGACCAGGCTCTCGACCTGCCCTTCGGCGCGTTCTCCCCGCGCCTGGGCGGCGAGGAGATCTGAGGCGCCGGTAGGCCGTGTCAGGCAATGAAAGGTGAATAGTCGGGCGAATAGGGAGAATAGGAGGGCTATCCGTTACCCACGCCCGAGCCGCGGGGTGGAGCGAGGCAGTAAAGTTCGGAAGCGTGACAGCGCGTATCGAACGAGTGGTGACCGAGGGCCTCGTCGACGTCGACGGTGCCGAGCACAAGGTCGAGAACAACACCTGGATCGTGGGTGACGATGAGGAGGTCATCGTCATCGACCCCGCGCGGGACGCGGAGAAGATCCTGGAGAAGGTCGGCGAGCGGGAGGTGCTGGCCGTCATCTGCACCCATGGTCTGCCCGACCACGTGGGCGCGGCCATCGAGGTGGCGGCGCGGGACGAGGCCGTGGTCGCCCTCAACCCCAAGGACCGGCCACTGTGGCGGCTGACCTGGCCGGACACCTGGCCGGACATCGACATGGAGGACGAGGGAATGTTCGGCGTCGCCGACGTCGAGCTGGAGGTCATGTCCACCCCCGGCGTCTCCCAGGGCGGCGTCTCGCTGTACTGCGAGGCACTTGACGCGGTCTTCACCGGCAAGTCCCTGCAGGCCGACGGGCCCGGCAAGCTCGGCGGGGACTATCCCGCGCTGGCCGACCAGCTCACCGCGATCGGCGGCAGGCTGTTCACCCTGCGCCACAGCACCCGCGTGCTGCCCGCGCACGGTGAGGAGACCACCATCGGCGCCCTGGAGCCGCAGTTCGACGCATGGCTGTCCGGCTCGCTGACCCGCGGCGAGGTGACCGAGAAGACCGAGATCCCGCTGAGCGACGGGACGCGGGCGGCCAAGATCAACCTGAAACTCCTCGACGAGTAGTCCTCCGTGGACCAGCTTCCCTTTGAGGGGATGCCGCGGCGGCTGTACTCCTGTACGCCGTCGCGGCTGAACACCTGGCTGGAATGCCCCCGGCGTCACCGGTTCACCTACCTGGACCGGCCGTCGCCGCAGAAGGGGCCGCCCTGGGCGCACAACAGCGTCGGGGCCAGCGTGCACAACGCCCTGGCCGGCTGGTGGCGCGAGCCCTACGCGCGGCGGACACCGGCGACGGCGGCCATCCTGGTCACCAGCGGGTGGATCAACGAGGGGTTCCGCGACGCCGAGCAGTCGGCTGCCTGGCGTGACCGGGCCTGCGAGATGGCCGCCGGATACGTCGCCGGGCTCGACCCCTCCGACGAGCCGGTCGGCGTCGAGCGGACCGTGGCCACCAAGACCTCCGTCATCGCCGTCTCCGGCCGTGTCGACCGGCTCGACCGGCGGGGTGAGGAACTGGTCGTGGTCGACTACAAGACCGGCCGCCGGCCCCTCACCGCGGACGACGCCCGCTCCTCGCTCGCGCTGGCCGTCTACGCCATCGCCTCCTCCCGGATGCTGCACCGCCCGTGTCACCGGGTCGAGCTCCACCATCTGCCGACCGGTTCGATCGCGGAGTGGGAGCACACCGACGAGTCCCTGGGCCGGCATCTGAACCGGGCCGAGGAGATCGCGACCGAGGCCTCCGAGGCAGAAGGCCGCTACCGGGCCTGGTCCGGTACGGCACGCGGCAGGAGGGCGGACCGCACCCCGCCGGAGGTCCCCCGGGACATCGATGCGCTCTTCCCGCCCAGGACCGGCCCGCTCTGCTCCTGGTGCGACTTCCGCAGGCACTGCCCGGAAGGCCAGGCCGCCTCGGACGATCGCCGGCCCTGGGACGGTCTCGCCGACTGACGGTGAGGATGGAGGTGAGCGCCTCCCGGCGGGATCCGGTCCACCGGCCGGCAGCGAGGCTCAGCGGCCGGGGCGCGTGCCTTGGATGAGGCACGCCCTCTCCGGTCTGGAGGCCCTCAGCCCGGCGACCGTGTCTCCGCCGCGTTCCAGAACCGGGTGAGCGCGGCCGCCGTCGTCTCCGGGGCCTCCACCGCGGGGGAGTGGCAGGCGCCGGGGACGACCACACATTCGGCGTTCAGCTGATCGGCCATCTCGGACTGCGTCCGCGGTGGCCAGCCGTCGTCGTGCTCGCCGTACAGGACCAGGGTGGGGACCTCGATCTGGGTGAGCTCGTCGCAGCGGTCCGGCGCGGAGAGCACTTCCCGGGTCATCGCGACCATGCCGGTCGGGGAGTTGGCGAGCAGCCGCTTGCGCAGGAACGCGATGATGTCGTCCGGCACCCCCGCGGCCAGGGCCTCCGGTTCCATCCGGGTGTGCCACAGGTGGTCCGGGCCGGACTCGGGAAGCTCCGCGAGCATGATCCGGCACGCGCGCTCGCGTACGCCGACGATCGCGGCGGGACCCGAGCTCATCAGCGTGTAGGAGGCGAACTTGGTGCGGCCGTCGATGACCGCCTCCCGGGTGACCAGGCCGCCGAAGGAGTGTCCGACCAGGTGGAGGGGCTCACCTCCGCCGATCGTCTGCGCGAGGACGTCGATGTCGTTGCCGAGCGCCGCGCAGGTGTAGGCGCGGGGGTCCTCAGGACCGTCCGTCTCGAACTGCCCGCGCATGTCGACCGCGATGACCCGGCGCCCCGACTGGGCGAGCGTCTGCAGGACCGCGATGAAGTCCTCCTTGCTGCCCGTGAGTCCGGGGACCAGCAGGGCGGGCCAGCGTTCCGGGACGCCGCTGACCGGCAGGGCCTCCAGCACGGCGAAGGAGCCCACCGTCGTGTCGACCTGACGGGATCGGACGCCAGGAGGCATGGTCAGAAATCGCGGCGTACTCACGTGGCCCCACGATACCTCTCTTGGTGACATGGCTCTGTGCGTCTCATGACATGGGAAAGGGGCGCCACCGGCATGGTCGCGCCCCTTTTCCGTTGGTACTGCTAGATCGGGCGGCGTGCGCCCCGCTGCTGGCCCCTGCTCGGCGGGCGACGGCGGCTCTGAGCCCGCTCCGAGGCCGCCGAGGGGGCGATCTCGTCGTCGTCCGTCGCCAGGTCCGGCGACTGGAAGATCACCGCGAACGGGCTCGCCGGGATGATCTTCTCTGGCTGCGGCCGGGGGGCGGGTTCGGTCACGGGCTCGTCGTTCCAGCGGTCCACGGCCTCGTCCTCCCACTGCGCGATCTCGGTCACCGGCTCGTGCCTGTGGTGCGGCAGCTCGTCCTGCTCCACCACGGGCTCCTTGCGGGCCGGAGCTCCGGCCCCCTCGGCGAGGCTCACCTCGGGGTTGAGGCCGGCCTTGCGGGTCCTGCTCCGGCGGGGCGTGGTCTCGGCGGGCCGGTCGTCATGGGACGTCACGTCCACCCCCACCTCGGCGATCGGGCTCTGGACGACCTCGGTCTCGACCGCGTCCGACTGGCCCCCGCGGGTGCGGCGGCGCTCCCGGGTGCGGGCGGGGCGCTCACGGCGCTCCTCCCGCTCCTCCTCGCGTCCCCTGCGGGGACCGCGGGAGCGGGCCCGGCCGGTCTCGCCGAGGTCCTCGACCTCTTCGGCCGCCAGGCCCGCCCGGGACCGGTTGGCGCGCGGCAGCACGCCCTTGGTGCCCGCGGGGATGCCCAGGTCGCTGAAGACGTGCGGGGAGGTCGAGTAGGTCTCGACCGGCTCGGCGAAGTCGAGCGACAGCGCGTTGTTGATGACCTTCCAGCGGGTGAGGTCCTCCCACTCCACGAAGGTCACTGCGACGCCGGTCTTGCCTGCCCGGCCGGTGCGGCCGATCCGGTGCACGTAGGCTTTCTCGTCCTGCGGGCAGTCGTAGTTGACCACGTGCGTGACGTCGTCGACGTCGATACCGCGCGCCGCGACGTCGGTCGCGACCAGGACGTCGATCTTGCCGTTGCGGAAGGCCCGCAGAGCCTGCTCGCGCTGGCCCTGACCCAGGTCCCCGTGGACGGCCGCGGCGGCGAAGCCGCGCTCCTTGAGCTGTTCGACGACCATGTCGCAGGCACGCTTGGTCTCACAGAAGATCATCGTGAGCCCGCGCCCCTCGCACTGGAGCAGGCGGCCCACGATCTCGATCTTGTCCATCCGGTGCGCCCGCCAGACGAACTGGGTCGTCTGCGGCGTCGCCTCGGCCTCGGCGTCGTTGTTCTCGGCCCGTACGTGGGTGGGACGGGTGAGGTAGCGACGGGACAGGGCGACGATCTCGCCCGGCAGAGTCGCCGAGAACAGCATCGTCTGCCGCTCATCCGGGATGAGCTTGATGATGCGCTCGATGTCGGGCAGGAAGCCCAGGTCGAGCATGCGGTCGGCCTCATCGAGGACGAGCACGCCGATCTGGCCGAGGTCGAGGTGCTTCTGCTTGACCAGGTCGAGGAGGCGCCCCGGGGTGCCGACGATCACGTCGACCCCCTGCTTGAGCGCCTCGATCTGAGGTTCGTAGGCGCGCCCGCCGTACACGGTGAGAATCCGCGAGCCGAGCTTGCCGGCGGCCGTCACCAGATCTTCGGTGACCTGTACGGCCAGCTCGCGGGTCGGTACGACGACCAGCCCGCGGGGCTTCTTACGGTTCTTCCTGGGCTTTCCGACACGCTGCAGCATCGCCACGCCGAAGGCGTAGGTCTTGCCGGTGCCGGTGCGCGCCTGGCCGATGATGTCCTGGCCGTTGAGGGCCAGGGGGAGTGCCATTTCCTGAATCGGGAACGGCTCGATGATGCCCTCGGTCTCGAGGGCGTCGGCGATCTCCGGTGTTACTCCGAGGTCTCGGAACGTCGTCAGCTTGGCCTGCCTAAATCTCCGTTGAAGGCAGTCCTGCCGGGACCACGGGCAGAAAGTTTCCCCGTGCCGGGTCCTCGCGGAAGGGCCAGCCCTCTCATGTCATCAGCGACCGCTGCGGCGTCACGCCGACTTCGGGGGCGTCCAGGAGCAGATCTCCCGGATTAACACAGTGCGGTCGCACTTTCTCAGAGCAGTGTACTCGATACCACAACGCGGAACCGATTTCTTGATATTCCTGCTCAATTGCCGGGCGAGTCGACTCGTAAGATGCCTTCATGAACCAGCTCGTAGGCTGCCCGCATGAGTGACTCTCCCGCCGGCGTCGCCGACCTGCTCGGTGTCCTTGCCTACGCCGAGCTGACCGCCTTCCTGCGCCTTGCCGAAGACGCCACCCGGCATGCCCCGTCACTGGGCGACAGGGCGGCGCTCGGCGACCTGGCCGCCACCGAATACGCCCACTTCCGGCTGCTCCACGACCGGCTCACCTCACTCGGGGTGGACCCGGAGGAGGCGATGGCTCCGTTCGTCGGGCCGCTGGACGGCTGGCACACCCAGACCACGCCGGGAGACTGGCTGGAGGTCCTGGTCAAGGCATACGTCGGCACCGGGATCGCGCTCGACTTCTACCGTGAGGCGGCCGCCCGCGTGGACGCCGAGACGCGGCGGCTCGTCGAAGAGGTGCTCGCGGACGAGGGACGGTCGCAGTTCGCCGTGGAACGGGTGAGCGCGGCCCTCAAGGAGGACCCCGCGCAGGGCGGGCGGCTGGCGCTGTGGGCCAGACGGATGGTGGGGGAGGCACTGAGCCAGGGCCAGCACGTGGCTGCGGCCCGGCCCGAACTCGCGAGGCTCCTGGCGGAGGCGGCGGGAGAGGACATCACCCGGATGTTCGCCCGGCTGACCGAGGCGCACGGCAGGCGGATGGCCGCGATGGGACTGACCCCGAAGCCCTGAGGGGCCTGGCTTGCTCCCCGGTGGCGCGCGCCTTGGAGGGACGCCGGGAGGATACGGGTCTCCGGATCGAGCAGCGTGAAGGTACCCAACGGTTGTAGCGTGCGAGACATGAGGGCCTCGCGCCGCTACGGCAGTTCCTTGACGAGATGTGGGCCGAACCCCTGGAGCTCGCGCGCTGTGTTGCGCAGGGGCGGAGCGGACTGTCCGGCCATCAGCCTGGGGCGGCATCGCGTTCACCGGGCCCGCCGCCCGCACGGCTGCGGGCTGGGCGGCCGGGACGGGTGCTCCGGCGGCTGAGCCGTGCCGGCCCGCGCCATGGCCGACGGGGGAACGCCGACCCGGCGCGAGCCGTACGGGATGTTTCTAGAGGGTGCCGCCGAAGCCGACGGCCCGGGCCTCCTCCTCGCCGATCTCGACGAAACCGAGTGACGAGAGGGGGACGAGGACCCTGCGGCCCTTGATGTCGGTGATGCCGAAGACGCCGTGGTCCATGGCGGCCGCCTTGTTGAGCTCCTCCTCGACCTGTTCGGCCGAGAGGTCGGTCTCCACCACGAGCTCACGGTGCACGGAACGCACGCCGATTTTGATTTCCATAGTGCTCCCTTTCGACGAGGGCTGCTCGTCCCATGGTCGCGCTATCGGGCGCGCGACGCGCCGGTTGATCGCGTCAAGCGAACAGGCGTGTCACGGAAGCAGGGGCGTCAGTGGTCGGCGGTCGTGCGGGGGAAGCCCGAGATACCGCGCCAGGACAGCCGGGCTATGAGCTGGGTGGCGGCGTCCTTGGGAATGGAGCCGTTGCTGCTGATCCAGTAGCGGGCGCTGACCTCGGCCATGCCGACCAGGCCGACGCCCAGCAGACGGGCCTCGTCGCTTGAGCAGCCGGTGTCCTCCTGGATGACCTGGCTGATCATCTCGGCGCTCTCGCGGAGATTGCGCTCGATCCGCTGGCGGACCGGTGCGACGTTGCGCAGGTCGGACTCGAAGACCAGGCGGAACGCCTCACCCTGACCGGAGACGAAGTCGAAGAAGGCGCCGATCGCGGCCTGGACACGCTGCTTGTTGTCCGTGGTGGAGGCGAGGGCGTCACGGCAGCGGGCGATCATGTCGTCCACGTGCAGGTCGAGCAGGGCGATGTAGAGCTCCTGCTTGCCGGGGAAGTGCTGGTAGAGCACCGGCTTGCTCACCCCGGCACGTTCGGCGATGTCGTCCATCGCCGCCGCGTGGTAACCGTTCTCCACGAAGACTTCCTGCGCCGCGCTGAGCAGCTGACGGCGACGGGCGATCCGGGGCAGCCGGGTGCCCCGGGGCTTGGCGTCCGGGGTAGCGGTCACGGCGTTCTCCTCGCGGGTACTTCTGCTGTCGTAAATCATCCTACGCGCGGGTAACCCAGGTCAGCGATATGCGTGATCCGGCTCAGCGGTAGTCGTCCTCGTCGATCTCCACCGTACGGCTCTGCTCGGCGGTGTCCGCGGGATCGGCCTCAAGCGGAATGTGGTCGGGCCATTCCGGGCCCTCCTCCTCCACCGGACGGTGCTGTTCGGCCGCGTCGGCCTCCGGTGTCTCGGCCGAGGTCTCCTCGGGCTGGTCGGGAATGTTCTCGCGCACCGGGCGGTGCTGTTCGGCCGCGTCGGCCTCGGTCGTCTCGATCCCGATCTCCTCGGGGAGGGCGTCTCCGTGCTCTCCGTCGTGCAGGTTGTCGTCGCGCACATCCATCTCTGACATCCGCTCTGCTTCGTTCTCCTGCGAACACCGGACATCGCCAAGCGTACGGCGTCCGATCCCGCCTGCTGAGAAAGGCATGGCATCGGATCTGCCATGACGGGTACCTGCCCTGTTGGTGAGGGTTTGTATCCGGCTTGACATGATTTCCGAACATACGTGCGAAAATTGAGGGGAAGCTCCAGGACAGGGAGACGACATGCGGAGCATCTGGAGAGGCACGGTCTCGTTCGGGATGATCACGATCCCGGTCAGGCTGTTCAGTGCGACGGAGCGCCGCGACGTCGCCTTCCACCTTGTGCACAGGGAGGACGCCGGCCGGATCAGATTCCGCCGGGTCTGCCAGGTGTGCGGGGACGAGGTCCCGTTCGCCGACGTGGCCAAGGGCTACGGACTCCCGGCCGGCGACCTGGTCGTGCTCGCCGACGACGACTTCGAGGACCTGCCGCTGTCCACCTCGCGCAGGATCGAGGTGCTCCAGTTCACTCCGGCGGACCAGATCGATCCGATCATGCTCGACAAGGCCTACTACCTTGAGCCGGACGCCGTCGGGGTCAAGCCGTACGTGCTGCTCCGTGACACGCTGGAGCGGTCCGGCCTGGTGGCGATCGTCAAGGTGGCGCTGCGGCAGCGTGAGTCGCTCGGGACGCTCCGGGTCAGGGACGGGGTGTTCCTGCTGGAGACCATGCTCTGGCCGGACGAGGTGCGTCCGGTGGACTTCGCGTTTCTGGAGGAGGGCGTCGACGTCCGGCCCCAGGAAGTGAGGATGGCGGAGTCGCTGATCGAGATGATGGTCGCGGACTTCGACCCCTCGGCGTACAGGGACGCCTACCGGGAGGCGCTCCACGAGGTCATCGAGGCGAAGATCACCGGTAGGGAGGTCGTCCGCGCCGAGGCTCCGGTCCAGGAGGGGCCGCCGGCCGATCTGATGGCCGCGCTGCGTGCCAGTGTCGAGGCGGCCAAGAAAGGGAGCGGCGGAAGAACGCCGGCCGGGGAGAAGGCGCCGGCCGAGTCCGTGGATGATCAGGGTGCCGAGGAGAAGACGGTTTCCCGCAGAGGAAAATCGCGCGGTCCGGCATGAGCGCCGGTCGGAGGGGCCGGTTTCCCATGGAATGAGGGCTCCACGCTTCGAGAAGCCGTGGAGCCCTCACCCGTAATGCGGTTGGTAACCGATGTCACCTTGACTGAGACGCGGGTCGTGCGCATGTTTCGAGGTGCCCGCGTTTCCCGCTGGGCCGTCGCCTTCTCGTGGAGGGCGGCGGTTGCCGGTGGATACGGGCGCCCGGCCCTTTTCCGCCTATGGGCCGGAGCTCGTCATGACCGTGGTCCGCTCACGTGCGGCCGGACGTCTCGACCACCTACCGTGCTCAGGTCAGGGTGCGACCCGGCTGGAAGATCAGAAGCCTTCAGCGAGTGCGGCACGCTCGGCGCCGTCCTCACGGTCGTCGAACAGGAACTGACGGTTGCGCTGCGACTGGCCGTTGCTGTTGCCGCCGCTGACGATGTTGGTGTTGCGGTTGTTGTTGACGATCCGCACCCTGATGCGATGGTGTTCACGGCGGCCGCCCCAGCCGCCGCAGCCGCCGCCACACCGCCGCCCGCAGCCGCCGCCGCAGCCGCCCCACGCCGAGAAACCGACGGCGGTCGGGGCCACGCCGGCGTTGGCGGCGGTCGCGGTGGTCGCCGCGCCGAGGCCGACGATTCCGCCGGCCATCGCCGTGCTGACTGCGAGTCCCGCGAAGACGCTCTTGAGCTTGAGCATTGTGTTTTCCCCCTTGAAAAACGTGTCGCCTCGTTGGCATTTTCGCAAAAACGACGGAAAATGCACAAGATGGTCCATGGTGGCCCATCCATCACGATATTGATTTCCGCTCATATCGGACAATAAACGGAGATTGATGACCTTTAATCTCGATCGTGGTTTTCGATTGACATCGAAGATCGCCTTTAGGGAGGTGTCCCGCCGGTAGGGGGCGCCTGTCGATCGGATGGCCACGCTGCGCGCCGGTGTGGAGACCACCAGGAAAGTGCGCGGCGAAAGGGCGCGGGGAGAGGGAGGCGCCGACCGGGCCTGCCGGAAAGAGTGGCGCGGAAGGGGGGAGGGCTTCCCGTAAAGGAAAAGGGGGCCATCCGATATGAATACCTCGGCTGGAAATGCGCTTGTCATGGAGCGGGGGCTCCGCGCTTCGAAAGCCGCGGAGCCCCCGTCCGGAACGCCGTGGACAATAAATTTCATCCTCGGCTGTTTCCTGGTTTTTCGGCTCGTTCCGAGGTGCCCGTGTTCCCTGCGTGGTCGCCGTCTCCCTGTGGAGGACGGCGGTCTCGGCGAACACGGGCACTTGGCCCTTCCGCCCTGGGCCGGAGCTCGTCACGGCCGTGAATCCGGCCGTGCGTGGTCAGACGCCTCGGTCATGTACCGCGCTCGGACTAGTCCTCTTCGTTCCTGTTGTTCCTGCGCTCCCGATCGAACTGGAACTGGCGCTCGGCCTGGGCCTGGTCGTTCCTGCCCCGGACGATGTTCTCGTTGTCGTTGTGGGTGCGGATCCGCAGCCTGAAGTGCTCGCGGCGGTGATCGCGGCGGCAGCCGCCGCCGCAGCCGCCGCAGCCGCCCCACGCCGGGATGCCGATGGCGGTCGGGGCCACGCCGGCGTTGGCGGCGGTCGCGGTGGTAGCCGCGCCGAGACCGACGATTCCGCCGGCCAGTACCGTGCTGATTGCGAGTCCTGCGAAGACGCTCTTGAACATGGGCATTGCGTTTCCCCCTTGAAAGGATGTGTTGCCCGCACTGGCATTTTCCAGAGTGACTGGAAAATGTCCTGGATGGTCCGTGACGGCCCATCCTCATAGACTTGATTTCCTCCCATGTCGGACAATAAACAGAGATTGATGGATTTTAATCTCGGTCATATTTTTGTCGATGGTGAGGATTGTTTTTAGGTAGGCCGCCCCAGCGGAGGAGAAGGCTCCCCGTGTAAGGAAAAGCGCACCGTCCGGCGTGAATGTCGTCGGTGAAGAAATGCGCTTTCCGCGGAGTAGGGAGGCTCCGCGCTTCGAAAGCCGCGGAGCCCCACTCGGAGTGCCGTGGACGATCAGTGTCGTCCTCGGTTGAGCTCCGGATTCTTGAGCCCGTTTCGAGGTGCCCGTGTTCCCTGTGCGGTCGCCGTCTTCTTGTCGAGGGCAGCGGTCTCAGCGAACGCGGGCGCCCGGCCCTTCCGCCCCGGGCCGGAGCTCGTCGCGACCGTGAATCGGTCGCGCGTGGTCAGACGTCTCGACCACGTGGCGCGTTCGGACTAGTCGTCGTCGTTCGCGTTCCGGTTGCGGCGGTTGAACTCGAACTGACGCTGGGCCTGCGCCTCGTCGTTGTTGCCCCTGACGAAGTTGCGGTTGTTGTTGTTGGTGTGGATCCGCAGCCTGAAACGGTGGTTTTCGCGGCGGAAATCGCGGCGGCCGCAGCCGCCGCAGCCGCCGCAACCGCCGCAGGTCTGGAAGCCGGCGACGGCGGTCTGGGCCACGGCCGCGTTGGCGGCGGTCGTGGTGGTCGCCGCGCCGAGGCCGATGATTCCGCCGGCCAGTACCGTGCTGATTGCGAGTCCTGCGAAGACGCTCTTGAACATGGGCATTGCGTTTCCTCCTTGAAAGGATTTGTTGCCCGCACTGACATTTTCGAGAGTGACTGGAAAATGTCCTGGATGGTCAATAGTGAGCCATCCCCGAGATTCTTGATTTCCGTCCACACTGGTCGATAAACGGAGATCGTTGGCCTTTGATGCCAGCTATCTATTTATCGACCATGGGAATCGTCCTCACGAGAAAGGAGGCGACGGCCGATCTTATGGCCGCGCCGCCTGCCGATGTCGAAGCCGTAAGGAACAATCGCCGAAAGGACATGGGGGGAGAAAGAACACCGGCCGAGCGTGCCGGAGAGAACGCCCCGAAGAGGAGATGATCTCCTGTGCGGGGGCCGGTCGGCACGGATTTTCCGCCGGTGAAACGCGACTTCCGTGAATCGAGGGCTCCGCGTTTCGAAAATCGCGGAGCCCCCACCTGGAATGCCGTGGACGACCGGTGCCACCACCGGCTGAGCGCCGGGTAGCCGAACCTGTTTCGAGGAGCCCGCATTCCCTCCGTGGCCGCTGCCTTTCCGTGGATAACGGCAATCTCAGCGAATACGGGCGCTCGGCCCCTCCGCCATGGGCCCGAGCTCATCACGGCCGTGGATCCGGTCGCGCGTGGTCAGATGTCTCGGCCACGCGCCGCGCTCAGGCTGGAGCGCGACCCCGGTTGAGCGACTAGAGCCCGCCGGTGATGGGAGGCGTGGCCGCGGCGGCGTTCCCCTGGTTGCCCTGGTTGCGCCGGTTCTCGTTCCTCTCGTTCCTGCGCTGGAACTGGAACTCGCGCTGGGCCTGCGCCTGGTCGTTGTCGGCTCTGACGTCGTTGTGGTTGCGGTTGTTGGTGTGGATCCTCAGCCTGAAGTGCCTGCGCTCGAAGCGGCGATCACGGTTGCAGCCGCAGCCGCCGCCGCAGCCGCCGCAGGTCTGGAAGCCGGCGACGGCGGTCTGGGCCACGGCCGCGTTGGCGGCGGTCGCGGTGGTCGCCGCGCCGAGGCCGATGATTCCGCCGGCCATCACCGTGCTGATCGCGAGTCCTGCGAAGACGCTCTTGAACATGGGCATTGCGTTTCTCCCTTGAAAGGATCGGTTGCCCTCACTGACATTTTCCGGAGTGATTGGAAAATGCCCTGGATGGTCCATAAAGGTCCACCCCTCGCAGTCTTGATTTCCGCCCACGTTGGGTGACAAACGGAGATTGGCGGCTTTTACCCGCATGTTATCTCTTTATCAACAATGTTAGACTCTTATTAATTGCTTTGCTGCTAAATGTCTTTAATGTCGTGTTTTGGCATGAGCTTGCGCGGCGGGCGGCTATCGTCGAACCGGAGGCGAACGAGGGAGGAAACGTGAGTACGGAGCCGATCCCGAGCTGGCCTGGCCGGCTGATCAGCCTGGGGGAGCAGCGGGTTCACGTGAGGTCGACCCCGCCCGGTCCCCGCGAGACCGCCGTCTACGTGCACGGCCTCGCGGGCTCGGCGACCAACTGGACCGACCTGATGGGCGAACTGTCCGATGTGGTCGCCGGTCACGCGATCGACCTGCCGGGAGCCGGATATTCGCCGGAGGCCTCCGACGGCGACTACTCCATCGACGCCTACGTCCGGGCCGTCAGCGCCCTCGTCGAACGGGTCGCCGACGCCCCCGTCCACCTGTTCGGCAACTCCATGGGCGGCGCGGTCTCCGTCCGGGTCGCCGCGACCCGTCCGGACCTGGTCCGCTCGCTCACGCTCGTCTCACCGGCCCTGCCCGATCTGTTCCCCCGGTACGGCCCGGCGCGGGTGGCCCTGTCCGCGGTGCCGAGGCTGGGCGAGTGGGCCGCGACGCAGTTGAGTGCCCTGCCCGCCGAGCGCAGGCTCAACGTCACGCTCGGCATGTGCTACGCCGACCTCGGCCGGCTCCACCCGGAGCGGCTCCGGGAGGCGACCGAGGAACTGCGCCGCAGGGACGGCCTGCCGTACGCGGCGACCGCACTGGTCGGTTCGGCGCGGGGCCTGGTCGCCGAGTACTTCAGGCGCGGCGAGGAGAACCTGTGGCGGCAGGCGGCCAAGGTGACCGCGCCCACGCTCGTCATCCACGGCCGCCATGACCGGCTCGTCAACCCGCGCATGGCCGCGCGGGCCGGGCGGACGTTCCCCCGGGTACGGCTGCTGCTGCTGCCCGACGCCGGGCACGTGGCGCAGATGGAGATGCCCGAGAGGGTGGCCCGTGAGGCGCGGCGTCTGATAGGTGAGACGGCCTCCGTCTCGATTGGGAATGACTGAGGCACCGCGTTAGGTTGTGAGTGGTGCGTGCTGTGCCCAGCACGCACCTCAGGACCCCCTGAAACGGGAGCAGAACTGTGTCGTTGCCACCGCTGGTAGAGCCGGCAGCCGAGCTGACCGTCGACGAGGTGCGCCGCTACTCGCGCCACCTGATCATTCCCGACGTAGGCATGGCCGGGCAGAAGCGCCTGAAGAACGCCAAGGTGCTCTGTGTGGGCGCCGGCGGTCTGGGCTCGCCCGGGCTGCTGTACCTCGCGGCTGCGGGCGTGGGCACGCTCGGCATCATCGACTTCGATGTCGTCGACGAGTCCAACCTGCAGCGTCAGGTCATCCACGGTCAGTCGGACGTCGGCCGCCCCAAGGCGGAGAGCGCCGCGGACAGCGTCCGGGAGATCAACTCGCTGGTGGACGTGGTCGTCCACAACGAGGTGCTGACCACCGACAACGTCATGGAGATCTTCTCCCGGTACGACCTGATCGTGGACGGCACCGACAACTTCGCCACCCGCTACATGGTGAACGACGCCGCAGTCCTCCTCGGCAAGCCGTACGTCTGGGGCTCGATCTACCGGTTCGACGGCCAGGCCAGCGTGTTCTGGGCCGAGCACGGCCCCTGCTACCGCTGCCTCTACCCCGAGCCCCCGCCCCCCGGCATGGTCCCCTCCTGCGCCGAGGGCGGCGTGCTCGGCGTGCTGTGCGCGTCGGTCGGCTCCATCCAGGTCAACGAGGCCATCAAGCTTCTCACCGGCATCGGGGAGCCGCTGGTCGGCCGTCTGATGATCTACGACGCCCTGGAGATGAACTACCGCTCGGTCAAGGTCCGCAAGGACCCCGAGTGCGTGCTCTGCGGCAAGAACCCCACGGTCACCCAGCTGCTGGACGACTACGAGGCGTTCTGCGGCGCCGTCTCCGAGGAGGCCCAGGAGGCCGCCTCCGGCTCCACGATCACCGCGGCCGAGCTCAAGTCCTGGCAGGACCAGGGCGAGAACATCTACGTGATCGACGTCCGTGAGCCGAACGAGTACGAGATTGTGTCCATCCCGGGTGCCGTGCTCATCCCCAAGGGCGAGTTCCTCAACGGCTCCGCGCTGGAGAAGCTCCCGCAGGACAGGCGTATCGTGCTCCACTGCAAGTCCGGCGCCCGGTCCGCCGAGTGCCTGGCGATCGTCAAGAACGCCGGTTTCTCCGACGCGGTCCACGTGGGTGGCGGCGTGCTGAGCTGGGTCAAGACAGTCGACCCGAGCCTGCCGACCTACTAGATCTCCCCGTCGTCCACGGCCGGCGCCCCGGTGGAGCACCGCTCCCCGGGGCGCCGCTCCGTTTCGAGGGTGGAGTCCCAGTGGAAGGGCGGACATTTCCCCCGGGCGGCCTTTTCCCGATGCGTCGGATCCAGACGGAACGGCAGATGACACCCGCCTTGTCGCATTAAGGTCGAGGGCGTGAACGGAGCCCCAGGTCAGTGGCGGCCTCTGTGGCCGGCGCTGGTCATGGTGTCCGCGCTGACGCTGATCTGCGCGGTGGTGGCCTGGGTGGCTTCGAGCACCGCCGGGGCGGAGCTCACCCGCGGTCCCAGCCGGGCGGAGCTGGAGCGTGCCACCGCCGACGAGATGGCCCTGCGCTGGCAGGCGTGGCCCGCGGGGCGGATCTTCCCCGAGACCGTCGGCTATGCCGCCGAGCAGGGCGGTGAGGAGAAGGCCCGCCGCGTGGGAATCTCGCCGGAGACCCGCTGCGACAAGGGGGTGGACGCCAGGCTCACGGAGGTTCTGCGGCGGGCGGGTTGCCGGAGCATCCTGCGCGCCACCTACATCGACGCGCTCCAGGGCGTCGTCGTCACCGTCGGCGTGGTGGCCTTCGCGGGGGAGACGGACGCGGTCGCGGCCAAGGCGGCGCTGCCCAGGGCGGGCCGTCCCTCCCCGGGCCTCAAGGCGCTGGCCTTCCCCGGCACGGTCGCCGACCGCTTCACCTCGGCGGGGCGGCAGAGCAGCCTGGTACGGCAGGCCGGGCCGTACGTGGTGCTGGCCACGATCGGCCAGACCGACGGCCGTCCCGGCAGAGCGGCGGGGGAGCAGCGGCCGACCATGTTCACCTTCGCCGGTGACATCGCCGACGGGATCCTCGCGGACCTGTCCACGCCCCTGCGCCCCGACTGCGTCTCCGAGGAGTGGCGATGTTGAGACAGGCCGGCGTCGCCGTGGTGCTGGCCCTGATCGCGCTGGGGTCCGCATCCGCCGCACATGCCGACGACGTCCGGGGCAGCCAGCGCCAGGTCCTGCGGACCCTTGACCTGCCCGGCGCCTGGCGCATCTCCGAGGGCAGGGGCGTGACGGTGGCGGTGCTGGACTCGGGGGTGGACCCGGACCATCGCGACCTGGTGGGCTCGGTGACCGAGGGCAGGGACTTCACCAGGGGGGCCAACCCGCCGGGAGCCGACCCCCTGCGGTTGCACGGGACCTACATGGCGTCGCTCATCGCCGGGCACGGGCACGGGCCCGGCAGGGCCGACGGGGTGATCGGCGTCGCGCCCAGGGCACGGGTGCTGTCGGTGCGGGTGATCCTGGAGGACGAGGAACCGGGCTTCCGGAAGTTCAACACCGCCCCGCGGTTCGAGAACGTGGTGGCCGAAGGCATCAGGTACGCCGTGGACCAGGGCGCGGACGTGATCAACATGTCGATCTCCAAGGAGCTGGCGACCAGGGAGGAGCGGGCGGCGATCCGCTATGCGATCTCCCGGGGGGTCGTGCTCGTCGCGGCGGCGGGTAACGACGGGGCGGGTAAGCCCGACTCCACCGGCTACGCCCCCTACTCCTACCCGGCGGCCTTCCCCGGGGTGGTCTCGGTCGCCGCGGTGGACCGCGGGTTACGCAGGGCCTCGTTCTCCAACCGGAACCCCTCGGTCCTGGTGGCCGCGCCCGGGGTGGACATCCTCGGCGCGGGACCCGGCGACGAGTACTGGGTAGGCCGCGGGACATCGCAGGCGACCGCGCTGGTCTCCGGCGTTGCCGCACTGATTAAAGCGAAATATCCAAAAATGTCGCCTGGATTGGTTGCGCAGGCGCTCACCGCCGGGGCGATCCGGCAGCCGACCGGAGGCTACGACACCGGCATGGGCTTCGGCGTGGTCAACGCCCCCCGGGCGCTCGCCGAGGCCGCCAGGATCTCCCGCCACACCTTCACCGCCCAGGGGGCCGGCAGTCACGATCCCGCGCGCCCGCTGGGTGGCGGGGCGGAGCCGGTGCGGGTGATCCACCGGGACCAGAACAAGATCGCACTGTACGGGGGAGTGGCCGGGATCGCCGGACTCGGCGTGCTCGCGTCCCTGACCGGGATCGTCGTCCTCGTCGGCCGGGGGCGGTCCAGGGACAGTCCGGGGAACGGGTCCGGGGGCAGGTCCGCGACCACGGCCGAGCCTCCGGTCACGGCCCCCTGACCGGGCGGCCATGGCCCGCACGAGACGCCGTCCCGCACGGAGAGCGATGGCACAAATACACTCCGGCGATGGGGTGGTGAGGCCCTGCGACGTAGCATCGAGGTATGTCGAAGCCCGGGCGGCATCAGGAGCCGGGACGGCGCCCGCAAGCCTCGGCGCCTCCTGCCCGCGACGGCTGGCCGCCGCCCGGTTCCCGGGTGCCACGGGCGAGGAGCGCTCCGGCGCGACGCACACCCGCCTCCGGCACCGCCCGGCGGGTCCGGGCATGGCCGGCGGCGGGTCGCGACCGCCTGGCGGCCGAGCGGGTGGAGCTGGCGACCCTGGAGCGGGGCATCCGGTTCCGTGTGATCTTCCTGATCCTGATGGGCACGATCCTGGCGGTCGCCGCGACCGACGTGCTCACCGGCGCGGCCGGGCTGTTCCGTGAGACCGAGGCCCGGCCGCTGACGCCCGCCGAGCAGACCCGCTACATCAAGGACGACATCGCCGGGCGCTGGCACACCTGGCCGGCAGACCTGGTCTTCCCCACGGAGCTGCAGTACATCGGTCTCGGCCGTACCCAGCAGTACGCCCGGCGGATCGGCCTCGCCCCCGAGGTTCCCTGCAGGTCCGGCGTCGACGCCGCGACAGGCTCCGTCCTCGCCCAGCACGGCTGCCGCACGTTGCTGCGGGCCTCCTACACGGACCAGACGTCCACATTCGTCATCACCGTGGGTATCGCGGTGCTCCGGGACGAGGAGGCGCAGATCGCCGCGGCGGCCCAGCTCCCGGTGGACGATCGTGTGGGGGTGCGGCCCGTGGCGTTTCCCGGCACCGCGAGCGAGCTGTTCGGCGCCGCCCAGCGGCAGCGCAACGGCTGGATCCCGGTCGGCCCCTACATCGTCTTCTCCACCGCCGGTTACCGCGACGGCCGCACCCGGGAGTCGATCCCCCGCGAGGAGATCCTGCACAGCGAGCTGTGGCCGACAGCGCAGGCCGTCGCCGGGCGCATCGCCCGAGCCCTGGGTGACCAGCCCAGCGCCGTACCCCGGTGCACCCAGGGAAACGTGTGCTGAGGCACCGGCGGTTCTGGGCGGCGAGCGCCCTGACCGCACTCTCCGTGATGGTCGCCGCTCCGGCGGGCGCCGCCGACGTGCGCGAGGACCAGCGCTGGGTGCTGCGGGCGATGAACGTCGAGCAGGCGTGGAAGGTCACCAGGGGGGCGGGCGTCACCGTGGCCCTGGTGGACAGCAAGGTGGACGACGGCGTCGAGGAGCTGCGCGGCCGGGTCGTCTCCGGGCCCGAGACGGGAGCGGCGGCGCCGGAGGGCGATCTCTCCAAGGACTGGCACGGCACCGCGATGGCCTCGCTCATCGCCGGAGCGGGCAGAGGGGACGGCGGTCTTCTCGGGGCCGCGCCCGAGGCCCGGATCCTCTCGCTGCCGGTGGTCCTGCTGGAGGGGAACGGGGACCAGACCGTCCTGCCGAAGGAGGATCAGCGGACGGGGGCCGACAGCCCGCTGGCCCGCGCGATCCGCTACGCCGTCAACCACGGGGCCAAGGTCGTCAGCATGTCCCTGGGCGCCTACGGGCCGCACAGGGCCGAGCGGGAGGCGGTCTCCTACGCGCTGTCGCGGGGTGTGGTGCTGGTCGCGGCAGTCGGCAACGACGGCGGTTCCGACTACGCGATCGACAACGCCACCTCCTTCTGGAACTTTCCCGCCGGATACTCCGGTGTGATCGGGGTGGGCGCCATCGACTCGGCGGGCAGGCCGGCCCCGTTCAGCAGCGACAACCTGTCGGTTCTGGTCTCCGCGCCGGGCGTGGGGGTGCCGGTGGTGACTCCCGGCGGCGAGTACGGCTTCTCGGAGGGGACCAGTTCGGCGACCGCGCTGGTGGCGGGGGTCGCCGCACTCATAAAAGCTAAATATCCAGATATCCCGCCGTATCTGGTGTCGCAGGCCCTCACCTCCACCGCCAGATCCGCACCCCCCGCCGGATACGACGACCACATCGGGTTCGGCATCGTCGACGCCGGCGCGGCCCTCGCCAGAGCCGGAGAGCTGATCAGCCGTACGGCGGAGCCGCCGGCGCTCGCCGGCAGATACTTCGGCACGGGCCCCCAGCCCCAGGAGCCCGCCCCGCCCGGCCCCGAACCGGTCCGGCTCTGGCTGTACGGCACGGGCCTGCTCGGCGGCTTACTCGCGTTCACAGGGGCCGTGGTGATGCTCAGCCGGCGGTCGGAGCACGCCGTACCGGCGGAGGGGAAACATGTGACCGGGCGAGCGGGACCGTGGCCGTGAACCGGCGGAAAGCTGAGAAACAGGTGCTGAATTGAATTCGATTGGAACGCGTTTTGGACACTGTTCGGACGCGGTGAGGCCGATGACGGCTCCGATGGCCCGAAGGCCGTCAGATATTCGCTAGGGTCGCCCCTCATGGGGTACGAGTTGCGTGTGGAGCGCCCGGCGCCTCTCGCCTTCGCGGAACTCGCGACTGTGCTGGGGCAGGCGGGGTTCGAGTTCCGCGGTTCACAGGAAAAGGGCGAGGTCCTGGCGCGCCATGGTGACGGCCTTCACGCCATAGCCGTCTGGGACGGCAGGCTGTCCGGCGCGCCCGGGTCCGACTGGCAGGTGGCCCAGCTGGCACGGGTCTCCGCGCTGCTGGGCGCGCGCCTGGTCGGCGAGGACGGTGAGTCCTACGCGATCCGTGGTGGCCTCGTCGAGCAGCTGAATGGCTCCGCGGCCTACGAGTTCGGCAAACTCGACGAAATACTCGCGGCCGGGCCAGCCGTATGGAGCCGGTAGGGCACCCGACTCCGTATGCGGAGCGGGTGCTCGACCTGGTCGAACGCATTCCGCGCGGCATGGTGATGTCCTATGGCGACATCGCCGAATATCTCGGCGAGGGAGGCCCTCGCCAGGTCGGGAAGGTCATGTCCACCTGGGGCGGCGGCGTGCCCTGGTGGCGGGTCGTGCACGCCGACGGGACCCCGCCGCCCGGCCACGAGCAGAGGTGCCTGGCCAGATGGCAGGAGGAACGGACCCCGTTGAAAGGCGCCCGCGTTGATATACGTGTGGCGCGATGGGCTGGATTGCCAGCAAATGCGGAGTAATTGGCTCCGTCTGGCGCACTAACATGGCCCGGGACAGCTTCTGTCCGAAAGGCGGTGCCTTCCCCATGGCCACCGGCGTCACACCCGCACGATCCGGAGGCGATTCCGTCGCCGACCGTCTACGGGCTGTTCAAGATCTATGTGACCGGGGAGAACCGCTCCAATCGATGATGGCGGCGGTGTCGGCCGAGGGGCTGACCCCGGCCGAGCGTCGCCGGTTCGACGCCGACGCCCTGGCCGGTCCTCTCGGTTCCCGGCTGGATCTGGCGGTCAAGCGCGGCGCAGCCCGTCGTCGTGAGTTCGTCACGCTCCTCAAGCCCTACCTCGCCGGGGTGGACGCGCGGGTCAAGCGCGAACTGCCGGTGGCCCGCAGGATCGCCTTCCACCTGGTCGAGCACCGGGAGGTGGACGAGCTCGCCGACGGCGACGCGCTGCAGAAGATCGCGACGGCCGCCGCGGAGCCGTCCAGGCGGGTCCGCAGGAAGCTGCGCTGGTATGCCGACCTGCCACTCCAGGACGAGCTCCCGGAGGCCATGTTCCGGCTGCGCGCCGCCGACCTGATCCCGATGACCCAGGTCGAGGACATCTCCTGGTCCGGCGGCCGGCTGCGGGTCAGCGGCCATGCCCATCTGGCCGGACTCTCGGTCCGTGGCCCCCGCTTCAACCGGGCCACCGTCGTGCTGCGCGGCCCGCGCTGGCTGCCCCCGGTGCGACTGCGCACCCGCAGGGTCTTCCACCCGGAGGCCACCTACGGCGCCCAGGAGGCCGGCTGTAACTACGACTGGTCCGGGTTCGTCGCGGAGCTGTCCCCCTGGGCGCTGCGCTGGCGTGCCGCCGTGCGGGCCGTCGTGCGCGGCGGCAAGCGGCTGCTCCGCCGCCGGGCCGTCGTGCGCGACACCACCACCTGGCGTGCCGAGATCGTGATCTGGAGCAGGGGCGCCCGCGCCGTCGGCCTGCTCCGCGGGCCCTCCAGCGGCCGTACCGAGCGCCCCCGGGGCCTGGACCTGGGCGGGGGCTGGTGGGTCCGCCCGGTCTGGACCTCCGACCGTGCCCTGCAGGTCGTGCTACAGCCCACCCGGGCCGAGCTGACCGAGGTACGGCTGGACGGCGACCGGCTGGAACTGAAGGTGTTCCTGCCGGGCAAGGGCCAGAGCAAGGGCCACGCGCGCCTGGACGGCCACCGGATGTCGGCCGACTTCACCCCCGTCGAGGGGGGCACCGAGGTCGTCGTGCCGCTCGCCGTACCCTCCCTGCTCCAGGAGCGCGACGGCGGCAGGCTCTGGGTCGAACCCAAGGGCGACCCCGCGGCCGCCGTCATGCGCGGCCGGGCGGCGGAGAGCCGCTCGGTCGTCGGCGAGCGGGAGATCACCGTGCTGGGCGACCGGCGCGACCGGGTGATCGTCTCCGCGCACCGGATCCGCCCGGTCATCTCCGCGGCGACCTGGGACGAGGACGGCACGCTCTCCCTCGAGGGCTCCTACCCCGGCTCCGGGCCTGCCGAGCTGACGCTGCGGCACCGCACCGGGCTGATCCACACCGTGGCCCTGGAGCGTGCCGACGACCGCTTCTCGATGCTGCTCTCGCCCGCCGCGATGCCCCGCTTCGGGGAGACCGTGCCGCTGGGCAGCGGGAGCTGGAGCATGGCGGTCCGCGAATCCTCCGGGGAGATCGTGCCGCTCCGCGTCGACCACGCCATCCTCGACTCGCTGGACGAGGAGCCGAAGGTCCATGACGGCCGCAAATACCGTCTGGTCTCCACCCGGTTCGACGTGCCGGTGCTGACCGTCGCCGAGGACCTGCCCGACGACGAGAGGGGCGCCGGCGGCCTGTTCGCCCTGCGGCGCTCGTTCTACCCGGCCGAGCGGACCCGCGAGCTGAACGACGCGACCGTCTACGTCGCTTACGACGGACGGCAGTACGAAGGCAACGTCCGTGCGATCTACGAGGAGCGCGTACGGCGCGGCGACGACCGCGAGCACATCTGGGTGGTCAAGGACGGGGCGTTCGTGCCGCCGGGGTCGGCGGAGCTCGGGGCCGGCTCCGGCATCCGGCCGACCGTGGTCCGTGCGGGCAGCCGCGAGCACTACGCGGTGCTCGCGCGCTCGCGGTACGTGGTGACGAACGGTTTCCTGCCGCCGTGGTTCCGGGCGCGCGATGACCAGATGGTCGTGCAGACCTGGCACGGCAGTCCGCTCAAGCGCCTGGGCAACGACCTGCCGCACATGTCCCGCGACCCGAAGCCGCCGGCCTGGCACCGTCAGGCGGTCGAGGTGCGGGGCTGGGACCTGCTGGTCTCACAGAGCCCGTGGGCGACCCCGATCCTGCGCAAGGCGTTCGGCTACCAGGGCGAGGTCCTGGAGAGCGGCTACCCGCGCAACGACGTGCTGTCCGCCCCCGACAGGGACGAGCTGGCCGCCCGGGTGCGCCGCAGGCTCGGCATCGCCGAGGGCGCCAGGGTGGTGCTCTACGCCCCGACCTTCCGCGACTACGACCGCAAGAACGCCTCGCTGCGGCTGAACCTGGCCGAGGCGCGGCGGGCGCTCGGCCCGGGTCACGAGTTTCTGGTCAGGGCGCACTCGATGCAGGCGGCGCCCAACATGCCCGACGGCCTTGGGCTCGACGTCACGACATATCCGGATATGGCGGATCTGTTGTTGATCACTGACGTGCTGATCACCGACTACTCCTCCGTCATGTTCGACTTCGCCGCCACCGGCCGGCCCATGCTGTTCTTCACCCACGACCTGCAGCGCTACTCGTCCAAGCGAGGCCTCTACCTCGACCTGGCCGCCGAGGCCCCCGGGCCGCTGCTGACCACGGGCACCGAGGTGATCGAGGCGATGCGAACCATCGACGAGGTGGCCGCCGCCCACGCCGAGCGCTACGAACGGTTCCGGCTCCTCTACGCCCCCCGCGACGACGGCAAGGCGACCGCCCGCCTGGTCGACCACGTCTTCGACTCCTGAGCCGATCCGAGCTGGGCGTACGCTTCCAACGATCATCGGAGACCGGCTGGGCGGACGGAATCATCCGGAGCGCCCGGCCAGGGGTCCGCCATGCGACACTCGCGGACTCGGCACGATCACTGCCCGGGATCTGGTGGAATGGCGAGTTGTGAGTGGTCAGAGCTGGCGTTTGGTGCGCCATGAGAGCGCGGGGAGAACTGCTGCCCCTGTGCTTGACGAGCACCAACGTGCGGTGGTGGCCCACGAGAGCGGCCCGCTGCTCGTGCTCGCCGGGCCCGGAACCGGCAAGACCACCACAATCGTGGAGACCGTGGTCGACCGGATCGAGCGCCGCGGCGTGGACCCCGAACGGGTGCTCGTCCTCACCTTCAGCCGCAAGGCGGCCGAGGAACTGCGCGAACGTATCACCGGCCGGATGCGCCGCACCACCCGGACCCCCCTCGCGCTCACCTTCCACAGCTACGCCTACGCACTGCTCCGCCGCGAGGCCGTGCTCGCCGGAGGCGTGCCGCCCCGCCTGCTGACCGGCCCCGAGCAGCTCCTGGAGATCCGCCGCCTGCTCCACGGCGAGCTGGAGGACGGCGCCCCGCACTGGCCGGACGACATGCGCGAGGCGCTCAAGACCCGGGGGTTCGCCCAGGAGCTCCGCGACTTCCTGGCCCGCGCCTCCGAGCGAGGCCTCGACGGAGAGGACCTCGTCGAGCTGGGCCGCCGCCACGGCCGGGCGGACTGGGCGGCCGCCGGCCGGTTCGCCGACCGTTACCAGGCCAGGTTCGACCTGGACATGGAGCCGGTGCTCGACTACACGGAGCTGATCCGCGCCGCCGGCGGCCTGCTCACCGACCCCGAGGTACGGCTCCGCGAACGGTCCGCCTACGACGTCGTCCTCGTCGACGAATACCAGGACACCGACCCCGCCCAGGAGTTCCTGCTCCAGCAGCTGGCCGGAGAGGGCCGAGACCTCATCGCGGTCGGCGACCCCGACCAGTCGATCTACGGCTTCCGCGGCGCCGACGTACGCGGGATCATGCGGTTCCCGGAGAGCTTCCCCCGGGCCGACGGCGAGAACGCGCCCGTCATCGCCCTGCGCGTCTGCCGCCGCAGCGGTGCCGAGCTCCTGAGGGCCTCCCGCCGCGTCGCCGCCCGGCTGCCCGCGATCCCCGGCGGCGTCGCCCACCGGGACCTGCGCCCCCTCGCCGACGCCGACCCCGGTGAGGTCCAGGTGGTGGTGACCGACGGCGCCACCCAGGAGGCGGCGGTCGTGGCCGACACCCTGCGCCGAGCCCACCTGCTCGACGGCGTCCCCTGGTCACGGATGGCCGTGCTGGTCCGCTCGGCCACCCGCCAGGTGCCGCTGCTCCGCCGGGCACTCGTCACGGCCGGCGTGCCGGTCGTGGTGGGCGGCGGCGAGCTGCCCCTCTTCCAGGAGCCGGGCGTGCGACCGCTGATCAGGCTCATCCAGGTCGCCCTCCACCCCGAGACCCTCGACGAGGCGATGGCCGAGGAACTGCTGACCGGCGCGCTCGGCGGCACCGACATGATCGGCGTACGCCGCCTCCGCAGGGCCCTCCGGATCGCCGAGCACGAGGCGATGGCCCACCTCGGCGGCCACGACCCGGCCGAACACGACCTCTCCGAACCGCCCCCCGACGACCACGACCTGATCGGCGACTCCGGACCGTCCCCCGACGACGGCGACCTGATCGGCGGATCCGTCGAACGTGACCTCTCCAAGCCACGCTCCTCGGGTGAACTGCTGGTCGCGGCGCTCAAGGACGCCCGCGAGCTGGTCCGGGTGGAGCCGCACGTGGCACTGCCCGCCGAACGGCTCGCCGGGCTCATCTCCGGCGCCGCCGAGGCCGTACGGCAGGGCGGCACCGCCGAAGACGTGCTCTGGACCGTCTGGCAGGCCACCGGACTGGCCCGCAGATGGAGCGACATCAGCGTCGGCGGCGGGGTCCGGGGGACCATGGCGGACCGCGACCTCGACGCGGTGGTGGCGCTGTTCGACCACGCGGCCAGGTTCGTGGACCGGCTGCCGCACGCGGGCGTCGAGGTGTTCGTGGACGACCTGGTCGCCCAGGAGATCCCCGGCGACTCCCTCGCCGAACGCGCCCCCGACACCGACGCGGTCCGGATCCTGACCGCACACCGCTCCAAGGGCCTGGAATGGGACGTCGTCGTCGCCGCCGGAGTGCAGGAAGGGGCCTGGCCCGACCTGCGGCTGCGTGGCTCCCTGCTCAGCACCGACGACATGGTCGCCAGGGCCGAGGGCTCCGAACACGAGAACCCGGCCGCCGTCTCGGCCGCGCTCTCCTCCCAGCTCCTGGCCGAGGAGCGCCGCCTCTTCTACGTGGCGGCGACCAGGGCCAGAAGCAGGCTCATCGTCACCGCCGTGGGAGGCGACGACAGCGACGAGCGGCCCTCCCGGTTCCTCACCGAGCTGGTGCCCGGCGCGACCGAGGAGACGGTCGTCGACGAGCGCTCCCGCTGGCTCAGCATGCCCGCCCTGGTCGCGGACCTGCGGCAGGCCGTCTCCGACACGAGCCGGCCCGCCCCGCTCCGCCAGGCCGCCGCCGAGCACCTGGCCAGACTCGCCGCCGCCGGCGTGCGCGGCGCCCACCCCAACGAGTGGTACGCCCTCACCCCGATCTCCGACGACCGCCCGCTGAGCTGGCCCGGCGACGTCGTCAGCATCTCGCCCTCGGCGGTGGAGAACTTCACCAAGTGCGGCCTGCGCTGGCTGCTGGAGACCTCCGTGGGCGCGAGCGGCACCGACGCGGCCAGGGGACTGGGCACCGTCATCCACGCGCTGGCCGTGCTCGCCACCGAAGGCATGCCCGACGAGGACACCCTCGGCAAACGCCTGGACGAGATCTGGAACGGGCTGGACTTCGGCGGCCTCTGGTACAACCGCAAACAGCGCCGGATCGCCGAGCAGATGATCTCCAAATTCGTCCGCTGGCACCGGGACAACCCCCGCAAGCTGATCAGCACCGAAGAGGCCTTCACCGCCATGGTGTCGGAGAGCGTGCAGATCAAGGGCCGGGTCGACCGCGTCGAACGCGACGACGACGGCCGCGCCGTGATCATCGACATCAAGACCGGCAAGACCGGCGCCAAGGACGCCGACCTCGACCGTCACCCCCAGCTCGGCGTCTACCAGCTCGCCGTGCTGCTGGGAGCCTTCCAACGGCACGGCATGACCGAGCCCGGCGGCGCGGCCCTGGTCCAGGTCGGCGACGCCGCCGGCAGGAAGGACGCCAAGGAGCAGCGCCAGCGGCCTCTGGCGGAGGACGCCGACCCCAGATGGGCTCGCGAGATGGTCGACACTGTGGCCGTCGGCATGTCCAACACGTCCTTCCAGGCCAAGGTCAACGACGGCTGCCGTACCTGCGCCGTACGGGCGAGCTGCCCGGTCAGCAAGAACGGGGACCAGGTGTGCTGAGCCGTACCACCTGCGGGGACGCCGCAGTGCCGGGCCGTACGGCCTGCGGGGACGCCCCGTGCTGAGCCCGAGCCAGCTCGCCGGAAAACTGGGCATCCTCCCCCCCACCCCCGAACAGATCGAGGTGATCGAGGCCGGCCTCGAACCGATGGTGGTGGTCGCCGGAGCCGGGTCCGGCAAGAGCGAGACCATGGCCGGGCGGGTCGTCTGGCTGGTGGCCAACGGCCTCGTCCGCCCCGAACAGGTGCTCGGCCTCACCTTCACCCGGAAGGCCGCCGGAGAGCTCTCCATCCGCGTCCGCGAGCGGCTCAACGGCCTGGTCGCGGCCGAGCAGGTCCCCGCCGAGCTGCTGGAGGGCGAGCCGACCATCTCGACCTACCACGCCTACGCGTCCCGGCTCGTCACCGACCACGCCCTGCGGGAGGCGCTCGAACCGACCATGCGCCTGGTCAGCCCCGCCGTCTCCTGGCAGCTCGCCAGCCGGGTGGTCAGCGCCTACGACGGACCCATGGAGCAGATCGAATGGGCCCCCTCCACCGTCACCAAGGCCATCCTGGAACTGGCCGGGGAGATGGCCGAGCACCTGCGTAGTCCCCAGGACGTGCGGGAGATCGGCGCCTGGCTCGCCGAACGGTACGGCGAACTGCCCGGCAAACCCATCCTCGCCCAGCGTAGACCGCTGGACACCCAGCGGGTCAGAGAGCTGCTGCTGCCCCTGGTCGAGGTCTACAACCGGCTCAAACGGAGCCGCGAGGTCGTCGACCACGGCGACCAGATGGCACTGGCCGCCCGGATCGCCGCCAAGCACGCCGAGGTCGGCGCGATCGAACGCGGCCGGTTCGCCGTCGTCCTCCTCGACGAGTACCAGGACACCAGCCACGCCCAGCTCGTCCTACTCCGCTCGCTGTTCGGCGGCGGCCACCCGGTGACCGCCGTGGGCGACCCCTGCCAGTCCATCTACGGCTGGCGCGGCGCCTCCGCCGGCAACCTCACCCGCTTCCCCCGCGACTTCACCACCGCCTCCGGAGAGCCCGCCCCGGTCCGCAGACTGTCGGTCAGCTTCCGCAACGGCGACGCCGTACTCGACGTCGCGGCCCGCGTGCAGCTCCCGCTCCGCGTGGAGGCGCGGGAGGTGCCCGTGCTCGTGCCCGGCGGCAACCGGATCAACCGCGGCCAGGTGAAGTGCGCCTTCCACGAGACCGCCGACGACGAGGCGGCCTGGATCGCCGCCGAGATCGCCACCCTGCTGGGCAGCGAGAGCGCGCCCGACGGCCTGCCCTGGGGCGACGGCGAGCGCAAGAAGGCCAGACAGAGCATGTGGGGCGGCCCGGAGTGCCTGCAACCGCACGACGTGGCGATCCTGGCCCGCAAACGGTCACAGTTCCCCGCACTCCGCAAAGCACTGGAGAGCCGCGGCATCCCGGTCGAGGTGGTCGGCCTGGGCGGCCTGCTGACCGTCCCGGAGGTCTCCGACATCGTCGCCACCCTCCGCGTCCTCTACGACCCGACCGCCGGAGACGCGCTGGTCCGGCTACTGGCCGGACCCCGCTGGCGGATCGGCCCGGCCGACCTCAAGGAGCTGGGCGAACGGGCCCGCGACCTGAACCGCGAGACTCGCAAGGGCGGGGCCCCGGCCGCCGACCCGCTGGACCAGGCCGTGGCGGACATGACCGAGGAACGCGGCAGCCTCATCGACGCCCTCGACGAACTGCCCGACCGCCCCGAATGGCAGGACCTGTTCGCCCCGCTGGCCCGGGTACGGCTGCTCGCCATGGCGCAGGAGCTGCGGATCCTGCGCGCCCACGCCGGCCAGCCGCTCCCCGACCTGATCGTCGAGATCGAGCGCAGACTCGGCCTGGACATCGAGGTCGCGGCACGCGGCACCGCCATCGGCCCGTTCGCCGCCCGCGCCGACCTGGACGCCTTCCTGGACGCCGCCACCCGGTTCGCCGGCGACTCCGAGGACCCCACGCTGGGCGCGTTCCTGGCGTTCCTCACGGCAGCCGACGAGGAGGAGAACGGCCTGGACGCCGGACGGGTGGGGGAGAGCAACAGCGTCAAGCTCATGACCGTGCATGCCTCCAAGGGCCTGGAATGGCCGGTCGTGGTGATCCCCGGCATGTCCCAGACCGTGTCCAGAAACGGGGCGCTGGCCGTCGGCACCATGTTCCCGGCACGGCCCACCACCAGCCCCAAATGGACCGACAACCCCCGCAAGCTGCCCTACCCGCTCCGCGGCGACGCCTCCGACCTGCCCCGGCTGGGCGGGCTGACCAAGGATGAGCTGGCCGAGTTCGACGAGCACTGCCGTGACCGCGACCTGCTGGAGGAACGCCGCCTGGCCTACGTGGCCGTCACCCGCGCCCACTACCTCCTGATCGCCTCCGGCTACCGCTGGGGCAGCGCGTCCAAACCGCTTTCGCCCTCCGAGTTCCTGGTGGAGATCCGCGAGACCTGCGGCCAGGCCGCCGTCTGGGCCCCCGACGCCGGCCGGGACGCCACCAACCCCCTCCTCGCCGAACCCGCCGAGGCCACCTGGCCCGTCGCCCCCGACGACGTCCGCTACGCGGCCGTCCTCGACGGCGCCACCCTGGTCGAAGCAGCCCTGGCAGCCCTCACCGGCACCGCCCCGACCCTCACCACGGCCCAGGACAGCCCACCCGTCCACGGCTTCCCGGCCTCCCCGGAGGACATCCCGTTCCCCGAGACCCCGCCGGAGGACGAGGAGATTCCCTTCCCCGACGCTCCCGACGATGCTCTCTACGACGATGCTTTCTACGACGATGAGGAGTTCGACGAGGGCACGAGCTTCTCCCCGACCCGGCAGGACGCCCCGGCCATCTCCGAACACGAGCGCACGGGGGAGCAGGAGCCACAGGGCGAGCGGCCCTCGGTCCTGGCGGAGCTACGCGGCTGGGACAGGGAACGGGCCAAGGCCTGGGAGCGCGACACCGAGCTTCTGCTCAGGGAGCGGGCGACCGTACGGCGACGTGGCACCGGCCGGGTGGAGCTGCCCACCCATCTGACCGTCTCCTCCCTCGTCACCCTGGCCTCCGACCCCGAGACCCTGGCCAGGCAGATCCGCCGTCCTGTGCCCAAGAAACCCACCCCATTGGCCCGCCGGGGCACCTCCTTCCACCGCTGGCTGGAGTCCCGCTGGGGCCAGCAGCGGCTGCTCGACGAGTTCGAGCTGCCCGGCTCGTCCGACGACGTCGAGGAGGCCGACGTCCGGCTCGAAGAGCTGTGCGACCGCTTCGAGGAGAGCGAGTGGGCCGGCCGCGAGCCCCTGGACGTCGAGGTCCCCTTCGAGACGATGATCGCCGACCGGCTGGTCCGGGGCCGGATGGACGCCGTCTTCGAGACCCCGGACGGCCGCTACGAGGTCGTCGACTGGAAGACCGGTCAGCGCCCCAAGGGCAAGAAGGCCGCGGCGGCAGCCGCCGTCCAGCTCGCCGCCTACCGCCTGGCCTGGTCCCACCTGGCCGCCGTCCCCCTGGACCACGTGAGCGCGGCCTTCCACTACGTCCGCCTCAACACCACGGTCAGACCCGTCAACCTCCTCGACGAACGGGGCCTGATCGCCCTCCTGGAGTCGGTCCCCACCGTCGGCTGAGGCGTGTCCAGTCCGTCGCCGCCGGGCGGGAATCCGTGCGTGATCACGGCAGGGATTGGTCTATTCGCCGGTGACGCCGTCGATCCGCTCGCGCAGCAGGTCGGCGTGGCCGTTGTGCCGGGCGTACTCCTCGATCATGTGGACGAGAATCCAGCGGTGGGAGCAGTCCTGCCCGTGGCGCTGCCGCTTTCCGATGGCGTCCAGCGGCACCTCGGCCGAGAGCCTGCGGGCGTGCTCGACCTCGGCCCGCCAGGTGGCGAAAGCCTCTTCGGCTGAGGCGGTGTCCACGTCGTTGAATTCGGCGTTGGGGTCGGCGGTCTTGTACAGGAGCGGGACGTCCTCGTCGTTCAGCACATGGCGGAACCAGGCGCGCTCCACGTGGGCCATGTGGCGGACCAGACCGAGCAACGACAGGGTCGACGGCGGCACGGCGCGTTCGCGGAGCTGCTCCTCCGAGAGCCCCGCGCACTTGACGGCCAGGGTCTCACGGTGCCAGTCGAGCCAGTTGTTCAGCATGGCGCGCTCGTCGCCGACGAAGGGAGGGGAAACGCGGTTGTCGGTCATGGATCATGATCCTCTCACCCGCGAAGGACCACGTGGCCATGGCCGATAATCCGCTGGAGTCGCTGCGCCGGTTCCGCCTTGCGCTCCCCGAGACCACCGAACGACTCAGCCACAGCGAGCCGACCTGGTCTGTCCGTGGCAATCGGAACCGTCCCGGCTCGGCCATATGGGGCATCTCGCTCATGGTGTCCCGGCACCGTCTGGCGCGTCTCAACAGCGGACCTGGCATCGGATGCCTGCCTATCGGCCCAGACGCCAGGTCCGCCACGACTTACGAACTGTCGGACGATCAGTCGATCTTGACGCGTTGATGGCGCGTGTTGTCCAAGACGGTTCGCCCGCTAAGTGGTTGCCTTAATTCGAGTTTCACGAAACGCACGTACCCTATGGCCAGGGTGTCGTTCCACGTGTGCGGGCAATTGTTGCTTACTTCGATCCCGATGATCACTTGCGAAGAGGATTCTTTTATTTCGGTGTCCGTCACCTTTTCGCATTGCGAGGCGGCATCTTCTGGCGTTGCGAGGAGCACTTCCACGATCAACGTCCGCTCGTCTTTTGACAGCGCCGCCGTATTGATGTCCTGCCACTGGGGCCCGCCGCAGGCCGTCAAGGTCATAGCTGCCAACCCCATGAGGAGGGCTGGGGACACTCTGCTGCCGAGGGAAAAACCCATGGAAGATGACCTGCTCTTATCGGCGCTTCATTACGTCGCCACCGAAGGCTTGGCGAACGTCATGGATATCAGTGAAGTTCAGCTTACAGAAGCCAAGAACGCTTGCCCCGCCGCTCACAAATTATCGGCGCATTTGCTTTCCACGCTGTCCGGCCGGCTTCTGCTTCCCGTGACCGTGCTGACCGAGAGGTCCTGGCACGTGGAGAAGAATCTCGGCGCCAAGAGTGAGGCCGCGTTCCTGGCATCGGTGGCGCGAGGCGAGCTCGAACTGGTGGATCTGATGGCTGAGGACGTGGGCCGCACCGCACGGCTCGTCGAAATTTACGACGATCTGCGGCTGGGACTGGTCGATGCTTCAGTGATCGCGTTGGCGGAGCGGTTGGAGATCTCGAAGGTTGCCACCATCGACTGCCGTCATTTCACCGCTGTACGGCCACGTCATGTCATGGCCTTGACGTTGTTGCCGGAGACTCTGTGATGCCGCCCCGGGCTCGCACGGCTCCATCGAGGGGCTTCCGCGGGCCGATATCCGCTCAATCGGTCTGCGGCGTCAAGAGTCAGGCGATACATTCGGCAGCCTTGTCTCGATCGCTACCGCCGCAGGACGAGGGTGCAGGTGTTGGAGAAGCCGAAGGCCGCCTGGCTGTTGTATACCTCTGCCTCTGGGGAGCAGGTAGTCAGCAACGAGTTTCACAAGGTGTTGGAAGGTGGCCCTCCGCTCAAGGAGCTTGGGTCGCTGATGACCAGGATCCAGCTGGGGAAGCACCTGCCTAGAGACACCGGCTCTCTGGGCAAGGGTCTCTATGAGGCTCGGCTCAGTTACGTAGGCAATGAGTATCGCCTTTACTACGCTCTCGGCCCTCAACAGGAACATGTGCTCCTGGGGCTCGCTTTTCACCAAAAAGGGAGTCAAGGCGCTCAGGATCGAGTCATTGACCTTGCCAGGAAGCGGCTGGCTGACTGGTTGCGGAGGATATAAGGTGAAGCCGATACAGGGAGGTCGACGGTGATGGATCCACAGGTTGCTGAGCTGCTCGGCATCGATCTAGACGATCCTGATGTCCAGCGGGAGAACAGGGCGATCGACCGGGACATGCGGCTCATCGAGAGCCTCGTGGAACTGCGCAAAGCCCAGGGTCTCACGCAGGCCCAGGTGGCCGAGCGGATGGGCCGTAGCCAACCGGCGGTCTCGGACTTCGAACGTCTGGGCGGCGACCCTCATCTCTCAACGATCCGTCGCTACGCGCTGGCGGTCGGAGCGTCCGTGCATCACATTGTCCGCTCGGGCTCGACCACTGCCGCAACGACCCGTTCGGCGCCCGCGCTGGTCGTCTCGACCAGCGGTCCGACGGGAACCACATTCGCTGCCGGGCTTGAAGTCCTCCCCCGAAGCGTCTTCGCGGAGCCGAAGGTGACCGCATAGTGCAAGCTTTCATCATGCTGTGCGACTCGGCCCAACACGACCAGGGGACGGGCAAGATGCACATGCTGGGCGCCGACTGGTCTCTAACGGATTCCGTCGCACCGCAGATGACCGTGGCTGTGTTCTTGCGTGTCCCATGGGAGGAAGCGTCCACATCGCATTCCTTCACGCTGCGCCTGGTGGATGCCGACGAAAAGCCCGTGATGGCCCCACTTGATGGTGGAGACTCTCCCGTTGAGTATCAGGGTGAGCTCGGCATCAGCATGGGCGCCGATGCCGATGACTTCATTCGGATGACAGATATTCACAGCAGTTTCGCAGTGAATATTATGCCGCTTTCTCTGGAAGCGGGTAAGCGGTATGAGTGGAAACTGGACATCGATGAGCAGGAGTTCGCATCGGCTGACTTCGCCATCCGGTGCCCGTGCTGATCGAAGAAATCACCTGATGTTCGATGTTCAGGTCGAGCAGTGTCGTCGTGGTCTTCTCCCTCTTTGGTGGGTTCAGGTGAGAAGCCCTCGTTCCGTCATCTGAACTCGTTGTTCTTCACGCCAGGGGGTTGGTCACCGGTACGTATCCGGCCGCGCGGTCGGCCGAGCGCGCCCACCGGACCGAGAGGTTGGCCTTGGCGGGCAGCGGCACCCCCGCCAGCAGGTCCGACAGCGGCCGTGGCCGGCCGACCGAGTCGGCGTATCCGGCCAGCACCTCCCGGGCCGCCGTCCACAGCTCCCGTGTCGATCCGGGCCCGGCGAGGGAGGCGGCGATCTCGGCGAGGTGGTTGACCATCAGGCAGTAGACCACCCGGTCCCAGCCGTCGGCCGGGTCGTAGGTGAGGGCGTCGGCGACCCGGTCCGGCAGCCCGGACAGGTCGTGGCGGCCGGCGACGAGCTTGGTGCCCTCCATGTCGCGGAAGACGGCCTCCACCGGCAGCCCGGCCGCGTCCACGCCGACCAGGACGTTCTGCAGGTGGGGTTCCAGCACGACGCCGTGGCTGAGGTAGGCGTCGAGCACGGGCAGCGCGACGCGTTCCACGTAGGCCCGCCACCAGCGCACCGGCTCGGCCGGCGGACTGCCGGGGATGGCCAGCGCGCCGCTCAGCAGCGGGGTCACCCCGGGGCGGCAGACCGACCAGGGGCTGGCGCGGACGATCGCACTCAGCCCTTCCAGGAGCCGGTTGCCCAGGTCGGCGGAGCGGTAGCCGGGTTCGGGGAGCCAGCGGGTGCCGGGGAACCTGGCAGACAGGTCCTCGAACACCGGCCCCAGGCGCCGGGTCAGCTCGACCGCGCCCGCCAGTTCGTACCAGGAGTTCTTCCTGACGCAGTTGGTGATCCGCACGTCCAGGCTGAACTTCAGGCACCGGTCGATCTGCGGCTCGTAGACCGTGCGGACCGACGAGGTGGGGACAGCCAGTCGGGTGCTGTGCCCCAGGTCGATCAGCCGTCCGTCGGCCAGCGGGGCGGCGAGGTCCGCCGCGAGCAGGTCGAGCTGCCACGGGTGTGCGGGGAGCACCGTGTAGCCGTGCGGTGCCGGGCCGAGGTCGTCGAGCGGGCCGGTGTCGCCCGCCTCGGCCAGTACGTCGTCGCGGACCCCGAGAAGTCGGAGCGGGAAGCTCGCGTGTGCCTCGGGCGCGTAGCGCAGCCAGCCGGTGCCGCCGCGCGCCTTCGGGCTGGGATGGAACGGATGCCCGAAGACGAGTCCCTGTTCGGAGGCCAGCCATGGGTCGGCCGGGGGCGGGGTGTCGCGCCGGGCCGTGAGCAGGGCCGCGATGGCGTTCCGGCTCGCACCGACCTGGACCGCGAACTCGTCGTTGACGCCCCCGAGTTCGGTCTCGACGAGCCGGACGAGCAGGTCGGTGGAGAGCGGTTGCCAGGAACCGCGTTCCAGCCACTCGGGCGCGCTCTCGAATCGCAGTGCGAGCCCGCCGTACGTCCTGGCACGTAGCAGGGTGTCCGCGACGCGCAGCAGCACGTACGGCTCGGCGTGCCAGACCTGTCCGCGTGGTCCGGCGACCTCCCTGACGCAGCAGCGCAGCAGTGCCGCGAGCGACGCCTCCTCGGCGACGGCGGATGGAGGGGCGTCGACGGCGAGGCCGGTCATCGGGGTGTCCTTCGCGTGGTCGTGGCCGGGATGGCCATGGGGGACTGGCGCAGGTAGTTGGGGCCGCTGGTGCCGTAGAACTTGTTCACGTCGCGGGCTCCGGTCCGTGCCTTGTCCACCAGGGTTCCGGCGGTGATCATCGACTTGCCGACGAGCCGGGCGGCGTCGAGGGTCCTGGCCCGCAGCAGCCTGGCCATCGGGTCGTTCCCGTGCTCGTCGAGCGCCTCCGCGAGTGTGTCGCGGACCAGCGGGGAGGCCTGCGGCGGCGGCAGCGCGCCGAACGTCACCGCGGCGGCGGCCAGGTGCAGGGTGATGGTCACGAACACGTCGGCGAGTGCGTGCGGGTCGTCGGTCAGCATCCGCGTGTCGGTGAAGTCCGGTACCGCCAGCCCCGCCGCGCGCAGCCGGTCCGGTGAGGTCAGCAGCCCGTCGTTGTCCTTGGTCAGCAGTTTGGCGGGGCCGTTCCCCAGGACCAGCGAGAGGTTCTGCTGGTGGGCCTCCAGCGCCGTGCCGTACCGGACGAAGAGCCGCACGTGGAGCCCGAACAGCAGCCGCAGGTATTCGGTGAGCAGCCGCGTCACGTCCCCGCCGTACCACCGCCCGGCGAGCTCCTCCACGACCAGCCCGCCGCCCGGTAGCGGGGCGGTCAGCGCGGCCACCGGCACGATCTGACCCGCCGGGAGGCGGCGGACGAGCCAGCCCAGGTACTCGTGGCCGGCGTGGCCGTACGTCTGTTCGTCGGCGATGAGCACCCCGGGGTCGGGCATCGCGCGGAGCAGGCGTTCGGCCCGTGCTCCGTCGGCCAGTGTGTCCGGTCTGATCGATCGCCGGTTGCGCAGCCCGAGGGTGCTGGTGGCCAGCGGTAGCTTCAGGTGCGTGTGCCGGTCGACGATGACCGTGCGCATCGACAGTGTGGGCCTGACCTTCAGGTACGGCTCCGGCCCCATGATCGCCCATGGGATCTTCCCGACCTCCGGAACCGTCAGCGGGTGGACGGGGAACAGGACGTGTGTCTCGGCGAGCCCGCCCGGCAACCCGACTGCGGGGAGCTCCGGCGCGTCCGGCATCGCCGCCCCGGCCGCGCGTTCCCGGGGTACGGCCGCCCAGCGTAGTTCGAAGGCGGGGGCGAACTCGGGTGCGTGGGCTGTCAGTTCCCCGTCCGACAGTCCGGCCCGGCAGCGCGCCGTCGGATAGACCGGGTGGTCGACGGAGGCGGCCAGTGTCTCGTAGCGCACGGCGTCCAGCAGCGCGGTGCGCGGGACGGAGGCGTCGTGACGGGCAGGGGCGTCGGGGGCCGGTCGTGTGGTGACGGTGTCCTGTCCGGGCCGGGTGGCGGAGCCGTGGCTCAGCCGGGCGAGTACCTCGTCGCGGTGGGCGTCGTGGAGGTCGAGGGCGCGCAGTGCCTCGTGGCACTCGCGGGTGAACGCCTCGACTCCGGCGGCGTCGGCCGGGGCGGCGATCTCCCTCAGGGTGCGCAGGACCTCCTCCAGGCGGAGTGACTCCTCCGGGGCCACCACGAAGTCCTGGAACAGCGAGCCCGGTGTCAGCCGTACCCGGCGACCGCCCGGCAGCAGCAGCGCTATGCCGTGCCGGCTGCGGGTCACCCGCCCGGCCAGGCCGCCGTAGTCCTCGCGCAGCAGCGCGTTCAGGACGCGGGCGGCCAGGTACGGCTCGCGTCCGCGGGGCTTCCGCCTGCGTGGTTCACGTCTGTCCGGCTCGCGCCCGCTTGGCGAGCGTCCGCCGGTCAAGCGATCACCCAGGGGCGCTGGGCGGTGAAGGCGGTGACGGCCGCGTCGACGCCTGCCCGGTCGGGCCCGGTCGCGCGGACGATGCCCAGGTAGTCGCGGTTGGTGTGGCTCAGGTCGATCCGGTCGCCCACGGCGCGCAACGGACGGTGCCAGAGCCGGACCCGGTCGCCGTCGGCCGGCACGACCGTGCCCGGGGTGGCTGCCACGGTCCCGGGCCGGTCCGCCACCAGGCTCAGTATGGTCCCGTGCCCTTCGGGCCTGCCGGGCTCGGGCAGTCCGGCCCCCAGGTGGACGCCGAGGATGTGCTCGAACAGCGGGACGCCCAGCAGGTTGCCGAGCAGGAAGTCGCAGTGGTCGCCGATCACCCGGTAGTTGACCTCGATGATCCGCGGTCCGGCGGACGTCATGACGTACTCGGTGTGGCAGGCTCCGAAGCCCACCCCCAGCGCGTCCAGTGCTCGCAGCACGTGGTCGCGCGCGGGTGGGGGCTCCCAGTCGAGCCGTTCTTCCACGAAGTACGGCAGTGGCCCCAGGGTTGTCCGGAAGCCGCCCAGCACCTGGACGCTCTTGCCGTCGCCGAGGGTCTCCAGTGTGTGCAGGGGGCCGTCGAGATACTCCTCCACGACCAGTGTCTCGCCCGGCCGCCGGTTCCGGATCGCCCGCACGGCCGCGGTGAGCTCGCCGAGGTCCCGTACCAGCACGACGTCCTCGCTGGCCACGCCCTCGCGCGGCTTGACGACCGCGGGGAACGGCGGGTCCGGTGGCACCGGGTCGCCCGGGGCCAGCCGGACGGAGTGGACGGTCTCGACTCCGGCCGCCGCCAGCCGGCGCCGGGTGAGCGCCTTGTTCTTCGTGGCGACGCAGGCCCGCCAGTCCTTGCCGGGCAGGCCGAAGTAGGCGGCGGCGAGGGCGGTCTCCGCCTGGATGTGGTCGGAGTTGGAGAAAACAGCATCCGGCGTGTGATGATGCGCGATGATGTCGATCATCGCTCGCGCGTCGCGGACATCGCAGTGGAGCACCTCGGTCCCCGTGTCCACATGGTGCTCCGGCCGGTCGGTCAGGATCGTGACGTCGCAGCCCAGCGCGCGTGCCGCCGGGAGGAACCCGTCCGTGACCGCGTCGGTCGGTTTGAGCGCGGTGAGGTACAGCCGCAATGCAGGGACCTCCGATATCAGGTAAGCCTAACCTAACTTGGAGCATCCTAACCTGACCGAGATCATCGCGGGGGTGCGATCGCGTATTCGGCGGCGAGACGAGGCACTGCGGGACGACCCGAGGAGATGACGAGGACACCGGAGGGCGGCCCTGCTCTGCGGCGTAGGATGTCCAATCGGTCTGGGAAGCGGGGACGGCGTGGATATCACGACACAAGAAGGACTACTGGGGCCGCTGCTGCTCGCGCGCAGTGCGATCGACCGTTCGGCGATGCTCCGAGGCGACGCCGAGTGGCTCAAGCGGGCGTGGGCGGACGGCGCGAGCCGGGTCGTGGTCGTCGACGACGGGCAGGCGCTGATCCGCTGGAACGGGGAGCAGGCGGCGCTGGTGCTGCTGCCCACGGCCGAAGCACCCGAGGGTGAGCGCTACCTGCTCGGCGTGGACGCCGAGGGTGTCGTCTACTTCGCCGTGTCGGCGCCGCTGGCGGGCGTCGCCCACGGAGGCTCGTCCAGCAGGGGCGTCACCCCGCTCACTCCCTCCGCGCTGCGGGAGAGACAGCCCGTCGTCGCCGGGCTCCGCCAGGTCGGGTCGCTGCTGGGAGATCTGGACGCCGGGCTGCTGGTCTACGCGGTCGCGCTGGAGGCATGGCACTCCAGCCACGAGTTCTGCCCGCGCTGCGGGAGCCGCACCGAGGTGCGGGCGGGTGGGCACGTGCGCGTCTGCCCCAATGACGGCAGCCAGCACTTTCCCCGGGTCGACCCCGCGGTGATCATGCTGGTCCACGACGAGGAGGACCGGTGTCTGCTGGCCCGGGGCCCGCAGTGGCCCGAGGGCCGGCTGTCGGTGCTCGCCGGGTTCGTCGAGCCGGGTGAGTCGCTGGAGCACGCGGTGGCCCGCGAGGTGGTCGAGGAGGTCGGCGTGCACGTCACGGACCCCCGTTACCTGGGCAGCCAGCCCTGGCCGTTCCCTCGCAGCCTGATGCTCGGTTTCTTCGCTCGGGCCACCTCGACGGAGTTCGTCCTCGATCCCGAGGAGATCGCCGAGGCGCGCTGGTTCAGCCGTGCCGAGCTGCTGGCCGCCCTGGAGAGTGGTGAGGTGCGTCTGCCGTCCGAGGTCTCGATCGCTCGCAGGCTGATCGAGACCTGGTACGGCGGGCGCCTGACCGGCGACTGGTGATCAGACGCGCAGGCGGGCCTTGACCTCGATCACCGAGGGGTTGGTCACGGCCGTGCCGTCCTCGAACAGCACGGTCGGGACGACCTGGTTACCGTTGTTGACGCTCATGACGAACTGCGCGGCCTCGGGGTTCCGCTCGATGTCGACCTCCTGGTAGGAGATGCCCTCGCGGGTGAGCTGGGACTTCAGTCGCTTGCAGGGGCCGCACCAGGTGGTGGTGTAAACAGTGAGCGCCATTTTGTGGAAATCCCCTCATGTGATGTTCGGCGCTCACTGGCAACAAAGTGAGAGCCGTTCATCTTCCCGCCGTCAGTGAAGTCTGGCCGCGATCCAGGCGTGCACCGTCTCGGCCACGCCGGGGAGCCGGTACACCAGCGAGCTGTGATCGGATCCGGGTTCGGTCCGCACCGTCATGTGCACGCCGAACCGGGCCAGGCGCGTCTGGAGGCGGAGGCTGTGCTCCACCGACACGAACTCGTCCTCGGCGTGGAAGGTCAGGACGGGTGCGTCGCCGCGGCTCGCGTGCAGCGGCACTTCCATGCTGTTCCAGATCTTGGGGCACTTGGCGGGCTCGCAGCCCCCGGCGAGACGGATGGCCGACTCGCGTAGCTTGCGGCTGTTCGCGTCGACCGTGTCGGCGCCCTCGTTGTAGGCCGTGATCGGGGAGATCACCGGGGAGATGCCGACCACGCCGCGCAGGCCGGGCTGGCCGTCCTTGTAGGTGCCGACCGCGGTGGCCAGGTGGCCTCCGGCGGAGAAGCCGACGACCACGTAGTTGTCCGGGTCGAAGGCCCACATGGGGGCGGTCCTGCGCGCCGTCGCGATGGCGTTGAACGTGTCGGTGCGCTGGGCGGGCCAGGCCGCGTCACCGGAGAGGCGGTAGTTGAGGTTGAAGACCGTGTAGCCCTGTTCGACGTAGCTCTGGGCCACCGCGGTCAGCTGCTTCTTGTCCCCGGACGACCACCAGCCGCCGTGGATCACGAAGACGGCCGGACGCACGAGGCCGTCGGTCTGGTGCCAGACGTCCATCCGCTGCCGGATGTGCGGGCCGTACGCGATGGTGTCGACGGAGACGCTCTGGACCAGCGGGTCGGTCGCCGTCGCCGGAGGGGGAGTTGGGGTGGCGGTGGGCGTCGGCTCGCCCTGCCTTCCCTTACCGGCGCTCTCGGCTGTCACGGTGGCGCTGGCCGGTGAGAGAGAGGAGGCCGCGTGTGCCACCGAAGACGCGTGCACCGCGGTGGGGCCGATCATCAACGCCGCCAGGGCGAGCGCACTCACGGTTGCCACAGTTCGCACGAGTCTCTTCCTTCCCCCAGGCCACAGTTCACCCCCATTGTGGGGGGAATGGTCTGTTTGCGCATCTCGGCGAACGACATAGGTTGACGGCGGCATGTTGACAGAATGAACGATGTTTGGCCACTGGCTGGGAGGATGTTTCATCCAACCCCTTGACAGCGTGAAGGAGTCTCCGTGGAGCCCGACGACGTTCTGGTGGGGCTGGATCCCGAACAGCGTGAGGTGGCGCAGGCTCTTCACGGTCCGGTCTGCGTGCTCGCGGGGGCGGGCACCGGGAAGACGCGGGCGATCACGCATCGCATCGCGCATGCCGTGCACAGCGGGGTGACCGACGCCCAGAGCGTTCTGGCTGTGACATTTACCACACGTGCGGCGGGAGAGCTCAGGCAGCGGCTGCGGCAGCTCGGCACGCCGGGGGTGCAGGCGCGCACCTTTCACGCCGCGGCGCTGCGCCAGCTCACCTACTTCTGGCCGCGGGTCATCGGCGGTGACCCGCCCCGGGTGATCGAGTCGAAGCTTCCGCTGCTGATCGACGCCTGCCGCGCCATCCGCAGGAATCCGGACCGGTCCGAGCTGCGGGACATCGCCTCCGAGATCGAGTGGGCCAAGGTCACCCAGGTCGGTCCTGAGGACTACGCCGAGGCCGCGGGGAAGGCGGGCCGGACCCCGCCGGTCCCGGCCGAAGAGGTCTTCCGGCTCTACGACGCCTACGAGACGCTCCGCCGCGACCGGCACCTGGTCGACTTCGAGACCATTCTCGAACTCACCGCCGCCGTGATGACCGAGCACCGCGAGGTGGCCGCCCAGATCCGCCAGCAGTACCGCTACTTCGTCGTGGACGAGTACCAGGACGTCAACCCGCTGCAGAAGCTGCTGCTCGACACCTGGCTCGGCGGGCGCTCGGACCTGTGCGTGGTCGGCGACCCGAACCAGACGATCTACTCCTTCACCGGAGCCACCCCCCGCTACCTGACCGGTTTCTCGATCGAGCATCCCGACGCCGCCGTGATCAAGCTGGTCCGCGACTACCGTTCCACCCCCCAGGTCGTCTCCCTGGCCAACCGGGTGCTCGAGACGGCGAAGACCCCGCACCGGCTCGCCCTGATCGCCCAGCGCCCCGACGGCCCCGAACCCGTCTTCGCCGAGTACGACGACGAGCCCGCCGAGGCCGAGGGGGTGGCGCGCGCGGTGAAGAAGCTCACCGACAGCGGCGTGCCGGCCCGTGAGATCGCCGTGCTGTTCCGGGTCAACGCCCAGTCCGAGGCCTACGAGCAGGCCTTCGCCGAGGCGGGCATCCCCTACCTGCTGCGCGGGGCCGACCGCTTCTTCGAGCGCCCCGAGGTCCGCCAGGCCGTCGTGCTGCTGCGCGGCGCCGCCCGTTCCGCGGCGGACGACGACGAGCTGGTCCCGACCGTCCACCACATCCTCGCCGGCATCGGCCTGACCCCCCAGGCTCCCGGAGGCGGCAAGGCCCGCGAGAAGTGGGAGTCGCTGAGAGCCCTGGCCGACCTCGCCGAAGACCTCGCCGCACGGGGCGGGGACCTGCCTGCCTTCGTGGCCGAGCTGGAGCGCCGGGCCAGCGAGCAGCACGCGCCGCCGGTCGAGGGAGTGACCCTGGCCTCGCTGCACGCCGCCAAGGGCCTGGAATGGGACGCCGTCTTCCTGGTCGGTGTGACGGACGGCATGCTGCCGATCATCCATGCCAGGACACCTGAGCAGGTCGAGGAGGAGCGCCGCCTTCTCTACGTCGGCATCACCCGGGCCCGGGCCCACCTGACGCTGTCGTGGGCGCTGGCGCGCTCCCAGGGAGGACGTCCGAGGAGACCCTCCCGTTTCCTCGACGGTCTCGCGGGCCGTCCGGGTGCGCGGAGCCGTACCTCGTCGCCCGCGCCCAGGGATCGCCGGATGGTCGCCGCGCGGGTGAGCTGCCGCATCTGCGCCAAGACTCTCGCCGCCGCCGCCGAGCAGAAACTCGGCAGATGCACCGGTTGCCCGGCCGACTACGATGAGGCCCTGCTGGAGCGCCTGAAGGCATGGCGCACGAGCATCGCCAAGGAGATCAAGGTCCCGACCTATGTGATCTTCACTGACGTCACCCTGCAGGCGATCGCCGAGCGGGCACCGGTCTCCGAGCAGGACCTACTGGCGATCACCGGAATCGGCCGCATCAAACTGGAGCGGTACGGCGAGGCGGTGCTCGCCCTCTGTCGTGCGGCCGCAGACTAGACGGAGTATGTGTGAACGAGGTTCTCAAGGAGCTGCTTGACCTGCTCGACCTGGAGCAGATCGAGCTCGACATCTTCCGGGGCCGCAGTCCCGAGGAGCGCATACAGCGGGTGTTCGGCGGTCAGGTGGCCGCTCAGGCGCTGGTGGCGGCCGGGCGGACGGTGCCGCCGGAGCGTCACGTCCATTCGCTGCATGCCTATTTCATCCGGCCCGGAGACCCGGCGATCCCGATCGTCTACAACGTGGAGCGTGTCCGCGACGGCCGGTCGTTCACCACCCGCCGGGTCTCGGCCATCCAACACGGCAAGGTGATATTCACCATGTCGGCGTCCTTCCACGTCATGGAGACCGGAGTCGAGCACCAGGCCGCGACCATGCCGGATGTGGCGGAGCCGGAGAGCCTGCCCATGCTCCAGGACCGGATCCTGGAGGCCGTGGGGGAGGACTCACCGTGGCGGGAGTGGCTGGGCAGGCCGCGCCCGGTGGACGCCAGGTACGTGACCCCTTTGACGTGGGAGGCCCAGCGCGACCCGGCGTTGCGTGGCTCGAAGACGAATGTCTGGTTCCGCTACGACGCCGAGCTGCCCGACGATCCGCTGCTGCACGTGGTGCTCGCCGCCTATGCCTCGGACTTCACCCTGGTGGACACCGTGCTGCTGACCCACGGCCTCGCGTGGGGGTCCTCCAACGTCTCCGGGGCCTCGCTCGACCACGCGATGTGGTTCCACCGGCCCTTCCGCGTGGACGACTGGGTGATGTACGCCCAGGAGTCGCCCTGGTCGGGAGCGGCGCGCGGGCTGGCCAGAGGGGAGATGTTCACGCGCTCCGGCGAACTGGCGGTGTCGGTGGTGCAGGAGGCCATGATCCGTGTGAGTTAGTTGTGAAACTGCAGGTAGAAAATATGTTGCCCGTCCCCGGGAACCGGGTTTAGGGTCATGGTCAAGCGAGTCGGACGGTCCTGTCCGACGATCTAGAGATGGAGGTGAGTCCGCTGTGAAGAGCATTCTGATGTCCGCCCAGTCCGGGCTCATCTTCACGCGCCGTAACACCCTTCTGCCCAGCGGCGGTCAGGCCATCCTCACGGCTGGCGTGGCCGCTCAGCTCCGGCAGGAGCAGTCTGCCCGCATCCAGGTTCCGGCAGGCCACGTGGCCGCCCTCGCCGCATTCGCGACGACGGCACCCCTGGCTGTCCCGACCCCGGATGCCGGTGGCTACGCACCGACCAAGCACGCCCGAAACGGTGGGCTGTGCGGTCCGTATCCCTGGAGGCGACCTCCGGTCATAACTTGACCGAGAGAAAAAGCCTTCAGGCCGCGGATCCGCACCCAGGATCCGCGGCCTTTCTGTTTGTCCGCGTTATTCCTGACCCCCACCCAGAGGTAGCCAAAGATCAACACCTAACAGAGAGGTGAAACAGATGGGGGCCCAGACGGTCATGGACCTGATCGACGAAGCCACAATCCCCTGTCGTACCGACCCCGACCTCTGGTTCGCCGAGTCTCCGGAGGACGTGGAGTTCGCCAAGGCGCTCTGCGGAGGCTGCCCGATCCAGCAGGCCTGCCTGGCCCGCGCGCTCGAGCGCGAGGAGCCCTGGGGCGTCTGGGGCGGCGAGCTCGTCCTCCGCGGAGCCGTCGTGCCGCGGAAGCGCCCGCGCGGACGTCCCCGCAAGACTCCGCTCGCTGCCTGATCAACCACAACCTGAACGTTCCTGAAAGGACCATTTCCGATGAGCTACTTCACCACCCGGAGCCTGGACATGTCATCTATGCAAGAGGAACTGGTGCGCGACCGAATACGGACGCTCCACCGCGAAGCGGAGGAGCAGCGTCTGGTCTCGGGCGTCCTGCGTCTGCGCCGCGCCCGCCGGGACGCGGAGCGCGCGTCCTCGCGGCTCCGTCACGCGCTCCTGCGCCTCATCTGATCCGGTAGGGATCGGCGGGCAGGAGAAACAGTCCGGCAAGGGGTGGCCCGTCCGAACGGGCCACCCCTTCCGGCTGTGCCGCCCCTGTTCACCGGCCGGTAGGCGGTGTGTCATCGGGCCTGGTCATGTTCACCTGGCCGGTAGGCGGTGTGTCATCGGGTCCGCGGCGGGGACTCAGCCCGCGACGGCCACGCTGTCTTCGGGGTCCTCCTCGGCGAAGCCGGGAACCCAGCGGACGACCTCTTCGCGGAAGCGGGCGGTGGCGCCGAGCTGGCAGAGCACCCCTATGCCCGCCGCGTGGACCCGGTGGATGAGCACGTAGGAGGGCGGCAGGTTGAGCTGGCGTACGACGTTGCCGGGGCGCAGGTCGGTGACCTGGGCCGCCTGCTGCTGTAGCCACTCCCGGCTGAAGGTGAACTCCTCCACCGAGGTCGGCTCGACGTAGGGGGCGAGGAAGGCGCGCAGCGCCTCCATGTCGACCTCGATGTGCGGGAGGATGAAACCCTCGTCGCGCAGGCCCTGGACCACGCTCGCCATGTCGCCGTTGTTGAAGATGCGGGTCAGCTTTCCGAAGGCCGGCGGGTAGCCGTCGGGCAGCCGGTTGACGGCACCGAAGTCGAGCACGCACAGCCGCCCGTCCTCCATGATCCGGAAGTTTCCGGGATGGGGGTCCGCGTGGAGCATGCCCACCCGCGCGGGGGAGGAGAACAGGAACCGGACGAAAAGGAGCCCGGCTCGGTCGCGCTCCTCCTTGGTGCCGTCGCGGATGATCCGCGACAGCGGAGTGCCCTCCACCCACTCGGAGACGAGCACCTGCTCGTTGGCGGCGATGACATCCGGGACGAGGAAGTCGGGGTCGTCGTTGAACTCCAGCGCGAAGGCGTGCTGGGCCTCGGCTTCACGGAGATAGTCGAGTTCCTCGGCCACGCGCTGACGCAGCTCGCCGAGCACGGCCTTGATGTCGAGACCGGGCAGCAGCACCGCGAAGAGCTTGCCGAGCCGGGCTAGCTGGGTGAAGTCGGACAGCAGCGCCTTGCCTGCCCCCGGATACTGGATCTTGACCGCGACCGTCCGGCCGTCGTGCCAGACGGCCTTGTGTACCTGGCCGATCGACGCGGCGGCGGTCGGCCTGTCCTCGAACGACTGGAAGTTCTCCCGCCAGTCATCGCCCAGCTGCTCGACGAGGACCTTGTGCACGGTCGTGGCCGGCAGCGGCGGGGCGGCATCCTGCAGCTTGGTCAGAGTCGCGCGGTAGGGTCCGGCGACCTCCGAGGGCAGAGCGGCCTCGAAGATGGACAGCGCCTGGCCGAGCTTCATCGCCCCGCCCTTGAGCTCCCCCAGTACCTTGAAGATCTGTTCGGCGGTGCGTTGCTGGATCTCCTGGGCGACGATCTCTGCGGGCCTGCCCCCGATCCTTTTTCCCAGCCCGAGGGCGGTGCGGCCGGCGAACCCGATCGGGAGGGCCGCCAGCTTGGCGGAGCGCTCAATGGCGCGGCGCGGAAGGTCACTCACCTTTGGCCTGCGGCGTGTCCGCCGTACAGCGCGACGCCGCTCCCTCCCTTCGGGGTGGTGTCTATCAGCGGCAGATAGCCGACGTGACCATTGTCAGCGGACCCATGCCGTCGCGGAAGCAACGACATTGAGGGTGAACACTCCAGGATCGCCGCCTCCATCTCATATCGGGCAAAATATCCATTGTGCTGTTTGTCACATTTGACTCGCACCCGTCGAGCAGAGCAAGCGCATGCCCCGCCGCTGCCGCTGCCACCAGCGATGACATCACCGTGCCGCAGGCGATTTCGCCTGCGGGGAAGCCGCCGAGGAGGGCGCTGACGACCGGCCAGCCAGGGTCGCGGTCGCGTCGGATCAAATCTAGGCACTGCAGGCAGGTGCTCCGCCCGGGCAACACCATCGGACCGACCGATCCGCATCCTTCGAAAGCGGTCACCAGCAGGTGCGGGATCTTCCAGGCGAGGAGCTCCTCGACCAGCAGGCCGTCCAGCGGCTCCACCGGCGCGAGGATCGCCAGGTCGGGCGCGCGGGCACCGTCGGCGAGGTGGGCGGCGCCGTCACCGGTCCACGCGGTGACCGAGGATGCCACGGCCCTGGCCATCGCGACCGCGCCCTCCTGTCTGCCCACCCCCACGTCCGCCCAGCTCAGCCCACCGGGCACGACATCCTGAGGGCGGGCCGTGCCGGGATCGACGACGCAGAGCCGGCCGACCCCGGAGGCGGCGAGCAGCGCGACGATCTGCGCGCCCACCCGGCCCGCTCCATACACCCGCACCTGGGCGTTCCGCCGCCGCTCCAGCGTCGCGAGACCGCCGTCGGTCGTGCCGGGGGAGAGGGAGAGCACGTCCAGATCCGGTTGGAGCCGGTCCTGCTCGGCCAGCGTGAGCCCGCGCAGCGGGCCAGGCGGTGTCCCCGCGTCGTCCACCACGCCCCGGCTCACCAACAGGTCGAGCAGGGCCTTGCCACGCTCTTCGCCGATCCCGGCTTCGGCCGCGCCGGCCAGCACCCCCGGCAGATGCCGCATGCCGTCCAGCCCCTCGATCCAGTGGCGCACCTCGGGTTCGAGGTCGGCCAGCACCACCGCGTGCCGAGGGTGCAGACCGAACTGCAGGGTGCGTCCGTCACGCGCCACCCTGCGCAGCGCGGGCTTCAGACGTGGTCTCATACGGCTGCCTTTCCTGGAGAGGCGTGCCAGCGTGCCACGCCCCCGCACGGTCCCGGGCGCGTTTCCCGCCGCCTGTGGACAACCCCCGCACCCCCTGTGGACAACCTCTCCGCGCACTGCGCCGGGAGTCTCTCGCCGAGCCGGACGCCATGACCTCACCGGACATGTCCGGAGGGCTGCCGGCGCAGAGGGAACGGCAGGTCCCGGCGAGAACGGCGGGTCCCGTGATTCGGCAACTCCTGAGACGGCCGATATACGTGTTATTTCGATAAGTCCCCGCCATAGCGAATCGGTCTCGCCAAAAAATCAACGAACGAGGGAGTGACCAGCCAGAACGCCTTCTACCTCTGGTGTGAATTCGTCATTCTCGGCTACCGTTCATATGTGCCCCCCGAGACAGTCGAGGTCCGTCGAAGTTCTCGTCGCCGGCGGACGGTTTCCGCGTACCGCGACGGCGAGAAAACGATCGTGCTGCTTCCCGCAGGATTGAGCAGCACAGACGAGGAGCAATGGGTACGGCGGATGCTCGACCGGCTCGCGGCCAAGGAGCAACGGAGACGTCCCTCCGACGACGACCTGCTCGATCGGGCCAGCGAGCTGTCGGCGCGCTATCTCGGCGGCAGAGCGAGCCCGTCAAGCGTGCGATGGGTGGACAACCAGCAGCACCGCTGGGGCTCATGCACCCCTGATCACGGCACCATCAGAATCTCCACGCGGCTGCGGGGCATGCCCTCATGGGTGGTCGATTATGTGATCATGCATGAGCTCGTGCACCTGCTGGTGCCCAGTCACGGTCCCCGGTTCTGGGCGCTGGTGGAACAGTATCCCAAGGCCGAGCGGGCGCGAGGCTTCCTTGAGGGATTCTCCATGGCGGCCCACGGCACCGCGGAGGAATGGTGACGGAGGCGCGGCTGGTGGCCGTCGTCGTCACGTCCTCGACGGCGGGAGCGGCCCCACCGGGGGTCGGCGCCGCCGAGTTCCTGGCCGCCGTGGCCGAGGACACCTACGAGCTCGTCGCCGGCCTCGATTTCGTCACGCCGGTTCTGGTGACGAGCGTGCCGGGGATGGAGGAGATCGTCTGGCCGGGAACCCCGGTCGTCGAGATCCCCGACCTGTCCGGGCAGGCCCTGGTCCGGGCCGCCTTCGCGGCGCTGCCGTACGGCGAGCAGGCGGTCCTGCTGAGCGGCGACGCGCCCGACCTGCCCCCCCTGCTGATCGGCAAGCTCTTCCGCGCGCTCGGCAGGGCACAGCTGGCCGTCTGCCCGGCCGTCGACGGCGGCGCCGTGGCGATAGCCTCCCACCTGCCCTACCCCGACTGGGCCGGCGTGGGCTTCGACCACCACGACCCGGTCAGGGCACTGCGCGCCTCGGCGCCCGCCCCCCGGGCCGTCGCCACCGGCCCCGGCTGGCACCGCCTGCGCACACCGGGCGACCTCGCCAGACTGGATCCCGGCCTGGAAGGCTGGGACAGCACCCGGGCGCTGCTCTCGGTGTGAGCCGCGTCAGTCCCGGGGCAGTCGCAGGTCGGCGAAGAGGCCCCGGTGGTCGGTGCCGGGGACGGTGTGGACGCTGACCTCGTTCACCTTCACCCGCCGGTCCACCACCACGTGATCGATGGTGATGAGCGGCGGAACAACCCGCTTGTTGGCGGGCCAGGTGGGCGTGAGCCCCTGCCCGGCCCTGTCGGCCGAGTCCGCGTATCCCCGGCTGAGAAAGCGGCGCATCGCGGCGTGGTCGAGACTGGCGTTGAAATCGCCCGCGAGGATGCGGATCCTGTCGGGCACCGCTGAGGGAAAGGCCTCCAGCGCCGCCGTCCACTCGCGCACCTGGTCGCCCAGTGGCGCGTAGGTGTGCACGTCGACGAACTCGATGGGTCTGACACCGGGGAGGTTGATCAGGGCGGCGGGCATGTTGTGCCCGATCGGCCGGAACAGTTTCTCCAGCGGGGTCAGCGGATACCTGGCGTACAGGCCGCTGCCGCGCGCGCTCCACTCCGCGGCCAGCAGCCGGTGCGGCATCAGTTCCCGTAGCCCGGCCGCGTCCAGCTTCTCCACCAGCCCCGGTGTCAGCTCCTGGGTGCTCAGCACGTCCGGGTTCAGCCGTCGGACCAGGTCCATCACGGCCTCGGGGTCGGCCTGGCCGAAGAACGCGTTAAGGGTCAGCACCCGCAGCGGCGTCCCGGAGGCGGCCTCCGCGGAGCCGAAGGCCCGTGGAAGAACGCTGAAGCCGAGCGCCGCGGTGGTGACCAGCGCGACACCCGCGGCCGCGCGGGTGCGCGACAGCGCGGCGAGGAGCACGGGGACGAGCGAGGCCGCCGCCACATACGGCGTGCCGGTCATGAGCTGGGTGGCCGGCGACCCCCGCTCCAGCCCGGCCACCCTGGCCACGGCCCAGGCGGAGAACGGGGTGACCAGCGCCCAGACGAGGGCTCTGGGGAGCCGCCGACGCCGCCGTGACGGTGTCACGATCGAACCGCCCACACCATCGTCGGCTGCGATGTCCACGCTCACGCTTCCCCGCTCCGCTCGTCGCGCCAGTGAGCGGGACGATACTCAGGGGGACGTGAGACGAGCGTAAGACAGCCCGGCTACAGCGAGTGCATGAGGTCTCGCGCGCGGCGCGCCAGACGGCGGGTCGCCTCATCGGAGAGCTCGGGGATCTCCTCCACCGGGAACCACCTCAGGTCGAGCGACTCGTCGCTGATCACGGCCTCGACGTCGGCCGGGGCGACGGCGCCGTACTCCACGTCCAGATGATGGCTGTGCGGCGGGTGACACCAGACCCGGTGCCGGTCAAGGGCGAGCGGACCGGGCAGCAGCCGCAGGCCGGGGATGCCGGACTCCTCGGTGGCCTCCCGCAGGGCCACGGCCTGGAGCGAGATGTCACCGGGCTCGCAGTGGCCTCCCATCGGCAGCCACATGCCGGCTTTGGGGTGCAGCGTGAGCAGCACCCGCTCGCCGTCATGGGAGAGCACCGCGGTCGTGGCCGTCAGGTGCCCCGGCACGCACTCGCGCCACATGGCGTCCTCGTGGGTCTCCACATGCCGCAGGAACTCCTTGCGCAGAAGCTCCTCCTGCGCCGTCGGCGCGGTCCAGCCGGCGAGCACGCTCTGTGCGTGCGCGCGCAGACTCACGCGGAGTCGTCCTTGCCGTCCCTGCCGTCGTCCTCGGTGGGGGGCTCCTCCAGGGACGCGTCCAGGCCGGACAGGTCGAACTGGGGCTCTCCCCGGACGAATCCCGCGGGATTGTCGAGGTCGTCGGCGGTCGGCATCAGGTCAGGGTGACCCCATACCTCGTCCCTGCCGTCGATGCCGCGGTCGGCCTCCAGCGCCTGCCACAGAGCCGCCGCCTCGCGCAGGCGGCGAGGACGCAGTTCGAGACCGACGAGCGTGGCGAAGGTCTGCTCGGCGGGACCGCCGGTCGCCCTGCGGCGCCGTACCGTCTCCGCCAGCGCGGTCGACGAGGGCAGCTTGCCGTCGGCGGCGCCGTCCACGACCGTGCCGACCCAGCCCTCGACCAGCGCGAGCATGGTCTCCAGCCTGCTCAGGGCGGCCTTCTGCCGGTCGGTCTCCTCGGGCTTGAGCAGGTTGCCGCCGCTCAGCGCCTGCTGGAGCTGCTCGGGGTTGTTGATGTCCAGCCCCCGTAGCTGCTCCTCCAGGGCGGACACGTCCACCGTGATGCCCCGGGCGTACTCCTCCACGGCGCCGAGCAGATGCGCGCGCAGCCACGGCACGTGCTGGAACAGCCGGTGGTGGGCCGCCTCGCGGAGAGCCAGATACAGCCGGATCTCCTCACCGGGCGTCTCCAGCCCCTGGCTGAACGTGGCGATGCCGCCGGGCAGCAGGGCGGCGTCGCCGGACAGCGGAAGGCCGATGTCGGACGAGCCGATCACCTCGCGGGCGAGCGAGCCGATGGCCTGGCCGATCTGCTGGCCGACCATCATGCCGCCCATCTGCTTCATCATGCCCATCAGCGGCCCGGCCATGGCCTGGGCCTCGGCCGGCAGACCGGCGGCGCCGAGGGTGCCGCTCATGGTCTCGACCATGCGGGCCGCGATCGGATCGCAGAGCTGCTGCCAGACGGGAATGGTCTTCTCGATCCATTCCGACCGGCTCCACGCCTGCGGATTGCCCACCCCGCTTGGAAGCGCGGTCGCCTCGTTCAGCCACAGGTCGGCGAGATTGAGGGCGTCCACGATCTGACGCCGCTCGCCTTCCATGACACTCGGGTCGCCTTCGGCGGCCACGACGTGCCGGGCGATGTTCTTCGCCATGTCCCAGTTGACGGGACCTGAGCTCGGTGGCGCGGAGAGCATGTCGGCGAACTGGCGCATGGCCGCTGCGATCTGCTCCGGGTCGCCGAACATGGCGAACGGATTCTCGTTGGGGTCGTTTTCCCGACCTGGCAAGTCAGTCACCGCTCTACCTCGTGCAGGATGGAGGAGTCCACATCCGCCACGTTATCCGTCGCATGGCGGGTCAGTGCAAAGTGAGGACCTGGTGCCTACCTCGAAACGCCTCCGACCTCCGGTCGTCGCCGTCACCGGCGCGGCCTCGGGTATCGGCCGTGCATTCCTCATGAAGGTCGCCTCGTCTGCGGCTTTCCGCAGGGTTGTGGCCATCGACGACCAGCGCGGCGATGTGTCCGACGTCACCTGGCGAGTCCTTGATGTCCGGGATCCGCTCTTGGCGAACCGGATCTCCGACATCGACGTTCTCGTACATCTGGGGGGTGACTACGCGCTCGACGCCGACCCCGGAGAGCGACGCGCCTACAACCTGCGCGCGGCCCAGACGGTGCTTACCGCCAGCGCCGCCGCCCGGGTACGCCGCGTCGTGCTGGTCACCAGCGCCATGGTTTACGGCGCGGCGCCGGACAACGACGTTCCGCTGCCCGAGGACTCCCCGGTGGCCGCCGAACCCGACACCGGCATCGTCGGCGACCACCTGGAGATCGAGGCGCTGGTCCGGCGCTCGCTGCGCAGCCATCCCGGCCTTGAGGTGACCGTGGTGCGCCCCGCCGCCGTGGTCGGACCGGGCGTGGACAGCGTGGTCACCCGCCACTTCGAGGCGCCCAGGCTGCTCAGCGTCAAGGGATGCAGCCCCCGCTGGCAGTTCTGCCATATGGACGACCTGGTCACAGCGCTGGAGATGGCCGCGCTCGGCACCGTCTCTGGGGTGGTGGCCGTCGGATGCGACGGCTGGCTGGAGCAGGACCAGGTGGAGGAACTCTCCGGCCTGCGCCGGTTCGAGCTGCCCGCCGGACTGACCTTCGGCACCGCCCAGCGCCTGCACCGGCTGGGCATCACCCCGGCCCCGGCCACCGACCTGCACTACGTCGTCTACCCGTGGGTGGTCGACTGCGCCGGGTTGCGCGCGGCCGGATGGAAACCGCTGTGGAGCAACGAGGCCGCGTTCGAGCAGCTCCTGGAACTGCGCGAAGGCAGGCACACGGTCGTCGGCCGCCGCCTGTCCGGCAAGGAGGCCACGATCACCGCGGCCGGCGCGACCGTCGCGGTCCTCGGCACCGCCGCGATCGTCCGCGTCGCCCGCAAGAAACGACGTATGTGAGGCTCCGCGCCCGGTGCCCGTTCCCCCCGGCGGGACAGACCCGGCCGGGTCCCGTTCTCGCAGGTGGCGCGTACGCGGGACCCCGTCGGTACGCCGTGCGGACCGGAAAGCCCGGCTTCCGGGGCGGTACGCTCTCTGACGTGGACGTCATCCGTTTGCTCGATATCCGCGACCGGGCGCTCTCCGTCGACGAGGTGCTCTCCGCCGTCGGAGACCAGGCCGCGGGCGGCACGACGATTTTCATCGGCACCGTGCGGGACCAGGATCACGGCAAACCGGTCACACAGCTGTCCTACTCGGCCCACCCCAGCGCCGAGAACGAGCTGCGCCGGGTCGCTGAGAAGATCACCACTGACTTCCCGGTGACGGCGCTGGCCGCGGTGCACCGGGTCGGCGACCTCGGACTCGGCGACATCGCGGTCATCGTGGCGGTCGCCAGTCCCCATCGTGCCGAGGCGTTCGCAGCCTCCCGGCGGCTGATCGACGATCTCAAGAGCGAGGTGCCGATCTGGAAGAACCAGCTTTTCGCGGACGGCTCGGCCGAATGGGTCGGGGCTTGCGAGTGAGATCAGGTGCAAGCCGTACGATTCGGAATATGACGGCGCGTACGTGCATCTCCCTGACCGGCCGCACGGCATAGGCTGCGTCCATGTCCCGACGAGCGCTGACCCTGATGGTGGCCGGCTTCCTCACGCTTCTGTTCGGCGTCGTCGGCGCCGTGCTGCCCGTGCCGTACGTCGTCCTGAGCCCTGGACCGACCGAGAACACCATCGGAGACATCAAGGGCAAGCCGGTGATCAGCATCGAGGGACACGAGACCTACCCGGCCTCGGGCATGCTCAGCCTCGTCACCGTCGCCTACCAGGGGGGGCCGGGCAACAGGATCGACCTGTTCAGCGCGCTCAGAGGCTGGGTCGACCCGACCGTCGCGGTCGTGCCGGAGGAGACGATCTTCCCGCCGACGAGCACGGCCGAAGAGGTCGAGCAGCGGAACACCCAGGAGATGACCAACTCCCAGGACGACGCGACCGCGGCGGCGCTGTCCGAGTTGAAGATCCCTTACACCGCCGTCGTGAGCGTCGCCTCCGTCCAGAAGGGCCTGCCGGCCGACGGGAAGTTCAAGTCCGGGGACGAGATCGTCTCGGTGAACGGGGTCCGCGCGGTCGACCGCGAGACCATCTCCGCGACCGTCCGCAAGCAGAAGCCCGGCCAGACGGTCACCTTCGTCGTCAAACGCGGCGGCCAGAGCACGACTCTGGCCATCCCCACGGCGGCGGATACGGACGGCACGTCCATCGTGGGCATCACCATGCAGATCAAATACAGATTCCCGTTCAAGGTGAAGATCAACGTCGGCGACGTCGGCGGCCCGAGCGCGGGGATGATGTTCTCCCTCGGCATCATGGACAAGCTCACCCCGGGTTCGATGACCGGAGGCCAGGCGATCGCCGGGACCGGGACGATCACGGCGGAGGGCGAGGTCGGCCCGATCGGCGGCATCCAGCAGAAGATGGTGGGCGCCCGCAGATCCGGAGCCACGGTCTTCCTCACCCCGGCGGCCAACTGCGCCGAGGCGGTCAAGGCGATCCCCGACGGGCTGAAGCTGATCAAGGTGAAGACCCTTCACGACGCCGTACAGGCGATCGACGTGGTCCGCACCGGTTCCGGCACCGCGCCGAGCTGTTCCGCCGGTTGACGGCAGGAGCACCAGCAGCACCGAGGTGACCAGATCGCGCGTCCGGGCACCGATTCGGTGTCTCGTGCGTTGACAGTGGTGGATTCGATACCTGTGGGGCGTTGTGGCCGGACCGTGGCCAAGAGGCTGAGCGCGACCCAACCCCCTCCGGTGTAGGTTGCCAAACACGGACCGTGCTCTTACGACAAGGGGTTGGCCTTGAGCTTCCGGACCCCCGGAGCCGGTAGGGCAATGCGCTTGCCCCGCCGGCCACGACTGCTACTTCCCGTCGCGATCGCCATCGTCGCGCTCGTTGTGTTGTTCTTCCTTTTCGCTGGCATCTTCACCGACTACCTCTGGTACGACTCGGTGAACTACACGTCGGTCTTCTCCGGTGTGATCATCACACAGATCCTGCTCTTCATCGTGGGCGCCGTACTGATGGCCGGCCTGGTGGGCGGCAACATGCTGCTCGCCTACCGGATGCGGCCGATGTTCGGCCCGGGCATGTTCGGCGGCGCCAGTGGCGCCGACCGCTACCGGATGGCCCTCGACCCCCACCGCAAGCTGATCTTCCTGATCGGTGTCGCCGTTCTCGCCCTGTTCGCGGGATCGTCGTTCTCCGGCCAGTGGAAGACCTGGCTGGAGTTCGTCAACGCCACGCCGTTCGGCGAGACCGACGCGCTGTTCAAGTACGACGTGTCGTTCTTCATGTTCACCTACCCGTTCCTGCGGATGGTGCTGGACTTCCTGTTCACCGCGGTGGTGCTGTCGGCCATCACGGCGGCACTCGTGCACTACCTGTACGGCGGGTTCCGGCTCCAGTCGCCCGGCGTGCACGCCTCCCGAGCCGCCCGGATCCACCTGTCGGTGCTGCTCGGTGTGTTCGTGCTGCTCAAGGCGGTCGCCTACTGGATCGACCGCTTCGGCCTGGTCTTCTCCGACCGCGGATTCGCGTACGGCGCGTCCTACACCGACGTCAACGCGGTGCTGCCCGCCAAGACCATCCTGGCGATCATCGCCCTGATCTGTGCCGTTCTCTTCTTCGCCGGGGTCGTACGGCCCGGCGGCATGCTGCCCGGCGTCTCCTTCGGCCTGCTGGTGCTCTCGGCCGTCCTGATCGGCGGGGTCTATCCGGCCCTGGTCGAGCAGTTCCAGGTCAAGCCGAACCAGCAGAACAAGGAGCAGATGTACATCAAGCGCAACATCGACGCCACCAGGAAGGCCTACGGCGTCGACAAGACCGATGTCATCGACTACGCGGCGCAGGGTGACGTCTCCAAGGTCAACGTCACCGCCGACAGTTCGATCTCCGGCGTGCGACTGCTCGATCCCAACCTGGTCGCCAAGACCTACCAGCAGAAGCAGCGTATCCGCGGTTTCTACGACTTCCATGACCCGCTCGACGTCGACCGTTACCCGGATGAATCGGGCAAGATGCGCGACACCGTGGTGGCGGTGCGAGAGCTCGCCGGGCCGCCCGCCGAGCAGAACAACTGGATCAACCGGCACCTGGTCTACACCCACGGCTACGGCTTCGTGGCCGCGCCGGGCAACGAGGTCGACTCGCAGGGCCTGCCCAACTTCGACGCCAAGGACATGCCGGTGACCGGTCCGCTGGTCGAGCGGACGGGGCTGAAGGAGTCGCGGATCTACTTCGGCGAGTCCCCGGGAGCGCCCGACTACGTCATCGTGGGTGGCGACAAGGCGCAGGAGCTCGACTACCCGCTGAGCAGCGGCACCGGTCAGCAGAACACCACCTACGACGGCAAGGGCGGCGTCCCCGTCGGCTCGTTCCTCAACCGTCTCCTCTACGCGGCCAAGTACAGCGAGAAGAACCTGCTGCTGTCGAGCGACATCAACGACAAGTCCAAGATCCTCTATGAGCGCAACCCGCAGCAGCGCATCGCCAAGGTCGCGCCGTTCCTGAGCCTGGACGACAACCCCTACCCGGCCATCGTCGACGGCAGAGTGGTCTGGATCGTCGACGCCTACACCACCTCCAACGCCTACCCCTACTCCGACAGCAGGAGCCTGGAGGCGATGACGCGGGACCTGGTCACCGATCCGCGCCTGGTGGTGCCGCAGCCGCGCGATCAGATCAACTACATGCGCAACGCGGTCAAGGCCACGGTGGACGCCTACGACGGCACGGTCACGCTGTACGCCTGGGACGAGAAGGACCCGATCCTGCGGACCTGGCGTAAGGCCTTCCCCGGCATCATCAAGCCGGAGAGCGAGATGTCGGACGGCCTCAAGCAGCACCTGCGTTACCCGGAGGCGCTGTTCAAGGTCCAGCGCGACGTGCTGTCCCGCTACCACATCGATGATCCGAACGCGTTCTACAGCGGTCAGGACTTCTGGAACGTCCCCAACGACCCGTCCTCGGGTGGCCGGGACATCAAGCAGCCCCCGTACTACCTGTCGGTCAAGATGCCCGACACGGAGGAACCGACGTTCTCCCTGACCACCACGTTCGTGCCGCGCCAGGGCCCCAACCTGGCCGCGTTCATGGCCGTGGACGCCAACCCGGGGCCGGACTACGGAAAGCTGCGCATCCTGCGGATGCCCTCCAACACCACCATCCCCGGCCCCGGCCAGGTGCAGAACAACTTCCAGAACAAGTTCTCCGGCGAGCTCAACCTGCTCGGCATCGGTGGGGCGAAGATCCGCTACGGCAACATGCTGACCCTGCCGTTCGCCGGCGGCCTGGTCTACATCGAGCCGGTATACGTGGAGACCGCCGCCTCCTCGGGGCAGGAGCCGTATCCGATCCTCCGCCGGGTCCTGGCCTCCTACGGGGACAAGGTCGGCTTCGCCGACACGCTGGAAGGCGCTCTGAAGCAGGTCTTCGGGGAGCACACCCAGCAGGCGAAACCGGATGTCACCAAGCCGAACACGCCGGTCCAGTCCAACACCACGCTGAGCCAGGCGATCACCGAGGCGCAGCAGGCGTACGACAAGGCGCAGAAGGCACTGGCAGCCAACCCGCCGAACTGGGCCGAGTACGGCGAGGCTCAGAAGGAGCTGCAGAAGGCACTGGAGAAGCTGGAAGGTGCCGTGGCCTCGACGACCACGCCTGTTCCGGCCCCGTCGGAGTCTCCGGCCCCGGCTCCCTCCGGGAGCCCGACACCGACCCCATCACCGAGCCCCTAAAGAGTTCACGGACCCAGTGAGCCATTTGATTCGCCTCCACCGTCAAAGCCGGGTAGTCTTAAGACACACACCGACGCGGGGTGGAGCAGTTCGGTAGCTCGCTGGGCTCATAACCCAGAGGTCGCAGGTTCAAATCCTGTCCCCGCTACCAGAGTGAGAGGCCCGGATCTTCTTGAAGATCCGGGCCTCTCGCGTTGACCGGGATTTTCTGTGGTGCGCAATCAATTTGCTCTCCACTGCCAAAGCCGGGTAGTCTTAAGACACACACCGACGCGGGGTGGAGCAGTTCGGTAGCTCGCTGGGCTCATAACCCAGAGGTCGCAGGTTCAAATCCTGTCC